>NZ_CP062165.1:6175560-7551121 GCF_014844075.1 Paenibacillus sp. JNUCC-31
CCCTGGTGGTTTTCATATCAAAGTCAGTAAAACAGCAGATGGTAGGTTTACCGTAAAGCTGACGGAAGAAGAACCGGTAAATGGACACAGGCCTTCGGTGGATACAATGTTTGAGTCACTGTTGCCATATACATCATTGCAGAGACATCTGGTTTTACTGACAGGTATGGGCAGTGATGGTGCTCGTATGATGAAAAAATTGTATGAAGCAGGTGTCACATCTACCTTTGCCGAGAATGAAGAAACTTGTGTCGTGTATGGTATGCCGCGCTCTGCTGTGGAATTGCAATGCGTGCGCCATCTTCTGCCACTGCAGGAGATTGCGCCTAAACTTGTTCAAGCTGTCAAATAAACGGAGTGTAACTTATGGAGGAGGTGCCTCACAATGGACATGAATCAGTATTTATCTATGTTTATTGATGAGTCTAATGATCATCTGCAGTCCCTTAACGAAAATATGCTTCAACTCGAAGGCAATCCGGAGGATCTGGGAATTGTTCAGGTCATTTTCCGTTCAGCTCATACGTTGAAAGGTATGGCTGCTACAATGGGCTTTGAGGATCTGGCATCACTGACACACAAAATGGAAAATGTACTGGATTTAGTACGTAACGAAAAGTTGAAAATGCAGGATTTCATATTTGATACTCTGTTCAAGAGTTTGGATGCTTTGGAAACAATGGTTCAGGATATTACTGGAGGTGGAGAGGGTAAAGCGGATGTCTCCTCCATTGTTGCTTCGCTCCAAGCCATTGAGAATGGTGAATGGACGGGGGGGAACGCTCCAGCAGCAGATGCAAACCAATCACCAAACACATCAACCCCAAGCGCGGTTGAATTGGACGAGTTCCAGTACTCCGTATTGGATCAATCCATAGCTGAAGGCCACCGTGTGCTCTATATTGAGGTTCTTGTCAGCGAGCAGAGCCAATTAAAGGGTGTACGTGCATATATGGTCTTTGATCTGTTAGAACGATCAGGAGAAGTGGTCAAATCGTTCCCAACAGTTCAGGATATTGAGCAAGAGAAGTTCGAGCGCAGTTTTTCGTTGTATTACATAACGACCAAAGAGGCGCAGGAACTTGAAAAAGGTATTATGAGCATCTCTGAAATTGAAAGTGCCAAAGTCATTCAACTGGATCAAGAAACTCTACAGCAGATGACTAATCAGGCCGCTGCAGCAGTTGAAGTAGCAGATGCACCTGTTCCTGCACCAGAAGCTGTATCACTGAATACGAAAGATTCATCAAAAGATGAAGCAAAGCCGGTAGCTTCCAAACCAGCGCCACCTAAACAAGCAGCGGCACCTTCACGCACCATTCGCGTGGATATTGAACGTCTGGATGTACTGATGAACTTGTTCAGCGAACTACTAATCGATCGTTCCCGTCTGGAGCAATTGGCCAGTGAGACAGGCAACAATGATTTATCGGATACGGTAGCTCATCTGAGCAGAGTCAGTACGGATTTGCAAAATATTGTACTGAAATTGCGGATGGTTCCCGTGGATACCGTATTCAACCGTTTCCCGCGCATGATTCGTGATCTGGCCAAAACACTCGATAAAAAGATTGATCTGGTAATTACAGGTGCCGAAACGGAACTTGATCGCACCGTTATTGATGAGATTGGTGATCCACTGGTTCATTTACTTCGTAACGCCGTTGACCATGGTGTGGAATCGATCGCTGAGCGCGTAGCAGCAGGCAAACCAGAGATGGGAACAGTTAACCTTCGTGCCTTCCATAGCGGAAACCATGTATTTATTGAGATTGAAGATGACGGTAAAGGAATTTATCGGGACAATCTTTTGAAAACAGCCGTCAAGCGTGGAGTCGTAACTGAAGAACAAGGTGCCAAGATGAGCGACGATGAAGTAAACCAGTTGTTGTTCGCACCAGGATTCAGTACTGCAGACAAAATCTCGGATATCTCTGGCCGTGGAGTAGGCTTGGATGTTGTAAAATCCAAAATTACATCCCTTGGTGGTAATGTAACCATTCATTCGACACCAGGTAAGGGTACCAACTTCTCGGTTCAGCTTCCATTGACGCTGTCCATTATTGCTGCGATGCTTGTTCGTCTTGGATCTGAAAAATACGCTGTTCCGTTGTCCTCCATTGTGGAGACAGCTATTGTTCAGCGACAACAAGTGCGCAACATTCATGGAAACAAAATGATCACATTCCGTGAATCATTAATTCCATACTTGTCCTTGAGTGAAGTTTTCGGAGTGCCTGATTTCAATGATGCAGATGAGCAAGAAACCGAAATTGTCGTGATTCGCAAAGGTGAACGTCTTGCAGCTGTTGCAGTTGAAGAATTTATCGGGCAAAGTGAGATCGTGCTTAAATCAATGGGTACTTATCTTCCTTCCATTGAGGGGATTTCTGGAGCAACCATTCTAGGAGATGGACAAGTCGCTCTGATTCTTGATCCTAATGCATTTATTAAATAAGCATGCAAGCTAAGACTTACATTTAATAGGGAGGTTTTTTACATGGAAGAAGAGTTGAAAGTCATTGTCTTTAAATTAGGTTCCGAAGAGTATGGTATTGAGGTAGACAAGGTTCAGACCATTGAACGCATGATGCCCATTACCCGTGTTCCCAAAACCCTTTCCTTTGTAAAAGGAGTTATTAATTTACGTGGTGTAGTTATACCTGTAATTGATTTGCGTGGTCGCTTCTCTTTGCCAGAATCAGAATACACGGATCAAACTCGTATCGTCATTGTAGGTGTAGATGATATGCAAGTTGGCTTTATCGTTGACTCTGCCAATGATGTCATTGACATCAAGCGTGATGCTATTGATACCCCCCCTGAAGTGGTGGGTGGAGTTAAAGCAAGATACCTGCGTGGGGTTGCCAAGCTGGAGGATTCACGCTTGTTGATTATGCTGAACTTGCACGAAGTATTAAATAAAAGCGAGATTGTTCAGCTGGAAAGCATTGAGGGCTAACACCGTGGAACTGTTCAACCGATTTGAGGGATTCCAAATGGATGTGCTCAAAGAGGTCGGTAACATTGGGGCAGGCAACGCTGCAACGGCGTTGTCTCAGCTTCTCAATAGACCGATTGATATGGGTGTACCAACAGTACAAATGCTCCCTTTTGAAGAAGTGGCTGAAACAGTCGGTGGAGATGAACGCATCGTTGTTACTGTATTTCTTCGTGTAGAAGGCGAAGCACCAGGTAATCTGTTCTTTATGATGACACCTGAGGCTGCCAGAATGCTGCTGAACCGTCTTGCTGGTTTTGATCTGAAGGAAGGCCTCACCTTCACTGATATGGAACAATCGGCTTTATCTGAAATCGGAAATATTTTGGCGGGATCGTACCTTTCTTCCTTGGCTGATTTCACGAAGTTATCCATGTATCCGACCGTTCCTGGACTTGCGATCGATATGGCAGGTGCTATTCTCAGTTATGGTTTGCTGCAGTTTGGGGAAATGGGCGACGATGCATTATTGATTGACACTTCTTTCTTTGAAGGCGAAGATCAGGTAGAGGGTCAATTTTTCCTGATTCCGGATCCGCCGTCATTTGCAAAGATATTTGAATCTTTAGGGGTGCCACTAAATCATGATTGAGGACAAAAGCGTCGTTAAAGTCGGTATGGCGGATTTGAACATTGCTCATCTTCCCGGCGTAATCCGTACGACTGGCTTAGGCTCTTGTGTAGGATTAACCATGTATGATCCGCACTTAAAGCTTGCCGGAATGGCGCATGTGATGCTCCCCACTTCAGAGATTGCCCGGGAAGGGAATTTGAACAAAGCCAAATATGCAGATACAGCATTGCCGGAATTGTTACAAAGAATGATACAGCTGGGTGCATCTCGTTCACGTATTGTGTCTAAAATGGCTGGAGGTTCTCAGATGTTTGCCTTCTCCGGGGCAGGGGACACGATGCGGATCGGACCAAGGAATGCGGACTCTTGTCGGGAATGGTTAGGAAAGCTGGGAATTCCTCTTCTTGCCGAAGATACGGGTGGGAATTATGGAAGAACCATTGAAATGGACTGTGAAACTGGACTTTTGACTATTCGAAGTGTCCAAATGGGTGTAAAGGAACTATAAGACGATGATAGGAAACTACCGCATTAATCTTGGAGCAGGCATAGTCGGATTTATTCTGACTTTTTTTGTAGCATACAGCAGCAATGTGTTGACGACCAGTTTAATTCGCGGGTTAATCGGCTTTGTAGCCTGGTTTGTCCTTGCTTATGGTTTACGCTGGGGACTGGGATTGCTGCTGAACCCTTCATCAGAGGGGAATGGATATGGTTATGATTCACCGGGCGCTCAAGAACTAAGAGGTTCACAGGTGGACATCAAACTCGAAGACGATGGACAAGAGCTGAACGACTTGCTCAAGAGTGGACAGAACGCCTCCTCTGGGGATACGCTTCCACCATCTGAGACGAAAGCTCCAACGGGATTCGCCCCTTTGGATCCGCCTAAACTTGTCCGGACCAAAGATCCGGAGGAGTTGGCGCAGGCCGTTCGTCACCTGACAGACAAATAAGGAGGGTGAAAGCAATTGAACGAGCGTAAAGCTTCACATTTGAACCACGCCGATTTGTGGGAAAAGTGGAAAGAACATGGAGATCTGGAAGCCAAGAAAAGTTTGATCGAAAAGTATTTGCATATTGTAAATTATGTATCCGGGCGTTTAGCTGTTGGTCTGCCCAAAAATGTTCCCAAAGATGATCTTGAGAGCAACGGAGTTATGGGCTTGATTGATGCTCTGGAGAAATTTGATTATGAACGCGGTTTGCAATTTGAAACGTATGCATCCTGGCGGGTACGTGGGGCAATTCTTGATGGCTTGCGTCAGGGAGACTGGGTGCCTCGTTCCGTACGGGAGAAAGCAAAACGGATTGAAGATGCGTACCAGCAGTTGGAGCAGACCTATTTACGTTCCGTTAGTGACGAAGAAATGAGTCAGTATCTGGACGTATCCACAAAAGATTTTCAACATATGCTTCAGGAAGTAGCTGTCATGTCACTTTGTTCCCTGGAAGACCCGATCCGCGAAGAAGAGTCTGAAACCCGACTCTCATTAATGATCGATGAGAAAGCCAAAAATCCGGATCATAAAGTGAATGAATTTTATTTGAAGGAAGCTTTAGTGCAGGGACTTGATAAATTGACAGTCAAAGAGCGAACAGTAGTTTCTCTTTTATATTATGAGGATCTGTCTCTAAGTGAAATCGCCGAGGTTATGTCCCTATCTCCGTCACGTATTTCTCAATTGCACTCGAAGGCAATCTTGCGGTTACGTGGAACGCTGGATAAACAGAAAGACTTACTTATGCGTAAAGATTAATAGATGAATAGAGAGCTTTAATATACGGATTTTGGGGAGTGGAAAGTCTAAAGGAGGAAGAAATGCATTGACACAACAAACTGTTTTGGAACAGTGTTTGAGCATTGTTTTATCAGATGATAAAAGTACGGCCTACCTTGAATTTTCCAAACAGGAAGAAGATTTTACCTGCACACTGGATGAGCTCGAACAATATATGGGGAGCCAGGGGATTAAGTATGGTATGTTGCGCGATGCAATGCTCGCTTTTGTAAGTCATCCAGAAGCATATGTAAAGGCTCAGTACAAAATTGCCGAAGGGATTAAACCAGTGCAGGGAACGGATGGATTTATCAAGGTACTGGTAGGGATGAATGACAATGAACGGCGGCCTTTGGAAGCTGAAGATGGAAAAGTCGACTACAAAGAAGTAACCCGCTTAAACAATGTTCGATCAGGCCAGATTATTGCGGAACGGATTCCTCCAGTAGATGGTACGGTAGGCAGGGCTGTCACAGGAGAAGAGATTCCATTTCGGCCTGGGAAAGAAGCCCGCTTCAAGGTTGGGAAAAATGTTGTAGTTGACCCTGAAGGATCTGCAATGTATGCCGCTCTGGATGGATTGGTGACCAAGACAGATGGCAACAAATTGAATGTCTTTCCCGTATATGAAATCAATGGCGATGTCGATTATAACATTGGCAACATTGATTTTGTGGGTACGGTTGTCATACGTGGTAATGTACTTACCGGATTTAAGATAAAAGCAGCGGGCGATATCCGTGTAGTCGGCGGTGTCGAGGGAGCGGAGCTGGAAGCAGGTGGCTCTGTCGAAATTTCCGGCGGCATTATTGGCTATAACAAAGGGTTAGTACAAGCTGGACATAACGTGAAGTGTACCTTTATACAAGAAGGCAATGTCGATGCCTCTGAAAATGTTATCGTCTCCCAAAGCATTATGCATTCCACTATTCGTGCAGGAAATGCAGTGATTTGTGAAGGTACAAAAGGACTTATCGTCGGCGGGTCGATTCAGGCTGGCGAAAACGTCTCAGCACGCGTTGTCGGCAACAGCATGTCTACTGTGACTTCCATTGAAGTAGGAGTATTGCCAAAACTCCGTAATGAGCTGACCGACTTGCGCAAGGAAGTCAGGGAGCAAATGGATGCCTTGGATAAAACGAAGAAAGCATTGACATTGCTGGATCAGCTAGCTGCAGCAGGGCAATTGAGTCCGGACAAAATGTCCATGCGCATCAAGCTGAGTGCTACACAAAAATCTGCGCTTCGTCTTAGTGAGGAGACGAAAACACGTATCTTTGAAATCGAGAAGGTACTTGAAGATACAAGCAGGGCTCGTGTTGATATTCATAAGATGATTTATGGTGGCTCTAAAATAGTTATCGGCAGATACACCAAATTTATTAAAGATCCGGTAAGTCGAATATCTTTTTATTATCATGATGGGGATATAACGATGGTCCCGTTCATTTAAGTACAGCATTCAAGCACATGAAGAAATCCATCCGATACCGTGAGGTGAGCGTATGAGTTTCAAAGCGGTTGAGTTGCAGATTGCCGTACCTAGAACAAGTGAGGCAGGGCGTTATCAGAGTGAAACCCAGCAGAGACCGGTTACGGACCAGAGCTTGCTTGCAGAACAAACAGCCAAAGAAGCAAATGAGGCAAGGCAGCGAAGCGAGGCGCTGGATGAAACAGCACACACTAATGTACGCGATGGTCAATCCAAAAACAAAGAGCAGCAGAACGGCTCCAATGAGGCTGAATCTGCTTTAGTGCAGGAGACTATCAAACCTGCCGAACATCCATACAAAGGAAAACATATTGATCTGTCGTTGTAATGGATGAATTGTGACTGACATGAAATCTTGAGCACGACGGCTGCATTAAAGGAGAGAACCCAATTTGTCACCATGGATCATTATTGTCATATTAGGAGCCTGCGCAATCGCATATGCACTTATCATGCCCAAGAAAGACAAGGTGCAGGGGCCTGGGCAACACCTGGTGCAAGAGATGGAGTCCACGCTTGAGCATTATATGGCTGAGATAGAAAACGACAATGATGCGCTAATCCAGCGTGTTGCTGAAATGAAGGGCGAAGCCGCTGCAGCAGATCAGCGAATGCAAACTCAGCTTCAGGAATTACAGCAGAGATTGGCTGAACTGGAAAACAGAAAAATGATAGAAGCGGAAATGCATGCCAATGCCGCTTCGATTCACAATTCAAGCGGGTTGCAAGCCCAAGCGCTTGTAGATAGTGTAAGATTTGAGTCCGCACCAGAGGTTGCAGAAGCAAATTTGCAGGTTGTTGAGCCAGAGTCTCCCCCTGTACGTGACTCTATTAAGGAACGTTATGCAGATCTGTTTAATTTATACGCCGAAGGTAAATCTGTGGATTCCATTGCCAAGCAGACAGGCATACAACGTGGGGAAGTGCAGCTGATCTTACAGCTGGCAGAACGGGAGGAGAGCTAACAGATGGACAAACGCTCTCTATGGATTGGACTTGGAAGTGGCATGATTGTTGGAGCAGTGCTGCTACAGCTTGCAACGGTGGGGCAGAATGCGTTGTCTGAGAGCAATCTCGATCCGGAGGAAGTCACAGCCAATCTGACGAAGGAACAGCTTGAAATGGCTGCGAAGAGTATGGATATGAAGTTGGTAGGTACAGAAGATGAGCTGTATACCGAAACAGAGTGGGTAGAGAAGAAAAAGCAGGAAAGCAGCGAACTGCAGGGAAAAACGGCAACAACACCCGAGGCGGCAAAGTCGGCTGAGAAACCAGAGCAACCGGAGAAGCCGCAGCAACCAGCCGCTAACGAAGATGACGCACAGAGCAAAGTTAGTCAGCCAAAGACAACGGAACCGTCGACACCAAGCAGTCCTCAATTGGAAAAAGTGTCCTTCAAAGTCCGTCCAGGCAATAGTCTAGCCATAGTGGCAGGGAATTTGGAGAAAGCCGGTATTGTTGATAACGCTGAGGCTTTTATAAAGGCAGGCAGGGCAGAGCGAATTAACACTAAAATACAAGTAGGCACATATGCGTTGGAAAAGGGTGAAAGCTTCCAATCGATTATCGCCAAGATTACAAAAGAACCGTCAAGCTGAGTACGCTCAGGCAGGACGGTTTTTTATATCGTTCGTGACAAGCCTTGCGGGTCTTCAAGGAACATGAATGTAGTCCTTACAGTTAACTTTCAGGTGCATGGTATTTTAGTTTGAAAGATTGTTGCATCAGGCATTCACTTATGCTATATTAGATAACGGTGTTAAAACACACGCATGTGCTAATTTTGTTGAGGGTGCTTTCCTGATGGAGAGTCTTGGCGAAAAATGATGCCGGCGGAGGACACAATAAAAACCATATTAGGAGGTGTGTGAAGATGGCAGTAATCTCCATGAAGCAGCTTCTTGAAGCTGGGGTACACTTCGGTCACCAAACTCGTCGTTGGAACCCAAAAATGGATCGTTATATCTTCACTGAAAGAAACGGAATTTATATCATTGACTTGCAAAAGACAGTGAAAAAAGTCGAAGAGGCTTACAACTTCGTTAAAGGAATCGCAGGAGAGAATGGTACAATTCTTTTCGTGGGTACGAAAAAACAAGCTCAAGATTCCGTTAAAGAAGAAGCTGAACGCGCTGGTCAATTCTACATTAACCAACGTTGGCTCGGCGGTACCCTGACTAACTTCCAAACAATTCAAAAACGTATCGATCGTTTGAAACAATTGGAAGCTTGGGAAGAAGACGGTACATTCGCTGTATTGCCTAAAAAAGAAGTAATCTTGCTTCGCAAAGAGAAAGATCGTCTGGAGAAATTCCTCGGCGGTATTAAAAATATGAAAGGCCTGCCAAGCGCCCTCTTCATTATCGATCCACGCAAAGAGCGTATCGCTGTTGCTGAAGCTCGCAAATTGGGTATCCCAATTGTAGGTATCGTTGATACCAACTGCGATCCGGACGAGATCGATTATGTTATCCCGGGTAATGACGACGCGATCCGCGCTGTTAAATTGCTGACAGGTAAAATGGCTGACGCTGTAATCGAAGCTAACCAAGGCGAAGAAACTTCCGCTTAATAGATTCGAACATAACGAATGAAATTAAATGAAAAGGGTGGTTGGTAGGTGGATAACCTCTCACTGCCCTTTTTTTAGAGTGTACGTACAATTACTTATTTTTTGGAGGGAATTAATAATGGCAGTTAATGCGAGTGCAGTAAAAGAACTCCGTGAAAAAACGGGCGCAGGTATGCTCGATTGCAAAAAAGCATTGGAAGAAGCAAACGGTGACATCACGAAAGCAGCTGAACTGCTGCGTGAAAAAGGTCTGTCAGCAGCAGCTAGCAAAGCTGGCCGTGCAGCAACTGAAGGCGTTGTAGAATCTTACATCCACGCAGGTGGACGTATCGGTGTATTGGTAGAAGTGAACTGCGAAACTGACTTCGTAGGTAAAACAGACCAATTCAAAGATTTCGTTAAGGACATTGCTATGCAAATCGCAGCAGCGAGCCCGAAATTTGTTACTCGTGAAGAAGTTCCTACAGAAGAGCTGGAAAAAGAGAAAGAAATCTTGAAAGCTCAAGCTTTGAACGAAGGCAAACCAGAAAAAATCGTTGAGAAAATGGTTGAAGGTCGTATCGGTAAATATTACGAAGAATTCTGCCTGTTGGAGCAAACCTTTGTTAAAGATCCTGACAAAACAATCTCCCAACTGTTGAACGAAAAAATCAGCCAAATTGGTGAAAATATCTCCATCCGTCGTTTCGTTCGTTATGAACTGGGTGAAGGTCTTGAGAAAAAAGTAGACAACTTCGTAGAAGAAGTTATGTCCCAAGTAAACAAATAAGACGGTTTTCAAACCGGCAAGCAGGAATGATTTTCGAAGATATAAGAATGATGAAACTTCGAAGCGCTACTCCCTTATATCCCAGGAAAACATTGCCTTACCGGATGAACGTTTTTCCTAAAAGAGCGGAACACAGCTGTGTTCCTTTCTTTTTAAGCAGGAGGCCATGCGCGAGAAGTTTTGTTGGTTGAACGCCGAAGGTGTTCAATTCAAAGTGGAGGGTGAACAATTGGAACAGCCAGTATTTAAACGTGTTGTCTTGAAAGTCAGCGGAGAGTCTCTTTCCGGTCAAAACGGCTACGGTATTGATGCAGAGACGATCTCGTCGATTGCCCAGCAGGTAAAAGAAGTGGTTGAACTTGGTGTACAGGTTGCTATCGTATGTGGCGGGGGAAACATTTGGCGCGGAATTGCTGGTAGCGAAAACGGCATTGATAGAGCAACTGCGGATTATATGGGCATGCTGGCGACGGTAATGAACTCGCTCGCACTGCAAGATGCACTGGAACAGATCGAAGTGCCTACACGCGTACAGACATCAATTGCCATGCAACAAATTGCAGAGCCTTATATTCGTCGTAGAGCTATTCGTCATCTGGAGAAAGGCCGGGTCGTTATTTTTGCAGCAGGTACAGGTAACCCGTTCTTCTCCACCGATACAACAGCAGCACTGCGCGCAGCAGAGATCGAAGCAGAAGTCATTTTGATGGCCAAAAATAAAGTCGATGGTGTATACTCAGCAGATCCGTTTAAAGACAGCACCGCTGTCAAGTTTGATCAGTTGACTTACATGGATATACTTAACAAAGATCTTGGTGTAATGGACTCAACGGCGTCCTCGCTTTGTAAGGACAACAACATTCCGTTGATCGTATTTGCCATTACAGAACAAGGTAACATCAAACGTGTTGTTCTTGGTGAACGCATCGGGACAATCGTTAAAGGGAGTGTAGATTAATGCCACAAGCGGTTAAAAAACATGCCGAAGAACGTATGGATAAAGCGATTCAAGCGTTACGACGTGATCTTGCCACTTTGCGTGCAGGTCGTGCAACTCCGGCTCTTCTCGACCGGATTCAAGTGGAGTATTACGGTGCAATGACTCCGCTCAACCAATTGGCTAATATCAGTACACCGGATTCCCGGACATTGATGATCCAGCCGTGGGATAAATCCTCCATGGGGGACATTGAGCGTGCAATTATGAAATCCGATCTTGGCCTAACGCCAGCGAACGACGGAACTATGATTCGTCTGTCCATTCCAGCACTTACGGAAGAACGCAGACAAGAACTTGTGAAGTTGACGAAAAAGTTCGGTGAAGAAGGTAAAGTAGCGATTCGTAATATTCGCCGTGATGCGAATGATGATATCAAAAAAATGGAGAAGTCAGACATTTCCGAGGATGAGTCCCGGAGACATCAGGATGATATCCAAAAATCGACCGACAAGTATATTGCTGAAGTCGACAAGGTACTCGCTGCCAAAGAAAAAGAAATTATGGAAGTGTAAGACAAGCGCAGCCCCTCCAATACGGTGGGGTTTTGTCTCTTTTTCAAGCTTCAGGTGAAGAAACTTCAGGGATTTTGGAGGAACAGGAATGATCAAACGGGTTCGGTCGTGGTGGAATGGGGCTGACAAGCAGGAAACGCTGACTATATCCGAGGATAATATCCCGCAGCACGTCGCCATCATCATGGACGGCAATGGACGATGGGCCAAACGTTTGGGCCTCCCACGAATAGCTGGTCACCAGAATGGGATGAAGGCGGTCAAACGTGCGACCATCGCGGCGGATGAACTGGGCATCAAATATCTGACGATGTACGCTTTTTCAACAGAAAACTGGACACGTCCAAAAGAAGAAGTGGATTTTCTGATGCGACTTCCGCAAGAATTTCTGGCGATAGAGCTGGATGAACTTATAGAAAAAAATGTACGTATTCGCATGATGGGGCAAGAAGAGCATTTGCCTTCTCATACCATTAATGCCTTGCGTGAAGCAATCCGTCTAACGGAACATAACACAGGGCTTGTTTTGAATTTTGCAATGAATTATGGAAGTCGCCATGAAATGACAGACTGTGTCAAACAGATCGCTCTGCAGGTAAAGTCGGGGAACTTATCGGCAGAGGACATTACACCTGAGCTCATTGACAGACATATGTTGACTGCCAATATGCCTGATCCGGATTTGCTGATTCGGACGAGTGGAGAGTTAAGGCTGAGTAATTTCATGCTTTGGCAGCTTGCATACAGCGAATTATGGTTTACGGATATATACTGGCCCGAATTTGGCAAAAAGCATCTGCTTGAAGCAGTAGCCGAATATCAGCGCAGAACAAGGCGTTACGGCGGTTTGAAATAGATGGAGGATGAAGCCGTTGAAACAGCGATTAACGACAGGAATCATAGCAGGTGTGTTGTTTTTGGGTTTTTGCATGCTGGGCGGACCCTGGTACCACGGCCTGGTATTGCTTATGGCTCTCATCGGTTATTATGAATTTGTAAAAATGACTGGGGTACAGCCTTTTTCGGGTGTAGCCCTGATCGGATATGCTGGCATTTTTGCGATTGTGTTTCCTTGGGAAATGGTATGGGAAGCAAGGCCTTTAACGATGTTCCAGATCGGCTGGCTTGTGATGCTTTTATTGATGACGGCCTCTGTAGTCACTAAAAATAAAATTCCTGTAAATACAGTAGCTATGCTGTTTCTGGGAGTATTGTATATAGGCATTGGTTTTTATTACATTGCAGAATCCAGACATTTGCATCACGGATTGTTCTGGACATTTCTTCTACTGGGCTCCATATGGGCAAGCGATGCGGGTGCCTACTTTGTAGGGAAACTCATCGGGAAAAACAAGTTGTGGCCCTCAATCAGTCCGAACAAAACAGTGGAGGGTGCAATAGGTGGCATTGTCATTGCGATTGTGACTTCTGTTGTTTTTGCATGGGTGTCAGACGGCTTGTTAACTTGGCAAAGGGCAATATGGATTGGTCTAGCATGCGCCGTGGTGGGACAGATGGGAGATCTGATTCAATCTGCTTACAAGCGTGTGTACAACATCAAGGATTCCGGTACCCTGCTCCCGGGGCATGGTGGCATTCTGGATCGGTGCGACAGCTGGATCGTTGTTTTTCCATTCGTACATATACTAATGCTTCTGCCCTATTAAAGATAATTGCAAGCCAATGTCGAGTGATTTGTCACAGGCATTCGGATAAATAAAGATGAGGTGCAGCATGAAAAAAATTTCGATTCTCGGGTCAACCGGTTCCATTGGAACCCAGACACTGGATGTAGTCGATATGCATCCTGAACGCTTCCAAGTAGAAGGATTGGCTGCTGGTGGCAATATAGATCTGCTGATTGAGCAAGCGAAGCTCTACAAGCCCAAAAAGGTGTCCGTTGGCTCGAAAGAGCTGGCAGAGACGGTAGCTCCGCACTTGCCTGCTGGAACGCAACTTTTTTATGGCAAAGAAGGACTAGTGGAAGTTGCTGCTGGAACGGATGCAGATACAGTTGTTACTGCTGTAATGGGGAGTATCGGGCTTGAATCGACCTTGGCTGCAATCGATGCGGGCAAACAGATCGGGTTGGCTAACAAGGAGACGCTGATTACAGCGGGACATATTGTTACTGCGAGAGCCAATGCAAAGGGAGTTCCCATTTTACCGGTAGATAGTGAGCACTCGGCTATTTTTCAATGTTTAAATGGAGAACCGCGTGAACGCTTGATGGGCATTACACTTACAGCCTCTGGTGGATCATTTCGTGATCTGACTCGCGAGCAGTTAAAGGAAGTTACGGTGGAAGACGCACTCAAACATCCCAACTGGTCCATGGGCTCCAAAATCACGATTGATTCAGCAACGATGGTGAACAAAGGTCTCGAAGTCATTGAAGCGCACTGGCTGTTCGGTCTTTCTTATGATCAGATTAATGTACTGCTTCATCCGGAAAGTATTATTCATTCCTACGTGGAGTTCAAGGATACGAGTATTATTGCGCAGCTTGGCAATCCGGACATGCGTGTTCCCATCCAGTATGCATTGACCTATCCAGACCGCTTGCCATCTCCTGCACAGCGTCTGTCTTTGGCACAAGCGGGCAAATTACACTTCGGTGAAATGGATATGGAGCGGTTCCCTTGTTTAAGAATGGCATACGAGTGTGGTAAAATGGGTGGGACCGCGACAACAGCTTTTAATGCAGCCAACGAGGTTGCCGTAGCCCGTTTCTTGCGTAAAGAGATTTCATTCCTTAAAATAGAGGATATTATTGCTTCTGTGCTGGAAGCACACCGCAATGTAGACGAGCCTGATTTGGCTGAAATTGCAAGATGTGATCAGGAGAGTCGTCAACTTGCGTCTCGTCTGTAATCTCTTTTTTCGAAACAAAATGGAAGAAGTGATTCTCTTGTGCGGCATCAGAGAATAATGATAATCTAAAGGGACAGACTGCGGTTCGTGCCGTGAAGGAGGATGGATAGGGATTGGAAACCATACAAGTGGTATTTCTAACGGTGCTCATGTTCTTTGTCATCGTGACGGTTCATGAATGGGGGCATTATTATTTTGCCAAGCGCGCCGGTATTCTTGTACGGGAATTTGCGATCGGTTTTGGTCCCAAATTATTCTCATATAAAAGAAACGAGACCCAGTTCACACTGCGCTTGCTGCCATTTGGCGGATATGCACGTATGGCAGGGGAAGATCCGGAACTGGTAGAGATTCAGGAAGGTCAGACTATTGCCGTAAGATCGGCTGATGACCAAGTGAAATTGATCTACCTTGATCAGTTGGATAACCGTAAAAATGTTATTCGTGGTGAAGTGATCTCCATCGATATGGAGAATGCATTAAAACTGCAACTTGATGTGGATGGCGAAGTTCAGCAATATCGGATACACCCGCAAGCCATGCTGGTAAGTCGTGGCAAGCAAACCCAGATCGCACCGAAAGATCGCCAATTTGGCAGTAAAACGGTGGGTCAACGGGCAATGGCCATTTTTGCTGGACCACTCATGAATTTTATTTTGGCATTTGTATTGTTTGCGGTCTATGCCCAAATGGCTGGAGTTCCGGTTGAAAATCCGAAAAATCTGGAAATTGGTGAAGTGCTCGAAGGTGGAGCTGCCTACCAGGCGAACCTGCAAAAGGGAGATATCATTGAAACCATTAATGGTACTGCTATTGGTACAGATTCGCAAAAAATGGTGACGATGATTGCTGATTCCAAAGACAAGCCAATGGAATGGACATTGCGTCGGGGGAATGAAACGTTTAATATAACGATCACCCCTCGTGCCGTAGAAGGTCAAGAGGGTGGTAAGGTCGGAATTGTACCCACATTGCCAACCCGATCTGTTGGATTTGTGGAAACCTTTAAGGTTTCGGGAATTGCGATGGTCGATACCACCAAAGTGATCTTTGAAGGCTTTAAACATCTGATTAATCAGTTCAACATGGATGACATAGGTGGCCCGGTTCGTACATTTGAGGTCACAGGCCAAATCGCGAAGCAGGGGATTGAACAGTTGACAAGATGGGCAGCAATCTTGAGCCTGTATCTTGGTATTTTCAACCTGTTACCGATTCCGGCGCTGGATGGTAGCCGTCTTGTATTCCTTGGTATTGAAGGATTGCGGGGCAGACCGGTTGATCCGAACCGGGAAGGCATGGTCCATTTTGTTGGATTCGCCATGCTGTTTGTACTGATGCTGGCTGTAACATACAATGATATACTACGTTTGATTAACGGATAATTATGGTTTGACTACGCTCTGATCGTTCAGAGATAGTCGTTATGGGAGGACGCTGGAGTCTTATGTCAAAGGAAAATGATAAACAGTTCGTGACTGAAATTACACCTCAGGGTGAAGATTTCTCACGCTGGTACATTGATGTTATTAAAAAAGCTGATCTCATGGACTATTCACCCGTGCGCGGATGTATTGTTTTCAAACCAGACGGCTTCGAAATTTGGGAGCATATCAAAGATGAGATGGACCGCCGTTTCCGAGAAACAGGTCATCGTAATGCCTACTTCCCAATGTTCATTCCCGAGAGCTTTTTCCAAAAAGAAAAAGAGCATGTGGAAGGATTCAATCCTGAACTGCCTTGGGTAACAGAAGCGGGCGGTGAGAAGCTGGAAGAGCGTCTGGCGATTCGTCCAACTTCGGAAACCATCATTGGTCACATGTACTCCAAGTGGATTCAGTCCTATCGTGACTTGCCGGTGCTTATCAACCAGTGGGCTAACGTGGTACGCTGGGAGAAGAGAACCTTGCCATTCCTTCGTACGAGTGAGTTCCTGTGGCAAGAGGGGCATACGGCGCATGAGACAGAGGAAGAAGCACGTGAAGAGACGATGAAAATGCTGGAAATCTACCGCGAAGTGGTGGAAGAATATCTGGCGATTCCCGTCATTACAGGTCAGAAAACAAAATCAGAGAAATTTGCGGGTGCTGTAGATACTTTCTCCATCGAAGCGATGATGAAGGACGGACGTGCAGTTCAGGCCGGAACTTCTCATTATATGGGTACGAATTTTGCAAAAGCATTTGAGATCCAGTATCTTAGTCGCAACAACGTGTTGGAACTGGCTCACACCACTTCATGGGGAACAAGCACGCGTCTAATCGGTGCGTTAATCATGGTTCACGGAGATGACCGTGGTCTTGTGCTTCCTCCTAAAGTTGCACCAACACAAGTGGTTATGATTCCGATTGGCCCGCCAAAAACACGTGATGCTGTTGTAGGTCGTGCGGATGAATTGTTCGGTGAACTGAAACAAGCAGGAATTCGTGTGAAAATGGATGATCGCAGTGATGTTCGCCCAGGCTGGAAATTCAACGAATACGAGATGCGAGGTGTTCCGATCCGTCTCGAAATCGGTCCGCGTGATATGGAAAACGGTGTATGTGTACTCGTTTCCCGGATCACAGGAGAGAAGAAAGTCGTAGAACAAGCCAATCTGGTGGAAGAAATCCAGGCGATGCTTACTCAAGTTCAGGCGGATATGCTGCAACGGGCTCGCACCTTTATGTCGGACAACTTCTACTCGGTGGATACACTGGATGAGATGAAAGAACTGATGGAAAATAAACGCGGGTTCACACTGGCTGGCTGGTGCGGTTCAGAAACTTGCGAAGATAAAGTAAGAGAAGTAACAGGTGCAACAAGCCGGAACATTCCGTTCCAGCCTGCGGAAGAAAAGCATACGTGCCTGGCTTGTGGTGAACAAGCGAAACACACGGTAGTGTTTGCAAGAGCGTACTAAGTCAGGAAGACTTGACTAACAGCACTTATTCACCGTAAGACGTAAGAAATGGAGAGCTTCTGTCGGATAAAATGAGTCGGTGCGGGTTCGGATCGGGGACATTTTTGAATGCAGAGGCTTTTTCTGTTTTAAGGGGGTTTAAGGAGGAACACGATGAGTGGATTCGAGGAGAAGAGAAAACGGTTTGAGTTGTTGATGAAACAGACAGAGCTTCCGGCTGGCCTAGTAGAGCCCTACTTTTTGGATGGATGGATTGAACGGGTGGAGACAAGTCGCAGCAACCGTGACTGGACGATAGTAATTGCAAAGGATACCTTGGTTCCTGCTCCAATCTATCGCACATTTTGCCTGCACATCCAGGAGAAAATGAATCATATTTCCAAGATTACGTTTGGTTTTAAATATAATGAGCAGGTCGAGATTAGTGATATTGTCAGCGAGTATTGGAACTTGTTCCTTGAATGGGTTACCCGGGAGATCCCGTCTGTTAACGGTTGGATGAATCGTACGAAGTTTGAATGTGAGGCGGATCTGCTTCAATTGACCATGAGTGATACCATGTCGCTCGAGCTTGCGAAGAAGAAACAGATCGATCAGGCTATAACCGCCTTTTATGACAAGTATTTCCAACTGCCCTTGCGCGTCAAAATGCTGGTTGGTGAGGTTGGAAGCAACAAAGAGGCGATGGAGCAATTCCAGCTCAAGAAACGGGAAGAAGAGCTTCAAGTCATCGAACAGATGATGAGTGAAGTGGACTCGGAAATACCTGAAGAGGAAGATCAGGGCGATGTTCGCTTGCAAATGGGATATGAGATTAAGGAACCACCTGTACCCATGCAGGAAATTCAGGATGAAGAGAAAAAAGTTACTTTACAGGGTACGGTCTTTGGTCTGGATCGCAAGGAATTGCGGAACGGGAATACCTTGTTTACTTTTTATCTGACGGATTTCACCGATTCCATGCAAATGAAGATGTTTGCCAAAACGAAAGAGGATGTCAAAATCCTAAGCCTGTTGGCTAATGGTAAATGGGTGAAAGTGCGTGGCCGTGTAGAGTATGATCGGTTCATGCAAATCCCGGAACTCGCCATGATTCCGTCGGATTTGGTGGAAGTAAAAGCACCCCCATCCCGCAAGGATAATGCAGCTGAGAAACGGGTTGAATTCCATCTGCACTCCACTATGAGTACAATGGACGCTGTAACTTCGATCGACAAATATGTAAAGACTGCAGCGGAATGGGGACACAAAGCTATCGCGGTAAGTGATCATGGCGGTGTGCAGGTGTATCCGGAGGCGTCCAAAGCGGCCAAGAAAAACGGAATTAAAATGATCTACGGCCTTGAGGCCAATGTGGTGAACGATTCGGTTGCTGTTGTTATGGCACCGCAGCCGTTGGAACTTAAGTCGGCGACATATATCGTCTTTGATATCGAGACCACAGGTCTGTCAGTGACCCAGAACAAGATTATCGAGATTGCGGCAGTGAAGATGGAAGACGGTAAAGAGGTAGACCGTTTTGCTACGTTTGTAAATCCGCATGAGCGCATTCCATATAACATTCAGCAGTTGACTAACATTAATGATGAAATGGTGAAGGATGCACCTGAGCTGGAACCGGTTATCCGTGATTTTGTACAGTTTGCCGGAGATGGCGTATTGGTTGCGCATAATGCGCGATTCGATATGGGATTTATTCAGGCGTCGCTAAAACAGCTTGGTATGCCTGAGCTTCCAAATCCTGTCCTTGATACGTTGGAACTGGCGCGGTTGTTATATCCAAAAATGAAGAACCACCGTCTGAATACGCTGGCGGATAAATATAAAGTAGCACTGGAAAGTCATCACCGGGCAATTGATGATACGATCGCGCTCGCAGGCATACTGAATGGATTGGTTAATGATGCTGCCCAGCTGAAAGGTTTGACCATGCTGGATCGGCTGAACGATTACGTCGGCGTTGATCTTTCGAATACGCGTCCGTTCCATTGCGGAATCTATGCTTTGAACGATGTCGGCAAAAAGAATCTCTATAAACTGGTATCACTTTCTCATACGGAGCATTTCAAACGGGTGCCTTGTATTCCAAAATCGAAGCTGATCAATTTGCGAGAAGGTCTCATTATTTTATCCGGTTGTGAAAAAGGTGAGTTTTTCGAGGCTGTGCTCAACAAATCACTTGAAGAGGCGGAAGAAATAGCTCATTTCTATGACATTCTGGAGATCCAGCCTCTGACGATGTATATGCATTTGGTGGACAAAGGGCTGGTGGCTACACCTGAAGAGTTGAAGCTCGCTGTTCGTAAAGTCGTCGACATTGGTGAAAAATTGGGGAAACCGGTCATAGCCACAGGGAACGTGCATTATCTGGAGCCGCGCGACAAGCTATATCGGGATATCACCATTCACGGAATTACAGGATTCAGCCCGCTCAAAGATCAACGCAAACCGGATGCTCACCTAAGAACGACGGATGAAATGCTGGAAGAGTTCCAGTACCTGGGCCAAGAGAAAGCCTACGAAGTTGTCGTTACGAATACGGTGGAATTGGCTGATCGATTTGAAGAAATTAAACTGTTCCCGGACAAGCTGTTTACCCCGATTCTGGAAGGCGCGGACGATGAAATCCGTAATACCTGCTATAATACCGCCAAGTCGATTTATGGTGAAGAACTGCCGGAAGTCATTGTGGCACGACTGGAAAAAGAATTGAAGCCAATTATCAAATACGGTTTTTCTGCCAACTATCTGATCTCGGAACGTTTGGTTAAAAAATCGAATCAGGATGGCTATCTTGTCGGCTCCCGGGGTTCAGTAGGTTCGTCTGTAGTTGCTACTTTTCTGGGTATTTCCGAAGTTAACCCGTTGCCAGCACACTATATTTGTGTGAATCCGGAGTGCAAGCACAGTGAATGGTTCCTGGACGGCAGTGTGCCGAGTGGATTTGACCTTCCTGAGAAAGAATGTCCTGATTGTGGAGGCCGATTAAAAGGCGAAGGGCAAGATATTCCGTTTGAGACCTTCCTTGGTTTTAAAGGGGACAAGGTTCCCGATATTGACTTGAATTTCTCGGGTGATTATCAGCCACATGCCCATAACTATACGAAGGTGCTTTTCAGTGAAAAGAGTGTATTCCGTGCGGGGACGATTGGTACGGTCGCTGAGAAAACGGCGTTTGGTTTTGCCAAGAAATATGAGGAAGAACATCATAAGAAATGGCGCGGGGCTGAGCTAAACCGTCTGGCTTCGGGTTGTACCGGGGTTAAACGTAGTACAGGACAGCATCCCGGTGGTATTGTCGTTGTGCCGGATTATATTGAAGTGGAAGATGTAACACCTGTACAGTTCCCGGCTGATGACGTAAACGCGGAGTGGAAGACAACACATTTTGACTATCACGCCTTCGAAGAGAACTTGCTGAAACTCGATATTTTGGGTCATGATGATCCTACTATGATGCGGATGCTGCAAGATTTGACGGGTGTCGATCCAACCACCATTCCGATGAATGATCCTAAAGTCATGAGTATGTTCAACTCGACGGAGGCGCTGGGGGTTACGCCGGAGCAGATTCGTTCGCCAGTTGCCACTTTTGGTGTACCGGAGATGGGGACGAAATTCGTACGTCAGATGCTTGTTGAATCCCAGCCTTCATCTTTTGCCGATCTACTCCAGATCTCCGGTTTGTCTCACGGTACGGGGGTATGGCTCGGTAATGCACAAGATTTAATCAAAAATGGAACATGTAACATCAAAACGGTGATTGGTTGCCGGGATGATATCATGTTGTTCCTGATTTATAAGGCCGGTATGGACGCCAGTCTTGCCTTTAAAATTACGGAGAGTGTGCGTAAGGGTCGTGGTTTGCCGCAAGAATGGATTGATGAGATGAAAAATTGCAAGGTGCCGCAATGGTACATTGATTCCTGTCTGAAAATCCAGTACATGTTTCCGAAGGCCCACGCGGCCGCATATGTTATCTCGGCAGTACGCACAGCGTACTTTAAGCTGTATCACCCGATTGAATATTATGCGACATATTTCACAGTCCGTGCGGATGAGTTTGACATTGAACTGGTATGTCAGGGATATGAGCCCATCTATCGGAAGATCGTAGAGATTGAGCAATTAGGTTTCCAGGCACCACCAAAAGAAAAAAATATGCTGCCTGTTCTTGAGATGGCTCTGGAAATGGCAGCACGCGGATTCTCGCTCAAGCCGATTGATCTGTATCGTTCGGAAGCGACCAAGTTTATTGTTGATGGAAATTCACTGATTCCTCCTTTTTCAGCATTGGGAGGAATCGGAGATAATGCTGCACGCAATATCGCAGCAGCAAGGGAGCATGGCGAATTCCTGTCGATCGAAGATTTCCAACAGAAGTCCAAAGCGAGTAAAACGATTGTGGAGCTGTTAACAGGCATGGGATGCTTCCGTGGTTTGCCGGAAAGCAATCAATTATCACTGTTCTAAAATGGCAATTGGAGCATCCAGTCAAGGTTTGTCATCTGAATACGTAAATTTTTCTTCATTAGTGGTTAAAATAGCAGAGTGATCGCTTACTTGTCACTATTACCAGACTATGTTATAATTTTTGAAGTGAACGAGATAGTACGAATTTCTAAAGAGTGGGGAAACCCACTCTTTAGTCTTTGGTATACAAGAATCTTGGGTAATGAAGAAATTGCCAGTCATTTTGCTGGTGTAACCTAAGTTGGAGGTTATCGGTTTTGAGCACAACGAACATTAAATCTACCGTGGAAGAAATGATCCAACCCTACTTGAATGAACAAGGCTTCGAGCTGGTTGACATCGAATACGTCAAAGAAGGCAGCAACTGGTTTTTACGGGTGTATGTCGACAAAGAGGGTGGCATCGACATCGATGATTGCGTCTTGATCAGCGAAAAGCTGAGTGCCAAGCTGGATGAGAACGATCCGATTCCGACCATCTATTTCCTTGAAGTGTCTTCTCCCGGTGCGGAGCGTCCACTGAAAAAACCGGAGGATGTTGCCAAATCCGTAGGCAAAAACGTATTTGTTACAACCTACGAGCCGGTAAATGGAATAAAGGAATTTGAAGGCAAGCTGCTTTCTTTTGATGACGGGGAACTTGTGATCGAAGCAGGCAAGAAACAGCATGCCATTCTTTATGACAAGGTAGCGAGTGCGCGCCTGGCCATACTGTTTTAAGTGCCTTGTTCACTTTATTAATGAAAAAGACACATCTCACGATAACGGCAAAGTGCTCATGAGTTCAGAGCCTTTCGCCGTTTTACGTATGAGATGCCATGTTTGAAAGGGGGATCAACATTCATGAGTATGGATTTTATTGAAGCAATGAATGAATTGGAGCGGGAAAAAGGGATCAGCAAGGATGTGCTGTTTGAAGCGATCGAGGCGGCATTAATCTCCAGCTACAAGCGTAATTTCAACACCGCCCAGAATGTGCGTGTTGATATGAACCGTAATACGGGAGTGATTCGTGTATATGCCCGTAAATTGATTGTGGAAGAAGTCCTGGATTCACGTACCGAAATTTCATTGCCTGCTGCACGGGAAATCAACCCACACTTCCAGCTGGAAGATATTGCGGAGATTGAAGTTACGCCGCGTGATTTCGGACGTATCGCAGCACAAACTGCCAAACAGGTAGTTACCCAGCGGATTCGTGAAGCCGAACGCGGCCTGATCTACAACGCTTTCGTAGATAAGGAAGAAGACATCGTTACGGGAGTGGTGCAGCGTCAGGATTTGCGCAATATCTACATCGATCTGGGCAAAATCGAAGCGGCTTTGCCGCTGACCGAATTGATGCCGAACGAGAAGTTTGTTCATGGTGACCGCATTAAGGCGTACATCACCAAGGTCGAGAATACGACCAAAGGGCCGCAAATCATTTTGTCCCGTACTCATCCGGGCTTGTTGAAACGTCTCTTTGAACTGGAAGTACCTGAGATTTTTGACGGTGTAGTTGAGATTCGCTCCGTCGCACGTGAAGCGGGTTTCCGCTCCAAGATTGCCGTTCATTCCCGCAATGAGGAAGTCGATCCGGTTGGATCGTGTGTAGGTCCGAAGGGAATGCGCGTGCAGACCATTGTGGGTGAGCTGCGCGGTGAAAAAATTGACATCGTTCGTTTTTCCGACCAGGTAGACGAATATGTGGCTAATGCACTTAGTCCTTCCAAAGTGTTGGAAGTTCAAGTATTCGAGGAAGAAAAGATGGCTCGGGTAATCGTTCCCGACTATCAGCTGTCCCTCGCCATTGGGATCAAAGGCCAAAATGCCCGATTGGCAGCCAAATTGACCGGCTGGAAAATCGACATTAAGAGCGAGAGCCAGGCGGAACAGGAATTCGGCAGAGAGAAAGATTCTTCTTCGGAAATGCATCAAGATTCCGTCTCCGTCGACTAAAGTAAAGCACGGGGGGGCGCTAATGTATGAAAACAAAAAAAGTGCCGTTACGCAAATGTGTGGCGTGTCAGGAAATGATGCCCAAAAAGCAGCTGATCCGTATCGTTAAAACGCCAGATGATGAAGTGCTGATCGATTTGTCTGGCAAAAAATCCGGACGTGGCGCTTATTTATGCGGCAAAGAGTCCTGTTTTAAACTTTCACTCAAAAACCGGTCTCTGGATCGAGCGCTAAAGGGCAAGGTTTCACCGGAAATTTACGAGCAATTGGCAGCTGATTTCGTCGCAGTAGAGGATGAATTCATAGCCGCACAGGAGGGAGAACATGATGAATGATAAAACGCTGTCTTATCTGGGACTCTCCATGCGTGCAGGCAAACTTGTAACAGGTGAAGAAATTGTGCTTAAAGCGATCCGTTCTTCCGAAGCTAAAATGGTTATTGTTGCGGGTGACGCCTCGGCCAATACACAGAAGAAATTTCGCGACAAATGCGGGACATATAAAGTTCCACTGGTGATCGGATTTGACCGGGATAGTCTAGGTTCAAGTATCGGTAAAGAAACGCGGGTTGTTCTTGCAGTAACGGATCGAGGGTTTGCAAAAATGATCTCCAAGCAAGTCGGTATAATGTCGGAGGTGGAGTATATTGAGTAAACAGGAAAACAAGGATAAATTGCGGGTTTATGAATATGCGAAGTCCCTTAATATGAGTAGTAAAGAAATTATAACCATTCTTAAAAAGCTGGATATTCCCGTAAACAATCATATGAGTGTCATGGAGAATGGTTCAGTCGGTAAGGTGGAACAATTTTTTAAAGATATAAAATCCACTGCCGCTTCCAAACAAAGCAACGAAGCAAAATCCGTTGCTACTTCGTCAGTGCGCAGTGACAAAACAGTGGACAGCAACAAACCGGCCGGCGGAGTGAACACGCCGAAAAGCAATAACACATCCGGTAGTCCCGTACAAACAAAAATACAACAGGAAAAGCAGGTAGGTATGAACAATAGACCAAATTCCAACAATAACAACGGCTCCCAAAGACCTAGCGGCCAAGACAGCCGCAACAGAACAAACTCTTCCCAAGGCTCAAGCCAAGGAGGACAATCCAGTAATCGCCCAAGACCAGCTCAAGGTGGACAAAGCAGTACAGCATCCCGTCCGCAAAGTACGGGTCAGCGTCCAGCGAACAGCGGTGGCGGACAAACAAGAAGTGCAGGCCCGAACAATGGTGGAAACACTGGCACTGGCGGCAACCGTACTGGTGCCCAAGGACAGAGCTCGGGACAAGGCCAACGCAGAGGCGGCCAAGGCAATTCCGGCAACAACAACAGTGGCAACCGTTCGAACAGCGGTGGCGGTGGACGTCGTTATGACGACAACCGTGGCGGCAACTTCCGCGGTAATCGTGGTGGCAAGAACAATCGCAACAGAAATCAACAACAGTACCAACAACGCGAGAAAATTGATAACACACCTAAGAAAATCATCGTACGTGGTGACATGACGGTTGGTGAAACAGCGAAATTGCTTCATAAAGATGCTTCCGAAGTAATCAAAAAACTCATCGCAATGGGTGTTATGGCGACGATTAACCAAGAGCTTGATATCGAAACCATTCTGCTGCTTGCTGGAGAATTCGGTGTTGAGGTCGAAGTGAAAATTGTCCTTGAAGATGACCGCTTCGAAACACTGGAAGAGAATGATGATCCTGCTGACTTGCAAGCTCGTCCACCGGTAGTTACGATCATGGGTCACGTTGACCATGGTAAAACAACATTGCTCGATGCGATTCGTTCAACGAATGTAACGGGCGGAGAAGCAGGCGGTATTACACAACATATCGGTGCTTATCAAGTTGAAATTAACAATAAAAAGATCACGTTCCTGGACACACCGGGTCACGAAGCATTTACCGCTATGCGTGCACGTGGAGCACAGGTTACGGATATTACAATTATTGTTGTAGCGGCAGATGACGGTGTTATGCCACAAACCGTTGAGGCGATTAACCATGCCAAAGCAGCGGGGCTGCCAATTATCGTAGCTGTCAACAAAATCGACAAGCCGGGTGCAGATCCGGATAAAGTAAAACAGGAATTGACAAACTATGAACTCGTTCCCGAAGAGTGGGGTGGAGATACCATCTTTGTTAACGTTTCGGCGAAGCAAAGAATGGGTCTGGAAGGTCTGCTTGAAATGATTCTGCTCGTTGCAGAAGTGAACGAGTACAAAGCGAACCCGGACAAACGTGCCCGTGGTACAGTGATCGAAGCCGAGCTGGATAAAGGACGTGGCCCAGTTGCCCGTATTCTCGTACAGCACGGTACACTGAAAGTCGGAGATGCTTTTGTTGCAGGTAACTGCTTCGGTCGCGTACGTGCGATGGTGAACGACAAAGGTCGCCGTTTAAAAGAAGCTGGACCTTCAACACCTGTAGAAATTACGGGTCTGACTGAGGTTCCAGGGGCGGGAGATCCGTTTATGGTGTTTGAAGATGAGCGTAAAGCGCGTTCCATCGCAGACAAACGTGCCATCACACAACGTGAATCCGATCTGGGTACAAACACACGTGTGACACTGGATGATCTGTTCCAACACATCAAAGACGGTGAAATCAAAGACCTGAACGTAATCATCAAAGGTGATGTACAAGGTTCGGTTGAAGCATTGAAAGGTTCCCTTGCGAAGATTGAAGTTGAAGGTGTACGCGTGAAAATCATTCATAGCGGCGCTGGTGCAATTACCGAGTCCGACATCATTTTGGCTGCCGCATCCAATGCCATCGTGATTGGCTTCAACGTTCGTCCTGATAATCAGGCGAAAGCGACTGCAGATCAAGAGCAAGTAGACATTCGTCTGCATCGCGTTATCTACAGTGTTATTGAAGAAATTGAACAAGCAATGAAAGGCATGCTTGATCCGATTTACAAAGAAAAAGTAATCGGTCATGCTGAAGTTCGGAGCACGTTCTCCATCAGTAAAGTGGGTACCATTGCTGGATGTATGGTTACTTCGGGTAAAATTACGCGTTCGGCAGAAGCGCGCCTGATTCGTGATGGCATCGTCCTTTACGAAGGCAAGCTGGATTCCCTGAAACGCTACAAAGATGATGCCAAAGAAGTAGCCCAAGGCTACGAATGTGGTATCACGCTGGATAAATACAATGATCTCAAAGAGGGCGACGTTATTGAAGCCTTCATTATGGAGACCGTACAACGATAAGCAAGGAAGCATGAGGTGAACAACAATGGCTAAGGTTCGTACAGGTAGAGTGAGCGAGCAGATCAAGAAAGAACTAAGTCTGCTCATCCAATCTGAACTGAAAGATCCTCGTATCGGTTTTATTACCGTAACGGGAGTCGAAGTAACAGGCGACTTGTCGCAAGCCAAGGTTTATCTGAGTGTCTTCGGTGAACAGGAACAAAAGGATAACTCGCTTAAAGCGCTGGCAAAAGCAAATGGATTTTTGCGTACCGAACTGGGCAAGCGTATCCGTTTTCGTCATGTTCCCGAGTTGATATTCAAGATCGATGAATCCATCGCTTATGGCAGTCGGATTGAGAAGCTGCTTGGCGATATCGGTACCGACAAGAACGAATCCGAGTAACAGAATAAAGGAGACGGCAATGCACACTTATGAACAGGCGCTTCAGGACGGAAAGCAATTTCTGCTGGAGCATGATGATTACCTGGTCGTGTCGCATGTACAGCCGGACGGTGACGCAGTCAGCTCGACGGTAACGGTGGGCTGGCTGCTGTCATGTCTGGGCAAGACATTCACGATGATTAATGAAGGTGAAATTCCACAACGCATGCATTTTTTGTGGGAAGCTGGCAAGATCGTGAACATGACCGAACAACCACCGGAGCGGAAATATAAAGCGATAATCTGTGTGGATTGTGCAGACTTTTCCAGAGTAGGTCTGACTCGTCGTTATTTCGAAGAAGATGCTGTCATTTTAAATATTGATCATCATCCGACGAATGACGCGTATGGCACAGTAAACATCATTAAGCCAGACGCTGCAGCAACGGCCGAAATTCTGTTTGATTTCCTCAACCTTTTCCCAGTGAAATGGAACAAGGATGTGGCTACAGCAGTCTATACGGGATTGTTAACAGACACAGGTGGATTCCGATATGCCAATACGAGTCCTAATGTGATGACCACCGCATCCAAATTACTTGAACATGGTGTAGATGGACCTTATCTCGCACAGATTTTGCTTGAACAGGTTACACTTCCCCAAGTCCGTATATTGAATCAGGCACTCTCAAGTCTGCAAATGACGGACGATGGCAAGATTGCTTGGGTAGTCATTACACCAGAAGACATGATCGCTTGTGGTGCAGCCAATGAAGATCTTGAAGGGGTAGTCAATTACCCGCGTAACATTCAAGGTGTGGAAGTGGGCATCTTTTTTAAAGTGATCAATAACAATGCGGTGAAAGTATCTCTTCGGTCAGCTGGCAAGGTTGATGTTGCCGCGCTCGCACAGAACTTTGGTGGAGGCGGACATGTCCTCGCTGCCGGATGTCGCGTGGAAGGTAAGTTGGAAGATATCGTCGCACTAGTGCTGAAGCAGGTGAATACTCAATGGTAAAACCATTTGAAGGCGTACTTCCGGTGTACAAACCAGCGGGATTTACGTCTCATGATGTTGTGGCCAAAATGCGTCGCATTCTCAAAATGAAACGTATTGGTCATACAGGCACATTGGACCCGCAAGTTACTGGCGTACTTCCACTCTGCCTTGGACGGGCAACACGTGTGGTGGAGTACATGCAGGAGCTCCCCAAGGAATATCTGGCAACGCTGCGACTGGGTCTGTCTACAGACACCGAGGATATGACGGGTGAGGTTATTGAGCGGTCAGAGAAGGCTGTTGAGGTAACACAGGAGCAGGTTCAGCAGGTGCTGGAACAATTCCTGGGCACCATTTCTCAGGTTCCACCTATGTATTCGGCGGTCAAAGTGGATGGGAAACGTCTCTACGAGCTTGCTCGTGAAGGGAAAACGGTAGAACGCAAGAGTCGTGAAGTTACGATCTATGAACTGGAATTGACAGGAATTGAGAAACAAGGCGACACCACAGATATATCGTTTCGTGCTCTATGTTCCAAAGGGACGTATATTCGAACCTTATGTGTGGATATCGGTAGAAGATTGGGTTATCCGTCCACAATGCTACAATTGGAGCGCACGATATCGGCTGGTATTTCCGCTGATCACTGCCTCCGCTTTGAAGAAGTGGAACAACGCATGATGGATGGAACGTTAGCCGAGGTGCTGATTCCGGTTGATGAAGCCATCGCTTCGATTCCGGCACATACGGTTGGGGCTGATCAGACGAAGGGAGCGCTTCAGGGCCAGAAATTGTCGGCTCGTTTGCTCGAACCGCCTGCCGAGCAACCTGGTCTACTGCGTTTATATGCTCAGGACGGAACATTCCTGGGAATATTTGAGCGGGATGACTTGAAAGCAACGGTGAGAGCTGTTAAAGTCTTTTTGCCGGAATAAAGAGGTCCCGGGTTTGAGTGGTGTTGGTGCTCAGCTTGGCCTATCAAGTGAAATGCAGGTGAATGATTGTGAAAACCGTAATGCTAACCTATCCGCAGACGTTGCATTCGGCTGATCTGAGCACACGACCTCAAGTGCTCGCGATTGGTCAATTTGACGGGCTGCATCTCGGACATGCGAGTGTCATTTTGTCAGCTGTCCGCATTGCACGCGAAACAGGCATGCAGTCAGCGGTGATGACCTTTCATCCTCATCCGAAGGAAGTTATGCGCAAAGGGGATTACGAGGGTTATTTGACTCCCTTGAGAGATAAAGAAGACATCCTTGCAGGAATGGGTGTAGACGTACTTTATGTGGTGGAATTCAATAAGGAGTTCTCTAAATTGACTCCGCAGCAATTTGTACATGATCTGTTGCTTCCGCTTCAGACTCGAACCGCAGTAGTCGGTTTTGACTTCCGCTTCGGTCACAAGGGAGCAGGAGATGAACAGCTTCTTCGCACATTGGGAGAAGGCGAAATGACAGTAGAGACCGTTCCCCCATTCCTGTTAAATGGTGAAAAGGTGAGCAGTTCTCTCATTCGTGGTTTATTGAAGCGTGGGGAGATGGACGAAGCCAGTCAGTGGCTTGGAAGACCGTACAGTATCAGAGGAACTGTTATTCACGGCGAGAAACGTGGACGGACCATTGGTTTTCCAACCGCCAATCTTGAACTCACAGATCATTACGTAACGCCAGCGAAAGGCGTTTACGCTGTAAGGGTTCAATATGGGGAACAGGAGCTGTGTGGGGTCATGAATCTTGGTGTGAAGCCTACCTTTCACGAAAACGGGATGAAGCCTACGTTTGAGGTGCACTTGCTTGATTTTGATGGACAGATATATGATGAGGAATTAAAGGTTGAGCTCGTTCACTATATTCGTGCAGAACGGAAATTTGACTCGATTGATGCATTGATCAGCCAGATTCGTGAAGATGCTTTAACTGCAGCTCGCCTGTTATCTTGAGGCTCAGGATAAAATACAGGTTTACATTTACTTTGTCTGGGCAATTATGATATAATGTACTACGTTGTCGTTTGAGACAACACATAACCTTGGCTTGGTTGCTTGCTCTCACCGGCGGTGACGAGGCTAATGGCGATTATAATGAAGGAGGTGAATAGGATGGCATTGACTCAAGAACGTAAACAACAACTGATCGACGAGCACAAAACTCATGAGTCCGATACTGGATCACCTGAGGTGCAAGTTGCTATCCTTACGGAAAACATCAGAAGTTTGACAGACCACTTGCGTACGCATAAGAAAGATCACCACTCACGTCGTGGACTTTTGAAAATGGTAGGTCAACGTCGTAAGCTTTTGGCTTACGTGAAAAACAAAGATGTTAAACGTTACAGCGCACTGATCGAAAAACTCGGATTGCGTCGTTAATTATCGTACATGTTTTCAAAATCAACCTGGCTGTTATCCGTCGTTCTTTTGTCTAAAAGGACAAGCGGAGCTTACAGCCGGGTTGTTTTGTAGATGAACATGTTGCCATATATTTGTAGATGATAGCTCCGCAAGGAGCTTTTGTTTTGCGAGTTAGCATGTTGCAAGATACATAGCTAATGAATGCTGGACAAGCAGGAAATACTGTGAAAATGCAGAATCCATTGTGTTAGGAACGAAAAAAAGGAGGGATTTCATGGAACAGCGTGTTGAAATGCAGCTTGGTGGAAGAACGCTTACGTTTGAAACAGGGCGTTTGGCCAAGCAGGCCAATGCTGCCGTTAAGGTAACATACGGGGATACCGTTGTATTGTGTACCGTTACTGCATCGAGTGAGCCAAAAGATCTGGACTTTTTCCCATTAACGGTGAACTATGAAGAAAGATTGTACGCCGTAGGTAAAATCCCGGGTGGATTTATCAAACGTGAAGGTAGACCGAGCGAGAAAGCAATTCTTTCGAGCCGTTTGACCGACCGTCCAATTCGTCCATTGTTCCCGGAAGGCTTTCGGAATGATGTACAAGTTCTGAATATCGTTATGAGTGTGGACCAGGACTGTGAACCGCAAATCGCTGCAATGATCGGTACATCAGCTGCACTGAGCATCTCGGATGTTCCATTCAGCGGACCGATTGGTGGCGTGAAAGTTGGACGTATTAATGGTGAGTTCATCATTAACCCAACGATTGCACAGCTTGAAGTAAGTGAGCTTGAGCTGGTAGTTGCAGGGACCAAGGATGCCATCATGATGGTTGAGGCTGAAGCTAACGAATTACCAGAAGAAGTAATGCTTGAAGCCATTATGTTCGGACATGACGAGATTAAAAACATTGTTGCTGTAATTGAACAACTCGTACAAGTAGCCGGCAAAGAAAAAATGGCTGTGAAACTGCATGCCGTGAATGCTGAAGTCAACAGCAGTGTACGCGAATTCGCGAGCGCTCGTCTGATTGAGGCAGTTAAAATTGCTGAGAAGCATGCTCGTCAGGATGCCATTGATGCTGTGAATGACGAAACGGTTGCTCACTTCGAAGAGAAGTATATTGAGACTCCTGAACTGCTCAAAGACGTGAAGGAAGTCCTGCACGATATCGTCAAAGAAGAAGTGCGTCGTCTTATTACGCATGACAAAGTTCGTCCCGATGGACGTGGACTCGCTGAGATCCGTCCAATTGAATGTGATACATCCCTGCTGCCACGTACTCACGGTTCTGGTCTGTTCACTCGTGGTCAAACACAGGCCCTCAGCGTTTGTACACTGGGTGCACTGGGTGATGTTCAAATTTTGGACGGAATCAGTTTGGAAGAAACCAAACGTTTCATGCATCATTACAACTTCCCTCCGTTTAGCGTAGGTGAAGCTCGTCCACTGCGTGCGCCAGGCCGTCGCGAAATCGGTCACGGTGCTTTGGGTGAGCGTGCGCTTTCCAAAGTTATTCCTTCCGAAACGGACTTCCCATACACGATTCGTCTGGTATCTGAAGTACTGGAATCTAACGGTTCCACGTCCCAGGCAAGTATTTGTGCAAGCACGCTGGCAATGATGGATGCAGGTGTACCGATCAAAGCTCCAGTAGCAGGTGTAGCTATGGGTCTGATCAAAGATGGGGATCATGTATCCATTCTGAGTGACATTCAAGGGATGGAAGATCATCTGGGCGATATGGACTTCAAAGTTGCAGGAACACCTGATGGTGTAACCGCTATTCAGATGGACATCAAAATTGATGGTATTGATCGTCAAATCTTGTCCGAAGCTCTGGCTCAAGCCAAAGAAGGTCGTATGCACATCTTGGGCAAAATGACCGAAGTGATGAAAACTCCACGTGAGCAGTTGTCCCAATACGCACCTAAAATTACAACGATGCATATCAATCCGGACAAAATCCGTGATGTTATCGGTGCAGGTGGTAAAATTATCAATAAAATCATCGAGGAAACCGGTGTTAAAATTGATATTGAGCAGGATGGACGTGTCTTTATCGCTTCTTCCAACCAGGAAATGAATGATAAAGCTAAATCAATCATCGAAGGCATCGTGCGTGAAGTACTGGTCGGCGAGATTTATGTAGGTAAAGTAAAACGTGTGGAGAAGTTTGGTGCTTTCGTTGAAGTACTGCCGAACAAAGAAGGTCTGGTACACATCTCACAATTGTCCACCGAACGTGTTGCCAAAGTGGAAGATGTAGTTGCCATTGGTGATTCCATTACGGTAAAAGTAACGGAAATCGATCCACAAGGCCGTATCAACTTGTCCCGCAAAGCCGTATTGACTGCCGAAGCTCCGGCTCAATCCTAGGCTCCATACTACAGTGTTTTTGAAAAGCTATATTGAATGAAGAGACAGAATGTGAATTTCTGGCTCTTTTTTTAACGTTTAAATATCGAGGTTAATTTGCTGGTCTATCCCTTAAAGCCTCAAATCCAGTTTTGAAGATACTTCACATGGAAAGCTTGTTTTATTCATATTCTTGCCCTTGTCCTCATATGATGGGGACAAAGACGGCGGGAGGATGGAGCTGTGGGAAACCAATCCAAAAAACTGGCGGCTGTTCTTGTGGGTGTGGCAGCAGTCATACTGGTAGGACAAGTGGGCAGTGTACGTACATACATTACGGAAATCCGTGATGGGCCAGGCACGCAAAATGCATTTGATATGTTCAAAGAGGCAACCGGAGAAGAACAGCTATTGTCGGCGATCCGGGATAAAGCGGTCGAAACGAAAATCGCTCCGATAAATGCCAGAGTAGATCGGGTCTGGAAAGCGATACCCGGGTATAACGGAATAGAGATTGATGTGGAAGCCACGTATCGCAAAGCGCTTGGTGGGACGTTGAATACCAAGATAGCGTATGTGTATCGGCAGACTGAACCTGAGATCCAGCTCAAAGATCTGGGTGCACATCCGATTTACCGGGGAAATGCCGAAAAGCCAATGGTCTCTTTTATGATTAATGTAGCCTGGGGTAATGAGTATATTATCCCGATGCTAGATACGCTGGATGCTGAAAAGGTCAAAGCAACGTTTTTTCTGGATGGAAGCTGGTTAAGCAAAAACGAGGAACTGGCCAAGGAAATCCAAAAGCGCGGACATGAGTTGTCAAATCATGCTTACTCCCATCCGAACATGAGTCGGTTGAGTACCGAGCGGGCCAAGCTGGAGATCAGTAAAACCCAGGACTTGCTCAAAGAAAAGTTGGGAGTTGAAAATCACTGGTTTGCTCCACCTTCCGGCGATTTTAACCAGCAAACAGTAGATATTGCTTCCCGCATGGGGCTGCAAACCGTGCTGTGGACACTGGATACGGTTGATTGGCGCAAACCGAGTTCTGAATCGGTTGTAGTGAAAATTGCCAAAAATGTGGAGGCCGGTACATTAATTCTGATGCATCCAACGGCTGCTTCCTCTGGAGCCCTAAAAGGAATGATTGATTCTATACGCGCCAAGGGTTTGATGCTGGGAACAGTAAGTGAAACCCTGTCATCCGAGCGTGTAAAGGCTTCAGCGGTTGAGTAACCGATGTTTTTTTGTTAATATCAAACAGTTGGAACCAAATGTCGATTTCAATTTCGTTTTGAGATCAGGGCAATTATAGAGATGTAGGAGGGCCAACCGTGAAAAAAATTCAGCTGGGCAATGGCCTCAGAGTTGTCATGGAACAGATTCCGACCTGTCGTTCCGTGTCATTCGGTATATGGGTCAAGACAGGTTCTCGTAATGAGCAGCCTGCAAGCAACGGGGTGTCACATTTTATTGAACATATGCTGTTCAAGGGAACGGATCGTTACGATGCCAAGGCGATTGCGGAGCAGTTCGATGCGATCGGTGGTAACGTAAACGCGTTCACTTCGAAAGAATACACATGTTATTACGCCAAAGTATTGGATGAACATCTGCCAATAGCTGTTGATGTATTATCCGATATGTTTTTCCGCTCCAAAATGGATGATGGTGAACTGGTCAAGGAGAAGAACGTCATTCTGGAAGAAATATCAATGTATGAAGATACGCCGGATGACATGGTCCATGATCTTATGGCCTTGGCCGCCTATGGTGAGCATCCGCTCGCTTATCCGATTCTGGGTACAGAAGAGCGTCTCAAGGCGATGGATTCAAGCCATCTGCGTGCATATATGAAGGAGCACTATACGATTGAAAACACGGTTATTAGTATTGCAGGTAACATTGATGACAGTGTGATCGATTTGATGGAAAAGCATTTTGGTGCGTTTGATGTTAACGGTGTGACTGAGAAGGTCACGATGCCTGCATTCCAGAGTGGGCAGCTCTTCCATAAGAAGAAAACGGAACAGAATCATATCTGTATCTCGTTCCCGGGCTGTAAGATTGGAGATCCGCTCCAGTTCGCCATGGTTGTGTTGAATAACGCCATTGGTGGAGGAATGAGCTCCAGGCTGTTCCAGGAAATTCGGGAAAAACGTGGTTTGGCTTACTCTGTTTATTCTTATCATAGTTCCCATGCGGATAGCGGACTCTTCACTATATACGCAGGTACAGCGCCTAAACAGACGAAGGAAGTACTGGACTTGACCAAAGAGGTTCTGCACGACCTGGCGGTAAACGGACTGTCTGAGGATGAGCTGCGCAAAGGTAAAGAACAGCTGAAAGGCAGTCTGATCCTCAGTTTGGAAAGCACGGGCAGCCGGATGAATCGCCTGGGCAAAAACGAGCTGATGCTGGGCAGACATCATACGCTGGACGAAATGATTGCGAAAATTGAAGAAGTGACGATGGACGATGTCGATGCTGTGCTGGATCTGATGTTTGCCGAGCCGTTTGCGCTCGCCATGGTCGGTGCTTCGGATCGTACGATCGCTGGATTAAGAAGGGATGATTTTGTTGCATTACGTTCAAATTCAAAAGTTACCGGGCAATGAGGATATCAAGTTGCCTCAAAAAATGTCAGAGCTGGCCTCCGGCTTTGATGTAGTTGCGGCAATTCAGGAAGAAGTTGTATTGCAGCCGGGACAGCGTACGTTGATTCCTACCGGACTCGCAATGGCTATGCCAGCTGGACTGGAGGCACAGGTTCGCCCTCGCAGCGGTCTGGCTTTCAAGCATGGGATTACATGTCTGAACACACCAGGTACCATTGATGCCGATTATCGTGGTGAGGTTAAGGTTCTGCTGATCAATCTGGGTCAGGAGCCGTTTACGATTGTGCGTGGAGAGCGCATCGCCCAAATCGTGTTTCAAACTGTTCCGGCAGTCGAATTAACAGAGGTAAGTGAACTATCGGAAACTGTGCGTGGAGAAGGCGGGTTTGGTCATACTGGTAAATAACAGATTCATTTCCGTAGCAAGCTGTGTTAGCATCCTCTGTAATCGAAGGTTTAATCATTAATTACTGAGTATGTTCTCCAAGAGTCGTCCCCATGGGACGGCTCTTTTTTATATTTCAGGGGGGGAACATCAAAATTTCAAAAGATGAAGGAAAATCAAATTGTTTCACCCCCTTGTAGGCCACTGCATACGATAAGGCATACATGTGGTGAAAGGAGTGACGTCCCGATGCTGACCGGTGTCCGGATTATAGTCATGGGCGGAGATGCGCGGCAGCTTGAAGTCATTCAAAAATGCGCAGAGCTGGATGCTACGGTAAGTGTGGTGGGTTTCGACAAGTTGCAGCGCTCCATTCCGGGTATCGAACATCAGGAATTGGAGGATGAATTGTTCGCCTCGACAGATGTATTGGTGCTCCCCGTGGTTGGGTGTGACGATCAGGGGAAAGTGAGTACATCGTTCAGTGATACACCGATCTTTTTAAAAAAAGAACATGTTGCAGCATTGCCGGAACATTGTACGGTGTTCACTGGCATGGCGAAGCCGTTTTTACGCGATCTTTGCAAGGAAAATGGTCTAAGGCTTGTTGAAGTACTTGATCGTGATGATATCGCACTTTACAACTCCATTCCGACAGCTGAGGGGGCTATAGCCATGGCTATTCGGGAGACGGACTTCACGATCCACGGTTCGGAATGCATTGTGCTTGGCTTGGGTCGAACAGGGTTTACAATGGCCAAAACGCTCCAGGGACTTGGGGCAAATGTACGGGTAGGAATCAGGCGCGATGAGGATGCTGCGCGTGCTGCCATCATGGGCTGGAAGCCTTTCATGACAACGGATTTGGCCGCTCAAACCGGGGAAGTTGACTTGCTTTTTAATACAATACCGACTATGATAATCACAGCACAAATCCTGTCCAGAATGCCGCAAAAAGCAGTGATAATCGACCTCGCATCCGCTCCTGGCGGCTGTGATTTCAGGTATGCCGAAAAACGCGGTATCAAAGCGCTGCTTGCACCTGGCCTTCCCGGCATTGTTGCTCCCAAAACGGCTGGCGGCATTATTGCCGACGCGTTAATCCGTTTGCTTTTGGAAGAACAAAACGCACGGGAGGTTGAACAATGAACTGGCAGGGAAAAACGGTGGGTTATGCAATTACAGGTTCGCATTGTACGTTTGAAGAGGTTATGCCGGTGATTAGTCGATTTGTGGCTGAAGGTGCCAATGTCGTCCCGATTATTTCCAATTCGGTTCTGACTACGGATACACGCTTCGGGACTGCGCAAAATTGGCAAAAACAGTTGAAAGATATAACGGGGAATGATATCATTTCTACAATTGTTGAGGCAGAGCCGTTAGGACCTTCCAAGCTGCTCGATGTGCTCGTTATCGCTCCATGCACAGGCAACACGACGAGCAAGCTGGCTAACGCGATGACCGACAGTCCTGTTTTAATGGCAGCCAAAGCACAGATGCGTAATCAGCGTCCGTTGGTGCTCGCCATTTCTACAAATGACGGTCTGGGGTTGAATGCTGCGAATATTGCCAAACTGCTGGTGGCCAAATATTTGTATTTTGTGCCGTTTGGGCAGGATGATCCGGTAAAAAAACCAAACTCGTTAGTCGCCAAAATGGAGTTGATTCCCGAGGCATGTTGGAGTGCGCTTGAAGGAAAGCAGTTGCAGCCAATGATTGTGCAGCGTTTTACACAGGCTTGATATTTTTGAGCTTTGTCAATCATCAGGTTGTATGTTCAGATAAGGTACTGCAATAGCTTAGAATAGGATAACGGTTACACGCTTGAAGAATGAATATGGTTGGAGAGACAAAGAAAATCATGGGGACGATATGCTGGGATAAACAGCTTACCTGTGTCCGTGTTCCTTTCATTAAAGGACACTCCTGCTTGCAACGAAAGGCCTGGCAAGCGGGACGTGTGGATGGGGGAACGTGTGCGTCGTGATCTCGATAACAACCGCGGTCTTTATTGGGATTGTTCGGTACAGTCTTCAAAAGGAGCGGCATGAAATGCCGTATACATTGCTGAAATTATCGCATCGGAACGCTCCCTAGGTAATCCATTTGTTGATTTAACCTGTGTCCAGTCTTCTTGCGTACACAAATGGAGGAATAAAGATGCGCATCATGGTACAGAAATTTGGAGGCACGTCTCTCTCCACCGTTCAGGCGAGAGAGCATGTGCTCCGTCATGTTAAACGTGAACTTGAAGCAGGATTAAGTCTGGTCGTCGTTGTGTCAGCGATGGGACGCCGCGGTGAGCCATATGCGACCGATACGTTGCTGGACTGGACTGCACAGAACGGAAATGCACTATCTGCACGGGAAAAGGATTTACTGCTGTGCTGCGGTGAAATTATATCTGCAACGACTTTGAGCAGTTTGCTCGAGCATGAAGGCATTCCAACTACAGTGCTGACCGGTGCACAAGCGGGTTTTGTGACGGACGACAATTTCGGGAATGCCCGAATATTGGATGTCCGTCCTATTCGTGTGCTGGAACAGCTGCAGAACGGGCGTGTAGTCATTGTTACAGGGTTCCAGGGTCAGACCGAGAACGGTGACTTTACGACGCTTGGTCGTGGGGGAAGTGATACGTCAGCGACAGCTCTTGGTGCAGCATTACACGCTGAAATGGTGGACATATACACGGATGTGAATGGGATATTAACGGCAGATCCACGCATCGTGGAGGATGCTCGTCCGCTGACTGTTGTGAGTTATGCCGAGATATGCAACATGGCCCATCAAGGGGCCAAGGTTATTCATCCCCGTGCTGTCGAGATTGCGATGCAATCCCAGATTCCAGTGCGTGTAAGGTCTACCTTCGATGAGAGTGAAGGGACGTTGGTCACGCATCCAGAAGGATTCCAGGATGTGCAGACAGGCATTGTTGATCGATATGTAACCGGAATCGCCTATGTAAGTAATGTTACGCAAATAACGGTGGAAGTGCCGGGTGGTGCAGATCGGTTGCAGCTGAAAGTGTTTAAAACGATGGCTGAAAATTCGATTAGCGTGGATTTTATAAATGTTACCCCCTCGGGAGTTGTTTATACCGTTTTCGACAGTGATTCCGAGAAAGCCATACAAGTATTGCAGGAGATTGGTCTCAAACCGCAAAGTCTTTCCGGCTGTGCCAAGGTTTCCGTCATCGGTGGAGGCATCAACGGAGTGCCAGGTATTATGGCACGGATCGTGGAATCCTTGACACTGGCGGACATCCAGATCCTGCAATCTGCAGATTCCAATACAACGATTTGGGTACTTGTAAAAAAAGAAGATATGGTTCAAGCTCTGAGGGCGCTTCACGCCTCTTTCGAACTTCATTTGTAGCAAGTTGAAGTCAGCGGAGCCGGACCTGTTTTGAAGGAGGAATCGAATTGGACTTTGGAAGATTGATTACAGCAATGGTCACTCCGTTCAACGAGCAAGGGGGGATTCATTGGGAGGCAACTGCACGTCTGATAGACTATCTGATTGTAGATCAAAAGTCTGAGACACTTGTTGTGTCTGGAACAACAGGAGAATCTCCCACGCTTAGTGACAAAGAAAAAGTAGAACTATTCGAATTCGCAGTGAAACATGCGGCGGGACGTTGCAAAATTATTGCCGGAACAGGCAGCAATAATACCGCCCACTCTATCCATCTGACTCAGGACGCTGAACGTGCTGGTGTAGATGGCGTTTTGCTGGTTGTTCCTTATTACAACAAACCAAGCCAAGAAGGAATGTTCAGACATTTTGAAGCAATTGCGAGTGCGACGAAATTGCCGGTTATGTTGTATAACGTTCCTGGGCGTACGGCAGCCAGTCTTTCGGCTGCAACAACGCTCCGTTTGGCACAGATTCCTAACATTGTAGCTACAAAGGAATGTGTATCGTTGGAGCAAGTCACACAGATTTCGGCAGGTGCACCGGAACATTTCAGGGTGTATTCCGGTGACGATGCATCTGGCTTGCCTGCTATTGCAGTTGGTGCTTATGGTATCGTTAGCGTTGCAAGCCATGTCGTAGGCGCTGAGATGAAACAAATGATCGATGCCTTTTTCAATGGTATGCCTGTACAGGCATCTCAGATACATCAGCAGCTGTTTCCGGTATTCAAAGGTCTGTTCGAGTGTCCGCAGCCTCTGCCGAACCCTGTAGCGGTAAAATATGCTCTAACATTGCGTGGACTGGACGTAGGATCTGTGCGCTTACCTCTGATCCCCCCAACAGAGGAGGAGCAAACGTTTATTCGCGGCTTGTTTAGCTAATAACATACGAATATGGAATTGTATTGTTAACTTTTATAAACCCATAGAAATTGCAGAAGAATCGCTCCTCGACTAAGAGGATGCGATTCTTTTTTTAACGGTGGTTGTAAGGTTTCTTTTCACAACAGACAGGGAAACGTACAGGTTAACGAGAGAGTGACTTGTTTTTTTTGTTTTTAATCATGTATAATGATGTCAAGTGACTGGGTGCGGTATTTTTTTGAAATTGAAAGCGACATCGTTTCTCGGTGTGGCTTTATGGTGAAAAAGGAAGGAACGGCTAAGAAGGATCATTTCAAGTCCAACTAGTTGGAAAAGGGGAATAACTTCGAAGAACTTCTTCCAAATATCGTGAATAAAGGTGCTCTTTTGCATTCATCCCTATATACGGGCATGGGTGTAATGGACTGCTTTTCTTAACTTACAATAAAATAATAAGGTACGACGTCCAACTACCATAGGAGGTTTAGATTCATTTGTCTAAGAAAAATAACAACGATAAACTGATGATTTTTGCTTTGGGCGGCGTAGGCGAGATTGGTAAAAATATGTACGTCATCCAATACGCTAACGACATTGTAGTCGTAGATGCTGGTCTTAAATTCCCGGAAGAAGATATGCTTGGAATCGACATTGTCATTCCTGACATTTCTTACTTGACTGAAAACCGTGACAAAGTAAGAGGAATTATTTTGACTCACGGACATGAGGATCATATTGGTGGTTTGCCATATGTTCTCAAACACCTGAATGTTCCCGTTTACGGAACAAGACTTACGCTCGGACTTGTAGAGAACAAGCTGAAAGAAGCCAATTTGCTGGGTGAAACAAAACGCATCCTGATTGATGCGGATTCCGAGATCCAACTTGGCTCTGTATTAAAAGCAACGTTCTTCGCTACTAACCATAGTATTCCGGATTCCGTCGGCGTATGTGTCGAAACACCAGAAGGAGCAGTTGTTCATACAGGTGACTTCAAATTTGACCACACTCCAGTCAATGGTCAGTATGCAGATCTCCAGCGTATGGCCCAGATCGGAACGAATGGCGTACTCGCTCTCTTGTCCGATAGTACCAACGCAGAGAAACCTGGATTTACGCCTTCGGAGAAAAATGTGGGTATCGTTCTGGAAGACATCTTCCGCAAAGCAAGCCAACGTGTCGTTGTAGCAACATTCGCTTCCAACGTACACCGGATTCAGCAGGTTATCAATGCAGCTGAAGTGACTGGACGTAAAGTCGCAGTTATTGGGCGCAGTATGGTAAATGTGGTGGGTATTGCTTCTGAACTGGGTTACCTTGAGATTCCAGACGGTATGATCATTGAGCCGGAAGAAGTAGGCAAAATGGCTGCTGACCGTGTAGTAATTCTCTGCACAGGTAGCCAAGGCGAGCCGATGTCAGCATTGACACGTATGGCTCGTTCTACTCACCGTAAGGTAGATATTTTGCCAGGTGATACAGTAATTATCGCAGCAACACCAGTTCCGGGTAATGAAAAATATGTAGGCCGTACGATTGATGAACTGTTCCGTTTGGGTGCCAATGTACATTATAGCGGTGCAAACAGCGGTGTTCACGTATCGGGTCACGGTAGCCAGGAAGAGCTGAAACTGATGCTTAACCTGATGAAACCGAAATACTTCCTGCCGATTCACGGTGAATTCCGTATGCAGCGCCGTCACGCGGTACTGGCTGAATCTGTAGGTATTGATCCGGACAACATCTTCATTACGGATATCGGTGAAGTGGTAGAGATTCAAGGCGGAGCAGCACGTAAGGCAGGTAAAGTGACTGCAGGTAACGTGTTGATTGACGGTTTGGGTGTAGGCGATGTAGGTAACATCGTATTGCGTGATCGTAAGTTGTTGTCACAGGATGGTATTCTGGTTGTCGTGGTAACACTGAGCAAACAGGATGGCAAAATTGTTTCCGGTCCGGACATCATCTCCCGTGGATTTGTCTACGTACGCGAATCGGAAGGACTGCTTGATGAAGCCAATCGCATCGTCAGCAGCACATTGCAGAAGTTGATGAGTGAAAACGTTAACGAATGGGCTTCACTCAAAACCAATGTTAAAGATGCACTCGGACGCTTCTTGTATGAGCAAACTCGTCGCAGACCGATGATTTTGCCAATCATTATGGAAGTTTAAAATAAATCAAACAAAAACATAAATTCAGGCACACAGTCGCCCCTTCTCTACGAGTAATATTGGACGGTTCCTCGTAGAGAAGGGGCTTTTTTGTTGTTTTCTGGCCCTGCACCAGATTATGGAGAAATTGATGAGTATTCGGGTATAAGGCAGCTGGAACATTCCCCATACTAAGGAAATACATTAAATGTTTCTGGAGAAGGGGATAAATGGAATGAATGAACACATGAGTAACAAACAGACATCGAAATCGAATCAGCCGGAAGTAGAAGCACCGGATATGCCTGCACAGGAAGAAAAGGCGATGTCTCCGGTGACAGAGGCGATCCAGCAATTTGGACAAACACAATCCCCGGCAGGGGAATCAAACATCTTCTGTATGACCATTATCGGTCAGGTGGAAGGGCATTTAATTTTACCTCCGCAAAATAAAACAACAAAGTACGAACACATCATTCCACAACTGGTTGCTGCTGAGCAGAACCAGAGGATTGAAGGCATTCTGATTATTTTGAACACAGTGGGAGGAGATGTGGAGGCAGGTTTGGCTATTGCCGAAATGATTGCTTCGCTTAGCAAACCAACGGTTACGGTCGTTATTGGAGGTGGTCACAGCATCGGGGTTCCGATTGCGGTAGCCTCTACCTATTCTCTGATCGCGGGGAGTGCAACCATGACCATTCATCCCATTCGTATGAACGGGCTAGTAATCGGTGTACCACAGACTTTTGAATACATGGAGAAGATGCAGGAACGGGTTGTAAGATTTGTGACTTCACATTCGAATATTTCCGAGGATATGTTCAAGGAACTAATGTTTAAAACAGGTGAACTCAACCGGGATATCGGAACTGCTGTGGGAAGTGCAGATGCGGTTAAATACGGATTAATGGATGCCGTAGGCGGGATTGGGCAGGCCATCGCCCAGTTGAATCAGCTTATTGGGGACAAAAGACAGACGCTGCAGGCAGGAGGTTATACCCAATGACACTCTATACTGTGATGCCACCTGAACAATTGTGGTCAGGGATGTGGAAAGAGGCAGAAGACACACGGGAGATCAAGATAAACGGATTATTGATGCAGGTCAGACCTGTAAATGAAAATGAAGCTGTCATTGTTCGCTTGCTCGATTGCCCACTGCAAGCTTATCTGAATCCTGCAAATATGCCCGGTTCTACTGTTCCTCTTTCAGGTAACGCGGGGCCAGCATAACGTGACGAAATAAGACAAATTGAGCAGAAAAAGAACATATGTACGGATTATATTTGTATGGTATAATATTCTTCTGGGGGTGACCTGATTTTGGCCAGAAGAAAAAAGAGGAAAAAAAAGGGCGCAGCATTTAGCGGCGTTTTAAAATATGAAATATACGGGATTGTGCTTATTACCCTTGCCGTTATTGCCTTGTCGGGTGAAGCAACCGTAGGACGTTCGCTGTCCAAGATGTTTGGATTGATGCTTGGCAAGTTCTATTTTGCGATTCCGCTTATAGGAATTTACTATGGTCTAATGGTGATGATTCATCGGAAATGGCCAAGCGGTTGGACAACGCGGAAGACAGGACTTGTATTGCTGGTGTTTGCCCTGACCATGATGAGCACGGTCTCAGCCATGCACCAGAAGCTTATTCCGGTCGGAGCGCTTGAGCCTGGTGCCGTAATTACGCAGATACATAATGATATGCAAACCGAGTTGCTCACGCCTGCCGTGCCAGGAGAACGGGATTCCATGCTCAATAAGGACATCAGCGGCGGTTATATCGGAGCAGCGCAGTTTGCCTTGTTCCTGTGGCTGTTTGGCAGCTTGGGGGCACGGTTGATTATGATCGTCATGTTCATTATCAGTTTCATGCTGGTTACCAACCTTTCTTATGTCGATCTGATTCGCATATTCCGAACCAAGGTATGGGATGCGGGAAGTGCCATGTACAAGAAGCTGGAGTCTAGACCGGCATCACGCACTGTATCTGGTTCTGCGGGCAAGAAGAACGGAAACACCCGTAAAGTGGTCCCTGTTCCGGTGGATGATTATGAAGAGGATGAAGAGGACATGCCAGATCAGCAGCTACCCAAACGGAAAGCGCCAATTTTCTTCCAGCTTTTCGGAAAGTGGGGTTCTGATCGGGAACAGGCAAAAGCGGAACGGGAATTGGGTCAGGAAAATGATCCTTTGCACTCTGAGCAGGTCGTATATCGCGCTGACCAAGATAAGCTCGCTGATTCATGGCATGATGAGCCGATTGTCGCATCCGATGCACCGGCTCCCGCAGCAATTCCTGTACAATCGAGGCCCAATTCGGCTCCAATTATCCGTGATTTCTTTGAACATGTCAGAGCTGAGGATTCAAGCAAAGAGGATGATTTGGACGATGCCTATCCTTTTCCGGATGATCTGACGGATAATATGCATGGAGACGAGCCTCTGATCAAGGTTTCAGATGAACTGGTGGATACCAATGAGTGGTCTGGAGCGGGACATACCGGAACAGATGTGATGGACGCTATCGATGGTGCTATGGATGAAGAGTCCACACGGAGCAATGCCGCTAAAGAAGCAGGCATTCCGGATGCGGAGGGGCAGGAAGTACTGCCTGTTAAGCCACCGCCACCACCTCCCAAACCTTATAAGCTCCCGTCGTTCCGCCTGCTTTCCAAGCCGAACACTGGAGGCAAGGGAGGGGACCAAAAGGATTATATGCAGACTGCACGCAAGCTGGAAGCGACGCTCGAGAGCTTCGGTGTTCGCGCCAAAGTGCTTGAAGTAGTTAGAGGTCCTGCGGTTACACGTTATGAAATCCAACCTGATATTGGTGTGAAGGTTAGCAGGATCGTAAGTTTGACAGACGATATTGCATTAGCCTTGGCGGCAAAAGATATTCGGATGGAAGCGCCGATTCCTGGTAAATCTGCTATCGGTATCGAAGTGCCCAATGGAGAGGTGTCCGTTGTAACAATGCGGGAAGTCATGGAGACGGCCACATTCCAGGATGCGGAGTCCAAAGTAACCATTGCATTTGGACGAGATATCTCTGGGCAGACGATCATCGGTAATTTGGCTCGTATGCCCCATTTGCTGGTAGCTGGTGCTACGGGTTCAGGTAAATCCGTTTGTATCAACGGTATTATTACCAGCATCCTTTACAAAGCGAAGCCGGATGAAGTGAAATTCCTGATGGTCGATCCCAAAATGGTCGAACTTAACGTATATAATGGGATTCCGCATCTGATGGCACCTGTCGTAACTGATCCCAAAAGAGCTTCGTTGGCTCTCAAAAAGATCGTTGTTGAGATGGAGAAAAGATATGAGTTGTTCTCCAAATCGGGTACACGTAATGTGGAAGGTTACAACAACTTGATGAAAGATAACCCAGCGGCGCTTTTGCCTTATATCGTTGTTATCGTGGACGAGTTGGCCGATCTTATGATGGTCGCGGCAGGTGATGTGGAAGATGCCATCGCTCGTTTGGCTCAGATGGCGCGTGCAGCCGGCATCCATCTGATCATTGCCACACAGCGCCCTTCGGTGGACGTTATTACCGGCGTAATTAAAGCTAATATTCCTTCCCGAATTGCCTTCGGCGTATCATCACAAGTCGATTCTCGAACCATTCTGGATATGGGTGGGGCCGAGAAACTGTTGGGTCGTGGGGATATGTTGTTCATGCCAATGGGAGCTTCGAAACCTGTTCGTGTTCAGGGAGCTTTCATGAGTGATGAGGAAGTTGAAAATATTGTAAATTATGTGCGTGGACAAGGGGAAGCACAGTATGACGAATCCATCGTGCCTGAGGTGGATGATTCCATTCAAGCGGCAGATGAAGTACAGGATGAGTTATATGAACAGGCGGTACAGATTATTTTGGAGGCCAAACAAGCTTCGGTTTCTCTGCTTCAACGTCGAATGCGAGTCGGTTATACACGTGCAGCGCGTCTGATTGACTCTATGGAAGCCAGAGGCGTGATTGGTCCTTACGAGGGCAGCAAACCTAGGGAGGTACTGGTTTCCTTGGAGCAGTATCAGCAGAACAAAATAAGCTCTTAATACACATGTATATGCACAAGATTGAGCCCTCAACCATATTGGTTGAGGGCTTTTTTTGCATGCCAGAGGACTGAAGTTTTACCATGATGTCCAATGATCGGCTGATTTGGTGCATAGGAACGAAGCGTGCTTGTCATAATAACGTTAGCGATTCTGTTAATCCCACAAGAGAAAGGTAGAGCACAGTCGATGCGAAAAATAAACATATGGCTTTTCACTGCTATTTTGCTGATGTCCGCATTGGGAATTCGTTATTTGCTTCCTGGAAATACAGCAACTGAAAGTCCGAACCAGAATACCCCGCAGGTTGAGGAAAAGTCCCTGCCCACGTTTAGTACCAACGCTGTGAAATACGGAAGTTACGGTCAGGATGTATATGAGTTGCAAGGACGGCTGAAGTACTTGGGATTTTACAATGGTAAAATCGATAGCAATTTCGGCAGCAGCACACTGAAATCGGTAAAATGGTTTCAATCTGAATTTGGCATGAAGGTAGATGGAGTGGTTGGAGCCAAAACCAAGCTGAAACTGTACAATGCTTCCAAACAGTGGTCGCCAACAGAAACACCGTTGCACAAGGATCAGGCTTCAGGAGATAGCGGTGACAATAACAATACTGCAGACAAAGAGCAAGATAACATGGGTTCAGCGAATTCTATGGGTTTGTCTGAGAACGAAATCAAAATTATGGCCAATGCCGTATATGGTGAATCTCGCGGAGAACCATTTGAAGGCCAAGTGGCAGTTGCTGCAGTTATTCTGAATCGCGTTAAATCGCCAAGTTTCCCCAATACACCTTCAGGCGTTATCTTCCAGCCCGGTGCATTTACAGCTGTTGCAGACGGCCAGATCTATTTGGAGCCAAATGCACAGGCCAAAAAAGCAGTTGAACAGGCAATGAATGGTTGGGACCCATCCGGTGGTTGCCTCTATTATTTTAATCCGAAGACTGCAACATCCAAATGGATCTGGACACGTCCTCAGGTAAAAACAATCGGGCAGCATATATTCTGTATGTGATGATCTTGGAAGCAACCAGAAGGCGTGACTTTGGTTGCTTCTTGCCTTTTGATTGGGTTAAAATGGTTGTTACGTTTAAGCTTCACCATTATCGCATGATAAATGACGCCGTAAAGGGGTTTTGACTTTTGAATACATCAGGATTCGAACGAGGCAGCCGAAAAGAGTTCCGCATACATGTTCTTCCTACGAAACGCTTTAAGACATTTGCAATATCACTTTACGCAGGGGTTCCCCTGCAGGAAGATACGGTTACCAAAGTAGCCTTAACGCCTTTTGTGCTTCGACGTGGGACCGAATCGTATCCGGAAACAACACAATTTCGAGAACAACTGGAACATTTGTATGGGGCGGGTTTTGGTTTTGATGTCTATAAGCGCGGTGATTACCAAATCGTTCAGTTCCGTATGGATACCATCAATGATTCGTTTGTTGGCGGGGACGAGCAATTATTGGATCGCTCTTTTGCCTTTTTGGGAGAAGTGCTGACACGTCCTGCACAGGAGGATGGACATTTCCGGACGTCTTATGTACAAGCTGAGCGGGAAACTGTCCGCAAAAAGCTTGAATCCGTCGTAAATGATAAAATGCGCTATGCAGCCGAACGCAGTATTGAGGAAATGTGCAAAAGCGAACCTTACCGCTTACACCCATTGGGTGAGCGCAAGGAATTACCAAGTATTGAACCAGATACACTGACAGCTTCGTATCAGGAGTGGTTGCAGCAGGCGAGTATGGACCTGTATGTGGTGGGTGACACCACACTGGAAGAGGTAGAAGATCTGGTTCAACGCTATTTTGATGTGGATCGTGTTTCTGCTGTCAATTATCAGACCCAGAAAGCCATTCGCGGAGACAAAGAAGTGGAAACAGTCGTGGAACGTTTGAATGTTAGCCAGGGTAAGCTTAACATGGGATTGCGTACGTCGATCACTTATGGCGACCCGCAATATGCGGCTGCACTAATGTATAACGGTATTCTTGGGGGATATCCTCATTCGAAGCTATTTGTTAATGTTCGTGAGAAAGAAAGTCTGGCGTATTACGCTTCCTCACGTTATGACGGCCACAAGGGAATTGCGACCATCCAATCCGGTATTGAAATTCCTAATTACGAAAAAGCCGTCAAGATCATCAAGCAGCAGCTGGATGAAATGAAAAATGGCACGATCAGTGATCTTGAGATGTCCCAGACCAAAGCGATGATTCGTAATTTGCTTAAGGAAATGCAGGATTCTGCATTTGAGATGATCGCTTATGATTTTAACCGACAGTTATCTGGCAAAGAGCGGACGGCCGAAGAACTGCTGGCTCAGGTTGAACAAATCAGCAAAGAAAATGTTCGTGAGGCGGCAGAACAATTCCGTCTGGATACGATTTATTTCTTGCGTGACGAGAAGGAGGAATAATCGGTGGAGAGCATAAAATACGATCGTTTGCAAGAAACGCTGTATTATGAAGTGATGGATAACGGGCTGCATGTTTATATTTTGCCAAAACCGGGATTCCAGAAAACATATGCTACATTTGCAACCAAATACGGATCAGTCGATAATCATTTTCAGGTTGAAGGGCAGGAAGAAGTTAAGGTTCCCGACGGTATTGCCCATTTCCTGGAACACAAAATGTTTGAAGAACCGACAGGCGATATATTCGCCACGTTTGCTTCTCATGGTGCATCTGCCAATGCATTTACCAGTTTTGATCAGACCGTTTATTTGTTTTCAGCAACGGAATTTGTGAATGAAAATATACAAACATTAGTTGACTTTGTGCAAAATCCGTACTTCACAGATCAGAATGTGGAAAAGGAAAAAGGGATTATTGCTCAGGAAATTAATATGTATGCTGATAATCCGGATTGGCGTGTTTACTTTGGTCTGATCGAAGCGATGTATCAGAAACATCCAGTGCACATTGATATCGCTGGTACTGTTGAATCCATTGGCACCATTACCAAAGAAACGTTGTATTCGTGCTATAACTCTTTTTATCATCCGAGCAACATGCTTCTGTTCGTCGTGGGAGGAGTAGATCCGCAGGAAATCATGGATATGGTTCGTTTGAACCAGGCGAAGAAAAATTATGAGCCTCAAGGGCAAATCAAGCGGATATTTGAACCGGAACCCGAGCAAGTGGGAGAAGCCAGACGTGAAGCAAAGTTGGCAGTTTCCCTTCCAAAATGTCTGTTTGGTTTCAAAGAAACGGATGTGGGACTTACCGGAGAAGACCTGTTACGCCGGGATATAACAACCAAGCTAATGATGGACTTGCTATTTGGTTCCAGTACCCCGTTGTTTCAAAAACTGTATGATGAAGATCTGATTTCGGACAGCTTTGGACATGAGTATAATAGTTCGCCTCAATATGCTTTTTCTGCAATTGGCGGCGACACCAAAGACCCGGATCAATTACTTGCCCGCATCCGAGAAGAAGTGGATGCTATGGTCGAAAAAGGATTTGATGTAACTGACTTTGAGCGCGCACGCAAAAAGAAAATAGGTGGATACTTGCGTATGCTCAATTCTCCGGAAAATATTGCGCATGAATTCACACGTCAACAATTCCGTGGTGGTGATTTTTTCAACATGCTCCCGTTGTACGAGTCGCTTACACTGGAAGAAGTAAATCGCAGATTAAAAGAGCATATTCGCTGGGATCAGCTGGCAATATCGCTTGTCGTGAGTCCTTGATATGGAGAGGGGAACGGGACAATTGAAGCCAATTGGGGAAATGACAGTACTTGTGACGGGCGCGAGTGGAGGCATTGGAGCAGCCATTGCTGAGCGCTTTGCGAAGGTAGGCATGAATGTAGTCATCCACTATATGAAATCGCATGAAGCAGCCAATGAGGCAGCGAGAAGATGCATGGAACAAGGCAGCGGTAAAGTGATGACGGTGTCCGCTGATCTGCGCAGTCGGGAACAAATTGAACGTATGCGTGAGAAGCTGGAATCCCATGAGCTCATGCCGGATATTCTGGTAAACAATGCGGGAATTTCACATTATGGGATGCTGTCTGATGTTACGGAAGAAATTTGGGATGAAGTGATGGCGATCAACCTGAAAGGCATGTTCATGTGTACACAGGAAATGATGCCACACATGATCTCCCAAAGATACGGTCGAATCATTAATGTTTCATCAATCTGGGGGTTGTCTGGTGCTTCCTGTGAAGTGCTGTACTCTACGACCAAGGGCGGTGTAAATGCATTCACCAAAGCTCTTGCCAAAGAGCTGGCTCCGTCTGGTGTAACGGTAAATGCTGTTGCTCCCGGTGCAGTCCAGACGTCCATGTTGAACCATTTGGATCAAAGTGAACTAAAAATGCTGGAAGAGGAAATTCCGGCAGGAAGACTAGCCCAGCCTGATGAAATATCTTCACTGGTTTACTTTCTTGCACTGCCCGAGTCCGGGTACATTAATGGCCAGATCATAAGCCCAAATGGTGGTTGGCTCACTTAATAAATTTTGGTTACAGTTAATCGTCAATTACTTCAAAATTGCTCGTATATAAAATGTCCAGAAAGCACATATTACAACTGTTGATTTTAAATCTCATGCGTCAGCTAAGGAGGATTTATCATGTCAACAGAAAAAACAGTGCTCTCAAGTTTTGACACATGGAAGAAGTTTTTGGGTGACCGCGTAAAGCAAGCAGAAAAGATGGGGATGAATGAAGAAACCATCAACAAACTTGCATACGAAATCGGTGACTTCCTGGATGAGAAAGTCGATCCGGCGAACCATTCCAACCGGGCATTGAAAGAATTATGGGATGTCGGCGATGCAGATGAGCGTCGTACGATTGCGTGCCTGATGGTCAAATTGGCCAAACAAAACGCATAAGAGTTTCAGATGGAAAGCTCCCGCAAGGGGGCTTTTCTCTAATGATTACAAACGGATTACAGAGCTGTTCTTGTAATTCATTTTCATTTTATATATCATTAACGTGACCCATTTTTAGAAGATGTCTCAGATTGACGTCCAGTGGATGCGTTCTGTTGCTGTCGAATAATGTGGAATAATGCTTTACGGGGTGTTGAAATGGAATCTAAACAATGGTATATGGAATATAAAATACATAAGAACAGACCCGGTCTGTTAGGGGATATTGCCTCTATGCTGGGGATGCTTGAAGTGAATATATTGACCATTAACGGTGTTGAGGGCAAAACCCGGGGAATGCTGCTGGAATCGGATGATGATGAGAAGATCCGTCTGCTGGGTGAAATGCTCGGCAAAGTGAACAGCATAACCGTGTCTGCTTTGCGCCAACCAAAACTGGTAGATATTTTGGCTGTTCGGCATGGTCGCTATATTGACCGTGATTCGGACGACCGCAAGACATTCCGTTTTACACGGGACGAACTTGGGTTACTTGTGGACTTTTTGGGTGAAGTATTTAAAAGGGAAGGCAATCAGGTAATCGGATTGCGGGGAATGCCGCGTGTCGGCAAAACGGAATCCATTATTGCGGGTAGCGTATGTGCGATGAAACGCTGGACATTTGTTTCTTCCACACTACTTCGTCAGACCATTAGGAGCCAACTATCCGAGGACGAATTGAACCCAAACAATGTGTTTATCATTGATGGAATTGTTAGTACCATTCGTTCAAGTGAACGGCATTATAATCTGTTACAGGATATTATGACGATGCCTAGTACCAAAGTCATTGAACATCCGGATATTTTTGTCCAGGAGTCCGAATATGATTTTAACGACTTTGACATTATTATCGAACTTCGCAACAATCCAAATGAAGAAATTATTTATGATACGTTTACGGGTAGCTACACCGACGAACTGTAATGCTCCGTACGGAATCATGGAATAGATAAGCAACAACTTAAGAGATAAACATAAGGAGGAGATGGCATGTCTGAACTGGGTCAGCAGTTAAGAGAGGCCCGGCTGCAAAAAGGGATGAGTCTTGACGATGTACAGGAAATGACTAAAATTCGCAAGAGGTATTTGGAGGCCATAGAAGCAGGAGACTACAAAGTGCTGCCTGGCAGCTTCTATGTGCGTGCTTTCATCAAAACCTATGCGGAAACGGTGGGACTGAATCCTGATGAGCTGCTGGAGGGACATAAGAAAGATGTACCTGCAGAAGAAACGGAAGCAACAATGGAACCGGTTATTCAGAAGCGTTCAAGTCGTCCGGTTGAACGCAGTAACCGTTGGATGTCCGTTGCACTGATGTGGACATTTCCGGTTTTAATTCTTGTGCTGTTGTATGTGTATGTAGTGATGAACAAGGATGATTCGGATACACAAGGGCTGGATGAGACCAAGATTACAGACAGCCAGCAGCAACCTCAGGATAAACCGGATAAGCCTGTAGATAATGGCCAGGCTTCTAATCCTCCAGCTGATGAATCAGACAGCGGGCAAACCGATGAAGGTAAGGCCGGCGGTAACGGTGGGGGAACTACAGAAGGACAGACAGATGGGCAAACAGACGGACAAACCGACGGACAAACGGACGGAGGAACGCCGGATGAGAATGAAGAGAACCCGACGGATAACCCGTCATCTGTTGTAACCGTCGCTGAAGACGGAAAATCAGGCAACATTACGAACTTTAAAGTGAACGGCAGTGCGGGTAAGCCTGTAACGGTTACGATTAAAGCAACAGGAAATAGCTGGCTGGAAGTATATAAAGGCGAAAACTCTAGCGGAGAGAAGTTGGAGTATGGCAATACCGCTGACGGTGACAGCTATACGTTTGAATTGGACAGTACAGGAATGTACATTAAGTCCGGTTACGCTGCAGCGACCACCATTGAGGTTGGTGGTCAGGTCGTAACAGATGGTAAGGCGACGAACCGAATCCGTTTAAAACTTGGGGATGACACAGGAAGTACTGCTACTTCCACTGGACTTGAAGGCAATACTGATAATAGCACAGAAGGAGCAGCCGACGGCTCCACCACTGGCGGCGAATAACCAAGTCGACTGTGGGAGACAATAATTTTGTCTTAACTTGCAGTCAACTTTTGGTGAAGTGAGGTGGATGGCTGTGACAGTCAGCTGGATCGTAACAGGTTTAGGGATCATTGTCAGCCTCCTGGGTTATTACTTGACCCCATCTGCCTGGGGTTACGGAATTTTGGGCTTTGGGCTTGCGCATATCCTTCTGGGTGTGCTCGATATGTTTAGACAACCCAATCGCAGCCGTTATTAGAAAGGCAGTTGTATGACGAGCATTTTTGGCAACCACTTGGAGTGGCGCCAAAAATGCTTTTTTATTTTGAAATACCTCGTAAAATTAGACTTTTGCTTGATGTATCCTCTATAATGTTACAGTACATACGATTAACTGAAAGGGTGACTGGTTTTGAGTTCAGAAAATTCATTTGATATCGTGTCCAAAATGGACTTGCAAGAACTGACAAATGCCGTTACACAAACGGAAAAGGAAATTGGCACGCGTTATGACTTCAAGGGCAGCAAGAGCAGTCTGAAACTGGATAAGGATGCGTTAACGATCGTATCTGATGATGAGACCAAACTCAAGGCTGTCATTGACGTACTGCAATCCAAAATGGCTAAGCGGGGCTTACCTTTAAAAAACATTGATTATGCAAAAGTAGAGCCGGCTTCTTCAGGTACAGTCCGCCAGCGTTTGAATTTCAAACAGGGGATTGATCAGGATATCGCCAAAAAAATCAATATTTTGATTCGCGACTCCAAGATGAAAGTAAAAAGTCAGATTCAGGGAGATCAGCTCCGGGTAACAGGTAAAAGTAAAAATGATTTGCAAGCAGTCATGCAGCTGTTAAACGGTGCGAATTTGCCACTGGATTTGCAATATACAAATTTCAAGTAATATGGCTTTTTGTAGCTAAGCTTGTTTTTTGACACTGCAATTGGCGTATATTATACTAAGTGTGCATTGCTGGCAGATAAGCATCAAAGCCCAGTCATCATCGTTTGCTGACTTTGTGAAAAGCAGTACATCTTCTGGAAGTCACCGGAACGTTTTAAACGGGTTTTGCGTTTGAGCGGTTGACTTTATTTTTTGCGTTTTTACATAGTGAGAGCACTGTAGTGCTGATTGACGGCAAAAACTGTAAATTCATGTTCCGGATGATGAATACGGGATTAAGATGAATGTTTGGAGTATTGGAGGATAAGAGGGAGGGCGTCTTGTGAATTTACCCAACCGGATTACGCTTGCACGAATTTGCTTAATCCCTTTTTTAATGGTGTTCCTGCTCGTTGATTTTCCGTTTTATCCAGAACCGTTGCAATTGGGAAGCTTCTCGCTTCCATATAATCAATTGATTGCTGCTGTTATTTTTATCATTGCAGCCAGCACAGATGGAATTGATGGGTATCTGGCTCGGAAAAATAATATGGTCACCAACCTGGGGAAATTGCTTGATCCGCTGGCTGACAAGTTGTTGGTTACGGCGGTGCTGATTTCACTTGTGGAAATGGGCAAGCTGGATTCCTGGATTGCTGTCGTAATTATAAGTCGTGAGTTTGCGGTTACCGGATTGCGTCAAATTGCACTATTAGATGGGTCGGTTGTCGCAGCAAGTGCCTGGGGCAAGTTGAAGACTGTCGTGCAAATTGTAGCTATTGTGCTGCTATTACTGAATAATTTCCCGTTCTCATTCACGGGTGTTCACGTAGACGTTATCGCCGTTTGGGCTGCAGCAATTATTACCATCTGGTCAGGCATTGATTACTTTATCAAAAACAAAAGTTTGTTGCATATATCAAAAGCGTAACTGTTTGATGTAAAAAGGGTAATCATGAAGGAATCATTTGCACAAAGGGCAATAGGAAACCATCCTATTGCCCTTTGATCACTCACCATGTACAGGAGGATGTTGAATGAAGGCAGAAATCATTGCAGTTGGCACAGAGCTGCTACTTGGACAAATTGTGAATACCAATGCCAGATATCTATCCCGTGAGTTGGCTGCGATCGGGATTGATGTATATTTCCAAACGGTGGTTGGTGATAATCTGAATCGACTTAGTGAAGCCATTCGCATCGCTCAAGGACGTGCAGACGTCATTTTATTTTCCGGGGGCATCGGTCCTACACAGGATGATCTGACCAAGGATGCAATCGCGGAGGTTTTGAATCGGAAGCTGCATATAGATCGAATGGCCATGGACAAAATTGAGAGCTTCTTCCGAGACCGCAATGTGGACATGACAGAAAATAATCGTCGTCAGGCGATTGTAATAGAGGGCGGGACACCGCTGGCAAACGAAACAGGTCTTGCAGCAGGAAATGCGATATCTGACAATGGCAAACATTATGTGGTAATGCCTGGTCCACCAAAAGAGCTCATTCCCATGTTCGAACAGGAAGTCAAACCATGGTTGTTCCAGCATGTACTTACAAAAGAAATGCCGATCTATTCGAAAATGTTGAAGTTTGCAGGGATTGGCGAATCAGCATTGGAAGACCGACTCCTTGATCTTATAGATGCACAGACGGACCCTACGATTGCCCCCTATGCAAGTGAGGGAGAAGTTACAGTACGGGTATCGACCAAGGCTCCGAGTGAAAGTGAGGCCAAGCTGAAGCTGGATGCCATGGAAGTTCAGATTCGGGAACGATTGCCAGAACATCTCTACGCGAACGAGGATGTGCCTATAGAGTACACTATTGTAACGATGATGTCTGATATGGGTTTGTCTCTTAGCGCGGCGGAGAGCTGCACAGGAGGGCTTGTCATGCAGAGTCTGACTTCCATTCCTGGCAGTGCATCCATGCTTAAGGGCGGAATTGTTTGTTATTCCAATGAGATCAAGGAAAAGTTGCTCAATGTCCCGCATGACTATCTGGAAGGTGAAGATGCACCTGGTGCAGTAAGCCCGGAAGTTGCCAAAGTGCTTGCAGAGCAGATCCGCATGATCGGGGATGCAGATTTCGGTCTGTCTGTTACAGGTGTCGCTGGGCCTGGTTATTCGGAACGGAAACCGCCAGGACTTGTTTTTATTGCGTTGGCTGAACGTGGAAAAGAAACAGAAGTTCATGAACTGCGTATTAATGGAAATCGGGAGACGGTTCGCATCCGTTCAGCAAAAGCGATTCTCTACCGTTTGTGGCGTAAACTTGTGGAAATGGACTAAGCACCTCGGATTGCATTTGCAGGTGGAAGCAAGTATACTTAAAGAAGACGGAAGAACCGTAGAATCAGGCTTTAGAGCCTTGTTTACGGTTCTTTTTTCTGTTTAATGGAAAGTTTCCCTGAGGAAGAGGCGCCTCGGCCTTCACAAAAAAAACGAATGTATGTTCGAAAAAAAGCTTGGCAAACGTGTAAAAACAAGGTATCATTATCTTATAAACAGTAAAGGGTGTGAGCTTATTGTCAGACCGTCGTGCCGCGCTTGATATGGCGCTCCGTCAAATAGAGAAGCAATTTGGTAAAGGATCCATCATGAAACTGGGTGAGTCGACTCACATGAATGTGGAAATTATACCCAGCGGTTCCTTGGCTTTGGATATTGCATTAGGAACAGGCGGCTTGCCTAAAGGCCGTATTGTTGAAATATATGGACCGGAATCCTCTGGTAAAACAACCGTAGCATTGCATGCGATTGCTGAAGTACAACGAGTGGGTGGACAAGCTGCATTTATTGATGCCGAGCATGCTCTTGACCCACAATATGCAAGTAAACTTGGGGTTAACATTGATGAATTGCTTTTGTCTCAGCCAGATACGGGTGAGCAAGGTCTTGAAATTGCAGAAGCTCTTGTACGTAGTGGCGCTGTGGATATTGTCGTTATTGACTCTGTGGCTGCACTGGTACCAAAAGCAGAAATCGAAGGTGAAATGGGTGATTCCCATGTCGGTTTGCAAGCGCGTTTGATGTCTCAGGCGCTACGTAAGTTGTCTGGTGCAATCAGCAAATCCAAAACAATTGCAATCTTTATCAACCAACTTCGTGAAAAAGTCGGTGTAATGTTTGGTAACCCAGAGACGACACCAGGTGGCCGTGCTCTGAAATTTTATTCCACGGTACGTCTGGATGTGCGTCGTATTGAGAGTATCAAATCAGGAAATGACATGATTGGTAACCGTACGCGTATTAAAGTCGTGAAAAACAAAGTAGCACCTCCGTTTAAACAAGCGGAAGTAGATATCATGTACGGTGAAGGCATTTCGAGAGAAGGCAGTATCATTGACATTGGTACAGAGCTGGATATCGTTAACAAAAGTGGTGCATGGTATTCTTACGAAGGCGAGCGTTTAGGCCAAGGCCGTGAGAACGCGAAGCAGTTCATGAAAGAGCATAAAGAGATTGCTGAAATCATTGAACAAAAAATTCGTGAAGCCAGCAACCTGACAACTGCTGTTCCTGCGCCAACGACTGAAGATCAACAAAAAGAAGCGGCAGAAGAACAAGAATTATTTGAAATTAACGAGTAACCCTCTGGCCTCCGAAGCTTGTTTAATTGAGCCTGGCTTGATTTAGATGCTAAAGTGACTGGGTGTGTACTCGCGCGTCCAACAGCCTCTGTCCGAATGGACAGGGGCTGTTGGCACGCTTATTGTTAGTGAGAGGCCGGACACTGTTTCCGGCCTTTTATATTAGCTGGATGTCATTTGTGGATACGTTAAGCGTGCTTTAGTGACGCTGCGTTGTCTCAAGGAAGATGTGCTATGTTTATTTGAAGAAGTCTTTGTTTTGCTGTGTGCTTTAAGACAGATCATGCAGTTCAGCACAAAACGATGTGGAAGGGGAGAGCTGAATGGATCAACATGATGAGGATTTATATGAAGAAGCAGAGCTTGAAGGAATCTCACAATTCCCGGATAACGAAGAACTTACCATCTCACGGGTTGAACGTACAAAGAGCAGGGAAGCTCGTTACCGAATTACTTTTGGTTTACACTCAATCACGGTTCTTGAAGATGTGATGATTAAATATCGGATGACCCGAGGCAATACGTTTATGAAGAAGGACTTGGAAGATATCATTGTAGCTGACGAGCGACAACGGACGTATGTGCAGTCTTTGCGATATCTGGAGCATAAACCACGCACACGCCATGAATTAAGTCAGAAGCTTCGTCAGAAAGAGTTTGCTGCACCCTTGATTGAAGAGGCACTGGACCGGCTTGAGAGGGAGGATTTGGTTGATGATGAACAGTTCGCGAAGGAATGGACCAGGCAGCGTATGGAGGGCCAGCGGAAGGGAAAACTGTGGATAAGGCAAGAGCTGCGTCAGAAGGGCATTGCCAATGAACTTATTGCGGAAGCGCTGGAAGGTATAAGTGCGGATGCGGAATTTGAGACGGCTTTAACCGCTGGACGCAAAAAGTGGAATCAGGTCAAAGGAGACATCAAGGAGAAGAAACGTAAAACGCTTCCCTTCTTGATGCGGCGGGGTTTTTCCATGGATATGGTGCGCCGGGTCGTGAATTGTTTAATTGAAGAAGATGAGGCGGGGGACCCCGAAGAAGACGAAGCGTTGTTATGGGATTAGCAGAGAGGACTCACTATACTGCATTCTCTTGACAATTTCTTTCGTCAAATACTAAAATGGACATGAGTCTGTAAGAAATGGACAACCCTTTTTCCTTCCAAAAAAGCGGTTTCTGTTTTTAAAGATTTAAACCATTCATGATTATGGGTTCGCTGGAAACGGTGAATAGTACATGGAAGCATGTACATGTGAAATGAAAATCGGCGGGGGATCGCCGTGAGTATTCGTTATTCCCAAACATATGTAAGGCTTGAAAACAACAAATTGACCCAAGGAGTGCCTTGGAGGAACCAACGAGGAGGTGAACAGTATGGACATCGTAATCACGATCGTTCTCGTTGTGGCCGCGCTCGTTATTGGGTTCGGAGTAGGGTATTTTATTCGCAAATCTCTTGCAGAGGCTAAAATCTCCAGTGCGGAACAAGCTGCCGTGCAAATCGTGGAGAACGCGAAGAAAGAGGCAGAGGCACTGAAGAAAGAAACGGTGCTGGAAGCGAAGGACGAGATTCATCGCATTCGCGCCGAAGCTGAAAAAGACACTCGTGAACGTCGGAACGAAATTCAACGACAAGAAAGACGATTGTTGCAAAAAGAAGAGTCGCTGGATAAAAAATTGGAATCACTCGAACGTAAAGAAGAGCAAGTGGCTAACAAAGAGAAACGAATTGATGAGACACAGCAGCAGATCGAGATGATCTACAAAAACCAGGTGACGGAGCTGGAGCGCATATCCAACCTCACCATGGAAGACGCACGCAGTATCATACTGTCCAACGTAGAACAGGAAGTTCGTCATGAGACGGCTCAAATGATTAAGGACATTGAACAGCAAGCGAAGGAAGAAGCGGACAAAAAGTCCCGCGAGATTATTACACTCGCCATCCAACGCTGTGCGGCTGATCACGTGGCGGAGACAACCGTATCCGTTGTTACTTTGCCAAATGAAGAAATGAAAGGCCGGATTATCGGTCGTGAAGGACGTAACATCCGTGCGCTTGAAACCCTTACTGGGATTGACCTCATTATCGATGATACGCCAGAAGCTGTTATTCTGTCGGGCTTTGACCCGATTCGCCGTGAAATCGCCCGTACTGCCCTCGAGAAATTGGTGGCTGATGGACGTATTCACCCGGCACGGATTGAAGAGATGGTGGAGAAATCCCGCAAAGAAGTGGACGAGCGTATCCGTGAATACGGTGAGCAAGCTACCTTTGAAGTGGGCGTGCATGGTCTGCATCCGGACTTGATTAAAATTCTGGGCCGGTTGAAGTTCCGTACAAGCTATGGTCAAAACGTCTTGAAACATTCGATGGAAGTCGCTTATCTGGCTGGATTGATGGCTGGCGAACTCGGAGAAGACGTAACCCTGGCAAGACGTGCAGGTCTATTGCATGACATTGGTAAAGCGCTGGATCACGAAGTGGAAGGATCACACGTCGAAATCGGCGTGGAACTGGCGAAGAAATACAAAGAACATCCGGTTGTAATCAACAGTATCGCGTCCCATCACGGGGATTGCGAAGCGACTTCGGTTATTGCGATGTTGGTCGGCGCAGCAGATGCGCTCTCCGCAGCAAGACCAGGCGCACGCCGCGAAACGCTGGAAACGTATATCAAACGACTGGAGAAGCTGGAAGAGATTTCAGAGTCGTTCGAAGGTGTCGAGAAATCGTACGCCATTCAGGCAGGACGCGAAGTTCGCGTTATGGTACAGCCTGAGAAAATCGACGATGCAGAAGCATTCCGCCTCGCACGTGACATCACGAAGATGATCGAGAACGAACTCGATTATCCGGGTCACATTAAGGTCACCGTCATCCGGGAAACCCGTGCGGTTGAATACGCAAAATAGAGTATTACGGAAAAGTGGCCGCAGTAGCGGGCCACTTTTCCTGTTGATAGCCTGAATAAAGGTATTTTTATAACAAACAAACACATCTTGAACATGTGATAGAGGTCCTGCGAAGCTTTGGATGCTTTGAAGAAGGCTGCGCTTGGTAGGGATTAAGGAGGCAGTAACAATGAAAGTTTTGTTTATTGGTGATATTGTGGGTAACGTGGGGCGCAAGGCATTAAAGGAAAACCTTCCCTACCTGAAAACGAAGTATAAGCCACATGTGGTCATTGTAAATGGAGAAAATGCAGCAGCAGGCCGAGGAATTACTGGCGCAATAGCGAATGAATTTTTCAACTGGGGTGTACATGGGATCACCCTTGGTAACCATACCTGGGATAATAAAGACATATTTGATTTTATAGATGATGAACCACGCATGATTCGTCCTGCGAACTTTCCACCAGGAACACCAGGCCGAGGATACACGGTAGTCAAAGGTGAAGGCAAGGAGCTGGCCATTGTCAATCTGCAAGGACGGACGTTCCTGCCTGCTTTGGATTGTCCGTTTCGCGTTGCCGATGAAATTGTGGACGAGCTGCGTCAAGACCATAAATGCATTCTGGTCGATATGCATGCTGAAGCAACGTCAGAGAAGATTGCCATGGGCTGGCATCTGGATGGGCGTGCATCGCTGGTCGTAGGTACACATACACATGTGCAAAGCAACGATGATCGTATTTTGCCTGGAGGAACAGCTTATTTAACCGATGCTGGCATGGTAGGACCGCGTGACGGCATATTGGGCATGGAGCGTGAAGCGGTGCTTCGCAAGTTCTACACTCAGCTTCCAGTACGATTTGTTGTTGATGATGGCAAGTGGCATTTCCACGGTGTATTTGTGGAGATTGATGAAGCCACAGGTGCTGCAACACGCATTGAGAAGATTCGTCTGATGGAGGACGAGTGGCGCATGGAATAGGGGTATTGTCCCATTTTGATGGGAAACCCCTCTAAAAAGAAGGAATTTTTTTGCCTCCCGCGAATAACATCTAGTAAGTGGAAACAAACATTCAACATTCCCAGGGAGGTACTTACCATGGAAGTATTAAAAGTTTCAGCAAAGTCCAATCCCAATTCCGTAGCCGGCGCTCTTGCAGGTGTTCTTCGTGAACGTGGAAATGCTGAACTGCAGGCAATCGGAGCGGGAGCACTGAACCAAGCCATTAAAGCGGTAGCGATAGCCCGGGGATTTGTAGCACCAAGCGGAGTTGACTTGATTTGTATTCCAGCTTTTACAGACATTGTGATCGACGGCGAGGACCGAACGGCCATTAAGCTGATTGTGGAGCCCAGATAATACATGCACTTATGCATTGAACCTGTTTACGAAGTAGACAGGTTTTTTTGCGTTTTATTGCATAATATAACGTGTAGAAGGAGAGATTGTGATGCACAACTGGCGAATAGCCGATTTTCATTGTGATGCCTTAAGTAAAATGCTGATGGACCCTGCCCTTCCTTTTGAAAATGCACCAAAGCTGGATGTGAACCTGGAGCGCATGAGCGAGGGCGGCCTTGGTTTACAGGCCTTTGCGATTTATTTGCCCGAGGTGCTGGGCAGAGGCAAGTTTGAACATGTGATGGGACAGTTGGATATCTACCGCAAGCGAGTTCAGGTAAGCAACGATCGCTCTGAAGGCATACATACACTATTATGGCGAGAACAGCTCACACAGGTGGGGCAGATGGGCAAAACCTGGGGACTGCTTACACTGGAAGGAGTCGATGGACTGGAGAGCAATCTCTTTTATCTTGAGTTGTGTTATCAAATGGGTGTGAGGATCGTTGGGCTTACCTGGAACTATGCCAATTGGGCAGCAGATGGTGTGCTCGAAAAACGCGGGGCTGGTCTGACGGAAAAAGGCAGGGAACTGGTTCACCTGTGTAACCAAATCGGCATGTTGCTGGATGTTTCACATCTCACCGAAAAGGGTTTTTGGGAACTGGCCGATCTGAGCGAACGTCCGTTTATCGCTTCGCATTCCAACAGTTATACGGTTTGCCCGCATGTGCGAAATCTGAAGGATGATCAGATTCGAGCCATTATTGCCCGGAAAGGGCGTATCGGATTGACGTTTGTCCCCTGGTTTGTGAAACAGGATGGTGAAGTCCATATCGAAGATCTGTTGCCTCATATTGAGCAGGTTTGCGCCCTGGGTGGGGAGCGGCATCTGATGATGGGTTCTGATTTTGACGGAATATCTACGTATATCCATGAGCTTGAACATACCGGGCAGTATCCAAAGCTGATAAATACGCTCCTCAAGCACTACGATGAATCACTGGTTCGTGGTTGGATGTGGGGGAATGCGATGAGTTATTTAGGAGAAAATCTGCCGGAGAACGATATGAAAACAGAACATGTAAAATCATAAAAATCTTGATTCCTGAAGAGTCGCCTGAAGTAAACGTGATGGAAGCGGAACTCGACCATGTTCAGATGGAATTACCAAATGTAGGGGATACATGATTGAAAAATAAGTGTATTTCATGAATTTTCAGCAGTTCGTTTTCATTTCACTTCAAAAAGGGGTATAATACCATAGGATTGTTAAGAGCCTGGCTACAGGCCATAGATAAACAAGGAGTGAAATTCACAATGAGCAAAACAGTATCTGTGGGCGTATCTGCCCGTCACATTCATGTATCTCAAGAGCACGTTGAAATTTTGTTTGGCAAAGGCTACGAATTGACTGAGTTTAAACCTCTGTCCCAACCTGGGCAATATGCTGCTAATGAAACCGTAGCGGTGATTGGTTCGAAAGGACAGTTTGATAAAGTGCGTATTCTTGGACCTGTTCGTCCGGAAACACAACTTGAAATCTCGATGACAGACTCTTTCGCCATTGGTGTTAAGGCACCTGTACGTGAGTCCGGAAGCATTGAAGGCACCCCAGGTATCACAATTAAAGGACCTGCTGGTGAAGTAACGATTGATAAAGGTGTTATCGTTGCTGCCCGTCACATCCATTTCCATACGTCTGATGCTGCCAAATGGGGCATTGAGGACAAACAAATGCTGAAAGTTCGTCTGGGTGGAGATCGTGGTCTGGTTCTGGAAAATGTACTGGCTCGTGTATCGGATTCTTTTGCACTGGACATGCATATTGATACGGATGAAGCTAACGCAGCAGGCGCTCGTAACGGCGATACTGCAGAAATCATCGACTAATTACAGGTAATCATCATCAGCCGTGATCCTGGCGGTTTGAATGATCGTATAAACCTGAGTATATCCACAGCGTCGCTACATTCGACCTGAGGGTAAGCTCAGGTTTTTGTATGTTTTCGGCTTACTTAGCAGACCTGCTTCAGATTTCGGGATAGGCGAAGGGGCTGCGGCTTTGGATGTGGAACTACAGCCCAATTCATGTTATAATTTGCTGTAATGCTCTTTTGATGTATAAAGCGTGCAAATCACGTGAAACAAGATGAAATAACGAAATTTTTATTAATAGAGGCTGTAAGGAGTGACCGAAGGAAATGGCTAAAGACTCAAAAAAGGATTACTCCCAATATTTTGATTTCTCCGATGCCAAAGTAATTTCGCAAGATGAATTCAGCAAAAAGATAAGAATACGGGGCCGGGAGATTAATATCAAGTCGGAACCCAATCATCGTCAGGAGAAACAACGGGGCAAGGAAGACGTCCAGGTGCTATACGAAACGGCTGTACCCGATGAACTGAAAAATGTGGGTAAAGGCAAACACTATATCGTATACACGTATGGATGCCAGATGAACGAGCATGATTCGGAGACCATCAAGGGACTGCTTGAATCGATGGGATATCAGGCTACCGAAGATCGCAAAGAAGCAGATATCATTCTGTTAAACACGTGTGCAATTCGGGAAAATGCGGAAGATAAAGTGTTTGGTGAGCTCGGTCATCTGAAAACCTTGAAAACCGAGCGTCCAGGCTTGTTACTGGGTGTATGTGGCTGTATGTCACAAGAAGAAGGTGTCGTGAATCGGATTATGCAGAAGCATGGCTTTGTGGATATGATTTTTGGTACGCACAACGTGCATCGGCTGCCACATCTGATTCAGGAAGCGCTGTTCAGTAAAGAAATGGTTGTTGAGGTATGGTCCAAGGAAGGCGACATCATTGAGAACCTGCCGAAAAAACGTGAGGGCATGCGCGGCTGGGTGAACATTATGTATGGTTGCGACAAGTTCTGTACATATTGCATTGTTCCGTTCACCAGGGGAAAAGAGCGCAGTCGTCGTCCAGAGGACGTCATTGCTGAAGTTCGTGAGCTAGCCAGACAAGGTTTTAAGGAAATTACATTGCTCGGTCAGAATGTGAATGCCTATGGCAAAGACTTTACGGATCTGAAGTACACCTTCGGCGACCTGATGGATGAAATTCGCAAAATCGATATTCCGCGGGTCCGGTTTACAACGAGTCATCCACGTGACTTCGATGATCATCTGATTGAGGTGCTTGCGAAGGGCGGGAACCTGGTGGAACATATCCATCTACCAGTGCAGTCCGGTAGCACGGAAGTGCTAAAACGTATGAGCCGCAAGTACAGTCGGGAACACTATTTGAAGCTCGCTGACAAAATTAAAACGGCAATCCCCGATGTCGTGTTAACCACTGATATTATCGTTGGTTTTCCGGGCGAAACGGATGAACAGTTTGAAGATACGTTATCACTGGTCAGGGAAGTCGGCTACGACTTTGCCTATACATTCATCTACTCTCCGCGTGAAGGTACACCTGCTGCGGTGATGGAGGATAACGTGCCGATGGACGTGAAGAAGGAACGTTTGAAACGCTTGAACGAGACGATCAACGCATACAGTCATAGCAGCAATGAAAAGCAGCGCGGCAAGGTCGTTGAAGTGCTTGTCGAAGGCGAAAGTAAACGGAATTCCAATGTTCTGGCGGGGCGTACACGCAGCAACAAGCTGGTACACTTTGAAGGACCTAAAGAATTGATCGGTACTTTTGTACAAGTGGAAATCACCGATCCGATGACTTTTTATATTCGGGGCAATCTGCTCTCAGAGCCAGTAGCCGCCAATCAGTAATACACAAACCTAATAAGATGAATTTTGGTGGCTTAATATAAAGGTTTGGACATACAGCGCAAGTAGCGAAGGGAACGGAATCGATTCTGTAGAAGCGAAGCGTTCGCCTTTGTCTCCGAATTTTAAACCTTTGAAAAATATAATCAAGAAAATTTGGAGACAACAGCGATCAAAAGAACGATCCGTAACCGTAGCGCTCATGGAGCAATCGTCTGAATTTATATGGAGCCAGGTTTTCATCTTATATCATCTCATAGAATGGAGCGATTTCGAGTGGCGCAGGAAGAAGTGCAATATAACCATTATGGAATGCCTACCTACGATACGCGCAATCTGGTCATACGCGACGACATTATGGGAAAAGCCAAAGAATTGGCTGAGATGCTTGGAACGAGTGAGGAAGTGAAACAGTTCCAACAGGCGGAATCCAAAATTCGTGATCATGAACGCATCCAGCAATTAATTGCAACGATCAAGAAAAAGCAAAAAGAGATCGTTGCTTTTGAAAGCTTCAAAAATGCAGAGATGGTCAGCAAAATTGAACAAGAAATTGAAGATCTGCAGGACGAGCTGGACAGCATTCCACTGGTTACGGAATTCCAGCAAAGTCAAAGTGATATCAATTATTTGCTCCAGCTTGTGATCTCTGTAATTCGGGATACGGTCTCCGAGAAAGTGAACGTGGAGGCAGGTACGGATTCACCTCCGACCAGCTGCGGGTAAAAACGGAAGGGTGCGGACGCAGTCCGCGCCTTTTTTGCTCATCTCCGAAAGGTTAAGCTTCGGAGTTTTACCTATCTGGTAAAGAAAACATCGATCCTATGCATCTGGCCTTCTAATCATGCCTATAAGCGTTTTTCGTACCTAACCTTTACCATACGTAGCTTTATTAATCAGGAACTTGCCCTCCAACTAGGAGGATACGCTCGTATGGCAAGCTCCACATTGTGGGGTTATTTTGTGTGGTGGTCTGTTCATCACAACTTTACTGGATAAGACCTGGTCCGTAAGAGCAGGCTTAATATAATAACGAGGCACTTTAGATCATCTACGAAAAGAACCAATGCTGGGAAAATCACATCAACAACATACATCATGGCTTTATACTTAAAGTGCACTAAAGGGGAAATCAATAATGAGTATCTTGGACAAAATGGTTGCAGAAGGAAACGGGAGATTTTGGGGTTTTCTCGGTTGTCGTTTTATTAAAGGCAACGGAAAAGAAGTACAGATTGCACTGACAGCTGAGGAACATCACACCAATTCCATGGGAATTATTCACGGCGGTGTGCTAACCTCCCTGATGGATCAGGCGATGGGTATGGTGGCTACAGCGGCAATGGAAGTAGACAGTTGTGTGACGACCAATCTGAATGTACATTTTCTCGCACCCATGAAGCAAGGGGAGTTAATCGTGACGTCAACGATCTTGCATCAAGCTGGGCGTAGTGTAACGGCACAATCCGAGGTGCGTGATGCATCTGGCACGCTGGGGTGCGTGGCAACAGCTACCTTCCGTATAGCGCGAGTAAAAACGCAAAGCACAGAATCCCAAGGTTGACAAAAGATATTATTATGTCATAATGAAAATATCAAAATGAGAATAGTCGGTGGTGCCCATGAGCGAAAACTACGAACAATTCAATGCTGAAAGCGATGAGCAGGCAGCACGTGCCTATAGTTCCAAGAAATATCGTACGCCCGATGGTGTTCCCGCGGATATCGTCATGTTCACCTTGACCAAGCGGGAGCGCAAGACGGTAACCAAGACCCTCCCCATCCGGGAGTTGAAGGTGATGCTGATCAAACGCAAAGGGTGGCCTTTTGCAGGAAGATGGGCGTTGCCAGGTGGTTTTTGTCAGGAAAATGAATCCATCTATGGTGCTGCAAAGCGCGAATTGATGGAGGAGACAGGTGTCGACGGTGGGCATCTGGAGTATTTAAATGTATATAGTCAACCTGGGCGTGACCCCAGAGGATGGATTATCTCACATGCATTTTTTGCACTTGTAGAAGAGTGGATGTTGGAACACCGTCAGGCGGCAGATGATGCTGAGGATGTTGGATTGTTTACGATTCAGGAAGCCTTGCAAGAGCTCGAGCTTGCCTTTGATCACCGCACGATTATAGAAGATGCGTACCAGCGTATTCAGCAGCAAATGCTGGAGACGACAATTGCACGACAATTCCTGCCTCGTGATTTTACACTAAGCGAGTTATACCAAGTGATTCAGAGTGTAGTACCTGACTTCGAAGAACCGAACTTTATTCGGAAGATCACTTCGACCCGCAGCCGCAAAGGCATTGTAGAAGAGGTTCGGGATGAGGAGGGCAATTTGCTAAGCTCCAATCAGTACTCACAGCGTCCGGCTCAGCTTTATCGTTTCACGGAGCTGGTCCCTCGTTTATCCATCTATACGTAATGCGCAAGCGGAACATCATGGATTGAATCAGTATCAACCTATTCTCATAAGGGAGTGTGGACGATGAAAGCACTGATTGTAATTGATTTTACACGTGATTTTGTGACAGGTTCGTTGCCAGTAGGCCAGCCTGCTGTGGAGATTGATGAGACGATTGCAGCAATAACGGAAGCTTATTGCAATAACAAGCATGATGTTATTATGGCTGTGGATTTGCATGAAGAGAGTGATCCATATCACCCGGAAACTGCCCTTTTTCCGCCACATAATATCAGGGATTCTGAAGGAAGACAGCTATACGGCCGTCTGGCTCAGGTCATGGAAGAACGGGAATCACAAATTCGGTGGATGGATAAAACAAGATACAGCGCATTCTGCGGCACAGATCTGGAGCTGCGGCTCCGTGAACGTGGAATAACAGACATTGCACTGATCGGTGTATGTACGGATATTTGCGTACTGCATACAGCAGTGGATGCTTATAATAAAGGTTTTCATATTACGGTATATGAAGATGCTGTAGCGAGCTTCAATCAAGCAGGCCATGAGTGGGCACTAGGTCACTTTCGTTCCAGTCTTGGAGCTCAGGTAATCAAAGCGAGCGATACCGTTCTCACAGGCTTGAATCTGTAAACGAACCAGTGATCATATCCTGCTCAATGAGTGTTATGTTTGCTGGGGAATATGGTGAATAGGAATAAACCGGAGACTTATGCAATGGTACGTTTACCAGAATAATGAATCATGAGCGATGAGTCTCCACATGTTGACCCGTGTCTGCAGGCTTGATCTGCGGCACAAGCGGAAGTCAGAGAGGATGAGACAAATGCAGACGACTAGCCTGGCTTTACATACGGATAAATATCAAATCAATATGATGTACGCCCACTGGGTGAATGGAACTCATAAGCGGAAAGCAGTATTTGAAGCTTATTTCCGCAAGCTTCCTTTCGGCAACGGATATGCCGTATTTGCCGGTTTGGAGCGGATTGTGAATTACATCAGCCAGCTTCGTTTCACGATGGAGGACATCAAATATTTATCCAAACAAGAGGAAAATTACGATCCGGTCTTTCTCGAAGAGTTGCTCCAGTTTTCATTTCAGGGGACAATTCACTCCATGAAGGAAGGGGCAGTTGTTTTTCCTGACGAACCGCTCATTCGGGTAGAAGGCTCCATTATGGAGACGCAACTGGTGGAGACGGCGATACTTAACTTCATGAATTATCAGACGTTAATTGCCACGAAAGCATCGCGAATCAAACAGGTGGCGAGTCAGGACACTTTACTCGAATTCGGAACAAGACGGGCGCAGGAAGCGGATGCGGCCATTTGGGGCGCACGTGCCTCGTATGTGGCAGGATTCCATGCAACGTCCAATATGCTGGCTGGAGAGCGATTTGGGATTCCGACAGCAGGGACACATGCCCATTCATGGGTGCAGAGCTTTATGAGTGAGCAAGAGGCGTTTGACGTCTATGCCAAAGTGCTGCCCGATCAAGTGACACTATTGGTGGATACCTTTGATACGTTGAACAGTGGTGTCCCCCATGCTATCAAAACGGCCAAGAAGCTGGAAAGCCAAGGCAAAAAGATGAACGCCATTCGATTGGATAGCGGGGACCTTGCATATCTATCCATTCAAGCCCGGCAGATGTTGGACGATGCCGGACTGGACTATGTCAAGATCGTAGCTTCCAACGACCTGGATGAAAATACGATTTTCAACCTTAAGGCGCAAGGTGCTCGCATCGATATATGGGGAGTGGGCACACAGCTAATTACCGCTTCCGACCAACCCTCTTTGGGTGGTGTGTACAAGTTGGTGGAGCGCGAAGTGGACGGTGTCATGCTGCCTACGATCAAAATTTCGGCCAATCCCGAAAAAGTGTCCACACCAGGTAAAAAAGAAGTTTTCCGGATTATTGATCCGAAACATGGCAAGGCGATTGCAGATTACATCTGTTATCCAGGAGAAGAGCAGCCGCTACAGGGCGGGCCGCTCAAGCTGTTCAACCCGCTACACCCGTATCTGAAGAAGACGGTAACCCGCTACGAAGCAGTGAACATGCTGGAACCGATCTTTGTGAACGGGCGTAAAGTGTATGAACTGCCTACCTTGGATGAAATTCGCAGTTATCATCTTGAGCAAATGGATCTGTTTTGGCCGGAATACCTGCGTAAACTCAACCCTGAGATTTACCGTGTAAATATCAGCCCTGCGGCGTGGAATATGAAGCAGAAGCTCATTGCTGAACATGTGCAATCTGCCGAAGATTAATGAAATAAAAGGGACATAACCGGGAAGCAAACATCCCGTGTTATGCCTTTTTGTTCTCTCCTCTTTGCTGTCATATGTTGTCCAGGACAACCGACAGTGTGTGAAACATCATGGACAGATCGCCTGAGCAACGCGGTATACTGAATCTTTAACAGCTGTGGATCACAGAGGTTTGAAAACAATTATTTCTCGGGAAAGCGCAGGAGACGCCAAATCCCGCATCTTTCCGAGTTTCTTTTTCGACATGATCCATTACGGATACTGTTTCAATTGCACATTGCGCGGGGATGAAAGTAAGAGGAGATACAAGCATGGCCTGACTGGATGCCAAATGCATTACTTATGAGATGTTAAGGTGATAAACGAACACTCATCGGATAAATTTAAATAACATGTAACTTATAATAAGGAGAGGATATCGGATGGAAAATACGTTTCCTGCCTATGTCGTGCGTAAAGAAGAACAGGGTGGCGTGAAGGCTGCCATGGAGCAGCTAAAGAAAGAGGATTTGCCTAACGGTGACGTAACCGTACAGGTTCATTATTCAAGTGTGAATTATAAAGACGGACTCGCCACCCTAGAAAAGGGCGGTGTAGTTCGGGAGTATCCCATCGTACCAGGGATCGACCTTGCAGGAATTGTAGAGGAATCCGTGAGTGGGCGATTTGCACCTGGGGATCGAGTGATCAGCACAGGCTTCGAACCAGGCGTATCTCATTTTGGCGGGTATAGTCAATATGCTCGTCTGCGCAGCGAATGGCTTGTCCCTCTGCCACATGGACTTAGTGAGAAGGAAGCGATGGCGATCGGAACCGCAGGATTCACGGCTGCCCTCTCGGTAGATGCTTTGCTTCGGGCTGGCGTGACTCCGGAGATGGGCAGCATTCTGGTTACAGGAGCAACCGGAGGGGTAGGCAGTATGGCGGTAGCTATTCTGGCGAAACTGGGTTTTGAAGTAACGGCAAGTACAGGCAAAAAGGATCAACAGGAGCAGCTGCTTCGAGATTTGGGCGCCTCAGATGTCATTTCACGCGAAGAAGCGGATGCGCCTGCCAAGGGGCCGATGGGCAAACAGCTTTGGGCAGGTGTTATTGATCCAGCAGCAGGTCAGGCACTTGGCGAACGTCTGAAACAGATCCAATACGGAGGTGCTGTTGCCGTATCAGGCTTAACCGGAGGGGCTGCGTTCGAGTCCACCGTATTTCCGTTTATTTTGCGGGGGATTCAATTAATTGGGATTGATTCTGTCTATTGTCCGATGGAACGGCGGGAACGGATATGGCAGTTGCTTGGCGGCGAATGGAAGCCTGATCGGGCATTGCAGCTCGGGATTCAGGAAATTTCATGGGCGCAACTGCCTCAGACACTGGAAACGATCCTCAAGGGAGGTGCCGTAGGTCGTACAGTCGTCAACACGATGTCTGAAGTGCCTGCCGAATAAGATTCTTTTCTCCTAGACATGCTAACTCTACCTGAGAGCGTCACAGTGCATGTGGCGAGAAAGGAAGGAAGAGTATGCGTGTTGGCGGAAAAGGATTGCATCTTAGATCTGGACGTATGAAGTCTGTGTTGGTCAGTATGATCATGGCGTTGTGTGTATTATCCCAAGTGGCTTGTTCAGCATCATCAGTTGATCAGGAGCGGAAAATATATACGCGACAAGCGACGGATGAAGGCATAGTTCGGGCAAAGAGTCAGGGCCACGGGTTAAACGGTCCACTGATTCAGGAGTTGGATGGCGGTTTTGCTGCAAAAGGCATCAAGTTGATGAACAATATGTCTGCTGATGATGGTGAGGGCGGAATCTCTTATATGTACTTGTTGAATGGAAGTGGCAGACATATTGTCAAAGTCCACATTTTCAGCGATGATCGCACACGAGTAGCCCGGATGAACGAAATGTATGGTAATGATGGCGATCAGGCTGTGATGGAAAATGGACTTGGCAAAACTACGATTCGCAGTAAAGCATACGTATCACTGGTTTATACGGCTTCAGGTGGAGAGAAGGATGACTATGAAGAGGACGTCATGCAAGTGTTCCAGCATGTACTTAAGCAATTGAAGTAACGGTCTCGCCTAAAATAAAGCCGAAAAACCCGTCTGATTCTTCAGACGGGTTTATATATTTCACGCATAACATGCCTCAGCTCTGGCAAAATGAGCTTTTCCATGGCCAATTTGACAGCACCCTTGGAGCCTGGCATGGAGAATACGGCTGTACGCCCGATCGTTCCGGCTACCGCCCGGCTAAGAATGGCAGCAGAACCGATATCCTCGGTATAACTGAGGAAGCGGAAGATTTCACCAAAGCCCGGCAACTCCTTGTCGAGCAGAGAGGATACTGCTTCATATGTCGTATCACGGGGTGCGATTCCGGTACCTCCGCTGAGCAGCACGGCTTCGATATCGTCACGAACTGCTGCATCCTGCAGGATGCTTCGAATGGTTTCGGTCTCATCCGGTGTAATGATATATTCGACAATCTGATATCCTGATTCTGTCAGCAGCTTGTGCATGAGTTGTCCACTTGTATCGGTGTCCTTGGTGCGGGTATCCGATACGGTTACAATCATGCAGGATACCGTGTCAGGGGCTTCCTGACGATGTTGCTCCACTGAATTGGTCATAACATTTCTCCTCCAATCAACATGTCCTCATAGCATAGATCATTCAGTAGAATGAGGCAATAACTGTAGAGGAGAGAAGGTCAGGATTGCGCAATGAATACAGGATGGTGTACACTCGCTAGGATAGAGATAGACCCGTTTTATTGGACAAACAGAGAGGTGAACCATGATGAGTGAATTAAAAGTAAATGAATCATCCATACCTGTATATATTTTGTCAGGCTTTCTGGGGAGTGGCAAAACGACACTGCTTGTTCAACTGATTGAACATTGGCAACAACAAGGTCTCCGGCCCGCAGTGGTCATGAATGAATTGGGTGAAGTTAATTTGGATGGTCAGATTGTGGATGCTTCCGTGCCAATGACTGAAATGTTAGGAGGGTGCATCTGCTGTACCGTGCGAGGTGACTTGGGGCTGCAGCTAGCTGATCTCGTGCAGGAGGAATCGCCTGATGTCATTATCATCGAAGCAACGGGAGCGGCAAACCCGATGGAGATTCTGGATGCAGTAACGGAAACGTCCCTCTATATGCGACTGGAACTGAAAAGCTTGATAACTGTGGTAGATGCCGCACATCTGTCAGGGCTGTATCAGGAGCAGAAGGGGCAAACCTTCAAGCTGATGCAGGAACAGATTCGCTGTGCGTCTGTACTTCTCCTGAACAAAACGGACCGGGTGAATGAGCAGCAGTTGGCAGATCTGCGGGACCTGTTGGAACGCTGGAATGGTTTCGCTCCCGTAATGCCTACGGTGAAGTGTGAAGTCGACATGGATGTGCTGCTTCGTAGCGGAGACAATGTCCATGCCTATCAATCTGTTGAAGAAACAAGTAAACACGCGGAGAAGCAACACGTGCATGCCGAAGCCTGTACTGAGCATGGATGCAGCCATGTTCATGAACATGATGAGCATATGGAGCATGATTCCGGAGCGCATCAACATTCTCAGGGGAATATCGATGGTCACCCTCAGGATCACGACCATAATCATAATCATGCCGATCCCCATGCTTCACATGAACATGTTATGGTGTACACGCACTATTTCACCCAGCCGGTGAACAGTGAGGCATTTGAACGTTTAATATCTGAATTACCAAGAGACGTGTACCGGGCAAAAGGGATTTTATCCTTTAGCGACACGTCCAGTCGGTTCTGGTTCCAATATGCTTACCGGGAATCGGATTATATGAAGATCACGCCTCAGGGGGATGTGCCTAACGTAGCTGTGTTTATAGGTGAGCATTTCGATCAGTCGGTCATTCGCGACCAATTGCTGGAATTAGAAGCGATAAATGAGGCTTAAATGATTCAAGGTTCCTCCAGACAGGGTATTAAGAAGCATAGCAAACTTAGTCTGGGAGGTAACTTTAAATGACACAACAACAATATCAACAATGTATCGATGCTTGCCTGGAGTGTATGAATGCTTGCAACGTATGTTACATATCGAGTCTGAAGGAATATGATCTGGCGATGTTGCGTGATTGCATTCGTTTGGATCGGGAATGTGCCGAAATCTGTAGTTTTGCTGCTCAAGCCATGACGCGTGGAAGTGATTTCATCGCCGAAATTTGCGAACTGTGTGTGAAAGCATGTGAAGCTTGTGCTGCTGAGTGTGGCAAACATCAACATGATCACTGCCAGGCTTGCGCAGAAGCTTGCCGCAAATGTGCAGAGGCTTGCCGTATGATGGCCGCAGTAGCGTAAATATAACTCCATTGGATTGAAAATAAAAAGCCTGGGTAATGTACATGATGCTGATAGGCTGGTCCCCTCACAGGAGACAACGAAAGAAGACATCCGATAAGATGTACGCCAACGTTGTCTGCTGGAGGGGATTTTTTTATGGATACGGCATAGCAATGTTCTTCGCCATCAGGTGATGAGAACCTCTATCGCTAGCAGGTGTTCCATTGGCAAATGCATGTAACAGGTTGCCAAAGCTAAGCGTGATCTGTATAATGATGGCAATGAATTGAAACGATGAATATCCGTGATCGGGAGAGTAGCCAGAATCCATGTATGACAGCGAGCCGGGGCAGGTGGAAGCCGGTATGACATGATCTGAGTGAAGCGCACCCGTGAGATGGTTGTCCGAAGGCATGCGTACATCTGTGAAAAGGTGCAGAGAGTATGGACTGTAGGGCAATCCGGCATGCGGCCGTTACTCGCACCGAGCGGAACAGGCTGGACTGTACATGGAATGTACAATCGTAACTTGTTCACTTAGAGTGGTACCGCGGGAACTGTGAAGATCAGCTCTCGTCTCTGATATAGAGACGAGGGCTTTTTTGTTTTTTTATATCATCGCTAAATACGATAATGACGAGGAGTGTTCAAGATGTTGATGAAGCAGGCAGCAGCACATATAGCTCCCCTAACTGGGCTGGAGCAAGAAGAGGTGTTGAATGTATTGGAGGTCCCGCCACAGGCTGAAATGGGAGACTCGGCGTTTCCCTGTTTTATGCTGGCCAAGTCATTAAAGAAAGCACCTGCGGCCATAGCGGCTGATATCGCTTCTGGATTGCAGGCAAAAGGGCTGAACGCTTCACCAGCAGGGCCTTATGTGAATATACGTTTCAATCGGGAAGATCTGGCGCCAAAGATGCTGCAAGAGCTGGAGCATAAAGAATTTGGAAAGCTGCAACTGGGTGCAGGTTCACGTGTCGTGATCGACATGTCGTCGCCTAATATTGCCAAGCCATTCGGAATCGGTCATCTGCGCTCCACCGTGATTGGGGCAGCGTTGTATCGGTTATATAACGAGGCAGGCTATACTTCGGTCAGCGTGAATCATCTGGGCGATTGGGGAACACAGTTCGGCAAACAGATTGCAGCCTACAAGCGTTGGGGCAATGATGAAGCGCTACAAGCTGAGCCGATTCGGACATCATTGGAACTGTATGTGCGATTTCACGATGAGGCTGAGAATGATCCATCTCTGGAGATGGAGGCACGGGATTGGTTCCGCAAGCTGGAGCAAGGGGATGAAGAGGCGCAGCGGTTATGGGCCTTTTTTGTAGAAGTGAGTATGAAAGAATTCGACCGGATGTATGAGCGTCTGAATGTACAGTTTGACCATACGTTGGGTGAGAGCTTTTATAATGACAAGATGGGTGCGGTCGTTGAAGAACTGAAATCCAAAGGATTGCTCGAAGAGAGTGAAGGGGCATTGGTGGTACGTTTGGAGGAGGAGAATATGCCGCCTTGCCTGATTATCAAAAAGGATGGAACAACCATCTACCCGACGCGGGATTTGGCAACAGCGGTGTATCGTCATGATGTGATGAAGGCGGATAAAATGTTGTATGTGGTCGGGGGTGAGCAGAAGCTTCATTTCCGTCAGGTATTTGCGGTATTATCCCGGATGGGGTACGCGTGGTCTGAGATTTGTGAACATATCCCGTTTGGCTTGATGCGTTTTGAGGGACGGAAGATGTCGACCCGTCGGGGTAAAGTCGTCTTCTTGCAGGAGGTACTGGATGAGGCGGTTGCTCGGGCGTTACAGATTATTCAGGAGAAAAATCCGAACCTGCCAAATCCGCAAGAGGTTGCAGAAGCAGTTGGTGTAGGTGCGATTGTATTCGGTGATCTGCGCAATAACCGGTTGAACGATGTCGATTTCTCGCTCGAAGATGCGGTGAGCTTTGAAGGGGAGACAGGACCTTATGTGCAATATACACATGCCCGGATTAACAGTGTGCTCGCAAAGGCAGCAGAGGTGGAACGCGTGGAAAATGAAAACCATCTGGAACAGGTTAACAACACAAATGGTAGAGCCAACACAGAGAATAAGCCAGTCATCGTCGGTGACACTTCATGGGCATTGCTGAAACTGCTGGCGGACTATCCGCAGCATCTGGAAAAAGCAATTCTTCGCAACGAGCCTTCGGTGATTGCCAAATATGCGATCGATGTTGCCCAAGCATTCAACCGCTTCTATCATGCAGAACGGATTGCGGACGCGCCAGCTGACGTGAAACCCTTCCGGGTGGCGTTAACAGAGCGTACAGCGGAGCGTCTGGCCTACAGCCTATATTTACTAGGGGTCCAGGCTCCTGAGCGGATGTGATTCCATGGGATGGAGCGCAAGGTCAAGAGTAAGTCGATTCTTCGATAAAGCAGGAAAGGCAGCAGCAAACTCAAACGGACGAATCATATCGCTTCAAGGGGTGAGCAAACGACTTAGGGATGTGCAGGTACTGAATGATATTGATTTGGAGATTGCACAGGGAGAATGCATCGTCCTGGTGGGCAGAAATGGTTCAGGCAAAAGCACATTGTTGCGTGTGCTGGCGGGCATGTTACTGCCTGACTCAGGCTCCCTGCGCAAGCCCAGGCATGGTCGGATTATGTATGCACTGGATGGACTGTCACGCTTGCCCTTCACATCAAGAGAGTACCTGTGGGAGATGGGACGCATTCGTGGCATGCGTCCTGAAATATTGCGTCAACGGATTAGTGAACTGAGTGAGCTGTTGTTCCTGGGGAAGGCGATTGATCAGAAACTGTCACAGCTATCCAAGGGTACATTGCAGAAAGTAAATTTGATTCAGGCTTTAATGCCTGGACCCGGTGGGTTATTGTTGCTTGATGAACCATTGTCCGGTCTGGACGTTCCGGCGCAGAAAGCAATCGTAGTTTTGCTCAGACAGTGGAAAAAGGAAGGAAGCCAGATCGTTACTGCTTGCCATGAGCCATTGCTGATTGAACTTCTCGCGGATCAGGTCATCGTATTACACAAGGGAACAGTGCTTCGTCGCTGGAATAAGGAAGATTTGCAGCAAGCTGGGGAGCCCGCTGTGAGCATCCAAAGTGTGATTGAAGGACGGGAACAGTCCGTTATTGATACACTACTTGTTGAACACCAAGGAGTCATTGCATGCCATCGCAGCGTAGTTCATCAGGATTATGGACGACGCGAAGTATGGGATTGGAGGGTGTCACGCAGTTCGGCAGATCGGATCATTGGAATGATTCTGGCTGTGGGCGGTTCCATCCTTTCCGTGCATCCGGAAGAAAGCCGATTAAATATGGAAGGATTGATGGAGGGAAGGCATCCCGGTGGATCAGCTCCTAGGGACAGAACCGACCAAGATTCCTGCCTGTCTCCTGAAGGAGGCGACCTCCAATGATCCACTTGACTCGTTATTTGTTAAAACATTACATACGTTCACAGAAATATGTTGCGCCGGTTATCTTTTATATTATTACGATGCTGCTCATCTATTCCTACAAACCTAATCCGGTTGCGGACAGTTACAGCGTTACGGCCATGCTGCTCTTTTTTGGCGCGGCTTGGCTAGGTTTAACGGTAATGAATACGGAATCTGCGGGGCAGTATCAATTGCTCGTTATCCATTCAGGAAGCAAACGCAAGGTTGCCTTTGCACAATTGATCTGTGCGTTAATTATGCAATTCGGCCTGACAGCAATTACCGTCTTATACCCGATTGTTACGGGCATGTTTGGAAGGCTGCCGAGTGCTGGGGAGTGGAGCATGGCTTGGGCCGGACATCTGGCGTTGTCGCTGCTGGGTCTGGGGCTCAGTGTTTTCTTTCAAAAATCATACATTTCCATGCTGAGTCGCAGTATGCCGCTGTTCATTGTTGTACTGTTAGTATCGTTAGTACAAGGTTCATTAAGCGAACGTTTGCCCGAATCCGTGCAATGGCTTGTCAAGATTCTGCCTCCAGCATTTTATCTGGTTCGTGAGATGATGTTATTTGAAGCATCGAAGATGGGGGCTGTTGTTTCGACAACGGTGTGGGCTGTACTCTATGCCACAGTTCTACTCATCATTCATATATGGTTATCTGGAAGAAGGGACTTACGGAGCTAGAGGTCATTATTGTCCATAACTTGAATGTTGGTCTGCGTTTCGGTACCATAGAGGGACGTTGGAACCCGAAAGTATGGTACGGAGATAAAGGGGGCGCTCGCTTATGCAAAATACAGACATGCAGCATGGTGACATGCTGGACAGCGAACACTCCAGGGAATTGTTTGCCTATTACGGATTGGCTGTATATTATGGACAGGCGCTTGAACAGCAACTGGTCAATCTGATTTTATTAATGAAAATGTCTCAGGGTAAGGCTGTGTCCGAAGAAGATCTGGAAGATCTGTACGAACGGAAGATGAGCAGTTCACTTGGGCAACTCATTCATGAGGTGCGTCATCATTTTACCTTTTCCGAAGAAGAGACTCGTCAGTTGAATGAATTATGGAAGCAGCGTAACAGTATTGTACATCATTATTTCAAGGAACGAATTCATGAGACATTCAGTCCAGAAGGGCGATCACGAATGATCAAGGAACTGGAAGATTTCAAAGACCGTGCACAGGAACTGGAGATTAGTCTCCAGCAGTACACAGGTGCCTGGATTGCGGAGCTGGGGTTGGATGCCGAATCCGCGGCAGCGTTACAGACACTCGAACGTATGCATGCAGAGAGTATGCACGTCCGGGCACTGGAAGAGGATGAATCATTGTGATGGAAAGCAAGTCCCGAATACGTAAAATAAAAAGAAGACACTGGTTGGTAATCTCCATTGCATCGCTCGTGTTGATTGGGCTCATATGGACTATAACTACGGCGTTGCTCATCTGGGCTTACAGTGACGAAGAATCCCCGAGACAGAGTGATGCAGCCATTATACTCGGTGCAGCCGTAGAAGGGGATAACCCTTCACCCGTATTTCGTGAACGTATTAAGCATGGCATTATATTATATCGGCAGGGAACGGTAAGCCATCTGATCTTTACGGGTGGTACAGGCAGTGCAGGAGAGCGTGCTGAGGCTGAAGTTGGACGAGATTACGCAGTCGCACATGGCGTTGATCCGGCAGATATCCAATTGGAGTTGGAATCCAGAATTACAGAGGAGAATCTGGTGAATTCAATTCGTGTTGGGGAACAAGCCGGGTTTCGCACCTACATGATTGTAAGTGACCCGTTGCATATGAAACGGGCGATGAAACTGGCCAGCGGGCTTGGCATGGACGCTGTTCCGTCCCCGACACAAACGACGGCTTATCAGACTTGGCGCAGTCAATTTCCTTTTCTGGCAAGAGAAACGATATTATATATGGGATATATGGTCAAAGGATGGATAGACAAATAGACAATCTGCAGCAGCACGGAGAGTGACTGAACTGCGAGATTGTCTTTTTTTGCTCATGTTGACCCGATGTTTCTATGTTCCGGGATAATTGATCGTAGCACTAACTAGGGCAGCCACTCCAAAGCCGATAAACCACCAAGGCCAGCGCCGATGAATGTTTTTACGTATACCGATGAACAAACTGATAATCCCTGCAAGTAATACCACAGTAGCTAAACTGCTACCAACGATCCAGCCGATGCTCATATGTTGACCTCCTCGATGTGGAATGTTAAGAAGAGCTACCTATGGTGAGCTTCCCGCCTCTGACCTCTGCTTGAAATAAATAAGTACCGTTACGATACGTATGTTGATTATGATTGGATTGAAGTGGGAGATCACTCCTGAGTCGGCCCCCAGCCTGCTTGAAGTCTAACTTGAATCCATCATTTTCTGGTGGGATGCGCACTTCAACGCTACACCCTGTCGAGCGACTATCCAGAGATTGAAGCATCGTTGAGGAGTTTATGCTAAGTTGGCCACCTGTCACTCTGGATTGAATATGGGAGAACTGACCGGATAACTGGATAGGTGAAGAAGTGGCTTTTAGTTGGATATGGTTTGCACAAAGGTCTGTTGCTGTAACCCGACTGCCAACAGCTTGTAGACGGATATTCTGGCCATAGCCAGATAAGGTGAGATTGCCGGATGTACAGTGACAATCCCAGTGTTCGGAAGAAACGTTATCCACAACAAAGCGGGAACCCACCCCGTTGATCGACAGTCTTTGCAATATCGTAGGCGGCAGTACAATGTGGAGCGATGTGCGATGGAAGTTTATACCCAGGGGAAAAGCTTGTTTTCGTCCATCGATGAGATGTAATAAACCATTACTGACCTTAGCTTCAAAACATCGAGTTCTTGGGAAACGAGCGGAGCCCCGTTGAGTAACATGGATAACCGCTTCTGTACCCTGGCTAATATGTACTTCGCCTTGCATCCATTCCAGAGAAAGAGCATGAATGGAGTCTTCAGATAACCATTCTTTGCAAATCATATGTCCATTAGGTTTCAAAACAGCTATCCCTCGTTTCTGTCATCGTCATGATCATCCATCTTAGGATAAGCGCCCACCGCAGCATGTTGTTCAAGAATACGCTCAATGAGCGATTCGCTCACAATATCGGCACCGAGCATATTCATCAACCGCTGTAAAAAATAAAGACGCTGCTTCGTTTCGCTGGGATTGCGGCCGAACAGTGTGGGATTAATCCATATGTTGACCAGCATCATGAATACTTCTGCACAAGCTTCGGGATCTTCAGTATGGATAGACCCATCTGCAATGCCTTCTCGCAAAATCGTTGTAATCACCGGAGCATCTATTCGCACGGCCTGTTGAATACCGCGTACAATAAATACCGGATTTTTGATCTGGGTCTGAAGTACGCGATCCAGAGAATGGGCCTGCTGATCAGAGACGACATGCTCCAGAATCTGAATTAACTTCTCACGTGCTGACGTGGCTGTTGTGTTTGTAACTAATTGATCCATCATCTGAGCCGAATAGCTGAATTGTTGTTCCATAACCGCGTCCAATATTTCCTCTTTGGATCTAAAGTGATGATACACAGCTCCCTTGGACATGCCTAGGGCAATAATGATGTCCTGAATACTCGTCTTTTCAAATCCTTTGTCTGTGAATAACTGGGTAGCAACGTTCAGAATCTGCTGTACCGTTTGTTCGGGGTGTTTGTTCCTGGCCATAATGGCCCTCCTTTGTTGTTTTATAAATACCGACCGTTGGTATGTATGATACTGAGAGATGTATCTGATGTCAATAAGAAGAAATTGAAGGTGGGGTATAGATGAAGGGGAAAATAAAACCGATCTGCCGTAGACCCATAGGACTAAAGACAAATCGGTTTGAGAGTTTCATATCAGTTATACTTACACGCTGCCTCCGGCAAAGGAGGATGTGGTTGTGGTTCGAAGGGGGTCGCCCAGTGGGTTGTTTCCACTCGTATCCGTAGCTGCTTGAGCACCTTGCTGCAACTGATACATCTGATAATAGCGACCCTGAAGCTGCATTAGTTCATCATGTGAACCTTGTTCAACAATACGTCCGCGATGCAGGACCAGAATCTGGTCTGCTGAACGAATGGTGGACAGACGGTGAGCGATGATGAAGGTGGTGCGTCCTTTTTTGAGGACTTCGAGTGCATTTTGAATGAGTGCTTCCGTTTCGGTATCAATGTTCGCCGTAGCTTCGTCGAGAATCAGGATGGCCGGATCGAATGCCAGCGCTCGGGCGAAGGAGATCAACTGCCGTTGTCCGGCAGATAACGTGCTTCCTTTTTCGATAACCGGCTCGTCGAATCCTTGGGGAAGATGGGCGAGAATCCGCTCTGCACCCACGTCACGAAGCGCCTGTTCAATCTGTGCACGAGTAATTTTCTCATCGCCAAGACTGACATTGGACGCCACGGTACCTGTGAACAGGTACGGATCTTGCAATACGATGCCCATATGTTCGCGAATCCACTGTTTAGGCAGATCCTTCACGTTCTGACCGTCGATCGTAATCTTGCCTTTCTGTGGATCATAGAACCGGAAGAGCAGATTGATGATGGAGCTTTTGCCGGAACCGGTATGGCCCACGAGGGCGACCGTTTGACCTTGTGATGCTTTGAACGAGATGTTGTTCAGCACATAATCTTTTTTATAAGCAAAGGATACATCGTCAAACACGACATTCCCCTTGTATCTCGGCATCGACCCATCGGTTACCGGTTCACCTGGTTCATCCATCAGTTCAAATACACGTCCAGCGGATACCAGGGATGAATCCAGGTTCGCGAGTTGGTTCACCATACCCGTAATAGGCTGGAACAAACGCCCGAGAACGTCAACGAATGCATATAACACACCCAGCGAGATAATACTCGTGCCGTCCAGCACACTGGAGCCGAAGTACCACAGAACAACTGCAAAAGCCATATTCCGTAATACGTTAACCAGGTTGTGTGAGGTGAAAGCGTTCAGGTTGAGCATTTTGTTTTGGTGTTTCATATAATCATCATTCAGATCCTCGAATTCCTGCTTGGTCTGTTTCTGATGACGGAATACCCGGATAATGGACATCCCCTGAATGGATTCGTTAATAATCGCATTAATTTCGCTCAGGCGTGAACGAATAATGGTATTGTAACGAGTAGCGATTTTGCGATAGAGCACAATCCAGAGAACGAGCATCGGAACAACGAAGAGCGAAATCAATCCGAGGCGGAAATCCAGCAGGAAGAGCGCAACATACACTCCCGTAATCGTAATGATGCCTGAGAAAAAGTTGGACAGAACCGCAACGAACAGATCCTTGACAGCTTCGGTATCGTTGGTGACCCGGGAGACCACTTTACCTGCGGGCAGGTTGTCGAAAAAGTGTACCGGCAATCGCTGGATGTGCGCATACACATCGTTACGCAGTCTTTGAATGACTTTGTTGGCAGAAGATTGCAGCCAGTACGTTTTACCAAATTCCATAATGACCGAGATGACCAGAAAGATCATGTAATACACAATCAATTGATAGATGCTTGGCATTTCCGGTTTGTAAAAGGCAAAGAGTTCACCAGCGGATAAGGGTACCGCTGCATATTGGCCCGTCACTTCGCCTGCGCGTGTTACCGTCAGTGTTCCATCCGCATAGGTTCGATCCCCATCGGGGGCACTAACGGGTTCATTCACAAAATAAAAACTTTTTCCGGCTTGCAGTACGCGTACCTCGGTACCCTTCGTTTCATCCGCTTCAAATCGGCCTTCGCGTTTATAGTTCTTTCCATTGTAGACTGCCGCTTCGCTTGAAGCGGTGGTCTCATAGAAAGGCTGCTCAATGGCGAGCAGATGATTGTCGATCATGGACTTGGCGATGAAAGGGCCGGCCAGTTCAGCCGCAACTCCAATTGTAAGCATAATTAAAGCGGCAATAAACGTGCCTTTGGCTTTTAGGGCATATTGAAGCAGCCGTTTGCCTGTATTAGACTTCAAAGCGTTAACCTCCTACGTGGACAAATTGGACTCCACCTGCTGCCGTTCATACTGTTCACGGTACCAGCCGTTCATAGCAAGCAGTTCCTGATGGGTTCCTTCTTCCGTTATTTTTCCGTGCTCCAGTACGATGATTCGGTCAGCGTGTTCAATAGCGGACAGGCGGTGAGTCGAGATCAGCGTTGTTTTGCCAGAGCGTTTGTTGCGTATATTTTCAATAATTTTGGCTTCGGTTCGTGCATCAACGGCAGATAGAGCATCATCCAGAATCAAAATGTCCGGATCGGCGATAAAGGCACGCGCCAGCGATACCCGCTGTTTCTGTCCTCCGGACAGCGCAATTCCTTTTTCACCAACGAGGGTGTCCAGACCATCGGACAATGTGACCAGATCTCCATCAAAGGCTGCGGTACGAATCGCTTCCATAATCACGCTATCATCCGCACCCGGCTTGCCGAATTGAATGTTCTGACGGACCGATTTGGAGAACAGCACCTGTTCCTGCGGAACATATCCAATCCAGCTATGCAAGTCATCTTTGGCAATATCCTGAATCGGATGACCGGAGATGCTTAACTTGCCTGTTCCCGCAGGGTATTCATGCAGCAATTGCTTAAGCAGGGTGGACTTGCCGCTACCTGTGCGTCCCACGATACCCAATGTCTGCCCGCGACGAAGCGAGAAGCTGACATGACTGAGATTGTCGACGGTAGAACTAGGATAACGGAAGGTGACATCCTGCATCGCGATCTCTTCCGGGTTGGCAATGTGAGCAGGCTGCTCAATATCTTTTACAGCAGGTTCTACAGATAAAGTCTCATTAACACGATCCAGTGAGGCACTACCACGCTGCATCAGGTTTATCAGTTCACCGATGGCAAACATCGGCCAGATCATCATCCCCAGGTACATATTGAACGATACGAGATCCCCCAGGGTAATTTCATTATGGAACACAAGATAAATACCATAGGCAAGTGCAATGACATAACTGAGTCCTACACATAACCGGATCGTGGGTTCGAACAGTGCGTCCATCTTGGCAACGGCCAGATTTTTGCGGTATACATCTTCCGTGACATCGGCGAACCGTTTTTGGTCCATACGTTCCTGAACGTAGGCACGCACGACTCGAATACCGGCAATAGATTCAAGCACCTGGTCATTCATGTCTCCGAATGCATCCTGGGCCAGTGTATATCGTTGATGCACAGCTTTACCATAGATCATCATGGCGATGGCGATAAAAGGCAGTGGGAGGATTGCAGCCAGGGTCAATTTCCAGCTAACCAGGAATCCCATGGCGAATAATACAGTTGCCAGAAAAGCGGTGGAGTCGGTTAACGTCAGCATGCCGAAGCCTGCTGTGGTGGCAATGGAACGAAGGTCATTCGTGGCACGTGCCATCAGATCGCCCGTTCTGTTCTTCTCAAAAAAAGGCGGGGTCATTCGCAGTAAATGGTCCATAAAGCGCGACCGCAGCAAGCGTTCAACCAGATTGGCACCGCCAAACAGTTTGTGCATCCATATGTACGTGGTCAGATAAATAATGATGACCGATCCAAGGATAAGTAAAATGTAACGTGTGAGTGAAGCGCCAGTAATGGAACCGCGTACAATCTCGTCAATGGCATTGCCAAGAAGACGAGGTGGCAGTAGTTCGATGATGCCTACCAGAATAAGCAGGGTGACACCGATAAGGTATCGTTTGCGTTCCAGCCGGAAAAACCAGGCCAGGTTTTTAAGTACAGAGAACAAGTGGTATCCCTTCCTTTCAAGTTCGTGAAATGCATGTTCCATTCATGTGCAGCCGTTTGAACCCACAAAAAAAGACATACCGCACGCAGGCGGTATGTCTTGGGTATCATTCATACGGCAGCATGGCTCCGAGAGCAGAGCCACCACCGCAGATAAAGTTCGATTGTGAGAAGCAAAACAGCAAACCTATTTAGAGGCTTCTGTGATGCGGACTTATGAACGGAATAACGATTTCATGGGTGCTCCGGTATTTAGTTGTGTGCTGAGTTGATGTAGATCGTCATTGTTAAACACCGTAACCACCCTTTCTTTTTTGGTAATAAATTGAATGTGGATCTCGTATGTTTGCATCTTAACACCGACTTTTACAATCTGTCAAACGTTTTTCCAAAACGAAATATCTAACGATTGGTAGTGGGATCATTCCGTTTTGATGAACTTTTATTACATATTTGCGGTGTGGAAGGTTTGTAATCGAGCGATTGTAGCGATATGATGTAACATATATATAGAGAAGGAGTTGACACCAAATGAGTACCATACATGTATCTGACCGGGCTGCTCGCTGGTATAAGGAAGAACTGAATTTGAACGAAGGAGACAGCGTACGATTCTTCGCCCGTTATAGCTCCGGCGGAGGACTTCATCCCGGTTTCTCACTGGGAATCGCTGTGGAGGAACCGAGACATCCTGCTGACCAAACGAAGGTATCAGGTATTCAATTTTTTATGGAAGATCATGATTACTGGTATCTGAAGGGTCATCAACTTCATGTCGATGTTGTTGAAGAAGGTCAGGATATCGAATATCGCTACACTGAGATTTAACGGGATACATCTGCGTATATAGAATGTCTCATCACCGGTCGCACCGATTTTCGAACAGGAGGAGATACGAAGTGAATCCGCCAGCCCGAGATTTGGCCCAGTATATCGCGAACCGCTCTCATATTGTTGTAAAGGCGGCGGTTCGGGCCGAGAATGAACAAGGTGAATTGTTATTGATTCAGCATGCTGAACACGGTCATTGGCGTATTCCTGTGGGACAGATGCGCCCGGGAGAAGCCATTGAGGACACCGCGCACAGAGAACTCTGGGAGGAGACGGGGTGGACTACCCATCATATGACACTTGAAGGTTTGCATTCCGGTCCGAATATGAGACATTTACATGCCAGTGGGGATGAAGAATATTACGTCATAGCCATGTTTAGAGCCCAGATCATTCAGGATTCGCTCGTAGAGTCGCGGGTGAATAGTGAAGCAGGGCTGAAGTTTTTTGATCCGAAATCATTGCCCAGGCTGAACGATCTTAGCCGGATATTGCTAAAGTATCCAGGAATGGAATAAATAAATCACGAAAAGAAGAAGCCTTTCCGGCCGGAAGGCTTCTTCTTTTCGTGATTTATACGAGATGGGCCCATGTTCAAAGCAGGATTGTTGTCCCCAATAAATGACGGGTTCTGACAATTAGACTAGACTTGATCAAGAGGTTCTTCATCGTCCATTGCAAAATCAAAGTCGTCAATATCGAATACCTGCACAGGAGATGCCGATTCGATAATGCGTGCAATTAATTCAACCTGATCGGTCAGGATAGGGATATCCAGACGCTGTGAAGTGAGCAGCAGTTCAGTCTCAATTGGATCAAAATATTCACCGTATTGAGCGGTATCAACCGCATTAATGATGGCGATGGATACCTGATCCCCAAACAGTATGGACGGACTTTTGGCCCAGGGGATAGCCAGGGCACGTTCTATTTTTTTCTTATTCAGCGGTTCTTCAAAATAAGAAATGATTTCGTTGATTTTGGATTTCACATGTTGGTCATCTGCTGGATTATCCATCAAAGGGTCAGGGCTGGTCTGAAATTCATATAACTCAAGGATGGTGGTATAAGGAACAATATATTCAACAGGCGCCGGGGGCGCGAGTAATTGACCGTAAATTGCCACCATCACGGCTTCGGTAACAAACTGACGTGACATGGGTCCTGAATCCTCCTGCGGCCATTTAATAGTTGCGAGGTGAATCAATGATTTGGACTAATAAGATCATCCCATTGATTCCTCTGCTATGGACTTGACTTGATGCTTGAATTGCATGAATAGAAGTATATCATACAACGGTGGGAAAAACAGCCAGTCAGCAGAAGGATGTCAAGTCCCAACTTTGATCATGATTTTCCGAGCAGTAAGGACAAAATTCCTGCGGCAATCAGAGGACCGACCGGTACTCCCTTGAACAAGGCAACCCCAAGTACCGTACCTATAAGCAGCCCGGCAACAACGGTAGGCTGTGTACTCATGAGCGTAGCACCACGTCCTCCCAAATGGGCGACGAGTAATCCTACACCAATGGCGAGCAGTGATTTCCAGTGCAGGAAAGACTCACCGATGGTCTGCAAGCTGATTTTTCCGCTGGCGAGCGGTGCCATAACACCAATCGTCAGGATGATAATACCGATCGTAAGTCCGTACTTTTCCAGCCAGGGAAAGGCCTGATTCAGGTTCAGTACCCGCAGCAACAATAGAAATATCATGGCTACGGTTACGGGTGTATTACTGCTGATAATACCTAGCGCGGCAAACACAAGCAACAGCAGTGAGGTCATATCCATTGATTTCATTCCCCTTCGGTCTGCCCGCGATGACGACTTACGATATGTTCTGCAATATATCTTCCATGCCAGCGTCCGGATTCAATAAATACTTCATTGGCATTGCGCCCTGAAGCGATAACTCCTCCAACGTATACGCCTGGCACACTGCTTTCCATGGTTTGCGGATCATATACCGGTTTATCCATATCCTCGGACATTTCCACACCGACGGACGAAAGCAGCTTGCGGTCAGGACGGAAACCCGTCAAGGCCAGCACAAAGTCATTGTCGATTTCACTGGTTGATCCATCAGAATGAAGCAAACGAACAGAATCGTCCAATATTTCATTTACACGTGAGCCCAGATGAAGTGAGATTCTGCCTTTCTGCACCAGGCTTTCAAACAATGGACGAACCCAAGGTTTAATGTGTTCCGAAACGCCATTCCCACGATAAACCATATCAATGTGCGCACCCACACGAACCAGTTCCATAGCGGCATCGACGGCTGAATTGCTTCCTCCAATGATGGCGACACGTGTGCGGGTGTATGGATGAGCTTCCCGGAAATAATGGGTGACTTTATCCTTGTCTTCTCCAGGAATGCCAAGATAGTTGGGATGGTCGAAATAACCTGTAGCCACAACGACATTTCGTCCTTCATGAACGATTGCTTGCCCACGCCGATTGACCGTATGTACCTCGAACGTGCCATCGTCCTTGCGTTTGATTTCTTTGGCTTCCTCATAGTTATGAACCCGCAGGCCGAAATGTTCGGCTACCTTGCGATAATAGGCGAGTGCCTCGTAACGAAAAGGTTTGTCGTTCGGTGTACTAAACGGAACATTCCCAATCTCAAGCAATTCCGCTGTACTGAAAAACTGCATATGGGTTGGATACAGATAAATAGATTGGACGATATTATACTTCTCAACAATTACAGCTGACAGTCCCAGCCGCTCGCATTCAATGGCAGCAGACAGACCGCATGGGCCGCCGCCGATAATAATGACATCTTCCATGTTCTTAATCCTCCTTATTTCAAGCACTATAATCCTACCGTAAATACGGGCCCAATGCCAGTTCAAGAAGGAGTCTGACATCAAGAAATCAATGCCGATTCCGGAAATTTGACTTGGAAGAGAGAAAAGATTAATATCAAATTAGATGATTATCTAAACGAAAGCGAGCTGAGTGATAATGCAATTGGAGAAGATTGTGGCCTACCACAAGGCTCTGGCTGATCCGACGCGGCTTCGGATGTTGCTGCTGTTGTCCCAGGGAGAACTTCATGGTCAAGCGCTTGCAGAAAAACTTAATCTGTCACAACCAACCGTTACACATCATGCATCCAAGCTTAGAGAAGCGGCGCTGATCAAGGAACGCAGAGAGAAAAATACGGTGTTTTTTACGCTTAATCCTTCTTTTATTCGAGAGCATGCGCAGGCCTCCGTTGATTTTATTTTTAAAAGAGAGGAGATTGCCGATATGAGTGATGTAAATGAGACGCTGAAAGCATCCGTAATGCGAAATTTTTTCTCCAAAGATGGGCGATTGCGTCAGATCCCGGCTCAGTACAAGAAAAAGCTGATTGTACTTGGTCATCTGGTCGAGCAGCTTGAATTTGGACGGAAGTATACGGAGAAGGAAATCAATACATTTATTCAAACCTATCATGAGGATTTTGCCACCATTCGTCGAGAGTTCATCATGCACCAGTTCATGTACCGGGAAGATGGAATCTATGAACTGAATCCGAAGGAAATGTGGACACGTTGGGATCAAGTGAAATAAGTTTTTGGAAAATGACTTGACAAAAGTAGATGAAGCTGTGTAACATGATGGATAATTCTACAAGGGAGGCGATGTTAAATGACAAATCTAATGGCAGTATACGTTAATTTGAATATAAACAGCGTCTCCGGAACGGATCAAAGCATGTGATTTTACGGCAGCTGGACAGTATGGTTCGCAATATTGTCCATATGTACGTAGATTAGAGTAACATGCACAGATGAAGCCACGGGTGACGTACCCGTGGCTTTTTTGTATGCCGAAAATGGGTTGTTTTTCTGGATCATGAATATCGGATCAGTGGAATGATGTATCCGATATGAATACCATTCAAACAATCATTCATTCGGCTAACTTCTTATTGCCGCGGGTGAGTAGTGCTGCTCGTGGCTTATTTGGTTTGATGCCGGATCGGAGCGCTCATAGGGATCGTTGTCAATGTCAAAGAAGGATAACACACCATTTATCGGGAGGAATTTTTATTTTGAATAGCACATTGGAGAAGTACGGCTGGTCTGCAAAATGGCAGGAGCTGTGGAATCAGTCTGGAATGGAAGAACAGTTAAGAAAACCCGCAAGAATTATTGCGGATCATGGACAATTGCTTCGCCTGATTACGGATGAGGGAGAATGTTGGGGACGGGTATCCGGGCGGATGCGTCATGATCATGTGGAGACGGGTATTGTACCAGCGGTTGGGGATTGGGTCGCCGTTACGGGGCAAGCTGGCGAAGAAGCCATAATTCACAGCATTGTGCAGCGTCAGAGCAGGGTATCCAGACAAGCTGCTGGTTCGGTGACCAAAGAGCAATTGATCGCGGCAAATGTGGATACTTTGCTGATCGTTGCCGCGCTCAATCATGATTTTAATCTGAGACGTCTGGAAAGGTACATTATGATGGCCTGGAATGGTGGAGTCAGACCGGTCATCATTTTGAGCAAAAGTGATCTGTGTGAGAATGTGGAAGAACAAATTTCGCTGGTGGAAGGCACTGCTCCTGGGATTGAAGTGTTGGCAATATCGGCTGTTCAGGACCGGGGCAAATCTTTACTTGAAAAATTTCTGTCTCCGGGCACAACGGTTGCCCTGACGGGTTCTTCCGGTAGTGGCAAGTCTACCCTGGTCAACTGGATGATGGGAGAGAGTGTACAGCTCACTCAGGCCGTTCGTGAGGACGACAGCCGTGGACGACATACAACCACACATCGGGAGATGTTTGTCTTGCCGCAGGGAGCGGTATTAATTGATACGCCGGGAATGCGTGAACTTAATCTGTGGGATGAAGGTCAGGATGGTTTGTCACATGCCTTTGGTGAAATTGAGCAACTCTCTGCGGGATGCAGGTTCCAGGATTGCACGCATACCCGAGAGGCCGGTTGCGCAGTGAAGGAGGCCATTCAGGATGGTTCATTGGATGAAAAAAGGCTGGGCAACTACTTGAAAATGCAGAAGGAACTGAAATTTCAGCAGCGCAAGGAAGAGGCCTCATCCAAACGACGGACCGCTTCAAGCAAACCCGTCAGTTCCCGCAAACCGAAACATGTCCGCAGTACAAAAGACTGGGAAGAGGCCTGAGATTAGGTGGGCATCCCTCTATATCCTGCATAGGATAGGTCAGGAGGGATTTCATCATGCCAGATTACAGCATCATCGTAGACCTGTCGGATCATATGTTATATCTTTTGGATGGCTCGCAGGTGGTTAAGGGCTATCCTGTCGCTATCGGCAAGATGCTCACGCAGACGCCTAACGGCGTGTTTACGATTATTAACAAACAAGAGAATCCTGGAGGGCCATTTGGTGTTCTGTGGATGGGGTTGTCAGCGCCGCATTATGGGATTCATGGAACCAATGATCCTTCTTCCATTGGCAAGTCTGTTTCCCATGGATGCATACGCATGTACAACTCGGATGTGCTGGACCTGTCTTCCAAAGTATCTGTAGGCACACAGGTAACGATCCGGCCCTAGGGGCCGGATTTTTACGCCAACAGTAGGACATGAGCGCTCAGCAAAATCTAAAGAGCAAATCAAGTTTTCCATTGATCAAGAAAAGTGTAATTTAAATATGGTCCAAGTGGATGGATTTAGAATTCATACGTATTGCACGTATACTATTGTAAAGTCGTCGAAATGACGAGAGAAAAGGAGTGATGACATGCGGATTAGACCAGCTTGTGAAGGGGATGCCGAAGCCATAGCTCATGTACATACAGAGAGTTGGAAGACGACATATAGAGGTATCGTGCCTGATGATTTTTTGGATAATTTGACTAAGGAATCAAGGTTGTCCCAATGGGAGCGAAATATTCGCTCTGACGAGAAGGATCAGATATTGGTGGTGGCTGAAGAGGCAGACGGGGAAATTGTCGGATTTGCCTGCGGTGGAAAGGAACGTGAAGGCAAGTTGCCTTACGACGCTGAGCTGTATGCCATTTATTTACTGAAAGAAGTGCAACAAACAGGTATCGGCCAGCAACTGGCAAGACATGTCGTTCGTTATCTCCACTCCCTGGACATGAGGAACCTGTTGATCTGGGCACTGGAGCAAAATTCAGCCTGTCGTTTCTATGAAAAGATGGGGGGAGTCCCTGTCCACACACAGCAAATCCGGATTGGCGGCCAAGATCTGATTGAGGTTGCTTATGGCTGGCAGGACTTGAGGCTTTTTGGAGATAAGATCCCACCCAGCAGTTGAATGAATGCAAGTTTGTGCAATCCTTAAAAAGGTTAGGGTGTGACATTAAATCAATCTTGATTGGGAGGCGTATTCAGATGTACATGCTGTAAAATCAGATCAGGATATCGTGAGAGAACGTGGATTCGGAATAATTCAGTTTTATAATCAGATAAACTTCGGGAAAGAATGACAAAGATTGCGATGAGTCCGCCTCAATCTGGATGGGGCGGGCTTTTGCATGTTTTTACATCCTGTAAAAATAGGCGAGGGAATGATGTGGAAAAGCTGTTTGGTGCACCTGTAATCTGGTTATTTATGGATACACGGGCAGAACAGATACCGTAAATCCAATAGGTAAAGGGGCTGAACTTCATGTCCATTGACCGTTTTATTCTAAGGAAGCTGAATACTTGTCAGGAAGAAAAGACACGTGATAATCTGGTTCGGTTGTTTGTCATTCGAATCCAAAAGGCTGAGATGGAAGAAGAGCATGAGACTGCCTATGTTGTCAGCAGAGTGCATTAGAATAGATATAGGGATTAGGTACAAAAAAAAGGAAGCTTGTCCTTAACGGCAAGCTTCCTTTTCCTTATGTTCGCGAATGAATGAATTCGCCGTTTCCATGTTGAAGTAAACAACTGACCCATCTTAATAAAGGGATAAGGCGAGGGAGTCATTTTCGCTACGGCTGTGAAGAATGGCTTCACCACCGACAATCTCAATACTAATCAATGATTGCAGACATTTCTGTAAAGCGCGTTTACCATTGCTAATCTTATGCTCAAGGGCACTGCTAAGCAATCGTAGTGTCTTTTGCACAGGTTGTTTGTTTTCTTGATTGAAATATACAGGGATTGATTTGTTTTGAAAAGTTATTAGTGTTCTCACTAGAAATCACCTCACGAGAGTTATTTCTTACTCGCTATATTAAGTTCCAATGCTTAAAATTACCTTAAAATCAGCTTATGAAAACATAAAGGTGGGCAATGTTTGAAAAGTGTTCACAATTCAATTGTGGGCGAAGCAATGAAAAGTCCCGAAAAGGTAGTTTGTAACTTCCATTTATATGGAATAAATCCGCGTAGTTTCGCATCCTCGCAATCATTAATGTGACTACTGGCTCGAAAGTTCTGAGTCAAATGGACGATATTTTAATATATACGTGGGTCATATGTAACGAAAGTGCAGGTTGTACATTGCAAACAGGGTGTTTATGTAAGAAAATAGGGTAAGAATAGCGTTTCATCTACTATTTTTTGATTTAATCTGACACTAGGACAATTTACATATGAGACCATGGGAGGGATTATATTGATTCTTACCGTGTATTCCGGCCGGGAGGAAGGCGAGTGGTTCGACATCGAGGTCCCGGATGAATGTACAGTTGAACATTTGAAGACCTTGCTGGGGGTCCGCATTTTTGGACAGGCACCGGGTGAGGGCATTCAGTACATCCTTGAAGCCAAGTTTCCGGAAGGATTGTGGTTCTCGCCACAGAATACGCAACAACTAATGGAAACAGGGCTGCGTCAAGGCAGCTGCGTACGGGTCCAGCGAGCGTTCTCCACCACTTCGGAAGAAGCGCCCGTGTATGGAAGACGTTCATTGTTTCAACAGGACAGCAACAAATGAGTGATCCGAACGTATATACTCATTACGGAAATGAATTAAAGGAGGTCTTCTCTTCGTGAATGTGTTATATCAGCGTTCTCCAAGAATGACACCGGTTCTCAAGGAAGAAAGGCTGGAGATTCTCAGGCCTCCGACAGAACCCAACAAACCTACTTTTTCAATGATATCCATTATTGTACCGATCATGATGACGATGGTTAGCATCGGCTTCTACGTATATATCAATATGAGCGGCAAAATGAACAATAGCAATTATATGATGTTCCAGATGATGACCGTTATGATGATGCTTACTTCATACACCATTCCGTTTTTTGTGTATCTGAGCAACAAGAAATCATACCGCAAAAAGCTGGAAGAGCGCACTGCCATGTATCGTGCACAATTGGAGAAGCATCGGGAAGAGCTGAAGGAAGCCCAAGCCGAACAAGTGAAGAGTCTGTATGAAATTCATGGTGATCCCAATGTATGTCTTCAATTGGTGAAGAATCGCAACAGTTCATTATGGGAACGTTCTCCGGAAGATGATGACTTCTTGCAAGTTCGAATTGGAACGGGCGAAATCCCGTTTCGGATCAAACTCCAGGTGCCTCGTGTGGACGGGTATGAAAAGGATGAGCTGATTGAAGCGGCTCATGAACTGGCAGCTGAATTCGAGACCGTGCCTGATGCGTCGATTACGTTACCGCTATTTCAGTCGAAAGTGATGGGTCTGGTTGGCAATCGGGAGGAAGTACTCGCTTCACTGCGCGTCATTATTTCACAACTGACGGTCCGTCATTCACCGGATGAATTGAAGATTGCTGCTTTTTATGAAGAAAAGGAAACGAAGGAATGGGATTGGCTGCGCTGGCTGCCCCATATCTGGGATGAAGATCAGGGACAGCGCTATATGGCCGACAGGCACAGCGGTGCGCATCAATTGGCGGACAGCTTGTTTTCCGTGTTGAACAGAAGGCGTAACAATAAGGAAGATCGTTACAAAAAAAGCGTGCAAATCCCATGTTATGTGGTGGTTCTCTCGGACACTCAATTAATAGAAGAAGAACCTTTGCTTCCCCTGTTGCTGGAATCGGCTCAGGAGATCGATGTATGTACCATTATACTGGCCAATCGCAAGGAAGCACTGCCCATGCATTGTCAGTTAATTATGGAGGCTTCGAAAGGCAAAGGGGTTTATATCAAAAAAACCGAAGATGCCGACGTGATCAAGCAAACCTATACACCAGATGTAATTTCCAGAGAGTCCGCAGAGGCGCTTTCGCGTTACATGTCACCGATTCGTCTGAAACGCTCATCCGCTTCAGACATACCCCAGATACTCCCGTTGTTCGATATGCTGAGTACTTCACGAGTGGAAGAATTGGACGTGGTTAACCGCTGGGCCCAGACGCGATACCCTGATACGCTTCCTGTTCCTATGGGCGTGCGAGCAGGCGGCAAGAAAATATCCATTAACCTTCATGATAAAATCGAACGTCAGGGCCATGGCCCGCACGGTCTGATTGCAGGCACAACAGGTTCAGGCAAAAGTGAAGTTATTCAGTCCATAGTGGCCTCTCTGGCTGCAGAGTTCCATCCGCATGATCTCGCCTTTATGTTGATTGACTATAAGGGCGGCGGGATGTCGAACACATTTGTGGGTTTGCCTCATGTCGTTGGCACGATTACCAATCTGGATGGAAATTTGATTGAACGAGCCAATATTTCACTTCGGGCCGAGCTGGTCAGAAGGCAAAAAATATTAAATGATGCCGGCAATCTCCAGCATATTGATGAATATTACAAAATTTTGCGTTCCAGACATGAACAGCCGTTGCCGCATTTAGTTATCATCATCGACGAGTTCGCGCAATTGAAGAGGGATCAGCCGGAGTTCATGGATGAATTAATCAGCATAGCGGCCATCGGCCGGACACTGGGTGTACATCTTATATTGGCAACCCAAAAGCCGGCGGGTGTTGTTGATGATAAAATCTGGAGTAATTCCCGTTTCCGTATCTGTCTTCGCGTTCAAAGCGAAGGGGACAGTCGCGATATGATCAAAATTCCAAATGCGGCCTGGATCACCAAGCCGGGTCGGGGATATTTCCAGGTGGGCAGTGATGAAGTGTTTGAGGAAATGCAATTTGCCTGGAGCGGTGCGCCGTACAATCAGCAGGAAGATACAACCACAGTATTGCCTGTCATGGAGGTGCGTTTAAACGGGAAGCGGGAGCCGCTCTTGACTGGAGAGCGCAGAGCTGTGCTCAAGGGAGAGGATGTGCCCAAGCAGCTCCAGGTGTTCATAGATTATGTGGCGAAAGAAGCAGCAGAGGCAGGGATCACCCGATTACCTGGCCCTTGGTTGCCGCCTTTACCAGAGGTGCTGGAATGGGAAAGCCTTAATAACTGGCAGGAAGAAGAGAACCGCGAGGCATTGCTTGACGGTGGAGCCAGCGGACTGAAACCGCTGGTGGGTCTGCTGGATGATTTGCCTAATCAGCGACAGCAACCACTCGCACTTCCGGTAGATCAGGGACATTTGGTTGTTTATGGTATGCCTGGTCTGGGGAAAACGACGTTTGTGCAAACCTTGCTGATGTCACTGGCCCGTTCGAGTCGAACTGAACCTTGGCATGGCTATATTATTGATATGGGCCGCATGATGAAGGATTTCGCAGGCTTGCCTCAGATCGGTGCAGTAATGATGTCTGAAGAAGAGGATCGGATCAAGCGGTTATTCCGATACATCCTGAAATTGTCTGCACAACGTAAAGACATGATCTCGGAAGCCGGGGTTAAAACGATTTCAGCTTATCGGCGGACGGCTCATGCAGCTGTGCCACAGATTGTGGTTGTTATTGACGGCTATCTTTCTTTCCGTAATGCATATCCAGAGGAGAATGAACTTCTGGAAACGATTCTTCGAGAAGGTGGAAGTTTGGGGATCACATTTATTCTCACGGCTAACCGGGTAACCGATGTATTCGAGAAGTTCAGAAGCAACATTCCTAATGCAGTTTCATTTGAACTATCCGATCCAAGCGATTATTATTACGCAGTGGGACGGCCGTCCAAGGCACCAAGTCAGCTTCCGCCAGGAAGAGGGCTGGTCAAGGGGCAGGTCCCACCACTGATGTTCCAGGCGGCGTTGCCGTCAACCGGAGATGATGAGGGCAAGCGTTCGTCCGCTCTGCGCCATACCATTGCAGAGATTAGGGGCACTTGGAGCGGAGAAGAAGCTCCGCAGATTGCCCCGCTACCGGAAGAAGTCAAGCTTAGAGATGTACTTATTCGCACAGGCACCTTCGGAAAAGTCGGAGGCACATCATCCTTAACAGTACCCGTAGGTTTACTGACCGATGATCTGGAGCCATTCCAGCTTAACCTGCGCGAGGGTCCGCATTTCATGGTTACGAGTCCGATGGAAGGTGGTAAAACGACATTTTTGCTCACATGGATGTTGTCACTTGCTTATCATGCGTCTCCTGAAGACATGCAAATATACACGGTAGATATGCGCTATGGTTCGGGAGGACTGGGTGAAATCAGCAGTTTGCCCCATGTCCATGGACATGTATCCCGTGAAGAACAGCTTGCACCTGTGATCCAACAGTTGTACGATGAAGTTCTAAAAAGAGGCGAGTTAACCGGTGGACCAGAGATTGTTCTCGTCATCGACGATGCGGATACACTAGCCAAACAGTTGAATGATTTTAATGTGAAGGATCAATTGGGAGCGATTGTTCGTCAAGGCAGGGATCGAGGCATACATGTGATTCTGTCAGGTGTTCCTGCAGATTTCCCAACCTTTGGATCTGACTGGGTAAACGATGTGAAGGCTTCCCAGAGCGGATTGCTGTTCGGGACTTTAGACCCTAACGATCTCTCGTTCTTCCGTATACCTTATTCCGAATCCGGGGGGAGCACGAATGGGCTTAAGGTACTGCCCCCGGGTCAAGGTTATTATGTAAAACGTAAATATTCCAGGGTTAAAGGTGCAGTTCCATGTGATGGAAGCTGGAAAATGACCGATTGGATTTCTGAAATTCGTGACCGATGGCATGTTGTAGTTTGAGGGGAGGTGGCTCATAATGTTGACGGTTCATGATTCCAAGCAAAAGGTAGTCACTTTGCAAACAAAAGAACTTTTTTTCCTGGCCGGTATTCTCGGTTCAGACCGATTGCTTGGCGTGGAAGATCCGTTCCGCGGGTATATGGCGGAAGATATTGCTTTGGAGTGGGAGCGTGTCAAAACTTCCCTGCTCGACAAAGGGTATCTGATTCAGGATCAGGACAGTAATGAGCTGATCATGACACCGACCGTTTTCTCCAGGGTAGCCATTGCGGGACTGTCCGACAGGGCTTGCTGGATTCGCTACACGCACAGCGGCAAGTCGTATGAAAGTTATGTGCATTGCACGGATGAACGGGTCGTGGAAGTATCCCGTGTTGCTGACGAACCGGATTCCTTCCGGCTAAGCGATCTTGGGAACGTTCGTGAAGCTATTGATTATCTGATCCAAAGGATGAAATGGAGTGGCCATTCTCCTGCGGAGAAACCGGCGCTAATGTGCTCCAAGAAAAAATTCTATGATGTCATGAACGATCTGAAGAACAAAGAAGTACAGGAAGTGACGGATGAGTTGGTGCAGGAAACGAGTGATCCCGAGGGGTCGCTTGCACTCGCACGCTGTCTGATGAGCAAGGAGTCAGAGGGGGAACTGCGGTTGCTCGTATGGAACGGAGAAGGTTGGAAATCACAGTCTGCAGCTTTCGCAGCAAGCACGGTTTCCAACTGGTTATTCCGAATGAGCACTGCTGCTTCAGATGATTGGCTTGTCGCAGCACTGACGACGAGAGAACAGTTTCACGAGATGCTGCTGGACTGGCTTAAACAGCCTGCAGGGGAAGAGGAAAGGTGATGGTAAATGCGCATTCGTGTGGAACCGGATGTGCTTCGGGCACTGAGCAGGCAGATTCAGTATGCGGCGGAGCAAATACAGCAAAAGATGACAGTATTGGATCAGGCTATTCATTCGCTGGAGTGGGATCTTGAAGCCCGTGCAGCGATTATGAATGAATGGGACCACAGCAAGCGACTCTGCGAGTCTGCGGTACGTCGTTTTATGGACTTGAGCGTACAGCTGGGACGCAAGGCCTTGTTATTCCAGCAGGTGGACATGGAGTATCGTACAGTGTTGAGTCATGTGAACACAGCCTATGGCAATGCGGTCAATATGTTGAATGTTCTTCAGGCGGAGCGTACAGGAGAAATTATGCCTGCGCATTCGCCAACTACTGCTGTTGTATCCGATCCATTTTCCGCGGTAGCAGCCGTGTACCGTGTACAGGATGCCGCACCGCCTGATGGCTCACCAGCGACCCTGATCCAGGCCATGCAGCCTGAGCCTGTAGCGTGGAGATTCACAGATCCCTCCTATCGGGGAAGAAGAGGAACCGAGCCTGTGGTCTCCTGAGTACATGAGATACAAGGCTGAATAAGCAAAACAGCAGAAAGTGAATTTTTTTGTATATAGGCTGTTAGGGGAAGTTTCATTGGCTGAAAATGGGGTAAATAGGATTAGGTCCTTCGGCTTTTGTCCGATCGATTCTTGTATAGTACAATTTGAACAAGACAAAATTTAATTGCACAAACCAAGGAGGAATTTACAATGGCAGGACGTATTTTAGTTACCCCAGAGCAGCTTGATCAGGTTTCCAACCAATTCAAACAAAGCGGTGAGCAAAGTCAGCAAATCGTATCTACATTGACTCAATCCATCACAAGCATGGAAGGACAATGGGAAGGTATGACCAAACAACGCTTCTTCCAGGAATTCCAGGAAGCCAGCAAACAAATGCAATCTTTCGTTCAGACGCTGAATAGCATCAGCGCGGAACTGACGGCTATTGCCAACAAATTCCGTACTGCTGACCAAGCTCGCTAATCTGCGATACATAATTCGGGCAGGTTTGATATCTGAATCGCCCAGAATCAAAGGCAGGCAGCAAGCTGAAGCTTTACAACTACAGCAAAAACCGGGCGTTGTCACAGCACCCGGTTTTTGCTGCACTATGACAGAATGACAGAGAGAGGGATAAGCATGTCTTTTCAACCAAATCCCGGGGATGAAGTGGTGATTAACGACATTGCCTATACGATTGGGCAGCATCCGGCTGCACCCGGATTGGCTTATGCCCAAGCCGGAAGGCAGGGTATTGTCTACCAATTGTTACCCCGTAACGGTTCCATAAGTGGGGCCAAAGCACTAAAAGTATTTTTTCCTAAATTTCGTATCCCGGCTATGGTGTATCAGTCTGAGCATATGGAGTCTTATAGTGAACTGCCAGGTTTGCAGGTATGCAAGCGTGATGTGCTCACTCCGGAAAGAAACGGAGCGCTCATTGGAGAACATCCCGATCTGTTGTATGCGGTGTTGATGCCATGGGTGCAGGGTCTGACCTGGTTCGATGTAATCAGTGATCAGAAACAGCTGACAGCGGAGGAAAGTCTAAAGCTGGCTAGAGCCCTTGCCGGGACTGGTTCGGCCATGGAACAGCGCGGATTGGCCCATTGTGATTTGTCCGCACCCAATGTGATGATTCCGTTTTTTTCCGAAGTGGAGAACCTGAGAGGGGTTTCGGCCGTTGAATTGGTAGACGTAGAGCAGATGTACGGTTCCAGAATGGACCGTCCGGATGCTCTGCTTGCTGGTTCACCTGGTTATGCAGCCCATCGTACAGTGCACAGCGGTTTGTGGAGTGCGTATGCCGACCGTTTTGCCGGAGCAGTCATTATTGCTGAGATGTTAAGCTGGTCTGATGCCACGATTGTGGAAAAGGCATGGGGAGAAAGCTACTTTGATCAACATGAAATGCAGACCGTAAGTGAACGTTATTATGCCATGCGTGAGTCGCTTCAAAAGCGCTGGGGCTCCAAAGTATCCGATCTGTTCATTCGTGCCTGGGAAAGCCATGATCTCAGCAGTTGCCCGACATTTGGTGAGTGGTTTGTAGCGCTGGCATCTGTCGATATTCATCTGGCAGGTGCAGTCGTTGAAGAATCCGAGGCCAAGGATGCAGATCACCCGGATGCGGTAGATACGGGCCAGCTTAAAGGGACGGAATCAGCGATCAGTACTTCGTCGGATAAGCAGGGGGTTCCGGATTCAAGCTTGTCCTACACCCCACTTGCACCAGGTCAGGAAGCAGTTGTAAATCGTCTCTTCCTACAGGCGAGAGCGCTTGAGGACGAAGACAAGCCGGCTGCAGCTCTGGAAGTGTATCGTTCGCTGCATCATTTTATTCCTCACAACAGTGCGATGCAAATGGAAGTTGAGGCGGCGATCCAGGAGCTGGACGACAAGCTTAACCCCAAGGATGATCATGCAGGTCAACCGGCAAAGGTTCCTTTTTATCGCTCCAAAAAGTTTATGATTTCTTCAGCGGTGTTGATTGTACTGTTGGCTGGAAGTGTGCCGACGGTTAAAATATTGGCCGATCAGGCCGAGGTTAAACAAAAGGAACAGGAAGCGGCTGCCAAACAGGCGGAACTCCAGGCGGCGCAGGATGCTGAGTCTGCGAAGGCTGCTGCCTTAAAGCAACAGGAAGAAGAAAAGAAACAAAAAGCGGCAGAGGCAGCGAAGCTTGATGCTGAGAAAAAGAAAAAGCTCGCCGAAGCCGAAAAACAGCAGGCCGAGGCCAAGAAGAAGGAAGAAGAGCGTAAAGCGCTACAGGCCAAGTACGACAAACAGGCGAAATATGAGGCATACCTTGCCAAGCGGAAACAACAGAAGCTTGAAGCAGCCAGGAAGGCAGAACAGGAAAAGTACGACAAACAGGCCAAATATGAAGCCTACCTGGTATGGAAGAAAGAAAACGATGCCAGGATTGCAAAGCAGGAAGCCGAACGTAAGGCAGCAGCCGAGGCACAGCGCAAGCAGGAGGCTGCCCAGAAGGCTGCACTTAAGAAAAAACGTGCCCAGAATGTGGTCACACTGATCGCTCACTACAACAAAACGTATAATGCGCAAAAAGGCAAAAAAATTGAAAATGCCGAATCATACGCGCGTGATTTCAAAAATCTGTACAACACTGATGCGGCTTATTTCAAGGGTGTAGGTAAAGTGGCAGCACGAATGAATGCGATCAATAAATTCCTGAGCAATACCAATTATTCATTACCTAACTTGTAAAATAACGTGAACAACGGAGGTGACTCATCCCAGATGAACTACACGATTCAAGCATCCCAGCGCACACCTGCACTTATTATTTATTTGATTGATATTAGCGCCTCCATGAATATGGTTCTGGAAAACCGTCGGCGGATTGATGTTGTCTATGATGCCTTATCGCTGGCTATTCGCCAAATGGTATTTCGCTCGACGAAGGGAAACCGATTGACACCCCGTTACAGGATTGCCATTCTGGCATACAGCGATGATGTGTATGATCTGTTGAACGGAATTAAGGGCATCGATGAGATTGCGGCGGTGGGTTCATTGCCTGATTTGACACCGAAAAGATTCTCGGATTCAGCGAAGGCTTTTTTGCAGGCAGAGAAGATTTTGCAGGCTGAAATTCCAAACATGCAGGATTGTCCTGCACCGCTGGTCTGTCATATGACTGATGGGGTAGCCACAGGCGAAGATCCAGAGCCGATTGCCAAAAGGATCATGGGCATGAGTGTGCCTGACGGCAATGTACTCGTAGAGAATATTTTTATATCCGATCATCTGCTGGAAGGTCCGATTGCGGAACCGAGAAGATGGAAGGGCATATCCCAGGAGACGGTGCTTCAGGATGAACATGGGGAGAAGCTGCGCAATATGTCCTCGGTTCTGCCGGAAAGTTATCGTGAGATGTTGGTTGAGGCGGATTACTTGCTTTCACCAGGTGCACTGATGATGCTTCCAGGTACATGTGCAGAACTGGTATCGATCGGATTTCAGATGTCTGCTGCTACGCCGGTGAGATAGGAGGGGAATCATGAGAGCGATGCGTTTGGCAACATTGTCTGCTGGAGGTAAGGGAAGCCATGCCAAGCAACATTCGGGCAGCTTTCGCTATGTCAGTGTCCAGACTGGAGAACAGCCGTTGACCCGTTACCAGGGCGCATTCAAGTGTCGTTATGGGTATGGGAGAGCGGCGGAGACGGTAAATCAGGGAGACACGGGACAGGACTTTGCTGCTGTTCGCATGAATGGCAATGTGTGTACCTTCGTATTATGTGATGGGGTTGGCATGAGTTACCTGGGCGATTTTGCTGCACGTTTTCTGGGGAATGCTTTGCTGGAATGGCTGGAAACGGATCAGCACCCTTCTTCAGTGACGATGGAGCGTCTGCTTCAAGACCTGACTGTTCCGGCATCTGAACAGCTGGAGAAGTTGCAGCCTTTGGACAACTCGCCTGTACTGCTGCGGGAAGTGCTGATGGAGAAGCGAAGCAGAGGAAGTCAGGCCATGTACGTGTGTGGACGCATCGAGCTCTCGGGAGGTGCCCGCAAAAGCCGAATGTGGCTTGCCTGGCAGGGTGACTCTCGCATCCGCCTCTGGCGGGGTGGACAGGAGCAGTCGGGAGCTTTCCAGTTACACTGTCGCACGAATGAGCGTTGGTCTACACTGGATGGTCCGGTTGGTGGCAAACCCCATATCTATGAAGCAAAACTGTCTGCAGGTGAACCGATTCGTCTTCAGCTGTATACAGATGGCTTGAATGATCTGGATGCGATCGAGGCTTATATTCCGGATGAACAGATCCAGGTGCTGCTGGATGCCAGACATACCGGAGGGCTTGAAGATGATGCCGCTTTCATTGAGCTGGAGTGGTGAATGTTGCTTGAAAGCATTTCGAGGCGTTCTGATCTCTTTGCTGCGATAGCTGAGGATGATCGGTGAAAAAACTTGCCCGTGTTGATTTAAAAGCCACTCTTTTTGGGTAATCTTGTGAAGAATCTACTGACAGATAGTACATGAACGTACATTCTTACATAATTGCTGAGCGAGAAGGAGTGGAATGGTTAATGACACAGCATAATGGCAAGGCACGGTTCGAAGGCAAAGTTGCAATAATTACGGGGGCTGGCTCCGGGATCGGCAAGGCAGCAGCTCTCAAACTGGCGAGTGAGGGAGCACGTGTGGCACTGCTCGATCTGGTTAATGACCGAATCTCGGAGACGGAAGCAGAAATTAATAAGCTGCATGCAGGGGCGGCAAGAGCCTTCGATGTAGACATCTCCGATCCTGCCCGGGTGGAGAAGGCCGTTTTGGAGACCATCGAATTGTTCGGCGGCCTGGATATCGTTTTTGCCAATGCAGGTATTAACGGCGTATCGGCTCCGATTGAAGAGATTCAGGTTGAGGACTGGCAGCAGATTATGACGACGAATCTAAACGGAACCTTTTTTACGATCAAGTATGCACTTCCTCATCTGAAAAAACGCGGTGGAGGCAGCATCATTATTACCAGCTCCATTAATGGCAATCAGCGTTTCTCCAGCTTTGGCATGTCAGCATACAGTACATCGAAAGCGGGACAGGTTGCTTTTGCGAAGATGGCTGCGCTGGAACTGGCCAAGTTCAAAATTCGTGTCAATGTTATCTGTCCGGGAGCGATTGCGACGAATATTGACCAAAGTACGGTCAAAACGGATGAATTGCAGCAAATCGTTATTCCGATGGAATTTCCAGAAGGACAGCAACCGCTTGCGGACGGGCCGGGTCAGCCTGAGCACGTTGCTGATCTGGTAGCATTCCTGGCTTCTGCGGAATCCAAACACATTACAGGTGCAGAAATCGTCATTGACGGTGCGGAGTCGTTGCTAAGCTAAATGAGCCTTTTGCATCCATCCAAAGAGCGTCTTTCAATCAGCAAGATATAGATCGAAATGTTTCTATTCGTCTATACGTTTATGGATCAGGATGCTTCTTCCTGTCCATATTTTGTACCCGAGAGCGAGTTGAATCGAATGATGCAAAATGCTGAAATAGGATGTATCTATAGTGGTCGTTCCTCTGGAACGGCTTTTCGTATTATTAGGTCAGCCAGAAATTTTCTGGTTGGCCTATTTTTATGGGTGTTTTACGATGGTGGTAGCCGGGAGAACGAGGGCGGCTTAGGGACAAAGAACCCGTACAAAAAACTGTTCTCTCACTACCTTCCAACGACCATGTTTGAGCTGGTTGAGGCTATGACCTCGTATCACAAGCGAAGCTATGGGTTTGGAAACCAGGTGGGAATGCCGGTAAATCGAATTAGGGAGGTTTTTATGCAACCCGTTGTTGGAATTGATGTGGCGAAAGGATGTAGTGTTATTCAGGCCTTCAAAAAGCGTAACGAACCATATGGAAGGATGGAGACCCTTCAGCATAGTGAGGAAGGTTTCGAGCGGCTAGGGGAAGTGCTCAGCATACTGAGAGAGACAAGTGGTGTGGAGCCTGTCGTTGTCTTCGAGGCAACCGGACATTATCATCGAGGTTTGACAGGATATCTGAAACGTAGCGGATGGATTCACTACATCATCAATCCTTTGCAAGCGAAACGATCCAAAGGCACACAACTTCGAAAAGTGAAAACCGATGCAGCAGATGCCTGGCATTTGGCCGAGATGTATTACCGTGGGGATGTTAAAGCGCATCGCGAGTGGGAAGAGTCCTACAGTGAGCTTCAGCACTTGACTAGGCAGCATGAGTTTGTGACCGCTATGTATGTGCAGGCGAAGCTAAACAGCAGAGCATTGCTTGAGCAGGTGTTTCCTGATTTCATCGGAGTCTTTTGCAACTTGTATGCGACAACGTCCCTAAAAGTGCTGCAAAGATGCTTGGAGAATAAGACCGAGAATGTGGAAGGTCTAATTCAGGAATGTGTGGGTAGATCTCATTCGAAGCGATGGATTGCAGAAAAAACGGAACGATTGAGGGAACTTATGGAAGGCTGGAACAGACAAAGAAGAAGCCAATCTCAAACCGTAGCACTGGCCAGCATGGTCGTGTTGCTGCTGGAGTTTGACAAGCAGTTAAGCCATTTGGAACAGCAGATGGAAGCACTGGCGATGGAACTGCCCGAAGTAGGTTTGGTTAAAAGCATACCAGGCATAGGAGGCAAACTGGCCGCTGCCATCGTGGCGGAACTCGGGAATGCAAGTCAATTCCAGGATGCGAAGCAGCTCGTCGCGTATGCAGGGTTGGATCCAGGGATTTACAGCTCAGGGAAGTTTACAGCGACAAGCAGCCGGATTACGAAGCGCGGCTCCAAGAGGCTTCGACGAGCGTTATATCTGGCCGTACAGTGCGGAATTCGAAAAGCAGACAACCGAAGGTTAAAAGAGTATTACGACAAGAAAAGAAAAGAGGGCAAGCCTTACAAGGTGGTCGTGATCGCTTGCGCCAACAAGCTTCTCCATCACGTATACGCCATCTTGAAAAAGGGCGAGCCCTATACACATTAATACCCATAATTATCCAAATAACCTCCACGCCAATGGAGGTTATTTGGGGTACAGAGAAAATTATATCAGTTTCTTGTAGTCCAGCCAAGACAACAAGGCTTGACAAACATTAGCTGGTTTTTTGTTATAATGCTAACATTCGAATAGACGTGTGGCACATCAATTAGGAGAGATGAGATGAAGACGGATTTACCGATACAACAGATTATCCCTGAGCTGAGACAGTTATTTCAGGATGAGGATACAGGTGTGTTAATTGCGGAACCAGGTGCGGGTAAAACAACCGTTGTCCCACTGGCTATGCTGGATGAGCCATGGGTAGGTGGACGAAAAATCATCATGCTGGAACCCCGCAGGCTTGCGGCTCGCTCTGCAGCCGCACGGATGGCGGCTTCACTTGGTGAAAAAGCGGGACAGACCGTAGGATATCGGGTGCGGATGGATACTCGTGTAAGTAAGGCTACTCGCATTGAAGTGGTGACAGAGGGAGTATTAACCCGAATGCTTCAACAGGATCAGGGACTGGAAGATACGGCGATGATTATCTTTGATGAGTTTCATGAGCGGCATTTACATGGCGATCTTGGTTTGGCGCTTGCGCTTGAATCCAGGGCCATGCTGCGTCCAGATTTGAAGCTGCTGGTGATGTCAGCAACGCTGGACCCGGCTCCTGTCTGTGCATTGCTGGGGGAGGGAACCCGATGGATCGATTGCCCGGGGAGGACGTTTCCGGTGGAGACCCGATATATATCCAAACCGGTATCTGCACAGCTGGAGACTTTTACAGCTCAGGCGGTCATAAAGGCACTGTCGGAACAGGAAGGAGATGTGCTGGTTTTCCTTCCAGGTGCAAAAGAAATCCATCGCACAGAACGAGAGTTGTCCAATCTCATGCTCCCTGCTCATGTTGAGATTCATTCCTTATATGGCAGCATGCCGATAGAAAGGCAGGATGAGGCTGTACGCCCTGCAGAAGCAGGCCAACGCAAGGTTGTGCTGTCTACATCCATTGCCGAATCCAGTCTGACCTTGCCAGGTGTCACGGTCGTGGTGGATGCGGGCTTGAGTCGGGCGTCGGTATTCTCGCCTCGGACCGGCATGAGCCGGCTTGTCACCTTGCCGGTGTCCAAGGCATCAGCCGATCAGCGGCGGGGGCGCGCGGGGCGGATTGCACCGGGCGTATGTTACCGGCTATGGAGCGAAGAGGCTCACGGCGCGCTGCCTGATGCAGCAAAGCCGGAGATTGCCTCCGCGGACCTTGCGCCGCTGGCGCTGGAGCTTGCCGTCTGGGGTGTACAGTCCCCTGCTGAGCTGCAGTGGCTGGACACCCCGCCTGATGCCGCCTACGGCCAGGCACAGGCGCTGCTGCGCCAGCTGGGCGGCCTGGACGACGCAGGCCGCATCACGCCCTTCGGGCGGCGGATGAACACGCTTGGCGTGCATCCGCGACTGGCCAGCATGCTGCTCCGCGCGGCGGAGCTTGGGCTGGCCAGCTACGCCAGCATGCTGGCGGCACTGCTGCAGGAGCCTGCCGGCCTCCGCAGCAGTGGCAGTGCTGGCGCGGGCACCGACTTGCGCCCGCGCGTGGAAGCGCTGCTGACCGCGGACAGCAGCGGCATGCCGCAAGCGGCAGCGTCTGTCGCAGACGGCGCTGCCGTGCGGCGCATGCTGCAGGAGAGCCGCCAGCTGCGCGCGGCGCTCGGCCCGGCGGCCGATCCGGTACGGCCGGATGAGGACAGCTGCGGATGGCTGCTGTCCTTTGCCTATCCGGACCGGATCGGGCAACGCAGGGAGGACGGCCGCTATCTGTTGAGCAGTGGCCGCGGGGTACGGCTCGCAGCGACAGAATCGCTGAGCCGTTCAACGTACCTGGTCGCAGCCGAGGCCGATGACCAGGGCGCGGATGCGCGCATCCTGCTGGCTGCGCCAGTGCAGGAGAAGAGATTGCTGGACCTTGGTCCCCATATGCTGCATGAAGAGGTGCAGGTGGCCTGGGACCGCAATACCCGAAGTGTGCGTGCGCATAGAAGGCTGCGGATCGGAGCCATTACGATGAAAGAGAGCAGCATTGCACAACCTCCTGAAGATCAGGTACTGGAAGCATTGCTCTCAGGAATACGCATGGAAGGGCTGGATAGTCTGCCTTGGACGAAATCTTCGCGGCAGTTGGCAGACAGGATGCGTTTTTTGCATCATCATTTGCCGGAATGGCCGGGTCTCATCGAGGATCATCTGACCGAAGAACTGGCAGATCAACTCCGTCCGTTTCTGACAGGCATGCGATCTGCTGCGGATCTCAAGCGATTGTCGATGCAGGATGTGTTGCTCGGTGGACTGAGCTGGGAAGAGCGACAGCAGTTGGATCGTGAAGCGCCTACACATATTCAGGTACCCAGCGGCTCGCGTATTCCGGTGGATTACAGCCGTCCTGATGACCCCACGCTCGCGGTTAGACTACAGGAGATGTTTGGACAGCAAGAGACCCCGCGTATTGGCGGTGGCCGAGTACCTTTGACCATGCATTTGCTGTCCCCGGCGCAGCGGCCTGTACAGGTCACGCGAGATCTGGCCAATTTTTGGCGGGAGACTTATTTTGAGGTCAAGAAAGATTTGAAAGGCCGTTATCCGAAGCATTATTGGCCGGATGATCCGCTCGAAGCGATAGCGACTAACCGCACCAAGCCGCGAATATAGCTAGAATGTGTCTTCAAACCTCAGTCTGAAAGTTGGGCCTGAACGTGCGAGTGTGCGACCAGATTAGGCGGTGGAGAGCTAACGAACCTGAGACGTGTTATACAGGAGTTTGAAGTGTCTGTAGAAGGATAACGAACCTGAGACGTGTTATGCAGGAGTTTGAAGTGTCTGTAGGAAGGATAACGAACCTGAGACGTGTTATACAGGGGCTTGAAGCGCCTGCAGAAGTGTAGCGAACCTGAGACACGTTATATCAGAATTAAGGGCTGTTTATGGCGTTTTTTAGGGCGTTTTAGGGGAATAACATGTCTGGCGTTCCTTACGTTTGAAAATTAGAGCATAAGATCCAAATAAGACGTCCTATGTTCTTTAAAAAAAGTAAGCCAATCCCACTTTGTCCTCCTGCCCGATTGCTCTGGAAAAAAGTAAGCCAATCCCACTTGGACCCTCATGCCCGGGTGCTTCGGCATAGGAGTTAACATCAACATCAGATCAGGCTTGGCATATCAACGGTTACTTGCCTTTGTTCAACTTCGTTTCACAACGAGTGCAGATCCCGCCTTGTTACATGCATGGTTACTTGTTGATATTTCGGTTTTCGGTGCTGTTCCGTGGCCTCTATGGATGTAATATGTCGATTAAAGCGTTTGAAAGAAAACAAGGCGGGTAATAACATAGCGAACCACTCAATTACATGAGGAGGAATCCACTATGCAGAAGAAAATCGTAGGTGTGTTTAATACAGAACGTGAGGCATCATCGGCCATCGAGGGACTGAAAGCGCAAGGTTTCACTTCAGACGAAATTTCGGTGGTCACACAGGACCGGGATGAACTGAAGGCGATTCGCGAAGAGACAGGCACGAAAGCGCCTGAAGGTGTAGCTGCAGGTGCGGCAACAGGTGGCGTGCTCGGCGGAGTAGCTGGTTTGCTCGCAGGTATCGGGGCACTCGCGATTCCGGGTATAGGTCCTATACTGGCAGCTGGCCCCATTGCCGCAGCCTTTACGGGTGCTGCTGTGGGCGCAGGAGCAGGCGGACTGGTAGGAGGACTCGTAGGTCTCGGTATCCCGGAAGAGGATGCCAGACAGTATGAGGAATACGTGCAAAATGGCAAAATCCTGCTGCTCGTGGACTCCACGGATCGAGACACGGATGTTTATCATGTGTTCAGCACGAACAGTGATTTGAACCGGGACAGCATGGGTGTCCACCGAGAAGAGGTGGCAGCTGAGCGCCCGGATCTGGATATGGAAGAGCGGAGAATGGAAGCCCAGAATAAGGCGGCTCGATTTGGCAACAATACTTTTCTATAATTTGTATGACCAAGGACAGGTTATCTAACTGGAATGATATATTTGATCCATCAGTATGGTCATCAGCCGGTTTCCTTAGAGGAAGCCGGCTTTTGTACCTGTGTTTCATTTTTAAATGAACGCTAGTGCGTCAGGTGTTAATTCTGCCAGGCAGGGAATAACAATACATACAGTAATACGGCAAGAGCCAATCCGATCACCAGCAGCATCAGTGTCAGGAACCGGATTAATCCGGTGGAAGCCTGGAACGTCTGTGAATTGATCTGATTGCGTTTTCGGTGGTAAGCGGAAGCGGAGTACAGGATGATCGACATACCGCTGACCAGGGAGGTAATACCGATGATGATTGCCGCAATATGAGCCATCCGGTCATATGCTGTGGAACTGAAGCCGAATCCGGCTGCAAGAAAGCCGACCCCGATCATGGCAATGCCGGTACGTACCCAAGCCAGAAAGGTCCGCTCGTTAGCCAGATGCTGTTGTACATATTTGGAGTCAATGGTGGTTAGATCTTGGTCTCTGTCTGAGATGTGAATCACCTCGTTCATCAATATATATGATTTTATTGTACGTCGTTTTCATGGCAAAACCAAGAAAGGAGGCTGTTTGTGATATGCCTCGTAAAGAACGAATTGCTGAAATTGAAAGTCTGAGGGGAATTGCTTTTGCAGCAGTTGTCCTTCAGCATTCCATAGCTCATTATTCTCTGGTTCCTGAAGCTGGACTGCAAGACGGTGTATTGTTCGCGATCCTGCTGATGCTGTCCAAATTTGCTGTCCCGCTGTTTATTTTTATCACAGGCATGGTACTTTTCTACAATACAGGAGACAAGCTGCACTATGGACGCTTCATGCAAAAGCGATTAACGGACGTTATCGTCCCATATATCATCTGGTCACTGATCTATTTTACACTCTCGCCTCGCGGCTGGAACGGATTTGGTTGGGGAAATATCCCTGACCTTGGTTTAAAATTAATCACGGGTAAAACGACCTCACATTTTTGGTACATCATCATGCTAATTCAGTTTTATCTGTTGTTTCCCCTGTTTTTGCGGGCAATTCGATATGTATACAATCGGTACGAGGCTAGGGGGCGCATGATCGCTCTTCTGATCTCCGGTGTGGTGTATCTTGTTCTCGCGGATCAATTGAGAAATATCGCCAAGGTTATGGAAGGGTTGAATATCCCGGTGCTGACGGATGTCTTTACGACTTATGCAGATCGAAATTTTCTGTATTTCTTTTTTTATTTTGTGCTTGGTGCGGCAGCCGGGCTATCGGTCCAACGCTGGAATGAATGGATTCATCGTTTACGCTGGGTTTATTGGTCCGTGTTTATTGTTCTTGGTCTACGGTTTATATATATGTTAATGCTTGAATTCCAGAAGCCGGAGGGCATACAGATTACGTTCTATACCGTCAGTCTTATCCGTCCGGATATGATCGTATTCCTGATCGCTTCCATCATGGTGATGTACCAGCTGGCAGGCAAGCTCCATCATGTCAGGGGAACACGATTGCTGGCGTGGATTGGCGGGGTTTCGTACGGGGGTTACCTGATGCATATGCTTATGTTGCGTTATAGTTATATTCCAGATGAACAGTTTTATGTGGCACTGGGGTTAAACCCGGTAGTCCGGCTGATCATCACCTGGTTGCTGGCTCTTGCATTATCCTGTGTACTTACATGGCTCATCTCCCGCACAAGCTGGGGCAAGTGGATTGTCGGAACGGTACCTAAATCAAAGTCGAAGTCTACTGGATGAGTGAATACATCATTATATGAAAAATTCACAACAGTTAACGCAAATGTATGCAAAAATATCACCACTTTCACCGTATTAATTTGTGCAGTCAATTGAAATGTACACTTGTAGAATATATTTCAAAATTTCATTACATGAAAAGTTCACAACAGCAACCTCAAATCCTGCTCTTGCTTACGTTCCCGTTACCCATTCATTTTCGCTCTAGCTCTCCTACGCCCAGGGATTAAAGGAAGAAAGACGGATAAAGATGGCAGAAGGGGAACATAAGTTTTATAATACTAGATATACAGGGCTGACAGGAGGGGATAGAGCGTGGCTTTTATGATTGCGCAGCGGGCATTTATTAAGCTGTATCTGATTACGATGGTCGAACAACATAGGGGATATGGCTATGAAATGCTGGAGGCAATGAAGCAGGAATTCAAAGCCTACGGTTATGTACCACCCCAGAGCGAAATATACCGGGCGCTGCACGAATTGGTTCAACAGGGTGTCTTTTACCGTACGAAGAAGTTGAAGGGCAATGATCCCAAAGTCGATTTTCAGGAAATTGTTTTATATCACTTCACGGATGATGGTGCGGAGAAAGCCGAATTATATAAAAAACAGGTCAAAGCCGATCTTGATCGTTGTCTCGGGATGTTGCACAAGGCAGAAGAGGACAATTACGGAGCGAAAGGAAGATAAGCATGAACAGACACTTACAGTGGGGCGTACTTGGTACATCCACAATCGCGAAAAATGCAGTCATTCCGGCGATCCAGCAATCCGAGCGTGGTGAGGTCCTGGCGATAGCCAGTCGCAGCAAGGAGAAGGCTGAAGCTCTTGCGAGTGAACTCGATATCGCGAGAGCCTATGGCAGCTATGATGAACTTATTGCTGATCCGGATATTGAAGCCGTCTATATTCCTCTGCCGAACCACATGCACAAGGAGTGGACGATCAAGGCAGCACAGGCTGGAAAGCATGTTTTATGTGAAAAACCGGCAGCCTTAAATGCGGAAGAAGCAGCAGAAATGATTGAGGCATGTCAACAGCATGGCGTTCTTTTTGCAGAAGCGATTATGTATCGGTATCATCCGAAGCATAGACGCGTACAAGAGATTATAGCCAGTGGGGAGATTGGTGCTGTGAGAGCCATCCATGGCAATTTCACCTGTAATACCGCTGATGACAAAGACAATGTGAGATTTAAAAGAGAGATGGGCGGAGGATCATTATTTGATCTTGGCGTATATCCGATCTCGGCAGCCCGTATGTATCTGGGACAGGAGCCGGAAGCTGTAACGGTACACGCTCTATTCTCGGAAGAGCATGATGGTGTCGATATGATGGCTTCAGGACTTGTGGAATTTCCGAATTCGGTAGCGTTAACCTTTGACTGCGGCATGTGGGCCTCTGGACGAGCCGAGATGGAGATCCTCGGTACCGATGGACGGATTGAACTGCCCAAAGTGTTCGGCTGGGAGAACAGTGATATTCCACCGCAAATTATTGTACATACCGATTCCGTCAGCCGTGAGGAACGTGTATCGGTGTCTAACTCCTATGTTTTGCAGGCGGAGACCTTTGCAGCCGCGGTGCTTGAAGGAGAAACGTTACCGTTCAGTCCGCAAAATACGATTCAGAATATGCGTGTCATAGATGCTTGCCTGGAATCGGCCCGAACTCGTCAACGGGTGCAACTGGTTGATTAGATAGGACATGAATCAGACAGGGTTGAAATGATAGACTCCATCCTCCGGGATGTGAGTCTTCTTCTGTGTTTATATGTTATATTTACATATTTTTACAAAAATAACGGTTGGATTTGATATTTCCTCCAAAATAATATGGCATGTATAGTCAATGGATAGATTTTTAACTACAATATGGCAGAACGTAATCTTGGCAGATTGCACACCTCACATCGCTTACATAGTGGCAAGGTTCATCCATTTTGAGCTATTGGAAGGCTCCGGCTTCCGTCATTCTGACCGCATTCTAGAGGGGAGGACTAGCAGAGCAATAGAGTAATAAGACAGGTTCATATGAAGACTAAACAAAGCAGACCCATAAGGGAGTCTGTTTTTTTCTTTTTTTTCAAACAAACGTAATGTTAAAGAAACGATAGGGATTGAAATTTCAAACGTTAAAAATATTTTCACGAAAGGGTTGATTTTCGCATACCATACGTTAAAATAAAATTAATGTTAAAATTATTTTCACGTTGAGAGGTGGAGTATTCATGAGCGAAGGTACAGTTGCAGGTAAGCAAGGGATCGGAGAATTAATTCGGATCAGGCCTTATGTACAGTTTATGCTGAGCAAGGTTGTATCCAGATTCGGCGATTCGATTGATTCCATAGCCTATAGCTGGATGGTGTACATTCTGACTGGTTCAAAGCTATTAATGGGAACTCTGCTGGCGGTGAATTTTTTGCCAAGTATTTTTTTGGGGTTATTTGTCGGCGCACTGGTGGATCGCATGTCACCGAAAAAAGTAATTGTGCTCACCAATACTGGTCGTGGATTGTTCGTTGGCATTACAGCACTTTTGTTTGGTCTGGGTGAGCTGCAAGTCTGGCATCTGTTTGTCATCACCGTTCTGAATTCCCTCCTGGAGTGTTTCGCGTCACCAGCTGAGGTATCCAGTGTACCGCGTTTGCTTCCCAAGTCGATGCTCCTGTCGGGTAATGCCATGGCCTCATCTGCAACCCGGGTTGCGGAACTCGCAGGACTTGCAGTGGCAGGTACGTTAATTGCAACGGCAGGGATCACATGGACGATTCTGATCGATGCGGGTTTGTTTGCCTTAAGTGCACTCCTTATGAGCCGTGTAGGTTACCCGAATGTTTTAACATCATCTAACAATGAAAATACGTCATCACATTCACCGGATTCTCCTCCGGCAAGAAAAAGCATATTCTCTGAAATGACGGAAGCCTTTCATTTTATGCGTAAACATGTGTTGTTACTGATCGTCTCCATTCTGTTTGCCTTCGTTAACTTCTGTCTGATGCCGTTCAATGTCCTTCGCACGCCATATGTCATTGAAACGTTGCACGCCGGAGCGGGAGGACTAAGTCTGCTCAGCGGACTGATCGTGGGAGGCATGGTACTTAGCGGCTTGTGGCTGTCACATCGAGGGTCTAATTACCGAAAAAGTGTACTGGTCGTTGCCGGGATTGTCATGGTGGGGCTCAGTTATGCGATGACTGCACTCCCCGCTTACATGACGTCTTATCAGCTTCCTGTTGCTGCTGTCTTTTGTCTGATGATGGGTATGGGAATTCCGCTCGCAACCACACCCCTTGCATCCTATCTCATGGAAGTTACGCCCTCCGAAATGCTCGGCAGGGTGTATGCTCTTCAAAGTATGCTGGTCGTGAGTGTATCCCCAATTGGGAGCTTGGTTTCAGGAGCTCTTGCAGATTGGGTGGCATTACCGATTCTGTTTATCGTGTTTGGTGTCTTGCTGGCGATGTCAGCCGCTTTAGTGCTTTTGAGCAAGACGTTTCGCACTGTTTTATAATTAGGCAGCCTGAATCCTGTTATCTCCGGTCTGTTTTGACCGAAACCCTGTCCGGACGGTATAATATACACATGATGGGCAACAGGTACCCCGGAAATGAGGATACAGGTATGCAGCGCAAAGTACTTTCAACGATTGAAGAAATCAAGGTCTACTCCGATCCGTATCGGATACAGATCATGAATATGTTTAACAAACAGGGCAGACCCTCTACGGTCAAAGAGATCGCCGACCAGATGGGCGAGGTACCAGCCAAGGTACATTATCATGTGAAAAAACTGGAGAAAATCGGTCTGCTCACCATCGTATCCACTCGTGAAATTAATGGAATCATCGCCAAATATTATGAACCCTTCAAGGGAGAAATTCAGCTCCGTAACGAAGATGAAGAGAATTCACCTTTGAAGGAGGTATTTCGTTCCGAAACCTTCAAATTGTTAAATGAAATGTATGAGCAGAGCCGTCGGCGATTTATGAATCAGGCGGAGAACGGGGACCGCATGTTCATCACGGATATGACGTTGTATGCTAGCCGGGAAGAAGTAGAGCAGCTGTACAACAATATTACGAAGATGTGTGAACCCTATTTAACGAAAGATAAGCATAGTACGGACCAGGAGGCCTTTCATTTATTCAGTTCCTTATCCAAAGATACGGTGAATAAGCCCGTTTCGGAAACAGATGTGAAATTGAAAAAGAAGGTTTCACCCGATAAGGGCAGGTCTGTTGCAAAGGCGTCAAAACCTGCTAAAAAGCAGAAGAAATCCTCGTCTGGTGGTCAGGCGGAAGAGTAATTGAAGCATATTCATCGGCTTTATTGAAGTTTCGTCTGGGTAAAGATGATATGCTCTACCAAGAAAAAAGCCGCCATTGGCGGCTTTTTCATGCGTAATTTGGGATGATGGAAGACATGTACTTATATTAGCTTAAACGATCTTAATTCGTTCATAAACTACATGTTTTCATCATAATCTTTCACGTCACGTTTGGCTGCGGTTGCGGGGGAGTTCGATGTGCCATACTCCTCGACGGCTTCCCAGGCGTCAGCGTTATCGAACTTGCCAGCATTGCGCTGTCTTACTTCTCCGGCACCGGTTGGCGGCATCGTCATGACCTCCTCTTCAACCGGCCGTTCGTTGCTTAACTCGCGGTTAGGCGTATCATCGATACAGTAGGCTGTGTAAGGGATTGCCTCAAGTCGTTCGAAGGGAATATCTTTACCACAGGTCACACAGGTGCCATACGTTCCCTGATCGATTCGCTCCAACGCTTCGTTTACCTGATTGAACTCGTCGGTTAACGTATCATCGATCGCCAAATCACGGCTTCGCTCAAACGTTTCCGTACCGGCGTCTGCCGGGTGATTATCGTATGATGACAGTTCGCCTGTTGAATCTTTCAGGGATTCGGCGGGAGCACCGTCTTCCATGCTGGATTCAAAATGGCGCTGTAGGTTTTCGCGTTGTTCCAAAAGAACGTTTTTTAGTTGTTGAAGTTGAGCTTTGTTTAATGTACTCATAAGAACATGCTCCTTTCCCGCAATGGGGTTGTAGTCAGTCCTTACCCGAATTTCACAAAAAGCAATCAGTTTCGCGTATAAAGAGGGGCGTACGATTTTATATCTGACGGATAATGTGTTATAAAAAATAGAGAGAGAAAATGCGGCGGTATCTGCGATCCTACCGATGCATACCGCGGCGCGTTTGATAATGGAGGGTTGCCAATATGGATGAGCATATGAAACGAAGATTGGACAAACAAAGACAATTATTCAAGCAATTGGGCGTGCAGCTCGACGCCTTATCCATTCATGAAAAACAATTCAACTATAAACTTCGTGGTTATGATCCGGATGAGGTGGATGCCTATCTGGATTTGGTTATTAAGGATTACGAACGTTTCTATGCCAATATAGCGGATCTGATGGACAAGTGGCAAGAACAGCAGTTAACGATTCGGGATCTGAAATCAACGGCGAAGCCTGTAGAAGATCCAACGAAGATTGATCGCAAACAGCTGGATGATATTGTGAAACAACTGGAATACAGTGTTCGGCAATTAAAAATTAGGGCCCGCCCTGAGCAGGACCTGTTCTCGGAGTAAACTGCACATCTGGGATGAGATAAAATCAGCATTTTAATGCTCAACTAAAAGGTGGTTAATCATGAGTACTCATTTTTCGGTCAGTGTGCATTGTTTGTTGTTGTTGTCTTTCAGCGCGCCTGAGCGAGTCACTTCGGCACTGATTGCTGGTAGTGTGAATACGAACCCTGTCGTGGTCAGACGTATTCTGGGCGGGTTGAAAAAGGCAGGACTTGTTGACTCCTCACCAGGAACAAGAGGATTCTATCTTGCCAAGCCTTCAAGCGAAATCACATTAGCGATGATCTATCAGGCTGCCAAGGATGAAGGCCCGTTGTTTCCGATTCACGGTAACTGCAATCCGAATTGTGATGTGGGCCTTCGGATCGATAGTCTTCTGACCAATCTCTACCAGGTTGCCGAATCCAAGGTGGAACAGTTCTTCGCATCCATTACCCTTGAAGATATGGAGCGTTCCTGTTCCCAGTTGGAAGTTCTTCCATCACATGCTGAATAAAGCGTAATGTAGGGAAAGGGAAGGTGTGCTGTACTATGAAAATTATTGTCATCTCGGACACTCATTTGCCTCGAAAAGCACGTACGTTACCCGCTCCCCTGGTTGAGGCGCTATCCGATGCCGATCTGATTCTCCATGCGGGGGACTGGTCGGACTGGAGTGTATACAAGCTGCTCAGCGCTTATGCACCCGTTGAAGGTGTTGCAGGCAATACGGACCCGCCTGAAATAGGTCAAAAACTAGGGTTCTCCCGCATCGTTGAGGCGGACGGTTTGCGTTTTGGTCTTGTACATGGTCATCTTGGAACGAAGTCTACCGAGCAGAATGCGATCCATACCTTTGCAGGGCAGCAGGTGGATGCTGTGATATTCGGACACTCGCACATCCCGGTGATGCATACGGTTAATGATGTGCTGATATTTAATCCGGGTTCTCCTACGGATCGGCGACGCCAATCGCAGTATTCTTTTGGTATCATGACGACACAGATGGGGAAATTGCAGGCGGAACATGTTTTTTTTGATGCAAAATAGAAGTTGAAAACCAGGCATCTCGAATCAGAAGGATCTTCTGTTATTCGAGGTGCTTTTTGCTATGTGTATGTTCAAAAGAGAACTTGCAAGTTATCTCTGAATGGGGAATATGGTCTGCTGTTTATCTGTCGTTCATCTCTTCGCGTTGACCTCTATGGAGGCATTCGTATGAATGATACAATGCGTTTACAACCATAAATTGAATACGTTTACATAAGGAGATGAATGTTGATGAAGTTATCTGTATTCACTGTAGCCACACCGGACTTGACGGCAGATGAATTGGCTTCTGCTGCAGCCGCAGCTGGCATCGAAGGGATTGAATGGAGATATCGCGGAATACCGACTGATGCTCTGTCAGAAGAACCTTCCTATTGGAGACATAATCGTTGCTCGATCGATCCGGACCAGTGGGAGGAACAGGTACCAGCATTCCGTGAAGCGGCAAAAAAGCATGGCAGGCAATCGATTGCATTGGTGCCGTATCTGAGCTGTGGAGATCTGCTTGCTACAGAGCAGGCGTTTCAAGCGGCTAAGGCCTTAGGCGCATCCATGATGCGTGTAGGGGTTCCGGGCTATGATCGCACAACCAGCTATCCTGAATTGTACAAACAAGCCGTGCATTACCTGAGTGAAGTTCAGGAGATGGCCCAACAGTATAAGGTAAAGGCAGTAGTAGAAACCCATCATCTAACGATTGCACCCACTGCATCACTGGCTTATCGGCTTGTGCAATCGCTGGACTCACAGCATGTGGGCGTTTTGTACGATCCAGGCAACATGGTCCATGAAGGATATGAGAACCATCGTATGGGACTGGAATTGCTGGGACCTTATCTGGCACATGTGCATGTGAAAAATGCGGGCTGGTTCAAGGATGCATCGAACATGAATTCGAAATCCAGTGTAAATGAAGAGAATACAAAAATCTCGATAGCATCGGCCTGGCATTGCCAGTGGACCCCCTTGACCGAAGGCGTGGTGAACTGGTTGCAAGTATTCCGCGACCTGAAATCCGTTGGATATGACGGGTATTACGGCATTGAGGATTTTAGCGGAGTTTTGGAATCGAAGGCGATGTTACAGCATTTTGCAGATGTGTTTGCCGAAATTGAGCGTCGAGTTGACGAGGAGGTACAGGTATGAGTTTGGTTCGAGTAGCGGTCATTGGAATTGGAAATATGGGCGCAGCGCATGCCAGAACGTTGGTGGCTGGAGAAGTACCAGGTGCAGAACTGGTGGCTGTGTGTGATGTGAGACAAGAAATGGAGAGCTGGGTATCCAGCAACCTTCCGGCTTCAGTCACCTATTGGCAGGATGCGGAGCAGATGATGTCATCAGGGACGATTGATGCGGTCATTATAGCCACTCCGCATTATGACCATCCCGAAAAGGCCGTTCAGGCTTTTCAGTATGGTTTGCATGTCATGATCGAGAAACCTGCCGGAGTATACACCAAACAAGTACGCGAGATGAATGAAGCGGCGGCTGCCAGCGGTAAAGTGTTTTCCATGATGTATAACCAGCGAACCAACCCTTTATATATCAAGTTAAGGGATCTGATTGCCTCGGGAGAACTGGGTGAGGTACGGCGCACCAACTGGATTATTACGAACTGGTATCGCTCCCAGAGCTATTATGATTCGGGCGGTTGGCGGGCAACCTGGGCTGGTGAAGGAGGCGGAGTCCTGATCAACCAGGACCCTCACCAACTGGACCTGTGGCAATGGACCATCGGCATGATGCCCGTTCGTGTGCGGGCCTTCTGTTCATTCGGCAAATACCGGAACATTGAAGTGGAGGATGATGTAACGGCATATGTAGAGTATGAAAATGGAGCCACAGGTGTATTCGTGACCACGACGGGTGAAGCACCGGGCACCAACCGATTCGAGGTCAATGGGGATCGCGGCAAAATTGTCATTGAAGATGGTCAGTTGACCTTCTGGCGTCTTCGTGAACCTGAGCCGGAATTCAATCAGAGATTTACCGGAGGATTTGGGCAGCCGGAATGCTGGAAGTGCGAGGTGCCGATTACTGGTGTGGAAACCGGACATCCCGGTCTGATTCGCAACTGGATCGATGCCATCCTGAACGGGACTCCGCTCATTGCTCCGGGAGAAGAGGGTATCCATGGTTTAACATTGTCCAATGCCATGCTGCTGTCGACCTGGACGGATAACTGGGTGGATCTGTCGATTGATGAGGATTTGTTCTATGAGCATTTACAGCAGCGGATTGCCAGTTCAAATACAAAGAAAGACAAGGCAGGAAGCAGCAGTCAGCCTGCTGATCTGTCACAGACATTTAAGTAGTGTTCATTTGCACAAATGCAGGGTCCAGGGACTCACTTTCAATACGTAATCAGATGAGGCACTAATTGAAATGCCCATAAGGGAAGGATGGATAAGACATGGCAAAAGACGGAATGTTCTATGCTCCAAAGAGTGTGAAAAAAGAGGTAGTATGCGGCCCTGGGGAATTTGTCATCGGGGCAGTTGCACTGGATCACGGGCACATCTATGGCATGGTTGGCGGTCTGGTGGAGGCTGGGGCAACGCTCAAATGGGTATATGATCCTGACCCGGCTAAAGTCGAGGCTTTTCGGAAACAGTTCCCGCAGGCACAGATCGCTGCAACGGAAGCGGATGTACTTGCAGACGATGAAGTGCAGCTCATAGCTGGAGCAGCCATCACATCGGAACGTGCGCCACTCGGCATGAGAGTCATGGCCGCAGGCAAAGATTATTTTACGGACAAAGCCCCCTTTACCACACTGGATCAACTGGCCCTTGCGCGTGAAGAGGTCAAACGCACTGGGAAGAAGTATATGGTCTACTATAGTGAGCGTCTTCACGTTGAAAGTGCGATCTATGCCGGACAACTGATCGAACAGGGAGCCATCGGCAAGGTTGTACAGGTTATGGGGACGGGGCCGCATCGATTGAATGCGGGTGGTCGGCCTGAATGGTTCTTCCAGCATGAAAAGTATGGCGGCATCCTCTGTGATATTGGAAGTCATCAGATCGAGCAGTTTCTGACCTTTGCTTCGTGTACGGATGCAGAGGTAGGGTTCAGCAGGGTGCACAACTTCAATCATCCACAATTCCCGGAACTTGAGGACTTTGGCGAAGCATCACTGATCGGTAACAATGGCGCTTCCGGTTACTTCCGGGTGGACTGGTTTACACCGGATGGTTTGGGTACCTGGGGAGATGGGCGAACGGTTATTTTGGGAACAGATGGTTACATTGAACTGCGTAAGTATATCGACGTGGCGAGAGAGCGTGAAGGCGATCAGGTGTACCTGGTTAACCATGAAGGAGAATATCGCTATAGCGTCAAAGGACAGGTCGGTTATCCGTTCTTCGGAGAACTCATCCGGGATTGTCTGAATCGAACAGAGATCGCGATGACACAGGAGCATGCGTTTAAGGCGGCAGAACTCTGTTTGATTGCGCAGCATAAGGCAATGAGCGAGAGAGTGGTATGGAGTAGTGGTGTGAAGTGAACGGTTTTATGTAAAATAAAATAGTAATTATATTGGAGGGCGGCCTGATGTAAAGGCTGCCCTTTGGTTTGTTGTCGGCACTTCGCAAATGGAACAATATGGTTTATTATGTATGTAGTTCAGAAATTAAGTTGAATGTGTGGAGTTTGCGAAGTACATAAATTAGATGTTATATGAAAGATCGGAAAAACAAGTAATTCAATAAAATTAAAGAAATAGAGGATGAATTCTGTGGCAATCTGTATTAAATTCAAGTTATATAGAATGGATGATAACAAAGCAGTATATGCGTATGGGGATTGTTCAGAAAACTTGGAGGGACTATTTGAACTAGATTTAGAAAAATTAATATCAGGCGAGATTCCAAGTGATACGGATATGAGGGAAGTAGTGAAAGTAATTAAACCATGCATAAGTGATATAGATTACCAACATAAAGCAAACAGGGCATTTAGTAAAATCTATAAACATTATAAAGAGGCAAGAACTTATTTATTAGAAGGCGGTTATTATGCATAGATTTTACTGATTAACACAATGAATAAACACAAAGTTGTGGAAGTAGTTCAAGATGCCCGATCCATCATATAACACATTATCTACGCTGCGGGCTCTGCCCTTGGTTCGCAAGATGGAGTAGTCAGAGAAGTGGAATCAGCTCACAACCCTACGAGGCTAAGTCCGTTGGACCCGGCGTGCGCGCCTTAAGCCTCTCGGGTTCGTAGATACACAAACGTTATGTGAAATCACTTGAAATCCATTAAATAAAGGAGAAGCTATGACCGAATTGCCAAGAAGAATACACATCATTGGCTCTACTGGAAGTGGTAAAACATATCTAGCTAAAAATTTATCTAAACAATTGGACATTCCTCACTATGAACTAGACAAGGTAATGTGGAGTAGTTCAGTAGAAATGGCAGGGAAAAATTCTCCTGAAGTTCGTGACAAACTATTAAATGAAATAATAGTAAAAGACTCTTGGATTGTTGAAGGAGTTTATTACAAGTGGCTGGCTGAGAGTTTCGATTTAGCGGACAAAATTATATTTTTAACACCAAACACTTTTGTAAGAGACTTAAGAATAATTAATAGATTTATTAAACAAAGAATAGATATTGAAAAGTCTAATTATAGACAAACACTAAAAGGACTATTGGAAATGATTAAATGGAATCATGGATTTGAAGCGCAGAAAAAGAAGGAGATCTTAGAAATATTAAAACCGTATGATTACAAATTAGAAATATTAAAGAATAATAATGCAAAATCAATGAGAGTAATTCAAAGAAGCTGAGTGACCTCACATAACATAATATTCAAGCAGCGGCTCCTTTGGAGCCTTGGTCTTCAAGGTGGATTTCGAAGAGGCATTTCAGTAGACAACCCCTTCGGGTTCATGAATACAGAAACGTTATGTGAAACTTCTGTAATGCGTATTAGGTCAAATGCATGTAATCAGAATTAAAGAAAGTGAAGATAAGTATATTCTATTTTTATTGCTTGAAGAAGGAGATTTAAATGAAATTCATTGAAATTGGAATAGGTAACAAATGGTTTGTTAGAACTGAAACTGAATTAAATGATGGAACTGAATTTGAAACTAAAGGTATAGTAAGACCAATTCAATGCCAGTCTATTTATTTGCGAGTTTGGATAGGAAAAAAAGTATATATCTATGACTCAAAAGAGGGGTTTAAAAAGACAGAAAAGAATAGGAATGAAATTAAAATAATATTCGGAATAAAAAGTCTTTAAAAAGTACAAAAATGTGTAAAGAACATCAAAGATCTGAAGAATTATTGAAACTAATTTAAATGAGGATATAAGAAGTTTGATTGAATAATCGAAGAGGACAGAAGCTTCGCATAACATAATATTCACGCTGCGGACATCCGTCCTTGGTCTGGCATTCGCCAGACACCCAGCATACGCTAGGTCGTGAATACAGGAACGTTATCGTAAATTCCATAAGGAGCGAAAATCATGGACAATCTAGTAAGAAATATAATTTATTCATCAATCAAAAATTTTTTTGAGAATGAAAGTGACTTCTTTGATTATACAAGTCAAACAGGAATGACAGAATGGAATCTGACTCATCATTTGTGCAACGAACTTAGTAAGTATTTTCTTTGGTTGAATAAAGAAGTAGATGTAGCAAAAAGAAATTACGACAATAAAAGGCCTGATATTATTTTTCATAAAAGAAGAACGAATAAGTTCAATTTCTTAGTTGTTGAAGCTAAGAAAAATCCTAATGACAAGCAACTGGATATAATCAAGCTCAAAAACAATTGGATGGTGAGACCGCTTAATTACCGCTTTGGAGTATACATTAATATTTGGGGGAAAGGTGAATTTGAGGCGATCTTAATTACAAGAGATGGTTCAGAAATAAAAATTGATGAAACTACTAGTAAATACATACCACCTACAATCATAAGCCAACAATTTGTAGATAGTATTAAAAAAACTATAGATGAGATAGGTATAGAACCAAGAGATGAACCTTTAAATAGATCCTTAGAAGAAAAATTGGACAATGAAATTTTGAGAGGGTTTTCGTTAGAAGAATGGAACATCCGATAACATAATATTCATGCTGTGGGCATATGCCCTTGGTCCGACATGCGTCGGACACCCAGCATACGCTGGGTCGTGAATACAGGAAAGTTAGATGAAATTACGATGCAAGTTCTTATCAAAATCAAAAACTATGAGGTGCATAATGCCAAGACTAATTACATTGGCTGATGGAAGATCAGTAGAAGTTGAATGTGTAAGCTGCGCATTGACAAGTGGTTTGATTTCTTCAACAGGTGGAGTAATTTTTGAATCAAGCAACTTTCATGTCCATCAGGATATTGCTTATCCAATTAAAGGGTTAGTTATATTGGCTTCAAAGAGGCATTTTTACTGCATGGATGAATTAACAGATGAAGAGCGATTAGAATTTATTTCGTTAATCCATAAGCTCAGAAGTGAACAAAGAAAACGATTGGGAATTGATAAGGTCTATTATTTTTATAATGAAGATACAACACATCACTTTCATTTATGGATGGTTCCTAGATATGAATGGATGTACCAATTTGGAAATTCAGTAGAATCATTAAGACCGGCATTATTACATGCAAGGAATAATATGAATGACGATGAGAATATGAAGAGTGTAGAAGAAGGGGTTAGCATGCTAAGAGAGGGCATGAGGGATTTTGTGAGTAGCTCAAGGTAACTCCATCTAACAACGTATTCACGCATCGGGGCATTCGCCCCTCGGTTCGGCCGCGGATTTTCGGGGAAGCGGAATCAGCCGGACAACCCTGCGAGCCTAAGTCTGACGACCCGTTCCCTACGGTCACTTAAGCCTCTCGGGTTCGTGAATGCGTAAAACGTTATAGGAAATCAGCGCAAGAAATTAATTGATGAATTAACCTAAAGGGCAGTTATGCTTAGTGGAAATGAGCAAAAGCAGCTTATCCTCTGACGAGGAACGAGCTGCTTTTTACTCTTCTATCTTTTTTTCCATTTTGAAGTACCCATTCCCTCAAAATAGAGGTTTTTGCAGGGCTCTCTATTCAGGTGCGAAAAATTATTGCCAATACGGTATTAGGTTCTCGTTTTAACGGCTAACCCACTAAACGATATCGGCCCAACAACATCGGCTCTTGTATTTGTAGTAAGATTTTCTGCTGTGACTGTGTAAACATGGGTACCAGCTATTACATTTCTATCTTCCGCCTGGAACGTAACAGCATAATTTTGTTCAGAGCCAGCAGATTCGATACCTTGTTGTGTGTTGAAAATCTCTCTTCCATCGCGGAAGATTCTAAAGAGTATTTGTGCAATACCAGTGACACCTCGAACACCCACGGTTGCTACCAAATCTACCCGATTACGTTGAGAATTGACTGGAATCCGTATAGTGATTGTTGCAAGGCGAGATCTTGCTGGTGAACGACGGATAATAAATGAGTTTGCTAAGTTGAATCTACGGCGCGGCTGGACGGCAGCTTTATCGAGAATACGTACCAAAATATCAACTCCTTTTATTTGATATCTCCAAGATATGTTGAACAAAAAGAGAATGATTGGACAATTATGTAAGATGCTTTAATTTGATTCAAATAGATTATGAACAATGGTAAAGAGCATATTACAGGTGGTGGTGAATAAGGGACGTACAAGAAATCCTAACCATTCAACGTATTTCACGACTGTAATGTTACTAACTAAATAATTGTTATCCACCAGGAGCGCCTCAGCGGACACGGAATGAGTTGAGTTAACGGGAAGCGATAGTTAAGAAACAATGATTTTGTATTTCGAAGAAGGCGCTGGCATCCTATAACACAATATTCGCGCTGCGGGCCGTTGGCCCTTGATCTGCCAGGAGTTTTTTCGAAGAAGAGGAGACAGGCAGATACATCCATTCCCCTAAGATAGGAGCTATCTAGGGGAATGGACGTCGCTAATACAAGAATGTTATACGTAATTAGAAGACCACGTAATTAAAAGAGGAGCGAAAAAATTGAGTAATAGCATATTTGTTGCTTTATTGAATAGAAGAATAGAGAGCTTTGTTTCAACCTACATAGAAGATAGTAGGTCTTTATTCTTTAAACAAGACTCTTTATATCATCCAGGTGAATACGGTAGATACAGAGAGCAAACTTTTAAAGAACTATTAAAACACGTTATTAATTCGAATTATGATATATCTGAAGGTTTTGTTATAACTAGTAAAGATCATATTAGCACGCAATGTGACGTTGTGGTTTATGAAGGGGAAGATACTCCGCTATTGCGAAATGATATTTCACAATTCTTTACAATTGAGAGTGTTTTGTCTATAGGTGAAATTAAATCAGATTTGAGTAAAGCTCAGTTTAAAGATGCTTTGAAAAAATTAGCTATAAATAAAATGTTAAGAAATGATGCCTCTAGCACCATTAAAGCAAAGAGAGGATCATTTATAGAGTATGAGCAGTTAGTATCCTTCTTGGTATGTAAAAAGCTTAATTTCGATATAAGCACTATCGACTTTGATGAATTGTATAATGGTATAGAACATCAGTATCGTCACAATGCAATTCTTAGTTTAGAGCAAGGCGTTTGGACATATATACTTCGATTTAAAGATTTTCCAGAACCTATGAGAAGTCATACAGAATCGATTGGTATCAAAATGGATTCTTCTGTTATATATGAACATCCTATACATGGAGAGAATGACTCAATATACTTTTGCGAAAATTCATTCTTTAATTATGATGAAATGAATATTTATAATCATATTAGAAAATTTTTATTGATTATAGGTACTGCCATTGAAAGAACTAATTTATACAATTCAGAAATGCTGTTGTATTTAGATGAACTTACAGATGAAATTTTTATTTAGGTTAATATCTACAACATAAATAAGGTTAATCTTGTTGCAATATACTCGCTCCAAATCAGATCTGCATCATTCATGATGATTTTTTTTAAGTACAACATGTTTGGGGTCGAAGATTTAGAAGACTTATTCATCCACACTGATGATAAAGTTAGTCAAGTTACTTATGCTTATGACAAAATTCATGATGAATAAGATGTATAGCATTCTGTTTCATTTCAGTATTATAAATAATAGGAATTTAATGATTTTATCAGTAATTATAAGTATTTAGATGGGGTTTGGGATTGCTTATCTCCAATACTGCATGATATGTACGCAACTTATAGTAATTGGGATGAAGTCTCAGTTTTTAGCGAATTAGCCCAAACAGTGAGAAAACTATGGGAAAACGTTGGTATAAGTATTGAGAATTCAGGATACCAATTGAAAGTAACAATAAAATAGAAGCTTGGGACTGAAGATTAAGAATATTTAGAAGCAAATACTGACATCTGATAACATAATATTCAAGCAGCGGCTCCTTCTGAGCATGGGTCTGCGGATGGACTTCGAGGAGGAATTTCAGCAGACAACCCCTTTGGGGTTCATGAATACAGGAACGTTATCGTAAATTCCATAAGAAGCGAGGAGCGAAAATCATGGACAATCTGGTAAGAAATATAATTTACTCATCAATCAAAAATTTTTTTGAGAATGAAAGTGACTTCTTTGATTATACAAGTCAAACAGGAATGACAGAATGGAATCTGACTCATCATTTGTGCAACGAACTTAGTAAGTATTTTCTTTGGTTGAATAAAGAAGTAGATGTAGCAAAAAGAAATTACGACAATAAAAGGCCTGATATTATTTTTCATAAAAGAAGAACGAATAAGTTCAATTTCTTAGTTGTTGAAGCTAAGAAAAATCCTAATGACAAGCAACTGGATATAATCAAGCTCAAAAACAATTGGATGGTGAGACCGCTTAATTACCGCTTTGGAGAATACATTAATATTTGGGGGAAAGGTGAATTTGAGGCGATCTTAATTACAAGAGATGGTTCAGAAATAAAAATTGATGAAACTACTAGGGTGTGTCTTCAAACTCAGGCAAGCCACACCATGATGGATGCCAGAGTCAAAAAAGCCTTGAACGTACACGCTAATTTATCGTAGCGAGTCGCTAGACGACGATAGTTTTTCACTTTATTGAAGAAGCATTCCACTAAATGACGTTCTTTATAGATATCTCGATCATGTGGCTGAATCTCTCGGCGATTTTTCTTGCTTGGAATCACTGTAATCGCCTGTTGCTCGTCCAAAAGTGTCCGAATCGCATTCGTATCATACGCTCGATCGGCTAACACTTGCTTCATCTTCAGTTTCATGGCTTGAAGAAGCTCATAGCCCTGAACGGAGTCATGAGCTTCACCACCCGTTAATTCAAAACGAAGTGGATTTCCTAACGCATCGACCAAGGCATGAATTTTGGTGCTTAGTCCACCACGGGAACGTCCGATCGCTTGCTTGCTTTGCCCCCTTTTGCGCCCGATCCATGCTGATGAACGCGCACGATCGTGGCATCAATCATGATGCTTTCCTCGTCAGCATCCAGGGAGACATGCTTCAGCACCTCATCCCAAATCCCCGCTTTCTGCCAGCGTCGAAAGCGGGTGTAGACGGATTTCCAATGGGGAAAGTGGTCAGGTAGATCACGCCATGGGGCGCCTGAACGTGCAACCCAAAGCATTGCATTTAACATGATTCGGTTGTCCCATGCGGGGCGTCCTCCTTGTGGTTTTCGTTCAGGTGGAAACAGGTCTTGAACTCGCTGCCATTGTGTCTCTTTTATTTCGTATCGAGTATTCATCTAAACTATTTAACCCATGTATTACCATTCAAACAGTTTGAAGACACGCCCTAGTAAATACATACCACCTACAATCATAAGCCAACAATTTGTAGATAGTATTAAAAAAACTATAGATGAGATAGGTATAGAACCAAGAGATGAACCTTTAAATAGATCCTTAGAAGAAAAATTGGACAATGCAATTTTGAGAGGGTTTTCGTTAGAAGAATGGAACATCCGATAACATAATATTCATGCTGCGGGCATACGCTGGGTCGTGAATACAGGAACGTTAACGGAAATCATTTGCAAGTATAAAAGCCTCTAAAAGGAGTAAGAGAATGAAAAAGAACAAGTCTCCAATCCTAGAATTAACTACTCAAGAGAGAAAGGAGTTAAGAAAAAATAAAATACTAATTAGGGTGTGTCTTCAAACTCAGGCAAGCCACACCATGATGGATGCCAGAGTCAAAAAAGCCTTGAACGTACACGCTAATTTATCGTAGCGAGTCGCTAGACGACGATAGTTTTTCACTTTATTGAAGAAGCATTCCACTAAATGACGTTCTTTATAGATATCTCGATCATGTGGCTGAATCTCTCGGCGATTTTTCTTGCTTGGAATCACTGTAATCGCCTGTTGCTCGTCCAAAAGTGTCCGAATCGCATTCGTATCATACGCTCGATCGGCTAACACTTGCTTCATCTTCAGTTTCATGGCTTGAAGAAGCTCATAGCCCTGAACGGAGTCATGAGCTTCACCACCCGTTAATTCAAAACGAAGTGGATTTCCTAACGCATCGACCAAGGCATGAATTTTGGTGCTTAGTCCACCACGGGAACGTCCGATCGCTTGCTTGCTTTGCCCCCTTTTGCGCCCGATCCATGCTGATGAACGCGCACGATCGTGGCATCAATCATGATGCTTTCCTCGTCAGCATCCAGGGAGACATGCTTCAGCACCTCATCCCAAATCCCCGCTTTCTGCCAGCGTCGAAAGCGGGTGTAGACGGATTTCCAATGGGGAAAGTGGTCAGGTAGATCACGCCATGGGGCGCCTGAACGTGCAACCCAAAGCATTGCATTTAACATGATTCGGTTGTCCCATGCGGGGCGTCCTCCTTGTGGTTTTCGTTCAGGTGGAAACAGGTCTTGAACTCGCTGCCATTGTGTCTCTTTTATTTCGTATCGAGTATTCATCTAAACTATTTAACCCAGGTATTACCATTCAAACAGTTTGAAGACACGCCCTAGTGAAATTTATAAATTAACAAATAACGAGATTTGCTTAATTATGAATGTTTCAGAAAATAGAGCCAAGGAAATAAAGGCTTTATCTGAGTTTCAAAGTTTACCTTCAATTGGACCTAAATTTGCAAAGGATTTATTAATGTTAGGTTATTATTCATTGAATGAAATAAGAGATAAAGATGGTGCCAGATTATTTGATGATTTAGAACATTTGTATGGGGAAAGAATTGATCCTTGTGTTGAAGATCAATTTAGATTCGTTATATATTGCGCTAATAATAGTTACTGTGGGAACCAATGGTGGGACTTCACCGAGGAAAGAAAACATTACAGGGATACTTATGGATATTCTAAAAAAAGACCTGAATAATGACTATTGAAGTATATAAGAAAATTCGGAGAGGGCATATGACATCTGATAACACCATATTCAAGCTTCGGGGCATCCGCCCCTCGGTCCGGCCGAAGTTAGATGTGGATTCGGAGGGGTATTTCAGTAGCGAGGTAGCGAATTCAGCCGGACACATCCCTCCACCTAACCGCATCGCGGCCGCCCTTTGGGCTTAAGGTAGAGGGACGTCGTGAATACAACAACGTTATCAGAAATCTTTGTAAATAATAATTACGCAAGGAGCATTTCAATGAAGAATCAGAAACCAGTAATTATTGAAGGATACAATAATGAATGGCCAAGAGCGTTCAATATAATAGAATCGATTATATCCAACAAATTAAATAGTCTGGCATTACGAATCGAACACGTTGGAAGTACATCAATCCCGAGTCTTTCAGCCAAACCAATTATTGATATAGATGTAGTAATTGAATCTATGAACTGCCTGCCACAGGCAATTAAAAAGCTGGAAGAATTGGGATATATTTATGAAGGTGATTTGGGGATTAAAAACAGAGAAGCATTTGCAAGAAGGGACGTTTATGTACTCTACACTAGTGAAGGCAATGAGAAGCACGAACATCATCTATACGTATGCAATAGGGAAAGTGAAGAATTGAAAAGACATATAATGTTTAGAGATATACTAAGAAAGCATCCCTTATTAGTAACTGAGTATACGAATTTAAAGTTCCAACTAGCTAATAAATACAGAAACAATCGCCAAGCCTATACTGCTGGAAAGACAGAATTTATTACGAGAATAATGAATGAGTACCAAGATATTTAAGTGTATTTCAGGAAGACGAAGACATCTGATAACAAAGTATCTACGCTGCGGACCATTCGGCCCTTGATTCTCAAGTTGAGGTAACCAGAGAAGCGGATTCAGTTCACAACCCTACATTCAAAACTAACTAAAGGAGTGACCTGAATGATAAAAGGGTGGAGAAATCCATTGTCTTAAATACGGAAGTAAGTATAAAAAAATATGAAGAACTTTTTGAATTAATGAGACGACGGATTGTAATATGAAGTGCGACACCTGCTGGAAATAAATAAAAAATGGCCCATGGCCGGATTCGTGTAGAATGAAGGTTCCTACACCACATTCACACAAGCAGAATCCACCATGAGCTACACACATCTTAGCATAATCGAGCGCAGCAAGCTAGAAATCCTCCACCAGCAAGGGAAAAGTGCCCGAGCCATTGCCAGTGAATTGGGCAGGCATCATGCCACCATTTGCCGAGAACTCCGTCGAAACGAAACGCAGAAGTCCTATCGTGCCGAGCGATCTCAGGAAAGCTATGTCCAGCGACGTAAGTCCTCCGTCCCTGCCGGAAAATGGACACCGCAGCAGTCAGTCCTTATTGAAGAAAAGCTTCAAGCCACGTGGTCTCCCGAGCAGATCGTAGAACGACTCCGTCAAGAGGGACAGCCTGTGGTGGTCTGCTTTAAAACCATCTATCGCTGGCTGTATACAGGCCGTTTGGTGAAAGGGATGCTTGCCGTCCTCCGTCACAAAGGTAAGCGGCAGAAGCCTGCAGAGACACGCGGCAAGTTCGCTTTGGGTAAGACCATCTCTCAGCGCCCGAAAGAGGTTCGTTCCCGGAAAACCTTCGGTCATTGGGAACTCGATACGGTCGTCTCGGGCCGTGGGAAAAGCAAGGGCTGCGTAGCTACATTCATCGAACGCAAGACCCGACTGTACACCGCCATTCCCATGCCTGACCGTACAGCTTTGTCCATGGAAATTGCTTTTGGTGTAGCAGCCTCGCAGTATCCTGTCGGTGCATTTCAAACCGCTACTGCAGATCGTGGCAAGGAGTTCGCCTGTTACGCCAGCCTGGAAGAAGCTCATGGCCTACAGGTGTATTTCGCAGATCCGTATTCTTCCTGGCAACGCGGCTCGAATGAGAATGCCAATGGCCTCTTGCGAGAGTTTTTCCCCAAGGGGACAGATTTCACACAAATCACGGATGAAGCCTTGGAGACCGCTTTGCGCTTGATCAACGACAGACCACGAAAATGCTTGGGTTGGAGAACCGCTCACGAATCCTTTTCAAAGGAGCTGTCGCACTTAGCTTGACAATCCGTCTATTAATTTAAAGTCAAAACGGACGGCAAACGAAACAATGCGTGTCATCTACTTAATTTGCGCCCTTCTTTGTCGAGAAACAACAGTTCGTAGTATTTTTTGGGTCGCCCTTTACTGTTGTCTCGTTTTTCAAATACCGTTTGTACGTATTTACTTTCTTCAATTTTGTTAAGGATACGGTTTGCACCTCTGACGGTCATGGACAGGCACCCAGCAACATCCTCAGAGGATAATTTATTTGTTCTCATGATTTCTGCATAGGACATGATTTTTTGCAGGTTGATGTTGTTTATTCCGATAGTTTTGGCTAACGCAATGATTTCCGGGTCCCCCTGTTCAGAGAACTGTATGACATTCATGCTCCGCATTGGGCCGATAACCTTCTGATCCTCGTTTATAAAAAAGCTGCAGCTGCCCGTAAAGGCTTCCGCCTGTCTGTGAGCTTTGGTGGCGTTAATGTTAGCTTGAAAATATTCATGCCCCGAGCCCCACCCGATCTTCACCTTGTCGCTTATGCGCTCTTCCAGATACTCCAGCAGGGTGCAGTTATGCGCGTTAGTGGTGATTTTCATGAAATTTCCATAGGTGGTGTATAGTCTGACAAAGCCTTCCGAAATTTGGGCTGTGTCTGCCAGATTCACGCTGCGCAGAAACCTGCCGACAAGGACCTTTAGCTCATGAAGCTGCTCTTCAGATGGCGGATCCGCCGTTTTGGTCGATAAGCATGCGACAACTGCCCTCTGACTCTTAAGCATGAGGATGGTAATCTCGTTGATGATCTCTCTTATGGTCTCTTTGACGTTCTCCAAGGTGGGGCGGATTAAGATATATCTGACTCCGTGCTTTTGCAGTTCCGGGACAAAATGGCCGAACGCCGTGATGGACAGATCTATCTTCTCATCTTCCCACAGCGTGATATGGTTCTCCAGCATTGTCTCCACCTGTTCGAGCAGATTTCCACTGTCAATGGGCTTGCCCTCATGAGTCAGGTATTGCTGGAATTCGCTGAAAGACTCGATGATATACGCATAATCCACATAGATCCGGGATATATCAAGCCCAGGTTCTGTGACCAGCAGCCGGAAAAGTTCCCTGTAAAGCAGGTTTTCATCATCCTGCAAAATGTGAACAGGTACTTTTTCATCCAGGCATTCCTTATCGATTGACTCGTAAAGCATCCTGCCACTGATCACAAATCCATCCACCGAATCTAAGTTTTTGAGATAGAGGTCTGTGGTTTCCCGGAAATTGCTGATAGTAAGAAACCGGAACTGGCATAAGGTCTGCATTTCTTCTTCAATGGCGCGGAAATAGTCCATATGGGTCTCTGGCGTGATAATACCCAGCTTGATTTTCATGATAGATTCCTTTCATTTTACAGTTCAATCAAAAGAGTTATATCACAATAAATGTGATATTTCAATGTTCCGGCAGTCTACAAAATAATGTTCTTAAAATGTCTTAATATATCTTGACAGCGCATGAAAATGCGAGTACGATGAAAGTGTTCTTAAAAAGTCTTAAAATATAAAGGGGGAATATCCGCTCTGTTTTTACGTTCAATTATTTTGTGTTTCGGGAGATGTTCATTGTGATTGAAGAAGCCGGAGACTTATTGAGTATGGCCCAGCAGTTGCAGGACAAAATGGTCACGTACAGGCATCATCTTCATGCGATTCCGGAGCTTGATTTAAGTCTGCCCAAGACAACGGCCTACGTAAAAGAGATGTTGGAGTCGATGGGGCTTAATCCCGCTCCTGTAGGGGAATCAGGGCTGACAGTTACTATTGGCGGGCAGCATGAAGGGAAGGTGGTTCTGATCCGTGCGGATATGGACGCTTTGCCCATTCAAGAAGAGACTGAGCTTTCTTACGCGTCGTTGAACGGAAACATGCACGCATGTGGTCATGACATGCATACTTCCATGCTGCTCGGAGCAGCAGAGATCCTGAAGGCTAACGAAGATGAGCTTCAAGGCACGGTTAAGCTTATGTTTCAGCCGGGTGAGGAGACGCTGCACGGGGCAAAGATGATGCTGGAGAATGGGATTCTCGACAACCCTAAAGTGGATGCAGCCATGATGCTTCACGTATTGACCGGAATGCCGCTTCCTGCCGGACAATTTGTAGTACCTGAGGAAGGTGGCGCGATTTCAGCTTCGTCGGATTGGTTCGAAATCATCATCCGCGGCAGGGGCTCACATGGCGCAATGCCCGAGGCGGCAGTGGACCCTTTGAATGTGGCTGCTCATCTTCATCTGTCACTGCAGGGTATCCTCAGCCGGGAAATTTCTCCGATTGAACATGCAGTCCTTACCATTGGCGTGATGGAAGGCGGAACTACGAACAACGTGATTCCCGATACGGCCAGATTGAAAGGAAGCGTACGCACATTTGACGCTGCATTGCGGGATAAAGTGGAAGCCCGTATCCGCGAAATTAGTGCAGGGATCGGAGATACTTTTCAGGCCAAGGTGGAAGTGATCTATACCAGGGGTTGTCCTGAAGTGAAAACGGATGGCGGACTTAATGAGCAAATGAGGGCTTCGATTGCAAATACCTTTGGCGACGGCTCCTATATCGGTATAACTGAGCTGGTACCCGGCGGTAAATTAATGGGATCGGAAGACTTCGCATTTGTATCACAGGCGGTGCCAAGTACCACAGTGTTCCTTAACGCAGGCAATGCCGAGGAAGGTTATAGTTACCCTGTACACCATCCAAAGACGAGGTTCTCGGATGAGGTGCTTCATAGAGGGGCTGCGGCTTACGCAGCTTTTGCCAGAGATTGGCTTGAAAGTAACAGATAAGTTCTAAACCAAACTTAGGAGGAATTACAATGACAGAGAGACGTATGATTGGACCGACCAAATTTGAAGAGTACTCGGAGAAATACAAGGAATTCCTGTTAATGACCCGCCGTGACGGAATCATCGAAGTGCGGCTTCACACCGACGGAGGTCCGTACACGCACAATTGGGAAGCCCATACCGCCTGGTCTCATGCCTGGTCAGATATTGGCCGCGACCCTGAGAATGAAGTCATGATTATTTCAGGCACAGGGGATAAATGGTTAATCGGGGACCCTGAGGTCTGGAATACGAAATTCATGGACTGGCCGAAGCAGAAGAAGCTCGAACAGTATCACGAATCGCTGAGACTGCTTGAAAATCTGATCTTCTGCATCGACATTCCGACCATCGGGGCGGTCAACGGGCCGGGAACGCACTGTGAACTCGCAACGCTCTGTGATATTACCATTTGTACGGAAGACGCTGACTTTTTCGATCCGCATTATCTGGGAGGCACGCCTCCAGGAGATGGAATGCTGCTCACGCTGCAGAACATGATCGGTTTCAAAAAAGCAGCCTACTACGCATACACCGGCAAGAAAATCAATGGTCAGACCGCCTTGGAGCTGGGTATTGTCAGTGAAGTCCTGCCCCGTGAGCAGCTTCTTCCCCGCGCTTGGGAGCTTGCGGAGATGATCATGCAGGCACCGCGTTCAACGAGACATCTGTCTCACTCCATTATCTCCCGTCCTTGGAAGCAGGCTCTTGTCGCCGATCAAGGATTCCAGCTGGCCCATCAGATGTACGACATGGCTATTGATGAAGAAGGAGCGCTGGAGCGGCTGAAGAAAATGCAGGGACGCCTGATGGGCAAAGATGTTCAATAGAAAGATGACGGGACCTGCACGGTTCGAAGAGTACTCCGAGAAGTACAAGGACTTATTTCTCATGACCCGCCGCGGCGGCATACTCGAAGTGCGTATGCACACTAACGGGGGACCTTTACAATTCGACTGGCCGGTCCAAGCAGCCTATGGTCATGTATGGTCAGATATTGGCCGTGATCCTGAGAATGAGGTCATGATCCTTACAGGGACAGGAGAGTTGTGGCAGACAGGCAATCCTGAAGTATGGACAACCAAATTCAGGGATTGGCCGAATCGCCGGAAGCTGGAAATGTACCATGAGTCACTCCGAATGATTGAAAATATGGTTCATTGCCTTGACATCCCCACGATTGGGGCGATTAATGGCACAGGCGCACACTGGCAGCTGGGGACGCTGTGTGATATTACCATTTGTACGGAAGACACAGCGTTCTTCGATGCCCATTATCTTGGCGGTGTACCGCCTGGAGACGGAATTGTTCTGGCACTTCAAAAGATACTGGGAAGCAAAAAAGCAGCATACTACGCATACACGGGAATGAACATTACTGCACAAGAGGCATTAGACCTCGGTCTGGTCAGTGAGGTACTGCCTCGTGAACAGCTTCTTCCACGGGCATGGGAGCTGGCAGAGATGATCATGCAGGCACCCCGCTCTACAAGACATCTAACTCATTCGATTGTGTCGCACCCTTGGAAACAAGCTTTTTCGGAGAATCAAGGTCTTCAGCTTACCCACCAATTGAACGACATGGCCATTGATGAAGAGGGGATTTATGAGCGGCTGATGAAGCTCAAGGAACGTTTTCAGAGGAATGGGCGATAAGGCCGGTCAAGCCGCAGGATGAAGATCTTAGCCAAACACAACTGAGAAGGGATGAGGGTGCTATGAGATCGTTGACTGAGCTATTTAAGATTGGCAGCGGACCGTCCAGCTCCCATACCATGGGGCCGGAGAAAGCGGCCAGAATCTTCAGATCAGAGAATGAAGACGCAGACCAGTTCAAGGCGTTGATCTATGGTTCCCTTGCCAAAACAGGCAAAGGCCATATGACGGATAAGGCCATTATTCGGGCATTGTCACCCGCTCCAGCGGAGGTTCAATTTGCTCCACAGCCTGACTTTGTTCTGCCCCATCCCAATACCATGGACTTGTTCGCTTACAAAGACGGGCGGCAAATCGCATTTATGCGTGCTGCCAGTATCGGCGGCGGGGATATCGTAATTGAGGGGCGGGAGGAGACGCATGGGCCTGATGTTTACCCGGAGAACAGCTTTGCAGAGATCAGTGCCTTTTGTAAAGCGAATCATATCCGTCTAAGCGATTACGTCGAACAGCGTGAAGGCAAACAGATCTGGGATTTCCTCCAAGGCATCTGGGAAGCAATGAAGCGTTCAATCGACGAGGGGCTATCCGTCACAGGTATTCTGGAAGGCGGTCTTCATGTCGAACGCAAGGCGAAATATCTCTATCATCAGGGGCATGTGGATGAGAGCCCTGAGACACGTGAGAACCGGATCGTCAGCGCGTACGCTTTCGCCGTCAACGAACAGAATGCCGCCGCCGGCACAGTCGTAACGGCCCCGACCTGTGGAGCCAGTGGTGTTGTGCCTGCTTCGCTCCGTTATATGCAGGAGAAGATGCAGGTCCCGGACGCACGGATCCTCCGGGCTCTGGCCGTTGGCGGGCTCATTGGCAATCTGGTCAAGCAGAACGCCTCGATCAGCGGCGCTCAGTGCGGCTGTCAGGCGGAGGTGGGCACGGCTTGCTCTATGGCAGCGGCTGCACTGGCTGAATTGTCAGGTATGGAGATCGACCAGATAGAGTATGCGGCGGAGGTTGCGATGGAGCACCACTTGGGGTTAACCTGTGATCCAATTAACGGACTGGTTCAGATCCCTTGCATTGAGCGGAATGCTGTCGGTGCGATGCGGGCGATCAATGCGCTGAGCCTAGCTAAATTCTTGTCTGGTACCCGTAAAATATCTTTTGATCTGGTTGTGCAGACCATGTATGAGACAGGCCAGGATATGAATAGCCGTTACCGTGAAACGGCAGAAGGCGGGCTCGCTAAGCTCTACAAAATTGACAGTTAAATGATACTATCATAATGATGGGGCATTAATTCCATACTTGTGTAATGACGAAGAACATCCCTTGTTGCCGGTTGGCAGAAGGGACGTTCTTTTTTGGAAGGCTATGTAAGGCGTGCTACTGCGGTCTCAGCATGGTCGAGCCGGGTAGTTTGACTAAGGCAGAGTTGGTCGCCCGGCAAGAAGTCATTAGACGGGGCACAACTGGGATGAGAAATGTATGCGTGTACACGCAGAAGTGAATTAAGTAAAGGACCACGAATGAAACATTGGAGTTGTCAAGAAAAGTGCAGTTTGAAAACACACTCATGAAGAAATCTTGTTGCTAAGCTGCTTGTGACAGCATTCTTTCACGATAAATCGTTGGGGGCCAGCCCCCTGGATACGTGGTGTAGATCCGCTGCCTGTTGTAGTAGACCATGATGTATCGGAAGATGATCGATTTGACATGCGCCATCGGATAGTGCTCGGTTTTGATCTTATATAACTTTTCTTTCTTCAGCGTAGCAAAGATGCTTTCCATTCTTGCATTGTCATAGCAGCGCCCTGTGCCGCTCATGCTCTGAATGGCACCGCATTTTGCCAGACACGCTCGGTATGCCAGCACCGCGGACAGATAGATCTTGCCGTCTGAGCAAGGGATCTCCGTGATATCCGATAGCCACTTCCGGTTCGGTGCTGAAGCGCTGAAGTCTCGCTGGATCAGGTTCTCGCTCTTTTGAGCTGCGGCATCCTCGCGTGTAATACCGCTTGGATGATGCTTCACTTTCTGCAGTAGGCCGTGCTTCTTCATGATGCGGTAGACAGTGCTGTAGCTGGTCGTGATCTCTATTTGTGACAGCGCCAGCAGAATACGGCGGACACCGTAATTCGTGTTGTCTTCATGTTCTCCGATGATTTCTTTAATTTTGACCAGAAGGCGTTGTTGCCACTCCCGTTTGGGTGTGGGCTTCAAGCTACGGTAATAGCCTGATTCGCTGACAGCAAGTCCTTCGCACATCTCCTTGACGGTCCATGGATCTCGTCGTTCATGGATGTAAGCATAGAGCTGGCATGCCTTTACCGCTTCCGGTCTTTTGCGAAAAAACCGAGTGCATCCTTAAGAATTTCATTTGCACGACGTAACTCGCCTATTTCTTTTTCTAATTTGATTTCACGCGCGGACTTATCGGCAGATGCATAAGCGCGTCCGCTCCCGATATGCGCTCCGTCGCCGTGCAGGGTTCTTTGTTTTCTCCATCCCTGTAACGTATGGTAAGACACCTAATTGATCGGTGGCTTTCTTTGGACCAATCTCATCACTTAGTCGTACCGCTTCTTCATTGAATATGTTGTCGTATTGATTCATTGTCTCTCGTCCCCTCGTCTGCTTTCATTTGATTTCATATGAGGGTGTTTTTCGACTGCATTTTTATCGTAGCACTCCACATCTACGCATTGGAGTGATAGGTTATAAATTCATGGGCAAGGCCCACAGCAATGCGTACCGCAGTCTGCCGATGTTCTTCCAGGACTTATTTCGACCGGATTTATTTTTATCATACTACATAGTAATGTGCTGGGTAGTTGTTTTTAACTGTTTAGGTAGTGACTGTTATCAATGCAAATTTTCAATATAGATGATCATATATTCGGACAAAAGAGTCACATGGCTATACTAGGATGTGAGAATCTAATTATGATGTGATTCCCATTCCTAGGCAATATGAGGTAGAAGGATGCGATGCCATTATAAAATTGTATATGAATACGATGAGTAAGGGAGATTGAATATAAGAAACTCTAATAATGTTAGAATTTACGACAACACGCTCCAATCGAGAAAATGGAAAAAACGACAACCCTTCTCGTGATTAAGGCGGAAGTGAAAACCGTCAAGCTTTTTTGAAAGAAAAGTATCTACAGTTTCCCAGCGTGCAATAGGTAAGGACATGAAAAACCCTCCTACAACGTAGGAGGGTGCACGATGCTTCAAGGAAAACCCTGTCTCGGCGAATACCGAAAGGCTATACTGTTCCAAAGCAGGGCTGTTACTTATTCTCGGCAAATCGCCACCAAGCCACCGTTCCGGCGAATCCTGCTAGTCCTGTGGCAGCAAGTATCGCCATGCTGCTCCAGTGGAGCTCGGCTCCGGTTAGCAGCAGGACTGGAATCGTCCATGGGAAATAAGGTCCGAAGCCCAACTGCACGACTACATTGGAGACGATGACAATGACAAAGGTGACTCCAATCGGTGCGAGGTAGCCTCGGGTGAGATTGGCGATGAAAGCGCTCGTCGTGCTGACGAGCATGATCAGCAGGCTGGCGGCCATGAATGGCCAGAAAACATGCAAGACTGCGGATATGGATCCTCCGCCGACGCCAATCAGGGAACCCGCGCCCGCGATGACCGCAAAGGTGAAAATAGCCATTCCTGTATTCCAGATCGCGATGGCGATAAATTTCGCCAATACCGTATAGGTCTTGGGGACCGGCTTCACAAGGATGTCCTTGATGGTATTGTTCGTGTACTCCACTCCAAAAACCCAGGCGGAAGTGAATGAAAATCCTACGACGAGCAAGGCACCTATGGAGCCGAGCAGCTCTGCGAAGTAGGCGTCCCAGTGCGCTGTGGAACTGTTGAACATAGCAATCATCAGGGGCAATGCCGTAAAGGCCCCGAGCATAACCCAAAAGACGACAGAACGCCATATTTTACGAGCTTCGTTGTGAAGGAGTGAAAGGAGCTTCATGCCTGCTTCCTCCCCTCTGTACGGATCATGCGCAAGAAATAACCTTCCAGATCTTCCGTCACGACGCTCAGATGAGTCGGCGGCTGGCCCATTCGCACTAAAATTTCTGCGATTTTCTCCGGCTGCGTGATCGCTCGGCCTTCTGCCAAGGCCAAGCGCCCGTCCGCGGCTTCTTCATAGCTGTACCCATGCTCTGTAAGAATACGCATCAGGGCAACGCGATTGCGTCCGTCCAGGATGACGCTTTTTTGCAGGGCTTGCTCCATTTGGCTTACCTTCATATCCTGGATGAGCTGCCCTTTGTGCATGATGCTTATACGGTCCACCAGCTTGGATAATTCCTCTAACAGGTGGCTGGAGATGAGGATGGTGACGCCTTGATTGCGCGACAAGTCGAGCAGCAACTCCCGGATTTCGACAACACTGGCAGGGTCAAGTCCGTTGATCGGCTCGTCCAGTATCAATACCTCCGGGTTGTGGAGCATAGCCTTTGCCAATCCTAACCGTTGTTTGTTACCGAGGGATAGCGTTCTGGCCTTCTTGTCCTTATGAGCTCCCAGATCAAGTTGCTCGATGACGCGAGCAATGGAATTGCGGTCTGAGATCAGGTGCATCCTGCGGGCAATGTCCAGATTTTCCGTAACCGTAAGTTCTGGATAAAAGATGGCTTCCTCCAAATAGCCAACCTTCTCCCATAGCTTGTAATTGCCGGCGTCTACCTTGCTCCCAAGCATGTAGATGCTGCCGGATGATGGCCTCAGTAACGAAAGCAGCATTTTGATGGTCGTTGTCTTGCCGGCTCCGTTCAACCCAAGGAAGCCGATTACCTCCCCGCGATTCACCTCCAATGAAAGATTGTGCACGGCTTGGTAATTGCCAAAGCTCTTGCTGACATTCTCAAGCTGGATGACGTTGGTATTGCCCATGGTGTCTCTTCTGATTGTTCTCATTCTATAACCTCTCTCTATTTGGGATAACCAGTACTTTAGTCGCTCCATATCAACTGAACCTCAAGTGAGGCTGCGAATCGAGGTTGATGTTCGGTTTACTTTGAGACAGTATAATAAGGCTATGGGGAGGGAGGGGTGCACCGTGTTTAATATACTTGTGGTCGAAGATGATGCCAATACGCAAAAGCTGCTCTGCGCTGTGCTCAAGCATGGAGGGTTTAATGCCTATCCGGTTAAGAATGGGCTCGAGGCGCTGAGCAGGATGGAGGGGCAGCGCTTTGACTTGATTGTGTTGGACCTGATGATGCCGGAGATGGATGGTTATCAATTATGCAAGGAATTGCGCAGCGTTGGGGACCATATCCCGATCCTGATGGTGACGGCTATGCATGATATCACGGATAAGCACCAAGGCTTCCTTGCGGGGACGGACGATTACCTGACGAAGCCGTTCGACGAGCAGGAACTGCTGTTTCGTATTAAGGCACTGCTGCGCAGAGCGCAGGCTGCCAGCGAGCACAAGCTCGTGTTGGGAGAGACCACAATGGATTACAACGCGCTAACGGTTACGAGAGGAGCGGAGCAAACTTTTTTGCCCCAAAAGGAGTTTTACTTGCTGTTCAAGCTGATGAGCTATCCTGACAAAATATTTACTAGATTGCATTTAATGGAAGTGATTTGGGGGCAGGATACCGAGATAGATAGCCATACCTTGAATGTCCATATCAATCGATTGCGCGACAAATTCAGGGGCAATCCGGATTTTGAGATCGTGACGGTGCGCGGGTTGGGATACAAGATCGCGAAGCGCGTGTGAAAGGGGTGAGAAGGATGCCAAGCAGGCATAGAATTGTTCCACAAAAAATCAGTCTGGCGTTTTCCTTGGTAGCGTTGGTATTTGTGGTCATGGTGCTATCGATTGGTTCCGCAGGCTTGCTTGCTTTTTTGCTTTATCGGGCAGGTCTGCTCGACATGAATCAGCCGGCGCCGATGCGCGGGGTGTATGTGTTGTTATATATCAGCTTGTTCCTGGGGGTGGTGATCGCCGCGCTGTTGAGCCGATGCTCGGTGAGGCCGATCCGGGATATGATGGAAGCCACGAGTAAGGTGGCGAAGGGGGATTTTTCCGCTGAGGTGACGGCGAAGGGAAGCATTGTTTTTGAGCTGGATGCACTCGCGGCGAGCTTTAACAAGATGGTGCAGGAGTTGAAGGGGATTGAGTCGTTACGCAGTGATTTCGTGCGGAATTTCTCCCATGAATTCAAGACTCCGATCGCCTCGATCAGCGGCTTCGCCAAATTGCTGAAGAAGGGTGGCCTCAGCGAGGAAGACAAACAGGAATATCTGGACAGCATTATTCAGGAATCCGAACGATTGGTCGGTTTATCGACCAGTATTCTCAACCTGTCGAAGGTCGAGAATATTGAGATCGTGAGCGAAAAGTCCGTCTATCGCCTGGACGAGCAAGTCAGGCTGGCGATCCTGATACTGGAGCCGAAGTGGAGTGCCCGCAACCTCCAGTTGGAGCTTGCCTTGGACGACGAGATCGAGATATGTGGCAATAAACATTTGATTCAGCAGGTGTGGATCAATGTGTTGGATAATGCGATTAAGCATTCGAGCGGTGGCGGGGCGCTAAAGGTTGGCTTATGGCAACGCGGTGGGGCGGTGGTATTTCGTCTTGAGGATCAAGGATGCGGGATGAGCCAAGAGACGATGCGGCGGATGTTTGACAAATTTTATCAAGGCGATGCTTCTCGTACAATGGTGGGGAACGGACTCGGATTAACGTTGGTAAAGCGCATCGTCGAATTGTGCGAAGGATCGATTGAGGTGGAAAGTGAGCTTAATCGAGGTTCAATTTTTACAATCAGGCTACCTTTGAGGGCAGAATAGAAATTGAAGCTCAGGAAATAGTAAATGTTAAAGTTATCTATTTGCTAAATATCCTCTCTAAATTTTGCCCAAAGGGTGTAAAACCCAGTGTGAGAGCAAATGAAACTGGAGAAATTGGGTCATGAAACCGATTTGGAATAAGGAAGAAGCCGCCAATTTTTCCAGAGGAATCTCAAAAAACCAGCCGATGAAAGGGCAGATAATGCTAGATTATAAGATGCGTTTCATATTTTCCACGGGACTAAATTTCTTGTGTTGCTGCTTGATATCGCTGCTGAACAACTCGACATAGTAGTCAACCATTTTTAGCGAAGCGTGCCCCAAGATACGTCTAAGTGTAAACGGATCTCCACCGTTCAAAATATAAAATTTAGCCATTGTATGCCGGAACGTGTGTGGGGAGACTCTGACGCCGGTAATGCCTGACACGCTACCATAGGTCTGCATTTTGTCTTGCAAGGCGCGTGTACTAATTTGTTCGTTGTCCATGTTGACGAATAAGGCATCGGTCTCCATGTCTCCTCGTATGTCCATGTATTTACGAATGATTTTCCCGCAGGTTTGTTGGAACGGCACTCTGCGTGCCCGTCCACCTTTTCCCTTCGTGATCCGAATCTCCAATTCTTTGAAAAAGATGTCACTCGTCTTCAAATTGCATAGCTCCCCGATTCTCATCCCCGTTTCAAGCAACACCATCATCATTGTAAAATCTCGATAACCAGTAAACGTTTTTTGATACGGTTGCTCAAAGATGGAGACCACCTGCTCTTTCGTAAACGTTTGAATCATCAGTTTCTTGGCTTTGACCGCATGGAGATCTTTTGCAATGTTCTCTGTCAGCCAGCCTTCTTCAAATAAGTACTTGAAAAATTGTTTTATGGCCTTGATTCGTCCGTTTACCGTATTGTCCGACCTGCCTTGATCAAACAGATAGGCAATAAAATGATTCTTGATTTCGCGAATCGATACCGAATAGATATCAAACGGTACTTGCTGCACCAGAAATGCGCCTTTCATCTGCTTGGCGCTGTCTTGGTAAAATAGAAGTGTCAATGGCGAAAGGTTTTTGGCCTTGCAATCGAGAATAAAGGAATGAAGCAGATCTTCAAAACTGAGTTGTTGTTTCGCTTGGCTTGAATTTTCTACGTGTTCCAGCTTGTTTTGTCGACGACCAACATTCATTTACTCTTCACCTCGCTCTCGGGTAGCAGGTGAAGAACTTCGGCTAAATGTTCGATGGGACTGAACTTCTCATGCTGGGCTTGCAAATCGCTGGCAAATAATTCAACATACATTTCAGTCGTCTCGATTTGGGCGTGCCCCATTATGCTCTTGAGCGTGAAGACGTCGCCGCCATTTAATAAGTATTTCTTGGCATATGTATGTCGAAAGGTATAGCAGGAGCATTGAATGTCATCAATTTTGGCGGTTTGGCAGTAGCGGGCAATCATCGTGCGAATGCCGCCAGGCAAAAAGGGCTGATTATCCAAGTTGACCCAAAGGGCATTATGCTCCAGATTGCCACGTTCCAGCAAATAGTGCTTCAATTCACCCGCGGCAATTCGTTCAATCGGAACTAAACGTGACTTCCTTCCTTTCCCATGGTTAACTCGCAGGGAACCTTCATCCAGTAAGACATCAGTGCAAGCAGTTGGAATAGATGCTCGTCGGTAAACGTGTGGGCAGAAGATGGTTGTAGTTGAAACGGCTTGATATCTGCGCCAAAGGGCTCGTCAAGCAGGCTGGGCAGCACTTGCTTTTTGAAGACGGCAGGTGAGAGATCTCGTAGTTGCAGTTCCAAAGCATTGAGGTGCTGCTGAAAGTTTTTCCAAGCCATTGCGATAACGGCGAATGCTCTCCTACTGAAGTTCCTAACTTTTCAATCTTGAATAAATAACTGTACAGCATCGTTCCAGCCTGAGTTTAATTTAAAGCTTTTCTTGTTCGGCACTTCGCATTTCCTCCCTATGGAGTTATGCGAACCAAAGCGGATATGCGAAGGAGGGGAGTGGGATTCGTATAACATAATATTCAAGCAGCGGCTCCTAACGGAGCCTTGGTCTGCTAGAAAAATTTGGAGGAGTATTGCAACAAGACAACCCTTCGGGTTCATAAATACAGGAAAGTTATGCGCCATTACCGGTAAATATTAAAGATAATATTTAAGGAGATCATTTATGAAAGGTAAGATACTCTTCTTATTTTTTATTACGATAATGTTTTCATCTTGTCAAAATAGTAGTCAATCGACTACTTTGAACAGCGAAACTAATTCAATAATGAATTCTGAACTGCCTCCTGATGTAGTGAGTACAGGTAATGGAACAGAATCGAAAGAAATAACTGAAGGTCGATCAGATGCTTCTAACAATGAAGTGTTAACCATGAGCATTGGGAACCTTGATTTGAAAGGAGAATTTTATGATGAAATGCTTCGAAATCCTATAGATCATGATTATGAAGTGGAATTTAATGAATTTCAAAATTCCAAAGAGATTATTACAACATTGGGATGGGGGGCTTTGGAAAGCAAATATACAGAGATTTGGGATAAAGAGTTGAATCAAATATATAAAAAGCTTCTTTCTAAGTTGGATAGAGAACCAAGAGAAGCACTAATTGAATCGCAGAAAGAATGGTTACAGTATCACTTAAAAGAAACAAAATTTGTAGAGAAGACATTTATTAATAATGGTTACCTTGGATCAAAAGGATCGGTAAGCCTAGGCACGGTTATACGGGAGAGAATTAGGGAAAGAACAATGCAATTATTTGAATATCGATATTTGCTAGATGGTGAAGTTGAGTTTGTATACCAAAGTGAAAAATAGAGATGGAATCTTGACCAAAGGTTTTAGGTAATACTTTGAAGACAGTAATGGCGCATAACAATGTATTCATGTTGCGGGGCTACCACCCCTTGATTTTCAGATGTATAATCATGGAAGAACGCTTAGACAACAAACGACCCAGCCTAAGATAAGAGCTATCTAAGGGAAAACGTTAGATGAATGGTTTGAAAGGCGGTGAAGTTCTCAATCATGAAACCAGAAATGAAGTATAAATTAATGATATTTCTTTCAAGTATAGGTTTCCTCACAACCATGCTTGGAATTCTATATTTGATCGGCGTGCCATTCTCAGAGCCAGCCATTATTGGAGTCGTAATTGGTACAGTCTTTGGATCATTCGCGAAAACAATTGATTATAAGAGCAGAGATAAATATATAGGATTAATTGCTGTAATTGCATTGATAACTATTCTTCTTTTAATAAATAAAAATGATACTGAGATGGTATGGAAAGTATTATTGATATCTCCATTATTATTTTTGATTATTTTAGTAAATGACTATTTTAATAAGCAATTGTATTTTAGGTATTTAAAGAATATAGAGAATCAGAATAATGTTATGTAATTTAATGGAAGTCAGCCCCATCATCTAACACTATATCCACGCATCGGCCCTCGGTTCAGAAGGAGCCATATGTGGTTCGATGAGGCATTTCACAATGGGGAAGCAGAAGCAGCCGGACACATCCGCACACATCCGCGAAAAAATATTAATTTTTATTAAGCCCGATCAAGATTACTCGGCATTTAAGATATATATTAATTAAAGAGATGTTATTGTTTCATAGAAGGCGTATGAAGGGACGTCATGAATATAGGAACGTAAGACGAAATATATGCAATTTAAAGTCTATTCAAAAACTATATTAAAACAATACGAGTATAGAGTAGATTGAAATATCAATTTTGAGAAGGTTGGTGTTTCTTGTGTCGAACAACAGACAACTTACAACATCTCAGAACGCTGCAATTGAATACATAAGTCATTGCGCGAGATCCCAAAAGAAAGAGGCTCAAGCATCACTCAAAGAAATTTTTCAGTTATCCAATATTCCTTGGAATACCTTTGAAGAAGCAGTTCATAAGCTTAGATCCCATGCAAGGGTGGCTTTGCATTTTCATCCTGATCGTCCGGTTGTAGAGTTGAAAAGTGTGGCCCAATCATTATTTGAGCAGGGGATCTATAAAAGTCAGTTCGAGACTCTCATATCCAATGGGAGCGTATCGGCTTATTCAGGTGGTCCAAGGGATCTTTGGGAAGAAAAACTATTTGGCGGAGCTTATCAGTTAGAGGGTGTAACCAACTTTGAAAGGCCAAAGTATGGGGCTCTTCATTTGTTGTTGCATCCGGATGGGCCGTCTCCACGATTCGGATCTTGTTATTTTCTTTTAAAACCGAATGTTTCACACCGCTGTACGTTCACTTTCGGTGGCTCTCAAGATGATCCGAAGGAAAAGGGGACGGTTGAGGAATTAGACGATATTTTATCTGCGCTTTTTACGGATGCTTTCTTTCGGGATTATGCTATTGGAGAAAAAGATCTGACTCCTAAAAAATTGATAGAGCAGCTATTGTATAATCTGGAACGTCCGTTAGAGGACCCATCAAAACTGGCTCCATATCGGAATCTTAACCATTTTATCGAAACTCAAATTCATGGAGATATCGTTCTTGAAGATGATGTGGAAATTTTAGTGGCTGACCCATCGTTCAAAGGAACAGAAATAGGGAATTACTTAGAGCAAATCTGCATCAAATATTCCATTGAACTATTTTGGCATATGGGATTTGCGATGCGTGCGGAGGAAGTGCCCTCTGATTTTAGGGGTCCAACCATGCCATCATTAGCGAAGCGGATTGCAAGCAATGGTAACATTGACGCAAGTGTGATCGGGAATGCTGTCAACGATTTGAAACGCAATCCTGATCTCTGGTCTGACAGAGGTAACTACGAAGAAGTGCTTCAGGAATTAAAATACATGTGGCACATACTCGTTCGATATGGTAATTCGATGGATTCCATTCTCAGTAATAGCATCAGCGATCAGAAAAACCTCTAGAAATTCTTATAAGTTCAACTTAATTGATTTAATAATGCATCTATTTAGTGGATTAATAACAATATTATTCTTAGCAATGAACATGGAATAGATCTATTCTTTTCGAACGAGTCATTACAGGTCTAGGTATTTTGCAATTCGAAGAAGTGGTAGACACACAAGCATAACCCATGCAAAGGATGACGAGAAAATGGATAAAGGGAAAATAATATTTCTGAATGGCGTAACCAGTTCATGTAAAACTTCAATCGTAGAAGCGATGCAAGATTACTCTGAACCCTTTTTTTATGTTGTGGCCAATGATCTTTTTGAAAATACGATTGGTGATAAACATTTGCAAACAGACTACTGGAAGTATTTAAGTGAAGCCATCATTATGATGTATCATACAGCAAAATTATTTTCGGATCATGGAAAGAATGTTTTAATCGATGGGATACTTGTTGAAAGACCGGAATTAAAGCCGCATTATGATAAAGTCCAAGATATATTTGCTGGATATCCTTTGGATATGATTGAGGTGTACTGCCCGTTAGACCTTTGTCGTAAGCGAAATATAGAACGTGGTGACAGAAGAGAAGATCAATCCGATGAGCAAAATAAAATAATGTCCCAACACATCCGTTATAGCTGCTCAGTCGATACGAGTTTGAATACGCCGGAAGAATGTGCAGAAATGATTATCACATCAGTATTCAAAAAATAATGATTGAAAGTATCAGTAATAAGAAAAGGAGGATTATATTATGTGTTTTAACTGTTATAGAAAACCGATAAGAATCCGTAACCTCCCTCAATATTAAAAATTGAGGAGGATTAAAATGAGAATAAATTACAATTATTTAAAAGAACAATTAAAGCATGTGTATTGGTTAAATGGTGGTTGTTGCGCGGGGAAGACAACGATGACAAAGAAATTTGTAGCAGAGTTAGGATTTCAAACGTTGAGCGACGATATCTTGAAGTATAGACCCTTCACTAGTCCAACTGAATATCCTGCTCTTCAATATCCTCATCCCGGTTTAGACTGGGAGGAGTGGTTTAATAGGCCTACTGATGTGCAATTTCGGTGGCTTTGTGAAATCGTTGTAGAGATGATGGAATTTTTCGCTATTGATTTATTGAAAATGCCAACGGATAGACCAATTATTATAGATTTAGGAATAATGCCTCAACACATCCTACCCTTTATTCCTAAAGAAAGAATAATGTGTCTTTATACATCTGATGAAGAAATAGAAAGACTATATTACTTTAGAGAAGACCATAAGATGATTTTGGATGTTATTAAGCTTACATCAAAACCAGCAGAAACGATTAAACATGGCAACAAAACTATGGTGAAATTCTCCCATGAAATTAGAAATGCTTGCGTTAATAATTGTATCAAAACACTTGAAAGAACACCTAACATGAGTATCGAAGAACAATTCAGATTAGTTCGTGAGCATTTCGAATTATGATATGAGCATCCTTTGTTAATTTCATATGTCATACGGGGCAGGCTACCTATATAGGTAGCCTGTTTAAATAACGAGACATGATAGTTTGGTTATAGTGAAATATAAAACTGATGTGGCCGACGTCCCGTCTGTATACGATAGTGAGTTGATCAAGTAGATAAAAATATTTTTACATAATGTAAAACTTAAGATATATAAGGAGCAGCAAATGAAAAAATGTTTTCTGTTTATATTATTCATATGTCGCGAGACATGAATATAGTTCCATACAAAGTCGCTATATTAGCGGTTTTTTGTTTTATTTCGAATTAGGTAATTATCTAAATAGAATCATGATGGAGACCTTGTGGCGAGAAAAGTACATGAATTTAAGAATTCGCATGAATAACGATTTTTTTTGTATCAGGAATTAGTTTTTTTCGATCAAAGGTAAGGACTAGTTCATCGTTGAAACGTTTAAGAACTTGGTACCAGTGTTGATAAGAATCTTTATCTATTTCATTAAGCTAACGGGCAGATTAACTCAATCAAGCATGTTAAAATGGAGTTACATATTTAAAGTAAAAGTAAAGGAAATGACTAATGAATAAAAAAGCTTTGCTTGCTTGGGAAAGTCAACATAATGCAATAAAACGAACTGTAGATGGCTTTTGGGAGTGCTTTAGAAAATGGCGTGAAGAAGAGAAAGACGATTATCACAACACATTTCAAGGTAAGCTGTATGAAGAATATTTAAGTGTTCAAGAACGCTCTATTTATCTTAAGTATTCTTTCAATGTCGCAGAAGCAGTTATATTTTGTTCAGTCGATATATTTTATTTGGAAGAAGATATAGGTAGTTATGACATTGAATTTAATTTAGATGGCGAGATTACTGATGACTGTTTGGATTTTAGCGATACTTTGTTAAAGGGTACAATCTCAAAAATTAAATATAATTTAAAAATTGCCCGTAACGCCCTAAAAGAGGGAATTGATATAGGAACAATTTCCAAAATTACTGGAATTGATGTGAAGTATGTACAGATTTTAAAGGAGAAATATTGTTGAATGTCGGGGGACAAGACATAGTCCCATTATATGCTTAGCAGGCTGCTATAAGTTAATTTTCTATTTTGAAGAAGGAAGGGGATGACCTTGCAGGAGTACTACCTGACGCCTATAGAAATAGTAGCGATCCGTTGGCTTGTAGCACATTTCTTAAGGTAGTTCCTTTGTTTCATGACAGTCTAATTGAAATGGGGATTAAAGAAAGTGTGACTCATATTACTGGTGATATAGTTTCAGATGATACGATTTCACACGATGATCTAATAGCCGTTTACAAAAAAATGGGCTTTACAGTTGATAATGGAAAGTTACATAAGGACTATATAGAAGTAATGAAAAGATTAATTTCAGAAGGAGGTTCGAGATGAGAAACGAAGAATGTTGTCCTGAATGTGGAGGAACAAAATTTGGGGAGGGCAAGTCGCACGGCGAAGCTAGGGTATATCCTATGAAAAAGATGCTAACATTAGGATCAGATGTTACTCATGTAATTTGTATAACGTGTGGATTTATTTTAAAAAGTTTTGTTAAAGAGCCACATAAATTTGAGGATAAATAAAATGGATATCAACATTTATGAATGCATGGATACTGTGAACACATAATATATTTTCGAAAGCAGATGTTTTCCATTTGAACTGATGTCGAAGGACAGGAATATACTCCCACCATAACTTAGATGTACAAGATCCTTCTTAAGCCTCTCGGATTCGTGAATGTAGGGAACGCTCTCTAAAAGTGAATAATTGTGAGAAAGGATGAATGCATGAATATTCAGGACCTCCCAATTCAAATAATAGAACAAATCGGAAAAGTCCAATTGATGGAATAAGTTTAAGAGAATTTCTATCTAAAGAGCCCGATCTCAAAGATAAAGAAAAAGCTATTTTTAACTTTGGACGTTGTTTGAAGAAAATACATGAATGTTCTTGCCCTATTGAATTATTAAAAAATGATCATCCTTGGTTAGATACAATGCTTGATAAAGCAGAATATAATCTAACTCACTTTGCTGTAGACGGATCAGAAGAACGACTTAAAGGGCTGAAAGAAGTAAGACCCAGACCAATAGATAACACTTTGATTCATGGCGATTTTACTATAGATAATGTATTAGTTAATGAATGCAATATAGTTGGAGTTATTGACTGGTCAGGAGCTGCGTACGGGGATCCAAGATATGATGTAGCATTGGCCATTAGACCAAAATATAATGCTTTTGATAATGAAAGAGATAAAGAAATATTTTTTAACGCATACGGCAAGTTACGAATAACGGATGAAGAATATGACTATTTTGAAGACGGAATATATAGCTTCTTTTAGTATCGCTTCGGAGTGTGCTTCATCAGATAGCACTATATTTACTTTCATACTGACTAACCGCATCGAGGCTAGGCAGCTACCCCTTAAGTCGGTGGTGAGTTCATGAATACAGAATCGTTATAAGACCACACATATTAGGAGGTCAACCATGTTAGATCATAAAGAAATCTTACCGATTATTAGAAGGTTTGAAGAGAATGAATTAACTTATTCACTTGGTGGAAGTGGATTGTTATATTATTTGAATTTATCAAATACAGTGAATGATTGGGATCTCATAGTTGATTGTCCAAAAGATATGCTGCTTAAAGTTATAGATGGATATGATTGGATAGAACAAGATAGTGGTGACTACCCTTTTGCAAGTGAATACAGGATACATAAAATTGAGATAGGTGCAGCTACAAATAATTTAAAGAGCCGTGCAATTCCTGAGAAATTAGGGTTTAAACGTGAAGGTGAACTACGAGATTACGAATTTATCAATGGAAGGTTTCTAGACGAATAATCTATGGATTGAAAGCTAATGAATGGAGAACGGAATAATACTTTTTATAAAAAACATATGACATCATCTGAGATTAAATTCTTACAAGGTCTAAGCGCCCTTGTCGTTCAATGTATAATCTGGGAAGTTGACTCTGACGACACGTGAGCCGACCTAAGATAGTAGCTATCTAAACCTAATTTTAGGGATAGGAGGCGAAAGTTTGATTTCTGAGAAAAAGTCTAAACGGGTTGAATCTGTTCGTGCTCTTGTTCTTGAAATGCTACTTGCTACAGAGAATAGCACCAAGAAAGTGGAAGCATTGGTTAATCTTTTCGGGGTTTCCAGCTTCGCTTCTTTACTTGCCATACGAAGAGAACAAAGTTCGGAAATTGCTGCGATCGCAGGGTTGCTCCATAATTTTTATTTCTATAAGACTGGATTGAAATACTTCCCTGGTCCTAACAGTGCAGATACGGTAAGACCGATTTTGCACAGCACCCAAATCTTTACCGACGAAGAGTTATCGCTCATTCTTCGATCCATCTTTTATCAAGACGATGTACATCAAGTCCATGGACCGTATGAAGAAATTATTAAAGACGCGATACTTATACAGATGTATGTTCTGCATCCAGGGGATCATTTTAATAAAGATGAGATAAATAGACTACAAAAAGGTTTTGTTGAATTAGGGATTCCATTTAAACAGGTAGAGGCGAACTGCAAGGATAGTCTCGATAAGATAAATAAAAGAACTGAAGATAGACGTCTCAAGTTAGCTGATTTTGCGGAAGCGCTTGCAGGTCAAGGAATCTTAGGAATTCCAGAAAATGAACACTATCGGGAAATATGCAAGTATTGGCCGGACTCGGATATCTATAAAGTACTGGAAGCAAATTGGTGTGCCGCATTCGTCTATCATTGCTGCATGCAGGCTGGCATCATACTCCCTATACGATACCCGAATCACAGTTATCGATTAGCTGGGGTTGGCGCGTGGTTGGAATGGGCTCAGCTACCTGAAACGAATTTTTTATATCAGGATGGATATCATGGTCTTATACCAAAGCGTGGTGATATTGTCATTTTTGAAAAGCTTCTATCTGATAATTCTCATGATCATATTGGAATTGTTTTGGCATGCGAGGGGAACCAATTATTGGTTGCAGAAGGTAACAAAGACAATAAAAACTTCTCCAGCGTTTGTTACAGGGATAGAGGACATTGTATTTACGGATATATACGTATAGATGACAGTTATCAATTTCATTTTGATGGGGAATACAAACCAATCGTGTCTAATTAATATCAATGAAAATAGCAATAAAAGTTATATTAGCTTAAACGTTGTTTGAAAGGAGTGAATTAAATGTATAATTCTTGGACCATTTGTATTTCAGGAGAATATAACTTGAATTTTCTTATGTTTGTGGCTAGTGCACATGGACTATTAACAGATGAATTCGAAGAAGGTGTCTGGCCAAGTAGCCAATTTTTAAATATTGAGCAAAGTAATGAACAACTTAAAGAGCAATGGAAAGAGCTATGGAGTCAATGCATCTATAAAAAAGGGGAGCAGAAAAGGGGGAATCACCAATCTTTAATTATAGATCCTCCTGATTTTTCAATGATTAAAGAAGAAGACTTAAAGGCCGTGCTGATTAATATGTGGCCGTCATTTATTAAATGGTGGAACATGCCTGCTGGCGGTCAAATGGCAATGCCTTACTGGGAATCAAGTCCAGATCTTTTAGCTTTTGTGCAGGAATTCGAAAGTCAAGTCGGAAGAAAAATTAAGCCATTTAGGTTAGATATCGATCTAGTATATACAGGCTTAAGAGAACCTATTGAAGTAAATGAACAATTTATAATCATGCCAATTAAACCTGAGTATTTATTGAAGAAGGATTGGTGGATCAAGAGATTTAAGGAGTATTATTGAGTTTTTCCATTTCGAGTAAGAGGAGAACGTCGTATAACAATCTCATGCTGCGGAGCGGTGAGAGTCCGAGAATATGAGAACGTTATCTTAAATAAATAAAAATAGTGAAGAAGGTGTACTTTCCATTGCTTAACCTTAAAATATCAAAAAATAAATCATTCATTGAACTGAATGATTATGTCTCGCACGTAAAGAATATAATATCTGCTACCGCTGCTGCGACCTACATTATTCATCATGATCGTATCGTGAATGAATGGTATTCAGGAGTACATGACAATTCTAAAGATAGTCGATTAGTTGATAAGGAATCACAGTTTAATATTGCTTCAGTTCGAAAGACATTTTTAGGGTTTGCTATTAGTTTTGCATTACATGAGGGTAAGGTCAGAAGCATAGATGATCTTGTTGTGGACTACTTGAATGATTTAGATAGGGAGGCATTAAGCTATATAACAATACGACATTTGTTAACCCACACTCATGGTTTAGATGATCTGCATAATAGATTGTTTCTTCAGGGGACTGACTGGAAGTACAACAATATTGGTGTTAATCTGCTCATTGAGATTATTCGAAAACTATATAAGATGCCTTTGTCACACTTACTCGAAGAGCGTGTATTCTCGCCTATGGGTTTTAGCCAAACTGGATGGAGAAAGGAATATAATGAAAAATTAGTATGGCTTAATGAACAATATAAAGATGATCAAGGCAATCAAGCCAACTTATTTATGAGCACAAAGGAACTGGCATATTGGGGTTATTTGCATTTGAACAGGGGAGCCGTAAACGGGAAGCAGATACTTCCTAAAGAAATATTTGAGCAAACAACCACTATTATTAGTCCTCCTGATCTGGAACAACAATTGCCGAGAAACGGTTTTTTTTGGTTTGTGCAAGATGAACCGCGGTCCTTTACAGAATTAGGTGATAAGCTACCATACGGTTCTTTTCAGTCTCTGGGTGCCACTGGATGTGCCTGTCTTGTCATTCCTGAGTGTAAAACTGTAGCGGTAAGAATGTATAATCAGACCAGGCAAAATCCATTAGGATACGATTATCTTGAGGATATCAAAACATTTGGGTACTTGGTCTGTAAGTACTTAGAAGATCTATAAACCGTGAACTTGGCTTAAATGATGTTAGTTATTAAGTAGTTTCATCCGCACCGACTAATCGTATCGTGGATTGGCATCCGGGGAAATTAAGTGATAATGATAAATTTCTACTGAATGGGAATATATGTTCTGGTACAATTGGACTGAGAATAGTAAATCTCGTTTATCTAAATTTGATCAGGAATAAAAACAGTGGGGTGAGTGACAAGATGGAACAAAGGAATGCGCCAGAGGTAAGAATTGAACTTTGGGACGAAGGAGATCTAGGTTTGCTTCGCCAATTAAATTCGCCTGAGATGACAGTACACTTCGGAGGATCAGAGACTGAGGAGAAAATCCTAGCTCGTCATAAGCGCTATTATGAAATCGCTCAAAATGGAACAGGGAAAATGTTTAAGATCCTCTTGCTTCCGCATCTTGAAGTCGTTGGTAGTGTAGGATATTGGAATCAGACTTGGAAAGAAGAATCTGTTTACGAAATAGGGTGGAGTGTTTTGCCGGAATTTCAAGGTAGAGGAATAGCGACAGAAGCAACAGCGAAGGCCCTAGCTTCTATCCATTCTAAAAAGAAGAAACATAAATTTATTCACGCTTTTCCTAAAACCAATAATCCCGCTTCGAATGCCATTTGCCGCAAGCTGGGCTTTTCGTATATTGGTGAGTGTGATTTTGAATACCCGGTTGGGACTATCATAAGATGTAATGACTGGAGGTTGTCAGTTGGGGGAGAAGGACGTTAAGCGAAACCGCTGAAGAGCAAATAAAATATAACGAAAGAAGGATGACCAGATGATTACAATTCGATTTGTTTCAAATGGGGATATCCCACATATTCAAGCTATAGCTCATGAAACATGGAATTATACTTATAAAGACATATACTCTGAAGCTTACATTCAAAATTTTCTAAGTAGAGCATATTCAACTGAGAATTTATGTCGAACTGTCGAGAAAGACCTTCAAAGTGCTAAACGGAGTTTTTTAATCGCTGAATTTAATGACGAAGTCGTTGGATATGCTCAAACAAGACAAGTGAAAGAAGAAGAATACGAATTACTAAGAATCTATATTCGACCTGAATATCACAAAATGGGAATAGGTAAAGAATTCATTCGGAAATTCACTCAAGTTTTAAAGCGAATAAATAAACTGTTTGCTTGGGTAGGAAAAGAGAATCAAATAGGAAGGGCATTTTATGAGAAGAGTGGATTTAAAGAAGTAGAAGAAAAAATTGAAACAATAGAAGGTCATAGTAAAACGCAAGTTAAATATGAATTGGAAATCTATATGTGAATGATATGCAGCTCAAATTCAGAAAGGAGAAAGGACAATGAAACGAGTCGACGTAACATACGCTCTAATTACAGACGAATCAAAATCGAAAGTCCTAATGGTCAAAAATGTAGGCCGTTCGAGTTGGTCTTTACCAGGAGGAGCAGTAGAACCAGATGAATCATTAGAGCAAGCGGCTATCCGAGAAGCAAAAGAAGAAACCGGATTTGATGTTAAAATCTATGGCATCGTAGCTATAAATGAATGTAAATTTGAAAATTTAAATGAACATGCAATTTTTATAGTCTTCAGGGCTGAAATTATCGGAGGTACTGAAGAAATTGTAAGACCTGATGAAATCTCCGAAATTGCTTGGAAGGATATAGAGGAGGCAGATCAATTAATGCCCTTTTATAAAGGGGGGATAAGGAACTTACTTATCGGTAATGAAATAACATATTTAAATCAAGGAACCAAGTGACATGTAAAAGGGAAGTGAATTGGGGGTGTCGTATATTACATATAATGTTACATGAGATGGGGGAAATACTATTATTAAAAAATGAAAACGCTCATTATCACAATAGTACTTCTTCTTGTAGCATATTATTCTTATCAATATCTCAATCAAGAAAATGAACAGCTAAATAAAGAAGAGATTTCAATTGATCAGATTAAAAGTACCCAAATGACAAAGCAGTCTATTCGTACGAAACAACTCCTGACATTACATTTGTGGATATTCAATAGACACATGAACAAATTAATAAAATTGTTGGCTGGATTAATTCTGTGCCTGATTCCTCAATTATTGAACTTCAAGAGACACCTTCAAATATCAGTGCTGGAATAGCATTTCGACTTCATTCAAGAAAAGATATTACAATCCAATATGATCTTGAGAAAATTTATATTACAAGAACAGACCTATCTATTTCTATGAATCCACCTAAGCATATTGTTTCAGCGGCAGCGATTGTAATGAATGAGAATAATGAACTAGTGAAAGCAAGAGATTAAACAAACAAAATACAAATTAGCTTCAATAACGGAGGATGCTATGAAATGGAAATCTCATTATCCAAAGCAGGTTTTAAAGAAGCTTCAATCATTCACGAAATGCAAATAAAAGCATTCATGCCTCTATTAAATAAATATAAAGACTATGAAACAAGCCCAGCCAATCAAACGGTGGAACAAATAGAAGATCGAATAAATCAAAGCTATACAGATTATTACCTAATAAGAGAAGCAAATATTCCTGTGGGGGCCATTAGAATAGTAAAAAAAGAGAATCAAATCTATCGAGTAAGCCCTGTATTTATTTTACCTGATTACCAAGGGAGAGGGATTGCACAAAAAGTATTTTCAATGATTGAAGGTAGATATAGCGATGCGAAAATATGGGAGTTGGCTACAATCTTAGAAGAGCAGAGGAATTGTTACCTTTATGAAAAATTAGGATATAGACAGAAGGGAGATGCAAAACAGATTAACGACAAAATGACAATTGTGCTTTATGAAAAACGCATGACTTAGGTAAACGTTATAGGAAATAACCAAAATCATAATAAAGGGAGCATAACCAGTGGAGAGTAAAGAGACGTTTAATTGTATTGCTAGCGAATATGAAAAATATAGACCCACCTATCCAGATGAAATGTTTGACGATATTTTTAATTATTCAAATGCAGTAAAAGAAGATAAAATCCTTGAAATCGGTTGCGGAACTGGACAAGCAACAAGGGGATTAGTTAATAAAGAATATAAAAATATTACATGTATTGAATTGGGGGATAAATTAGCCCAGCTCGCTGCAGAAAAATTCAAATCCTATACATCTCTTAAAGTGATCAATACATCGTTCGAAGAGTGGGACGGTGAAGGTAGTCCATTTAAATTAGCAGTTTCGGGTACTGCATTTCATTTTATTGATCCTCAGTTTGGTTATCGCAGGGTGTGGGAGTTACTTGAGGATTCAGGTGCAATTGGTTTCTTCTGGACCATTCATGTGCCAATGTACGATGAGATCCATAATGAAATACGATCTCACTATAAAGAGATTGCACCACATTTAGACGATTCCAAATTACAAACGCCTGAAGAAACCATAAATGAAAGAAAAGCGATTACTGAGGGAACAGGTAATTTTACAAGAATAGAAGTCAAAGAATATAGCCAAATTCTTTCATACACAAGCAGCGATTATATTTCTTTGCTTAATACCAATTCAAAGCATAGGCAACTGTCTGAACCGGACAGAAACAATTTGTTAAATAGAATCAAAAATTCAATTGATAGATCAGGTGGATATATTTTTAAAGATCATAGAGTTGCTTTGTTTTTAGGAAAGAAGATGAAGTACTGAAGTGTTCATTTCAAATATGACAACGATATAAACACTAAAGAAAATTTAAACCTAATAAAGGACTGGTTTGGATGTTCTATGTTAATTCAAGAGCGATCATTGAAAGAATTAATAATGAAGCTATCGAAGTCGTTATACAAAGAAGAACAAAGACTGACTCTTCTTTTCAGTTTGAACTTCCTGGAGGTAGAATTGAACCGTTTGAATCGTTGGTCCAAGCTCTGGTAAGAGAGGTTAAAGAAGAAACTGGATTAACTATTTATGAAATAGAAGGAACTGAAACAAGAATTGATACGACTGGAATTAATCCTGAATTTGAAGTGGAGTGTCTTCGACCGTTCGCTGCTTATCAAACTATTAAGGGACCAATTGATTCCGTTGGATATTATTTTAGATGTAAGGCAAGTGGAGGTCTGTTAGAAGCTGGTGACGAAACAATAGATATTCAATGGATTGATATTAAGGAACTAAATAAATTATTTATGGAGAACCCATTAGATTTTTTCGATGTTGATCGTGCTGGAATCAAGTATTACTTGAATTATCAAGGATTTTGAGAGGAGATGGGATTGATGGATTTTATATATGGAGAATACCTCATCAGCGATAACAAAGAAATGCTGGACATCCATGTGGTAAAGGGTTTCTTATCTAGAAGCTATTGGGCCAATAAGAGATCCGATGAAAAAATTGAAAAGTCTATCCATTCATCTATATGTTTTGGGATTTATAAAGAAGAAGTTCAAGTTGGTTTTGCAAGGGTTGTCACAGATGATGCGACAATGTATTGGCTTTGTGATGTTTTTATTCATGAGGAATATAGAGGCAAAGGACTTGGTAAGAAACTAATTGAAGTAATAACACAATCGGACCGTTTTAAAGATTTAATGGGGTTACTCGGAACCTTAGATGCACATGAATTATATGAACAATATCAATTTAATAGAAATAGTGAACGCTTCATGATAAGACTTCCTGATTATTTGAGGGTGTGATGACTTTGAAGAGATCTGTTTATTTTCTTTCTTTGATCATCGGGATAGTTTTTATAGCCCTTGGAGTAGTGCCAGCTATTGTTGACTATCCCTACAGTGATGAACCAAACTCCGGGCCGGCAAGCTTTTGGGAACTGATTCTGATCCTTAGTTACGAACAATGGGTATTGTTTCTGGTTGTTGGTCTGATATTAAGTCTTTTCCTTGTGTTAAAGGTACGAAAGACATGAAGGGCGGTGTTACCAATGTACAAACTTAAAACAAAACAAACAGACAATAGTGTCATTGAATTTATTGAAAGTGTTGATAATCCTAAAAAACGTGAAGACGCGTATCAACTATTAGATATTTTTACTGAAACAACAGGATATAAAGCAAAGATGTGGGGACCGAGTATTATTGGATTCGGTGCCTATCATTATAAATATGAATCGGGTCACGAAGGCGATGCACCATTGGTAGGCTTTTCTCCCCGAAAAGCAAAAATCAGTTTGTATTTCGCGACTGGTGACATTGAGCGAGAGAATCTGTTAAAAGACTTTGGAAAACATACGACAGGAAAAGCATGTGTATACATCAATAAAGTTGCAGATATCAATCCAGATGTATTACAAGCTTTGATTAACCAATCCATCAAATTCTTGAATGAAACCTATCCAAATCATTAATTCCTTTGACTGATATTATTGGAGGTTACGCGATGAAAGAAAAGAACATTGAAATAAGATGGGCAAACGCAAATGACGCAGAGGATCTTCTAAAGCTTAATGAAGCTTTTAATGGAGTAGGTACATCCATAGAGGAAGTAAAAGATAGCCTTGCTTTATCGGATGAGCTGATTGCTCTAGCTGTTATTTGCGGGCAGGCAGTAGGATTTGCTTGTGCTCAATATTTTAAATCTCTTTGTTATCGAGGTCTCCATGGGGAAATCACTGAAATGTATATTACTGAAGTTGCCCGGAGAAGAGGATTGGCTACGTTGTTAATTGCTTTTATAGAAGATGAACTCCGCGCACGAGGTGTTACCAGTGTGAAGATTCTGACAGGCCAAAGAAATGAAATGGCAATACAGACATACGAAAAATCAAACTATGCCAGAACGGAAGAAGTACTGCTTCAAAAGAAACTATGAACCAATAAACGTCTTGCATACATGGACTCTGCCAGAAAAAACATTCTCTATCACTCACTGAAAGAATAAGGTATAGGCTAGGACTCTGGTGATTCAGTAGAGTACTCAAATGCTTATCCAATCGGGGATTAACCCAAAATGAAGCAAAGGCACAGTATGAAGCAGAATTAACATTTTCCAAAGTATTCGATGAAAAATATAAAATCTAAAACATAAAAAGGAGGAATTTGAATGAAATTTATCGTGTCTGCAAGTGTGATTGTCCTTAATGAGAACAATGAAATCTTACTTATGAAAGGACGGAGAGGCTGGGAAATGCCGCAAGGCTGTGTGGAAGAAGGCGAGACCATTAGTCAAGCAGCTATTCGAGAAGTGAAGGAAGAGACTGGCATTGGTATTGAACTTATTAAGTTTTGTGGCTTATATCAGAATACTACCCGGGGAGTATGTAACAATATATTCACTGGAAGACCGATCGGAGGAACTCTAACGACAAGTATTGAAAGTGATGAGGTTGGGTTCTTTACACTAGAACAAGCCGATGAAATGATAACCTGGGGGAATTTTAAGGAGAGGATTCACAAAGCGTTGGATGAGAGCACTCATCCCATTTTAGTTGAGTTTTCTGAATGACCTATGGGTGAAGGTACTTGGAAAATAATATCGTTGTTGTGGTTAAGGGAGTCATTGAAAATAAAGGCCGGGTATTGATATTAAAACGTTTAGCTGCAGATGAAGTTGCCGCGGGAAGATTGATTATTTAATGATCCCTTTCAATAAGATAAGGTGGGATAGTATGGTGTACGACAATACCAATAGAACGATGACAACTGAGAGGTTACTGTTAAGATTATTCACAGAAGCAGATGCTGAAACCGTTACCAGACTGTGTAATGACTACAACATATATAAGAGCACACTCACATTACCCTATCCATATACTTTAGATTGTGCTTTGTCATGGATAGAACATCATAATCAAAACTTTAACGCGGATAAATTATATGAATTTGCTATCTGTGATAGGGAAACAGGTGCTTTATACGGGGCAATCGCATTATCTAATCAACAACGTTACGATAACGGGGAGTTGTCTTATTGGGTGGGTCAGCCGTTTTGGGGAAAAGGGTATGCGACGGAAGCTGCTAAAGCCATGTTAGACTTCGCATTTAATGTGAAAAAATATCATAAGGTATATGCGCGACACTTTGCTTCTAACCCGGCATCCGGACAAGTAATACAGAAGATTGGCATGAACAAAGAAGGAGTACTGATGGATCATGTTAAGAAAGAAGACCGTTATGAGGATCTGATCTACTACGGAATAGTGAGAAATAAAGTGAAAGATTAAAGTTCAAACCGAACATGGAGGAATACATATTGAAAATTAAACCGGATGAAAAAGTTTTGTTTTCATGGATGAATTGTTATGTACCGGAAAAAGATTTGTTTTTCCTATCCAAAGAACATCTTGATTACGGAATTGACTTTACCGATGTACTATTAATGCCAAAAGAGGAGTTCTATAACCACAGCACATATAGGCAAGTGAATTATGTGAATGGTTATGAGTACTGGAATATAAAGAATGCTGATTTCGTAATTATTGCTGAAAAAGAATGGATAGAAACCATTCCTAAAGATATGAAACGATTTTTATTAAATGCACAACTGCAAATGGGAAGAGGGCTTGTTTTCCCACTTTCAGTTGTAGATGATTTGGCGGATATACCTGATAGCTATTTGATGGATGGACATGTTGTCCTTCAACGCTTCATGTGGGAAAAGCTGGACAAATCATGTAAAGCACAGATCCTTACGACAGTGGTTTACGAATGGTGGGATAAAGGGGAATGTGAGAAGCCGCCTGAATCGCTACCTGATTTTCTAAAGCCACATGCCAATTCGTTTGCCCATTCCCAAGGTGCAAATTGCCTCGCAGCAGTTTTGTTTGCAATCTCCAACGGAAAACAGGAATGGTTTATCTATGAATGGCTACATCAAAAAACATTCCTTGAGAAATTAAAACTGTATCATTACGAGGAGTTAATAACGGAGGATCTGCATCAAGGGGACGTTGTCACCTGGACAGATGAGAATGGGATCATTCAACATGCAGCGTATCACCTGGGAGAAGAACTATATTTCAATAAAGATGGGCAAACGATATTCAACCCGTGGAAGATACTCTCTAAAGAGCAATTGTATAGGGAGTGGGGGCATCTAACCATTATTAAGTATAGGCAAATGTAATGAAGTATTTGGAGTGACTTTAAATGAAATTCCCGTACTTTATTGGAGGTAAAGATATGAATACACTAATTCCATCCTTAGATTTGATTAAAGAAATTGAACTCTCGGAAATCGAGTATATGACAGATCGGATGCTTGCTATACAAGGTCGGGACAACAATCCGGAAGGCATTGAGATTCAGCAATTTGGAAATGCCATCTGTTATTACAGTAAGACCATGCCGTGGCCTGCTTTTAATACGGTGAAGGGCTTAACAAATAATGATCTGGAACTCATAGATGCCATCACCGATTTTTATAGACAGCGAGATCGAAAGGTTCAGTTCGAAGTCATTCCATCTGTGGTGGATCAGAACTTCTTGAAACGATTAACCGACTTAGGCATGTATGCATCAGGATTTCATTCATCTCTGATCATCAAACCGGAAGAAAAAAAGAATCACTCAGATCATATCCGAATTCAAGAGCTTGAAGAGGATCAATTCGAGCTATATGCAACCATCCATTGCAGAGGGACCGGTTTGTCGGATGACGGTATCCCTTATGTCGCCCAGAATAATCAAGTTCTTTATCATCGTCCAGGGTGGAAGTTTTACATTGCATATGTCGATGATATCCCAGCAGCGGTAAGTGTTCTGTTTATTAAAAATCAAAAGGCATCCTTAACCTTTGCAGCAACATTACCTGAGTTTAGGAAACAAGGTGTACATCAGCAGCTTTTGAATAGAAGAATAACGGAAGCCTTGAATAAGGAGTGTAATCTGGTGGTAGGGCAATGCTCATTTTTATCTCAAAGCCATCGGAATATGGAGCATGTTGGAATGAAGTTGGGATATATCCGAACAACGTGGTCTGAAAAATAAGAACCAGATTGGAATAGGAGGCAGCACATGAACAATACAAATAAAATCCTGGGTGCGGTTCTCATGATTAGCAGTATTTTTATTTCAACTCTAGATAGAATCTCGGTGAGAATATCCACAACCATAGTGGAAGCGGGTTATGCTTCAGGTGGGAAGGCACGTGAGTTACTACCAGCGAGTGATAATGGTTTCTCGGGTTTTCTCGTATATTTCTTATTTTTCATCGGATTTGTACTATTGATTGCTGGATTCCCAGGGAGTTCCAAAAAGGATAAAACAAATAGGTACCCACAAAATCGATCATAGGGGGACTTGTTTATCCGGAAGGATAGTTATACCTAGTCAGATCAACGAATTAGAACAGATTTTATATGGAATATAGTACCTTATATTCATAATAAGTTATTATTTTGATAGCGAAAGGTTATTTTTTGCTTGAATATTCCTGCAATCCATAAGGAATTTCTGGTGAGGAATGACCTTGCTACCTTTCTATCCGTCATGGGAACTGGCAGATAGGAGTTGATCATTTATTACGATCCACAATAAGGGCTTCCTTGAGGTATCCAGGCGGTATGAATTGCATGAATGAATAGAATAATTTGGATTAAATTCAATTTACTTTAAGTGAATATATCGTTTACACTGGATTCACCTGGAAGAAAATGCTTTCATTCTACGTAAAAGGAAAATAGCACTCATGTTCATGAAAGCGCTTTTTTAAAGGGGTGGAAAATAGAAAGAGAGGAGGCCAAATTCAAATTCCCTAGGGTAGTTGAGAGAGTTGAAGCGGCTGGGAGTGCCGCGGACAACGATACTGGCATGATATTGAAGAGGAGGTATTTATAATGTTCAAAGCAAAACTTGTAAAGGCAGTAATGTCTGTTGCGCTCTTAAGTACGTTGTTCACTATCCCGATCCTGCCTTCCGCCAACGCGGCCGATGCCAGTTGTCCAAACGGTTATGTAGGTTTGACTTTCGATGATGGTCCAAGCAACAACACAACAAACGTGCTCAATGCATTGAAGCAGGCGGGCTTGCGTGCAACGATGTTCAATGTGGGACAAAACGCGCAAAACAATCAATCTCTGGTTAGTGCGCAGGTGGCCGCGGGCATGTGGATTGGTAACCATTCCTACACGCATCCTAATATGACAACATTGAGCAGCTCCCAGATGTCTTCGGAAATCACTCGGACACAGCAGACGATCCAGTCGATTACCGGAACTTCACCGAAGCTGTTCAGACCGCCTTACGGCGCAACCAACGCAACCTTGAAATCCGTTATCAGTCAGAACGGTCTTACCGAAGTGCTGTGGAACGTGGATTCCCAGGACTGGAATGGCGCCACCACCGCCCAGATCGTAGCCGCAGTGAACAGGATGCAAAGTGGTGACGTTATTCTGATGCATGATCAATACCAGACGACACTGCAAGCGATTCCGCAGATTGCGCAAAATCTGAAGAGTCGCGGCCTTTGCTCCGGCATGATCTCTTCGAGTACGGGACGGGCGGTTGCCCCTGATGGAGGCACGACTAATCCTCCAAGTACCGGAACAAAAGTGGAAGCCGAGAATATGACCAAAGGCGGCCAGTATACCGGCAATATCAGCTCGCCATTTAACGGAGTTGTTCTGTATGCTAATAACGATTTGGTCAAATACACGCAGTATTTTGCAATCGGCACCCACAATTTTTCACTCCGCGGGGCATCAAGTAATTCCAACATGGCCAGAGTCGATTTGAAGATCGGCGGCCAGACGAAGGGAACCTTTTACTTCGGCGGAAGCAGTCCTGCGGTCTACACCCTTAACAATATCAGTCATGGGACCGGAAACCAGGAGATTCAGCTTATTGTGACAGCGGATGACGGGACATGGGATGTTTACCTCGATTATTTGGAGATAAATTAAAAACCCGAAGTGGTTATTTGAATGTTAATGAATGGTTTGAATGAAATTATGCCAATGCTTTAGAAAAAAATCCCGTCGAGGCTTATCTTGGCGGGATTTTTATGCAGGAATAGGGAGAAGGAAATCGAAAAAGTTATCCATAATGATGTTTTATTTGAAACCCTAGATATTTACTTTAAAGGCCAAGCTAGAATGGATACAGATTACCGATCAAGGAGGTGTACAATTGTCAGAACATGAGGAACTTTTGGATGGAGGCAATGTGAACAAGGTTACTAAAGTTGGAAATACAGTTCGCCGTGATGCTAAACCGAATCCGTATGTATATGAATTGCTTGTGAACCTTGAAAAGGTGGGTTATGCGCATTCCCCTAGATATTTGGGAGTAGATGAGCAGGGTAGAGAGATCCTTTCTTACCTGGATGGTGTGGTTTCGGGAAATGACTATCCTGAGATTGCAAGTTATATGTGGTCTGATGAGTCTTTAGACAAAGTAGCGAAGCTTTTAAGAAGCTATCATGATGCGACAGAGGATTTTGTTACAACTACGGTTTCTTTGAATAAATGCCCAAAGATACCTTCAAAGGAAGAAGTAATCTGTCATAATGATTTTGCATTGTATAACGTTGTATTTAAAGATCGGCTTCCTGTCGGAATCATCGATTTTGACATGGCAGGGCCAGGCCCGCGTCTATGGGATATCGTATATACGTTGTATACAGCCGTCCCGCTTGCAGGCTTTTCACCGGGTAAAGATGAAAGAGAAGTCGTTCCCTATCATAAACAGGATCATGTATCTGAGCGGAAAAGACGTATAGCGTTATTTTTTAAAGCTTATGGTATGGACGTGCCGACAGATTTGAAGGAGTGGGTGATTTCTCGAATTCAATTCATGTGTACTACACTATCTGATCGGGCGGCGTCTGGAGAAATAGCTTTTATCAAAATGATTGAAGAGGGTCATTTGGCTCATTATGAGAAGGAAGTAAGGTTCCTTGAGAAGCATTTCGACGACTGGAGTTAATTGAAATAAAAAACGAAACGAGTGATACTATTTTGATCAGATTAATACCTACTACAAGAGAGAACTGGAAAGATGCATTAAACTTACAAGTTCAAGCCAATCAAAATCATTATGTTCCATCAGTAGCCGTGTCCCTAGCGAAAGTACACATTCGTCCAGATGGAGATGAGTACAAGTATCTGCCATTTTGCATATATAATACGGAGGATATGTTAGTGGGTTTTGTCATGATCACAGTCGATGAAACAACCGCTTGGTCCTATTGGTTAAATGGTTTTATGATCGATGTAAGCTATCAAGGCAAGGGATATGGAAGAGCAACGATAGATTCGGTAATTAGCTATATTAAAGAGAACTATGTCCATAGCAAGTGTTTGAATTTAACGGTATGTGCAGAGAATGAAGTTGCCAGAAAACTTTATGAAAAAATGGGGTTTGCTGAGACCGGAGACGTATATGATGACGAAATTGTATATCGATTCGTTTTTTAATTTAACGAGAGAGGTGCAGTGATGATATATCGGAGGAAGCCCTATGTTGTAGCATCTTCATTCGTAGAAGAGTTTAATGCTTTATTTAATGATATTTTATTACCTTCACAACTCAAGTACGGAGCGAGATTGATTGGAAGATGGCATCAGCATATGGATGATGAAACCAGTGAGATCTTTGCGATGTGGGAATATGATACGTTTGAACAGTATGAAGAGATAGAACACAAGATCAAATCTGACAACGAACATATAATTCGAGTACAAGAACGTTTTGATCAAATTGGAAGAAATAGATACAAGGAAGTATTTCGAAAAGATATTAAGCAAGATTTCTTCGAATCGACCGTTGCCAGAGAGAAGACAATTTTAAAGACATTGTGTAACTAATACGGAAAAAATCGCCCCCATCTGGTATGACCAAGTTCCTTGCAAGAAACACTTTGAAAAGAGGAGTTGAAGGCATGAATATTAAAAACAAGAGTGGAGATGTAATTGGGAAAATTCAGTTTCAGACTAGTGAAGATGAGGGCATGGTACATCAAATTATTATGGATCTGAAGCCAGGTGATGGAAAAGGCATTTATATCTCTAACGCCGAGGACAACAAATTTTCTCAACAAACGAGTTATGCAGCCAGAGATTGGGAGGGAGATTTAGACGCCTTGAGAGAAAAGCTGCACCCTTGGCAACCGCGTTTTCCAACGTGCTCGGTTGTGCAAGATATTAAAGTATTTCACGGCTTCGATAACCTGTCCGACCAAGAAATAAATGAAATGATTGAAGAAAGCGAAAGGACCGGAAGCAATGTCGTGATAAGAGATTTAAAACCTAATCATGTTATTACAGGCATCAACATCACATATCAATCGGATCGGGGAGTGTTTAAGCTTCACGTTTTTGGCACTACCAAGAGCCGAATTCATGTACCGGATACGGAATCATTCAAAATCGAGAAACTGGATGTGCGCGGTCATGAGGCGTATTATATTTCGAATGCTGAGAACAGACAATTGATATGGATCGAAGAAGATGCGGGTGGTAAGGCATTGCAATATGAGATCGTAGGAAGCGATATGTCGCAAAAATGGGTACTGAATATCGCTGAATCCATGATCGAATAACAAACAAACCTGAAACGATCAAGTAGCAAGCGGATACTGTCCTTAGTTGGCATGCTAATTTCTTTAAACGATATGGGAAAAAAATGATGTGTTTATGCATGTAATCTGGAAAACATTTCTATGATGAATTTTACATAAAAGCAATGTAGAATTCATTAAATTCCACAAGTCCTTTTATATACTTAGTTTGTTTGGCTCAGCGAACTAAAAGGACTAGGTGGTTGTTAATATGTTGAAAAAACGAGACTTGCACGAATGCCACTCCCTGTATGATTTGATGGTGGACTCCGCTGTTTATCCATACGTTCGTCATAAGTGCCAATCTTATGATGAATATGTATTTGCGACCAAACAGGTGATTGATGAAGAAGAACAATACACATGTATTTCCAGAACAATCCTTAATGAGCTGGGACATCCCATCGGAACCATCGATTTATATCACATTGAACATAAGACAGGTTTTCTTGCGACATGGATCGGGGCTCCTTATTTTGGAAAAGGGTATAATCAAAGAGCAAAAGAAGCCTTTTTTGCCGAGTTGTTTCTTCAACATGAAATTGAAACGGTATTTCTTAAAATTCGGAAACAAAACATTCGATCCAAGAAAGCGGTTGGAAAATTGCAGTATATCAGACTAGCAAATGAGATATACCGCGAAGTTTATACGTCAATAAACAATACGGAACTAATTTATGATTTGTATTACGTGAATCGTTCTGACTTCATAGCAATTGAAGAGATGCATCATGTGGTTGCTACGTAACAACTAAAACGGTTTTTGATATGTATTCAAATGAAATCCCGCCAGGCTTGTCCTGTCGGGATTATTATTATTTTCTTTGATATTCCATAATTATGTTGATAGGAAACAATAAGTAGGGGTGCAGGAATATGGAAATTAAGGTCGAAAGAAGAGATATAAGCAAGAGTTCAACAGCACTATAAGCAAGTCGCAAAGTAATTTAATTCTGGGGTGATGTAATGGAGATCAAAAAAATAGAGAATCTATCCAATGAAGATTGGCTTCAACTTGGAAGCTTTGGTTATAAATCCACTCAAAAATATGAGCTTACCAAAAAGGAGACACAAGGTTCCTTTAGTATGCATTTAACGTTAATAAATCTGGATGACATCTACGAAAAAGAAGAATTGAACAGTACAGATGATTTGGAACGATATGAAGAAATCATACAACTGGGATTTTCTTATGGAATATATATAGATGGGAAAATCATAGCGCTCGCCATTTCCGAACCACAAGCTTGGAATAATACGCTGATGATATGGCATCTTCAGGTGAATGAAAAATACATAAGAAAAGGATACGGGAGAATGTTGATCAATAAAGTGAAGGAGATTGCCCAGGAACAAGGTTTCAGAGCAATCACGTTAGAAACCCAGAATACGAATGTTCCTGCCATTCATTTTTACAAGCAATGTGGTTATCAAATTGAAGGAATTGATGTATCACTGTATTCAAATAATCATAACCAAAAGGAAGAAATTGCTTTGTATATGAGAAAGAAGATCCAATAAGAGTAACTGGGTATTACCTTGAAACCGCTTAAATCTATGATGTTTGGTGAGGAGAGTCTGCATGATAACGCTCAGAAAAATAACACTAGATAACCGACGATCTATATTTAACTTGGAAGTTTCAGAAGAGCAGCGTCAATATGTTGCATCAAACCTTTCAAGTGTAGCATCATGTTATGTTCTTGCAACCAATGGCGGCTCACCGTTTCCACTTGCGATTTACGCAGATGAGCAACCTGTAGGTTTTGTAATGATAACTTACGGAATCACTGGTTATGATCTTCCTGTTATTGCTGACAATAGCTATTGTATTTTGCGACTGATGATTGACAAACAGCACCAGAGCAGGGGCTATGGCCGGGAAGCATTAAAGAAAATATTGGAGTTTATTCGTACTTTCCCAGCTGGTCCTGCACGTTATTGTTGGATTCCATATAGTCCTGATAACTTGGCTGCCAAAAAGCTATATGAGAGCTTTGGATTCCATGAAAACGGTGAAGTGTGCCATGACGAGCTCATAACAGTATTGGAACTTTGATCTCTATTTTTAGATGAGAATTTTATAACAAAGGTTTCACGCTCAGTTTAATAACTCTTGCTTTCCTATGTTATAAAGTAGAAGTTCAATAGTTGTATTTTTTTACCATACATGATAACGTGATATTAAAACCAACTATTTTAGTTGGAAATGTATTTTGGAGGTATAATTATGACTAATATTGCGAAGAATCTCACAGATCTGATTGGTAATACACCACTTTTGGAGCTTTCTAATTTTGCGAGAAAGTATCAAGTTGAGGCGAAGATCATTGCTAAATTGGAATACTTTAATCCAGCAGGTAGTGTAAAAGATAGAATCGGATATGGAATGATTAAAGATGCTGAAGAGAAGGGGTTAATTAACCAAAATTCAGTGATAATAGAACCGACGAGCGGAAATACAGGTGTTGGGCTTGCTTTTGCAGCTGCAGCATTAGGATACAGATTAATCATAACACTTCCTGAGAGTTTCAGTGTAGAACGTAGGAAGCTGTTGATCGCTCTGGGAGCAGAACTAGTTCTTACACCTGCCACAGAAGGAATGTCTGGAGCCATCAAAAAGGCTGAAGAAATTGCGGCTACAATCCCTAACTCATTTATACCTCAACAGTTTAAAAATCCAGCAAATCCACAAGTACATAAGGTAACAACCGCAGAAGAGATTTGGAGAGATACCGAAGGCGAAGTGGATATTTTTATTGGTGGAGTTGGTACAGGTGGGACCATATCTGGAGTTGGCGAAGCACTTAAACAAAGAAAAGAAGATGTGAAAATTATAGCTGTAGAGCCTTCAGATTCCCCGGTACTTTCTGGAGGAACTAAAGGCGTGCATACCATTCAAGGAATTGGTGCCGGTTTTGTTCCCGACAATTTTAATAGAACTGTCGTTGATGAGATCGTACAGGTAAGAAATGAAGATGCATTTGAAACAGCTCGTTTTTTAGCTAAATCCGAAGGATTATTAGTTGGTATTTCGTCAGGAGCAGCAGCATACGCCGCTTTACAGATTGCAAAGAGACCAGAAAACAAAAATAAAAATATAGTTGTTCTATTCCCGGATACAGGAGAACGTTATTTATCAACAGACCTTTATCCAGAAGCATAAGATGCACGTTATAAGCCGCCGTCACCACTTATGCGTTGTGGTGACGGAAAAATAGTATAAGGGTGAATGCAATGACTGTTGGAAGAAAGGTTGTTGGTTTAAAGGATGAATCACGTATGGATCCGATAAGTAAGGAAACCAGAGAAGTGCTCATTAGTATATACTATCCTTCCAATTCCGTGGAACATGAGTCGAAATATATTTCGTTATTTGAACCTAATAGCACTTTAGCTATTGATATGCTCTCTAGTATGGGAGTGGAAAAGGATTATATTTGTAATCTGGATACAAAAATACATAATGATGAGAGTGTTGATATTACTGCTAAAAACTGTCCCATTATTTTTGTAGCTCCGGCTTTTGGTGTCGTTAGAGATATGTATTCCTTTTGTGTAGAGCATTTAGTGGAGTGCGGATTTGTTGTCATTACCATAGGAGCCACTTATGAATCTATATTTTCCATTTTTCCTGACGGTCGCTTTGTCCAGCAATCCAAAGAGATATCCGAAATAGACAGTTTAGATATTCATTCTTGGAAACAATTATTGAAGCTTAGAGTTGAAGATATCAGTTGGGTTTTGAAAAATGTAGATAAGGTCTTGGATTCAGATAAGGATCTTAGGGCCATAGTCGATATGAATGAAATGGGGATCATTGGTCATTCATTAGGTGGGGCTGCTGCTTATGAATTGCTAAAAAGAGAAAAGAGAATTAAGGCTAGTATTCTATTAGATCCTAGTTTCCATTTAATGACGAAGAGTAAGGAAGAGAGAGTATCTGTTCCGTTATTGGTAGCTCGGCAAGAGAAATGCTCGTTTGAAGAACTGGAAAATGAACTCTCTCCAGACCTATTACCTTTGTTACTGAGTGGGTATGAGGCGTTGTTTGACTCGGGTCCTCTGAATAGTTCATTTATTAAACTAAACGGTGCTCATCATATGACTTTTAGCGATATTCCGATACATTACAACGAAGATGGGATAGAACACAAGCATTCCACTATTAATAAATTTATCTCTGCTTTCCTTGAGGAGCATTTAAAGAAGGAAGAAAATAAATTTCATGAGCTGCTGAAAAATAAGATTAATGATGGAATTGATCAAGTAAATAGTAAAGGACATGTTATTTAAGGAGGGGACTAGAAATGTCCAGATAACATATACCTTAAATATTTTATAGGTAGTTAACATCAATGAGGAGGAATGACGCGTGGAATTAAATCATTGGTCTGAGGAACTTCATTCGTATGATTTATCGAATGAATATTCCATTCAAAAGGCTGATCCGGAAGAATGGGGAGTATACTGTTCTGTCTATTATAATATGGCTTATACTGGATTTTTTAGAGAGGAAGGCTACTTCAATGTTTCGCGGAATAACTCTTTTTGGATTTATAAAGGAGAGTCAAAAATCGGTGGGGTAAGGATGGCACCCAATACGTTATATCATCTATTCTTTATGCCCCCATTCAATGATTCATTTGAGGTACTGAAACTTCTTAAAAGAATACTCATAAAATGGTCTGATGCAACTCAACGTATCAAGATATATGAAATCCTCCCCGATCAAGTACATTTATTTACGAGGGCTGGATTCTGGCCAGATGAGTTCAGATGTCGCTGGATGCAGCGCCCGACAGATCATTTCAATGTGCGTTGGGATCATGATTTTATAGTTAAGAGCCCCAAAATTATCGAGAATGAAACGGGTGCTAAGCAATACATTAATGAAGATGAAATTGCTCAGTGTGACTTTGAAAGCTTTGTAGGCGGTTTCGAAGCCTTACGCAGAAAGAAAACATCCCTTGAAGACTTTATCCCGAACGAAGAAATTTATTACACCAATGAGAACCTAACTCAGGCTTCTACTCTGGTATATGATAAGGCTACTGGACAGCTCGTAGCCAACTGTCGGCTTTGTTTGCAGGACAATCAAGCAGCAGTATACAGCATCGGAGTCAACCCCGCTTACAGAGGAAAAGGACTTGCTACACGCATGTTACAAAGAGCCCTGTCTGAACTTAAAGACAAATATCCAGTTCTAAGGTTATATGTCATGGAAGGCAACGACGCCGAATCGGTCTATTATAATCTTGGATTTGTTCCTGGTGTTCAAGAGATACAAACGATGTATATTCCTGCAAATGATAAGTTACCATCCTGATTGTATGAAAGGAGGAGTTACGGTGCTTTACGACTTAAAAGGCGAAGCCAATATGGCCCCTGTTGTTGGTATGTTATATTCTGCGGTTAAAGAAAACAGCCAACGACTCCAACGAATTACTGACGGTATGTCGCTAGAAGAAATTGATTATAAAGGACCTAATCACAATTTCAATAGTACCGCTCAATTAATAAAACATATCACCTACGTCGATCTGAATTGGGTTTATCGAATAAATGGCCTACCTCAGACCTTAAAAGAGCAACATGGGCCCATGATTGATGAACATGGCAGACTTCCGATGGTTCAAGGAGTATCTTGGAGTATACTTATGTCGACGTATGAAGGTGTCATAGCTATGCTGAAGGATGCGTGTACACAATTAACGGATGATGATTTAGCGAGGATTGTCACTTTTGGGCATGAGAATGAGAAGCAAGCGACCATACGCTGGGGCATATGGCATATCGCTGACCACAGTCGTTATCATCAAGCTCACATTAATCAACTTCGAAGATGGTATAATGCCGCTGTTGAACACCCATGAGAGCCCATGTCCCGATCGAAGGACAGTATATCGGTATTGAGGGAGAATACGCCGATACACAAGAAGGATGATTGCCTATTCTACGATTGGTCAACACGTATGTATGGAGACGAGACCCTGATGTAATATGTAATCACAGTATCACCAATACAGAATCGCTGGAGAAGTTCATTCTCTCCGTTCGTAAATAACGTTATAACAAGTAAAGGGCTGCCTGTAAAGGTGGCCTTTTTTGCTTATGTTTTCATTCCTTACGGCTGTTCAGAAATCATTGGAAAAAGAGGCTAATCCTTGTTAACATGTAATTATACTACGTATAACCAGAGAAGAGGTGGGAAATTGGAAATCAAAGATCGTCCGAAGATAACAATTTCCAGAACATTAATGGAGAAAACGTTAGACATCTTAACTATCCTTTTATTTATTATTGGAACGGTATACTGCTTCCAACAATGGGTGACCTTACCGGATCAGATACCGATTCATTTTAATATGAAGGGGGAACCTGATGGCTGGGGAGGAAAGTGGGGAGTATGGTTGCCCTTAGTGATTGGCCTTGTATTATGGGTTGGGCTTTCGCAGCTGGAAAAGTATCCTCATACGTATAACTATCTGAATTTAAATTTGGAGAATGCGCAGAGGCAATATAAAAATGCACGAATCATGATTAATCTGATGAAGACGGAGATATCCATACTTTTCATTTATATCAGTTGGATGATCATTGGCTTTTCAGGTGTGGACAAAATCAGTCATAATCATTGGCTGCCCATTGTTGTATTCATTATCATTTTGTTTAGTTCCATAGGTTTCTTTATATACAGGTCATTTAAGCTCAAATAACGTGGGGACTATGCTCTGATTCAAAAGTGAAGATGAATACCCCGAAGGGATTATTCAGTATTTCTTGAAGAAAAGATTGTAGACTTACATAGGGAATCTCACATACAAAGGAGAAATGATATGACGGTCGTTGGAATCTTGGGAACGATTCATAATCAAGAATTAAGAGAAAAGTATGGAACGACTCTTGCTCTTTATAGAGATCTTATTACAGAATTCAACCCGGATATGATCTGTGGTGAGGTGCATCCCCTAAGTTGGATGAAATACATTAAGGATAAACAGGATAAGGGATACTGGGGGGAGCCAGCCAGTGAGTATTGGGAGCTTATCTTTCCATTATGCGAAGAACGGAATATCGAGTTTGTGCCAATTGACTGGTTTGAGTTGGATGTCTGGAATGATTTTGATCCATTTAACGGCTTCTCAGAAGAGCAGCGTAAAGCGTTGGAGAAGATCGATGATGAATGGTTTGCTAAACAAATGAATACACATGACGTTGGATTGATTCCCTTTAATTCGGATGCATTTGATGAAATGACTAAACAAAAATATGAATGGTTGGATCAGATTAATCCAAAAGCAAATAACTTTAGATGGATCGTACGAAATCAGATCATGATTCAACGCGTGAAAAACACTTATCATTCGAATCCAGGTAAGAGAATTCTATGTATTGTGGGAGCAGATCATAATTATATGTTCAAAGAGGAACTGATAAATGAACCTATTGAATTAATATATCCCCTACGGTAGTCCAATTTACTAAACTATGAACCTTCAGGAGGCGTATGCCATGATCAGATTGTGCAGCAATATGGATACGGATGCAATATATGAGATCATTAATGATGCAGCAAAGGCATACCAGGGTGTAATTCCCGAGGATCGCTATCATGAACCTTATATGTCATTGGAAGAATTGAACCAGGAAATCGGTGATGGCGTCGTGTTTTGGGGTTTTGAAGATCATCATAGATTATGGGGTGTCATGGGAATTCAGGATAAAGGTGATGTTGCTTTAATCAGGCACGCTTATGTAAGGACTCATCAACGCGGTAGCGGAATAGGGACAAAACTGTTGGCTCATCTGGTGGCATCCACCGACAAACCGATATTAATAGGAACCTGGGATTCCGCAGAATGGGCTATACAATTTTATTTGAAAAATGGCTTTACACTCGTTTCATCGGATGAAAAGAAGCAGTTATTAACTCGATACTGGAACGTTCCCGAAAGACAAATTGAGACCTCTGTTGTTTTATGTGATGGGAAAAGGAACATTTCTGAAATGTAAAAGCATGTTTTCGAGGCTTAAGAATCACTAAATGAAGAGAGGTGATTGTATGCTTTATCATTTTAGCGAGGTTTCAGATATCCAAGTCTTTATTCCGCGGGAGAAACAAAACAGACCTGATTTTCCAGCAGTGGTGTGGGCCATTGATGAAGAGCATGAATATTCATATTACTTTCCAAGAGATTGCCCGAGAATCGTCTGTAAGAAGACTGACACGATAAGTGATGAGAATAACGAGAAGTTTTTCAAACATTCTAATGCAAATATTATCGTTACGGTTGAAAGTTCATGGTATTCGAGGATGAAGAATCAGATCATGTACAGGTATCATTTCGATGACACCAATTTTGAACTCTTTGATCTAACGGCGGGATACTATATTTCTTATCAGGTTACAAAGCCTCTACATATAGACCGAATGGATGGTTTAATAGATAGATTATTTAAGAAAGGAATCGAACTCCGATTTACTCCCAATCTGTATCCTCTAAGAGAAGCGATACTTCAATCAGACTTCAAGGAATTTGGGGTACATAGGTTCAGCAATGCAACGGAAGTATAGCGTGAATTTAAGTATCATAGGGGGGAATTTCTATAAAATATCCAATAATAGTATTAGATCTGGATGGAACATTGCTCAATGCAGATAAACAAATTTCGAAACGAAATTATGAGGCAATGATGACATGCTCTAAACAAGGGATCAGGTTTATCTATGCTACAGCACGCCCGCCAAGATCAGTAAGGTTGCTTTTACCTGAGGAATTGCTCCATAGCGGTTCTTTTATATATTACAATGGAGGCTATATCCACTGCAATTACACGGGTATTCAACAATATGAACACATAGACCCTGCGATCACTACTGAGTTAATAAATTATGGCATGGAGATTAACAATGAACTGGGTTTAAGCCTTGAAGTGGAGGATCAATGGTTTAGTTTAAAAGAATATGATTATACAACGCTTATGAGAGTAAATGAAAACCCAACGATAAAATCATTAGAAGAGCTCAAAGGTATTGCTGCAACAAAAATACTTTTTACGGGATTCAAGGATATAGATTTTCTCAGAGAGAAGTTTGCATCCAGAATAAATGTTTTGATAACTGACGGTGGTAATCTTGTTCAAATCTCTTCAATAAAAGCCTCCAAAGAAAATGCATTGAGAATTTTATGTAAGGCAATGAAAATAAAACTTGAAGATGTAATGGTTTTTGGTGATGATTTTAATGATATCGGGCTATTTGAAATATGTGGCTGGTCGGTAGCCATGGATAATGCAATTGAAGAGTTGAAGATTCTCTCGAAAGAGATCACCGATACGAATGATTCTGACGGAGTTGCGAGAGTGTTGGAACGAATGTTGATTTGAATAATTTTAAAATTTGGGATGAAAGTTATCAATCCGATAATTAGATGGATGTACTTGTTAACGCTATGGTAGTTATCCGGCTTTTTTTAAGATACAGAATCTTCTATTTCGTATATAATAGAAATTCATATAAGTCTGTACAACTACATAACATCGCGAGGTGCACCAATCTTATGCCAACCATCTATGACTTTAACGTAACCAAAACGAGTGGAGAACGATTCCCGCTCTATCAATACGAAGGAAAACCAGTGCTGATCGTAAATACAGCGAGCAAGTGTAAGTACACGCATCAATTTGACGACATGCAGAAGCTTTATGACCGATATAAAGAGCAGGGGCTTCAGATCATTGGTTTCCCGTGTAACCAGTTTGCCGAACAAGAACCGGGAAGCAGCGAAGAGGCGGAATCCTTTTGTCAGATTAACTATGGCGTGAAATTTCCCATGTTCTCCAAAATGGATGTCAATGGGGAAACGGCACACCCGCTGTATGACTTCCTGAAGAAATCAGGCCCTTTTGCAGGCTTTGATGAGACGGATGTGCAAGCAAAGTTGTTGAAGCTGATGGTGGCGGACAAAGCACCGGAATGGTTGCATGGGGATGCAATCAAGTGGAACTTTACGAAGTTTCTGATTGATGCTAATGGGCATGTGGTAAAACGTTTTGAACCTGTTGACTCGATTGACGAGATCCAGGCGAGTATTGAACAGCTTCTTTAGATATCATTTACTGTAATCATTCTTTTACAATCCCAAAGGGCCATGACATGTACCGTACAAACGGAGACATGCATGGCCCTCTATATTTCAGACAGTAGAGTACTATCCGAGCCGACGTGAAACAGGTAAAATGGAAAGAACTTCTCCAGAACAGGAGGTGCTTGGATATGCCCAGTATGATGCAATTTAGTGCTCCACTGGAATATAGCTACCGCTCTACCAGCACATATGAGCCTGGAGTATCTTACGGATTTCATTCGCATCCCCATTACGAGGTGTATTATTTTCATGATGGAGAGTGCACATATCTTATTGGGGATCGAGTATACAATCTTGAACCGGGTGATCTGGTCCTGATGCATGGGATGACCCTACATCGTCCGCATCCACTGCCAGGCAGGCCTTATGTGCGAACAACATTGCATTTTGACCCCTCGGCCCTTCGCAGCAGCCTGCACCCGGATCGGATCAATGATGTGCTGAAGCCGTTCGAAGAATTAAGAAATTGCCGAATCAATCTGACGGGGAATGTCCGCTCTGAATTTGAAGCATTGCTGCTGGATCTTCATCAGCTTACGGTAAATCCGGGGGAGTTCAAAGAGGAACGGATGAACGTTCGTTTATGTGATCTGTTGTATGTTATCGCCGGGATTTGCCAAGGCAGTGTGAAGGAACACAGCCCTTCTTCCGAGAAGGAGCGACATGTACAGCATATCATTGGGTATGTCGAGACCCATTATATGAAGGATATTGGCCTGGATGATCTGGCAAGTGAGCTTCATCTGTCCAAGCCTTATTTGGCAGGACTTTTCAAAGAAATGACGGGCAGCACCATATTTAAATATGTGTATGATCGTCGCATTAATCAGGCCAAGCTGTTATTCCAGTTCCAGCCGGATATCAGCGTGACAGAAGCCAGCCGGTCGGCAGGGTTCAAACGTTTGTCCCATTTCAGTCGAATGTTCAAACAAAGTGTAGGGTGCACACCTGATCAGTATCGCAGTCGTATACATCGAACGCATGATTAATGTGGGGTTACGGATCAGAAATTTTACAAGTTGCCCAGCCTGAGGAGGTTTACTCACATGCAATCTGAACAACCATTCAAGCTTCATTACCGGATTGGATCAGCCGATGCAGACTACCGATCACAATGTCGCCCATCGGCCTTACTAGAACATATGCAGTTGGCAGCAGACCGCGATTTTGCTGGCATGGGCGTTACCGTGTCGCAGATGCTGGATCAGGGGTTAGGTTGGATGCTGTTAACAACAGATGTCACGATGATGCGTCCAGCCCGATTGGAAGAAGAAGTATCCTTGCAGACATGGCACAAAGAAAATAAAGGTGTGACATGGTTAAGGGATTATATTCTTACAGATCGGGAGGGAACACATCTGGCTGAGGCTCGCACGGCTTGGGCTTTGGTCGATCTGAAGAGACGCAGAGTCGTCAGACCATCAGCTCTTCCTTTTGAAGTGAAATCGCATCCTGATATATCATTAGGTGAACCGCCTGCCAAAGTGACGGTTCCCTCTGAACTCAGCTTGCAGGAACAATATCGTTTAACTGTACAATACAGCAGCACGGACAGTAATGGGCACATGAACAATGCTCGGTATGCTGACGTATGTTGTGATGCATTAACATTGAATGAACTGGCAGCAGGTATGATACGTCTGCAAATTTCATATCATCGTGAGATTCGCATGCAGGAGAAGATGATCGTCGAGCGTTCAGCTGTTACGGACGGAGCTGTGTGGGTCCGAGGTAGATTGGCTGCGGAGCATGAAAGTACTATTTTTGAGGCGAAATTGAGTCTTGGGGATTTCTCCACTCCGCCCGTTGAGGAATTAAATGAATTAACTACCTAAATTTAAATTCGGAGAATGCTGAACGACAATTAAATATAACCCCCTAGAATTCATGGGAAATTTCAGGGGGTTATTCCATTGCTTTTTGCGTTCAGCTCTTGCCTGTCACTGTTGGCTCCCCATACGCCCGAATCTCAATCAACTCCGCGTACCTGCTGCCATTGGTGGCATCAATGATTACCTTAAGCGCCTGTGCATACACAGGTGTATCTAAGGAATGAATGACTTTTCTTCTGCGGTTTTCCGTTACGTTTATAATCTCGATCCACTCGCCAGACAGAGCGAGTACCTCGACTCGATAATCGCGCACAAGTTCAGGCATGACCCGGAATGTCGTGTGATGGTGATGCAGATTAACCAGATCCTCGTTCACATCATCATTGAAGGTCAAGTGCAGTTCAGCCAAGGTTTGTGGCTCTTCCCAGGTCAGCTGCACCCATTCCGGCTTGCCAGACTGCATCGGCTGCGACATCCACTGCTGTGGCCCACCGTAAGGGCGATGGTAACCGTTGACTGTGTTGTCCGCCGAGTAAGCACCGCTAATGGAGAGGGTACGACAGCAGAATGGCTGACGCGCCAACCCTTGCATGGACCACAATACGACAGGCTGATCCGTGGCATGATCCTCCAGATTCTTGGACACATGGTTCTCTTCTGTTCTGAAGAAGATCAGTACCCCGCTGTGTGCTTCCGTGGAATGGTAGAGGGAGATAGTTTCATTCGCCCGGATGATCATAAAAGCATTCTGCGGTTCTTCCGGTCGCCATTCGAGCGGAAGCTCCACCCACTGCGCATTTCCTTTTGTAACGTTAACAGTCGCCGTAACTTGTAACGTATGCGGGACGTAGTTCTCCTTACGCCCCGTATCCCACAGCTCTACCGTCAGCGCGGTATCGCTGGATGCATCCAGCAGCAGCTCCAAGCCGCTGAGCATTGGATGCACGGGCAGCAGCAGGGCGGCATCCGTACCCAGCGGGTACGTCTCGCCAGGCTGCTCAAGAGCGATGCCCGTCAGCGTGCTGGAGGCTGTAGCCTTGGCACGCCGGGCCAGATCCAGCTCATCCTGGCTGCGCACCCCGATGATGGAAGCGTCCTGTCGCAGCAACGTCTGCTGCAGTACCGCCAGATGTCTCGCGTGCAGCTCGCGCGGCGACACCCCCATGGCCGCGCAGAGCGCCGCGCCCGTACCCGCGGCTTCGCCGATGACCGCGCATGTGGCCATGACGCGGGTCGTGCCGAAGGCGACATGTGATGCGCTAATGTCGCGCCCGGCCATGAGCATATTCCGCACATTGGCGGAATACAACGAGCGGAACGGCACGTGATACACGCCGTCGGCATGCATATGCCTCGAGCCGCTCGCTTCGGCGTACATGCCCTGCGGGGGATGCAGGTCAATGGACCAGCCGCCAAAAGCAACGGCATCCGGGAACTCCCGCTGGCTGATAATATCGTTCTGGGTGAGCACATAGTCACCCGTGAAGCGGCGGTACTCCCTTTTACCAGGCAGAGAACCGATCCACTCCAGCGTCATATGGTCTGCATCGAACTTGCCGGAGTTCTTGATATAGTCCCAGATCCCGTAGATCACGGACCACAGTTCATCACGGATCAGCTCATTGTCATGAACGGTGTCATGTTCACCGCCCCATTCAATCCACCAGTAATGACAACCGGAATCCCCGCTGCGAATGACCCGGCGAATCGGAATGCTGGTCTGTGTAATATCCTTGGCAAAAGAAGGCGGGATATAACGGACAGGTGCACCAGCATCCTTGGTATAAAAAAGGAGCGTACTGCCCAGCGTGATTTGATCAGCCACCTCTGGTGCCCACTCTTCACCATATTCGCTGCGGGCTTCCCGGCCGAGTGCGAACTTGGCACCTGCCAGAAAGCCAACCAGTCCATCGCCCGTACAGTCCAGATAGATCTGACTTTCAAATCGGATTTTGCGTTCAGATCCCATCATCCACCCGGTAACAGAGGTGATCATGCGTTCCTCTCCATCCCCGGTGGCCTCCACTTCATGGACATCCGTGTTCAGGTACAGGCTGATGTTGGATTCAGCTCGAACGGCTTCCAGAATGATCAAATCCCACAGATAGGGATTACCCTCCGGATTACGATACTGATTCTCTACAAATAGTTCCCCCATGATGCCAGTCTCGCGAGCATAGCGATTAATTCCGTGGGCGGTAGCGCCACAGACCCACACACGTACTTCACTGCTGGAATTGCCGCCGAGCACGGGACGATTCTGCACCAGAGCGACCTGTTGGCCCAGGCGGGCTGCAGATATGGCCGCACACACGCCAGCTAGTCCGCCTCCGATAACGGTGATATCCGGTTTAACGAGTTCGTGCTTCATACGAACACCTCTCTCATTGAAAATGGATGAGCCTAAGCTCCTATTTCATATCTATAATTTCATATTAGTTTTATATATTTACTTTTCAAATGCACTATATTATCATCGAGCATATACTTTATTTCACAACAAAGGCAGGTGTATCATGGACCTCCTTAATCACATCTACTGGAAGAAGAAAGCTGAATTTGCTCTGACAGAAGATATCTACGATGCTTGGGTGGTCTTTGCCGTTGAAGAGGGCGTATTTCGGTATGAGATAGGTGGACAGACAGGAGAGGCGGGTTTTGCTGATCTGGTGTTATGTCCGCCCCGCGTTCCTTTTCGCAGAGAGACGGTAACCCCACTGACGTTTCACTATATGCAGTTCAGTTGTAACGCCGCAGAGGATGAGGATATTTTGCCGCCGATTGGAAAATCCCTCATCAATGATACGAAGCGTCTGGCTTCAACATATGCCTATCTGCGTCAGGCGAGCGAGGACAACGATGAGGCTACAACAGGATGGAAGACCCATCTGATGATGGATTTGTGGCGGCTGTATAATTGGGAGCGCAGACAGAGCAGGCTGATGGAACGGAAGTTCACGGAGGATGCTCTCATGGCTGAAGCGGCAGTTTTGTTGGAGGAATGGGCAGGAGAGGCGGTCAGTCTCCGAGCATTGGCCGAACATTTGGCTTTGAGTCCAGTTCAGCTCACCCGAAGGTTCCGTGAGGCCTTTCAGGAAACACCATCCGATTATCTGAAAGCGATTCGTCTCAAAAAGGCAAAAGCCTTGCTGGCAGATAGCCGTCTGACCCTTACGCAAATTGCGGAGAGATGTGGGTATGAGAACGGATTTTATCTGAGCCGCGTATTTTCATCCACATTGGGGATTAGCCCCTCGGAATACCGAAGACGACATCAAGTATGAGATAAGGGCCCATCCATCCATTCATTTCTTTCTTACACCAATAGATCATATCTGTGCATTTCTCTTGAATGCAGGCAACGAATATCACATATCCATGCAAATCATTCGACTCCGGCTGTAAATGGCAGGCAGGTGCTATAATGGGTTCATTAATTGTAGGGGAGCGAGCATAAAGGAATGAAGAAGCCAAACTGGAAGAGTTGGTTGCCACAGCGACTGAGGTACCGCCTGTTCGGTGCGTTTGTGGTGTTGATTCTTTTGCCGTTCAGTGCATTGAATGTCTACAATTATCAGCAGATTGAATCGCTGGTCGAGCAGAAAATCAGTGAGCAGAGTCATGAGCAGATGGTACAGATGTACCGCTCTCTGGAGGACCAGATGAGCATCGCTTTCAAAACACTCATTTTTCTGGAACAGGATTCTGCGGTAAGAAGTGTGCTAACTTCCCCGGACAATCGTACGCCGCTTGAGAACAAGTCGTTGGTGGAAGAGAAGTTTAAAATGATCAACAACAGTTTCTTTCTATATAATCCTTCCGTGTATTTTACCTTGCTGGATTTTCATGATAGCGTTTACACTTCGTATTTGCCCAAAAAAGCACTGGCGTACGGCCCCTATCTGGAACAATTCCGCGAGCGTCTGGGGGAAATAACCATTCCAAAAGGCGGTGCGGATTCACATTCGCTTCAACCGGAAGAACTTTTTTATCGCTGGGATGCCAGAGATACTAACCCTTTGCTCAGGGAGTTATCCTCCAGCCCGTACCTCTTGTCACTGTATGCATACATGAAAGATAGCGGCGGCAAGCGATACGGACTGGCACGAATTAGCATTGATTATTCCTACTGGTTCCAGACCATGTTGAAGGATTCACAGAGTAACCAGGAGTATTATCTTATTACGGGTAGTGGGGAGACTATTGCCCGTTCATCCCAAACTGCTGCCCTCTCCCCGGAGGTTACGCGTGAAATAGCTCTACATCCGGCAGAGGCTTATCTGACCGATCCAGCTTCGGATACGCTGATTAACTACGTATATATCGAATCACTGGACTGGTATATGGTGAATCGGATTCCGCTATCGATCCTCTTTACAGAGATATCCGAACTCAAACAGCGTTACTTTCTGACCTTTTTTGGTTTCACAGGAGCATTTGTAGTGATGGCTTTTATGATCTCGGCTACGTTCACGCGCCCTTTGTCGCATCTACAGAGACAGATGAAGGAGGTTGTCCGCAAAAACCTCAAGATTCGTATTCCTGAGGGCCACAGCCGTGGCGAAGTGCTGGAACTGACACGTACGTTCAATACGATGCTGGACGATGCCAATCAGATGATTGCCAGACTCAAGACGGAGGAACGCCAGAAGGAAGCGGTACATTTTCATATGCTCCTGGCTCAGATGAATCCTCACTTTCTCCTGAATACATTGAATACAATGAAATGGAGTGCGATCCGCAGCGGGAATGAGGAGATCTCCGAGATGTGTGTTTCCTTGGGCAAATTACTGGAGGTCAGCCTGAATTCACAGGTCGAATTGGTATATCTGAAAGATGAGATCGAGTTGGTCCAAGCCTACCTTCATATCCAGCGGATTCGTTACCGCGATAGCTTTGAAGTGACCTGTGACTTTGATGATAAGCTGGAGTATGCGCTGGTGCCCAAGCTGAGCTTGCAGCCACTGGTGGAGAATGCAATTCACCACGGTGTCGGGCCACTGGAGCAGCTTGGGCAGATCCGTATCAGAATTTATAGGCAAGACACAGGAACACTGATGCTGGAGGTGGCAGACAACGGAATCGGAATGGAGGAATCTCGACGTTTGCAGGTAACCCGGACACGTCCGGGGATCGGCCTGTCCAACCTCAGGGAACGATTGCGGTTATTGTTCAAAGGTCAAAGTAAACTTGAAGTGATCGATACCAAGCCGGGGACATTAGTTAGGTTCAGCATTCCTTTTTTATTGTCGACGCCTTATGTACAGAAGCGGTCTGACTAGGGCGTGTCTGAAAACTCCGAAGGAAGCAGATTTTGCTGAATTTTCGTTCCAAGCAAGGAAGTTTTCCGCAGGCGTGCCGGGGCACGTCAAGGGGAAGTGACGCAGCATGGGGCGAAAAGGCGGTAAAAGATGCACTTCGCGAGTTTTGAGACACGTCCTACACGACTGGAGAGGGGAATCTGGCATGTGGAAAGTATTGCTTGTAGAGGATGAGGTATTCGTACGAGAGTCGGTACGAGAGATTATTTCATGGGAGGAGCTGGGCTTCACGGTCATCGGAGAATCCGGTAATGGAACCGAAGCGCTGGCGATGATCATACGGGATACACCGGATCTGGTGCTGACCGATATTGTCATGCCGGGTATGAATGGTCTTGAATTACTCAAACAGACCCGCCAGGCCGGGTTAAAAACCAAGTTTGTCATGCTCACCTGTATGGGGGAGTTCGAATATGTACGTCGTGCGATGGAATACGGGGCTTCGAATTATATTCTGAAGCTGTCCATGAGTGTGAATTCACTGCGTGATACACTACGTAAAATAAGTGCGGAACTAGGAGCTTCGGCTGAAGCCAGGACAGAGACAGATCATCATGAAGTGCCGCCTTCTACACCGATTCTCACATCAACACCTGATTCGCCTACTTCACTGACGGTCTCTTCTGCGCCCCCGTCTGAGACTGAGCTTCCGTTCACACCTGTTCGTGAACTGGTGGTGAAGCATCCGGAGATTAGCAAAATTATCGAGTACATCGGACAGCATTACGACCAGGACATTACCGTCAAATCCATGTCACGATATGTGATGATGGGAGAGAATTATGTTAGCGCTTTGTTCAAAAAGAAAACCGGATATACCCTGATTCATTATTTGCATGGGGTACGGATGGAGAAAGCGGCTAAATACTTGCGTGAAACGGATCTTCCTGTACAAGAGATTGGTTACCGGGTGGGATTTGGAAGCGATAATTATTTCATTAAAATATTCAAGCGTTGGACCGGTTGCACGCCCAGTCAGTATCGCCACCGCTCGTGACTCACAGGATGAATAGAAGGAATATGTGTACCGAGTGCTCAGGCAAGTAAGGGTAAATCCGTATTTTTGTTCAATTCGAATCATGGATATGTATCTTATGAACCCAGGAAAACCCCTGCTACGATGTAACGGAAGGTACATTCACTTCAATTCAGGGAGGTCATGTGACCAGATGAGAATCAAAAGAGGATTAACCGGATTAATCGTGGGTGCGCTGATGCTGGGCTTGCTTGCTGGCTGTGTTGGTAAAAATGAGACGAACGGTGGAGATAACGGAGGTGGAGCGGCTGCGGGAAAAGTGAAGCTCACGATGTGGGGCGCGGTGCCGCCCGAGAATGGTCCGCAGGAAGTGGTGGATACCTGGAATGCGAAGAATCCCGACATTCAGGTGGAATATGTGCGGTTTGTGAATGATGATGATGGCAACCTGAAGTTGGATACGGCGCTGTCCACCGGACAAAACGTTGACCTGTATGTCAACTACACCCTCACGAACCTCGATAAACGCATCAAGGGTGGGACAGCACTGGACCTGGGCGAGTTCACCGACTACAACATTGATGAGAAAATGGGTGAAGATGCGGCTTCCTGGAAAGTGGACGGCAAATATTACGGGATGCCGACCAAGAAAAATGCTGCCTTCTTCGCCTTAAATATGAAAGCGCTTGATCAAGCGGGACTGAGTGTACCCACAGCCTGGACTTGGGATGAAGCCCGTGAGTATGCACTCAAGCTGAAGGCTACTGGCTTCAAGTACGGATTGGTGCAGCATACCGCTTCCTATGTGGACCCGCTCGATTCCGTTCTGGTGAAGAACGGCTATGTTAAGGCAGACGGTACGTCCAACCTCGATGATCCGCTCGTTACCAAATGGCTGGAGACGTTGAACGGAATGATGAAGGAGGACGCAACCACGCCGCCGCTCGGAGAGCAGCTGACTTCCAAAATGCCGGTGGAAAACATGTTCCTTGGCGGTGAATCTGCCATGATTAATATCGGCGAATGGCTGATCCGCACATCGAACAACATGACCGAGTTCCCTCGGGATTGGAAAATCGCCTTTGCCCCTGTACCAAGACTGGCTGCACAAGAAGCAGATATGGTGAAGAGCGGAGGACTGGGTGACTTTATTGCCATCAATTCCAAGTCGAAAAATAAAGAAGCCGCATGGGAGTTCCTGAAATGGTACGCCGATGGAGGAATGATGCCGATGGCTGCGGGTGGACGTTTGCCTTCCTCGAATGCGGTCGATCAGCAGACAGCCATTGATCATCTGCTTGGCGATTATGCCGATTCCTATGATAAGGAGTCACTGGAGTTCGTATTGTATGGTGACGAGACACCTACGTTTGTCCGCAGCATTGCGCAAGAGGTGGTGGATCTGCGTGCCCAGGAGTATGAAAAGTTTTTCCTTGGTAACCAGACTGCCGAAGTTACGGTTCAAAACATGGTCAAACGCCACAATGATTGGCTGAAGCAGAATCAATAGAATGTAAAATCACTGAGAATGAAGGCCGTCCCCAATGGGGCGGTTTTTTCTATTTAAGCAATAGATTCATAGAGCATTAGATGCATGGTATTAGCCAGGGCTTTCCGGACTAAAGGAAATAGAACAATTCCATGTTATTCGCCTCTCGAAAGGCACTGCTAAAATGCATATATCTGTGATATCAGGTATAGGGTTATGTTCCTTAAATGTGAGAGGACATCTTGTTATGCTTAATTCCAGAACAGATGTTAAGGAGTGGGGGAGCATATGCATAAATCCTGGATGAAACGGCAGAGCAGGCTCGGGTATCTGTTTATTGGGCCCAATATGATTGGTGTACTGTTATTCTTTATTATACCGGCTGTCTATTCGTTCTATCTCATGTTCACCGATTACAAATTCATGAGCCCGGAGACACATTTCGTGGGGCTGGACAATATCCGCCGAATGTTGAATGATGATCTGTTTGGGGTGGCGATGCGAAATACATTTGTATTTCTGTTAGCGGTTCCGGTATCGATGGGTTTGGCATTTATCGTGGCTGTGGCATTGAACAAGTCGGTGTACTGGCAAAAAACACTGCGTGCCCTCTATTTCATGCCCTATATCACCAGCGGCGTTGCCATCGCCTTTGTCTGGATGCTGCTGTTCCAGCCAACGTCGGGGCCGATTAACGGTTTTTTACGGGGTATCGGTATCACGAACCCACCCGGCTGGTTATCGACAACCGAATGGTCCATGGTTGCGATTGATATCATCTGGATTTGGTTCATGCTGGGTTACAACATGATTATTTATCTGGCCGCTTTGCAGGAAATCCCGGAGGAATTGATAGAAGCTGCACGGATTGATGGAGCCCGCCCCTGGCAGACGATACGCCAAGTGATCTGGCCGCTTGTGAGTCCAACGACCTTTTTGCTGCTGATTACAGGTCTGATTATGACGATCAAAAACTTTGGTATTATTCAAGCGATTACCCAGGGTGGGCCAGGGAACAGTACAACTGTGCTGTCGCTTTTTATCTACCAGAATGCCTTCCGATATTACGAGATGGGCTACGCTGCTGCCATTAGCTGGGCACTCTTTGCCATTATCATGATCTTCACTGTATTGCAGTGGCTTGGTCAGAAACGTTGGGTTCACTATTAAGGAGGGGAGGGACCGTTATGGAGAAAATAAATGCTGCGAACGCGAAGCCCACATTTCCGCATTCACCTAAAGTTAAAGTTCGCATGGAGTATTTGACCCAGATTCGGAAAATCATACTGACACTTCTGATGGCCGGTTTTGCTTTACTGATGATTATGCCGTTTATCTGGATGATCAGCACGTCATTCAAATCTCCTGCGGACGTATTCACCTATCCCATCCAGTGGATACCCTCCAGCCTGAACTGGGAGCATCACATTAAGGTCTGGAGCGGAGCGAATACCTTTGCTACGTATTATCTGAACTCGTTGAAAATATCGCTAATTAGCACGATTGGAGCTGTATTTCTCTCGGCGTTTGCAGCCTATGGCTTCGCACGGATTCAATTCAAAGGTCGGGAGACGCTGTTCCTGATCTATCTCTCGATGATGATGGTGCCTCCGCAGGTGCTCTTTGTACCGAAGTTTCTCATGTTTGAATGGGTCGGCATATATAATACTCATTGGGCCTTGATCCTGCCTGGAATGTTCACAATCTTTGGCGTGTTTATGCTGCGGCAATTCTTTCTCTCGGTGCCTTCAGAGATCTCGGAAGCGGCGTTTATCGATGGTGCCGGTCACCTGCGCATATTTTTCAGGCTGATTCTACCCTTGGCGAAGCCTGCGCTTGCTACATTGGCGATTATTGATTTCTCCTGGCACTGGAATGACTATGAAAATGCGCTCGTGTTCCTGATCGACAAAGACCTGTACACCGTGCCGCTCGGACTGCAGAACTTTATTCTGGAGAACAATGTGGACTACAACGGCATGATGGCCGCTGCCACGGCAGGCATTATTCCGATGATCATCATCTTCCTCGTGGGACAGCATTATATCATTCAGGGAGTGGCTGGTAGCGCCGTGAAGGGTTAAAGCTGCGATCCCAGCGATCCCATAATATAACCCTTTTGCTGAAGGATGAGATTTCGCAGCAGAAGGGTTTTCTGTTGAAAAGGAGAATAAATCCATGATCTGAGCTTATATGGATGCAATTCTCATACAAATGAAAGTCATCACATTGCCCGCTTTTCACGTTGTAGGTTCGAGCCAACCAGCTTGTCTGGTTGGTTTTTCGTATTATCAGGTTAGCCAGTAATTACTGGTTGGCCTTTTTTTGCGGTCGTTTTACGATGGGGGAGCCGGGAGAACGAGGTGGTTTTAGGGGCTAGGACCCCGTAACAAAAACTGTTCTCCCACGACCTCCAAAAGACCATGTTTGAGCTGGTTGGGGCAGTCGACCCCGTATAACAAGCGAAGCTATGGGTTTGGAACCATCGTGGAAAGGGCCGGCGTAACGAAAGATAGGGAGTGAAGAAATGGAACCTGTTGTGGGTGTAGACGTCGCTAAAGGCTCAAGTGTGGTTCAGGCGTTTCGAAAACGAAATGAGCCGTTTGGCAAAGCCATAGACATTGTGCATGAACCAAGCGGATTCGACCAATTCACGGAGATGTTAGGCGCGCTTCAAGCCGAAACAGGCGTTGCTCCAGTGGTCGTTTTGGAAGCGACAGGGCATTATCATCGTGCCTTGGTGTGCTGTCTGGATCAGAGTGGATACACCTATTACATTGTGAATCCCTTGCAATCCAAGCGAGCCAGGGGAGCGCAGTTACGCAAAGTGAAAACGGATGCAACGGATGCCTGGCATTTGGCTGAGATGTACTACCGAGGCGATGTGAAGGCACACCGAACTTGGGATGAGACGTTTACGGAACTGCAGCATTTGACCCGGCAGCATGAATTTGTTACAGGAATCTTTGTACAGGCCAAACTGAACAGCAGAGCCTTACTTGAGCAAGTGTTTCCGGAGTACGAAGGGTTATTTTCGAATGTATTTTCCGCAACGTCATTAACGGTACTGGCTTGTTGTTTAGAAGAAGGTACAGCGGATTGGATTGAAGTGATTCAGGGTAGCGCAGGAAAGTCTCGTTCCAAGCAATGGGTCATTGAAAAAGTCAGAAAACTGGAGGAAGTGCTGGGTGACTGGAGAGAAGCTCGGCGTAGCCCATCACAACGCCAAGCACTGCTGGGGATGGTTAAGTTATTGCTGACGATGATCCGGCAATTGGACGAGCTGGAAAAGCAAATGGAGGACATCGCGACCAATCTACCTGAAGTCGAACTCGTGAAAAGCATCCCGGGAATCGGAATGAAACTAGCTGCAGCCATAGTAGCTGAAATAGGTGATGTCAGGCAGTTTAGGGACGCTAAGCAACTCGTGGCGTTTGCGGGTCTTGATCCGGGAATTTTCAGTTCAGGGAAGTTTACAGCAACAGGCACACGAATAACGAAACGAGGCTCTAAAAGGCTCAGACGTTCGCTATATTTAGCGGTACAATGCGGAATGCGAAAGAATGTGAATGCAAAAATTGGTTCGTATTACGAGAAAAAAAGAAAAGAGGGCAAGCCCTACAAGGTGGTCGTGATCGCCTGCGCAAACAAGCTGTTGCATCACATTTTCGCCATCTTGCAGAAGAGCCAGCCCTACCAATCGTAACCCATATTTAACCAAAACCTCCATAGCAGTGGAGGTTATTCGTGTTGGTCGGAAAAAGTATACCACGAAAAGAGAACTCACCCAACAAGAAATGCTTGACAAACATTAGCTGGTTTTTGTTCCTTTTCGTTCAGTTAATCGACATTACTGTGTTTAGAAGATATACAGAACAGGTAAAGAAAGGGTAATGAAATCAGAGGAGGCGATCATGAATGAAAGAGCGCACACCGGATCAAAATAACAACGATACCCATCCGAAACGTTCCCACGATAATCCAGAGCAATATCCAACAGAGCAGGAGAGTTTGCTTGATATGCATGAAGAAGAGCAGACAGTGGACCCGATTCCAATGGAGGATTTGAATATGGAGAAGCAGGAAGAGAAGAGCAAAGATCAGACCAAGAGCAACTCTTCGTCGGAAGAAAAATATCGGGCAGATTATCGCGAGTCCAACTAACAGGGTTCGTCGTATCGTAAAGATGGAATACCCAACCACGTTTGTTTTTTAAAAGTGCGTTCAGTGAAAAATAAATAGTTTGTTGACTAATGTATGTTACTATATTATAGTTACTATGTTGGCAATGAGGAAAATGACCATTTTGGGAGGCGAATATTAATGTCTACTTTTTTTGAAGCGTTGAAAAACAGAAGATCTTATTATGGAATCAGCAAGGAATCCACGATCTCGGATGCTAAAATCCAGGAAATCGTTGAAGAAGCGGTGAAATACACTCCGACTTCATTCAATTCACAAACATCTCGTGCTGTAGTTTTGCTCGGTGAGCAACATGACAAACTATGGAATCACACGGAAGAAATCTTGCGTGAAGTGGTTGGTAATGCAGAAGCATTCCAATCAACAGCCGAGAAAATGGCCGGATTCCGCAGCGGATACGGTACAGTGCTTTTCTTCGAAGACAACAATGTGATCGCACAGCTTCAACAAAACTTTGCATCGTATGCGGATAACTTCCCGATCTGGGCGAACCAATCCAATGGTATGTTGCAACTGGTCATCTGGACTGCACTGGAGCAAGAAGGTCTGGGTGCTTCCCTGCAGCACTATAACCCGCTGATTGATGAGAAGGTCAAACAAGAATGGAATATTCCAGAGAACTGGAGACTGATCGCTCAGATGCCATTCGGCAAACCAACAGTAACACCAGGCGAGAAAGAATTCCAACCGATTGAACAACGTGTTAAAGTACACAAGTAAGACTATCGCCAGAACCTGAGTATGGCCTCGACTCATAAAAAATTTAGGTCAGCGCTTCAGCGGATTTCCCAATATTTAACCACATACGGCCTTGCTTCAATTTGATACGATGATGTAGATCGTACTCCATTGAAGTGAGGCTTTTTGATGTGAATAATAGAATAACGAAACGTACCCGTCGCAAGCTATGGAATGTTGTTTTGTGCGGTGTACTGGCAATAGGATCAATCTCGATCGGTCAATCCACTGCTCAAGCAGCATCGACTCAGCAGGTGTTCCAGGATACAACCACCAGTTATGCCAAGGATGCCATTGCACATCTGGTTAAGGTGGGAATTGCTGCCGGCACCTCCGAGAATAGGTTTGAACCCAAAAAGGCGGTCACTCGTGCTCAATTTGCAACATTTGCTGTGAGACTGCTAGGGTTGAAGCCTGTTAAAAACAACATTAACCCCTATAACGATGTCAGCATGAGCGCATGGTATTACGGCAACGTTGCAGCCATGACCAATCTTTCCATTCTGGAAGGGAAGAGTCAGGGCGTGTTCCAGCCGAATGCCTCCATCACTCGGGAAGAAGTGGCAGCACTGTTGGTGAGAATGTTGAAACAATCCTCCAAATCAACGAATCTCCTGTCATCCACGTATGGCGATGCAGCTCAGATATCGGACTGGGCGCGTCCTTATGTGCAGACTGTATATCAACTTGGGCTGATGCGCGGCAGTAACGGCATGTTTCGTCCACATGACCAGGTGACCAGAGAAGAGGCAGCAGTGATGCTGGATGCCATATTACAAAAGAAAACCTGGTCAGGTCAGCTGAAAAGCGAGGATCAGCTCGGTATTCAGCTTGGATGGCAATATAACGCCTCCACTGCTGAGTTCAAGAAACAGATCGAACAGTCGGAAGCAAACACACTGGTTCCCCGCTGGTTTTTCCTGAACAGCAGTATGAAAGTCACGGATCTCACGGACACGTCCCTGTTATCCTGGGCAGCTGCTACAGACAGACAGGTATGGCCGCTGCTTGGCAATCGTTCAAACCCGGATCTTACTCACCAGATGTTAGCTAGTTCAGCTAACCGGGCAGCTGTGATCTCGCAGGTCACATCTTTTGTGAAAACATATCAACTGGATGGCATTAACGTGGATTTCGAGAACGTACTGCCAGCTGATCGTGAAGGAATGACCGCATTTATCACCTCACTGACAACGGCTCTGCATGCCCTGGGGGCCGTTGTATCCGTGGATGTATCCCCCGATCTGGGGACAGACTGGACCGATGCATTTGATTATGCCCAATTGGGTGCCATATCGGATTACATGGTACTGATGGGGTATGAGGAACATTGGAACGGCGATCCGCAAGCAGGATCTGTGGCCTCTCTTCCTTGGGTTGAAAAGGCTCTGGATACGATGCTCTCTGAGGTGGTGCGTGCCAAAACGATTTTGGCTCTGCCTTTGTATACACGTGATTGGTCATCTGTGAATCCGGCAGCCAGTTCATGGGACATTACCCTGGCAGAACAGGGAACACGTGCACGAGCTTCAGGTTCTGTAAGACGGTGGGATACATCTCTGGTCCAATATGTCATTGGATACAACAGTAACGGTACGCCAAGATATATATGGGCAGAGGACAGTCGTTCCTTATCCGCAAAAGTAATGATGAGCGGAGAGCGTAACATTGCTGGGTTGGCCTACTGGTATATGGGCGGCGAGACGGCAGATGTATGGAATGCCATTTCGAACGCATCACGATTTGAATCATACATTTTCTGAATCCGGAATAATACCTTTTCTTCAATCGACCCAACCGAACCGTTATTCAGACGGATGGTTTGGGTTATTTTATTTTGGTAAAAGCTAAGTGTAACGGATAACGTTTGATTTTGGTTGAACGGTGTAAATGGATAGAGGATAGTGAACTGTCCAATAACTTATAAGAGATGGAAGCATAGGAGGGAGATGGAGCATGCGAGAGTATGATTGCATTATCGTAGGAGGAGGACTCGCAGGACTTCAGGCAGCCATTCAGATGGGGCGTTACACGGTCCATCGGGTGCTGGTAGTGGATGCAGGGGAAGGCAGATCAACGCTGTGCCGAACCTATCATAATATTCTTGGCTTTCCCGACGGTGTATCCGGTGAAGAGCTGCGCTCCAAAGGCAGAATGCAGGCAGAGCGGACCGGCGTGTCATTTGAGAAAGACTATATCATTAAAGCAGGACGCCGGGGAGAACAGATACAACTGTTCGGCTCTTCCGGCTCTGAATATATGGCCAAAACAGTCTTACTGGCAACTGGACTAACGGACAGGATGCCGGCCATTCCGGGATTAAGGCCTACGTTGGGACGAACGGTATATGTGTGCCCGGATTGTGATGGATATGAAATTCAGAATCAGCGAACGATATTGCTGGGTGCAGGCGAAGCGGGTGCAAACATGGCTATGGTTTTGATTCAACGTACCAATGAGTTGTTGTACATTAACCATGAGCAGTCGCCAATCTCCGCTGAGCTTCATCGAAGCATGAAAGAGGCAGGAGTTCGTTACCTTGAGGCGGCCGTCCAAGAAGTGCAACAAATGGAGGATGGCCATATTACGGGTGTACTGACGGAAGATGGACAGATTTATGAGTCGGAACGGGGTTTTATCGCTTTTGGAGGCAATCGTGTGCATTATGAATTGGCGGAGCAGCTTGGAGCTGTTATCGCGGATAATAACCATGTGAAAGCCGACCCGCGCAGCATGCAAGCGGCACCTAATGTGTGGATTGCAGGGGATTTGGGCCTGCACGCGGAACAGGCGACCGTCGCCATGGGTGAGGGATCAATTGCTGCGATCTGGATTCATAAGGCGTTGCAGCAGATGAAAAAGGAAAACCAAAGTGAAACAAATATAGATGCCCATGGTGAACAGACCCGTTTATCGCTATAAAAATGAAACAAATCCAAAGTCACCCGACCGTTGTTACTGAGGTTGGGGGACTTTTTGCGTTGTAATGCAAAATGGGCTGTCAGACGAATGTTGAAGCTTAATTTTTGGTTTTGTTGGGGTCATCGGTCTTCTTTTTGCCTTTGATGGGGTGGGTAATGTTGTCTACGATCTCTCCTACAGCTTCCTCAATCATGTCCGTTGGCCCGGGATTATAGGGATCGGGGTGCAGAACGGTATTGACACCAGGCTCAAGATCCTTGTTTTTTCGCTCTTTTTTATGTTCATTCATGGAAAATCCCTCCTTATTCAGGTATGTTTAAGGTGTTCCTTAACATATCCAATCTCTTTAATGTGTATGTAAACGATTAACCAATGGGATTAAATTGAAACGTAGAATGTAAGGGAGGAGGAGTTCAGCTGGTCAAAAAAATGAGCGTGCTCCTATTACTTCTATTTTTATGTGTGTGGACATATGAGAGAACCAATAGCGATGATCAGAATCCATATCTGATTACCGACTACAGTCGACTTCACCCGGTTAAGGTTGAACGTGTTGTGAAGGGTCATGAAGAGCAGCAGCTCGTTGAACTGCTTCAGGATGCCCGAAAGCGTAATATGACGGTATCCATTGCCGGACAACGTCATAGTCAGGGAGGCCACACCTACTATAAGGATGGCATAGTTATTGATATGACCTCCTATAACAAAGTGTTTGAAGTCAATACCGCTGACAAAAAGGTGCGTGTGCAGGCTGGTGCGACCTGGGCTGACGTACAGCGAGCCATTAATCCATATGGATTGTCCATCAAAAATATGCAGTCCCAGAATATTTTTACGGTAGGCGGGTCCATCAGTGTAAATGCCCATGGTCGGGAGCTTCATCAGGGTTCCTTGATTCAAAGTGTGGATTCTTTTCGTCTCTTGACAGCAAATGGTCAGGTTCGGCACGTGAGCCGCACCGAGAATGCCGAACTTTTCCCGCTTGTGCTTGGAGGTTATGGACTTTTTGGCCTGATTCTGGACGTTACCTTGACATTAACGGATGATGAAGTCTACCGTCTTACGACGGAGCAGGTGCAGGCTAGGGACTACCCATCTTATTTTCAAAAGAATGTCCTTGGAGACCCGATGAACCGAATGCATCTGGCCCGAATTTCAGTTCAGCCCGGTGAAGGCTACTTTCGTGAGATGTACGCACTGAATTATGCGCTTGATCCAGATGCTTCACTAGAGGATTATAATCATCTGGATGAACGCGAAAGGGGCGTACTTCCCAGCAAACTCTTGTTCAACCTGAACCGTGAATTCGAATGGGGCCGGTCGTGGTTTTGGCCTCTGCAACTGCGGTACTTCGAGTCGCAGGATGGCAAGAGGCTTAGCCGCAACAATGCCATGGCTTCAGCGTCGGCTTTCATGGAGTATCATCAGCCGGGCGAAAATGATCTGTTGCAAGAATATTTTATTCCGGTGAATGCCTTCCCGGCATTTGTTCAGGAGATGGGAGAGATTGTTTCCCAGGAGCAATTGGATCTGCTTAACATTACAGTCAGGTATGTGAAACATGATGAAGAGGCTGTGCTTTCATATGCAACGCAAGATATGTTCGGTCTTGTCTGTTTATTTCACGCTTCATTGTCCGAGACAGAACAAGGAAAGTTCAAGAACAGCATGCAGCAATTAATGGATGCCGTCCTTCGATATAATGGAACATATTACCTGCCCTATGCAGGTTATGCGACTTCAGAGCAATTTGAACAGGCCTATCCTCGAATGAATGAGTTTTTTGCAGCTAAAGAAAAGTTTGACCCCAATCATCTCTTTATGAACTATTTTATGGAGGAATATGGAGGAAATCATCCATGAATATCAAGTGGCTTGTTCGATCTCAAAGTATTGTTACCCTCGCTTCGGGTATGATTTATCCCTATTATCTGTTGTTTCTCAAAAATCTGGGCAACAGCTTCTCCAAATACGGGCTTGCCTTTGCCGTATTTACGATTAGCTCGGCAGCTGCTTCGCAATGGCTCGCTCCCCGGATGGATCGACAAGCCAAACAGTGGCTCATCGTAAGTGCAGTGGGGATGGCTGCGGCCATGATTGCATTTCCATGGGTCATATCCTACATCTGGGTCCTTCTGCTGCAAATCATTATGGGGATATGTAATGCGATGCAACGGATGAGTGAACGGGTGCTGCTCGCCGATTATACGGTAGCCGGACAACGGGGCCCAGCTGTCGGCAATTATCATTTTTGGACATCTGCCGCTTCCGGATTTGCCGTCATTGTAGGCGGTGTGTTGATCGATTGGCTGACGATTGATGTTTTATTCTATCTGAGTGCCATACTGTACATGTGGGGGGCTCTGGCTGTGTGGCGATTACGAAGCAAGCCTGAGGAGCAATCAATGGCTAAAGGATAGAAATGTCTGATTAATCTCCAGCGAGAGGTTTATATTATAAATAACCTGGTATGTTTAAGTATTTTGCTTGAACTCCACAAAGCACATATCTCAAGGAGGTTTATCAGATGAATGAACAAAATCATGTCATCCATAAAGATGGCCAAGTTGCTACCGACAAGGTAGATAATGCGATCGAAAAGATTGCACCGGAGAAAAGAGAACATATTTTACAGAACTTTGATGCATTCAAAGGATACTTGGGCAAACGAATTGCAATGGGTGAATCCATTGGACTGGGCGAGGAACAAATGGCCAAAATTGCCGAGAAGGTAGCTGATTATTTGGCAGCCCGGGAAGAGCCGCGTAACCGTGAAGAGAAGTTGCTGCAGGAATTGTGGAATGTTGGTAAAGAGGAAGAACGTCATATGCTGGCTCATATGCTTGTGCGTCTGGCACAAGGTTCAACCCCGAATCACTGAGATTGAGCTAAAACGAAAAGGTGAGTGAAAAGAGACCTTGGATGCCATGGCATCCAGGGTTTCTTTTTGGTTTAGGTTGCTCTTCTTTTGTTAAGATGCTCCGTAAAGAACTGATGACATGTATTGTAACTATTTTTCATCTGGCTGATACTTTTATAATTGGCAAACCCATTATGATAGGGAGAGTAGAAAACAGAATTAAATATTTCATATGAGCGTTTGAAGGGGAAGCCTTCCGGTTAAGGAATACTAACGTTCATAATAAGGAGAGATGCTGCCTATGAAGAACGCGGCGAAACAATGGAAATTACGATTGCTGGGTGCGGCTGTTGCATTGCTTGGCATGATTGTGCTTGCTACATATTTGCTTACACCAGCGAACGCTGAGGAGAGTACGGATTCTGTACAGGTTTCTGCCAAAGGTTCACAGGCTGCCAACTCCGAGCTGTTTACAGCTTATGTGGATGACTTACAGCAAGAGAATGGGAAACTGTACCTGGTTGTAGACAAGATTGGCTGGTACCAGGGGACAGAAGCGGACCAAATTTTTGAACAACGCAACCCGAACTCCGGTATAGATGGTGCCCCTGATGGATATTATATTGTTAATGACAGCAAAGAGCAGGAAAAGGTTGAAGTAAGTCCGAATGCTGAAGTACTGATGCAATTGTACGATCATGATGGTACAGTCGAAGGAACTAACATTCAATGGAATGAGCCGGTGACGCTCAGCAAGTTCGAATCATTGTATGATAATACCCATATTCTTGATCTGTCGGTATTCCCGTATCACCTGACTGTGCAGGATGGCAAAGTGATCAAAATAGTGCAGCAGTACATTCCATAAAACGACATTAAATGCAACGTTTAAGCATTCCTCCGGGTCCATTTAACCGTGAGGGATGCTTTTTGTTATGACAAATCCATGAAGAAGATTGTAATTGATGGAAGCTACATGTATCATTATAGGAATGGTGTTTTTACATAGTTCAGGAGGCTTCCCATGCTTAAAGACATGATTGCATTAACGAAACCAGGACTTTTGCGGCTAAATGTTTTTGCGGTGGCGGTAGGGTTCTGGGTCGCTTCAAAATGGGATATCTCATGGATATCCCTCCTCATGGTGTTAATTGGATCAACTCTGGTCATCGCATCAGCTTGTGTGATTAACAACTACTGGGATCGTGAATTGGACCAGAAGATGGAGCGTACCAAAAAACGGATTGATTACATCAACCATCTCAAGCCCAAGTTTGTACTCGGATATGGCCTTGGTCTTGGTGTAGCCGGGGTGGCGATGCTGTACTTCCTGGTTAATCCACTGTCCGCATGGATGGCATTGCTCGGGTGGTTCGCTTATATCGTGATTTACACGATGTGGCTCAAACGCAGTTCAACCTGGAGCACTTCACTTGGCGGAATTGCTGGTGCAATGCCACCTGTAATCGGTTATTGCGCAGTTACTAATCAGATTGACGTGGGTGCCTGGTTGCTCTTTGCGCTGTTATTTCTATGGCAGCCGCCTCACTTCTGGTCTCTCGGGATTCGTAAAGTGGAGGAATATCGTGCAGCAGGTTTCCCCCTTTTACCCGTAGTCAAGGGCGTCAAACGTACCAAGTTTCAGATGATTCCTTACGTTTTTCTGTTGCTTCCTGCTGTATTTCTACTGTATTACTATAACTACGTTGGGCTTGTATTCCTGCTTGTTTCCGGTATTGGAAGCCTCATCTGGTTTGTACACACCCTAAGCGGACTCAAAACACAGGATGACGAAAAATGGGCAAAGGTTAACTTTTTGATCTCTGTCAATTATCTGATGGTTGTATTTATAGTGATGGTAGCGAATACGACCTGGTCATGATCGAATCATTCATTTTGTAATTACTGAAATGGATGATGTCACGGTGGTTGGCTTTCTTACGCAAATTACGAAATGAAAAAGCACGCTGTGGAATACGCTTGGACAACCTCTGGTTATTCCTGCATATTTCCCGGGGTGTTTTTTTTGTTATAATGAATGAACGATTTCTACAAATGGAACAAATGATGAATGAACGGGAAGTGGGAGTATGGGTGATTTGAAGCAGGCTATTCTCTGGCGACAAGAGGGGAAGGTGCAGGAGGCGATCGAGCTGTTGCAGAAACTGGCCTTGCAAGAACCGGAGAATGCACAGGTATGGTATCAGCTGGCTTGGGCGCATGATTCACTTGGATTGGAGCGGGAAGCAGTACCGCATTATGAGAAGTCCTTAAGTCTAGCGCTATCTGATGAGGACAGGGCGGGTGCCATCCTTGGACTAGGCAGCACGTACCGGACTTTGGGACAATACGAGCAGGCGAAGTCCTGGTTTGAAAAGGGGTTAAGTGAATTCCCGGAGAACCGGGAATTTGAAGTTTTTCTAGCCATGGTGCTCTACAATCTGGGCGAGCACGAGGAGGCAATGAAACGGCTGCTGCTGCAATTGGCAGATACATCAAATGATAAGGGAATAACCGATTACAGCAGAGCCATCCGATTCTACGCAGATCAGCTGGACCGGATATGGGAGTAAACATTGGTATTATACAATTTGTAAGTAACGTCAATTAGAGCGAGAGAAGCAGCCATTTCTGTACCGCTTCAATGAAACGACGCGAAGCAGGGGACAGATTGGTGAGAGACGGGCAGGCAATGCCAATGGTACGATAAGGATCTCCAGTGAGGGGGACGAGAGCGAGATTGTTTATATGGTTTTGCAGAACCATTTCAGGTAAAAGGCTAATACCAAGACCGTTTCGAACCATCGCCATAATGGCTTGGTCCTCTGCAACTTCATAGACCACATTCAGCTTGGCTGCATGCTGTCGAATCAATCGTTCAATTTCGTTGTCACCGCCCCATTTGGGCAGAATAAAGGGCTGTTCCAGCAATACATCAAATGAGACAGAATTCTCCGTAGCAAGTGGATGTTCCAAAGGCAGGATGCACATCATCCTGTCTTTTTGCAATGGAATCGTCTCAAAAGGCGAAGCATCCCCCAGGGACAGAAAGCCGAGATCGATGGCGCCTCCGGCCAGCCAACCTTCAATTTCGGCATAGTCCCCCTCCCAAAGCTTAATTTCGATTCCGGGATGATGCAGGCGAAATTGCTTCAGGATGCCAGGCAGCCACTGTGTGGATACACTGGCGAATGTGCCGATGCGCACGGTTCCAATCTCGGCGCCGCGAATCAACGAAATCTCCTGGTTCATCCGTTCCGTCCAGCGCAGAATTTCACGAGTAAAGCCCAGAATGCGTTCCCCTTCGGCAGTAAGTCGTACACCGGAGCGACCGCGATTCAGCAGCGAAAAACCGCACTCGGTCTCCAGACTGGCGATGGCATGACTGACCGCCGATTGGGTAATATTCTGTGCTTCCGCTGCTTTCGTAAGGCTGCCGTATTCCACTACGGCATTCAAAATTTCGTATTTGACCAATGACATGAAAGATCCCGTTCCTCTCTTCATTTCATACATGAGGTAATTTCATATTAACTATTATAATTATTCATTTTTATAATGCAAAGAGATCGTTTATACTTGCCAAGGCGAGTTAGTTCGACAGAGCCTCGGATAGATATAATACATAGAATGAAGGTAGAAGCAAGATGAACGGAGTACGTGCACCACAAGGTCAGGCAACAAGAAGAGCGGATTTGCAGATGCTGCTCGCAACGGTAATATGGGGATCATCCTATCTGTTTATGAAATCCGGACTGGAGTCCATGCAGGAACTGAATTTGGTCGCTTTCCGGTTTGGAATTGCCTTTATCGCAGCGGCTGTCCTTTTCCATCGGCGATTGTTCAGAATGGATCGAAGAACGCTTGTCGCAGGGGCAATCATGGGAACAGCGTTATTCGCGGCCTTTGTATTGATCACTTATGGAGTACAGCGCACGACGGCTTCCCAGGCGGGATTCCTAATCAGTTTGGCAGTGATCTTTGTGCCCATTCTGACGACAATTCTGCATCGGCGAATGCCAGACTTGCGGTTAACCCTAAGTATTCTCGTGGCGGTAACCGGGCTTGCATTGCTGACACTTCAACATGAGCTCAGTCTGCATATGGGGGATATCCTTTGCATTCTCGCAGCATTAATGTACGCGATCTACATTATGATTGCTGGCAAGTATACGCCGAAGCATGATCCGCTAACCCTGGGAACGGTTCAACTGGGCGTTGCAGCCCTGTGGGGGTTGGCTGCTACTTTTATGTTGGAGACACCGCGTCTGCCTGACACACCTCAATCTTGGGCAGCCATTCTGGGTCTTGGTGTACTGTGCAGCGGCATGGGGTACATTTTGCAGACTCTTGCCCAGCGGCATGCTTCACCAACAAGAACGAGTCTGATCTTTTCACTCGAACCGTTGTTTGCCGCAGCATTTGCGTTTACCTTTCAAGGGGAGTCTCTTACACTGCAAGGGTATGCGGGTGCAGCGCTGATGCTTTTTGGTGTTCTAATTACAGAGATCAGAGTTCCTTATCCATGGCTTTCGCGCAGAAAGGGAGCGGCATTACAGACCGAACTGGGAGATCAGGGAGCATCGGGCATATAATTTAGAACTAAAGGAAGGGTTCATCCATCATCTTCATCGTGAAGGTGGTGGATGAACTTTTTTTGTTATGTTATCCAGATGATGTGTTGAATGACGTGGATATTAACCTAACAAAACGGTTTTTTTCATAACATGTTTGGTGGGAACTCTTTTTTTATGCTACACTAAATGAAAAATAAAGGAAAAACGGGTGAGAAGGATGGGCAAAAGAGTAACCATGCAGCAAATTGCCGATGCTGCGGGGGTATCCAAATTCGCAGTCTCTCGTGCGTTGACAGGCAAACCCGGTGTCAGTGAACATACCCGGGAGATGATTGTGAGGACGGCAGGACAGCTCGGATATTTCAAAGCTGAACCGAAGCGTTATCTCGTGGAAACTCCTGCAGAACAGGAGTTGAAGTCAGAGCGACAGGGGACGATTTTGATTTTGTTTCCCAATATCCGTTCACAGAATCGCTCCTCTCTATACTGGGGCCCCATCTTTGACGGAATATCTGCACGTTTGAATGAGAAGGGCATGGACATCCTGACCTTAACCGAGCCTTCTTCGGATCGCATGTTTTCAGTTCTTAATCCTGAAGCCATCAGCGGGATTATTACCGTTGGTTCCATCTCCACATCCGTACTGCTCGAAATCTACCGACTTCACATTCCGCTTGTGATGGTTGATCATGAAGACCCGGCAATCCATGGAGATACGGTGTTTACAGACAACATGAAATGCATGAAGGAACTGGTGCTGATGCTTGTTGGAAAGGGCTACAGGCGGCTACAGTTTGCCGGAGAACTTCCTGATGCAGCCAGTTTCAGAGAGCGATGGCTCGGCTATCGTTCGGTACTGGAAGAGATGCAGCTGCAGTCCTCGCAGCAAGCAGATTTGTTGGGACCCGATCTGAACCACATTCGGGAATCTATTATCGCCATGAAGATGGAAGACATCCCAGAAGTGATGGTATGTGCCAATGATCACATGGCTGTGGTTGCGATTGGTGCACTTCAAAGAAGAGGCATTGCAGTCCCTGAACGATGTGCAGTAACCGGGTTCGATAATACGCGTTCAGAAGAACCTATTCTCGCTACAGTTCATATTAACAAGGAAAATCTGGGAATACGGGCAGTGGACCAGTTATTGTGGCGCATGGAACATCCGGACAGGCCTTTTGAAAGAAAGCTGATCTATTCGGAATTAATCATCCGTGATGAGTACAATGCAATCTTACAATGAAGTGAACGAACGTTAATCCGAAATTTCGAGAAGGAAACAGGCAAGTCATATCAAAAGATTTGGTGAAAAGACATGGAGAGAGAGGGCTTCATGTCTTTTTTGTTTAGTGAAAAAGGACTTTAAGAAATAAATTACAAAACAGATTGACTGAATTGTGCTTATCATGTTAATTTTGTTTTGTAAGTTATTTATTTTTATGATAACAAAACCTAACAAATTGTTTTTTTAACTACTTTAACGATAACGGAGGCTGTTATGAGCAAAGTACATTCGCAGACTTTTCAGAATTGGACGTTCAAGGCTTGTGAGGATCAAGAATGGATGCCGGCTCACGTACCCGGCTGTGTGCATACGGATTTGCTGAAACTGGGTAAAATTCCGGACCCTTTCTATGGAACGAACGAAAAAGACGTTCAATGGATCGACAAGATAGACTGGGAGTATCGCACTGAATTTGAAATTAATGAAGCACTGCTGTCGCAAGAACATCTGGAGCTGGTCTTTGATGGTCTGGATACGTATGCAGATGTGTACGTGAATGAACAACATGTGTTGTCGGCAGACAATATGTTCCGGGTGTGGAGAGCTAATGTGAAATCGGTTGTAAAGGCAAGTGGCAACGTTCTTCGAATACGTTTTCGGTCTCCGATACAGGAAGATCTGCCGAAGCTGGAGAAGCTCGGATATGCTCTTCCTGCATCGAACGATCAATCTGATGTGGGTGGACTAGGCGACAAAAGAGTAAGTATTTTTGCACGGAAAGCCCCGTATCATTATGGTTGGGACTGGGGTCCGCGTTTTGTGACCAGCGGAATCTGGCGTGAAGCACGTCTGGAAGGCTGGACCGACGTACGGATTAATGATGTATTCATTCAGCAAAATGAAGTAACCGCTGCTTCCGCCTCCCTGACTGCGGTCGTGGAAGTAGAGTCTGCGCAACCAATAGAAACGGTTATTCGGGTAGGAACGGATGGACAGAGCTGGGAGCAGGCTGTAACCCTGAAACCGGGTGTCCAGACTGTTGAGGTTCCAATCTCGATTGATGAGCCGAAGCTGTGGTGGAGTCGCGGACTGGGTGAACCGCATAGGTATTCATTCGTTACGGAAGTGATTCAGGGTGAGCAGGTTGTGGCTGAGTCCACGGTCAAAACGGGTATACGTTCGATTCGTCTGGTTCGTGATCAAGATGAAGCGGGAGCATCCTTTTATTTTGAACTGAACGGAGTTGCCGTTTTTGCCAAAGGTGCGAACCACATTCCCAATGACAGCTTCATAACCGAAGTGACACGTGAGCGTTATCTGCATGAAATAGTGTCTGCTGCCGAGTCCAACATGAATATGCTTCGCGTATGGGGTGGTGGCTTCTATGAAGAAGACGTGTTTTACGAGTTGTGTGACGAATACGGTTTGCTCGTATGGCAGGACTTTATGTTTGCTTGCAGCATGTATCCTGGAGACGAGGCTTTCCTGAACAGTGTGAAACATGAGGCAATTGATAATGTAAAACGTCTGCGTAATCATCCAAGTATCGTGCTGTGGTGCGGCAATAACGAGATTGATTCGGCATGGGCACAATACATTGAGGATGGTGGATGGGGCTGGAAAAAAGATTACAACGCCGAGCAAAGAGAACGCATTTGGGCGGATTACGAAGCCATTTTCCATGATCTTTTGCCGGAAGTGGTTGAAGCGTATGCCCCAGGTGTGGATTACTGGCCTTCTTCGCCACTCGTATCCCTGTCGGGAGACGAGAAACAACATGCTCACCCATCCACGTCAGAGGGGGATATTCACTATTGGGGTGTGTGGCACAATGTGGAGCCATTTGAGAACTACAATGTTCATGTTGGCCGCTTCATGAGTGAGTATGGCTTCCAGTCCTTCCCTGAATATGATTCGGTTCGCAAGTATGCGGAGGAAGAGGACCTGGCACTGGAGTCTGAAGTGATGCTGGCCCATCAGAAGAACGGTGCGGGCAATCGACTGATCAAGCAATATATGGACATGTACATGCATGAACCAAAGGATTTCCCATCTTTCCTCTATATGAGCCAGGTGCTTCAGGCTGAAGCCATGAAAACAGCCATTGAGGCTCACCGTCGCCGCAAACCGTTCTGTATGGGAACGCTCTACTGGCAGATGAACGATTGCTGGCCGGTGGCTTCCTGGGCGGGTATGGATTACTTTGGACGCTGGAAAGCATTGCAATATTACGCCAAACGCAGCTTCAGCGATGTCTTGGTATCTGTAGACGGCACGAAGGAAGATGTGATCGATATTTATCTGATCTCGGATCAGCTTGAACCTGTGAAAGGCAAACTGCAGCTGCGCTTGATCGGCTTTGATGGCACGGTATACCGTGAAGAGGAGCATGAAGTCGCTCTGGCATCCAACTCCGGTCAACAGGTACTGTCATTAAGCCAGGCGGAATGGCTGGAAGGTCGCGATGCGGCAACAACATTGCTGCGCATTGATCTGAAGCAGGATGGGGCAGCCGATATTGTACAGGAGCATTATTTTGCACCATCCAAGGACATTGCACTGCAACCAGCGCAGATTAAGGTAACCGAAGTGACCGAGAACGATGGCGTACATTGGGTCCTGGAAAGTGATGTACTTGCCAAACAAGTGTGGATTTCTACTGAGGCAGAAGGAGTATTCTCGGACAATTTCTTCGACCTCATTCCTGGCATTCCGGTGAAGGTCAAGTTTACTTCCAGAGCTGGATTACAGGATGCTGATGCCGTATCCAAAGCGGGAGACATTCAGGTTCGTTCCATGGCTGACTTTATTAAATTGTAATTATAAGCTAAACAGCATAATCGTTGAGATCTTCCTCTGGGGGATTTCAACGATTTTTTATTTTGTGAGTGCGGAAACAAAAGCGGACTTCAAAGATAAGTCCAACCGCTGCTTCTGCCCATTGTTAAAGGCCCGAGTGCACTTGTGCATCCCCGGGCCTTTTCATATTTTCATTTTGTGATAAGCTGCATAGTTGCTGCTTATTGAATCTCCAAGATCTCGATTTCATATGGGCCAAGTTCCAAATGAGTGCTTTTATTATTTCCGTCCAGTGCACTCTTGTATGAGGAATGTAACGGAATGGAGACGGGTTCAGGACTTAAATTCAGGATAAAACGAAATGTACCATTCGGCCCTGAGCGGGTTGTAACTTGGACACCGTCTGGCAGGGATTGAATTCCGGACAGGCCACAATGTTCAGCGATGTTTCGCAATAACTGGCTCAAATAAGCTTCATCCGGCTGGGTCGCCACATAATAGACTGCACCTTTACCCCAGTTGTTTTGGGTGACAGCCGCACTTTCGGCATAAAATTGATCTGCATAAACTGCGATTGGCTGTGCCGTGTCCAGTTCCAATACATCAGCCCATTGTGTAGCAGCATACATGTTGCCTTGTTCATCCCGAATTTGAATTCGGTCACTACCGACAGGGTCATATTCGGTCACGCGCACGCCAGAACAAGCAGATAACAAACCTGGAAGCGGAGCCATGACACAGACATTGTTATTGTTTTTGACACCCGAGCGATGCGTCAGGATCAATATACCGCCATCCGCTGCAAAAGCTTGCAAACGTTCTGCTGTGTTCTCGTCCAGCAAATACAGGTGTGGTGCAATGATGATTTTGTAGCCATCCAGCGTATTCGTAGTGTGTATGACATCTGTACCGAGGCCGAGTTTGGTCAGGGCACGATGCCATACTTTTATATTTTCGTAGTACTCCAGCCCTTCGGCCTGCGGCTGAATCCGAAGGGCATTTAATTGATCATGCGAATGCAGGATGGCGACTTCGTTCTGCAACGTGGAGCCCTGCAGGCGTTCACCGAGACGGTTCACTTCGGTACATAGTTGTTGAAACTCCTTGAACCGTCGCCCTGGAACATTGCTGTGATCAATCAGGCCATGCCAGAACTGTTCTGCTCCTATCGTGGCGCTGCGCCAGCGGAAATGTACGACCGCATCCGCTCCGCGAGCAATGGTCTGCCAGGAGTAAGCACGCAGGAAGCCGGGCTGGGGTGTACGCCACATCGGAAACCAGCATCCCGGAGGTCCGCTAAGCTGCTCCATGATCCAGAAATTGCGGCGTTTGATGCCTCGTGTCAGATCTAACGACAAAGCGCCACTGTAAGGTGCGGTGTCCGTTTTGTTCGGTGAAGGGTTCGGATAGTAGTCAAAGGAAGCGAAATCCAGATCCTGACCGATTTTATATTGATCTGCTTTTTGCGGATAGCTGTGAAAATTATGAGTGACAAAATGATCGGGACAGTTATGCCGAATGATCTCGATTTGGATGCTTTGAAAAGCCACAATGGAATCCGACTGAAAACGGGAGTAGTCCAGCAGAAAAGAAGGATTCTGAAACGGAGAGCCGCCATATGGTGGCTCCACCTGTTCCCAATCGCTGTATTCTCCACTCCAGACAACAGTACCCCAAGCCTGGTTGAGCTGCCCTAGTGTATTGTACCGGGCACGAACCCACTCGCGAAAAGCCTCTGAACAAGCAGTACACTGACAATCCGTGAAACTGAATTCATTATCGGTCTGCCAGCCAATGACGGCCGGATGTCCTGCATATCGCTCGGTGAGCTTCTGTACAATTCGTGCACTGTACGTTCTCATGTTCGGACTGTTATAACAGCGGTGGCCGCGGACTCCTCCATGGTACAGCTGTCCACTTGGCAGCACCGGCAGAATATCAGGACATTTTTCAGTGAGCCAACGTGGCGGTGTCATTGTTGGTGTACCGATTACTACCTGAAGCCCATTATGATGAAGGGTATCCAGTGATTGATCAAGCCATGTCCAATCGAATTGTCCATCGGCAGGCTCCATGCGGCTCCAGGCAAATTCACCCACACGTACAATTCGTACTCCACTATCAGCCATTAGACGGGCATCCTGTTCCCACAGATCAGGGTCCCAATGTTCTGGATAATAATCAACGCCCATTTGTATAGGTTGGTTTTGGTTCATATAGGCTGCTCTCCTCTGGTCTGAAAAATAAGAATTTTCATGCAATGTCAATCCTGCGGTTAATTGATTTGGCATTATCATCTTGTGAAACAACTTAGAGTCTGTTTCATTTTATAATGGATAATGACAAGGGAATATAATAACATGTTGCGATAAGGTATCATGATCTTGCTATATGGAGAGGGTGAAACATATGCGAACACATTGGTTTATGCCGGAACCCGGACATGCAGGGTATGCATGTTATCCGGTGGCTTATGGAAGATATATCGATCCAGAGCATGGGGAACATCGTCCACACGGCATACGGGAGTACAATCTGCATCTGGTTTTCAGCGGACAGGGCAAAGTCAGAACTGATCAGGGGAACGTCCGATTAACGGCTGGACAAGGTTTTCTATATGCACCGGGACAGGCACAGCAGTATCATGCCAACCCATCCGATCCTTGGGATATCAGGTGGATTCATCTGCAAGCACATGATCTGGAACGGCTGCTGCGATTGCGGAATCCGGATAAAGTTTGGCTCTTTTCATTCTCTGGAGAGGACCGTTTCGAGGATTTGCATGAACAATTATGCCAGCTCGGTGCAGGTTATGAGAGTGTGCTTGAACCCAAATTGTCGGCTGTGCTGTATGAGCTGCTAGCTGAACTAGCGCGGAATTCGGAGTCCATCGAAGGTACGTCATTATTGAGCCATCAGGATACAATCCGCTCAACGGCCGATTATATTCGTCGTCAATGCACACAGCCGCTAAGTCTTGCCGAAATGGCAGAAACCGCGGGATACAGCGTGTATTATTTTAATCGCATGTTCAAGAGCATCATGGGCGTTCCGCCCGGCAGGTATTTGCTGGATTGCCGCATTCTGGTTGCCAAGAGAATGCTCGCAGACTCGGAACTGTCCGTGAAACAAATTGCTTCTCAGTGCGGATTTACGCACAGCAGTTATTTTATTCGCATGTTTCGGACGTATATCGGAATGACCCCTCAACAATTCAGATTATTGTACAGTCCGGGAAGCGGAGGAGTAAGAGGGACATAAGTAAAGAACCAAATATATCTATGAATAAGTTTTCACGTACCAAACAGGCATAGTCTGCCATCAATAATCAAAAAAACGTGCTGCCCAGTTTCTACGGAGCGGCACGTTTTTGCTATATGACTGAACAGTAGAGGGGAGGAACCAGAGTTTGTCCAACGAGGTTATTTGTTCTGCTCTTCGCTCTGGATTTCTTGCAACTCGTCGATGCTTAAGGTGAGATCATTCTCGGGATTCGCGCTTATAATCACTTCGGGCTTTGCTTGCTGCTCCCCTGGTTGAGTGGATTTGGCTGCGGGTTTGATCACATACAAGCTTTGCACGGAATTCAGCAGGCTCGCCGGGGTGTCTTCATACGTTTCCAGGAAGAGTACATAATCTTTGGTAGGAATGAATTGGATATTGTCATCGTTAATAATCTCGGTATTGCCCAGTTGTCCGCCAAGCTGTTTCACTTCAATGGTGTCCCCGGCAGCATGAGTTCCTTTGAAAGTTTCAGCAACCTTTATGGTATAAATCGTATAGATTTTATCAAAAGGAACAAGTTCTTCACCGCCCGGGTTACTTTGCTCATCCATAGCGCTTTCATTTACTGCAGGGGCTTGTACCATGTCATTCAATGCTTCCACTCGTGTTTGAATGACACTGCCTCTAACGATGGTGTTTGCTCTCTCGGAGAGGTCGCCGATGCTTGAGTAACTTGGGAAGTCCTCAGAAGCAATCATCGTAATGGGTGCATCTTTGGTGGCAGCTGTCTTTGTGGTAGCTGAGGAGCAGCCTAGAGCCGACAAAATGAAAATGGAAGAGGCCAGCATCGTCAATACTCGAATTTTTTTCATGGACAGGAATCCTCCTTGGATTTAGGGGTTTGAGAATAGCGGTTAGTACTTGGATCTGACGTTGTTGATATCGAAGGTTTGAGGCTTTGTCATGGTGTTCCGGTTACGGGAGTAGAGCATGATGGAAGGGCTGGTGGTGGATGGGTTGTCCCCGAGCCAAATGGAGTGTCCGAGCTCATGAACGAATACACTTTGAATAAAGTTGGATAAGTTGGTTGCATCAGCCGTAATGGTGGTTGCATTCAATTCAATGCGGAAGCTTACGACCTGACTGCCAGACACCGAGGCGTAGTTGACACCATATGCCGTGTTATTGAAGTTTCCGGCAGTAATGGTGTTGGGGGAATTGCTTGTTTTGGTAAACTTTACTTTGGCGCCGGCGTTGTTCCAATTGCTGAGAGAGGCATCCATGGGGGTTTGCCATGCGGAGGCATAGTTGTATGTACGAATCGGGATGGTGGAACTTGAGTAGCCGTAGGTTAGAAAAGTTGCCGCATAGATGGTACTGCCGAACATCGCGATGGCCGAAAACAACATGATGCTCATGAGGAACTTCCTTTTCATACTTAAAACCTCCAATAAATGTATTTTTTCTCTATTATAGTAACAAGGAATAGAGCGATTGAAATGAGTCTTAAGTCTTTGTTTTCGTGTTAAAAACAAAGGACTTTGCTGGATTAGACCTTATTTCCGTCTGAAAAAGTCGATTGCTGTCCATTGGTGTATGCATAATTTCCCTGCAATAACAAACAATACATTCAAATCCACGCAGGGAAAGGAAGTGCCTGAACATGTGCAACCGTTTTTCATTGGCAGCCGATTTGGATGAGGTCAGGGATCATTTCAAGATTGAACGAGTCATGTATTATTACAAAAACCGTTATAATATCAGCCCTACCCAGCACACACCGATTATTTTGCATCAGGACGGAGAGCGGATATTGGACGAATTCCGGTGGGGATTCATTCCGTTCTGGGGACGTGATGCTGTCAACGCCAATCTCATGACGGTGCATGAGAATCCAGCCTACTACAAGCTGGTAGAGACGAAGCGTTGTGTTATCCCATGCAATGGTTTGTATTACTGGCGTCAGGAAGGCAAGAAAAGCTATGCGGTACGTGTGGTTATGCCGGATCGCGGATTGTTTGGCATTGCGGGCTTATACGAGGTATGGAAAGATACGCGCAAACAGCCGCTGCGTACCTGCACGATGCTGATGGCGGGGGCGAATATGGTTACACGGGAGTTTGGCAGCAAAATGCCGGCAATTCTGTCCGAAGAAGAGATCAATACCTGGCTTGATCCGGCCAACACCCGGGTGACTCAGTTGCTTCCACTTTTGAAATCGTACAACAGCACAGAAATGAATCTGTATCCGGTTACTCCGATGGTAGCGAATGATGAGCATGACTGTTATGAATGTGTAGAAGAGATGGATCAGAAGCTGGCATACGTGCGCAGTTTCTAAGCTGAGCAAGCAGTCTGATGAGGCGGAGCGTACAGTACACTCCGTCTTTTTGGGTTGAGCTGGAAAAAAAGTCTAATGAAAAGTTGCAATGTGAGTGAAACGTAACTATAATCATTACAGTAAGTGGACGCACATATTCATATATCTATTAAAAGAGATGTTTAATCAGGAGGGAACCACGAATGAATCCAAAGTTTAACAAGATGTTTGAACACGTTTCACTGCCAAATGGCATTACGTTGAAAAACCGGATCGTGCTCGCTCCCATGACTCATATGTCCTCGAATCCGGATGGCACTGTATCCGACGCGGAACTTGCCTATTATGCACGACGTACCGGCGGAGCTGGTATGTCTGTTACGGCTGTAACTCATGTCACTCCGAACGGGATTGGTTTTCCGGCTCAGTTCGGCAGTTATGACGACAGCTTTATTCCCGGTCTTAAACGTTTGGCCGATACGATTAAACAGCAGGGCTCGAAAGCCGTCCTGCAAATTTTCCATGCAGGTCGTCTCACGCCAGAACAAGCGGTACCAGCGGGGGAAGTCGCTGCTCCAAGCGCTATTGCCAGTGAGCGTCCGGGATCTCCTGTACCAAGAGAGTTGTCTGATGACGAAATTACATCCATCATCAACGACTTTGGGGAAGCAACTCGTCGTGCCATTGAAGCCGGATTCGATGGTGTTGAGATTCATGGTGCGAACGGTTATCTGATCCAGCAGTTCTTCTCTCCGCATTCCAACCGACGTGAAGATCGCTGGGGTGGAAGCATTGAGAAGCGCCTGACATTCCCGCTGGCAGTTGTGGATGAAGTACAGAAAGTGGTAGCAGAACATACAAAACTGCCGTTTATTGTGGGATACCGTTTCTCACCGGAAGAGCCGGAAACACCGGGATTGACCATGGAAGAGACATATGCACTGGTCGATGCACTGAAAGATAAAAATTTGGATTACCTGCATGTATCCGTCAACGAGTTCTGGTCCAAGCCAAGACGAGGTGAAGCAGACACGCGTTCCAGAATTGAATTTATCCTTGATCGTGTTGGTGGCAAATTGCCTGTCATTGGTGTAGGTTCCATTCATACAGCAGATGAGGCAGCCGAAGCGCTTGAGAGCGGCGTGCCCTTGCTGGCGATTGGCCGTGAGCTGATTATCGAGCCGGATTGGGTCGAGAAAATCGAAAGTGGACGTGAAGAAGATATCGAGACCATTCTGACCAAAGCGGATCAGGAGCGTCTGGTGATCCCTGACGGATTGTGGAATGCCATTATACACACACCGGGCTGGTTCCCTATGGCTGACGATAAATAAGACATGATCTCATAGGAAATGGAGGGAGCTTGCGCTTAAAGCAAGCCCCTCTTTTTTGCACTCACTGCACCTTGATGAAATTCTACTTCCGGGGGCGCTGTGGTATGATGAGATGAACAGGATTCATCTTGGATAATCAACGGTTTGGAGTGAATGAAGATGCTCGTGGCTGAACGTTATGAGAAAATAGTGGAATGGGTGGATGCGCAGGGAAGCATGCGCGTAACCGAGCTTAGTGAACGCTGCGGCGTGACGGAAGAGACGATCCGTCGTGATCTGGACAAGTTGGAGCAGGCGGGAAGGCTCAGACGTTCCCATGGCGGGGCTGTCAGCGTAAAATATAAAGAAGAGGGGCAGTCGGAAATCCCTTATCCGGAGCGGGCTGTAACTCATGCAGAAGAGAAACGAAGAATTGCGGACGAGGCGGTGAAAATGGTAGAGCCTGGGGACCGGATTGCGTTGGATGCCAGTACAACGGCATGGTACATGGCTTCAGGACTGCCAAACATACCACTCACCGTGTTAACCAACTCCATAAAAGTCGCGGCGGAGCTGAGCAACAAGGAACAGATCCGTGTGATCGCCACAGGCGGGCAGCTTGCTTCGAAGTCCTTGTCGTTTGTAGGGCCGCTTGCTGAACGTTCACTTGATGCTTATCATGTGGATAAAGTTTTCTTATCCTGCAAAGGTGTACATCTGACCAAGGGTATCAGCGAGTCGAATGAATTGCAGGCACTGGTGAAGCAGAAGATGATCAGCATAGCCGATGAATTTATTTTGCTGGCGGATTCGAGCAAGTTTGGCGTACAGGCTTTTACAAGAGTGGCGGAACTCAGCAGTGTGGCCAAAGTAATAACTGATCTGGGCTTAGATGAAGAGCAGGTTAGCGCACTGAATGAACACTCCATTGCATGTGTCCGGGTCTAACTAGAAAGGAATGAATACAATGAAACATCCTTTTCACCTGAAAGCTGTTTGGAATGGTGGACGTAACAGTGAAGGGCATATTGATGCAGGCGGGTTAAAAACGGTCATTTCGATTCCACAGGAGATGGGTGGTCCGGGTACCGGAACCAATCCCGATGAGATGCTGCTAGGCGCAGCTTCCACCTGTTATTTGATTACACTGGCAGCAATGCTGGAGCGATCGGATATTACACCGGATGAGCTGACACTGGAGTCCGAAGCGACGGTTGATGTCACCAATAATGTATTTACGTATGAGCAGATCGTACACAGACCCCGCATTGTGCTCAAAGCAGATGTATCTGAGGCAGATTTGACGAAAGCGGAGCGACTGGCATATAAAGCAGAAGAGTCCTGCATGATCTCCAGAGCTGTGGCTGGTAACGTCGCCATCAAGACACGGCCTGTGATTATAAAAGCAGGCGTTAACGCGGTGTGATATACTGAAAAATAGGCGGCTCGAGCCGTCATTTGTGTAAGATAAGGGGAAGTTCGGGATGAACCTACAGAAAAGCAAAAACTCACGATTTGCGCGTTTAACACGTGCCTTGAAGCTTAATTTTCTTAAATTATTACGTGCTCCCGGCGGAGCACATAAAGTGTCTACCGGATTTGCTTTGGGATTTGGCCTGGAACTGATCGTCATATCGACAGCATCACTCGTTTATCTTGTGTTCTATCCGATTGTACGTTTGTCGGGTGGTTCACTGCCAGCAGCCATTGTGGGCAACGTGGTCGGCAAGCTCACATTCCTGCCCATCATATTGATGCCGCTTGCCAAGCAAATTGGTTCCTGGATATTGCCGGCGCACAGCATGGGGCAGGGGCTTGTTCATGAGAGTGCCTTTATGGAGCTGTTTCGTGGCAACTGGTCCGCGCTAAGTGAACTTTTGCTGGGTGGTCTGGATATTTTGGCAGGCATGTCCGTCTTTGGAGTCATCCTGGGTGTGATTTCTTACTTTGTCGTCAAGTTCTTCTATGTCAGAGCACTCAACCGTCGCTTTGAACGCCGATTGGAGAAACGCAAGCAGGCAGCGATGTCTCCAACTTCGGCTTCCGTGTTAATCAGGAAGACATCACAATCATAATTGGCAGAATGACCATGGAGGCAGCGGTTGTCCATAGAATACAGCGGGAAACAAACTGCGGAGAGGCATTGAATTGCTCGGCCAAAATGACTGCGTTCACTGCGGTTGGCATGGACGCCAAGATCAGCAGCACACTGAATAACGTTCCTTCTATCTGAAGTGCGGTTAGGATCAGATACGAAAGTACTGGTGCTGCGGCAAGCCGTACTACAAGTCCAGTCCAGAATGCTCGGCGGACATTAGGTTTCCAAGGTTCGACCGAACCACGTGGTCTTAACATCTGTGCACCGAGAATGGCCAGTACGACAGGGGAATAACCGGCTGCGAGCATGGAGATACCTCCATCCAGTGCCACTGGCAAGTTCAGATTGGATGCACGTAGGATGATGGCTATCGCAGCAGCATAGATGGAAGGCATACGGAAGACGGACAGCATCGCATTTTTGACCGTGAATTCGGATCTGGCAGCAAAAAAGATACCTACTGTGTTTACAATAATCATCTGTCCGATGACATATACCGAAGCCTTATCCAATCCAAGCTGTCCAAAGGCAAGCAACACAAGCGGGAGCCCATAATTCACGCAGTTCGTAAACGTGGAGACAAGGGTGAGTCCCGCTTTTTCGCTTGCGCCAAGATGGAATACTCGGCTCAGCAGTTCAGCTAGTGCCCACAGGGCAATCAGATTTATGATGGAGAACCAGAACGTGCCCGTTACGTCCGTCCATGTAATCTCGGCGTGCAGCAGCGTATCAAAAATGAGCGCAGGACTCAAAATATAAAGGGAAAAGGTCGACAGCGGCCGGGTATCCCAATGTTTGAACTGTTTTAGCAGAATGCCTCCAATGACCGGAAGGGATATGGGCAGAAATACATGATATAACGTGAGCAGAAATGAATTAAACAACCGAATTCAGTCCTTTCTGGGTGAAAAACCTATTTTATCATAGCAGAAGTTAATCTTTGTCGGGAATGGATTCTGTCGTGTCTTGCGTATTGAGCATATGTTGAGGCAGCTACTTTCATGGATGGGCAGGGACGTTCGATTGCTATTTTGATATGGCAGATTTATTATAGAAGAGGTGCAACGAGATTACATACACATAGAGGAGGAAACTGTAATGAGTGAATCAAAACGCTTGCTCGTATTGGTCGGCTCTTATGCCGAAGCGGAAAATGAGGGCATTTACGCATATGAATTGAATGAGGATACAGGTAACCTCTCCAAGCTTGACGGCATCTCGGGCGTAAAAAACCCAACGTTTGTCAACGTGGATGCTGAAGGTAATAAACTGTATGCGATCGGTGAAACGGTGTCTGCCGAAGGCAATAAAATGTCTGAAGCCGTGGCTCTGAGTATTGATCCTTCTACAGGAAAATTGTCATTGCTGAATCGTCATGACTCGATTTCGGCTCCACCATGCCATATCCAACGTGATCCTTCCGGACGGTACTTGATCCTGTCCAGCTACCATGGTGGTCTGGTAGGACTGCAAGCCTTGACGGATAACGGTGAAGTTGGAGCGCTTCTGGACGAGAAGAAACATGAAGGCAAAGGTGCGCATCCGGAGCGTCAGGACAAGCCGCATGTGCATTCCGCGTTCTTCAGCCCGGATGGCAAATACATGATGGTACAGGATCTGGGTGCGGACAAAATCGCAATCTACTCCATTGATGCAGACAAGAACGAACTCGTGCTGCACAGTGAAACCAAAACACATCCGGGTGCAGGGCCGCGTCATCTGGCATTTCATCCGAATGGTCAATTCGCTTATGTCATTAACGAAGTGGATTCCTCCATTACGTCTTTCCGTTATGATGCAGCAGCAGGCACGTTGACAGAGGTTTCCACCGTGTCTACATTGCCTGACGGTTATGACGGCAGTGAAAACACAACAGCTGAAATCGCAGTATCCAACGATGGTCGTTTCGTATACGGTTCGAACCGCGGGCATGACAGCATTGTGGTATTTGCAGTAGACGCTGAAACAGGACATCTGACACTGGTTGAGCATGTATCTGCTGAGGGTGAACACCCGCGTCACTTTGCATTGACGCCGAATGGCAAAATGCTGATTGCAGCTAACCGTGATACGAACAATATCGTTTCCTTTACTGTCGATCAGGAGAGCGGACGTCTGAAATACACAGGTCATAGCACGGGTGTATCGAAGCCCGTATGTGTGAAACCTGTTTATCTGTAAATCCGGAATTAGTGATAAATTAGCCTGAGGCTCAAATTGATTTCAGGATCAATATGGGATGATCTTGCTGACTTGAAACGTGGAAAAGACCCTGCCTTGTATCTTGTGGCAGGGTCTTTTTTGGTTAAGGCAAGCTTAGGAAATCGCGAATGATTACATATGTAGCTTAGCTTGTGAAACCATACCGTAATCTATTTGTTCTGTTTAACTTCGGATAACAGTATGTTTTACACAATAGTATCGTGCAGGTAACTACCTGACTTCAAAGTGCGTACTTCCAGAATGGATAGTCAGGATCTACAATGAATGAGCAGCCATGACAAACATTGCATGCATCTAAGCAGGCTGAACGGTGCAGGCTAAATATTTTAACCATCCTTTACAGGACATACTCATATTCGAACAACAAAGGAGAAATGAATCGTGAAATTGCAATTGGCATTGGACTTGGTCAACATCCCTGAAGGTATAGCACTTGTTAAAGAAGTTGAACCATATATCGATATCGTTGAGATTGGCACGCCAATCGTTATTAATGAAGGGTTGCATGCGGTTAAGGCGATGAAAGAAGCCTTTCCTAACTTGCAAGTACTCGCCGATCTGAAAATCATGGACGCGGGTGGCTACGAAATCATGAAAGCGGCTGAAGCTGGCGCGGACTTGGTAACGGTCCTTGGTGTAAGCAACGACATGACGATCAAAGGCGCTGTTGAAGAAGCGAAAAAACAAAATAAACTCGTGCTGGTTGATATGATCAACGTGTCTGATATCGAAACACGTGCACGTGAAGTGGATGCCCTTGGCGTAGATTACATCTGTGTACACACTGGTTATGATCTGCAAGCAGTTGGACAAAGCCCGTTCGAAGATCTGCAAACGATCAAACGTGCGGTAAAAAATGCGAAGACTGCTGTTGCTGGTGGAATTAAACTAGAAACATTGCCTGAAGTGATCAAAGCAAAACCGGATCTGGTCATTGTGGGTGGCGGTATCACTGGACAAGCAGATAAAGCTAAAGTTGCAGCTGAGATGCAACGTTTGGTTCAACAAGGGTAACTGCATGAGCAGCCGACAATATGCAGCTGACATCTTGCAGGAGCTGGAACGTACGCTGAGCCAGATCGACGACACGGAGATGCAGACCATGGCGGAACATATTCTGGCTGCCGAACAGGTTTTTGTGGCAGGCGCAGGCCGATCAGGTCTGATGGGAAAGGCTTTTGCCATGAGATTGATGCAGATGGGTCTTCGGGTTTATGTAGTCGGGGAGACCGTTACGCCAGGGATCTCTCCGAAAGACTTCCTTTTGTTATGCTCAGGCTCAGGAGAGACAGGCAGTCTGGCGGCGATGGCCCAGAAGGCCAGTAAAGCAGGTGCTCCTGTGGGTCTGATCACAATTAAACCAGAGTCCACCATTGGACAGCTGTCAGATACCGTGGTTCGTCTTCAGGCCTCCGCCAAAGAGGATACAGCGAACGCCGGAGCGGCAGTCACCATTCAGCCGATGGGCTCTCTGTTTGAACAGGGGCTACTGCTGAGCATGGACGCACTGGTGCTCACTATGATGGAAATGAAGAGTATGACTGGAACAGACATGTTTGGGCGTCATGCCAATCTGGAATAGTCCATATGTCATAGACTTCATGTATTAGAATAGATGGAAGACCGGAATTCCCTTAAACAAGTGGGAGTTCCGGTCTTTTCTGCTATCGTTGCCCCTGTAGTCTTATTCGGGGTTTGCTTAACATCAGGGTCGTGCTGTAGTAGAATGAATACAAGCTGTATCGAACCAATGAACCCGTTATATGATACAAGGGAGCGGCAAGTTCTCCTGCTGCGGAGTGTTCTTGTGATATGCGTATTGCATTTTAGCGATATAAGATTGATTGGAAGAAAAGGAGGCTCGGAGTCATGGCGGTGGAAGTCAAGGAACGGATTAATTTGAAAGAGATCAACTGTGAGAAAGAATTGACCCTTGCTGTGATTGGCGGCAAATGGAAACTGATTATTTTATGGCATTTGGGTCTGGAAGGCACCAAACGTTTCAGTGAGCTGAAACGGCTAATTCCTCATATTACCCAAAAGATGCTGACCAACCAGTTACGCGAGCTGGAGGAAGACAAGCTCATTGAGCGCAAGGTGTATGCAGAAGTACCTCCTCGTGTAGAATATACGTTGACGGATCACGGCCAGAGCCTGATGCCCGTGCTGCATGCGATGTATAACTGGGGTAAAAACTATGGTGAAAATGTGATTTGGAAATCAGAATAAATTTAAGTTAAAACGAACCGCCGGGTAAATGGATATTTCCATCACCCGGCGTTTTTTTATATTTTTAATTTTTGGTCAGTGGATCAACAGTTTACTCCAAACGGAGCGGGCAGAATTAGCTTGAAGAAGTAGATCTAGAAGCTTTCTGAAAGAAGCTACATCAGAAGCATGCGCCTCGCATTTATCCCTAGATTTCCCCCGTTTACTTGGATTGAACTAACGTTCACACGAGAACGTAGAGGACAGAAAGAACCTGAAGAAGCAGAGCGTTCGCCTTTATCACCAGATTTTCACCTTTGTAGAATTGAATCAAAAAATCTGGGGATAACAGCGATCGGAAGGTTGTTCTGTCATCGGAGTGGTAAGTGTGAATATTGTTTAGTTCAATCTATAATCCCTTGAACCAAAAGGCTCATTTTAGAAGATGTAAGGTATAAAAGCTTCGAATATGCTACGATGAGAGATATTGGAAATGTAAGGAGGATGACATGAAAGATGGAAAAAATACGTACACGCGATGAAGTAAGCCAGGAAACCACTTGGGATCTGCGAGATTTGTTTGGAACGGATGCAGAGTGGGAGCAGGAACTCAGATCACTGCCTGAGGCAGCTGCCCATATCGAAACGTTCAAAGGACTTCTGGGCGAAAGCGCCGAGCAATTGCTGGCTTGTCTGGATGCCCGTGAAGCACTTCAGGAACGGATTGGCAAAACAGCTTCGTATGCCCGGCTTAAACAGTCGGAGGACAGTACCAACCCTGTGAATATCGAGAATTCAGCCAAGGCGGGAGACATTCTATCGAATCTGTCGTCGTCCTTGTCTTTTGTCAATTCAGAGATCGTTGATCTTCCGGATGGAACGGTTGAGCGTTATATGGAAGAGCTTCCGGGGTTGCAGCCCTACGCCCGCAGTCTGGAACGTTTGATTCAGGAGAAGGCGCATCGCCTTTCGCCCGAGACGGAGAAAGTACTCGCCTCCCTTGGAGAAGTCCTGGATTCTCCCTATCGCATCTATCTGCGGGGTAAACTGGCAGACATGACATTTGACGATGCACTCGATGGCGATGACAACAATCGACCGCTGTCCTGGTCATTCTATGAAAATAATTATGAAATGTCATCGGATACGAAGCTGCGCCGCTCTGCTTATGCCGCCTTCAGCTCCAAATTGAATGATTACAAAAATACCTTTGCTGAAGGTTACGCAACTGAAGTGAAGAAACAGGTCGTTCTGTCCAGACTGCGTGGATATGATGATGTTACGGACATGCTGCTCAGCCCGCAGCAAGTAAGCAAAGAGATGTACAACAATGTACTGGATATCATCCAGCAGGAACTTGCACCCCACATGCGCAGACTGGCAGCGCTCAAGAAACGTGAGTTGGGTCTGGATAAGCTGATGTTCTGTGATCTGAAAGCCCCACTGGACCCGGAATTCAGTCCTGCTATTACATATGAGGAAGCCTGTACGCTTATTCAGGAAGCCCTTGCCGTGCTGGGACCGGAATATGGTGAAATAGTGGAACGTGCATTTAGTGAGCGATGGGTAGATTACGCTGATAATGCGGGAAAATCGACAGGAGCTTTTTGTTCGTCCATATACGGATCTCATTCCTATATCTTAATCTCGTGGGCGAACAATATGCGAGGAGCATTCACGCTTGCTCATGAAGTAGGGCATGCCGGGCATTTCATGCTTGCTGGAAAGTACCAACGGCTTACGAATACTCGTCCGTCCCTTTATTTCATAGAGGCCCCTTCAACGATGAATGAAATGCTGCTGGCAGATCATTTGTTGAAGCGTTCGGACAATCCGAGAATGCGTCGTTGGGTCATTTTGCAATTGCTGAATACGTATTACCACAACTTTGTTACACATCTGCTTGAAGGTGAGCTGCAGCGGCGGGTATATGCACTCGCAACCAAGGATGAACCTATTACGGCAAAGACGTTGAGTCTGCTTAAGGGAGATATTCTCTCCGAGTTCTGGGGTCCTGATCTGGTCGTCGACGAAGGTGCAAAACTGACCTGGATGAGACAGCCTCATTATTATATGGGACTGTACCCCTACACCTATGCAGCAGGTTTGACGGCATCTACCGCGGCCGCACAGCTGATTCGGAAAGAAGGGCAGCCTGCAGTGGATCGCTGGCTTGAAGCACTCAAATCAGGCGGGAGCCTCACGCCGCAGGAACTGATGAAGCTTGCGGGTGTGGACATGTCCGGACCTGAGCCGATTCGTGCTGCTGTCGCCTATGTTGGCAGTCTGGTTGATGAACTTGAACGTCTGTATTCGTAATCAGGTTCATATAGTATAGGGACAAGGCTTGTTGGTTGTCTGCGTGCACCGTCTCCTTGACAGGGGGCGGTGCATCTTAATTTGCAGGGAGAAGGGAACGATGATGAATGACGTCATTGAGCATATCTTCATCGCTGGGCTGGTTAAGCATGGACGGATTCGGTATTTTTGACGACATGAATGATGTGCCGGGATTCGAGGGCAGTCAGGGTGGTTTTTTTTCCGGATTCAATGAGTTTGGTGCAATGAGTGCGTTTGGTTCGATTTTTATTGGCGGTATTTTTCTCATTATTGCAGGTGTTATTGTGTATGCCATTATTTCAGGGGTACGCACATGGTCATCAAACAATGCAGCAGCGCTGCTGACCTTGCATTCGACGATTGTGGCAAAGCGAACGAGAGTGAGCGGGGGCTCAGGGGACAGCAGTGCATCGACATCCTATTACATCACATTTGAGCTCGACAACGGAGAACGGGTAGAACTGAACGTAGGCGGAAATGACTACGGTATGCTCGTGGAAAATGACCGAGGCATGTTAACGTATCAGGGGACAAGGTTTAAGCATTTTGAAAGAGATGTGCAACCCCAGTCTGGTGCGAGCAATAACAGTTTCTATACGTAAAATAACGGAATGGCGGCTCCTCCCAAGTGGAGAGAGTCGTTTTTGCTCTAGGCAAAATTAAGAAATCACAGGGTATTCAAACGCTTACAATGGTGATATACTCGTAAAATAAAGTAAAACAGTATAAAACAAAAATAAACAAACAACAAAATAAAGAATAAATCACAGACTACCGTAAGATGAAATGAAGAAATGTTCGAGAACAAACTAAAGGTATGAGATGAGAGGCTGGTGAAAAGAAGTGAGTGTGCTGGCGTATGATCTGGGGGCTGGCAGCGGGAGAGCGCTGCTGGGTCATCTGAACGATCGGGGAATGGAAGCGATGGAGATCCATCGGTTCAAGAATGAACCGGTAAAAGTCGGAGATCGAATGCATTGGGATATTTTGCGGCTGCATCATGAATTGCTGGAAGGGCTGAACCTGGTTAAACAAAAAGGAGAACTACCTGAAAGTTTGGGGATTGATTCCTGGGGGGTTGATTTTGGACTATTGGGGAGTAATGGCGAACTGCTGGGCAATCCGTACCATTATCGTGATGTGCAGTTTAACGGCATGATGGATCAGGTCCGCAAGGAATTAACTTCGCAGCGGATTTTCGAACGCACGGGTATTCAATTTCTTAGCTTTAACACCTTGTACCAGTTGGCAACGCTTAAGCGAAGCGCTTCGCCCTTGCTTAACGAAGCAGAGCGTTTTCTAATGATTCCGGATCTGCTTCGTTACTTTCTCACAGGTGAAGCGGTGAATGAGTTTACCAATGCAACTACAACACAGCTGTATAATCCCTCAACTGGTCATTGGGACGGTGAACTGCTCGCACATATCGGCATTTCGGAGAATCTGTTTGGCGAAGCGGTTATGCCAGGTACACGTGTGGGACAGCTACGGAGCAGCATATGCAGGGAAGCCGGTCTGTCTTCCATCCCGGTTATCGCGGTTGCAGAGCATGACACAGGTTCAGCGGTCGTCGCTGTTCCGGCAACAGAGCGTTCATTCGCTTATCTGAGCTGTGGAACCTGGTCACTGATGGGCACGGAGATGGATCATCCTGCCATCAGTTCCGAGAGTCTGGCTCTGAACTTTACGAATGAGGGCGGGGCAGGCGGTACGTTCCGGCTGCTCAAGAACATCATGGGTCTGTGGATTTTGCAGGAAAGCATGCGTGAATGGGAACGGAAGGGGCAGGGGATCAGCTACGCGGAATTATTGGGCAAGGCTGAACTTGCACCTGCGTTTGCGAGTTTGTTTGATCCGGATGATGAGCTGTTTATGCCGGCAGGTGATATGACCGCCCGCATACGTCAGTATTGCCGTGATACCGGGCAGGCTGAGCCGAAGGATCAGGGAGCCATTGCCCGATCCATTCTGGAAAGTCTTGCTCTGAAGTATCGAAGAGTACTGGAGTGGACGGAACAGCTGTCCAGACAGTCTTTCAATGGATTGCACATGGTCGGGGGAGGCATCCAAAATCGTTTGTTATGTCAGTGGACGGCCAATTCCATTGGCAAACCGGTATGGGCTGGACCGGCAGAAGGCAGTGCGATCGGGAACATGGCTGTACAATGGATGACAAGCGGGGATTTTAAGGATATATGGGAAGCTCGCAAGGTCATCCGCGATTCCTTCCCGGTTACTGATTATGAGCCAAAAGACAGACCCGTCTGGGAAGAGGCTTACGGCAGATTTCTAAGGTTGACTGTTTCCTCAACATCACAAGCCAGAAATGAGGTGTAACATGCTGGCAGCAGAACGCTATGACCGGATTGTAGAGATGGTTAATATGAAGGGCAGTATGCGGGTATCCGAACTTAGTGAGCTCTGCCGAGTAACAGAAGAGACCATTCGACGTGATCTGGACCGGCTGGAGCAAGCAGGGCGACTTCGTCGTTCTCATGGTGGAGCGGTCAGCGTGAAGGAAGAGCAGCCAGAGATCCCGTACCGCGTGAGGGAGACAACCCATGCGGAGGAAAAGAAAAGGATTGCTCAATCAGCCCTTTCGATGATCTGCCCGGGGGATCGAATTCTGCTGGATGCCAGCACAACAGCAGGTTATATGGCAGCAAATATGCCGGATATGCCTTTGACGGTATTGACCAATTCCATACAGGTAGCTACCGAACTGAGCAGTAGGGAGAAAATCGAAGTCATCTCGACCGGGGGCCAACTGGCCCCTCGCTCGTTATCTTTTGTTGGACCGCTCGCTGAACGTTCGCTGGAAACGTACCATGTTGATAAGTTGTTTCTCTCGTGTAAAGGTGTGCATCTGGAGGGCGGTGGAATCAGTGAATCCAATGAGCTTCAGGCCAGATTGAAGCAGAAAATGGTCGGCATATCCGACCAGGTCATTTTGCTTGCAGATGCCAGCAAATTCGGTGTTCGTGCATTTGCCCGCGTAACCGGGCTGAATGCCGTTCATGCGGTGATCACGGATCAGCCGCTGGAAGGCGAATTAATGGACCGTTTAAACGGCTATGATATCGAGATCACGACCGTTTAAGACCAATAGGGTATTCGATGCTTATATGTGTTATAACAACAATTCATCAGTTATGGGAGCGTGGAATCATGAAAGTCTCCTTGTTCATTACCTGCCTCAGCGATGCCATCTATCCCCGTGTGGGGGAGGCGATGGTCAGATTGCTCGCCGCTCATGGTGTGCGGCTGGATTTCCCGTCCGTGCAGACCTGCTGCGGACAGCCTTCCTACAATAGCGGGTATTGGGATGAGACACGAGTAGCCGCCAAAACGATTTTGGAGGCCTTTGATGACAGTGATTTTGTCGTCTGTCCTTCGGGCTCCTGTACGTATATGATTCATCATTATCCCGAGCTGTTTGCCGATGAACCCCTATGGCTGGAGAAGGCCAAACGTCTGGAGGCGAAAGCCTATGAATTCACCCAGTTTCTCGTTCAGGTGCTTGGGATCACGGATTTGGGTGCGCATTTTCCACATAAGGTTACCTATCACCCCTCCTGTCACGGAAGCCGTTTGTTAGGCGTGAAGGATGAGCCGATGGCCTTACTGTCCGCTGTGAAGGGCTTGGAGTTCGTCCCGCTTCCTTTTGGAGAGGATTGCTGCGGGTTCGGGGGGACATTTGCCATCAAAATGCCGGATATATCCGGTGCCATGGTCACGGAGAAGGTGGATCACATTAAAGAGACGGAGGCCGAAGTATTGGTAGGATTGGATATGGCCTGTCTGATGAATATTGCGGGCAATCTCCGTTATCGGAATGAACCGGTGCGTGTGATGCATTTGGCGGAACTGCTGTATGAGGGGGTGCAAACCGGATGAGTCAGCCGGGTGTAATGGATGTTACCGTGAAGAAACGTGCAGAACTTGCGTTAAATGATGATTTTCTGCGCAAAGCGGTCAAGTTTACGACAGAACGACTGCGTAATGGCAAAAAATCCGCATCAGAGGAACATGGCAACTGGGAAGAATGGCGGGAGCGTGGACGTCAGATTCGTCTGCATACGATTGCCCATCTGGATTATTATTTGAATGAATTCGTCAACAATGCACGCGCGAACGGTGTGCATATTCATTTTGCCGATACTTCGGTGGAGGCAGCGGCGATTGCATTGGATATTGCGGCTCACAAACAGGCTTCAACCGTGGTGAAATCGAAATCAATGGTGTCCGAGGAAGTGCACCTCAACCATGTGTTGGAGTCCGCAGGCATTGAAGCGATTGAGACCGATCTGGGTGAATATATTATCCAGCTGGCAGGTGAAGCCCCGTCTCATATCGTCATTCCGGCCATTCATAAGAACCGTTATCAGATCGCGGAGCTGTTATCGAAGGAAGCGGGCGAAATTCTGGAACCGGACACCACTGTACTTGCCGGATTTGTACGCAAAAAACTTCGCGAGAAGTTTCTCGAAGCAGATATCGGCATGACGGGCTGCAATTTTGCAATTGCGGAGACAGGTTCCATGGTCCTGTTTGAAAATGAAGGCAATGCCCGGATGGTGTCGACCGTGCCAAAGACGCAGATTACCTTAATGGGCATGGAGCGTATCATTCCGTCTTGGGCTGATCTGGAAGTAATGGCAACCCTGCTGCCACGATCTGCGACAGGTCAGAAATTGACGATGTATATGTCAGGCATAACCGGTCCTCGTCGATCAGAGGACGGTGACGGACCGGAAGAAATGCATATTATTATTGTGGACAATGGGCGTTCGCTTCAATTGGGGGACCCTGAATTTCAGGAGTTGCTGAACTGTATTCGCTGCGGAGCCTGTCTGAATGCTTGTCCAGTGTACCGACATATTGGCGGGCATGCTTACGGTGGAACTTACAGCGGACCTATAGGAGCGGTGCTCACGCCTGCCTTAAATGGAAATATCGAGGAATGGAATGATATCGCGGGTGCTTCGAGCCTGTGCGGAGCCTGTTATGAAGCCTGTCCGGTCAAAATCCCGCTGCATGATATGCTCGTATATTTGCGTAGACGCAAGGTAGAAAAGGGCTATGGAAACAAGCTTGAAAGCGCAGGTATGAAAGGTTTTGCGGCGGTTGTATCCAATTCCAAACGGTTCGGTACAGCTATTCGACTCGGACAGATCGGTCAGAAAGCCGTTGTACGCAATAACGGAATTTCACTGAAACTTGGGCCTCTCAAGGGCTGGAACAGTTATCGGGTTGCACCAAGCCTCGCGAAGCGTTCCTTCCGGCAGCAATGGAACAAGCTGGATGAGGAGCTGAATCAGGGTCAGACAGAGATGGACTCTTCCATTCGGAACCGAATGGAACAGATTCTTCGTGAACGCGAGGGGGGCGGCCAACATGAACACTGAACATCAGGAATGGCTGGAGCAACTGGAGAAGAAGTCTCGTGCGAAACAGGAACACTTTATGAATGACATCGCCTCCAAGTTGAGAAGGCCACGCCAACGCCATGCTCCCACCCAATCTTTTCGGGGTGCACCCGCGTTCTGGAATGAGCTGGAGTGGGACATCGATAAGCGAATACAGGCATTCACCGATAATTTTGTGAGTGTAGGTGCTCACATTGCCCGGGTGCGTGACATTAATGAAGCTTCCGACTTTATCGCAACTAAATCTCACGAATTAAGCGCGAAATACATTATACGCCAGAATGAACAGGCACTGACGGATCTTGGATTGGAAGAGAAACTCCCCGATGTGCAGATTTCTGTTTGGAACAGCCAAGCGGAGGAGAACTGGAAGGCCCGGGCAGCTGAGGCCGATATCGGGGTGGTCATGGCGGACTATGCTACAGCATATACGGGTTCCGTTACGGTACTGTCATCACCGGAGAAGGGACGCTCAGTCAGTCTATTGCCCACCGTACTGATTATTATTATTCCGATGAATAGGCTCTACACCAGACTTGGCGAAACGCTGAACCGATTCGACGAAGCGGGAAGAGAAAATCTCCCGGCAGGCATTCATTTTATTTCAGGTCCCAGTCGTTCTTCTGATATTGAAAATGATTTGACCATTGGGGTACATGGGCCGGGCATTGTATACGGCCTTATTATGGGATGACTGATTTCTCAAAAATGTACAATAATGTCGCTCATACGAACTGCCCGGGAAGCAGCCTCTGTCTGCTGAGGGCAGTTTTCTTTGTGTACGTTTCAGTCTGTATGATCTGTGTACGATATGGACGGTATATAGGCGTTTCCTATAAAAATTATATTTATTATATATTTAACCTATCGCGGAAATGGGCGTATAATCCATTCAGCAGAGATTTTAGATGAAAATGAACAGAGGAGGCGTTACGAATGAGTGTATTTTCTTATCAGGTCCCCTATATGGATGGGCACATGAGCGATTTATCTGTGTTTGAGGGGAAAGCACTGCTTATTGTGAACACAGCGAGTAAGTGCAGTTACGCTCGACAATTCACCGAGCTTCAGCAGCTGTATGAACAGTATCGTGATCAGGGGCTGGAGATATTGGCGTTTCCCTGTGATCAGTTTAACCACAAGGAACCGGGCAGTAATGAAGAAATAGCTCATTATTGCAGGAATCATTTTCATATATCTTTCCCGATGTTTGAAAAGCTTGAGGTCACCGGACAATCCACACATCCTTTGTTTCGGTATCTGGTCGAAGCTGCCCCATTTCAGGGTTATGATATGGAAACGGAAGAAGGCAGATGGATGGAGCAATTTGTCAAGGAGAAACATCCCGAATTATACCGGGGAGACGGGATCAAATGGAATTTCACCAAATTTCTGATGGATCGAACCGGGGAAGTGGTTGGCCGCTATGAGACTACAGTTGCACCGTTAGAGATGGAGTCTGCGATTCAGGATTTGCTGAAGAGGTCCTGGATTTAACGTTTTATTTCGAGAATGCAATTGTTCGTTAAGTTCTAAAAAAACTCGATATCACTGGACCAAGAGGGGGCCATTTTCCCGTGCAAAAACAATGGCTTCCCGATGGTCCTACGACTTTGAGACTGTTGAAGATTAAGACTGGAAATGTTAGGGTAAAAGTGAGGTAACGAAGAAACCCATTTTTTTTATTTAAAATTGACCCATATACTATTATGGTCACTTGGTTCTAGCTTGTTTATTTTTGGTTATCTGGATTAAATGTGAAAATGTGCAGAAAATGAAGGTAGAGGAGTGAGTAGCATGGCGCAAATTTCAGTTCCCCAACCCAAAACGTTTGGTCCTTTAGGCAATTTGCCACAGTTGAATTTTGACGAGCCCGTACAATCTCTGGTTAAACTTGCAGATGAATACGGACCGATTTTTCGAATGGAGCTTCCAGGTCGAAGTGAGCTCTATATTTCAGGCCACAAATTGGTGGCAGAGGTATCTGATGAATCCCGATTTGACAAGCGTGTCTGGGCACCGCTGGAGAAGGTTCGTGCTTTTGCCGGAGATGGCCTGTTTACGAGCTGGACACAAGAACCCAATTGGAAAAAAGCCCATAATGTATTGCTTCCCAGCTTCAGCCAACGTGCAATGCAGGGATATCACAACAAAATGATTGATCTCGCTGTGCAGCTCGTACAGAAATGGTCACGATTGAACCCCGATGAGACGGTGAATGTACCGGATGATATGACCCGACTGACATTGGATACCATTGGATTATGTGGATTCAACTATCGGTTTAACAGCTTCTACCGGGAAGAACCGCATCCTTTCATAACAAGCATGGTACGTGCATTGGACGAATCCATGAGTTCGTTGCAGCGTTTGCGTCTGCAAGACAAGTTGATGATTACCAAAAAGAAACAGTTTGATCAAGATATCCGTTCGATGTTTTCCCTGGTGGATCATATCATTGCGGAGCGCAAAGAACAGCCCCAGGAAGGGGCAGATGATCTGTTGTCCCATATGCTCAGCGGCAAGGACCCGGAAACCGGTGAAACGCTGGACGATGAGAATATTCGATATCAGATCATTACCTTTCTGATTGCAGGACATGAGACGACGAGCGGCTTGTTGTCCTTTGCCATCTATTATCTGATGAAAAATCCGGACAAGCTCGCCAAGGCGCAAGCTGAAGCAGATCAGATTCTGAAAGATCCGGTTCCGACCTACAATCAGGTTCGTAATCTGAAGTATGTGCGGATGGTGCTGAACGAAGCATTGCGATTGTGGCCTACGGCTCCGGCATTTTCCTTATATGCCAAGGAGGACACGGTTCTGGACGGGAAATATCCTTTGAAAAAAGGAGACAGTGTCAGTGTGCTCATTCCCAAGCTGCATCGGGACCGCGAAGCTTGGGGCGAAGATGTGGAGGAATTCCGTCCAGAACGGTTCGAAGATCCGAGCAAGGTTCCGCATGATGCCTATAAACCATTTGGTAATGGCCAGCGGGCATGCATCGGTCAGCAGTTCGCCCTTCAGGAAGCAACACTTGTGCTGGGCATGGTCCTGAAGCATTTTGAATTCATCGATCATGCGGACTATCAGTTGAAAGTGAAAGAAACATTGACACTCAAACCCGATAACTTTACGATCCGTGTTCGTGCACGCGGGGGTCAGCCGGTCATGGCTGTTCCGGGTGTTGCCGTGGAGGAGCCGACTCCAGTTACTAAAAGACAAGAGCCAGATACAGCCAATGCTCATCACACCCCGATGCTTGTCCTGTATGGGTCCAATCTCGGGACTGCGGAAGGCATTGCGCGTGAGATCGCAGATACCGCCAGATATCAGGGCTTCCGCAGCGAGGTAGCTGCCCTGGATGATCGTGTAGGCAAGCTGCCGAAAGAAGGTGGCGTCATCATCGTTAGTGCATCCTACAACGGCCAGCCGCCTAGTAATGCGAAGGATTTTGTGGAATGGATCGAACATGCGGATGCAGGCGAATTCGAAGGCGTACGCTTCTCCGTACTGGGATGCGGGGATCACAACTGGGCCAGCACGTATCAGCGCATTCCCCGTTTGATTGATGAACAGCTGTCTGCCAAAGGAGCAGAGCGGTTATCGCCCATCGGAGAAAGTGATGCCAGCGGAGACTTTGAGAAACAGGTCAGCGATTGGACTGAGCAACTATGGCCGGATTTGGCAAGAACCATGGGAATTAAGCTGAATGAAAGTTCGGGTAGTGAACGCAGTTCCTTGTCTGTGCAGTTTGTCAGCGGACTGGCGGTAACACCGCTCGCGGATACGTATGATGCACATGTTGCTGAAGTGCTTGAGAATCGGGAACTTCACGATGCGGGCAGCGAACGCAGCACACGCCATCTGGAGATCAAACTTCCTGAAGGCATGACATATAGAGAAGGCGATCATTTAGGCATTTTACCGCAAAATCCGCCTGAGCTCGTGGAACGGGTATTAAAACGATACGGATTCACCGGAACGGAGCATTTGGTTCTGGATGCATCCGGTCGCAGCGCAGCTCATCTTCCACTGCATCAACCGGTGAATCTGGTTGATCTGCTCAGTCACAGTGTGGAGCTTCAGGAAGCAGCAACTCGCGCCCAACTGAGGGAACTGGCGGCGTACACCGTATGCCCGCCACATAAGAAGGAGCTTGAAGCACTTCTTGATGAATCGGTTTACATGGAAGAAGTCCGTAATAAGCGCATATCGATGCTGGATTACCTGGTGAAATATGAGGCATGCGAACTGCCATTCGAACGGTTTTTGGAGCTGTTGCCGTCTCTGAAAGCCCGTTATTACTCGGTTTCCAGTTCGCCGCGAGTACAGCCTGAGCAGGCCAGTATTACCGTTAGCGTGGTACGTGCTCCAGCCTGGAGCGGCCAGGGAGAATATAAAGGCATAGCGTCGAACTATTTGGCAAACCTGAAGCCGGGTGAAGAGGTAGTCATGTTCATACGGACACCTGAGTCCGGGTTCGAACTGCCAGAGAAAGCAGAGATTCCGATCATTATGGTTGGTCCAGGTACGGGCGTGGCTCCATTCCGTGGTTTCCTGCAGGCAAGACGGGTAATGAAGCAACAAGGTCAGCAGGTTGGTGAAGCCCATCTGTATTTTGGATGTCGCAACCCGGAACATGATTATTTGTATAAAAATGAACTCGAAACCGCTCAACATGAGGGGCTTGTTCAGCTTCATACCGCCTTCTCCCGTGTGGAGGGGGAAGTGAAGTGTTATGTACAACATCTGATGAGAGATGATGCACGTCAATTGATTCCTATACTTGAGCAGGGCGGACATTTGTATATCTGCGGCGATGGCAGCAAGATGGCACCTGATGTTGAGGCAACACTCAAGAAGGCTTATGCTGACATCAGTGGCAACTCGCTGGATCAAGCCGAAGAATGGCTGGAACGTTTGCAGCAGGATGGTCGTTACGCGAAGGATGTATGGACAGGTATCTAATTAACGATGTAATGCTGATTTCATTAGCAAGTAAAGGCGATGCGGTGAGACACAGAGAAGCTTCTGTATTCTCACCGCTTTTTGTCATAACCACGATAGTTAAGCAGACAGGGGATGTTTGGGGTATAATTCGGAAGGGAAGGGTTTATAAAGGTTTTGGACGGGACCGATGTCTTATCCAAGCTATTTCTTTTTATGGTTCGTTGGGCGATAAATCGATTCGACCCGTGTTAGAGGGAAGAGAATACGGGAGGAGAATTTACCTTTTCCCTGCAATTCAAGGTAATCCACTCCTACACCGACAAGGCGTATATTGTTAAATGCATTCCGGGAAGGGAAAATGGTACGAATGCCCACCCGTATGCCCCGTCGTGTTCGGGGGATATCGAATACACGAATGGAATTTAGACTAAGTGGAACGAATAATTGCCGATTCACTTTGATGAAGTTGCGTGGGTATACTTTGCTGATTATTCCCGGCTCCAAACCGGACAGCGGGGCATTCAATTCGGCCAGATGCCCCTGTAATTCGCTCAGGCGCTGTTGTAGTGTTTTTCCTGTATGAAGCTGGTGCCAGTTCATAAGTACTCCTCCGTTCGCCATTTATACCTACTATATGAATGGACGAGATCAAGAGGTGAGCAAATTGGCGCCCATGTTCATTATGTATAACCCGTTTACAACTTAAGATATGGGGAGTGATCCGTTTGATCGTGGAAATGTATAAAGACCTCGTTCGGGATGAGCGTGGCAATTATTATATCGCAGTACAGATGGAAGGTAATGAGCTTACGCTCGTCAATGCATTTGTTGAAGCTTCGTTTACACCGGAACTTATATATAACGAAGAATTTCGGAATAAACATCAAGAGATGGAAGGCGGCTTCGTAGGCAAAATTGCAATGGACCTGCTTCGGCATGATGTGGTCATGGGGTTGAAACAAATCGATCGAAAGCTGCTGGAACTGTCTGAGGTTGAGCAGAAATACACGGTAAACTATATTGATACGATTGAATTCTATCGCCACCCTGCGTGGGAACGTAAAGCATAGCAGGTGGATTCATTCGGGTCTGCAAAAGGTCGTAGTTGCCAATCAACATGGGTATTCCTTCCTTACTGATAGATCTTCAGGGTATGAAATAAAAAAGCGCAAGTGCAAGGGTTCTTTCCCGGCAGCTTGCGCTTTTTGTGCTAACGATAGGAGGGAAAGATCATACCGATATCCCGCTCTGTTTTTAACACTCCGTCTGAATATCTTTGCATTTCATTTCCTTTGATTCGGATTGGAATGGTCTCTCCCAGATACGTGAGTTCCCCTTCAATGGTGCGTACGCTCATTCCGATGATGCCATTCAAATGTCCGCTCCGATCGGTTATTAGCCGAATTCCTGCTGGCCCTTCCATTAGAACGTTACCACCCTGATATACCATTACCCGTTCTGGTGTGTTCACCAATTCAAAATGCACCCCGTTCACCGTGCGGCTATACGCCGTATGACCTGTGACTTCTTCGCCATGATCCATGTCGATGGGGAGAAGACCGGTAAACCACAGTTGGTCCGACCCAACCGGCATGATCCCACATAACCGTTCCACATAATCCAGCAGGCAAAGAATGGAGGGGGAATAGTTTTCGGTAAAACCCTCCTCCCCGGTCCATGGGCTTAAAGCCTGCGCAAAACGCTTTGCTTTGGAGAAGGAAGACAAGATGGGTTGCAGTACCCAGGTCAATTCCACATAGCGATGGTGATATTCAAAGGCATGCGGTGCACGGATCAGACTCAGGAAGTTGGACGCTCCACCCCAGCTGTTATAAGAAGAAAATGGATCGAACCGTGAATCATCCATCGATATGGAGGTAAACGGGTATTTGGCAAAAAACTTGCTTGTGTTCAGCAAATACCGGCGCAGCATGTTATCAAAACATTCACGGTCGCCCACCTCGCAGGCCATCACACGCAGCAGCACATCGGACTGTACCCTGACCAATTCGTCATTGCGATCCCGATCGTAGAAGAACATGTCTTCTTCGTCATAACAGTAACGGAAAAGACTTTCCAGACTGGTTTCCGCTTTTGCTTTCCACTCTTCACCGGACTCTCCGAGCTCCTCGGCCATACGTGATAAGTACTTGCGCTGGCAATAGATATTGGCGGTTAAGTCTGGTGCCAAAAAAGGCAGAACAGGAGAGTCCGGATGATACGATGCGGCATCATTCTTATATGGTGTATCCGGAACATGCCAGAAGCGGGGGGACAGATCATGCCCAGTATCAAAGGTGCTAAAAGCCTCCACACAGCCGGTCCCTCGGGTATTGCGATACGTTGCAATCCATTCGTCATAGCGTACCATGGCTTTGTACATGGTCTTCAGGAAGGCTCGGTTCTTTCCATGAAGCTGGTAGTGATTCCATACGCTTCGTGCCAAGGGTGTAACGAGCTGAATCTGGCGGAAGGAAGGGGCGTTCTCCGTTAGCTTATAAGGCAGCAACCCATCTTCTCTTTGGTGTTGGGCAAAAGCCAGGTAGGTTGTTTCCGATACAGAAGGAATCAGACGTGACAGCAGCTGGGCATTAATGGTGCCGGTACTCTCCAGCCAGCAGCCCAGATAGATGCCACCTTCCTGAAGAATGGGCTCACTGCCGTCCAAGGGCACAATGCAATTCAGTAACTTCTCCAATGCGGAATAATAAGTCGCTTCCAGTCGTCCGCCGGATGCCGCGAATCGAACACCCGACGCCTGCCATTCCTGTATTAACTTTTGATCTTCCGGTTTACCTGGCTGCACATGATCGTGGATCGAGATCTGACGCAGCTTGTTCAGCAGGGCTTCTGTCATGTCGACCTCCTTATAGCTAGCGGTTATTTATTGATTGGATTCAAAGATTCGCACGGTGCCATTATAGAAGTCCGTCACGGCTTGCTCCACACTTTTTCGGCCAAAGCCGATTTCCTGATTGGTTGTCTGGGCCAACTTGGAGAATTCAGCGAATCCCGGAGGATTATAGCTCACGTCAAAAGGCTCCGTTTTCGTAGCTTCAGATACAAAGCTGGTGTAATTATATACAATCTCCTCAACAGGTCCCGCTTCTTGCTGAAGCAGATTGCGGTTGGCTTCCGTAACGGGCACGCCGCGGTCGTTGCCGAGAATTTTGGCTGCATCCGGATCATTAATCCAGAAATCCATCAGGATCGCGACTTCTTTTGCATGTTTGGTATTCGCATAACCGGACAACCCCTGACTGGATTCAAATACAACCCCAGTTCCTTTTGGACCCCTTGGTACAGGCAAAAGAATTAACTTATCTTCCGTGAGACTCTGGAAAGCAGCCAATTGATTCGAAGGAAGCAGGCTCATAGCCGCCTTGCCCGTAATAAGCAAGGATTTACTCGTATCATCCGGTGGATTGGAAACCTGCAATTCAGGCGTGACCACACCTCCGGATTTGGAAGCCTGCTCCCAGTAAGTGAACCATTCCAAAATGTCTTCTTTTGCAAATCCAAGCGTGCCGTTCTTCATATCATACAGCTGTTTGCCGCGTTGTTTCAAAAAGATGTCCATACCGTCAACCGTGAAATTATAGGTTCCATAATAGCCCTTCCCGAGTTTGTCGGACAGCTCTTTGCTGATTGCAGCATAATCTTCCCAAGTCCAATCCGAAGCGGGCAAAGGGATTCCCGCTTGATCGAACAGCGCCTGATTAACGACAATGCCCCGTGCATTTGCACCAGCGGAAATATGCTGCAGCTTTCCATCAAGACGCCCATACTCAACCATGGTGGCATCCATGCCGTCCAGATTCAGTTCATTACCGACATAAGGGTCCAGGTTCAAAAGCACATCCTTCTTGGCGTAGTCAACCACATTACCCCCAAGGAAGAAAATATCCGGTGCCGTGCCCGATGCCAACTGTGTATTCAACTTGTCAAAATATCCGGAGGAAGGCGCAAACTCACCTACAATTTTAATATTCGGATGTTTCTCCTGAAAAACCTTCAGGGCTTCATTCGTAATATCTGCCCGTTTTTGATCGCCCCACCACATCATGCGCAATTCGACTTGCCCGCCTTCAGCGGTCTTCGTTCCTGTCTGCTTATCAGCACCGGTATGATCCGTTCCAGAGCAGGCAGTCACCAATAACAGGAGTGAAGCTATAACAGTGATCATTAATCGTTTGAACATGAGAAATCCCCCTGACGATGGATAATGAAAAACATAATATCTGTTGTACGTTTATTGCGTCTGTACGTATTTTCGTAATCACTTCAGGCCAGTCGTTGCAATCCCCTCAAGAAAATAACGCTGAAATACCAGAAAGATAATGGTCACAGGCAGCAGAGACAGCGTGGACATGGCGAGCAGTGCGCCCCAATCCGATTGTCCCGATGGATCGAACAACGACCGAATCCCAAGCTGTACGGTAAACAGATCAATTTTGCTCAGGTAGATCATCTGGCTAAAGAAGTCATCCCAGCTCCAGATAAAGGTGAAGATCGCTGTTGTGATCAGGGCAGGAACGAGAAGGGGCACCACGATTCTGAAAAAAATCTGCGATTGCCCGCAACCGTCAATGGTTGCGCTCTCGTCCAGCTCCCGTGGGATACCACGGATGAATTGAACCATGAGCAGAATGAAGAAGGAATCCTGTGCCAGCCACTTGGGTAGAATGAGCGGGAAATACGTATTAATCCAATGCAGCTCGTTATACAGAATGTACTGAGGTACCAAGGTTACATGGTAAGGAAGCATGATGGTGACCAGCATAATGCTGAACCACAGGCCTTTGAACTTGAACTTCAATCTGGAAAAGGCGTAGGCTGCAAGGGAACAAGAAATCACATTTCCCAACACACTCATGACGGAGATCAGTGCCGAGTTGCCGAAGAAGCGGCCAAACGACAACCCTTGCAATCCTTTCCACCCATTCACAAAATGATCAAGAGTGAAGCTGGTTGGAATCAGGCTGCTACTCGTGAAGATGAGATGATTTGGTTTAAACGAACTGAGAATTAACCATAACACCGGATACAACATCAGTAGACCGAAGAGGATAATGGCGGCATGCCTCCCGGCTTGAACCAAACGTCGCTTTAGTGGCATGTGTACTATCTCCCTTCCTGATTGTCGCCGTAGAACACCCAGAATTTCGAGGTGAGAAAGACAATTGCGGTGAATACCCCGATAATGACCAGCATGATCCACGCCAGAGCGGAAGCATAACCCATATCAAAGAACGAGAAGCCTTTCAGATACAGGTACAAGGTATAGAACATGGTGGCGTCGAGCGGGCCTCCGCGTCCATCCCCGATAACATAAGCGGGTGTAAAGGCTTGAAACGAATTGATCATGCTCATGATCAGGTTGAAAAAAATAACAGGAGAGAGCATCGGGAGTGTGATGCCAAAGAATTGGCGTACCTTTCCGGCCCCGTCTACGTCCGAAGCTTCATATAAATCGGCTGGAATTTGCTTTAGGCCAGCCAGGAAAATAACCATGGCCGAACCAAATTGCCATACAGAGAGTGTGATGATCGTATAGACCACATAATCGGGATGGGCAATCCAGGCGGGTCCGGTGATTCCGAACCAGCTCAGAAACTGATTGACCAAGCCGCTTCCTTCGAAAATCTGACGCCAGACGATCGCAATAGCGACGCTGCCTCCCAGTAGGGAAGGGATGTAATACACGGTCCGGTATAAGCCGAGCCCACGAATCCCTTTGTTCAGCGCCATTGCCACTAGCAGGGCAAAGGCAAGCCTAAGCGGAACGGATAGAAATACATAATAAAACGTTAGCCCCAAAGATCTGCGAAAGGTATCGTCTTCGGTAAAAATCTGGACATAGTTGCTGAGCCCCGTCCACGTTGGTGATGATAACAAATTAAATTTTGTCAAGGACAGGTAGAACGACGCAACCATCGGTCCGAGTGTCAGACAGAAAAGTCCGATGAGCCAGGGCAGCAGAAACAAATAGGCTGTTACATTCTGCTGGCCGTATAACGGTTTGGACAGCTTTCTCATCATAGGCCTCCCTTCAGGATTGGATGTGAATTCGTGATCACCCCAAATTTGAATCCGCTTACAATAAATGCGGCGATTCTCTTGGTAAATTCATCATACAGGGGAGGCGGAGAAGCCGGAATCTCATTTCTTCGGATCATGATTATCAATTTTTTCGGAATGCAGCAAACGATAATCTGAAGGACTTATGTTGAACATTTTTTTGAATTTTGAACTGAAATAGCTTGGGGAACGGAAGCCTGTCAGCTCTGTAACATCCCAAACGGTTAGTTGGGTTTCCTTCAGTAAACGTACGGCATGTTTCATTCGCACCTCGGTTACATATTGAATAAATGAGATGCCGGCAGCTTCTTTGAATATCTCTGAAAAATAGGTAGAGTTGTAGTTATATTGCTCAGCTAACGAAGTTAATGTCAGTTCCAGCATGTAATTTTCCTCGATATATTGTTTGGCTGATTCAATGACCGTATGTTCTCCAACCTCGGCTGGCTGCTGTTGCTTCACGAAATCTTCCGCCCAATGCATCAGCAATAGTTCTGCCTGGTCTGGAGTCTTTAGCCAAAGCACCCATTCCGGGGAAATCCACGAGGATTCCTGTTCGAACAATAATGAAATTTGAAAAAGGCTTCGGATCATATGGGAAGTGGATATCCGAAATGAGTCAGCAAGCTCCTTTCGAATCACGCTGCGGAAGGAATCCAGCTCTCCACGAATGAGGCAACGATGCAGCATGCGGTTGGTTTCCTCTGGCAGTAATGGACTATGATCTACAACGGGCACATGATCCTGTGCACCTTTGCGTCCAGCAGAGTTCCATGCCAATAGGGAATGAATATAGCCTTCTTTCCAGCGCTCAAACCCAGACACAGACAATCCCAATCCAACTTGTACATCCATCGTTAAGACAGAGCGGGTCTGTGCTGTGATCTGCTGAGCAAATTCGTGCTGAATACCTTCCAATGTTATGAAATGCATAATTCCAGGGTGGGCTCCGTCATGGAACACTTGCACGTTATCAGGATAGGACTGGGCCATCTCGTAACAAAGCAGCTCGAAGGGAAGGTGGAGCGTTTCGGGAACACGCCCCACTGATGCAGTTTGTATACCGGAGTCTCGTATGCCAGCGGTGATGAAACAGACGCTGTGATCCTGCCAGTATTCCAGATGAAACAGCCGTATTCGCTCTGGCAGTGAAGAAGGTGGGTGGCGATGTCCCCTAACCAGATCAAGCAGGAAACGTTGCTTCATTTCTTTGTAATACTGGGAGAGACGCCATTGTATCCTTTCGGAATCGCCGTGCAGCTGTTTCTTTTTATCCAACTCATCTTTGATTTTATTTAAAGTGGTTTTCAATTCAACCCGGGTTACAGGCTTCAGCAAATAGTCCATGGCCTGGCTGCGCACACCTGCTCTGGCATAGTGGAAATCTTCATATCCAGTGATGATCATAATCTGAATGGAAGGATTAAGACTTCGGCAAATGTCCAGCAATTGCACGCCATCCATGACAGGCATGTTCATGTCTGTAATTAACAAGTCAAAATGTTCAGCTTTCAGAAGCTCTTCGGCTTCGATGCCGTTTGCCGCTTCACCTGAAATGACAAAGCCTAGTTCTTTCCAGTTCACTTTCAATTTCAGTCCTTCTCGAACTTCGATCTCGTCATCTGCGATCAATACGTTGTACATCATATTCCTCCTGTGCGGGTAGAATCAGTTCCATACTTGTGCCGTTTTGTTCTCCGTTCTTGATCTGAATCGCAAACAGGGCACCGTAATGCAAACGGCAGCGTGCAACCACATTTCCGAGTCCAATGTGCCAGCTTTGGCTTCGCAATAAAGGTTCCAGCTGAGATGGTTCAACAGGATCATGAATTTTCTGGATGATTTCGGTTGGAATCCCGGGCCCATTGTCTGAAATGTTGAAATGAAGGCGGTTATTTCGTCTGGAGATCCGGATGTGTACCTCTGCTGTCGTCTTATGCTGGAAGCTGTATTTGACGGCATTCTCAATCAGCGGCTGAAGAATAAATTTGATGATGACCAGGGAATTCATCCTGCCTTCCTGTGTAAGAGTAATGTCCAGCTTATGACCGAAACGGGTTTGCAGAATGGAGATATAGTGGCGGATATAAGTCAGTTCCTCTGTAAGCTCTACTCTGTCGTCACTTGTATTCATGGAGAATCGCATCATTTTGCCCAGGTCCTCAATAACCTGTACCGTATCATCTGTTCGGCGCTGCATAGCGAGACTGCTGACCAGTTCCAGTGTATTAAACATAAAATGGGGATTAATCTGCATGAGCAGCGCTTTATACTCCGCTTGCTGGCGGAGCAGCTTCAACTCGAACTCGTTCTGGATATGCTTACGTAATCGGCTGATCATGTAGCGGAAAGTGGAGATGACGTAACTGACTTCACTTTTTACATTTTTGTCCGGGGGAAGAAGGGACTCTGCCTGATCGAATGCACCGCGCTGTACCTGTCTCATGGCTAGTACCAGTCGAGTTAAAGGTTTGGTGACGCCATAAGAGAGCCATGCAGCGGCCAACAAAGAGACGATAATTAGAACAATGGTGACCACCAGAATGGTACTTTGGAGCTTATGAAGTGAGGAATACAGCTCTTTTTCCGGTGCCAGACCAGCCAGCATCCAGCCCGTACGCCCCAACTTTTTGTATACCAGAATGTCACGCTGTCCTTCATCGTTGTTCAGGTACACCACACCCGATTTGAGCGAGTTGTTTCGAATGTGATCGATTTCTGCTAAAGCTCCGGCACCAAGCTGATTGGTCTGCTGGGAAAGGATAGGGCTTCCTTGTTCGCCCAGTAGAAACATAGTGCTGCTCTCGGCCAGATGGATTCGATTAAGCGGTTCGAGAAAGTAAGATTCGCTGACATTAATTTTCATTACATTCTGGGCTGTAGCATGGTGAAAGGTCCCGAGGGGCATCAGCAGACTGACTACCGGATTGCCGTGATCCCTTATGTTTTCATGTTGATCGGTATGTGCTGGCAGCCAGTGGTTTCCAGAGATGAAGAAGTTTTTGTACCATGATTCTTGCAAAAAGAGAGGGTCAGTCGCTACTTGATTCTCACTGCCAATCCGCAGCCCATTTCGTCGATAGATGGATACATCGGAGATACTGGTGTAGCTGTTCGTAGCCTGGGTTAGAAATCGGCTCATCGCCAGATTGACAAGCATCTTTTCCCCTTCAGGAAGGTTGGGGTCACTCATCGCGTTATCCCAGTTCTTGGCGATATCGCTGTTGAAAACAAGAGAGGCTGCATCATAGATCTGCATTTGAACCATATCGACATAGGAGCCGTATTCCTCCATCTTCTCAAGAGCAGAGGATTCAATGTAAGAGCGGATTACGGTACGTGACTCCTTAAAGAGTAGGAAGGAGAGCGTGCCAAAACAGAGAACGAAGAGCACAACGATAAAGGCAATCAAGCGGCTTTTTAATGAGAAAAACATGGGTACCTCCTTAATCGAATAGGCTTCAAGACCGTTGTTCCAATGGAAAAAAAGACTGCGTAATAAACGCAGCCTTTGAATTATGTGAGGTTGGAGCGGTCTTCGTTCCTAGAAACGGACCAGATTGTTGATGCGAACAGGCAATCCAGTTGCGATGGCGCGATTGGCTGCAATTCCGGTCAGGATAGATCTTGCTCCATCCAATTGGTTGGCAGCGCGGTGGTATGGATCTTCCGCAGGCTCTCCAAACAGATCATTCAGAAGTACAGGATCGCCTCCGCCATGTCCACCTTCTTTTTCCTCGACTTGAACCTCATAGGGGGCATCAAACATCGGAAGGACTCGCAGTGTTTTCCCAATCAATGCACCTTCTAGGTTTTTGTCACCCAGCGAATTAACGTAGGATTGTTCCACAATGTTCATTTCGATCCGGCCTTTGGTACCGTTAATGGCGATGCGATACCCTTCCCACGGCTGGTATGCAACAAGTGAATAGGTCAAAATGGCTTTGTTCTGATACTGGACAAGAACGCCCATCGTATCCTCGATGTTGATGCCATCTCCGAATACGCTTTGATCTCGCTGGTAGCCGTCTTCCGGCTCAGCATCCAGATACATGGCTTTGAGATGTGCATCCGAATCCAGATGCAGGGCAAAAGGGTCCTCTTGCGCAAGCGGGTTGCCGGTTGCACGAGTGTAAAACTGCGTTATGCCTCGTTCCTCCGCGTTCTCTCGACCATAATACATGAGATCACCGAATGCGAAAACGGTCTCAGGCTGCGAACCGATCCAGAAATTGACCAAGTCAAAGTGATGGGTGGATTTGTGTACGAGCAGTCCGCCACTATTGCGCTTGTCCCGGTGCCACCGGCGGAAGTAATCTGCACCGTGACGGGTATTCAGCAGCCATTCGAAGTGGACCGAAGTCACTTTCCCGATGGTGTCATTCTGAATCAGTTCCCGTATCTTGGTATGGTGCGGTGCGTAACGGTAGTTAAAGGTGACGCGTATATTTTGTCCAGTCCGCTTGACAGCATCTAGAATATCCTGACATTTGTGCTCATCGATGGTCATCGGCTTCTCGGTCACAACATCACAACCAAGCTCCATTGCCCGAATGATGTATTTATGGTGGGTGCGGTCAATGCTGGTAACAATGACGAAGTCCGGCTTCTCGTTCTCAATCATCTGGTCGAACTGATCTGCAGTATAGGTAGGGACCTCATTGTATTTATATTTTTCCCTCAGCAGCTGATTGGCGTAATTCATGCGGGTCTGGTTAATATCACAAAAAGCTGCGAGTTCGGATGTTTCTCTGAAATTTTGGGCTAATGCTCCATAGAAAAATTCAGCACGGCCGCCTGTTCCGACCAATACGTAGCGTTTTTTGTTACCCATTCTATCGCCTCCTTGAATATAGATCTAGAGTATAACAAGAGAGAACTTCTTTCGCCGCTTTTTGTGCGTAATCGCTTTCAAATACCGCTTATTTTGCTATAATTCAAGCAAAGGGGGCAGCGGCATGACTCAGACATTTCGGGCAGATTACAATGATCCCACCGGATATTTGAATATTGAATATGATCGTCGCATTGGTTATTTCTCCATGACCGATGACCATCTGCACGACCATTACGAGCTGTACTACCTGCTATCAGGTGAGCGGATATACTTCATAAAGGACCGAACCTACCGGGTCCAAGCCGGAGATTTCGTATTCATCGATCGAAATACCGTTCATAAAACGATGGAGAGTGGTAGACCTGACCATGATCGGATTGTTCTGTATATCAAGCCGGAGCTGTTCACCCAATTGGCCATCTCACCTGAGCTCGCTGAGGGGCTAAAGGAGCCATTCGGCTGGGATAATCCCATTTTGAGCCTTCCTTCACAGGTAAGTGAAACTGCGGGCCGAATGGTCAGTGAAATGATTGATGAGATGGTCCATACCAGAGCTGGAAGCAGTCTGCTGCTGCGTCACCGATCCGTTGAATTACTGCTGTTTGCTTATCGTAATCAACATTTGGGCACTATCCACTCGGCTGATAGTGAGCCGGTTCTGCACCCCAAGGCACAGGCGGTGGTACGTTATCTCAACGATAACTATCAGCAGGCTATATCGTTGTCTAAGGTTGCTGCATTGTTTCGAATCAGCCCTCATTATCTCAGTCGTTTGTTCAGACAAACCACTGGTTTCACGTTCAGCGATTACCTCAACCTGCTTCGGGTGAAGGAGGCGCAGCGCTTGCTGCGTGAAACCGAGGATTCCGTAACGGAGATCGCCCTGCGAGCGGGATTCAGCAATTTTTCACATTTCGGGAAAATGTTCAAGCGGACGGTTCAGGTGTCACCGCGGACATATCGGCAGGAGTATAGAGAAACAGGCTCGATGGGAGTGCTGAAATAGGGTGGGCTGCTATATAGAAATAGGTATAGTTATAGGTATAAAAATGGATATGGAACAAGCCTTATCATGTTTATTTTAATCGCTGGAGTTCCTTAATAATGATGTTTGTTTTGTCACTTACCTTTTGGAGTTCTTTCAATGATAGTTTTGCATAGTCTGGAGGAACCATGTACCAGTACTGATGGAAGAGATCACTTCTCTCCAGATATAACCTTTCTGCCGTGCCATCGACCATATTCGTAATGAGCCCATAATAATCGAAAGCGTTCTTGATATTGTTCGTATAAACACTCAGATTTGTTTCATCTGTTGTTTTGTTGCTTTTGATATATCGATCCAGCTCTTTTTTATAATGGATACTTTCCAGGATTACACTGCGGTAAGAGAAGTCAGCAGAAGACTCGATGCGATGTTTGAGTTCACGATACTTGTGGAAAAAGATAGATGCAATAATCAGAATGATCGTGAATAAAATCAGAATAATATGTCGTGTTTTTGTACTCATGTTGTGTCCTTTTTATGTATTAGTCATTTCCAATTTGAGAATGGAGTTCTATATAGTAACATACAAGGGTGCTCTACATCTATATCCAAATACAGGAAGAAAGGGGGTTCTTACGTCATGGACCATGTTGTTTAAACCGGGTTATCTCATCATCCTTCCGTTTCCCCGGCTGATCAAGGATCAGACGATTTCCTTTCCAATTGCTCCAGATCATTCGCTATGTAAACGGCTTGTCAGCTGCAATAGAAGGGAAATCCCGATTCAAGCGATTTTGCATCTTGCGGTTCAAGAGGAACGGGAGTATATTGAGATTTAACCAAATTGGGAATAAATTCATAGATTTATAATCTTAGCTTGTAAGGACATTTTTCTACATAAGGGGGAAGCCGATGATACAGACCAGATTAGACAAATTGGGCATTGTGTTACCTCAGGCAAGTGCGCCTGCGGCGAAGTATGCCAATGCGGTGATTGTTAACGGAATCATGTATGTGTCCGGTAAAGGGCCCGATACGCGAGAGCGTGGCAAACTCGGGGAGGAGTTTACAACAGAGCAGGGATATGATTTTGCCCGAAATGCTGCCATTCGAGGTATTGGCTGTCGTTCAGGAAGTGCTAGGTTCGCTGGATCGGGTGAAGCGGGTGGTCAAGGTGCAGGGGTTCATCAATGCTACGGCCTCGTATGAGGAGCACCATAAAGTGTTAAACGGTTTCTCAGATCTGATGCTGGATGTGTTCGGAGAACAGGGTGTGCACGCCCGCTCGGTATTTGGTGCTGTATCCGTGAGGGATAACTTGCCGCTTATCATTGACTCCATATTCCAGGTGGAGGAGTAGATTGCATGACCAATTCGGCTTCAATTAATCCGTTAATGCTGTCCTTTCCCGAAAGCTTTGATACACCGCGATTGACCATTCGTGCCCCGAGGTGGGGAGATGGAGCGGCAGTGAATGAAGCAATCCGGGAAAGTGCGGAACAATTGCGTTTGTGGCTGCCTTTTGCCGAGAACATACCTTCATTGGAGGAATCGGAAGCGACTGTTCGCAAAGCCAGACTGCAATTTCTGGAGCGTACCGACATGATGCTTCATTTACGTGACAGATTTACGGATGAATTCGTAGGTAGCAGCGGACTGCATCGAATAGACTGGAATGCACGCTGTTTCGAGATCGGTTACTGGATTAGAACTTCGCGTGCTGGTGAGGGTCTCATGACAGAAGCAGTCAGAGGCATTGAGCACTTTGCAATAACTTATCTGGAGGCAAACCGGCTGGAAATTCGCTGCGATGCACGCAATGTACGAAGTGCCAAGGTGGCTGAGCGGGCAGGGTATACGCTGGAAGGAATATTGCGGAAGATGCGTCGTGACAGTACAGGTACGCTGGTGGATCTGATGGTGTTTGCCAAGGTAAGAGGCGATGAGTTCGAATGAAAAAACAGTTTTGATTAGAAGTGAAACAAAGAATGAATCGGGAAATGGCCCGAAACATGAATAGAGAGAAGGAAACGGCTCTTGAAGAACAAGCGTATGTTGTTCTCCAAGGCCGTTTTTTGGTATGCGAATAATTGGAGACTTGGGAGTAATGCTGAATGAACTCCTGAATGAACTTGCACAGATAAGAGAAATCTCCTTACCTCATTGGATTGGGAATGTTAACGTATAACGGCGTTTCACCACGCTGATGGAACCGGCTGAGAAAGTTGGCTTTGGCGGGTAAAGTCTCCGCGTTCAACAGATCGCAAATGACGTCGTTAATGTGCGAGGATTCGGTTGTCTTTTTTTGAAGCTCCTCTAATGTATGTCTCACCACTTTCCAGTAAGGTTGCTCCATTTGACCTGTATAATATGCCAGGCGCTGCACCACATGACTGAGGTGATTGACAAAAAAATAATATTTCAACCGATAACGTGATTCTTCCTCGGTATACAGGACAGGACTGTTGGCAGCAACTACCTGATCGATCCAACCTTGCTGTTCTGCTAAGGTTCGATTGACACTGATGCCCTCCAGATCCCTAACCACAAAAGCGGCAGGCATGCCATCTTCAAGACGCAGCATGGAATTCTGTACATGAGCTTCCAGACTAATGCCTGTTTGGGCATACAATTCCACAAGTGGCACCATGGACAACTCCAGATATTGACGAAGCCATGCATACCAGTCTGTTTGCACCCGCACATCATGTACACGATCATCTGGCGACGAAGATGATTGGAGGCTTTCCTGGACAGCCCGGAATAACAGCGGTTCGGTTTCTCCGGGAAGCACTTCCATGAGAGAGGCCACGACATAAGGCGCCCCTGAAGCAGAGCGGCTTGACTCGGGTGCTTCACGCAGAATCATGGAAAATCCCGAGATCAGCGCGTCCTGAGTGGACGAAGGTATCTCCGGTACCTTTAAGCTCCGGTAGCCTTTTTCCAGCAAAATTTGAAATTTCTCTGACGTCCAGCGATCCTGAATCTGTTGTACAATCCTGGATGCATCCAGCGTGCGCAGCAACTGTTCTTCATTATTCTCACGAATAAAGTTTGTAATTCGAATATGAAGAGACAGCTTGTAAAAACAGCTATCCTTCGGATTCCAAACCGTGCGGACCGATGAGGTAGGATACACGGCAGGTCCGGTAGATCCCAGATCAATTAAATTGCCTTGCTGTAATAAGGACTTTACAGGTTCAAGTGTCCGCAAATAAGCGGCCTGCCAGGGATGACAAGGGAGGAGGACGTAATGTCTGCATTCTGGAGGGAGGTGCGTCAAGGCCGCTTCGCTCATCTCAGCAGGGACCCAGGGTGCTTCGCTGCCATAATCCACGGTATCCAGCCAATCCTCCAACACAAGTTCAGGTGCTGCGGCAAAACAATTAAGAGCAAAGTTAACACCAAATTCTGGGGAATAGGCGTGCGAATCCGAAAAACTGAAACCCTCCAGACTTTTCGGAGTGGGATGAAACGGATGACCGCATAATAGTGTCTGTTCCAGATAGCGAAAATCCAATGTTACAGGAGATGGTGAATTCAGCGCATGCTCCAGATAGGAGGTCATATGCTCCAAACTGTTGTAAACCATTTGTTCCAGCTCTGTTCGTTTCAACATGCGGACATCAAGATTGGGTTCCACGGATGATATTTCATCGAGTAACAGCGTCGTTATTTGTTCAAAAGAAAGCTCTCTCCAGCCATCGGGCTGTGCCTCTTCTGATTCTGCGATGTGAAACTTGTCGCCATAAACATGATGTCCAGCGGCGGAACGATGAAGCAGATTGCCAAATATCCTCTGATTTGTTCGCGGAAGCTTAATAACCAGCGAAAGATCTGGATTGGTGGCAAGCCGAATATAAGGATCATGCTGCTCGGTCTCTCGCAGATAGGCGTTCAACATACGGCTTAGCGTTTCCTGATGGGCAAGCCGGCTTGGGGAAATTGCAGAAGGATACGAAGTCTGCCGGGATCGATCGATGGTGACATTATCCTTGGTCATGATTGATTATCATCCTTTCACAATTTATTGGAGCGGCAGTTGTACGGGAGCTTTCCGCTTATGAATCGCTGGGCGGCGCACAGCAAGCGAAGCGATAAGCATGACTGTTCCCATGACAAGGAATACGGCTGGAATTCCCCAGATCCCCCCGATCAGGACTCCGATGGACGGTCCGGCAATCTGACCAGCCATTAACATGCTGTTGGTCGCTCCGATGCGCACCCCACGATTCTGATCGGTGGAGGATTTCAGCACATTGAGCATAACCGTCTGCAATAGGGCACTGTAGAAGAACCCTTGCAGAAAACGTACAACGAGCAGCCAGGCCACCCCGAATGGCAGCGTATGTGCAAGCAAGCACAAACCACATAACAAGCCAGCCAGTCGGAGATTGCGTTCGGGAGCGTATCGGTCGTTTCGCTTACCCCACCACGATGCGCCAGCCATTTCCCCAACCGATGACATTGCGAGCAGAACCCCGACCGTAAGCGCAGCAGCACCAGACGAAGGGACGATTTCACGAATAAAAGGGGTGAACATCGTAAACGTTGCAAAATCCACGAGCTTGAAAATAATGCCTGCGATAACTAACCTTCTTGCAATGGGATGGGTAATCAGCGAAACGAAGGCATGCATAATTCCGCTTTTGTCCCTGTTTTTTTCATGGTTATTCAACATAGCCACCGAAGGCTGGTGCTGTTCCACAGGAGATACTTGATTATTGTTCTTGGCCGTACGAGTCCGATGCGTCGTCGCGCCCGTTAATACCAACGAGGCTAGCACAGCAAAACTCAACGTCAACGAGGCTGTAATGAACAATAGCGGACGACTTCCCCATGCGTTTACACATATGCTTCCAAGCAGTGGTCCAACGAGCAGGCCTGCTGCCGATGCCCGCTCTAACTGTCCAAGCGCAGATCCCTGCTTTTGGTCAGGGGCATGGGTTCCCACAAATGCACTGCTCGCATCGGATATGCCACCGAAAGCCCCCTGACAGAGACGGAACAAAAAGAATTGAAAGGGCGTCTGGGCCATGCCCATTAGAAACATGCTAAGGGCCAGTCCAACCAGCGCTCTGACAACCATCCATTTACGACTCCAGCGATCTCCGATCTTACCCCAAAAAGGGGTCAGAAGAGCATAGGATAAAGCAGGCGCAGATACAGACAGACCTGTCCACATTAGCACTTCTTCCGGCGTTCCTGCGTTCAGATGCTCCATGTAGTACGGTATAAAAGGGCTGATTCCTGTCAGCCCGGCACTGGAAAGAAAGCGTCCACCCCACAAAATGCGGACGCTCTGTTTCCATGCCATTTGAGACAGCATATATTCACTTCACCCCCTTGATTTTGGCAATTTGAAACCAATTGCTGATCAGATTATCAAGAATGATTCTCAATGTCAATCTTAATTTATTCAAAAACTTTCCAAAAATTTTAGTGTTGACAGGAAAAAAAAGGATATGCATAATAGGCCCTGTGTCCAATTTTGAAAATGATAATCATTATCAACAAGGCGCTAGTGGACAACAATATGCCCAGAAAGCTGGTGTAAACACGTGGAACAAAGTACCCTGCAAATCAAGGATCGCTCGCTTAAAGTTGCGGATTCCATTATCGATTGTATCGGTCAAACCCCACTGGTTCGCTTGAATTCCCTGTTCGGATCTTCAGGAGCATCGGTGTATGCCAAGCTGGAAATGATGAACCCCGGCGGCAGCATGAAAGACCGACCTGCACGATATATTATCGAGCAGGGGCTGCGAGACGGAACGATCAAACCGGATACACATCTCATCGAGAGCACTTCGGGAAATCTGGGAATTGGTCTTGCATTAACCGCCAAACGATATGGACTGAAATTCACCTGTGTGGTTGATCCGAAAATCACATCGACGAATCTGAGGATGATAACCTTCCTCGGGGCACAGGTTGACATGGTGACTGAACCTGACGAACACGGAAGTTATTTGCAATCCCGCATTCGCAGGGTCAAGGAACTGGCCAGTCAGGACCCGGCAGGTTACTGGATCAACCAGTATGCCAACCCTTTGAACTGGCAGGCTCACTATCATGGGGCAGGTCAGGAGATTGTGGAGCAAATGGATGGACAGATTGACGTACTGGTGTGTGCAGTGAGTACGACAGGAAGCATTCTGGGCATATCCCGCCGCGTGAAAGAAGCAAATCCGCATGCGCGGATCGTGGCCGTTGATGCCGTCGGCTCGATCATTTTTGGCACACCATCCCGTCAGCGTGAATTGCCAGGCATCGGCGCCAATCGGGTCCCTGAGTTATTCAGCCCGAACGAGATTGACCAGGTGATTCATGTGGATGATCGGGAATCCGTGCTGGGCTGTCAGAAGCTGCTGGAACGGGAAGGCATTTTTGCAGGAGGTTCTTCCGGATCACTGGTTGCTGCACTGGAGAAGCTGGTTCCGACTTTGCGGCCTTCAACCAAGGTAGTCACAGTCTTTGCAGATCGTGGAGAACGTTATCTGGATAGTGTGTATGACGAGCAATGGGTCAATCAATTACCGCCAAGCCAATTGATCAAGAATATATAAAATTTATCTCGGAGGAGCGATCAGATATGAGTACCGTTCAGGATCACAGCCTTTTGTATATGAGTAAACAGGATATTATAGATCTGGGAGGGCTGCATTCAGAGCCCTATGTCAAAGCGGTAACCCGAGCACTGGAGCTTCATGCCAAGCGGGATATCGTGCAGCCGTTGAAGCCTTATCTGCGGATTAACGAGGAAAGTGGCCATATTGCCGATCGCATTATTGCGATGCCTGCGTATGTGGGTGGCGATGTAGCGATCAGTGGTCTCAAGTGGATTGGGAGCAAACATGATAATCCGGTCAAGCGTCATAAGGAACGTGCGAGCGCTCTTATTATCCTCAATGATCCGGAAAGCAACTATCCGCTGGCGGTGATGGAAGGCAGCGTAATTAGCGGAATGCGCACGGCTGCGGTCACAGCCATCGGGGCAAGATATTTAGCCAAAGAAGGCTTCCGTACGGTGAGCGTGATCGGCTGCGGGGTAATCGCCAGAATGCAGATTACCTCGCTTCTTGAACAATTTGACTCCATTCGCACCATCCATCTGTATGACCTGAATGCCGATACGGCCCGCAAGCTTGCCGATGAAATTGGTTCGCGTTTTGATCAGGTTGAAGTGCTGGTGGAAGATTCGTCAGAACAAGCGGTACGACAAGCGGAAGTACTTGTAACGGCTACGGTAGCCTCATCCCCGCATATTCCGTATGAATGGATTGCCAAAGGTACATTTGTCAGCAACATCTCGATCATGGATTTGCACAAGGATGTATTTACGCAAGCAGACAAAGTGGTCGTGGACGATTGGGATCAATCCAACCGGGAGAAAAAAATTATTCATCAGCTGGTGCTGGAAGGCAAGTTCTCCCGTGAGCAGCTTCACGCTGAACTCGGCGAGATCCTGATTGGGGAAAAGCCAGGACGTGAACATGAGGATGAAATTATTGTGCTGAACCCGATGGGGATGGCGATTGAGGATATTTCCAGTGCGGCAGAGATGTATGCAAGAGCCGTTGAGCAAGGAAAGGGTACACGCTTATGGCTGTAGAGTTGAAAACAGGGCATATCCCTCAAGCTGCAAGAGTGCGTGAGCACCTAATGGCACTAAAAGAACAGCTGACAGAACCAGTATGTGCCTACATCCGGGATGTACCAGCACTCGTGGCTCATGTGCGTCAGCGTGTACAATCCATGCCGGAATCCAGTGAGTTGTTCTACGCCATCAAAGCCAACTCGGAAGAAGAGGTACTTCGAGCACTGGCACCTGTAGTTCATGGCTTTGAAGTGGCATCTCTGGGCGAGATCGTAAAGGTGAGACAAGTCTCTGCCGATATTCCGATTCTGTTTGGTGGACCAGGCAAGACGGAAGCCGAGCTCCGGGGAGCGATAGAGCATAAAGTGCAGCTTATTCATGTGGAGAGCATGCATGAGCTGAACAAGCTGAACGAGATTGCCAGTCAAAATGACGTTCGGGTATCCGTATTACTGCGGATGAACCTGAAGGGTCCACTGCCGCAAGCGACACTGGCGATGGGTGGTCGTCCGACCCAGTTCGGAATCGATGAGGTCGTGCTGCCACAAGTCATGAATCAGCTCCGGCATTTGCCACATATTCAGGTCGAAGGGTTTCATTTTCACTCCCTTTCGAACAATCTGGATGCGGAGCAGCATGTGAAACTGGTGGAGTATTATTGCACAATCGCACGGGATTGGGCGAGGCAATATGGGTTCACGTTGCGATATTTGAATGCCGGTGGAGGAATTGGCGTGAATTATGCCCACCTGGAGCAACAGTTTGACTGGAACACATTTGTGAATGGGATCGCACCGGTATTGCAAAAGGAACTTTCTTCGGAAACGACATTGTTGTTCGAATGCGGGCGTTATCTCACTGCATCGAGCGGGTATTATGCAGCCGAGGTGCTGGACGTTAAAGTCAACCACGGCAAAACATATGTCATCGTGCGCGGAGGTACGCATCAATTCCGCCTGCCCGTTTCCTGGCAGCACAGTCATCCGTTCGAAGTGATTGAGGTGGAGAGCTGGGCGCATCCGTATGACAGACCTGAGGTGAGAGGAGAAGCTTTTACAGTGGCAGGCCAGTTATGTACTCCGAAAGATATTTTGGCAAGTGATGTTACATCAGGCAGGGTTCGGGCAGGAGACATCTTGCTGTTCCAATATGCGGGCGCTTACGGGTGGGCGATCTCACATCATGACTTCTTGAGTCATCCGCATCCACAGCACATTTATTTGCAGTAACACATGAACGTTCCGAGGCAGTGCAATCATGGGAGGTGTCGTATGAACGGTCTAACAGCATCGTTGGTCAGGTCCGAAGAGTGGATATGGGTGCGGCGACGTATTTTCAGGCAATTGGTGGAGTCATTTCTGTATGAGCAAATCTTGAGTGAACCGGTGATCAAGCATCATGCGGAGGCAGAGTATACACTGCGAGGGGAGACGGAGACAGGGGAGAAGGTGGAATACATTTTTTGGGCTGTACGAAAAGAGAGCTTTGGCCGCATCCGGTTGTCAGATAAACCGATTATACGGATAACTTCGGGAAAACGAGCGGAAGCCGACTCCATTCCCCTTTTTTTACTGGAGATTGCAGCGTATATTCCCACATCCGAAGCCCAGCTGGGTCAATTCATGGATGAGCTTCAGCAAACTCATCTGAAGGACACGCTGTCCGTGCGATGGCGTGCTGGTCAGACCGAACCTCAGGTATCGGAATATGACGAGTGGGAGTCTGCCCTGATTGAAGGGCATCCGTATCATCCTTGTTACAAATCCAGAGTTGGTTTTACGCTCTCTGACAATCAAGCCTATGGACCAGAGTTCGGACCCGAATTCAAGCTGGTCTGGATTGCAATGAAACAGGATGCAGCCCAAATATCCATCTCGTCCTCACTGGATACCTATGCGGAGTTTATCCATAATGAGCTGGGACAGGAAATGCAGACATTCAAGTCGATTTTGCAGGAAGTTGTCACGGATGTGAATTTGAATGTGAAATTGAAGTTGAAGTTGGATTTCAAAGCCGGTATCGAGGAGCAGGAGAATACGAATGGGTATGCAAGTGTGGATGAATATGTATTCGTCCCCGTGCACCCCTGGCAGTGGGAGCGAATAATATCGGTGGCGTGTGCGGAGCAACTCCGAACAGGGGAGATGGTGTATCTGGGCCAGGCAGGTGACACGTACCGTCCCCAGCAATCCATTCGCACATTGACAAATGTGAGTCATCACGATAAACCGTATGTCAAACTGCCGCTGAATATGGTGAATACGTCATCTGGACGAATTCTGGCACAGCATACGATCATGAATGCAGCCCGGATCTCGGACTGGCTGGGTCGTGTGGTGGAGGAAGATTCATTTCTGCAGAATGAGCTTGGTCTGATCGTGCTGAAGGAGATTGCGGGGGTGTCGTACCATCACCAGAAACTGCCCAATGTGCTTGAGCAAAAAATATACGGATCACTTGGAGCCATCTGGCGCGAAAGTTTGCATCCGCGCTTGCGGACGGGAGAAGAGGCCCTGCCATTCAATGCTTTGTTGCATCTTGATCCGCAGGGCATACCGGTTATTCAACCTTGGGTAAGCGAATACGGACTGGAGCGCTGGTCACGGCAATTGCTGAATGTTGCGGTGATACCGCTGATCCATTTGCTGTACGCACATGGGGCGGCGCTGGAATCGCATGCACAGAATATGATTATTGTGCTGAAACAGGGCTGGCCTAGCCGAATCGCGCTTAAGGATTTCCATGACGGTATCCGGTACTGTCCATCCATTCCTCACCCGCATGGATACCCGGATATTGAATACCCGCCTGCCAACCATCAGCGGGTGAATCGCAATTCGTTTGTGGAGAAGAAAGATCCTTCCGAGGTGAAGGACTTTATGTTGGATGCATTACTGTTTATCAATCTGACCGAAGTGGCATTTTTCTTGGAGAAGCACTTTGGTCTGGGCGAAAAGCAATGGTGGCGAATGGCTGCCGAAGTGATTTTGAATTACCAGAAGCGTTTTCCGGAGTTACAGGCACGATTTGAACAGTTTGACGTTTTTGCACCCGAGATCGAAGTGGAACAACTGACCAGAAGGCGAATTCATGAAGGGCCTGGGGATTGTGTGCACCGGGTAAGTAATCCACTGCATGTCTACAGGCCAGTACGGCAGAATTAATCAGGAAGGGAGAGAGCGTATGCGCACGGAAAGCACGAGAATATCTGAATATCAGAGCCATGACGAGGAACAGGATAGGCAACCGTTGTGCTTAAAGGAATCCTCTAACCACTCAGGAAATGGTGTTGCAAGTTCTAGACTTGCAGTGGAGAAGGAGCATTGGCAAGAGCAGCAAAGAGAGCTGTACACCGCAGCCCTTTCTTCACAGCACTATACCGATGCACGCAGACGCATATTCAGGCAGTTGGTTGAATCCTTGATGTACGAAGGTGTTATAGAATATAGCTCAAGGGAGGAGCAGGGGTTCAACGTTTGGGAAATGGAGGGTGTTGGTCTGAACGGCGAACGGGTCATCTACACATGCAAGGGAACAAAACATCTCACCTTTGGTCGTCTGAGGCTGAACCATGAACCGATGATAAGACGTGTCTGTGTGAATGGGACTCCAGCTTCGGAATGTAGCAGCATCCCAAAGGGAGAACGAATTCAGCCCGGAACTACGGCCGGACAAGAAGCGGAGTCGATTTTACTATTTTTGCTGGAAGTAGGGTCAGCTATAGGCGCGGATGAAGGGAAACTGCTGCATTTTGTTAAAGAACTGGAGCAGACGCTGATCAATGACACGATGGCGCGATATGTACGAGCTGAGCGGCAGACCGATCTCCATGCTCTTCCCGATGAGGATTGGGAAAGCGGAATTATCGAAGGTCATCCGTACCATCCGAGTTATAAATCCCGTATCGGTTTTCGAATCGAAGATCAGCTTGAATATGGACCCGAGTTTGGCGGATGGATTAGACCGATATGGGTCGGAGTTCATAAGCAAAACGCACGTATAAGTCATGGCGCGAATGAACATGGACCGACTACAAGGGATTGGCTTCAGGATCAACTTGGCGAACAAGTGTTGGAGCGCTTCCTCACCACTTTACGGGAAATGGGTGCTGATCCGGCAGAGTATGTGCTGTTGCCAGTCCATCCGTGGCAATGGCGAACCACGATCAGTTCTGTTCTTGCGGAGGATATTCATAACAGGAGCATCGTACTGCTTGGCAGCAGCGAAGACCGATATACTGCTCAACAGTCGATCCGCACTCTGGCTAACCGATCACGTCCGAATTCACCCTGCTTGAAGCTGTCGCTTAGTATGATCAACACATCAACAGGGAGGGTGATCGCCCCGCATACGGTGGAGAATGCCCCTCTCATTACCGACTGGCTGCAGGGAATTAACAAGCAAGATCCTTACATGAGGGATGAGCTGCGTGTCATTCTTCTGGGAGAGATTGCAGGCGTTGCATACGACAATCATCAGATACCGGATGCGTTGAAGCCCCTTTCGTATGGTGTGCTGTCCTGCATTTGGAGGGCAAGTGTACATTCCCGGTTGGAACCGGGAGAATCAGCGATTCCGTTTAATGCATTGGCTACACTGGACCATGCAGGGCGACCGGTGATTGATCCTTGGGTAAAAAGGCTGGGTGCTGATGAATGGCTGTCCGAGCTGTTGAAGACTTCGGTACGACCGCTCATTCACTGGTTATTCGCTCATGGAATTGCGTTGGAGTCTCATGCACAGAATATGCTGCTTATTCACCGGGAAGGACGGCCTTCGCGCATTGCACTAAAGGATTTTCACGATGGAATTCGATTTACAAGAGAGGCACTTGCCGATCCAAAGCTTTGTCCAACGCTTGTCGAGGTGCCCGAATATCATCGTCGTGTGAACCGCAATTCATTCCTGGAAACGGACAAACCGGCAGAAGTGCGGGATTTTATACACGATGCCTTTTTCTTTATCAATCTTGGAGAACTGGCTTTGTTCATGCAGGAGCATTACCAGATCAGAGAGCAGACGTTCTGGCACAGTGCGCGTAAGATCATTACCGACTACCAACAGCGATTCCCTGAATTTCACGAACGTTATGAGCTGTATTCCTTGTTTGATTCTGAGATCGGAGTAGAACAATTGACGAAGCGTCGCTTGTTTCTGGATGATGAATTGCGGATTCATCAGGTTACCAATCCACTGTCTCATACGTTTATGGATAATTATGGGCCAGATGAGGATGAATTAAAAAATAGTATATGAGATCAAAAGAATATTGCATGGACAAAAACTGGAATTGTGGGATATTGTTTTAATAATGATAATCATTATTGATTAGATAGTTAAAAAGAATCAGGGGGTTGGATGGAATGCAAACAGAGAGAAAGAGCATTGGACTTAAACCATGGATACATTTGGTTATGCTGGCAGTTCTGATGCTGGTGCTTGCGGGGTGCGGAAATTCCGGATCGGGTGCCGCTAACGGTTCAGCAGCGGAAACAGATCCGACGGAACCAAAGCAGGAAGAAACCGCAGCCAATACTGGAGATACACGTACCGTCAAGGATGCATATGGTGAGGTTCAGGTTCCGGCAAATGCGAGTCGAATTGTTGTACTGGACATCGGGGCCTTGGATAATTTGCTGGAGTTGGGCATTAAACCTGTAGGCGCACCTTCCATCCTGGCAGCAGGCGATCCTTACCCGGCCTATCTGAAAGGCACTGAAGGAATTGAGAATATCGGATCGGTGAATGAACCAAGCCTGGAGGCTATCGATGCACTGAAGCCGGACTTGATCATTGGTAATAAAGATACACATGATGCCATCCATGATCAGTTAAAACAAATCGCACCTACGGTGTTTGTAGAAACACTCGGGGTTACCTGGAAAGACAATCTGCAGCTTCATGCCGATGCGGTAAACAAGTCGGAAGAGGGCAAGAAGCTGTTGGATACATATCAGCAGCGCATTGAGGAATTGAAGTCCACGCTTGGAGGCAAGGATGCCAAGGAAGTATCGCTGTTCCGCCCCCGTGAAGACAAAATTCAGGTCTATCTGAAAGAGACCTTTGCAGGTACGATTATGGAAGATGCCGGAATTGTTCGTCCCGCAGCACAGCAGGATGCAGGCTTCTCCAAGGATATTACGGAAGAACAGATTGCTGATCTCGATGGTGACGTAATCTTCTGGTTTAACCGTGAGCCGGATGCGTTCGCCAAGCTGGAGAAAAGTAAATTGTGGGCGACGTTAAAAGGAGTCCAAAATCAAGCTCTGTACCCGGTAGACTGGGAGTACTGGATGAGCGGACTGGGCATTCAGGCTGTAAACAAGGTCGTGGATGACCTGAACACGTATGTAGCCAGCTAAAGGCAAAACATGCTGCATTTTCTCGGAAAGAATGGAATGGGAAATTAGAACATTAACCATTGCCATGATGCTTTCATGTGGTTATAGCTTAACTGTAAAATTGGGTCGTCGAATGTGACGATCCAATTTTTCTGATTTTTCTACATATAGCTCGTACCACGTTGTATTCGTGCCCCTATTCGTTACCTATTTATAATAGAAGGAAAAATTTCTACAGAATCGAAATACTTCTGTACGTCTACATTTTGTACCCAGGGCGAGTTGAATGGGGAATTATTAAACATGCTGAAGTACATCAATCAAGCAGTATGCAGGTCGGAGGCGTAAAAATGAACACAAACACCAGGTTTAAATTCACTGGTTTGGCAATAATCATCGTGTTAACAATTCTCGCGTTTCTATTCAGCATCATGTATGGCATCGTACAGATTCCACTGCGTTCTGTTGTCGATACGTTCTATGCCTTTGACGGATCGCGTGAACACCTTATTATTCAAACCGTCAGGCTGCCAAGAGCGGTTATTGCCACTGTGGTCGGCAGTTCGCTAGCTGTGGCAGGGTGTCTGATGCAGGCGATTAGCCGCAACGCCCTGGCAGGTCCTGAACTGTTCGGCATTAATTATGGCGCTGCACTTACGGCGGTGCTGGCTTCCTTTTGGCTGGGAACGACATCTCTGCAATTATTTGCATGGTCTGCTCTGTTAGGGGCGGCGGTAGCAGGCGTACTGGTTTTTCTTCTCAGTTCCACGGGCAGACACCCCTTATCTTCAGTCAAATTGGTCCTGGCAGGAGCTACATTAAATTTGCTGTTTGCATCATTGACACAAGGTATTCTCATATTGAACGAGCAATCTCTGGATACGATGCGCTTCTGGTTGGCGGGTTCATTAACAGGCAGGGATCTGGAACTGTTTATTCAAATCCTGCCTTATCTGCTCATTGGAATCATCTGTGCGTTTGCAGTAAGCAGCCAGTTGAACATTTTTGGCTTAGGAGATGAAGTCGCTCAGGGGTTGGGTCAGCGCATGATGATGATCAGGATCATCTGTATTATTGCCATTGTACTGCTGGCTGGCAGTGCAGTGGCGCTTGCCGGACCGATTGGATTTATCGGCTTGGCCGTTCCGCATATTGCGAGGTTAATAACAGGCAGTGACTATCGCTGGGTAGTTCCGTATTCTGCTGTTCTCGGGGCACTACTACTGCTCACAGCAGATATTGGGGCGAGATTTGTGCTGCCTGGGCAGGAGATTCCTGTTGGGGTGGTTACAGCCTTCTTCGGTGCGCCGTTCCTCATCTATTTGGCCCAAAGAAAGGAGAGATCGATATGATTTCTTCTATTATAAAGAGACGTGCATTCACCATTATTTTAATCCTTTTGCTGCTGAATGTGGGGGCGCTTGTGCTTAATGTGATGTTGGGAGATCGCTCCATCCCTCCTGGAGAAGTATTGCGCAGTCTGGTGGGCAGGGGAGACCCGGAATATCACTTCACCATTCATCAGTTAAGGCTGCCCCGGGTACTGACCGGTTTTCTGGTCGGGTGCGGTCTGGCATTAGCGGGTACAATCCTGCAAGTCATTACGAGGAATCCTCTGGCGTCACCAGGTGTGATCGGGCTAAATTCGGGTGCGGCTGCGGCGGTGGTTGCCGTCATGGTGCTGGTTCCTGCTTTTCCGATGCGGCATATGCCTTGGATTGCCTTCATGGGAGCCTTTCTCGCAGCCACAGTAATCTATGGATTGTCATGGAGAAAAGGAGAGGCGAGTTCCACGGTTCGCATGCTGTTGATTGGAGTGGGCATATCTGCAATGGCAGGTGCGTTAATCACGTATTTGCTAACGGTGGGCAAAATATTTCGGGTCTCCCAAGCTTCCGTGTGGATGGCAGGCAGTCTATATGGGCGAACTTGGGAACACTTCTGGCCTCTATTACCGTGGTTGTTCATCCTGTTTCTACTATTAATTTGGATGTCCAGAAGGCTGGATATGTTCTTGCTGGATGTCCAGTCGGCCGCTGGTTTGGGCCTGCGGGTAGAGACCATGCGGATTCTGTTCATTTTAATGAGTGTAGGACTTGCCGGGTCTGCGGTATCGATGGCTGGCACGATTGGGTTTGTTGGCTTAATGGCTCCGCACATGGCTAAACACCTGGTAGGCACCCGGAATCTGGTTCGCTTGCCGGTAGCGGCGCTGCTTGGAGGGCTGATCGTCATGCTTGCAGATCTTGCCGGACGGACATGGTTCGCTCCTTATGAGATCCCAGCGGGATTAATAACGGCAATGATCGGGGCTCCATATATGATGTATTTGCTGTTGCGACGCAGAGAGATATAATGAAGAGAAGGATTCAGAATGGAAGAAGGGCTGGTGCATCTTTTCATGCCATCATATGTGAATGAAGCCAATCTAATCTATCTTTTATCTTCAGTTCGCAAACGAAAGTTTCCAATGACCCGACAAGCCAAACATGTTCGGGTTCCTGTATACATATTATGCTTTATTACAGAGGGCGAAGGTGTTGTTGTACTGGATGGTACGCTGCAGAAGGCTCGTCCCCTACAGTTATATTTGCTTGTACCCGGCATGATTGTGGAATTCCCGGAACAAGGCAGTACATTTGAATATTATGGCATATGGTTTGAACCGATCCGGCTAACCAAAACCAGAGGTAGATATGAAGCATTGCCATCCCTGTCCTTATCCGGTGCACTTTCACCAGGGCCTATTCCCGTGCATCATCCGCAACAGATCCTTCAACAGATCATGCAGCTGTATCATCACAGTCGGAAGGAACGAAATCGGGATTCGCTGAAGTTGAGAATTCAATTGGAGGAATTAATTCAGGTTATTGTGCAAAATGAACCGGAACAGCCAGCAACAATAATGGATGAACGGGTTGAACGGAGCATCCAATATATGGAGCAGCGCTATATGGATAAAGTAAGCATTGAACAGCTGGCTGAAGCAGCAGGTGGCATGCCGCCGGTTGCTTTTTCACGTTTGTTCCGAAATGAAACAGGTCTGCCGCCAGTGGAGTATCTGAGCAATGTGCGGATGAACCGGGCGAAGCAAATGCTGAACATGAAAAATAGTCGGGTGAAGGAAGTGGCCGCTGCGGTCGGTTTTCGGAGTGAATTTTACTTTAGCCGCATGTTTCAGCGCATGGTGGGCGTATCCCCTACATTATATATGAAGCGAGGCAAATTAAAGGTGGCTGTAGCATCCTCGCTGGGATTCGACGACCATCTAAAATCAGTTGGAATTGAGCCAGTCTGTGTAGTGGATTTGTTCCAGTACCCAGGTCAGAGTAATGGGCAGTATGCAGAACAATTGCACAGCCAACTGCTCGAATTGGAGCAGTCTAACCCGGATATGATTATCGCCGACCATTATCATACAGCGTTCAGAGAGCAGTTCAAACAAACGGCTGCGCCTGTATTTCTGGATTTCTCTGTGTGGGATTGGAAAGGGAACTTTGAGAAAATTGCCGAGTTGGTGAACCGGGAACGTGAAGCATCGGAGATGCTGGCGCGCCTGGCAGTGCAGATTGAGACCACAGGACAGACATTGCGCCGCATACTGGGTCAGGAACGAATCACCATCATGCAAGTGAGCCACCGGACGATTGGCATTCAGGGCACGGTGAATCACCCGCTCAATGAGCTGGTGTACGGTGAACTCGGTTTGCGCCCGGGCAATCAGTCTCCAGCAGAACTGTGGCGGATGGAGCTGCAACCGGAGGCCATGCCTGTATTGGAGACGGAACATTTGTTAATTCATCATCATCATGTTATCGCCGGTAGTGACAACATGTATGACGAGTTGACGAGAACACCCATATGGTCACAGATTCCAGCGGTAAAGGATGGGAAAGTTAAGCGCATTCCCAATTGGTTTGTGATGAGCTGGACTCCGCTCGGCAGACAGCGGATTATGAATGAATTGATGGCAGCCGTGGGTGAACATCAGCAGCGCTAACCAGCGCTGAGCTGCAGCGTTTCAACAAGGGATTGCACATTAATTAGGAAGTGTACTCATATCAGGGGGAATGAACAATGACACGGATTGGGCAAGGAAGAACGGCTGAGATCTATGAGTACCCATCGAAACAGATTATGAAGTTATACCATGCGGATTTTCCAGCCGAAGCTGTTCAGAATGAGTTTCGAATTACCGAAGTGGTTTACCGGAAGGGCCTGCCTGTGCCGCAGGCAAGGTTGTTTATGGATGATGTAACGCGCAAAGGGATCATATTTGAACGGATTGAAGGCAACACAATGTTATCCCTCATGATTCAGGAACCCGTGCTAATCGAAGAACTATCGCGTCAAATGGCAGTCTGTCATCATAGGCTTCACGCCCAGCAGGATGATGAAGGAGCACTCCCCTTACAAAAGCAGATTCTTAATGGAGCCATTCGGAATACCTCTCTATTGTCGGAAGAGGATAAAGCACTGGTAATTGCATATTTGTCGACTCTTCCAGAGCGAAAGCAAATTTGTCACGGTGACTTTCATCCCGATAATGTCATGTTGAATGAAACAAAAGATCAATATTGGGTTATAGACTGGATGACAGGCATGTCGGGTGATCCGGCGGGTGATGTGGCACGCAGCTGGGTAATTTTAATGAGCGGCACGTTGCCAGAGGATACGGACCCGGCTGTTCACAGGGGATTTGAATTGGCTCGCAATGTAATGTTGGATCATTATATCCAGCATTATATACAGATTTCCGGGATATCCCGTCAGGAGTTGGATGCCTGGATTCTACCTGTTGCTGCGGCACGTCTTGACGAAAGGTTACCTGCAAGAGAAGCGGATCAGTTAATTAAGCTTGTGCAGGATCGTATTCGACTACTGTAATGACATATTTTAACTTAACTAACAAGGATAACGAGGTGAAGAATTCCATGTTGCACTCATTAAAGGCCATACAATCTTACAAGTCAGGCCATCTCAAGGAGGCGGAGCAGCCCGTTTGGTTGCAGCTACTGACAGCTGCGGAGCAGCCGAATATTAACCTGGAGCGCATTCATTCCATAGCAGAGCTGGAAGGAACGAATCCGGTACTGGATTATGTAGAACGCACACTTCAGGTGCTGGAGCAGCTTCAAGTTTCTTTTTGGGTGCGAGAAATTCTGGAGGACGTGCTGGTCTGGTCGGAAACGGCAAAGGCTGGATCACTGAAACAGCGGCGAATATGGCAGAAACAGGGGGTAAACCTGTTTGTGCACAATGTGGGTTCAGCACAGCTATACGAGATGTATGGAAGTGTTGGGAATTTGCACGGCAATCAAGTCAATCTTGACGAGATACATTCATCTCGATCGGAATCTCTTTGTGACTTTTCAAGTGAGCATGCAAGTTCAAGTATTAGTAGACCAACTACGTACACTGTATCTGGATCACCCACACCTCGGCAAGAGATCGTTCGAACGCTAGTTGCTACACACGGACTTATCGGTCAGTACATCAGAGGAGAAATCCCATTTGCTGAAAATGCCCCGCTGTATTCGTTTATAACGCTAGGGTGGCTGACCGCAGATGAATTGCAGGCCATCCTGATGGCGCTGAATGAATGCATCATTGCTGGCGTAGATTCAGCGCTATGGAAGCAGGTTCAGGCTGAAGTGCAGCATATCGTAGGCTGGATCATCACAGAACCGAATCATACGGACTGGACTGTGAGAGAACGGCTTTCCCGTTTGCGGAGTTCGTCCATTCGTCAAGGAGAGGCGTTGAATGAATCATATACCAAACTTCAAGCCGAGCTAGAGCTGGAAAGGGCACTCGGTCCTCTGTCTCATCGGACGTTATGGTATGTGGAGTCAGCGATGCACGACTTTTCGTTGCAGGAGATGGTTAAGATCTTCCTGTTAACACTGAATAGCGAAGCATTGAAGCAGGCGGTTGATGATTCGATGACGGAGATCACAGGCAGAGTAACCGAAGAAGCGGACCGGAAATCGGCTTCGCAGGAGCAACAAATGGATGTGGTGAGACATATCAGCTTCGAGCCCTTAATGAACACGATGTATTATGACTACAAAGGTGTCAAGAAACTGAATATTTACAAGAAACGAATGATTGAAAAGTATTTGGAGCAATATTCATGGGTGCAGATTGAAGAAGGTGAGTCGATCACATACCCCCATCTGACACATCGGATTGAACGGCATCCGGATTTGCAGGATACGGTATTTGTGACATTTGAATTTTCCCCGGCCGCGGAGAAGCTGATTGCGTTCTGTATTGAGGCAGAAAAGTCTCCATTATACGAGAAGGCTGTGCTGTTGTTATTTGACTTGTTTGGATTGCGCCGGGATGCCTATGATCGGTTCCATAATGAAGAGACGTATCTGGCCGATATGAACAGTTCAGGTGACTACAAAAAAGTGCTGCTGGATTATATGGTTGGCAAACGTGTGCTGGATATCGGTCCCGGTGGCGGGATCTTGCTCGATCTCATTGAGCAGGAACGGCCTGATATGGAGCCAATTGGTATTGATATCTCAGCAAATGTCATTGAGGCGCTGGAGCGCAAAAAGCAGCGGGAGGCACATCGCTGGCAAGTATTGAAGGGAGATGCTCTTCAATTGGATCAATACGTACAGCCGGACACGGTGGATACGGTTATTTTTTCATCCATTCTACATGAACTGTATTCGTATATTGAACGTGACGGACGGAGATTTAACAGGGATACCGTCGTTGCTGCGCTGAGAAGTTCGTTTAATGTGTTGTCCCCCGGTGGCCGAATTCTGATCCGGGATGGCATTATGACTGAACCCGAAGCACAGAAGCGCCGAATTCGTTTCCTTGAACCAGATGGGATGCTTTGGCTGGAGCGGTACGCACAGGACTTCCAGGGACGCAGCATTGAATTCGAGCGGATTTCTGAGAATGAGGCGGTGCTGGATATCAACGATGCCATGGAATTTCTGTACACCTATACGTGGGGCGAAGAAGCATATGTACATGAGATTCAGGAGCAATTCGGCATATTTACCCCGTCGGCATATGAGGACTGTATTCACGAAGCGCTGGGAGATCGGGCCGAGATTTTAACGTTTCAGCACTTTCTTCAGGAAGGATATACGGAGGCGCTTGGAGAACGAATACTATTTATGGAGGAACATGGTCAACCTGCACCTTTGCCAGACAGCACCTGCCTGATTGTGATTGAAAAAAAGAAAGGAATGGCGGACAGATGACGAATGAAGCCAATACGGCTTTATATTTTGTAAGACACGCGGAGTCTGAATATATGGAAGGACGGGAACGCGAGAGAGGTCTGACGGAACAAGGCAAAAGGGATGCAGCAACCGTTGCGGGCCTGCTCCATCGGGAGCAAATCCAGTTGTTCTATTCCAGCCCCTACAGACGGGCCGTGGATACCATTCATGGATTGGCCGAAGTGTCAGGCGGCATTGTGGTCACTGAAGAAGATCTGCGTGAGCGGGAGCTGTCAGGTTCTGAAGTGAAGCATGGACATTTTCGGGAAGCCAAACAAAGGCTTTATGATGATCCTGCATTTGCCTATTCAGGTGGAGAATCTGGCGAAGTAGCTGGGGCACGGGCAATCGCTGTTATACAGCGAATTCTGGATAGGCATGAGGGACAAAAAATAGTGATTGGCACCCATGGAGATATCATGACCCTGATTTTCAATTACTATGATCCATCCTATGGTTATGACTTCTGGGCAAATACAACGATGCCGGACATCTACAAGCTGGAGTTTGATCGTGAAGGCAGGCTGGTTCAGATAACACGATTGTGGGATGAACACGGGGAGTTTCTGTGAGATATGCGTTCTACCGACGATAGGAGGCGATCATGTTGAACCTCAAGTTGATAGGGTCCGTTTTGGAGCAACAAATCCGTTTTAATGACAATAAAAGTTTATTTTATAATGGGGGCAAGTCTACATTAGGGCCATCTCCGCGAACGTTGTGCTGGCTAATGAAATATCGCGCTCAAGTTGCAAAAGCATTAGAACGTATTTTTACAGATGGATTATTAAATCATTTTACAATTAAACTAGCAGAGCAAGGAATCCGTCATTTTCTCCAGGTGAACCAGTTTATGCAGTTTACGAGCAAAGACAAGCTGCAATTGGCGGCATTATATAAAGATCAATTTATGCGGATCTGGTCTCTTTTGCAGAATGAGAGGGCAGGGGAAGAGGTATTACAGCAATTTTTCCAGAAGCATTATCAACAGTTAAAAACATTTCTAATACAGACTAACGGCGAGGGCTTGTTTAAAAAATATACAATGGATCCACATCTGTTCTGGGTGCCGTGTGAGGAGTATTCGGCGAATCTGCAGGTAGCCTGGCTCGGCTTGGACATAGAGCACCTGCATCAACCGGTGCTTGATCTTGGCTGCGGTCCGCAGGCCAATTTGGTCCATTTTTTACGTAATAAAAAAATAGAAGCTTATGGGATGGACAGACAGGTGGAGGAATCGGAAGAGTGGCCGTTTTTACGACGCATGGGTTGGATGGAAGCTTCATTTGAACAGGGACAGTGGGGGACGATAATATCCCATTTGGCATTCTCCAACCATTTTACACATCATCATCTCAAGGCAGACGGCGAACCGGAAGCATACGCTCAGAAATATATGGAGTTATTGAGATCGCTAAAACCAGGAGGTTCATTCTTCTATGCGCCGAGTGTTCCTTTCATAGAGTCATTCGTAGATCAACTGCCGCAGTACTTTGTATGTCGAACTTGGATAACACCAACACAGCAAATGACGCGAATTACGCGACTGGACTAGATGAAAAAGGGGACACGCCGTGAAATGAAGATTACGTTTATGCCTAATACGTACACTGTTGAAGAGCTAAAAGTCTCTCACTTGCAAGATAGGATGTACTGCATATTTGATCTTGAGGGCACAGGGATTAATCCGGCAGAGGAGAGTGTGACCCAATTCGGTGCAATGAACTACAAAAAAGGAGAATCATTAGATTCATCGTTCACTTCACTTGCATGTGCCTTTAAACCGATTCCGGAAGCGGTCGCGAAGTTAACGGGCATTTCAAATGAAGATATGATCCAGGCCCCCTCATTTGCAGAAGCATACCAGGCTTTTCTGGAATTCATCGGGGATAAGGTGTTAGTAACACAGGCGGGTTATGAGTATGATTTGCCCATGTTGAAACGTCACTGTGATATGAATGGGCTGCTTATGTTTACCAATCCGGTTTTGGATACAAAAGCGATGTTTACTTATATTCATCCTGAAATCTCCGAGATCATCTCTACCGATTTCCTGATCCGTTATTACGACTTGAACACAGAAGGGGTTCACAGGCACAATGCCTTGGCCGATTGTGGTGTCATTGCTCGTATTTTTGAACATGTTCTGAATGAATATCAGGCACTTTCATTGAATCATTTTACGGCGGATGGGGGAAGCGTGATGAAGCGTTTTGTGATTCCTGAGATGTATTTGACAGCACCGATTGTAGGAGAGAAGCCAGATGAGTAGAGTGGATGCGGATAAATTGCTGGCTGATTTGAATGAGGGGCGGATTCTTAATCAGCAGACATTCGAAGGACTGGATGTAGAAGCCTATCTGAATCAACGGGATGGTTCCGAATTTGCCGATGAGTGGATGCAGGCATTTGAACGATTTGTTCAGAAGTCTGACGTCGTGGAAGAAGAAGTACTTCGTGCGTGCAGGGAACTGGCTTTCAAACGAACGATTGCTCTTGCGGATGATCCTGAACTGGCGGGCTATGTCAGTGATGATATTGGTTTGATTGGTGCCGCTTTGTTACAGGACGAAATGCAGGATTCATTTGTTATGCAATTGCTTGAATGTTATCGACTAGGAACATTGCCCCTGCGTTAAGCGGGGGTGACCGTTGTATATTCTTTTCGTTTGTATAAAAAAATAGCCTCGAATGTGTATTGTGGATTTTACACAGCATAAGGTACAATTCATCTAAGCATTGAGTGAGAATGATAATCATTATTTATAAAGGGAGTTCTCACCAATACAACAACAGATTACATAGGGGTGAAGGGTACCATGGTAAGATTCAGTAAAGGGTTTAAAGGGTGGACGATCATATTGTTACTCATGGTTGTAGTTATAACGGGCTGTAGTGCAAGTTCGGAGTCGAAGGTAGAGCAGGATCCTGCATCCGGGGCTGGAGCTTCAGGTGAAAATACATCTGAAACAACAGAAAAAGAAGCAGAGACGCGTGTTGTTCAGGATGAATTCGGCGATGTGACGATCCCGGTGCATCCGCAGCGGATTGCTGGTATCTATGTGGAAGATTATCTCAAGGCTCTTGATATCACGCCTGTAGTACAGTGGTATAATCCGATGTGGGGCGTACAGGAATATCTGGATCTGGATGTGCCACGGTTCGATTTGACCGGGAGTATTGAAGCGTTGCTTCAATATGATCCGGATCTAATCATTGTGGATGGAGTGGATGCAGGGACATATGAGATGTACTCCAAGGTAGCACCGACGTATCGTTTGCCTGAGGAAATTTTGCAGGATTCCAATCAGATCTTGACAACCATTGCCGATGTTGTCGGTAAACCGGAAAAGGGTGCAGAAGTTGTGGCTGAATTTGAAGGCAAGATTGCAGATGCCAAGTCAAAGCTACAAGAAGCGATTGGAAATGAGACAGTAGCTGTTGTACGCCTGAATGTGACTGAGAAGACGTTAGCTTTGTTTGGCGTGAAGAATCGTCTTGCAGGATTTATCTATTCAGATGTTGGATTAACACCTCATCCGTTGGCAGCTAACATGAAGGAATATCAGGAGTTACTGTCAGAAGAGGCGATTCCGGAGCTGGATGCAGACCACATTATTGTGTTCCCTTCCAATGGAAATTGGTCTTCCAAAGAGAACGAGGCGGCCATCAAAGTATTGGACGGAAAGTTGTGGCAGTCGCTTCCGGCCGTTAAAAACAAACATGTGTACATGATGGAAAGATCACACTGGCAATCGGGAGCCGTCATAGCGAATTCAATGAAGATTGATGATCTCTTGCAAAAAATGACTCCATAAGATAATCCTATAAGAAAGTTCTTCCCATAGGGTTGAAGAGCTTTCTTTTTTCGTTTACACTATTTTAAATGATAATAATTCTCAATTAAGGAAGATGAACATGTGGCCCACGATAAAACAATGGATTCCCAAGCCTTGGTTATGCTCACTTCGACATATAGAATATGTAGATCGAAATAAGCCCAATGTAGCGAAACGGCTCGCATACCCGATGTCTGACTCACAATCCCTATTCGTTGTGACGTGTGGAAATGGTTCAATGGCCTGCTCGGACAGGGAAATCCGTATGGAAAAAGGAATGATTATATTTGTTCCCGTTGGAAAATCCATTGTAATTGAAGATTCTACTGGAACAGAAAATGAATTGCAATTTTATAAACTGGATCTGACGGTGGCTGAGGTGAAAGAGGATACTTCGAACTGTATGAATAGGAGAGACACGACTGAGCACCATAGATTTCTTAAAGGGATAGATATCCAAGGATCATTATCTCTTATCGAGCTAAATTACAGTCCGTGGAGTTCCTGTTTGGAACCCTTGGCACAGATATTACGCCAACAGACAGCTTGTGATTGGCTGGAACAGTGGGAGGTACAACTACGCTTCCAGGAATGGTTCAGGATCTTGCTTCGGCAAAGTGATCCCGAGACCGAGGAACCGAATGACCGCGTACGGCTTCAAAGTTCCATTCGTTATATTCACGAATACTATAATCAGGCCATAACGGTTGACGATTTAGCGGCTGATATCCGGCTAACCAGGGCCAGTTATACTCGGCAATTCAAAGAAAGTACGGGTAAGCTTCCGCTTGACTATGTGAATGCTGTTCGATTGGAACGCTCCAAACAGCTATTGCAACTAACGGATGATCGTCTGCATGATATTGCTCAGAATGTGGGATTTAATAACGAGTATTATTTCGGCCGTCGCTTTAAGCAGTATGCTGGCATTTCACCAGGATTGTATCGGCGTCATCATCGTCAAGACGCGCGTGTATTTGCACCTTATCTGGAAGACTTCGTACTGGCCCTTGGAGTAAGGCCGATGTTGCAATATTCCCATCGTTCCTGGGGCAGACAACACTATTTGGGATTGGAAGATGTTCCTGAATTCGATGTTACTCAGTTGGATGCAGGGTTTAATGAGACGAATGTCCCCGAGTTTATTATGCTGAACGGCGGATACGAACGCTGGAACTTGGAGCGGTTTGAACAAGTAGCACCTACGTTTTATGTGGATCATCAGGGTGAGGACTGGCGTTCTATTTTGAAATCCACAGCGGATGTGCTGGGTAAAGTAAGCCGGGTGCAGGATGTAATAGGTGACTATGAGGAAAAGGCGCAGGAAGCCAAGAAACGATTGGCCCGTGTTATGCGTGGACAAACGGTTGCTTTTTTGCGAATTTCAGCATCGGAAATTATACTTTACGGAAACCAATATGGTTACGTGGGGCCAGTACTTTATCAGGATCTCGGATTAACCCCGCATGTTCGAGTTCAGCAATGGGTGAGTCAAAACCGAAGAGTCGGCATTGGGCTAAAGCAGTTATGTCAGCTTGAGGCGGATCATCTCTTTATTACATTTGACAAGGCGGATTCTGGCCATCCCGGAGAAGAGCGAAAGCTCTTGCAAAGAGATGAGTGGAAACGGATTCCAGCCGTGAAAAGCGGTCACGTATATGAGGTGGATTTTATGACTTGGATGAACTATGGTGTCCTATCTCATGGGAAAAAGATCGACGATATACTGCGGTTTATGGCTTGAAGGATGAAAAGTTAAGAGTCATTCATTTTTATTAAAAATTACATTACCTGCAAAGGTACAATGAGATGATGTCTGAGAAATGTATTTTATTTTTTCATTTGCGTGTTTTTCATCAGCGGTGGCGTAATCCCTCAGCATGACAAAACCCCCCGGTAAAACTCGGCCGGGGTGATTAGCTGTACGCTTCAAACTTTGATTTTACGATGGTCCCTTAATCTGAGTATGCAACAGCATTAAAGCTCTCAATACCTATTCGAGTCGCATCTGCTGTAGAAAAAAGATATAAGGTATAAACCAATTCATTTGATGGTGGAAGTGGGACATTAAAATCGGATGCATTAATGGTGACAACTTGTACAGCGTTCGGGTTTGCTTCAGAGACACTCACCGAATAGAGGGCGTAGGCAACAAGCGAATCAGCACCTCGTACAATAGAAAATGCAATCACGGAGTCAAATGGAGGAGTGGTAGGGAACGCGAGCTCAGCTATCCCTGATAATTGTACACGTATGTTTCCATTTGCGTCAGTTGCATCAAGGCCAACCTCCCCGATTGCAACAGGGGTATTAGCGGGCAAGGGAATTGAGATTGTGTTACCATAGCTTGCATTTTGAGAGGTTCGAGCATCCAGCAGTTTTGCCATAAAGAGCATACCCCCAATAGTTTTTGTGATATGGTATGCAGTTTTTTTGTAAGGTTCGTCCGCAGAATGGCAATTCATTTGATTGACTGGCACTTACTCCACGTATCGAATCCGGCTGCCGCATCGACAACATCAAATTAGTCGGTTGCTGAAAGGAACCATGCTTGTGGAGCAAGGATCTGTTCAGACGGGACTTTGAACATGAAGAGTGGAACTAGGCAAGCATATTAACATGAAATATATAGAAAAAAGCCTGTTCACTACTGAACAGGCTTTTTAGAGTGGTATTAAGCTCAGCTGAACAAGAAGTTTTACTTTTTCTCCATGACAGCGAAGTAATTGTTCTCAGGATCTGCAAAGTTAAATACTCTTCCGCCAGGCATCGTTACAATCTCGCCGACGGTGACTTCTTTATCCGATAAGTGAGTGTAAAGTTGATCCAGGTTATCTGTGAAAAGCATAAGAGAAGGTGTGCCCAGATTCAATTCAGGGGACATTTTGGCGACAAATTCCTTGTCGTGCAGGATGATAGTGGTTTGGGCACCCTTCACAGGAGCAATCTCGATCCAGCGCATGCCATCCCCATTGACTTCGGAAACAACATGAAAACCTGCTTTTTCCGTCCAAAATTGAAGAGCCTTGTCCTGATCGTTTACATACAACATAATTTGGCCGACTTGAGTAAACATTGATTTACACTCCTTATATACGTAATTGATCGTGGTTGAAGCAGTTATGGCTTTGGATGTAGCTTTTTAGATGGAGTCAAGCTATATATTACCATATATGAGCACCCGCCATACAACTTCAATTCAAGCACAAAAAGAGGGAAGCAAATGTCCTTGACTGCCGCATTGCGACATACCATTAGATAAAGGACAATTCAAGCGATCGAATTGCCTTTTAAGCACAGCCATGTAATGGCAGATGGGAGCGCTGTAATGACAAAACGGGTAGTTCTATTGGAAGAAGGTACGGCAGAGATGAAAGGGCTGATAGGTAGTAAAGGGGCTGGACTTGCAGCGTTGCTACAGGCGGGTTGGCCCGTTCCGGCCGGGTTCATTGTAACAAAGGAAGGCTGTCGCGGCTTCTGTACCCGTCTTGCACATCTTTCAACTGAAGGAGCCCAAGAGATTAACAGCGCAATTCAGCATCTTGAGAAGCAATCCGGCAAATGTTTCGGCGATTCTTTAGAACCACTGCTGCTTTCCGTCCGGTCAAGTGAAACGTGTTCCCGTGATATGGCTTCCCATGCTTTGCTTCATGTTGGACTGAATGATGTAACGGTGGAGGGACTCGCCAGGCAAACGAATGATCGTCCGTATGCCCTTAATTGTTATCGAATGTTATTGGAGGATTATGGTCAGCTGGTACACGACATTCCGTATGCCCTGTTTGAAGAAAAATGGGGAGACATCTCGATACTGGATGAAGCGAAGCTAGAATTCGCCATCGCGGAATATAAACACTTAATAGAAGAAAGAGGACATTATCCTTTCCCCCAGGATGTGCAGTTACAGTTAAAAGAAGCGATGCGAGTAGTTTCTGAGTCACAGCGTGTCCTACGCGCCAACTCCCAACAAGAGCTTCTTCGCAAATCTTCTCATTTCTCCGAAGAAACTCAAGGAGCAGCTGTTCTTATACAGGTGATGGTTAATGGCGAGCGTGGTGAACACAGCGGGATCGGCACTGTATATTCCCGTCATCCGGGTACCGGGGAACGAGGCATGACAGGTGATTATATTTCATCTGCTATTTCCGGGGGTTCGAATGAAGGACTGGATCGGTTGCGGAGAGGAGACCCTAAACTGTATGGTCTTCTGCAGGATGCTTGCAGTGATCTGGAGTCCCGCACGAAAGAGGTACAGGAAATCCAGTTTGTTGTGAATTCAGGGACCCTGTATCTTGTTGAAATCAGTCAAACGAGATTAACCTCACAGGCGACGCTGAGGAGTACTGTAGATCTCGTGGATGAAGGGGTCCTCACCAAAGAGGATGCAATATTGCGTATACAGCCTTTTCATGTGAAGGAAATGCTGCAGGCCTCTTCAACTTTATCACCGGAGCTGCAGCTTCTGCTCGAATGGGCTGATGAAATGAAGGGGCTTACAATCCTGTCGAATGTAGATCATCCCAAGGACGCCATGAAGGCACGCTTATTCGGGGCCGAGGGCATTGGATTGTGTCGGACAGAACAGCTGTTGTTGTCTGCTTCAAGATTTCCTTTTGTACAGAAAATGATTCTGGCAGACAGTGAAGCTGAGCGCAAACGAGGACTGGAACGTCTGCTGCCGATGCAACAGGCTGATTTTGAACAACTCTTCGAATCGATGGATGGTTATCCGGTAACAATTCGATTGCTCGATCCACCGCTCCATGAGCTGCTGCCAGATATTGAAAGATTAAGAGAACAGCGTGAACAGTGGTCTCTCAGGAATGGGGAGGAGGAGAACACCGCCGAAGTGCAGGAGCTTGATCGTGTAATCCGCAGAGTGCTGGAATTGCATGAACAATATCCGTTGCTAGGACAACGGGATTGTCGACTGGGAACCGTGTTCCCGGAAGTATATGATATGCAGCTTGAAGCAATCTTCCGTGCAGCGGTGAAGGGCATTCGCCAAGGGCTGTGGGTGCGGCCCGAGATTATGATTCCTTTGGTGGGGCATGCCAATGAACTTCAGGATATGAGAGAGCTGGTGGATCATGTAGCGGACCAGGTACTTGGAGAGGAGAAGCGTCACTGTCTTTACAGAGTGGGTGCGCGAATAGAAGTTCCACGAGCAGCACTGACCGCAGCGCAGATCGCCCGTCATGCCGACTTCTTCTCATTTGGCACCGATGACCTGACACAGATGACGTTTGGTTACAGTCGTCACAATACGGAGAAGTCATCCCTTCATTTTGCCGAGCAGCAACGCTTACTGCCCAGCAATCCATTTCAGGTACTGGATATTGACGGAGTGGGGCAATTAGTGGAGATGGCCCTCGTTCAGGGCCGAGTTCGGAAACCGCATCTAAAAGCAGGCATCTGTGGTGAGAATGCAGCCGATCTGGCTTCCATTGCTTTTTGCCACCGTATTGGTCTGGATTATGTAAGCTGTCTGCCAGAACAAGTGCCGCTTGCCCGTATCGCTGCCGCACAGGCGGCAATCCTCGCCCAGAAGCAGGATCACTACAAAAACAGACAGGGCAGAAATATATCGACGATTGCGTAACATTTCCATCTCCCCTCATGGAATAGAAACCTTAAAACTGTTATACTGAAATATGCGTTTTGTAAAAGGAACGTAAAAATTTCAGATAAGGGTTGAAAGCGACCATGTTTAATTCCAGAAATGAGCGGACCTCATCACGAACCTTGTTTGTCGTGTTATTCATTCTTATGCTGCTGAAGCTGTCGCTTTTGCGGTATTTCTTTTTCCAGGGTCTGTCCGGCATAGGTTTTGTTACTGACGCATTGGGGGCCCTGACAGTGGTATGCATCCTCGATCTGATCGTGCCAAAAGGCTGGAAGCGTCCAGTGTATGCAGGTTTTAATGTGTTGTTCTCCCTGGTATTGTTCGCGGCGACACTCTATAACGTACATTTCAGTTCGGTTCCCACATATACGGCACTCAGTGAACTGGGCCAAGTCGCCCAAGTGAGGGGTAGTATCGGACCATTGGTAAGACCTGAGCACTTCCTGTTTTTTGTGGATATCGTACTGGCTCTGCCGATATGGTTTATCTTGCGCAGTCGTCGTGCCTCAGCTCGTAACAGCAGCTATAGCGACACTGGACTTCATTTTGGCAAAAGTCGGAGACGATATTGGGGGAAGTTGGGTGTAGCCCTTACGGCTGCATTTTGCATCGTGCTGTCAGGCAGCTTCATTGTCAAAGGGGAAACGATTGATAATGAACTCGTTCGCGCCGAAAATCTCGGTTTCCTGAATTATCAGGTGTCATCGGCGATTCTGACGAGTAAAGAGAATGAAGCCATTGCGAATGGCAATATTAACGAAACCATCGACAAGATTAATCAACTGGTTAGCAAGTATCCGTATCAGGATAAATCGAGTCAGGGCACGTCTATCAAAACCAAATATTTTGGTCAGGCCAAAGGAAGCAATTTGATTGTCCTCCAACTGGAGTCATTTCAAAACTTCCCGATGAATGCTTCACTCGACGGTCAGGTATTAACCCCGGTTCTGAATGATCTGGCAAAAGAAAGCTATTATTTCTCTCATTTTTTCCAACAGATCGGACAGGGAAACACGTCGGATGCCGAGTTTATGTCGAACACATCCATCTATCCAACCGGCGTTGTGCCAATGTCAGCAGGGTATAGTGACCGTGATTTGCCAAGTCTTCCAAAATTGCTTGGGAAAGAAGGCTATGAGTCAGAAACGTTCCACGTCAATGACGTCACCTTCTGGAACCGGAACAAAATGTATCCGGCGCTTGGATTCAACCGGTACTTCGACAAGCCTAGCTTCGAGAATGATAAGTTCAATGATTTTGGACCATCGGATGAGGAATTATATCGTGTAGGTGTGGAAAAAATGGTCGCGCATCAGGCTGCGAATCAGCCGTTCTATGCTCAGTTCATTACGGCATCCAGCCATTCTCCGTTTACGGTTCCTGCGGACCGCGCGAGAATCACCATACCGGCCACAATCACCAACACGTTGCTGCATGATTATCTGCAAGCGATCAATTATACAGATTATGCGGTAGGTCAGCTGATCAATGAACTCAAGGCAAACGGGTTATGGGATAACACAACACTCGTTATATATGGTGACCATTTCGGTCTGCCGGCAAACGATGAGATTACTCAGCAGATCCAAACCAACCTCAATGTTCCTTATGACGGTAATGTTAGTCGTTTCAACATCCCGCTGTTGATTCACACGCCGAAACAGACGAAAGGTCAAGTCATTGAACAGCCTGGAGGTCAGTTGGATATTCTGCCAACGGTGATGAACCTGATGGGGGTATCTTTGAAGGAAGAGAAATTCACAGCGTTTGGACACGATTTGCTTAACATGGACCACAATGCATTCGGTATTCGGTATTACTTGCCGACAGGCTCATTTGTGAATAATGACATTATGTTTATTCCGGGTGCAGGCTTTGATGATGGAACAGCCTACTCGTTAAAAACGTATGAACCCGTCACGGATTTGGAGCCGTACCGTTCCGATTACGAGCACGTGCTCAGCTTGATGAAGCTGTCTGACGAGTATGTAAAGCTCCTGCCCAAGCGAGCACCATAATTGAATTTTAATATGTATGAAACACCATAACGTCACTGGCTCAGGAGCTGGTGGCGTTATTTGTTTATTCATCGTACATCTTTACGTGTACTGAAAAGGAGATAACCTTTGAAACTGTAATTAATAATGTTACAATGGAAGGTGCAGCCAATAACGCAGGATGACGAAAGGAATGAATATAGATGAAACTTAGTGTACTTGAACATGGACATATTAATGAAGGGCGGACGGTACAGGATACTCTTCAGGAGACTGTAACTCTCGCTAAACATGCAGATGAGCTGGGCTTCTCCCGCTTCTGGATGTCGGAGCATCACGGCAGCGGGGCACTGTCATTTTCCAGTCCGGAAGTTATGATAGCACACGTTGCAGCACATACAGATCGGATTCGGGTAGGTTCAGGTGGCGTGATGCTGCCTCATTACAGTGCATATAAAGTCGCCGAGAATTTCCGTTTGCTGGAGGCGCTGCACCCTGGACGGATTGACCTTGGAATTGGCAGAGCACCAGGTGGTATGCCAATTGCCAGCAGGGCTCTGAATGAAGGAAAGTCATCGAATGTGCAATTTTTCCCGCAGCAAATTGCCGATTTGGGTGGGTATTTTCATGAACAGCTGCCGGAGGATCATCGGTTTGCTTCCCTGGTCGCGGGACCATCCGTACCCACCGTTCCGGAAGTTTGGCTGCTCGGTTCCAGTTCCGAAGGTGCGCGAATTGCGGCGGCACAAGGGACCGCTTATGCGTTTGCCCAATTTTTCGGAACGCCGGGTGGGGAGGAAGCGATGAAGCATTATCGCAGACATTTCAAGCCATCCATCCTGAATGATAAACCTCATTCCATGATTGCGGTGTCGGCATTCTGTGCAGAGACCGAGGAGGCGGCCACTGAACTGGCTCGCAGCAATGAGTTATTCTTCCTGCGGCTTGGCCGGGGGCTGGAGCAGAACTCATTCCCATCCCTGGAAACGGTGAACAACTATCCATTTACGGCCATGGAGATGGAACAGATCCGTCAACGCCGTTCTTTTTCCATCGTGGGTACACCGGATCAGGTGAAGGACAAAATTACGGCAATGGCTGAACGCTATGAAGCGGATGAAGTTATTATTGCATCAGCAATTCACTCCTTTGATGATCGTTTGCGTTCATTCAGTCTGATCGCGGAAGCCTTTGGTTTAAAGCAGGATTAATCGATATTAAACTGGAATTAGTATACTGAAATGGCTGGAGCCTTGCCTTGCAAGGTTCCGATTATACTCTTGCGTGATCAGGGAGAGGAGAGATTCACATCCGCAGATGTGTCATTAGTGATATTCATGGCTGTTACGACGAATTCAATGCTCTGCTTGAGCAGGCAGGATACGATCCGAAGCAAGACGAGCTGATTTTGTTAGGTGATTATGTCGACCGCGGGCCGAAGAGCAAAGAGGTCGTGGAACAGATTATGCAGATGCATGAGCAGTACAACATTATTGTGATCAAAGGAAATCATGATGCGATGATGGTCAACGCGCTGAACCATGATGTCGAGGAATATGACAAACACTGGATTCGTAATGGAGGCTTACAGACGCTGGCCAGCTATGTAGAGGTCTCTTTGGACGATGAGCAGTTGGACTGGGATGTTTATACTGAAGCCAAACAGTGGCTCCGCACACACTATGAGCATCATCTTCGTTTTTTGGGACAACTTCCTCTTGTATATGAAATTCCTGGTTATATCTTTGTACATGCCGGGATTAATCCGGATGTGGAGGATTGGCGGACCCAGTCAGAGCGTGACTTCATTTGGATTCGGGAGCCGTTCTATTCAAGACCAACTTCGCTCAAAGAGACGGTGGTATTTGGTCATACGCCAGTCAAAAATTTGCATCACGAGCCAGGTGTCTGGTTTGACCCAAGTGGGGACAAGATTGGTATCGATGGTGGATGTGCTTATGGTGCTCGATTGAACTTGCTGGAAATTAGCGAAGATGGAAGGCTTCAGGCCTTTTTTGTAAAAAGGGGAGAGACCCGCGAGGGTCCCGAGGTTTAATCCACGCGGCGAATTTCAAATAAATCCCTTTAAACAAAAGTATAAATTAAATCCGATTGAAGCTCTAACCTTTTACTTTCTGGAGAATGTGGATTGGTTTACATACCGGCAATGGATCGAAGCTGGGGGAACAGCAGAATTGTGCATTCGTTTACGGAGTATAAAGGCAAGATCCTGACACCCTGACATGATATTGTAATTAATTCGCTGTAAAGGGATTGGAATTAAGCCTTATTAACGCTATAATCAGTAAGGGTATGATTGAAATAGTACATTTTATTCATCTAAATCAGAATTGACGGAGGGCTATTAATATGGAAAAAGCATTAATCTTCGGTCACAAAAATCCCGATACGGATACGATTTGCTCGGCTATTGCCTATGCAGACTTGAAAACAAAATTGGGTCAGGACGTTGAAGCTGTTCGTCTCGGCGAAGTTAACGGCGAAACTCAATTTGCACTGGACCAATTCAAAGTGGCAGCGCCACGTCTGATCAAAACAGCAGCCAACGAAGTGAACAAGGTCATTCTGGTTGACCACAACGAGCGTCAGCAAAGTGTCAGCGATATTGAGGACGTGACGGTTGTTGAAGTCATCGACCACCACCGGATCGCAAACTTTGAGACAAGCCAGCCGCTGTATTTCCGTGCAGAACCTGTTGGTTGTACAGCAACCATTTTGAATAAATTGTACAAAGAAAACGGCGTGGAAATCAGCGCACCGATTGCTGGTCTGATGCTGTCCGCGATTATCTCCGATTCCCTGTTGTTCAAATCTCCAACATGCACAGAGCAGGATGTAGCAGCAGCACGTGAACTGGCTGCCATTGCTGGTGTGGATGCAGACAGCTATGGTTTGGATATGCTGAAAGCAGGCGCGGATTTGAGCCAGAAAACGATTGCTGAACTGATTTCCCTGGATGCGAAAGAATTCGCAATGGGCCAAGCGAAAGTGGAGATTGCACAAGTGAACGCGGTTGACGTGAATGATGTACTTGTGAAGCAACCTGAGCTTGAAGCAGCGATTGAAGCGATCATTTCCAGCAAAGGTCTCGATCTGTTCGTATTTGTCGTAACCGACATCCTGAACAACGATTCCGTTGCACTGGCTTACGGTGCCTCCACCAAGGCTGTTGAAAAAGCATACAATGTGACATTGACCGATAGCAGAGCGCTGCTCAAAGGTGTAGTATCCCGCAAATCGCAGATTGTTCCGGTTCTGACCGAAGCGTTCAACTCATTGTAGGATGCTGTAAACGGACGTATAACCATTACGTTCGGATATACGATGAATATTCAGTGACAACATCAAGCCTGCTCTGATCTGTTTATAGGTCAGGACAGGCTTTTGTTGTGAAGGAGGAGGACACACGATGATCAAAAATGAAAAGATTAAGGCAACCGAGGTCGAGCTAACGGGTCTGAACGGTGAAGATCTGGGCATCATGTCCACACGTGAAGCACTTGCTCTTGCCAAGAAGTACAAAGTGGATCTGGTATGCATGTCTCTGATGACCAGCCCGCCGCCATGTAAACTGATTGGAGCTGGAGCAGCCAGAGAGGAAAAGCAGCAAGAGAAGAAGAAGGCCGCAAAATCACCGGATAAACGTAAAGTGAAGGAGATTCGACTGAACCTCCAGATGGAAGATCATGACCGGGAGACGAAGCAATCTCAGGCAGAGCGTATTCTGACGAAGGGTGACTCGGTGAAGCTCGTCATTCAGGTGCATGGAGCCAAGGAAGGAACAGCGGGCAAGGAATGGGCAGAGCAGCTATGTAAATCTCTTGCTGAGTATGGCAGTAAAACGACCGGTATTCAGGTAAGCGGCAAACAGGTCGTTGTACAGCTGGACCCTATTGGATAATAACATAACGATAGAACGAAATTAGCCCTGTGAAGCAACATTTATTTGCTGCTCTACGGGGCTTTTGGCATCGAGACTGTTTAATGTATTTTCCAACTTTCGATCTGGGTCCACCTCACCGGTTCATGTCCGCAAATAGCGGCTGCCTCCAATACGTACATATAACTGTCCTGGCAAGACCGGAGTGGAAGAAGCAGTATGTGTGTTGATGTTACTGTTCTTGGCGTAGCGGGAGAGATATAAAAAGTCTGGATAAATGACCGTATCCATTAAATAAGCCGATACGGTACTTCCGGGAATGCGGTTCTGATTCAGTGAACGAATCATTTCTTCTCCGCTTGCAATGCCGATCCCATGTCCATAATATAAGTTCTCACGCAGCATTATGGTGTTTTCTCCTTGCCACTCTGGTGTTTCTGGTGATACGTCTGGATTTTTGAAGTATAATACATCTCCTGGGAGAGCAGAGTTGCTTCCATTCTTTTCCGTTAATCGCAAATCGCTGTCATAATGCCAGTCATAGAGCAGCAGGTTGTAGAATAGTGAGTTGAAGTCATCCTCACGGATGCTCCCCAATACGCCACCATATAGCACGATTACTGTAGCAGTGGCACATTCAAATGCATACAAATGACCGTTCTTCCAGATGTCCCGAATTCCATTTGCAGGGGTCACATCGGATCTTAATTCAAAGCCTCCTTCAGCATTTCGATTCCAAAAATCCGGATTACATCTGGATTTCTCGAATGAGGCAAAGCTGACCCCGCTTCGATCCAATGCTTCCGCTGCATCAACAAGCGATTTTCGCAAAGCCCATTCAAAGTGAAGATGATCCATGGATTGATACGTATAAACGGTTGAACCTGGTTGCAGCTGCTGCAACCAGTGCCATTCAAATGCAGACCAATCCGAGCTCACCAGTTCAATGGGCTGATTCGCAACAATGATCATAATCCATTACCTCCAGTACTATTTGGATGTTCAGCCTTGTTTAAAAGGGTATGCACGCGTATTCTGTAGTATATGACCCCAGTTGTGCGGTTTTGTTTATATTTGTTTATATACAAAAGGAGCAAGCATGGGCATACGGTAAAACGTGTCGATTATTGTCCGGAATTTCGCTGATATCGTTTATACCTCATCACATTTGGGGTAGTACTCTTATAGATGAAGTTATGTTCAGGTCGATCTGTTCATACGGAATATATTCAGATTCCCGGTAAAGGAGGATATGCGGTGTCGAATTCACTTGCAGAGAATCGTTCTCTGTTCGAACAATTATACACACATGCACCGATCGGCATTGCTGTAGCGTCGCATGTGAGCGGACGTTGGCTTCAGCTTAACCCTGCATTTTGCGAGATGTTGGGGTCCAGTGAAGATGAATTAAAGGATTCTCCGATTGTACATATGATCTATGAGGAAGATCTGGACATGGAGGAATTTCGATCCGGGTTATTGGATATGACTAATGGGCTAAGTCTGATGTATGAAACCGAGTTGCGGCTTAAGCGCAAGGATGATTCTTTATTGTGGGCGACGGTAAGAGCCTGCATTGTTAGGGATGAGGTCAGCGGTGAGCCCCTTTACTTACTAGTACAGGCAAAGGAAATTACGAAGCAGAAGGATGCTGAAAATCGACTGATTATCCAGCGTAAACAGCTGGAGGAGAGCAGCCAAATCTCCAGATTGCTGGCCGAATCTTCGCTTGACCTAATTGCCATACATCATGCTGATCCGGAGCGGACGTTCAAGTATGTATCTCCAGCCAGCAAAAGCATGTTGGGCTATGAGCCGGAAGAAATGATTGGTCAATCTGGCTTGTTCTGCATTTATCCCGACGATTTGCCTCTCGTTGAGGCTTACGTGGCTGGTCAAATTCAGGGTCTTGCTCCTGATCGTATGAGCTATCGGCTCCAGCATAAGGACGGTTCTGTTGTGTGGGCGGATACCATCTCTCATTATGTTTATGACAAACAGGGGAATCTTCAGGAAATGATCGCAGTGACACGTGATATTACAGCGAGCAAGCAGCAGCAGTTAAGTCTTCAGGAATATACTTCGTTGTTTGACTGTAACCCGCTGGGAGTGGCTTCACTCGATCTGGAGGGGAACTTGTTGAAGGCTAATGCAGGCCAGGAACAATTAACAGGTCATACCAAAGATGAGCTGCTTAGCAGGCCCTTTGATCACCTCATTGATCCGGTAGATCTGGATAAGACGAGGTATCATTTTGAACAAACCGTGAAGGGAAAGTCACAGAGCTATGAGATCGGACTGATTCACAAAGACGGACAGCGTATTGAAACGAGTGTCATTAATGTTCCGATTTTGCTTGAAGATCGAGTCGTCGGCGTTTATGGAATAACCAGTGATATTACAGAGTCGAAAAGATATGTAGAGGAAATTGAAAATCTCAGTTACGAAAGAGCGTTGATCCTTAATGCTATGTCAGAGGGGGTCATTGGCCTCGATCAAAATGGAAACGTGATATTTGCCAATCCCATTGCAGCGGAGATGATGAGTTTCTGCCCATCTGAAATAAATGGCAAGCCGCTTGATCAGATTATGTTACAAATGCAAAGCGAAGGTATTCCTTATCCGTCGAATGGCAATCCAATTCTTCAAGCGGTACGTGAGGGGCGAACCCTGCCGCGATCAGAGTCCGTATTTTGGAGGCAGGATGGCTCCAGCTTTCTGGCGGAGTTCCAGTTGAAACCGATGATGGATCTGGGTCACAACCGTGGTGCTGTACTCGTTTTCCGCGATATGACATCAGTGAATGACATCATTCGTGCCAAGGAATTAGCAGAACATGCGGACCGAGCGAAATCCGAGTTCCTGGCGATTATGAGCCACGAGCTTCGTACACCTCTCAATGGTATTATGGGAATGGCACATTTGTTAAAGGAAACAGAGCTGGATGAGGAGCAGAATGGCTTCGCTGATATCATCATTGACAGTGGTGAATCACTGTTGTATATCCTGAACGAAATCCTGGATTTCAGCAAGATTGAGGCAGGGAAAATGGACCTGGAACGACAGCCCGTTGACATCCAAGCCGTTCTTGGCGGGGTCATGGAACTGTTTGCGCTTAAAGCTTCGGAAAAAAATATTGAACTATACTGCGAGATGTCAGAACAAATTCCTGAACGTGTAAGGGGCGATGAAACACGGATTCGCCAGATTCTTATAAATCTGGTGGGCAATGCTGTGAAATTCACGGAAAAGGGAAGCATTCAGGTTCAGGTAAACGTCGAACCTGCGGAGTCTTATGATGAGAATCACCTTATCATGTCATTTTCGGTCAAAGATACGGGGATTGGCATTCCATTCAATAAGCAGCATCAACTGTTCCAGTCCTTTTCACAGCTTGACCCGGCTATTAATCGCAAATACGGAGGCACAGGTCTGGGGCTCGCCATCAGCAAGAAATTGGTAGAACTCATGGGCGGTGCCATTGGTGTAGAAAGTGAGACTGGAGAAGGGGCAGATTTTCACTTCACTCTGCTACTTGAACGATGGCAAGATGAATCCACTGATCCGATTGAGAAGGTTCCTGACAACGACCTGAATCTGGATCGAACAAGCCTGGCATCAGGCATCAAAATTCTTGTGGCGGAGGATCAGTCACTGAACAGTCATTTGCTTGAGGAAATGCTACGTAAACTTGGTGGTGTATGTGACATTGTGGAGAACGGGGAAGAAGCGGTCAAAGCCGTGGAAAGGGAGACATACGATCTAATATTTATGGATATTAAAATGCCTATTATGGACGGGATAGAAGCAACAGGCGAAATCAGGAAAACCCACCCTGAGATCCCCGTCATTGCTGCCATAACAGCCTTTGCAGGTCCGAATGACCGTGAAGCCTGTCTGAAATGCGGAATGCAGGATTTTATCAGCAAACCGTTCAGTTCCACGGAAATAAGTCGTGTACTCAACACCTGGGTCCCCTATATTCGATCCCATCATAATCCATGAAAGATTTTATGCGCCAACGTATCAATAAAAAATAACCTGTCCATGGAATTCAGGGGCAGGTTATTTTGACATACCATTCGTATTTGACCCTGACAGATGTCAGGACCATCCACCAATTAACCCCGAAAGGGTTACACACTCGTCATCTTCCAGTTCTGCAATCAGAGTGAGTTCTTCGTTATCACTCGGGTCCACGGAAAATAGTTCCCGACGTCCGTCTTCATGCACAATAATGACCAGTTGATTACCGCTTTTTGTATCAAACTGGTACTTTACTCCGATACCAGGCAATGGGCATTCCCGGATATTCATGAAACCTGTCACCTCTTTAGCTTTTCCATAATTAAATTTAACCGTTCACACAGTACGGATGTATTCTACTATCCATTACACCATTTGGCAAGTCGGAAAAGAAAGAGCAGTTCTCTTATCCAAACTTGTTGAGCTGTGGATAGTTATATATTCCGACCCTGTAAGGTTCGTCTGCGACGGACGATGAACCAGATAAGTAATGCAATGATCAGCGCCAAGGCAATGCCCCCCGTAATAATGATGTTCCGAATATTCGGGACCTGTACGGTCAAATTCAGTTTATTCGGATTCATTGGGGAGACGTGCCAAATTAGCGTTTTTCCATGATCTTCGACCAGATCTGCGTTAGAATCCTGCGCTTTGATCGGCAGGGTCAGCTTGAAGTCAAAGTTTACATCTTTGAGTAACAGGTTTTTGAGAAAACGAGGCACATTGTTAATCTGGTCCTTGACCTCGCCATCAGGTATGGTTTCCATCAGGTCTGCTTCCGCTGCAATATGCAATTTGGATGTGAAGAAGCCGGGTGTAGTCGACTGCTCCACTTGAATTCCATCGGGTAAATCCAGCGTGCTAAAGGTAGAGACCGTGTTACTTTTCTCATAATGGGTTGTTGCTTTCAGCTGCTTCCGGTCGCCCTGATCCAAGACTTCGGCCTGGAAATGGTTACGTTGTAACGTATCTGCAAGCAGGGTCATGAGATTATCTTGTCCAATCTTGCCCAGAGCCGAGTCGGTTACGCTGAGATTCAGATCCAGATCGGATGATCCGTCCATATTAACCGTAACATGGGCCTCTCCATCTGCGCAGGCGGAAAGTATGGACAGCATAACAGTTAGTAAAATGGCAAGTAATAGCTGACGATAATAGGGTATTCGAGTCGACATTCAGTTCAACCTTTCTGCGTATAATCCAATTCCATTTCATAGAAGTATAGTATACACCCTAAGTATGACGGATGAAACTTTGCTCATTCAAGAGCGGATGAATCTTATGCTATGATTATGGACACAATTTGTAGTGTAAATTTGAAGATTTCGTATTTTTGTCAATGTTCAGTCAATTCAAAAGGGGCTTCACCGTGTAAACTGGTAGTAGTGTGAAGAAATACGGAGCAGGGGGGTTACATTCATGACATATATTATTATTATGGCTATCATCATGGTTGTGGGAATGGTCGGAATGGGCTGGTTCTACAAGATTATGGACAACGATCAACATTAGGGTGTATTGAAAAGAAACGTGAAAAGACAAGCCTATAAGCTGGCTTCGCGATAGATGCGAGGCGAGCTTATTTGTATAGAGCTTCCAAAAAAAAAATGGAACCGAAATTACCAAAGGCAGTGGCCAGATTAATTACTCCAATGGGTACGTGAAATGTGCAGTAGCTGCTTTATTGATCACGAATACAACTGATTCTGATCCAGTGAGATGCTGCTTGGAGGGAAACCCGTTCCCTGCTGATGCAGCATCTTTTTACTTGCATGTTGTATCTAACATTATTACGTAACAAATGTAACGAGCAATGTTGGCTCCATTTGACCGATGGACAAATATTTTTCGTAAAGTTGGGATTTTTAGGCTGCTCTTTTGTATAATAGGGTTTAGTTCAACTCGGGGAATCCCGAAATATGCCTAACAGGAAAGGGTGTACATAAATGAAATTTAGTGAGTATACGTATACACGTCCCGATCTGGAACATATCAAAACGTCATTTCGTCAGCTTCTGAGTGGTTTTGAAGATGCGGCTACAGTTGAAGAGCAAAGCGGTTACATGGATAAAATTAACGCTTTGCGCAGTGATTTTGAGACGCAGGCACAATTGGTTTACATCCGTCATTCCATTGACACCAATGATACATTTTACAAGACAGAAAACGAATTTTTGGATGAAAGCTCCCCGATCATTCAAGAATACATCACCGATTATTATCGGGCTTTGGTGAACTCCAAATTCCGTGCTGAACTGGAACAAAAATGGGGTTCACAGCTGTTCCAGCTGGCGGATCTGTCCCTGAAAACATTCAGCCCTGAAATTATCGAGGACCTTCAGAAAGAGAACAAACTTTCCACGGAATACAACCAGCTCATTGCTTCGGCCAAAATTCCGTTTGAAGGTGAAGAACGCACGTTGCCGCAGCTGCATCCTTTTGAGTTGTCCACGGATCGCTCCATGCGGGAGCGCGCCTCAGAAGCAAGATATACGTTCATGGCTGAACATGAGGCCGAATTCGATCGTATTTACGACGAGCTGGTTAAAGTGCGTACACAAATCGCGAAGAAGCTGGGATATCCTTCATACGTTGAACTTGGTTATGATCGCATGAACCGTACGGATTATAACGCAGAGATGGTATCGAATTTCAGAGCACAAGTTCGTGATTATATCGTGCCTGTAGCAACGAAGCTTAGAGAACGTCAACGCAGCCGGATTGATGTGGATACCCTCTATTATTACGATCAGGGTTTCAGCTTCAAAACGGGTAACCCGACACCGAAGGGTGACGCGGAGTGGATTATTGACAATGGTAAAAAAATGTACGCTGAATTGTCACCGGAAACGGATACGTTTTTCCAGATGATGACCGACAATGAACTGATGGATCTGGTGAGCAAAAAAGGCAAGCAGGGCGGAGGGTATTGCACCTTCCTGAATGATTACAAAGTGCCTTTTATTTTCTCCAACTTCAACGGTACATCCGGCGATATCGATGTATTAACTCATGAAGCAGGCCATGCTTTCCAGGTATATGAGAGCCGTGACTTTGCAGTGCCTGAGTATAACTGGCCTACGTATGAATCCGCGGAGATCCATTCCATGAGTATGGAGTTCTTCACATGGCCGTGGATGGAATTGTTCTTCAAGGAAGACACGGACAAATACAAGTTTGATCACCTGTCTTCCGGGCTGCTCTTTATTCCTTACGGTGTAGCAGTCGATGAATTCCAGCATTTCGTCTATGCCAACCCGGATGCAACACCAGCGGAACGCAAGCAGGCATGGCGCAACATTGAGAAGACGTATCTGCCACACATCAACTACAAGGATAACGCCTATCTGGAGCAGGGCGGATTCTGGCATAAACAGGGTCATATTTTCTCCTCGCCATTCTATTATATTGACTATACGCTTGCACAAATCTGTGCATTCCAGTTCTGGAAACGCAGCAATCAGGATATGAAGTCTGCATGGGCTGACTATCTGGCATTGTGCAAAGCCGGTGGAAGCTTGTCCTTCACGGGATTGGTCGAACTGGCAGGTCTGAATTCTCCGTTTGAAGACGGCTGCGTGTCCTCTGTCATCGGCGATATCGAAGCATGGCTGGACGGAGTAGACGATAAGGCGCTATAAGCCAAAAATAAATTAAAGGTCGAAGAGGTGAAGGGGAGCGAGGAATACACCTGATGTTACCGCATTCTGAGGCAGGGCGGATTTGAATGTATTCATTTACCTACCCTGTACAAAGAATGTGAGGTTATACCATGTTGGTTTTACTGCATCAACTTTCCCAAAGGAAACAATTGGCACCCTTTATCTCGGGAACTAACGGGCATGTGGTCATGGGTGGTGTGCTTGCAGGACTTCAATGCGGACGTGTCTATGCAGACCGGCTTCAAGCTCCGGCAAGCGCACTGATCTGGGCACAAAACGAAATGTTTTATCTGATCGGAAGTTCCGATAATGATCAGTTCAACAGGCGTGTCAGAGAAGTGCTTGTTCAGGAGCTTTTACCTGAAGCGTTAGATGCTGGCGAAGGCATGCTGAATCTTGAGGTTTATCCTGAGCCAGGCTCGGACTGGTCTCCAGTCCTGCATCACATGTTCAATGGACGTCTGCGCGAAGGGTTGCGAGTTCCTTTTCAATTCAATCTTGCGAAGTATGAAAAGTGGCTGGAACGAAGTACCGGCTCTCTGTTCGTTCCTTCTGAATATCATCTTCATGTCATCGACCGAGCTACAATAGAGGTGGACAGAAATGGTATTATTCAGAAAGAAATTTTGAAGTTTTGGCATTCGGTGGACGACTTCATCCAATACGGAGCAGGCACTTGCATGGTTCATCAAGGAAAAGTCGTAGCTACATGTATCTCAGTGTTTGTTAGTGGCACTCACCATGAAACAGGCATTCATACCTACGATCCAATACATCGTGGCAAGGGCCTGGCTACCGCTATGGCAAGCACTTATATCCAATTGGTACTGGAAAAGGGTGGTACTCCACATTGGACGACAGAGGATTTCCGTCATGATTCCATTGTGATTGCGGGTAAGCTTGGTTTTGAACAAGGCAGAGCCTATCCCGTCAATTATATGCCGATTCAGGAGCTTCTGGATTGTAAATGATATTGTAAAAGGGAATAACGAGGCGAGGCTTCCCGATTGTTGTTCTCTCCTTGGTTCCGGTGCGTTGTCCAGACGCTAACGAATCGATGTCATCTTATAGCAGGGAATAGCGCGGGATGATAAGGCTAATGAACTCCAGACGCGTTATTCCGCTGGTAACCTGCCATAGGATAGGCAAATTGAGCAAATAGCGTGTCTGCGATTCGTTAAACCAGCGGCGTCATGAAAATGTTCCGAATAACGCGTGCCAGGTTCGTTAAACGATCTCGAGACGCTGAAGATCTGCAGGGGCTGTCCCGGAAGTCATGAGAATGACCAGGGACAGCCCTTTTTTCGATTCGATTTGTGAATCCCAGATCAACTTGTCTTGTTTAATTTACGCACAGATAAGCGAGTCGGTGAAAAGGAGTCATAATCGTTGGGTAAATCCGTCCCAATGAAACATTTATCAACTCCATTGTGATTTATTTCACTATATCTGAAAACGGATTCAGGTACAATAAAGATAGTAAATCAGGGGTTACAGGAGGCTGGTTCAAATGGCAACACATGCTTATTATGTTCCGCCCGTGAACTTGATGGGTAGAGGATGTTTGCAGGAAGCAGGCAAGATGATTCAGGACATGGGGATTCGCAAAGCGCTAGTTGTAAGCGATCGTCGATTGATTTCTTCCGGCGTTGCTGAACAAGTGCTGTCTATACTAAGAAAATCAGGGTTAGACTATGTGGTATATGATGAGGTTCAGCCCAATCCAACCTGTCAGAACGTACATGACGGACTTCAAGTATTTCAGGATCATGGCTGTGACGCCATTATATCGATAGGCGGAGGTTCACCTCAGGATGCTGCCAAAGGCATTGGCATTGTGGCAACTAATGGTGGACATATCCGTGATTATGAAGGATTGCACCAATCGAAACACAAGTCCGTGCCACTTGTTGCGATTAACACAACGGCGGGCACATCAAGTGAGGTGACCATGAACTACGTGATTACAGATGAGGAACGCAAGGTGAAAATGGTGATGGTGGATCGAAACAGTCTTGTTGACCTGTCGGTGAATGATCCGGAACTGATGCTGAGCAAGCCTGCGAGTCTAACTGCGGCCACAGGCATGGATGCTTTGACCCATGCGGTGGAAGCGATGGTGACGCCTGGCGGGTTTACTGTGACAAGTGCGACAGCGGCTGCTGCCGTGGAATTGATCTTTGAATACTTGCCCAGAGCCGTCAAGGATGGAAGTGATCTGGAAGCAAGAGAGCATATGACCTATGCATGTTTCCTTGGTGGAATTGCTTTTAATAATGCGGGTTTGGGGTATGTCCATGCGATGGCTCACCAACTTGGCGGGGTCTATGATTTGCCGCATGGGGTATGTAACGCGATGCTTCTTCCTTATGTAGAAGAAATGAATGCCAGACATGTACCCGGTAAATTCCGGCATATTGCCAAAGCGATTGGTATGAACGTGAAGGGCAGAAGTGATAAGGAGTGCTCCGAATATGTAATTGAAGCCATTCGTCAGCTTTCCAAGGAAGTTGGTATTCCTGAGAAGCTGTCTGAATTGGGTGTGAAAGATCCTGATGTTGAGTTGCTGGCGGATAACGCCATGAAAGATGCCTGTACACCAGGCAATCCCTATCAGCCATCCAAAGATGAAGTGATGGAGCTGTTCCGTAAAATTATATAGATATTCTTTGGCCGGGAGCAATCTCGGCTTTTTTCTGTGAACATCTAACGAGCAATTTAATCGCTTATTTTTCCATTTAATGATTAGGGTTAAAACAAAAGGATTTTGAAGGCCTATTATCGAATACAATATTTAATAACAGCGGCATGAAGAAGGGAGTGGGTTCCACTTAAACTTTTGTCGAAGTTTTCCAGCAAGATTCCTCAACCCGTTTCGTGTTTAATGTTATATAGGAATTGTGTATTGCATTTTTCACGGGGTGCGCCTTAATTTTCTACATCCACCTATTCACCTCTGCACGAAAAGTTCGGGCAATTCTGCACGTATCATCTACTTTCAGACATGACAATGAATGACGTTCGGCTGCAATTTCGATGAAACAAGTCTGTACAGCATGCTCCTAATCAACACAAAAGTGTTCACACAACAGCATATCGGATTATGGGCTCTGAAATGAATTAGAACGAATGCACATGGAGGAGGCTGTAATGATGGCAAAAAAGGAAGTTGTAGCGATGTTGCTCGCTGGAGGGCAAGGCAAACGGTTAAAGGGATTGACGAAATCACTGGCCAAGCCCGCTGTTTATTTTGGCGGTACCTACCGTATCATAGATTTTCCTCTTAGCAATTGCTCCAATTCAGGCATCGACACAGTCGGTGTGTTAACTCAGTACGAACCTCTGGTGCTACACTCCTATATCGGCATTGGCAGTGATTGGGATCTGGATCGCAAAAATGGCGGTGTATATGTACTTCCTCCTCATGAACGTGAAGACGGCAGTAACTGGTATCGAGGCACGGCGGATGCAATCTACCGTAACCTGAATTTTATTGAACAATTCGATCCTGAGCATGTGCTCATTTTGTCAGGGGATCATATCTATAAAATGGATTACGAGAAAATGCTTCAATACCATAAAGAAAAGGATGCAGATTGCACCATATCGGTCATTGACGTTCCGCTGGAAGAAGCCAGCCGGTTCGGGTTGCTCAACACCCACGATGATTATCGCATCTATGAATTCGAAGAAAAACCTCCTGAACCCAAGAGCACACTCGCTTCCATGGGTATCTATCTATTCAAGTGGGATGTGCTGAAACGCTTCCTGATTCAGGACGAACAGCAGGCATCCACCTCCTATGATTTTGGCAAAGACATCATTCCCTTGCTGCTTGAAAATGAAAAATCATTATATGCTTATCCGTTTGAAGGCTATTGGAAGGACGTCGGTACGATCCGCAGTCTGTGGGAATCCAATATGGACCTGCTGGATGAGGATACGCCGTTTAATCTGAACGACCCGGACTGGCGTATTTACACCCGAAATCCGAATCAGCCTGCGCAATATATTTCACCATCAGCGAAGGTGCGGAATTGCATCATCAGTGAAGGCAGTGTTGTACATGGCGAGGTTAAGCATTCGGTGTTGTTCTACGGAATCGAGGTAGGGGAGAACAGTTCCGTAACCGATTCAGTAATCATGCCAAAAGTGAAGATCGGACAAAATGTACGCATTCACAAAGCTATTATTGCCGAAGGATTGGTGATCCCGGATGGAGTACATCTGTCACCCGCCCCTGAGGATGAAAGTGATATATTACTGGTCGATCAGGAAGAACTGGAACGTCAGCTTCATGAGGGAATGACAAGCAAAGCCTAATCTAAACCCCAAAGGACGGTGCATGCGATGAAACCATTGATCGGAGTTATTAACCTTGACCATGAGCTTGAAGAATTAAAGGAATTGACGTACTTTCGCTGCGGAGCCGCGGTGCCTTATGCCGGGCGTTACCGTCTGATTGATTTTGTATTATCCAATATGATGAATGCTGGCATTGAAAGTATCGGTGTATTTGTCCGTCGCAAGTACCGTTCACTTATGGATCATCTGGGAGACGGCAAGCCATGGGATTTGGATCGCAAGCATGGGGGCATGTTTATTTTGCCACCGGACTGGAATGATCCGACGGATACGTCCCAGGGGGACCTGCAGCATTTTCACAATAATCTCGATTTTTTCCGCCGGGGTTCCGGACAATATGTCGTTCATGCGGGAAGTCGGCACGTGACCAAAGCGGATTTGCAAGACGTGTACAGGTACCATATAAGCAAGGGAGCGGATGTAACACTGGTCTGCAAAAAAGTGGATCAACTGCTGCCTGAACATGACGCCTGTGTCAAAGTTGAAGATGACGGGAGCGGTAATGTGGTGGACATTCACCAAAGTGCCGATCACCCGAATATATATACAGAAATTTTCATCATGGAAAAAGAACTGTTCCTGCGCCAGGTACAGCGCTGCATCGATCATGGGGAAAGCCATTTCTTCCGTGATGTGATTCAGAAAAACCCGGATGGGTTGAACATTGCTGCATATGCCTACGATGGTTATCATGCTGTAATCAATTCGGTCGACAGCTATTACCGCAACAGCCTTGAACTGCTGAATACGGGACTGTATGAACAATTGTTCAAGGAACAGCCTGTTCAGACCAAGATCAAGTACGAAGCCCCGGCCAAATATCTGGACACCGCCGAGGTGAAACATTCCCTGCTTGCGAACGGCTGCATCGTGGGCGGAGAAGTGGAAGATAGTATCCTCTTCCGGGGTGTGACTGTGGAAAAAGGCGCCAAAATCAAGGGCTCCATCATCATGCAAAAGTGCTACATCGGAGAGGGCGCCGTCCTTGAAAATGTCATTCTCGACAAGGATGTGAAACTGAGCGGTGGCCAGACGCTGATTGGCGATCCATCGAACCCGTATATTCTGGCGAAGAGTACTATTATCTAATATCGACCCTTAACCGATATCATCTATAAATATATAAAATAAAAATCCTGTAGGATGGATTTAAGGTTTGTACATGTTCTAAGCATGGGCTGCCACTGCTCAAGCTCCTCATACGTGCAAACGTAGTGAAGGGGACGAAATCGATTCTGAAGAAGCGTCAGCGTTCGCCTAAAAGCTTTCTGCAAGAAAGCTACTTCGAAAGCATATGCTGTCTTCAAATTTCAACCTTGTAAAAGGTTAATCGAGGAAATTTGGAGACAACAGCGATCGGAAGAACGATTCGTAACCGGAACGGGCTCTTAGCTGGAAGTGCAGCTTTGAAAGTTGTAGCACTCATGTGTAGGAAACAAGTATGAACCGCCACGATCCTACAGGATTTCACCGGGAGGAACCTTCTTTTGTTTGACAACAAGGAAACGTTCAAGAGTATTTTTAGGCGGAATCTGGTTAGCAAATTAGGCAAACCACTTGAAGAGGCTACGCAGGAAGATGTCTATCACGTACTTGGTAGCATGATCCGCGAATATGCGGGTCAGGATTGGGCGACGTCGAATCAGGGATTTAAGCAGCGCCAGGATAAACAGGTTTATTACTTCTCGCTGGAATTCCTGATTGGACGTCTGCTCGGCAACAATCTGCTGAATGTGAATGAATTGGAACTCGTTCGTGAAAGTCTGGCTGAATTGGGCTTCTCTTTGGAAGAAGTGGAGGAACAGGAGGCGGATGCAGGTCTCGGTAACGGAGGTCTGGGACGACTCGCAGCCTGTTTTCTGGATTCATTGGCATCCCTGGGTTACGCGGGACATGGGTGCGGTATTCGATATAAATATGGTTTGTTTGAGCAAAAAATTATCAACGGCAATCAGGTGGAATTACCCGATAATTGGCTTGATAAGGGTAATGAATGGGAAGTGCGCCGTCCGGAAAAAAAGGTGGAAGTGCAATTCTGGGGCCATGTTGAGGCCTATGAACAGGATGGACAGTACCAATTTGTCACAAAGGATGCCGAATCGGTTGTAGCTGTGCCTTATGATGTGCCTGTTATTGGTTATGGTCAGCCGCATGTGAACACATTGCGATTGTGGAGCGCGGAGCCCAAGCGGGGGACCTCGCTGGATACCCCCTCAAACTATTACGGATATCTGGATTACGGTCGTTCCGTAGAATCGATCTCAGAGTTCTTGTACCCGGATGATTCCCAATACGAGGGCAAGCTGCTCCGTCTGAAACAGCAATACTTTATGTGTTCTGCTGGCGTACAGAGTGCTTTGCGTACATTTAATAAACTAGAGCTCCCCTATGATCGATTGCCGGATAAGGTAGCGTTTCATATCAATGATACGCACCCAACACTGGTCATTCCCGAACTGATGCGGATTCTGATTGATGTCAAAGGATACGGATGGGATGAAGCTTGGGATATCACAACCCGCACCGTATCCTATACCAACCATACAACGTTAAGCGAGGCGCTTGAAAAGTGGCCTGTAGCCATGATCAGCAAGCTGCTGCCACGCATTTACATGATTATTGAAGAGATCAACAAACGATTCTGCGGCATGCTGCTCGAGCGTTATCCCGGAGACCCGGATCGAATTCAGCATCTGGCGATTATTGCATACGATCAGGTGCGGATGGCGAATCTGGCTATTGTGGGCAGTCATAGCGTGAATGGTGTCGCGGCATTGCATACTGAAATATTGAAAGAACGGGAAATGGCACCGTTCTATGCGCTCTATCCGGAACGCTTTAATAACAAAACCAATGGCATCACTCATCGCCGCTGGCTGATGCATGCCAACCCGAAGCTGTCAAATCTGATTACAGATACGATTGGAAGGGATTGGATTACGGAGCCGGGCAGACTGAATGAGCTGGTAGGTGCTGCGGATGATGCTTCATTCCAGCAGCAATTCCATTCCATCAAACGCCACAATAAAGAGCGGCTGGCTGCGTATATCCTGGATCATACCGGAACAGCCGTCAACCCGGACTCCATTTTTGACGTACAGGTGAAAAGGCTGCATGGCTACAAACGGCAGTTGCTCAACATTCTGCATGTCATGCATCTGTATAACCGACTCAAAAGCGACGCTTCGTTTGATATCGTGCCACGCACGTTCATTTTTGGAGCAAAGGCGGCGCCGAGTTATTATTTTGCCAAGAAAATCATCAAGCTGATTAACACGGTGGCAGATAGGGTGAATCGCGATGCGGCCGTGAAAGATCGCCTGCAGGTATTTTTCCTGGAAAACTATTCAGTCTCTCTTGCCGAGAAAATTATTCCGGCCGCAGACGTCAGCGAACAGATTTCAACTGCAGGCAAGGAAGCCTCAGGTACGGGTAACATGAAGTTCATGATGAACGGTGCGTTAACCATAGGTACAATGGATGGCGCGAATGTGGAGATGGCTGAGCAGGTCGGTCAGGACAATATGTTCATCTTTGGTCTGAGCGCAGACGAAGTAATGGATTATTACCGCTCCGGCAGTTATCGGCCGAGTGAGATTGTGCAGCAGGATGAACGGATTCGCGAGGTAGTAGAGCAACTGGTACATCCGGGAGCGTTCTGTGAGCGTGATGGTGAATTCTGGGACATCTATGATTCCTTGCTGGCTCATGGTGACGAATACTTTGTGTTACGTGACTTTGCTGGCTATGCGGATGCCCATGCTGCCATCGATTTGGCTTATCGTGATATACCGGGATGGACGCGTAAGGCTGTACTGAATACGGCTCATTCCGGTATTTTCTCCAGTGATCGCACTATCAGTGAATATGCAACAGATATCTGGGGCATTCATCCGGTGTCCGGAAACTGGAAGGGCTAGAACTCTTTTGATTGATTTATAAAACAAAATTGCCTTGTGCACAGGGATAATTTCTGCGAAGTTAACAATCCTTCAAGCGGAGATTTGTCCTTGTTGCGCAAGGTTTTTTTGCATATAGGGACATGTACAAAGGAACGATGAACGAAGGGAGAAACCGTATTTCGAGGAGAAATATGTAGGGGGATCCAAGCCTGAACAGCTGGACATAAAGATCTATATCCCTATAAAATAGACCTTACCGCTCGGCGGAAATAAAGGTCGGAGGATTTCAATATATGAATAAAGGATCGTGGCTGCGCTCCAGATGGGTCCTGGCCATTGTCGCCTGTATGGCGGCACTATATATGCTGTTCATGGGCAACTTGCTCTTCGTCAGTGGTAGAACGCCTGGCATGAACTATCAATATAATTTGGTACCCTTGGAGACAATCAAGCCGCTTCTTTTTGAAAGGTATCGATATCATACAGAATCCTGGGTGAAGAATCTGTTTGGCAATATTGTCTTGTTTATTCCGCTTGGCATATGGATACCCTGGTTATTTCGCCGATGCCGAAAGTTTTTCACATTCACAGGCACAGTCGTTGTGCTTCTGTTTGCAGTCGAGTTCACACAATTCATTACTCGTGTTGGTTCGTTTGATGTCGATGACATTATTTTAAATACGCTGGGAGCCTGGATGGGGTACATAGCGTTTACTTTACTCAAGTTCAAGTACTCACAGAGAGAGGCTCGATATTAGACTGCGATGGGCGGTTAATAGAGGGCCTTTTTTGTGTTCCGTCTTGATTCCGTGTGTTTATAAGGGGACCTTTTCGGATAAAACATATTAACGGGTAATATAGTAAGGTGTAATGTGATGAAAGCGAGGTGGGCAATATCGTCTGGTGGAAAGAGAGTGTAGTGTATCAGATTTACCCCAACAGCTTCAAAGATTCGGATGGGGATGGTCAGGGTGACTTGCAAGGCATATATGACAAACTTGATTATTTGAGTCAACTGGGTGTGGATGTCATCTGGATCTGTCCGATCTATGATTCCCCCGGACATGATAACGGGTATGACATCCGGGATTACTACGCTATTTTACGCAAGTATGGCACAATGGAGGATTTCGACCGTCTGCTCGACGAGGCACACAAGCGGGGTCTCAAGATCATGATGGATCTGGTTTTGAATCATACGTCCGATGAACATCCATGGTTTGTCGAATCACGATCATCGCTGGTGAATCCAAAACGGGATTACTACATTTGGCGTTCAGGCAAGAACGGTCAGGTTCCAAACAACTGGGAATCTTACTTCGGGGGCTCCGTATGGAAACATGATCCAGAAACGAATGAATATTATATGCATTTGTATTCCGAGCATCAGCCGGATCTCAACTGGAACAATTCACAGATGGCTGAAGAGATGTATGAGATGGTACATTGGTGGCTGCAAAAAGGTGTTGATGGTTTCCGACTCGATGCGGTAGCGCATATCGCCAAGGCGGAGGGGCTGCCGAGTGCTCACAATCCGGACAATTTGCCTGTCGTTCCGGCGTACCAGCTTTTTTCCAACCTGGAGCAGGTACATTCCATCCTGAGCAAACTGAACAATTTGATCCTGAAGCCATATGGTCCAATGACGGTTGGAGAGACTTCAGGACTTGGCCCCGAGCAGGCGCTGGCCTATGTTGGGACAGATCGGAATGAGCTGAACATGGTGTTCCAGTTTGAGCATATGTTTGTGGATGCCAAATCCGCTGGAATCGGCAAATGGAACTATCGGGAGTGGAAGCTTCCTGAGCTGAAAGAAATCATGAGCCGCTGGCAAACCGTGCTGCATGGCAGGGGCTGGAATGCCAACTATATGGGCAATCATGATCAACCGCGTCCGGTATCCCGCTTCGGTGATGATGGCAAGTACAGAGTTCGCTCTGCCCAGATGCTGGCTACCTGGATGCTCACCCTGGAAGGCACACCGTACATTTACCAAGGGGAAGAGATTGGCATGACCAATGTTGCTTTTCCTAATATTGAGGATTATCGGGATATTGAGACGATGAATTATTATCGACAGCACATTGGTCAGGGGCGTTCAAAACCTGAAGTGATGCAGGCGATTTGGCGTAAGAGTCGTGATAATGCCCGTACGCCGATGCAGTGGGATGATACGAAACATGCAGGATTTACCGAGGGTGAGCCTTGGATTCAGGTGAACGAGAATTATACTGAGATTAATGTGGCTGATGCCGAACGTGATCCCCAGTCCATTCTGCATTATTACCGCAAACTGATTGCACTTCGCAAACAACATAAAGTACTCATCTACGGGGCCTATGAGCTGCTTTTGCCGGATGATCCTGACATCTATGTTTATACCCGTACGTTGGACGATGAACAAATGCTGGTTATAATGAACTTTCGTGAGCATGAGCCCGAGATGCAATGGCCGGAAGGATGGAGCTCGAAACAGGCCAAGCTGCTCATTAGCAACGTAAGCAAACGTTATTCCACTGATGAGGGCGCAATTCTTCTTCAGCCTTATGAAGCAAGGGTTTATCAAATGCGTCAGTAAGAGCGTTATTTTTGCTTTGGTAAAGAGATTTGAATTATAATATAGGTTGAAAATGAAAATAATGCATAGGTCAGGAGGATGCCAATTTGCTGAATATTACCTACCATGGTCACTCTAGTGTACAACTGGGCACAGAAAATAAATCTTTGATTATTGATCCTTTTCTTCGTGGGAATGAACTTGCTGTCACCAAACCGGAAGACATTAAGACGGATGCCGTTTTACTGACACATGCACATATGGATCACATTTTGGATGCTGAACCCATTGCCAAGGTCAATCATGCCAAGGTGGTCGCTATTGTGGAACTGGCTACATATATGTCATGGAAGGGGCTGGATACCCTTGGCATGAACATGGGTGGAACGGTAGATCTTGGCTTTGCCCAAGCCAAAATGATCCAGGCTTTCCATACGTCCGGGATCGTGCTGGAAGAGGAGCAACGGATCATGTACGCAGGTTTGCCAGCAGGATATATCATTCACATTGGCGGTAAAACCATTTTGCATGCCGGAGATACGAGCCTGTTCGGTGATATGAAAATGATCGGTGATCGCCATGATATCGATGTAGCTTTCCTGCCTATTGGCGGTCATTACACCATGGGGCCGGAAGATGCTCTGCAAGCGGCGGAATGGTTCAATGCCAAGCTGACGATCCCCGTTCATTATGATACATTCCCGATGATTCGTCAGGACGCCGAGAAGTTTGTGGAGCAGCTTGCTTCCAAAGGACTGGAGGGTCGTGTACTGGCACCGGGAGAGTCTCTTACGCTATAATGTTCTCTTAACCATTGTTTAATCACAAAAGCAATGTGAAGCTAAAGACGAATACCACGTCAATATAACTGACGTGGTATTCGTCTTTTTGCGGTTTTAAGTTCAATTTTGAACCACCCAGTTGGTAAAAATGACAAAAAATTTCGCAATGCCTTTGTTGAAGCTCAGCTCGGAGCGGATCGATTCATGGATACCATGCGTGCGTGTATTCACCAATCTGACGGGCAAACTGTGTTGCGACATGTGTAGTGGCCTAATGGGAAGGGCTGCTGGACCAAACAAGATCAACCATAGAAATTAAACCGTCTGTTCTTCCGAATCAACGTATCGGGTGTCAGGCGGTTTTTTTCGTCCAAGCTACTTCTATCATGGAGTTATCGAACGCATAAATTGAAAAAAGTGTTACAGAGGTGGCACTTATGGGGAATGTGTAGAAGAGGTAAATTATAGTCATATTGAAGTTTCAACTTGTATATACATGTTTAGTTATGTAATATAGAAATGAAGTTAGTTCGAGATTACCACTTAGGCAATACAATTTATTGGAGGCGTTAACATGAGTTCTACGAATACAACTTCCTCATCGTGGTGGAGAACCTCCACGGTGTATCAGGTATATCCCAAGAGCTTCAATGATACGACCGGTTCGGGCACCGGAGATATCCGAGGTTTGACCGAAAAGCTGGACTACTTGCAGCATCTGGGTATTGATATTGTTTGGCTGCAGCCAGTATATGTATCGCCGCAGCATGATAATGGATATGACGTTGCGGACTATTATCGGATTAATCCTGATTTTGGAACCATGGAGGATTTTGACGAATTGCTCAAAGGGCTAAAGGCTCGTGGTATGAAGCTGATGATTGATGTCGTGGTGAATCACTCGTCTATTGATCATGAGTGGTTCCAGCAATCTCGCTCTTCCAAGGATAATCCGTATCGTGATTATTATATTTGGAGAGATCCTGCTCCAGATGGCGGTGTGCCGAATAACTGGCAGTCCAAGTTTGGTGGACCGGCATGGCAGTATGATGAGCAGACAGGGCAGTACTTTCTGACGCTGTTTGACAAGACGCAAGCCGATCTGAATTGGGAGAACGAGCAGGTGCGCAAGGAAATACGTGACATGATCAAGTTCTGGGCGGAAAAAGGTGTCGACGGTTTCCGTATGGACGTCATTAATCTGATCTCGAAGGATCAGCGCTTTCCGGACGATGATGGCAGTGTGTTACCCGGTGATGGACGCAAGTTCTACACCGACGGACCACGTGTGCATGAGTACATTACCGAGATGTATGAAGAGGTCTTTGGGCCACATAATATGGTAACCGTAGGGGAGATGTCCTCCACGACGCTGGAGCATTGCATCCGATACTCCAATCCTGCCTCCCGCGAATTCTCAATGACCTTCAACTTTCATCATCTGAAAGTGGATTATCCGAACGGACAGAAATGGGAACTGATGCCATATGATTTTGAAGCGCTGAAACAGCTGTTCAGCCAGTGGCAGACAGGTATGCAGGCAGGTGGAGGCTGGAACGCCCTGTTCCTGAACAACCATGATCAGCCGCGGGCATTATCCCGTTTTGCGGATGATGGAGATTACCGTACCGAGAGTGCCAAAATGCTGGCAACTACGATCCATGGCATGCAAGGCACACCTTACGTTTATCAGGGCGAAGAGATTGGGATGCCTAATCCGGTCTGGAACGATGTAAGCGAATTCCGCGACATTGAGTCGACGAATATGTATCGGTTGCTCCAGGAAGAGCGAGGCAAATCCGCCGAGGAAGCATTCCGTATTGTAAAGGAACGCTCCCGTGACAATTCCCGCACACCCATGCAATGGGATGGAAGTGAAAATGCCGGATTTACAACGGGTACGCCTTGGATCAAAGTGGATGAACGTTATCCGTCGATTCATGTGGCCCAGCAGCTGGCTGACCCGGATTCGATCTACTATCATTACCGCAAACTGATTGCACTTCGCAAACAGCTTAAAGTGCTGACGGACGGACTATATGAACGTCTGGACGACGCACATCCGGATGTATTTGCTTATGCGCGGTCGAATGGAAGCGAAACGCTGCTTGTCGTTTCCAACTTCAGCAAGAGAGACGTGACGTTTACTCTTCCAGGTGCTGTATGGAATGACCACATTGCTGGCAAATCAGCAGATTTGCTGGTAGCCAATACGAAGGCAACGCCTGCTCTGGATCAAGAAATATCCCTTAGCCCGTATGCATCCTATATGTGGCTTATACCGCAACAGGACTAATTCACATTATATAAGTGGGAAGTGAAAATATGGCGATCGATAAAAAACAGGTTGAGGAAATTGTACGCGCGGTCGGCGGCAAAGAAAACATTGAAGCTGCAACGCATTGTGTGACACGCCTACGGTTTGCCTTGTACGACGAGAGCAAAGTGGATGCGCAAAGTCTGGATCAGAACGATCTGGTTAAAGGACAGTTCTCCTCCCAGGGACAATTCCAGGTGGTCATCGGACCTGGACTTGTAGACAAAGTCTATGATGAGATGATTGAGATCACTGGAGGTGACCGCGCTTCCAAGGATGACGTAAAAGCAGTGGCTGGTAAAAAGCAAAATCCAATCCAGCGAGCGATCAAGACACTCTCGGATATCTTTATCCCTATTCTGCCAGCCATCATCACGGCCGGTCTCTTGCTAGGTATTAATAACATCCTGACGGGTCCAGGCATATTCTTTGATGGAAAATCACTGGTGGATGTCTATCCGGCATGGAAGGACCTCGCATCCATTATCAATACGATTGCGAGTACCGCCTTTACCTTCCTGCCTGCGTTAATTGGTTGGGCTGCTGTAACCCGGTTCGGCGGCAGTCCGCTGCTCGGGATTGTGCTCGGTCTTATTCTGGTTCATCCAGATCTGCTGAGTGCCTATGGTTACGCCAACGCAGTCAACGAAGGAACTGTGCCTACGTGGAATCTGTTCGGCTGGCATATTGAGAAGATCGGTTATCAGGGGCAAGTTTTGCCGGTACTGGTATCAGCCTATCTGCTCGCCAAGCTGGAGATTTTCCTGAACAAAAGGGTGCATGATTCGATCAAACTGCTGGTTGTTGCACCTGTCACGTTATTGATTACCGGATTCCTGGCTTTTACGATCATTGGTCCGGTGACATTTGCCATTGCGAATGGAATTACATCCGGCTTGATCTATATCTATGATTCATACGCTGCTCTGGGCGGTCTGATCTACGGTGGACTATACGCATTGCTTGTTATTACAGGAATGCATCATACGTTCCTGGCGGTAGACGTACAGCTGATTGGTAGTCAGGGCGGAACATTCCTGTGGCCGATGCTGGCACTGTCCAATATCGCTCAAGGTTCTGCCGCCCTTGCCATGATGCTCGTGCTGCGTGAGAAGAAGATGAGAGGACTTGCGGCAACTTCATCCGTCTCGGCCTTCCTCGGAGTAACGGAGCCGGCCATCTTCGGGGTGAATATCCGTTATCGTTATCCGTTTATCTTCGGTATGGTTGGTTCTGCCATCGGCGGTGTGCTACTGACCATGAACAATGTGCAGGCAACCTCCATCGGTGTAGGCGGGGTACCTGGGTTCCTGTCCATCTTCCCGAACAAATGGGGAGTGTTCTTCATCGGTATGGCGATTGTATTGATTGTACCTTTCGTGCTGACAGTTATTTTTGGTAAAGCAAAATTGAAAAAAGAAGACCGAAGCGCAGATCGCACAGTTGTCACTGGAGGCCACTCGGCAGCAAACGAATCTGACGCAGACACTACTGCGGCAGCTGATGCAGATCTGAATCAGCGCTCGCGCAGCGCAGCTCAGGTGGGAAATGACCCTATTAACACGCTGGAAGTATTGGCACCATTAACAGGTACAGCGGTTCCGCTGGAACAGGTGCCTGATCCGGCGTTTGCAGAGAAGCAAATGGGAGAAGGGGTTGCCATTGAACCTTCGGGCAATCAGGTTATGGCCCCGTTTGATGCCCAAGTAGCCCATGTGATTAAGAGCAAACATGCTGTCATTCTTGAACACGCGAGTGGCTTGCAGATTCTGATTCATGTTGGAATCAATACGGTTTCACTCAAAGGCGAAGGCTTCAACATGTTTGTGGAAGCTGGAGATAAGGTAAGAGCCGGGCAAACGCTGCTTGAATTCGACCGCAAAGTCATTGAAGCTGCGGGATATCCGCTTATTACGCCAATTATCATTCCGGACGGTCAGGATATGGTTGATCGGGTAGAGGTCACGACAGGTGATGTTACATCCAATCAGAACGGTGTGCTTAAGGTTCATTTGAAAGGCTAGGTATAAAAGTAAAGGAATTCATGTGGGGCTGCGATCATCGCAGCTCCTTTTTCATGCCGAAACCGGGATAAGCTGAAGGCATATCCCACTTGTAAGGGTGACTCTATATGCAGTTCGTTTTTTTCGTTAGTATCATGGTAAAATGTACAATAGAAGAATCTACAGAGGCTTATTTCACAGCAATCGGAAAGCAGCATCAGGTCCAGGCATGTTCGGCTGGAGATGTTCATATGGTTCAAAAGAGAGTTCCTAGTCGAAGGACGGAGGAGGAGAGCCATGACTCGTGTTGCGGTGATGGTCATTCATGGTCTGGGTATGCAAAAGGAAGATTATGCCGATACGCTCATTTCTCGTTTGCATAAGGAATTCGATCAGGTTATGGTGTGGCCGGGAGCAGCCAAGCAGGTGCTGGATATCGAGCCGGTATATTGGGCTGACGTATTTGAGGAGCGCGAAGAGGCACTGTTTCAGCAGCTGGTCAGCTCTCAGGGATTAAATTATCAGGTGCTGCGACGTTTTGTTATCCATTATCTGGCGGACGCCGTGGCTTATCAGCCCGTGGAACATCAGGGCCATAACTACGATGCAGTTCATCGTACACTGAACCGTGCGATGCATGCACTTGCACAACGGAACGGGCCGGAAGCTCCGCTCTGCATCATTGCTCACAGCCTTGGCGCGGTGATTGCAAGTAATTTTTTCTATGATCTGCAATATCCGTCCAGTCGCATACCCTCCATCGTGGATGTTACGTCCGCCTTGGAACGGGGGGATACCTTAACGAACTTTTATTCCTTTGGTACGACGTTGCCGCTGTGGAGCTTGCGTTATCACGACTTCAGTCGTCCGATTCAGGTCCCTTCGCCACTGGCAGGGCAGTATTTCCCTGGGCTGGAAGGGGAATGGGTTAACTTTTATGATCGGGATGATATTCTGGGTTACCCGCTGCGTCCCATTGATCCGGCATATGAGGCGGCGGTCAAGGAAGACATGGAAATTAACTCCGGTGGGTTGATCGGGAGCTGGAATCCGTTAAGCCATGGGGGTTATTTCTCGAATGGAACCATGAATCGGAGAATTGCACAGGGATTGGCTCGAACGTGGACGTGGGTGAATCGTGATTTATACTAAATGTTATATGTGGGGAGGAGGATTATCATTATGGAATGCAGGACAGGCTGTGCCGCATGTTGTATCGCGATTTCCATCTCATCGCCCATACCAGGCATGCCTGAGGGAAAGCCCGCAGGTGTGCGCTGTGTACAGCTGACGGAAGACAATCGCTGCGGAATTTTTGGTCAGAAGGAGCGTCCGGCGGTATGCAGCGGATTGCAGGCTTCGGAGGAGATGTGCGGCAGTACGGACCAGGAGGCCTTTGAACGATTAAGCTGGCTGGAGCAGGAGACTGCACCAAGTTCAGCGTAACAGATCGTGTTGGGTTAAAAGATAATTATACTGCATATGGAAGGTGATTGAAGTGAGAAAGGGGAGGTTGTGGATGATGGGACTTGCCAAACGGTTTGTCACGGTGGTCGTGAATATGGTTGGGGAGTTATGGATGGGATTCTACAGGCGAAACTCGGACTTCTACGATAAGCAGACAACAGGGTCAAAGGGCAAACTGGGGTATTTTTCATTTATTATAGCGGCTGCTGCTGTAACCGTAGGCATCGTAAGCTGGATGTACAGTCGGATGTATTCATAATTCAAGCCAGAACATAGAAGAGAGTATCCGCAGTGTGAAAATCAGGCGGATACTCTCTTTGCTGAGTTCATCTACTTCACTTATCTGTTCGCCACGAGAACACGGGCAGAAGGCTTCGGTTCTTTGAACATCATATAGTACATCAGAGATGATATCACGTAAAGGCTGCCTGTGATGCTGAAGGTGACTGCATAACCCCAATACGTGCCATAAGTGGTCACAAGGTAAGATTGTACAGGGCCCATGGTAGCCCATCCAATCATAAAGGCGGTCTGCATTAGTGAATTGGCGATTCCACGACGTTTGTCCGATACTCGGTCCACCAGAATGGCGGATTGAACCGGATTGGCTGCATTCATCAAGGCTTGCCTGAACAGGAAACTCACCGAAGCGATGAGCAGCATATTCGTGAAGCCGGTTAACAGCAGGAAGGGCAGGGACATGACCTGGAAAATGACAACTGCCCGAACACTTCCCACCTTGGCCGCGAGTGTTGGTCCGATCAGCATCGATACAATGGTCATGATCTGACCCAATGAAATCAGCAGACTCATGGCGCTCAAGGATACCGAAAATCGGTTGGTAAAGTACAGATTCAGATAAGGGACAACCAGACCCGAACCAAATCCGATTAATAATTGGGTCACTACAAATTGACCGATCAATCGGGAATCTTTCTTTTGACTGTAGGTGTCGTTCTTTCTGCCTTGTTCCGGGGAGTGATTGACCCCCTGTTCGCCGTCTGTTGCTGATGCCGCAGATTTAGAAGCGGATGGCACCGGAGTATCAACTTGAGGTGCCTTCTTATCCTCGGACACAAACAACATCGGGATAAATGCGACAAGTGTAGCAGCGCCGCCCACGAACAATACGGTCTGCAGCCCTGTGACTTGGGCAAGGCCTGCTGTATGAAGCAGGTCTGCAAACACTCCGCCACCCAAGCTGCCAAGTACCTGAGAAGCAAGCACGAGGGAGGAGTAATAGCTGAACATCTTTAGCCGGTGACTTTTCTTCACATTCTCAGCGAGGAACGGAATGGCCAGCACCTGAAATACACCAGCGAAAAGTCCTGAAAATACAGCGAACCAGATCAGTCCGCTGGCAGAATAATCGAAAGAACGGCCAATCAGGAAGATCCCACTGAACAACGCGCCGGTAATCAGCAGTCGCTTGCGACTGAAGAAATCACCGCAAAGTCCAATGGGAACAAACATAATCGCTGTCGCTAATGATTGAATACTTACAATCTGGCCGTTCATTGTATCATTATAGCCCAGACCCTGAATGTACAGATTGTACAAGACAGAGAACATGCCATTTCCGATCTGATACAAGATGCTTGCCAGAAAAAACAATTGAATATTGCGGGACCAGCCCCGAATTTCAGCATGAATCTGTTGTAGAAGTCTCAAGTGGTTTCCCCCAGTCTGCCTGTACAGTAATTTTAGTTTAACAGGAATGGGGGATTTGCGGAAGAATTGACCACTGTTTATTTTGTGGCGGGGGTTTCCAGCACTCGGGCAATCACGAATCCGTCGTAGCCTTTACTGCCTACAGTTTGCAGTGCCGTAGCTTCAAGGCGAGGATTGTCAGCAATTAATTTCAAGAAAGAGCGAACGCCTTGAACCCTGGAGTCTGTGCTTTCTTTATTTATAACTTCACCGTCCCTGACGATGTTGTCACCAATAATAAGACTTCCCGGACGAGCCAGACGAAGTGCCCATCTCAGATAATCAGGATTACTCGGTTTGTCTGCATCGATGAAGATAAAATCAAAGGGTTCCCTGTACTCTTTCTGAACGTCGGGAAGGGTGGTCAATGCAGGGCCAACTCGAAGATCAACCTTGTGAATTAGTCCTGCACGCGTAAGGTTGGTTCGTGCCATGTCTGCATGATGTGGTTCAGCCTCCAACGTGACGATATGTCCATGTTCGGGAAGGGCTCTAGCCATCCAGATTGTGCTGTATCCGCCAAGCGTACCGATTTCCAGCACACGTGTTGCGCCCTGTATTTGAAGCAGGAGTTGCAGCAGTCTCCCTTGATTAGCTGCAACATCATGAGCAGGCAAACCGGCCTCGGCATTGGTACGCAGAGTTTGCTCCAGCAGGGAGTCGGAGGGAATCAGCAGATCATTCAGGTAATCGTCAACTTGACTCCAGGTATGTTGGTTAGAAGCATTTACACTTTTCATAGTCACATGTTCCTTTCCAATTGCATGTATTGGATTTCATGCTTCAACTATAAGATGAACAAATATATAAATAAAATATATATTATGTATGTTAATATAACTTTAGATTATGTATTTGTGATATGAAGGAGGCGTAACGGGTGAATTTGCACGGATTACGATTGTTTCATGCCATTGTGAGATATGGAGGAGTCACGCGTGCAGCAGAGGAACTCAACATTAGTCAGCCTGCGGTATCCTCCCAGGTGAAGAAATTTGAACGTGAACTGGGCATTCCATTATTCGCTGCGGAGGGCAGGAGACTGGTTTTAACGGATGCTGGGGTACAGTTAACGGGCTATGCGGAACGTTTGTTCATGCTGGAGCAGGATGTCGAGAACTTTGTGCAGGATTTTCGGGCGGGCAAAAAAGGACTGATTCGTCTTACTGCAACCTATTTGCCCTCGAATTTTTTGCTGCCTGGGTGGATTGCCCGTTTCAAGCAAATGCATGAGGATGTGGAACTGGTCGTGAGCACAACCAACACCCGGATGGCTTTTGACCAGTTGCTGCGTTATGAGGCAGAGATCGCAGTTTATGGTGGAAGTGGAATAACACATCAGGGCGTCCATTGGGACGAATTGTTTGAAGATGAAATGTGGTTTGTGGTCCATCCCGATCATCCTTATGCGGGAAAGGAGATTGAGCTGCATGAGATGGTTGCGGAGCCCTTCATTATGCGCGAAGAAGGCAGCGCTACACGTGAGCGTCTGGTCTCTCTTTGCACAACCAATAACCTGGCTGCTCCCCGCATTGCACTTCAGTTCAATGGGCTGAATGAGACGATCAGTGCGGTGAAAGCAGGTTATGGGGCGAACTTTATTTCTTCTCTGGTCGTGAAGGAAGATGTACAGCAAGGCAGGCTTGCACGAGTATTCGTTCGAGGTGTACAGCTGAAAAACACGGTTGCTGTATGTACACGAGCAGGGGAAGTATTGTCTCCTGCCGCACAGCATCTGGTCGAACTTATCAGACAGGAAGCATCATTGATCAGATAATTTAGTTTAATTTTAATAGGACTAGCTCCCCGTGTTGTTCGTCCCTTCTCTGGCTGCTCCCCAGGAGTATAATCGGGCGTACAGGGTTACTGCACCTATGATCAGGACAGGTATCCAGACTGCCATCATTGGCACATGATGGAACAGCAGTGCAGCTAGAATAACGCCGGTCAGATAGATCACAACAGCACCTGCACGGAGGTAGGCATCTGCTGACAGCTCTTTGGCCAGCGAGCGGATTTTGGCGTGACGCAGTCGCTGTAGGATGCTAACGGCATCCTCAACCACGGCCGCCAGATTATTAGTGAGCACGGTTGTTGATATGCCGGCAATACCTATTCTGCGTGCGGCTGTCGTCTGCATCCCCATGGCTGCGGCCAGCATGGCAATTAGCAAATAGGATAATTGTTCCGAATATGGACTGATCATGGCAATGGCAAAGAGCAGAAGCAATATGCTTTCTACAGTGAACACGGTTGTGACCCGGGAAGACCAGCCATTTTTCGTTTGCACATGACCAATCATGTGTGCCGCGATCGCATTTCCGGCAATAAAACCAATGAGGGCAAGGAGCGAACGCAGAACGACAAATTGCTGGGCACGGGCAACCGCAATTCCCAGCAACACAATATTGCCCGTCATATTGGCTGTAAGCACATGTCCGAGTCCAAGATATCCGATCACATCGACCATACCGGCAGACATACAGAGCAGCAGCATGGCATATTTTTGGAGGGTGTATTGGTTCATAATGATCTGTCCTTTCAAAAAAAGTAACCCCTCAAGTATACAGCCATAACGCTAGTTCCTTCAAAATGAAGTTCATGTGGAATATGAACTTCATTATAGTAGAACTTTGTTCAATTCACCCAAGTCTGAACTAAGGTCCGGCGAGCCAGTCAAACATATTGTCCACTGCTGCCCTATGCATCCTCTCATGAAAACGATGATCCTGTCCTCCATAAGCGTGAAACGTTACGTTAGCGCCTCTGCGCTTCAACCAATGGTACATCCGGGTTCCATGACTGTAATCCACCTGCGTGTCAGACGTGCCGTGCATGATCAGCACCGGGCAGCGAAGTTTATGTGCACTCGACAGGGGGGAACGTGCAAGATAAGCTTCGGGAACTGCATGTGGGGAACCACCGAGCACTCGTTTCAATGTGCGTCTCAGGTCAGTTCGTTCATGATAGGTGCGCTCCACATCGGCGACACCGCTCCAAAGCACGAGCTTATGCACTTGGTCCGGCCCCTCATTGTAGGTGGTTGCTGTATGTACGGCATTAATAGCTCCTCGGGAGAATCCCATTAGAGATATCCGTGTTGGATCGGCAAAAGGCCACCCTTGCACAAGCCGATAAGCGGCATGCACATCCTCGGCATCACTTCCTCCGTACTCGTCACGTCCTTCACCGCCCTCGTTGCCACGATAGGATGGAGCGAACACGATATAACCCTTCTGGACAAATTGCTCAAGCCAAGCCGTATTTACCCCTCCATAGTTACCCAGTCCGCCTCGGCAATAGATCAGAACAGGCCATCGTCTATGACGATCGCCCACTGTTTGTTTCGTTACAGCAGGATAACGGCTTGCGAGCAGTTGCAGCTGCATGCGTTCTGACAAGAAAGGCGAGTCAGGGAAAGAAGAGGAGGCATGAGAGCTATCATATGCCGGGAAGGTGGATAAGGAGCATCCGTCAGGGAGGCATAAATAGCCTTTTACCCGAAGCGAATCGGACGAATACGTCACTAGATAGAGCAGGGCTATCGACCTCTTTTCTCAGTGATGGCGTGGTAAACGACGGTGGTACTTCTTTAGGATGCGCGTAAAACAAGTTCCCATACTCTCCAGGCCGCAACGTCTGTTACGGGTGAGAAATTCGTTTATTGGCTCCATATGATTTATAATGGTTCAGAAGACATGTGGATTGCTCCGCAGTACTCTTTACTTATAAAACAATTTTAGTGTGCACGAAGAAAGGAAGAAAACCATGATGAACGCTCCACATCCGATTGATCAATTCAAGAAATTCAAATATGAAATTACGAGATTTATGATGATCTATAAATTTGCGTTGGATCAAATGGAGACCAAAATCGAGGTGCTGAAGGAAGAGTTTCAGTCCCTGCATGATTACAGCCCGATTGAACATACCAAATCCAGGTTGAAATCACCTGAAAGTATTATGAACAAGATGTTCCGCAAAAATCATGAGTTAACCTTTGACAGCATCAAGAAAAATATTAAGGATATCGCCGGCGTTCGTATTACCTGCTCGTTTATCTCCGATATCTATCGGATTAAGGATATGTTGTGCAACCAAAGTGACCTGCGTGTACTTGAAGTAAAAGATTATATCGAGAATCCGAAGCCCAACGGCTACCAAAGTCTTCACCTTCTGGTGGAGGTGCCAGTCTACATGTCCAATGGGGAGGAACGGGCATGTGTGGAGATTCAGATTCGTACAATCGCGATGGATTTCTGGGCAAGTCTGGAGCATAAGATCTTTTATAAATATAATAAAGATGTTCCCGAACGTTTGACCAGGGAACTGAAAAGTGCGGCAGATTCTGCCAACGCACTGGATCAACAAATGGAGAGACTTCACCGGGAGATTCAGGAGATCAAGGACGCCGAGAATGAGCGGGACGAAGAAGAACTGCGCCGTATTATTATTAACAATCAACAGTTCACCTTGCCATCCAACCTGCTCAAGCTGTTGGGAGACGGGGAACACTAGTTCATATGAAAAGTACACCAGATTCTTTAAGTACCCATTCTACATCCCGCGTTCGTATGGCATTAATTCTGGGGACACTGTCAGCCTTCGGGCCGCTGTCCCTGGATATGTACTTGCCAGCATTGCCTACACTGGCTGATGAATTCCAGTCATCCACTTCCTATGCCCAGCTTAGTCTTACGGCATGTATGGTCGGACTGGCGGTAGGACAACTGCTTGCCGGACCTTTAAGTGATGTGCGTGGCCGCCGTACGCCGCTTATTGCAGGTCTTGTACTTTATACGATCGCTTCCATACTCTGCCTGGTCAGTCCGACGATGGGTTCTTTTGTAGCCCTGCGCTTTATTCAGGGGGCAGCGGGGGCTGCCGGAATTGTCATCTCGCGTGCGGTTGTAAGGGACGTATATTCCGGGCCGGAGCTGACACGCTTCTTCTCCCTGCTCATGCTGATTAATGGAGTCGCTCCGATCGCTGCACCCATTATTGGTGGACAATTGCTTGTGTATACGTCATGGCGTGGCGTATTTATTTTGCTGAGTATTATCGGCATATTGACTTTGGTAGCCGTGGTGCTTGGTCTTGGAGAGACGTTGCCTTCAGAACGCAGATCCAGCGGAGGACTCAAGCAGACTCTGACTACATTCCGCAAAATTGCGGGGGATCGTTTATTTATGGGATATGCTTTAACCCAGGGGTTCGTAGCAGCTGGCATGTTTGCCTACATATCGGGTTCACCCTTCGTTTTGCAGAAAATATATGGCATCTCCCCGCAAATGTTCAGTGTCTGCTTTGCCATTAACGGGCTGGGCATCATTCTGGCAAGCCAGATCGCCGGGAGACTTGCAGGTAAAGTATCTGAGACCCGGTTGTTAATCGCCGGGCTGTTAACTGCTGCCCTGGGAGGAACATCACTGCTTGTTGCGATTTTGGCTGGAGGCAATCTGATCTCGGTTCTGATCCCTTTATTCCTGGTCGTATCCAGTGTAGGGTTGGTCAATACAGCTTCTTTTGCACTGGCGATGGCCAATCAGGAGAAATCGGCAGGCAGCGCTTCTGCACTTATTGGGGTCATGACGTTTCTGTTCGGTGGCATTGTCGCTCCACTCGTAGGTCTGGGAGGAGAAGGAACGGCTGTGCCGATGGGAATGGTTATCGCCTGTGCTGATCTGGGCGCATTGCTGCTGTATGTAGTTATGGTGGGCAAGAGTGGTAGACTTCAAAATAAACAGCGTCTGAATTGAAATGTTGGTGCGTTAATGTTCTGGCTAACCCATTAACTCGCTCTTATAAAAAATATCATGAAAAAGCGCTCCAGATGAAGGCTCGTTCCTTCAACTGGGGCGCTTGTTCTATGTCCGATCAGGTTTAGCAGAGAGCAAACAGAATTTGGGTGTTGAGCAGGATACTTGGAGTTAGGAATGGATAGAAGTATCCCACCACAAACCCGAACCAATTAACGGCTGGCCACATCAGGTAAACATCATTGTACGTAAATACAAGAGATTATCGGTTGTAACAGAAATTTTGCAATACACGCTGCTCTGGATTACGTGGCGTTGCAACACCCGATTGGGCAAATTGAATGGCGGCATTCGCCCAAATGTGAATCATAGGAATGAAGAGCCCGTTTAATTTTAAACGCCACAACTCCATTGACAATTTCATTGATAACAATTATCATTGTCAATGGAATTGGACAAAAGTACATACAGGTATTAAATAGGCATGAGTAATGTATAAACGTCTACATTTGTCATAACAACTCAATGTATTGAGATGTTCATCTTGAAAGGGGACAGTCACGTGTTTAAGAAAAACAAAAAAATGATCTTGCTTATGATTACCGTAATGGTCATGTCCATTTGGCTGGCAGCATGCGGGTCGAAGTCAGCAGACAACGGTACGGCAGCAGGAGAGACTAAAACAGGATCGGAGACTGGGACACAGACAGAGGCTCCGACAGAACGTACATTGACCGATGCGATGGGTCACGAAGTGAAAATCCCTGCAAATCCCGAGCGTATCATCGCTTCGTATCTGGAAGATCATCTCGTTACACTTGGCGTTAAGCCAGTTGCCCAATGGTCTGTAGCTAGTGGAATCCAGGAGTATCTGCAAAAAGATCTGGACGGTATACCCGGCATTGCAAGTGATCTTCCGTTCGAAGCAGTGGCAAGTTTCTCGCCGGATCTGATTATTATGGGTAGCGAGAGTACAGTTGAGGGTGAAAAGTATGAACAATATAACAAAATTGCTCCAACTTATGTACTTGGTGATGACATAAACAAGGATTGGCGTCAAGCTCTTTTGAAGATAGGAGAGATTCTGAACAAATCAGATGAAGCACAGAAAGCTCTTGCTGATTACGATGCAAAAACAAAAGAAATTAAGGAGAAAGTTGCAGCAGCAACAGGTGGCACGAAGTCTGCAGCGGCATTGTGGCTGTTCAACAACAAGTTCTATGTTGTAAGTGACAATGTCTCCAGTGGTGAAGTCATGTACAACGAACTGGGGCTGTTAGAGCCTGAAGTTGTAAAGGAAGCATCTGTAAAGGCAACGGGTAACTGGTCCGAGATTTCTTTGGAAAGAATCGCAGAAATAGATGCTGACTATCTATTCCTGGTTAACAGTGATAAGGGAACAGGAGCAGAAGCATTGAAAGATTCGGTATGGCAAAGCATCCCGGCTGTGAAAAATGGTAACATATTTGAATTTACCCGTTCCAGCAGCTGGTTGTATAGCGGAGTTCAGGCGAACCTTCAAATTATGAAAGACATTCAGAGCAGCATCGTTAAATAGGACATAGCCAATACGTAGTGCATGTTCAAACTCCTTGGTGCAATGGGTGCCAGGGAGTTTTTTGTCTGTCCAGCCTTTTACGATATATAATATAGAAGCATTGTAGTGTCATGAAGAAAGGCGTTACTTACTTCACGATCAGGAAAGGGGATAGTTGGAAATGTTCACGTTGGATCCGCGGGAATTAACAGGCAGAGATAATTACAAACTGATGAGTGGAGCGGTGGTACCACGCCCGATCGCTTTTGTTACAACACATTCTCAAGATGGTAACGTCATTAATGCAGCGCCATTCAGTTTCTTTAATGTGGTCAGCTCTGATCCGCCGCTGTTATCCATTTCGATTGCTCGCAAGGACGGCATTATGAAAGACACAGCGCGCAATGTGCTTGCCGGGAAGGAACTGGTTGTACATATCTGTGATGAATCGATTGCTCTTGATATGAACGAGACAGCGGCTATGCTGGAGCCTCACGAAAGTGAACTGGAACGGACAAAACTGACGACGGTTCCAAGCACTGTGGTCTCTGTACCGGGTATTCAGGAAGCGCTGATTCGGATGGAGTGCAAGCTGTATCAACATATTTCGATATCGAACGATGAGGGACAACCTGTCAGTGATCTGATTCTGGTTCGTATTGTACAGTATCATTTCAGTGAGAAAGTATATGATCCTGCTACCAAATATATATTAATGGATCAGCTCAAACCGATCAGTAGGCTGGCCGGGAATGACTATGCCAAATTGGGCGAGAGGTTTACGGTGATCCGACCTGTGTAGATTTTTGGACAGGTCCCATGGCCATTGAGGCGTCTGGATCAAAACATACATAGGATTCTTCGTTTAGTAAAGGCGGGCAATATGTGCGTATATTCGCATGTGTTGTCCGTCTTTGCTTGTGTGGTGAACATAAACGGGACTAGCCATGAATAGACTTGTACTATATATCCTGCACATGTGACATGAACCTATTTTATATAAGGAGGTTGGAGCCGATGAACCATCTTGATGGAACAGCAGCGGCAAGTATCATGGGAATAGGAACGGCATTGCCTGTTCATCGCATTGATCAAAAGGATGTGTCTGCCCGGCTTGCACAAGCGCTGGAGCATGAGCCGGATTCCAGACGGTGGGCCAAGCGAATCTTCAATCAGTGCGGGGTGGAGACGCGTTATACGTGTGAACCGAACCTGTTAGAGCCTGTAGATTCCTGCCGTTATCTGCCCTTTACCCAGACGGAGAACGTTCCGACCACTGCCGAACGTATGGCTAAATATAAGGAAGCTGCCGTTCCGCTTGGAATGAAGGCCGCACGTCAGGCGCTTGACGACGCCGCGTTGACGACTTCAGAGATTACACATCTCATTACGGTCAGTTGTACAGGACAATTCCTGCCCGGTCTCGATGTTCGGCTGATTCAGCAGCTTGAACTGTCACCACGTGTAAACCGGATTCCGCTTGTATTTCAAGGTTGTGCTGCCGGTCTGAAAGCAATTCAGTTGGCGAATTCGATGGTAACAAGTGATGAATCCGCCAAGGTTCTTATCGTATGTGTGGAACTGTGCACCCTTCATTTCCAGCCATCGGCCGAGCGGGACGATCTGTTTGCAGCGTCCTTTTTTGGGGATGGTGCATCTGCCTGTGTAGTCGGGCTGGCCGAAATGGGACTGAAAGAACTATTCCGACTGGGGAGTGGACATTCGGTGTTGCTACCAGACTGTGCGGAAGAGATGATCTGGGAAGTGGGCAATACCGGCTTCGATCTGTATCTCTCACCACAGATTCCGAAGCTGCTCGGCCTTCATCTGGGTCCAGAGGTTGAACGATTGCTGGGTAGCCGTGATTTACCGGAAATCTGGGCCATCCACCCTGGAGGCAGAGGTATCGTTGATGCAGTGCAGAAGCTGTACCAACTCTCGGATGAGCAGGTCGCTTACAGTCGAAACATTTTAAGGGATTATGGCAATCTGTCTTCTGTGACAATTCTGTTTGTCTTACAAGCGATCCGGGATGATTACTGCCAGATGGAAGTGGCATCCAGCGGAATTGCACTTGCATTTGGACCAGGTCTGACCGCGGAATTGCTTCCTTTTACGTACGTTCCAGAATTCGTTAAGAAAAGAGAACCTGTGAATTATGGCACGATTTAAGCCGATTCGCCAATAAAACTTCATTTACCATTCTGATACAGAGGAGCTTGGGTATGGGATATCGCAGCCTTGTTGTCCTCATTAGCCGATATCCGCGATTCATCATTCTCTGCTGGGTATTTATCATCGGGATGTCAGCCATCTGGGCGTGGAAATTGCCTGGTATTGTTCAGGACCATGGACTGAACTTGAACCAAGGAGAGGCTCATGCTGTTGAGCTTATTCTTGAGAGAGAGTTTCATGTGCCTACTGATCCGGTAATTCTTTTATTTGAAAAAAAGACAGGTACTACCCTCGCTGAATTCCGAGGCTGGATGAAAGAACGTCTGCAACAGGTTCGCACGATATCAGGTGTAACGGCCATAATCTCTCCACTTGAAGCAGGTGGAAGCCATATGCTGCGTGGGGATGTGGCCTATGCTCTCCTGAGGTTTGATGTACCCTCTCACCAAATGGGCCCGCCGCTGGCACAGCTGCGTTCCATGTTTGCAACACCAGAGGGTCCGGGAACGGTCCAAATCACGGGCAAATCGGTTGTACAGCAGGATGTAAACCGTTTGAGTTTTCGCGATTTGGAGCAGGCAGAGATAGTGGGCTTGCCGCTTGCCTTCGTCATTTTGTGTTTTGCATTCAGAGGCCTATATGCGGCACTGATTGCAGTCATTATGGGAGTATCTGGCGTCATAACGGCAATGGGAGTTACATCCCTGATGGGTTACCATCTGGCGCTCTCCAACTTTGTTATCAACGTGATTCCCATGGTGGGAATGGCGCTCAGCATAGATTTTGCACTTATTATTTTGAGTAGGTACAGGGAGGAGCTTCAGCGAGTTCAGAAAAGGGAAGAAGCAGGTGCAGAAGAAGAGGAAGTCTTGCAAAGAACGCTGCGTACAGCAGGAAGAGCCGTATTCTTTTCTGCTGCGTGTGTTCTGCTGGGATTGCTCGGTCTGCTCTGGATCAGGCTGCCCATGTTCCTGAGCGTATCTTTGGCAGCCATTATCGTTCTCGTAATATCGGTACTGCTGAATATAACCCTGCTGCCAGCGATTCTATCGCTATATTCTGTACGGATCTTTAGACAAAAGTCAGGGTATTCATCCCCTTTCAGGCGGGAGCCGCTTGAGCAAACGTTGCCGTCACGTTCGTTCTGGTCACGCTGGTCAGGCATCATTATGAAACGGCCGATTCGCATGACATTGCTTGGAACGGGTGCATTGCTTCTTTTGGTCCTACCAGTTACCCGATTAGAGCTGGCCATCCCGGATGCTGCTTCCCTGCCTGTCCGCTTGGAGTCTCGCCAGGCGACCGAGCAGTTACAGCGCATCTTTGGACAAAAGAATGTCTCCGCTGTAGAAATTGTGATTGGTGGAACGACAGAGCCGCTAACTGCCTCCCACTGGCGGATTGCGCTGAATAAAATGCGAGAGCTTGAGCAGGATTCGAATGTAGTGAGTGTTGAATCCGCATGGGGAATCATGCTGCCGGACAAGCTCTCCGACCAAGCTCCATCACAAAATAAATTTATAATTCAATCTCAAATTCAATCTCAAATTCAATCTCAAATGAACATTTTATCACCATCTTTGCGTGAAGTACTGAAAGAAACCAAATCTCAGCCCCCTGCATGGCTGCGTTCATATATGTCTGACCACTCCATTCGTATTGTGGCGACCATTCACGGAACATCGGGTTCAGATGAGACTGCATCCTGGCTCGAGCAGATGAGGGCGAAGGACGCCGCTGACTCCTCATCCTTCATACCGCTGCGTTATGGCGGGGAAGCAGTCAAGCAGCATGAAATTATGGAAGAGGTTTCAGGGCAGCTGCCTAAGGTGCTGGCGTTTGTTGTGATATCCAATTATCTGGTGTTGCTCGCAGCATTCCGTTCACTGCTTATCCCCATAAAGGCCATTCTGATGAACTTGCTCAGCTTGGCGGCTTCATTCGGTGTGCTGGTCCTGGTCTTCAATCAGGGACACTTTGGTATGGAGCCATCTGCCATTGCCATCATGATTCCCGTATTCATCGCCGGGCTGGTCTTCGGCATTTCGATGGATTATGGTGTTTTCATGCTAACCCGCATTCAGGAAGTATACAGAAGAACTGGCAACAGCGATCTGGCTGTACAGCAAGGACTGGCTACAACCGGGCGATTGATTACCTCTGCGGCTGCGATCCTGCTGGCAGTGACAGTGCCATTTGCCTTTGCTGACGTAGCGGGTGTGAAGCAGCTGGGGATCGGGATTACATCGGCGGTACTGATTGATGTTACAATCATCCGTCTCGTGCTGGTGCCTGCGCTGATGAAACTGATGGGCAGATGGAACTGGTGGCTCCCGGGGCAGAGGGAATGAAGAGGATAACCATCAGGGGTGTCAGGATAAAGAAGGGTATTCACGTAACCTGAAATTCAGGTAGGCGGAGAATATCCTTTTTTCATCAAAATAGATTGAGTTCAGGCCAAAACAGGCAATAATATTCAATTCACGCCCTGTATGCTGTTTTATAATAGATTGGACAAGCCTAACATTCTTTTTTTTATTACATACGACTATCATTTGAACCAACTGGAGGGAGGAACAGTAATGTCGGATATTGAATCCTATCTGCAAAAGCAGACAAGCCCGCGTGGACGCTCCGCGTATCAAAAGGGTCAATCCCTTGAGCAATGGCGCAGCCAGTTGCGAACACGGATTAAAGAGCGGCTGGGCGGTTTCCCAAGTGTAGCGGCCGAGCTAAATCCCGTATTGCTCGAACGCTTCTCATGTGACGGCTACATCCGGGAGCGGGTTGAAATTACGACGTATGCGGGATTGCGCATGCCCATTTATGTTTTGATCCCTAATGAAGTAAGCGTTACCAATGAGCTGCGACCAGCTATTGTAGCCTGTCATGGACACGGGTACGGCAGCCGGGAGATATCCGGTATGGAGCCCGACGGTTCACCGCGCAGGGGAGAACCCGGCTTGCATAAAGACTTCGCGGTCGCCCTTGTACAGCGTGGATATGTGGTTGCAGCTCCTGAATTACTTGGATTTGGTGACCGAAGATTGCAGGAAGATCGGGATGCACCCCCTGGCACAAGCTCCTGTACCAAAATTGCCGCCCATCTGCTCATGACAGGACAGACCCTTGCCGGACATCGAATCTATGAGACGATTCGTGTGATGGATTACGTAATCACTCGTCCCGAAGCTGATCCGTCGCGTATCGGCAGCATGGGCATTTCGGGTGGCGGGCTGGTGACGGCATTCACTGCTGCGCTGGATGAACGGTGTCGTGCGGCTGTGGTGAGTGGCTATGCAAGTACGTTCCATGGCAGCATACTGGATCGGAATCATTGTCTGGACAATTATATCCCGGGTATTCTTCGGGAAGCGGAGCTGCCGGATATCATCGGACTGATTGCACCTAGGCCACTATTGATTGAAGCGGGAAGTGAAGATCAGGTCTTTCCGCTACAAACTGCCAAAGAGGCGTTTGCACGACTGACAGAAATCTATGAAGAGGCGGGAGCACGGGGATCGCTGGATGCGGACTTTTTTATCGGTGCACATGAGATCAGCGGAGCAAAGGCCTATGATTGGCTTAAGAACGTTCTGTAGGTACGATTTGACATACTGAGAGGCTTAGGATATGAAAATCTGCAAGGGAATATAAGCGGGTTGCATCATTTCATTCGGATTGTTGTTTGCATACATGCACCATGTTTGGTCAAATCAATGGAATGAAAGGAGTGTTTAGTTATGAAATGGTCAAAGTCCGTGCGATATTTGCTCTGTCTCATTTTGTTCACAAGCCTGATTGGAGGTGCTCTGGCAGCTAATGGCGGACCAGTCGCCGAAGCTGCAGCAAATGAGTACAAATTTGATTTTGGTGCGGGTGCAGTTCAGAGCGGTTACACAGGTGTTCAGGCAACGGATGCCTATACTTCAGCGAAAGGCTATGGATTCAATACACCTGCCAATATGCGTAATGTAACGGCCTCTGGAACGGGCGTTGCAAGCGATGCCGTACAATTTGTGGCCTTTGGCACGAAGAGCACAAATACGTTTAATGTGGACTTGTCCAACGGTCTCTATGAAGTCAAAGTGGTCCTGGGCAATACAGCCAGATCCAGTGTGGCAGCAGAGGGCGTATACCAGATTATCAATATGACAGGTAACGCGGCTACGGATCAGTTTCAAATTCCGGTAACGGATGGGCAGTTAAATCTACTGGTTACGGAAGGTAAGGCAGGCACTGCATTTACACTTAGCGCACTTGAAATCCGGAAAATATCGAATCAGACGGTGACGAACCGTACAATCTATATTGGCGGCGATTCGACGGTCTGCAATTATTATCCGCTCAGCAGCAGTGTACAGGGTGGATGGGGGCAGCTGCTTCCTTCCTACGTGAATACCAGTACATTTCAGGTACGCAATATGGCCTCAAGCGGTCAAATTGCAAGAGGCTTCCGTGATGATGGTCAGATGGAAGCGATTTTGAAGTATATTAAGCCAGGGGATTATTTTATTTTGCAATTAGGGATTAATGATACGAATGCCAAGAACAATACAACCGAAGCGGAGTTCAAGGAGATCATGCGTGATATGGTCCGTCAAGCCAAAAATAAAGGAGCCACCGTGATTCTGTCGACGCCTCAGGGCCGGGCAACCGATTTCAATTCAGCGAATGTACACTCGGCGGAGAATCGCTGGTACAATGCATCCACACGCGCGTTGGCTCAGGAAGAGGGAGTGACGCTGGTAGAACTGAACAAACTCAGTTCGGCCTATTTCACTTCCATTGGGCCGGCTGCAACACTGGCGTTGTACATGACAGGAGACACGCTGCATCCGAATCGGGATGGTGCTGTCCAGCTTGCACGAATCGTTGCTGCGGATCTGAGAAGACAGGGATTGGATGGATTCTGATCCGGTTAAAATAGAGCGTATCTCCACTTCTTCTCGAAGCAAGATTGGACGGAGACAAATCGTAAAAACCAAAGAATACCCCTGGGACGGCCACGTAATGGCGGCGTATCCCGGGGGTATTTAATGATGGACCAAGTGACTACTCCATCATGTCCTTGGCCTCATGGTTGACCTTTTTACCTTTCAGCAGCGGTTCAAGTTCATCCTGGACACTCTGTTCCCACAGGGGGACGTCTGTGCGATAGGCTGCCCGTCCGTTCAGGTGCCCGGCAACCGGTGCCGTGATAAAGACAAACACAATGCCAAGCAGTACCCGAGCGCTGATATAGTTGTCGTAATACCAGAAGAAGAGAAACGTTCCGCTTAGCACACACATTACACCGAGCGTAGTACTTTTGGTAGCGGCATGTGCACGCAAATATACATCTGGCAGTCGAATCAGCCCAAACGCACTGAATGCGCTCAGTAGTGCTCCCAGCAGGACAATGAGTCCGATGACAATGCCGGCGGTTCCATCAACGATCTCCTTCATTTTTGAATACCGCCCCTCGTTCAATGTATCTTGCGAATGCAACTGTACTTAGAAAAGCGAGAATGCCGATCAGCAGAATAATATCCAGATAAGCTTGTGTATGAAGCATCATGGATAGCACAGCAACAATGGCAATCACATTAATACCTATCGTATCCAATGCCGTTATTCGATCCGCCATGGAGGGGCCCCGCAGCACTCGATACAGACAACCCAGGATCGCCAGGGACAGAATTAGCAAGGAAATGAATAACAGTGAGGATAACATTACCGCGTCACCTCCATAATGGCTTTTTCGAACGTATTTTTGATATCATCACTCATTTTCTGTTCGTCTTTGATATCCAGCGCGTGTATATACAATTTGCGTTGATTACCCGAAACTTCAAGTGGCAGGGAACCTGGTGTGAGTGAGATCATCAGACAGAGGAGTGTTACTTCCCAGTCAGAGGACAGCTGTGTCTGATAGGAAAATATGCCTGGACGAATATCAAGCTTGGGCTTCACAATCTGGCGAATAACCTCAATACTGGCCCGCACCAGTTCCTTGAGCAGCAAGGCAATCAACTTGATGATCGCCCAGACACGGACGATGTAAAAACGTTCTGGAAAGAATCGCCGCATGCCTCCGATCAACAGCAGTCCCAGTAGATAACCTGTTATAAAGCCAACGCCATTCCACGCATTATTCAGAAACATCCATACAAAGGCAATGATAAGATTAAGCACAATCTGAAAAGCCATACGTATCTACTCCTTCAATACTGCATCAATGTAAAGATTGGGATGCAGCAGAATGTCGCCTGCGCGGGAGGTCAGTTGGAACATGCCCTCAGCCCCCACACCCATCACGATGATGAACACAAACAGAATTCCCGCAGGGATGAGCAGACCGTTCACGGCATAGGGTCTTCTCACTGTGCCTGCTGGTGGTTCACCCCAGAATGCTTGAATGAAGATGCGCAGAACCGAATATAACATCAGCAGGCTGGACAGGACGGCAATGCCCGTCAGACCATACAACCCTGCCTGAAACCCGCCTTCGAACAGCAGCAATTTCCCAGGAAATCCACTGAATGGGGGGATACCGGCCAAGGCAAGTGCGCTAATGAAGAACATCCAGCCGAGCAGTGGATAGCGATGGATCAGCCCGCCCATATTGTCAAGTTTGGAGGTTCCTGCGACCGCGATCAGAGCACCCCCGAGCAGGAAGAGCAGTGTTTTGATCAACATATCATGCAGCATGTAGAAGAGTAGACCTTCCAGTGACGGACGGCTGGCAGCAGCCATGCCGAAGGCTACAAATCCCACTCCCGCGATAACGTTGTAGATGAGAATTTTATTAACGTCACGATAGGACATGGCCCCGATTACCCCGAGTACCATAGTCGCTCCAGCCATCCAGCCGATTAGTGCATGGAAGAAATCCGGATCATGATAGAAGATCAGTGTGAATGTTCGCACAATAGCGTACAGGCCAACTTTGGTCAGCAAACCAGCGAATAGGGCGGTGACCACTGCCGGAGGGGCCGCGTAAGAGCCGGATAACCAGAAGAAAAGGAACAATCCGGCCTTGATGCTGAACACGATCAGGAAGAGGACGGCGATCAGGGTGATGACTCCACTCTGTCCGACTTCAGCGATCCGATTGGACAAGTCGGCCATGTTTAGAGTGCCGGTAATCGAGTAAAGAAAGCCAATAGAGGCTACAAACAGTGCAGAAGAGACAATGTTAATCAATACATATTTAATCGTTTCCCGCAGTTGTCTCTCCGTACCTCCCAGTACAATCAGCGCATAAGAAGAGATGAGCATCAATTCAAAGCAGACAAACAGGTTAAACAGGTCCCCTGTAAGAAACGAACCATTTACACCCGCAATCAGAAAATGAAAGAACGGGTAAAAATGATGCTCTTCCCGCTCCCTGTTTACGCTTCGGAAGGCGTAGAGCAGGCAGGCCAGCGCGATGATGGATGCAGCCACTACGAGCAAGGCCGATACCATATCGGCAACAAGCACAATGCCGTAGGGAGGTGCCCAACCTCCCATGTTAAGCGTCTGAATCCCCGACTGTGCCACTTGGGTAATCAGTACGGTTGAAGCCGCTGCTGTTAGCAAAAGGCCAATAACGCTCACCATTCGTTGAATATCTGTCCGTCGAAAGAACAGGAGAGCAATAACTCCGGTAATCAGTGGCAGCAGAATGGGCAACACAACGAGATTATTCATATGGGCGCCTCCTAACCTCTTCCATATCATCTGTTTTCAGCTTCAGATAGGAACGATAGGAGAGAACAAAGAAGAAAGCAGTTAATCCAAAATTGATGACGATGGACGTTAATATCAGCGCTTGGGGAAGCGGGTCGACATATCGCTCGGCCTGCTCCCCAAGCAGTGGTGGTGCACCTGTTTTGAGACGAGACATCGTGATCAGCAGCAGATGCACCCCATGAGTGAGTATGGACATGCCGAGCACGATCCGGAGCAGGCTCCGCGATAAGATTAAAAAGACGGCGACCGCAAACAATATGCCAACAGCCACGCACATCAATATTTCCATATCAGCGATCCTCCCCGATCTGTAGAATGATATTCATGGTGACTCCCAGGACAGCCAAATACACGCCCAGGTCAAACAGCATCGCGGTTGCCAGCTCTGTTTTTCCAAGTACAGGAAGTTCGAAGTAACCAAAGGTTTGACTCAGGAAGGGTACACCGAACAAAAAGGAGCCCGCTCCGGTTAACAAGGCAATGCCCAGTCCGATGGCTGTCAGGGTTCGGAAATCAATAGGTAATGCTTTGCGTACGGTATCTGTACTGAACGCCAGTGCAATTAGAACCAGTCCGGCAGCCGTTACGAGACCGCCGATAAATCCCCCACCCGGATTATGGTGTCCAGCAAAGAATAGATGTAGGGCAAAGGTCAAGATGATAAAGACGACAACTTTGGTCGTCGTTTGCAACAACACATCGTTGCTTTGGAGGGGTACGGTATCCCAGGTTGAAGAACTGCGTTCCCGGTTGCCGTACTTTTTCGTATTGTCTGCTTCGTCATCCGACCCAGGATCCTGATCTTCAGTCTGTTCTTTCTTGCGGAATTTCAGTCTGGCGCCTAGGTCCCTTGCTTCGAGATTCAGATTAATCATGGAGTAGATGGACAAGGAAGCTACCCCAAGTACCATTATCTCCAGTAAGGTGTCGAAACCACGGAAGTCCACCAGCAGTACATTAACGACATTTTTGCCGCCAGCCAGATGGTAGCTTTCCTGAATGAAAAAGTCGGAAATGCTCTCCAGTGATGCGGTTCCACTCGCGGCTAATGCAACAAAAGTCATAACCACTCCGACAGCAATGGCAACAACCATATTCACAGTGAGATACCGTTGGCTTGATCTGCCTCGTTGCAGCTCAGGCAGGTGGTAGAAGCAGAGCAGGAACAAGGCAACCGATACCGTTTCGACAATCATTTGGGTCAATGCCAAATCCGGGGCTCTGAACAGAACGAATAACAACGTGACGAGATAACCAACTGCGCCTGTCATAATGACTGCAGATAGCCTGTTCTTGGCAAATGGGATCGAAATCGCTGCCGCGATCAGCGCGACAAGCAGCACTGCCTCATAGAATGAAAAGGGGGCATTACCCTTGAAATTCCAGGTGATATTTTCCCCTGAGCGGAAAAAGGCATAGACCAGCAATGCAACGGTGAACGAGAAAATGTATACCAGATAATTACGAACTGAACCGTTCATATAGGCTTCGGTCCATTTGCGTGCATAATGCTGAAGATTATCCAGCACGACGTGGTACATATTGTTTATCGTCAGCCCTTGTGGGTAGTGTTCATATATATTTTTCCAGCGGGGCAGCAATTTGTATAAGGTTACCCCCAAGGCCATTACACCGACGGTCATGATCAATTCCGGTGTGATGCCATGCCATAACGAGAAATGAACATCAAAGTGCTCATTTCCGCTTAGCAGAGAAGGAAGCACTCCTGCCATCGCCGGTTCAATTAATGATCCAGCCAGCAGATTCGGGAATAGCCCGAATGTAATCACGAGTATGCCGAGAATGACTGGAGGAATCAGCATGCCAACAGGAGCTTCATGGAGCTTCTCGGCAGGAATCTCACTGCGAGTGTGACCGAGGAACGTTTTGAACACAATAATGAGCGCATAGATCAGAGTGAATACACTTGCGAGCCAGGCGAACACAGGCAAGAGTACACTCCATGACCCGAGTCCAAAGATACGGAAGTGTGTCACTTCCACCATGGCCTGGAAGAACAGTTCCTTGCTCAGAAATCCGTTAAACGGCGGAATTCCGGCCATGGCGAGTGCTCCGACGAGTGCTACCGTAAAGGTCACAGGCATAAATGAAGCAAGTCCGCCGAGTTTCCTTATATCCCGCGTACCTGTCTCATGATCCACAATACCAACGACCATAAACAAAGCGGCCTTGAAGGTAGCGTGGTTGAACAGATGAAGCAGAGCTGCCGTAATGGCAACGGTGTACATCGCGGAGGATTCGCCATATCCGAAATAGAGGGCTGCTGAGCCAACGCCGAGCAGAGACATGATTAGACCAAGCTGTGAGATGGTAGAATAGGCCAGAATGGCCTTAAGATCATTTTTTTTCACGGCAAGGAAAGATCCATAACAAAGGGTGAACAGCCCAACCCCGGTGACGAGCCAGAACCATACTCCCTGTCCACCAAAGATCGGTGTGAACCGGGCTATGACATACAGTCCTGCCTTGACCATCGTAGCCGAATGCAGATAGGCGCTGACGGGCGTGGGGGCTTCCATCGCGTCTGGCAGCCAGATGTGGAACGGGAACTGTGCCGATTTGGTAAAAGCACCGACCAGAATGAGCACAAGAGCAGGCAAGAAGAGTGCACTTTCCTGAATCTGTCCCCATTCTGTAATCGTTGCGCGGATGCTGAACGTACCCGTCATGAGGTACATCAGCATGAACCCGGCAAGCATGGCAAAACCACCAAAAACAGTAATGAGGAACGACTTCTGTGCGCCCGAAGTGGACGCTTGGCGTTTGTAGTGAAAAGCGATCAAGAGAAAGGACGTAATACTGGTCAATTCCCAGAATCCATACAATACAATCATATTATCTGATAGCACCACGCCGAGCATGGCTCCCATAAACATCAACAGATACAGGTAGAAGCGATTCAAGGCTTCTTTGGTATCCATATAGAAAATGGAATAAAGGACCACCAAGGTTCCTATTCCCGTGATTAATAGTGTCAACAGCAGACTTAGACCATCCAGATATAGATTAAATCCAATGTCCAGTGAAGGAATCCATGGAATATATCCGGATACCGTATTCCGCTGGGACACGGCGGGTATGAGGCTCGCAAAATAGACAAATAACAGGGCCGGGACAAGCAAGACCGGCCATCCCATATGTATTTTACGGAAAAATTGATGCAGCATGGCAAGAATAATACCAGCGGCAAAAGGCAGAATCACAGCAACATGAAGCAGGCTCAACATTACACCCCCAATGACTGAATTTCTAATGCTTTCTGTTATAACGAACAAGTCATCATTACCGATATGGCATGCTTGCTCTATATATTCATAACCCAAGTATGTATATACAGAATCGTGACTATTCTTTGAATGGGAGAAACACGATGCCGATCATGTCCTCCTATTGCAGGACATATAGTTTGAACCAGCCGGGGTCCAACTGCTGCTGAATCAGCTTCACCATAGCTTTCCCACGTTCTCGTGGGTTAGATTCATGGCGAGGTGAAAACGTATCGGGAAGACCTGTGTAACCGGAGGGGATTAAGGGTAAATTTATCGTAGATGTCCATGATGCAGTCCTGTGGATATGGACTCAAGAGGAGAAGTGCATGCTAATGCAGAAGATATAATATAGCTTGAATTAACCGTTTATTATCGATTATGAGCGGTTGCCTATTGGTTGCAATATTGGCAGCGCGGAGATCCAGGTTACAGCTGCCACCCGAGTGAAATGATGCACATATCTGATGAGGTGCTGTATGAATCGAAACGTGCGGGCAAAAATAGAATAACCTTCTATCACGAGATAAAGAACAACGATTGAAACCATAACGGAATACGAATCGTGGATGTGGGTTCGTACAAGGAGAGATGAAATGTCAGGAAAATACACAACCGTACCGTACGGTTACGAGCCGCCTGCGGCCACCCGTAAAGGCACGCTTACTTTTTATGATTCTTTCGAGCATGTGACCGATGAACAACTTGAACGTGCTGCTGCAACGGCGGATACACGTTCTTTCGTGCAACTTGTGCTATATCCATTGCATGAGAATACGGTTAAGCGAATGAGCCGGGATACCGTACAGGCTTATTACAAAAGAGAAGATCGTCTTCATGAGTGGCGGAGGGATCATCCTGGGTCCCGAATAAGGGTGGAGTCATTAGAGGGCAAAAGGAAGAAATATACACCGATCGACTCAGCTTTGCGCCACATTACGGCGGAATACCCTTCCCCTCACTTTTTGTATATGACTTCCGAGATGGCGAATTTGTTCGCGTCGTTCGACTCCTTTAACGACTGGATTAAAGAATTGCGTCTGATTATTGATGGACAGTCTGCACAGCTTCACCCGAAGCTGGAGCAAAATTCACATCGTTGGGAATGGGCAGAGTGAAAAATGGGAGTAAAGGATCCAAATCAAAAAAAGTAGTGCTGTGTAACCGGCTTCCCGGTGAGCAGCACTACTTTTTTTTGGGGGGGACGACTAAACCAGATCAAGGGATGTTATTGTTTTATTTTTGCCCGTTCGTTTGGCGGCATACAGACAGGCATCCACTTCTTCAAACAATTTGTCCTTGGTCAGATGGGGACTGTAGCTTTTGAGGCCGACAGACACCGTAATATAAGTCCCTTCGAGTTCTTTGTGAACGCTACGGGCAATTTTTTTACGGATCTGCTCCACCACGGCATAAGCCTGTTCGAAAGATTGCTCAAACATTAACAGTGCGAATTCTTCTCCGCCATAACGTGCGGCGATATCGCCCGATGTGATGTTCTCCTGAATGACCAGAGAGACTCTTTCCAGAATAGCGTCTCCCACCTGATGTCCATATGTATCATTAATGGATTTGAAATTGTCAATATCCATTAGAGCCAGGTGAAGACTCATGCCATTGGTGGCATACTCAAACGCTTTTTCATAATAGTCCTTAAAGGAGCTTTGATTATACAGTTTGGTTAGCCCGTCCGTCTTGGATTGCTTGCTCATAATCGCGTTTCGCACAATCAGATCCTGTTTGGCAAGCATACTGGCCTGAAGATCATCCAGCACCTCGACGCCGCTCGTAACAATCAGTTGTGCAACGTATGTACCTACAATGAGAAAAGCCGGAATGGAAATCATATCAAACGAGGACAAGTAGAGCCGATAGGCTGGGTCGCAGAGAACGATGAGATAGCCAATGATCTGCATGAGGCATACCATCCATACCTTTTTCTTGCTGAAGAACAGAACCGAAGCGAAGATCGGCAACAGACAAATGGCTAGTATGATCCGAATATCGTAATTAACATGAATGATGGCCCAGGCTATGATCGTGCTGGCGATGGACATGGAATAGAAGGAAAATGAACTGAAATGGCGTTCCACCCAATTGGCGATCAGAATAGCTAGAGTGCTGGCTAATGTAGGCCAAAATAAAACATGGATCATAAAATCTTCCGGAGTGCGATCATAATCCAGAAACTGAAAGCAGCCTATTTGAATGACAACATGCGTTAAAACGACAACCCAGTATGCACGAAGCATTTTTTTGATCCATTTGGAATGCTTGAATTCGTAACCGGTTGGAATATGGTTGTTATGTAAGTTGGGAATCTTCAAATTATCACCGCTGACTGCATCATAATGATACGACAGACACCGCTCTCGTATAATCTGATTATAAAACACAATGAACGAAACGCAAATCATTTAATTAGGAGAATGGAAACTAAGAATACATAAGTCAAAGAGTACTAAGTAATTATCAGGGACAAACAAAAAAACAAATTAGGCTCATAGACTGAATATGAAAGCTCCAATTCATATGACTGCAATTATGATGAAGGGGAGGTGAGATCAATTCCTCTTATCGTTCGTTCAACCGTTAATGCTACGGGAGCCATTACATTTACCGGCAATACGCTTGGACTGAGCCGTTCGGAAACCGCAGGGGTGCCGGGAACGCAGGACAGTATTGGAGCTTTTACTACAACTAACGCCAGCGTCCAGTACGGCTCCTATCCCCTCGGAACCACAAGCTTGTATCAGAGCAACAGTTCAGCGGCTATACTCGTCCTTCCTGCTGGCAGCACCGTCTTGTATGCAGAATTGATCTGGGGCGGCAGTTACATCAATGGAACAATCAATCTAAGTGCTGCAATCAACAATCCGGTTACGTTTATTACACCCGCAGGAACGTTCAGTATTACCCCTGATCCACTTACCTACAATCAGTTCGATCTGGGGAATAATGCTGCTGGATATGTCCGTTCAGCCAATGTAACGACATTGGTTCAGAATGGCGGGGCGGGTACGTACATAACAGGGGCAGTGGTAGGGACTATTGTTATTCCTAGTGACTCCACGGCTAATCATGCGGGATGGACGCTTGGTGTCATTTACCAGAACCCCAGTCTGCCCTTTCGCAACATGTCCTTGCGTGCTGGTGGGGTACTGGTTCAATCCACCTCTGCGCCAGTTGTTACTACACTGACTGGATTTGCCACTCCGCTTTCGGGTGCATTGGGAGGGAGAGCCCTGTTCAGTGCGCAGGAGGGGGACGCGAACCGGACCGGGGACCAGGCATTATTCGGGCCGACTTCAGCAACATCGGTTGCGTTATCCGGACCCAATAATCTGGCTGCGAATTTTTTTGCTTCTCAAATCAACGGAGATACCGGAGCACTTAATACCACAGGGACTTTCGGAACGCGAAACCAGACGAACGGGGCCCCAGGCACCAATATTATCGGTGGGCGTCAAGGCTGGGATATTACCAATGTGGATGTGTCAGCGAGACTGATTAACAACCAATCTTCTGCAGTGTTAACACTGACGACCTCCGGGGATGCCTACATTGTTAATGCCAATGCGATTCAGGTTGATATTAATGCGCCCAAAATTACAGTGGCCAAGGCATCGGTTGCCTCCGGTGCGGTAGCGGGCGATAGTATTCTCTATACCGTGACCGTCAGCAATGCAGGTACAGCCAGTGCGGCCAGCGTGGTGTTATCTGATTCACTTCCTGCAGGGCTTACCTTCATTCCAGGGAGTGTAACGGTCGCTGGTGTGTCGCGCTCAACTCTCGACGTGACGGCCGGCATTCCGCTGGGCTCATTAAACCTGTCCAGCAGCATCGTAATAACTTATCGTGCGCTCATTAGCCAGGATGCAAGCATATTGCAGCTGGTGAATTCAGCGAATGCCGCTTTTACGTTTCAAAGTGTGGCAGGCGGGTCAGTGATTACGGGAGTTATTCCGTCCAATAACTCTACACTTTCTGTTTATTCGCCAAACCTGTCCATTGTGAAGTCGGCGAGTACAACCAATGCCACGGTGGGTAACCAGGTCACGTATACGCTTCAGGTGAACAACGGAGGGAATGTTGCTGCCAACGTAACATTAACGGATAACATCCCGAGTGGAAGCTCGTATGTTACAGGCAGCTTCCGACTGAATGGAAATGTGATTGCAGGCGCCAATCCCGCAACTGGTGTTAATCTCGGGAGTCTCGCGGCTGGAAGTACAAATACCGTAACTTTCCAGGTACTTGTAACAAGCTTGCCTTCGCCTCCAACCCTTGTGGATCAAGCTACGGGTTCCTATTCCTTCAACTCCCCTGACGGTCGGACCATTACTGGCACAGTAGCCTCGAACACGTTGACGGTTCCGGTGAGTTTACCGAATGTTACAACGGTAAAATCGGCGTCAGTCACTGATGTTGTAGTGGGAGAGACGTTTACTTACACCGTGATAACAAACAACGGTGGCATCGAGGCGATTAATAATGCGATACTCACGGATTCTCTGCCGGTTGGTATAAGCTTTGTACCCGGCAGTGTGACCGTTAGAGGAACTGTCGTATCATCGGCCAATCCGAGCAGTGGAGTTTCCCTAGGAACGCTGGCAGCCGGGAGTTCTGCAACGGTGACGTTTCAGGTTGTGGTGCAGTCCCTGCCTGCATCAGGTTCGTTGGTCAACCGAGCCGTAGTGTCTTATAGCTCGGGTTCGTTCACGGGGATATCCAACTCCAATTCCATTACAACCCCTGTATACCAGGCAGTAATCGGCATCAACAAGTCCGCGAGCCAAACCAACGCGACATTGGGCGATCAGCTTGCATATACACTTGTAGTAACGAACAGCGGGAACATAGCGACTCAAGTGACGGTGACTGATACGATTCCCGCAGGCCTGACGTTTATCCCGGATTCGGTAACAGTGAATGGTACTGCGCGTCCTGGAACCAGCCCTTTGACCGGGATAACATTGGGCAGTATTCTGCCGGGAGCTGCGGCCACGGTGGTGTTTCGCGCTACACTCAGCACACTCCCGTCTCCGCCAACGCTGGAAAATCAGGGGACTGCAAGTTATACGTACCAGCTTCCGAGTGGGCGTAATCTCTCAGGCAGCAGCATATCCAATGTCGTTCGCATACCTGCATCGAGTCCCAATATATCCATTAGTAAAACAGTAAATACGTCGGACGCCACGGTAGGCGATGTGCTTACGTACACGGTCGTTGCAACAAATGCAGGGAGCAGTGCGGTACAAAATCTGGTGATCTCGGATACGCCAACCGGTTCGGAATTCGTCTCCGGTAGCGTCACAATTAATGGAGCTGCTGCAAGGAATGCAAGTCCACTTTCGGGCATTGCTGTCGGTGCATTGAACAGCTCGAGCAGCGTTACGGTGACCTATCAAACAAGAGTGACATCCGTTCCGTCCACAGGCTCAGTCAGCAACCGGGCAAGTGCAGCATTTACGTCAGGCAGTTTTAATGGCGTTTCTTCGTCTGTCACGGTGAATACACCCATATATCAACCAGTGATGCAAGTAGCAAAAACAGCTAGCACCTCTAATTTGACGGTAGGGGATTCCTTTAACTACTCCATTCAAGTCAACAATTCAGGCAACATTGCCGCAACGGTTACCTTGACGGATCCCATTCCTGCGGGAGCTGTGTTCAGTACGAACAGCGTCATTATTAATGGTGTACCTACACCAGGTGTAAGCCCGACAGCGGGAATCAATTTGGGGGCGATCGCTGCAGGCTCAAGCGTAACGGTCACTTTTGTTGCCACGGTCACAAGTTTGCCTGATTCAAGGCAGTTGACTAACCAAGCGATTGCATCATTCACCTATACCCTTCCAAGTGGGAGAACGGTAGCTGGTTCCTTGTTATCGAACACGATTACCATTCCCGTATCTCTGCCCAATGTAACCATTGTAAACAGTGATAATGTAGAGTATGGCGTAGTCGGGGATGTCATTCAATACACATCTGTTATTCGAAATAACGGTACTGAAGCTGTAAACAATGTGATATATGTCAACCCTCTTCCTCCGAATACCCCATATGTACCCGGAAGCGTCATTGTGAACGGGACTTCATTCCCGCTCTCCAATCCGACCGCCGGCATTCCAATCGGTACGTTGGCTCCAGGAGCCGAGGTTACCGTAACTTTTGAGGTGACGATTACTATGCCGATTCCTTCACAGATTAACAATCAGTCGACGGTCAGCTTCACATCCGGTTCATTTTCCGGGTCATCATCTTCCAATACAACACAGACTCCGGTCTTACAACCGCAAATATCTCTCGTCAAAACAGCAAATACCGTAAATGCGACCGTAGGTGATACGGTTGTATACACGGTAACCGTAAGCAACGCAGGCAATCTGGAGGCAAATGTTACGGTGACGGATACCATTCCTGCTGCGACTACTTTAGTAGCCAACAGTGTTGTGGTATCGGGTGTGCCGCAGCCTGGAGCGACGCCAGGAACAGGCATTCCGGTAGGTATTGTGGCAGCGGGAGCGACGGCTGTAGTCACATTTGCTGTTGTTGTGGATTCACTTCCATCTCCGCAGCAGCTTAGCAATGTTGCTACGTCCTCCTTTACATTTACACCTCCTGACGGACGTACGTTAACTGGCTCCGCCACTTCGAATACGCTCACGTTTCCGGTCTCGTCACCAAACGTCGCTGTCGTCAAAAGTACAGCTACCACCGCGGCTACTGTAGGCGATACGGTGACCTATTCTATTCTGGTAACGAACAGCGGAATAGAACCGGTAAACAATATTCAGCTTTCGGATCCAATTCCTGCCGGAGCCTCCTTCGTCGCAGGCAGTGTTACCGTGAATGGGGTGGTACAGCCCGGAGCCAATCCGGCAGGAGGGATATCGCTCGGCACACTCGCTCCAGGAACTTCCGCTACCGTCACTTTCAATATCAATGTTAACGCGATCCCGCCAAGTGGCCAGTTGAGCAATCGATCCACGGTCAGCTTTACCTCTGGAGCATTCTCAAGCACAACGTTCTCTAATACTGTGGTTACACCGGTATTCCAGCCCATCCTTTCGGCACAAAAAACAGCCAGTACACAAAATGCTACCGTTGGGGATACCGTCAGTTATACGGTAACCGTCACCAATCAGGGGAATTATGGTGCCCAGATTAACCTGACGGACAATATCCCTGCAGGGACCATTCTCGTTACTAACAGTGTCATCGTGAATGGCCAGCCATTGCCTGCCGCCAATCCTGCAACAGGCATTCCCGCAGGCACTGTCGCTGCCGGGGCAACTACAACGATTACCTTTTCGGTTGTTATTAATTCCCTGCCATCTCCTCAACGGCTGGTGAACCAGGCCTCGGTCGCTCTTTCCTTCACGCTGCCTGACGGCCGCAACATCACGGGATCTGTTTTGTCTAACGTACTTACGATTTCGGTGTCGGCACCCGATGTCGATGTAGTTAAATCGACGACATCTACAGCTGTATCTGTTGGAGATGTCGTCCCGTACAGCATCGCAGTAACCAATAACGGCATTGCGACGGTCAGTAATGTGGTGTTCACGGATGCTTTGCCGGCAAGTACAGTTCTTACAGCAAACAGCGTGTTTGTTGATGGGGTTCTTCGAAGAGGTGCCAATCCTTCAACCGGAATAACGCTTGGTTCTATCGCACCTGGAGTTACCGTGACTGTTATATTTAGTGTGCAGGTGACGGCCCTCCCGGCCAGTGCAATTCTAAACAATCAATCTACGGTGAGCTTTACATCAGGTGCCTTTTCAGCTACCACATTTTCGAATACGGTCACTACGCCTGTGTATCAACCAATTCTCTCGGCTGTTAAAACGGGAAATCAGGCTTTAGCCACCGTCGGGGACACCGTTGTGTATAGCATTGCCATCTCCAATACGGGAAACTATGGGGCATCCGTCACGTTGACAGATACCATTCCAGCCGGAACAGAACTTGTCCAGAATAGTGTCATCATTAATGGAGCTTCAGCACCAGGAGCCGATCCGGCTTCAGGCATCCCGCTCGGCGTAGTCTCCACAACAACCACGGTCACATTCTCGGTTGTGATTGTTACTCTTCCCTTGAGTCAGTCGATAACCAATCAGGCTTCAGCAACCTATTCCTACACCTTGCCAGACGGAAGAACGCTGGGAGGCAGCATATCATCCAACGCTCTCAATATCCAGGTATCTTCTCCGAATGTCAGTGTGGTGAAGACGACTCCGGCAGTGGATGCTGTCGTTGGCGATACAATTGTATATGAAATGGTTGTGACCAATAATGGAATTGAACCGGTTAACAACGTCGTATTGACCGATCCAATCAGTTCAGCCACAACGTTTGTCACTGGCAGTGTTCTGGTGGACGGTGTTTCGCGTGCCTCGGCAAACCCGGCACTGGGCATTTCGCTTGGTACCTTGGCGCCTGGAGCATCTGTAGCAGTATCGTATGCAGTACGGGTTAATACGCTGCCTTCACCGCCGCAAGTGAGCAGTCAGTCATCCGTAAGTTTCACATCGGGTGTTTTCTCGGGGGCAGCCTACTCGAATACAGTGGTAACGCCAATTTATCAGCCGATTATTGGCTTAACCAAAACAGCGAGTACCTCCAATGCGACAATAGGTGACACCATCGTCTACTCTTTTTCCATTAACAACAGTGGGAATCTTGCAGTGAATTTGACCTTAACGGATAACATTCCAAATGGAGCAGTATTGCTTCCAAACAGTGTCCTGATTGATGGTGTTCCACAACCAGGTGCCAATCCGGAAGCAGGAATTGTAGTTGGCACCATACCACCCGGAGGTTCTGTTAATGTAACGGTCACGCTTGAAGTTACTGTAGATTCACTGCCGCAGAATCAACAACTGGTCAATCAGGCAGTGGCAGACTATACCTTTAGTCCGCCGGATGGTCGTCAGCTGACGGGAACGGTCTCCTCCAACGTTCTGGTGATTCCCGTATCTGCACCGAATGTTAATGTTGTCAAAAGTACAAGTGCGATTGATGCTGTTGTTGGTGATGTGATCACTTATACCGTTGTTGTAACCAACAGCGGCATTGAAGTGGTCAATAACGTGGTCATGGTAGACCCTGTGCCAACAGGCACCGTATTCGTGCCGGGAAGTGTAACAGTGGATGGCGTCGCAAGGCCTACCGGGAATCCAAATACAGGGATAACGCTCGGTTCAATTGCTGTCGGGGGTTCAGTTACCGTTACATTCAGTGTAGAGGTTGTGGTGATATGAGCCCATCTTCCGGTCCGTTGTCCCACTTGTTACAGAATCAGTCATTGGTTCGTTTCAGCTCGGGTACGACTGAACTGGAACAAGTGGCCTACTCCAATACGGTAGTTACACCATGGATCGGCCCCAGGTTGGAGGTTCACAAGTTCTGTAACACCGCAGAGGCTGCTCTGGGGCAGACACTGACCTACCTGATTGAAATTGAGAACTCCGGTAATTGTTCTGCCATGGTACATGTGCTGGATTCACTTTCGTCAGAAACTTCACTTCTTCCCAATAGTGTACTTTTGAATGGGACTCCACTACCCGGAGTATCACCGGAGAGCGGGATACCGGGGCAGGAAGTCGTGCCCGGAACGACGTTACGCATTCATTTCCAGGTAATTATCGTCGGTCTCCCACCGATCTTGAAACTGGTGAATCAAGCGAAGGTTCGATATGACTTTGTGACACCGGAAGGACGGACGGTTGAGGGAGAAGAGAAATCCAATGTGGTGGAAGTGAGTCTCATTTCCTCAAGTCTGTCGTTGGTTTTGAATGCAGATCGTGTACAGACCTTTGTCGGGGATATCCTCACGTACAACCTTCTGGTGAGCAATCCTGGTTTTTGGATAGGTGACAATGCGTGGGTGACCATTCCATTGCCCAAAGGCATTGAATTTCTACCGGGAAGTGTCATTGTAAATGAGATTTTTGTTCCCGAAACGACGCCTGATTCCGGAATTGCGATAGGTGATGTTCTACCCGGGCAATCGGTCCCTATCCAATTTCGGGTGCAGGTCATGGGAGGAAGCATGGCAGAGAGTATAACAACCCAGGCTGTGCTGGAGTACACTTCAGGTGACAAGTTGGAAGTTGTGTATTCGAACGCAGCAACGCTGCAGATCATTCAGCCCCAGATTTCAATTGTAAAAAGTGTAAATCCGTCCATCGCTGCTCCTGGGGATACCGTTCAATACCAGATCACAGTACACAATGAAGGTTCATTTGCAGTCGATGCGATCGTAACGGATTTTCTCCCGCCAGGTCTGCGTTATGTCGAGGGAAGTCTCGGATGGAATGGCGTGAAGCGTGGTGGAACAAATCTGGTTAAAGGTATCAATCTGGGAACGCTGACTGCACGATCTACAGTTAACATCCAGTTTGATGTGATCCTTTTAGAGCAGAAACAGGAGGAGGATGTATCTCAAGTCTTCGAGCTGATGAATCAGGCTCGCCTGATTTATACATTTCGCTTACCTGATTCTCGGTCCGTGCAGCGAATCATATCCTCCAATACAGCTGTTATTCTGTTGAAGTACCCTATCATCTCTGTCCATGTGGAAGTGCAGCCTGACCTGATCGAACGAGGAGGGAATGTAACCTTTTATGTGCATGTGACCAACACAGGGTCCTGGTCTGCGCGAGTGCAGTTGGCTGATGTGCTTCCGTCAGGTGCCAAATGGATTGGGAAGGCAGAAGTAAGCGAACAAGCGGTCATTTCAGGGTTTTCTTCCCCAAGATATTTACATGTGGGAGAGTTGGAACCTGGAGCAGAAAGAGGGATCACCTATGTTGCTCAAATTTCCACTGCTGAACAACTGGGAATCCAGCAGGGTTCCGTAACCGCAATGTACACCTATGAGTGGAACGGGCAGAGGCATTCAGGAACGTCCATTTCGAATGTATACACTATTATTGTCGAAGATGGCGATGAATAATGGGAGACAATAGCTTTTAGCTGTAAATGTAAGTAATTTTTTGCTTCATTAAGGAGTCTTGACATTACACGAACGTAAATGAATGGTATACTAATTGAATATGACCTCGGCAAACAACCCGTGAATCGGGACGTCGGATTAGCTATAGAGGAGGCCGCTACATTGGCAAAAGCAAAAGTTGCAAAAAGACCTACCCGGGACGAGTTTGAGCTTGAAGAGTTGGGGAATCGGTTAGTTGAAGCATTTCATGAACGTTCGGAAGTATTGCTGACTGTATGGGGGAAGGAAGACCAGGTACATGGGATCATTATTAAGCTGGATTCACGTACTCGGCTTGTGCATGTGGAGTATACAGAGGAAGAATTGACGGCCAAAGTGCCGTTCCTTGATATTATGCGTATTGATTCTCCACGGTACTGAACGAAGATTTAAAACAACATCTGAAATAGGGCATCCGCCCTGTCAAAAACGTTCTCTCTGCATAAGATAACCCATACCTGTTGCAGAGGAGGTACGGTCAATGAGCGAAGTATTAGGTGGAGAAACAAGAGGCTACGGATACGGAGGTTTCACTTCTGTAGGTGCCATTCTGGTTCTGTTCATCCTGTTGGTTATCATCTCCAAAGCGTTCCTGGTATAAAAGGTCATTCTCATTGAATGAAAGAAGCTCTGCCATGATGGCAGAGCTTTTTTTGTTCATATTCAGAATTGCCGTTTGCGGCTGAAGAGTCCGTAGAGGACAACGATTACGACAGGATATAGAACAGCCCATCCCGCAAACGGGAATACGATTGCTGTCGCCACAAAAGAAATCCAACTGATCAATACTCCAGTACGACTGCCCTTGAGTAATCGAATTCCAGCTGCACATCCCCCAAGATAGGTGAGAATGAACGTTGCATTGGGCAGCTGAATGAGTGTAGTCAGTGATACAAGCCCAGATCCATAAATGCAGAGGACCAGAGTGAAGCAGACTGCTAGGAACCCGATTGCTGCTACCGGTGTATGGTACCGACTGGACAAGTGTGACATCCATTGTGGGGCGGCTCCTTGTCTTGCAAGTGCATAGGCAACCCGTGATGCGGCTCCAGCATAAGCAATAACCGTAGCGGTGCAGATAAATATGCCAGTTAACCCGGCAAGTATCCCTCCCCAGGAGCCGAGGGCCTGACTAATAATCCATACAAGGGAGACATCAGCTCCGCCATGAAGGTTGCTTTGGGTACCTACAGTTGCCAGAGCAGTCAGGAAATAGAGCACTCCCACAATGATGGCTGCGATGGTTACGCCCTTAATGGCGGCCTTTCGCGGGTCCGTGAATTCTTCTGACAAGTGCGAAACGGCTTCCCAGCCGATAAAACACCAAAACAAAATGGCTCCGGCCTGACCAACGCTTACCCAACCATCCGGCATAAATGGTGTGAAATGTATGGATTCCATATGTGGAATAGCGAATACAAATGCCATGACAAGCACGACAATAATCGCCAGCACAACACCGATCTGCACCTTGCCAGCGACCTGCATGCCCACGATATTAATGATCAGTCCGGCTGCGAGCATCAGAGCAGCGATAGCTGTTCTGTATCCTTCACCGAGGCCCAGTGCAGCCGTCATATAACCTGCTCCTGTCAGAGATGCAACGGGGGCGCCGATCGGAACAGACATTAGAAAGAACCAGCCAACTAAGGCTCCTGCCCGTTGTCCGAAAGCGAGAGTAACGAAATGGGACACGCCTCCAGCGTTGGGGTACCGTGCTGAGAGTAGCCCCATGGACAAGGCAAGCGGAAGAATCAGTAACACCATGCCTCCCCAGGCGAGGAGTGAAGCGGGGCCTGCCAGTTCGGCAGCAAGTCCGGGTACAATCAGGACACCTGAACCGAGAACTGCACTTATATAAAGCGCAACAGCTTGCGGCATACCTATGGTTTTTTTGAGCTGCGTAGATGAGTTCATGAAATATAAAGGCCTGCCTTCCAGAATGAAATGATATTGGAGCGAGAACTATGTAATTATATAGGAAGAGACTCATTCAGTCATTGGCGAATTATGTAGAAAAATCAATGTAAGTCCAGTTGTCGTTATGATAGAATAAAACCATCCCTAGAGAAAGAATGAGGTGTATTTCTGATGAGTAAAGAGCTGACACAATCTTTAAATGAACAAATGAACTTTGAGTTTTATTCGGCACATGTATATCTTGCGATGGCTGCATACTGTTCCAGCAAAAGCCTGGATGGATTTGCGAATTTCTTCATCGTGCAGGCGGAGGAAGAGCGGTTCCATGGGATGAAAATATACAAATTCCTGAATGACCGTGGACAACGGGCAACTCTTGATGCATTGCCGGAGCCGAAGAATGAATATTCCTCGATGCTGGATGTATTCGAACACGGATATGCACATGAGCAGCAAAACACAAAGAAATTCTACAATTTGGCTGATATTGCCCTGAATGAGCGTGAACATGCCACGATGTATTTCCTGAAATGGTTTATTGACGAGCAAGTCGAAGAGGAAGCTTTGTTTGACAATATCATTCAGAAATTACGCCGTATCGAGAAAGACAGCAATGCCTTCTACATGCTGGACGCTGAGTTTGGCAAGCGTTCGTTCACCGCTCCTGCGGAGTAACAGGGGACGAAAGCAATAACGACATGGACTATCCCTGCTTGAAATAAATCGATTTACATATGAAAAGTCTGCCTTTGGCAGGCTTTTTTTGTTATTCCAGTATAGGTGTAATTCCGACGTGCGTTAAATTATTTCCTGGCATCCATCTATCAGATTCCACCATTTGGGTTAATAGAATATATGTCAACATTGATCTATCCCTTCGGATGTTCTTTTTCGAGCAAATCTATCAATTTCGTTTTATTTTTTTTGGCTAATCTGACAAAAGTGTAACTCGAACGTAGTATTTGAAACGAGAATGGGACGCAACCTTTTTGATAGTATTAGGATTATCGCCAAGGGCTGCAATGAGAGATACATAGACACCCGGGGAAATACAAGACATAAGGGAGACTTTTATTATGCTACATATTCGTAAAACGTTCATCACCGCACTCGCTATTCTATTCATCATCCCATTTCTATTGCCGCAATCGGCTTCAGCTGCATCATCCACATCCAAGAATGCTGGAAATAAAGCGAATGCCAAGATCATATATTTGACGTTTGATGATGGGCCAACAGCCCATACGGGACAACTGCTGGATATTTTGGACCAGTATAAGGCCAAAGCGACATTCTTTATGCTCGGACCTCAGATGGAGAAGTTTCAAAAGGCTACCAAGCGCATTGTTGCAGATGGACATGGACTGGGCCTGCATGGTGTAACGCATGTTCCTGGGAAATTTTATAAATCTGCGTACAGTGGACTGAAAGAAATGCAACAGGCAAATGAAAGTCTGAATAAGGTAGCTGGAGTCAAAACAAGTCTGGTTCGTACCCCGTACGGTAGCAAGCCGTATCTCAAGTCCGCATACCGCAATGTATTGCTGGGACAGGGGGGATTCCATCTGTGGGATTGGAATGTAGATTCCGAGGATTGGAAGTATAAGAAGGATCATCAGAAAGTTTACAACAGCGTAATGAAACAGATTCACAATGTGCAAAAGGGTGGAACAACTCCGGTAGTACTGATGCATGACCAGGAAGCAACATTGAAGGTACTTCCACAAGTGTTAAAGACACTGAAAGCAGAAGGGTACCAGTTTGAAGTGCTCACCAAGAAAATACAGCCAGTGAATTTTTGGAATGACAAACGCTAATACGTGCAGACTTGAAATAGATATACGGATTCCAATACAGGCTTCAAGGAGGACAACAACATGAGTAAACCTAAACTATGGAAAACCATTCCAGTGACGACAGCGGTGCTGCTTGCTCTTGCGGGGTGTGGAGGTCAGGATACCAAGTCATCCTCGCCAGACAACACGCCCCCTGCGGTTGGTGAACAGGCACAGTCGGGTAGTGGGGGAGCGGATTTCTCCAACGGAACGAAAGATAGTGGAGCAGATACAACCGGAACAACGGGCACGGAAGGTTCTGCAGGAAGCGGGACATCGGCATCGAATTCGGAAACGGGCAGTAATGGTCAAGGCCAGCAAAGTGTGAACGAGGTCATTAAGGATATTCGTAGTCAGTTGAAAATGAAAAACGCTTCATTGCCGACTTCGTTTACTCTGGCTAAAGGGAAAAACCTGACTGCATCGATCCCTTCGAATGCTTCAGAAGCTTTTCGGATAAACTTCTATACTACGGATCAACCTGTTGCAGTTAATGATGCTTCGTTGACGGATTCTGGCAGCAAGGTGCCGGTTCTGGCTTCTTATGAAGTGAAGACGTATAAAGACCCGAACAGTACAGATATTTTCCCGGAGACAGACCTGAAAGACATACCAAAGGACATGAAAGTGGATCTGGGACATGGTATCAAAGGAATGGTTGAAGGCGCAGCGGGCAGCCAGTATTTAACCTGGGAGGAAGGCCGGTGGACGCTTCAGATTCGTTCTGTTTCCGAGGACAAGATGAATAATCCTGGTATTGCGAAGAAGATGGTGGACTACCTGGAATCACATACACTGCCAGTACCGAAGGATAAAGGCTTCGTAAATGTGGAATACCCGAGTGGTGGCAAAAGCGTCAATGTAACGATTTCCTGGCAAGATGGCAAGCAAATTCATCAGTTGCATACCAATCAGGTACCACTTGATGCACTGGGTATGGTTGTTTCCGTTAAATAACCTGGTTTCAAAAGAAATAGAAATGGGCTGGCCCGGAGTGAGTGCTCCAGGCCAGCCCATTCATGTATAAGGCAAAGTGCATCATAGCATGATGTACCTTGCTTATTTGTGTTTCAGTGGGTTAAAGCGGTACTTTCATTTAAACCACCCTTTTTCCTTGGAGCGGGTAATCGCTTCGATCCGGTTACTCGCGTTTAACTTGTTAAGGATAATGGAGATGTAATTCCGCACCGTGCCGGTTGTAATAAAAAGATGTCCGGCAATTTCTTTCGTGTTTTTGCCGTCTGCCATTAGGTTTAGAACGGCATTCTCGCGTTCGGTCAGCGGATTCTCCTGAACATAGGCCTCGTCTACCAGGTCAGGGGCGAAGATACGTCTTCCATTCATGACCTGACGGATGGCTTCTGCCAGTTCTTCAATCGGGCTATCCTTTAACAGATAACCGCGTACACCGCCTTTCAGGGCACGTTCGAAATAACCGGTTCGGGCAAAGGTGGTCAAAATAATGACTTTACAGTGCATGCCCTTGAGTTCTTCAGCGGCCTCCAGACCGCTTTTGACAGGCATTTCAATGTCCATCAGACAGATGTCAGGTGAATGCTCCTTGACAAGAGCAAGAGCTTCCTGTCCATTGCTTGCGCGTCCAACCACTTCCATATCCTCTTCCAGATTGAGCAGGGATGACAAGGCCCCCAGCATCATGCGCTGGTCTTCGGCAATTACGATTCTGATCATTGTTCAACCTCCTTTATCGGTTTGCGAACCAGCTTGGGAACATGGATAATAATGCCTGTACCTTCCATGTCTGCTCCGGAGCGAATGTCCAGACATCCGTTCACAAACTCAAGTCGTTCTTTCATACCCAAAATTCCTGTACCGCGCCGTTCCAGCTTGCGGGTACGTTCTATTCCAACACCGTTATCCTGAACCGTTAATACATTATCGGCCGGCGTCTCCTCTATACGAATGGTGCATTCCGTCGCCTGACTGTGTTTGACCACATTTGTGACGGCTTCTTTCAGACACATGCCAATCACATTTTCATTCAATTGGGATGTATCCTGCAGTTTCGGGTTTCCTTCCAGTACAAATTCAATGGAAGCAGCCTTCAGAATCTGTTCGGCCCGGAACAGTTCATCCACCAATTGGGTGCCACGCATGGTCGTTACCATTTCCCGAACTTCCTTCAGAGCTGTGCTTGCCGTCTGTCTCAGGTCGTTCAATTCAATCTCGGCCTGATCCGGATTCAGGCGGAGCAGACGCTTTGCGAGGTCTGTTTTCAGACCGATTAAAGAGAGTTTTTGTCCAAGCGTATCATGCAGGTCGCGAGCGATACGCTGTCTCTCTTCCATTTTCACCAGATCATCCAGCCGTTTGTTGGCATTCTCGAGTTGGCCTTCCAGCTGTTCACGGTTGTTTTTGTTATACGTGCTGATCGGAAGCAGAATGGATGCCATGAGACTTATGAATACAAACGGGAACTGACTGAGCAGCAGAGTGCTCTGCTTGATGAAGCTATAATTGATGGTTAGAAAACTGGCTGCCAGATTCACTGAATAGAGCGTGAAGAAGCCGGCTTTATTTTTAATATTCCCAATAAAAAAAGCAAGAAACAATGAGAAGTAGGCGTAATCATAAGCAATGGTCATCGTGATCGAGATCGCGATCAGCAGTCCAATCCACATATAGACCTGCCATCCCTTTGTGATGAAAGCAAGCAGATAACATACGAAGAAGAAAAGGATGATGAAAATGCCTGCGACCATCGGCCACAATTTGGAATATTGAGAAATATAGTAGAAGGGCAGGATGAAAAAGACGAGCCATACATAGGGATTCAAACCTGTATTTTTATAAAAGAGCTGCATCCACTTTTGAATGTAAATTCTCCTCCTCAAACTTTTGCATTGTACTCCAACTTAGCCTGACTTTAGCATAAATTTCAGCCAGAATACAAGAAAACGAATCCGACAGAGTTAAGGCTTCTCTGTCAGACCCGCTTGATTGTTTACTCGAATTGGCGGTTGAACGTAAGGCTTGCGGGATGAGCGTTTAATTTCTTTAAAGCTGATAAATTGCTTGGATTCTTCGTCCCACAGACGGAAGCGCAGAGCAGCCAAGCTGGAACGCAGTGTAATTGTTGTAGCCTTCTGCAAAGGCGGTGTTGCGTTATGTGCTTCTTCCAAATAATAGTTGGGAACACGGGGACTCAAGTGATGCACATGATGGAACCCGATATTGCCGCTGATCCATTGCAACAGTTTTGGCAATTTGTAATATGAACTACCTTCTACGGCTGCTTTTACATAACTCCATTCGTCTTCATGTTCAAAGTACGTATCTTCGAATTGATGCTGTACATAGAACAGCCAAATACCGAAGAAACCGGAGAAGAAAAAGACGGGTGCCTGCACCAATACAAAAGCCTGCCAGCCGATTAACCAGCACAAGGAGGCATAGAGCGCAACAATCAACAATGTAGTCAGGTGAGTATTGATGCGTTCTTTACGTCTTGCACCTTTACGATTAAAACGGTAGGCGAACAAAAATACATAAATGGGTCCAATACCAAACATAACAAGCGGATTACGATAAATACGGTAGAAGAGGCGGCCCCAAGGAGAAGCAGCTTTGTATTCCTCCACTGTCATCACCCAAATATCGCCAACACCACGTTTGTCCAGATTGCTGCTGGTTGCGTGATGAATGGAATGCTCGTTTTTCCATTGCAGGTAAGGCGTCAGGGTTAATACACCTGTAATCGTACCGAGAATATCGTTGGCACGTTTGCTTTTGAAGAATGAGCCATGACAGCAGTCATGGAAGATGATGAACGTTCTAAGTACAAATCCCGAGGCTACGAGGGCAATGGGGAATGTCAACCAGTAGGACACGGACAGGCTATAGTACGCGGCGGCCCATAATAGTAATAGTGGCAGTATGGAATTCACTAATTGTTGGATACTCAGGCGAAGATTATTTTTTTCATAAGGGGTAACTTCTTTTTTTAGCGCCATCTCTTTGGTTCTGCTCATAGACGTACGTCCTCCTTCATCGTTACAGCCATATTGGTGGTAACGCGGCGGTTTCCGGGGAATGATGATCCTCTCTCCGTGTTCGCCTTTGTCTCATTGTAAAATAATCTGACCATGACGGTAAGTCATAAACGTCAGTCCTGTGTAGTGACAAACATCCATGATGACACATGACATTTGTCATGTATGTATGTTGATCCTGCCTCTGAATCAGGAGTTCTGAACGGAATGGCTTCAGAGTCCTTTGTACAATTCGCGCAACAATTTGTATTATGTATACAAATTTTGTTCGTGGCATGGTAGAATCTATCATTGAGTGATTATGACAACTTATGAAAATGGTTGATAGGTTGATTTTCTGATGGATTGGATGGAGTGCATGATGAAAAAAAGAATAACGGATATTCTATTTATTATGGCGGGTGCATTTCTGTTTGCACTTGCAGTAAACCTGTTCGTCATCCCGAATGATCTGGCTGAAGGCGGCGTTACGGGGATTACGATTATTTTGTATTACCTCTTTGAATGGTCTCCAGGACTAATGAACTTGCTCCTCAATGGTATTTTGCTACTTGTGGGATACAAGTTTCTGGACAGAACGACAACGGTGTATACGATTATTGCGGTGGTATTCAACTCGCTGTTCCTGCATTTGACCGAGAGCTGGACGATTGCATCGGACGAGCTCTGGATCAATACCATTTTTGGTGGATTATTTGCTGGTCTGGGTATCGGCTTGATTGTTAGAGTAGGCGGCACAACGGCGGGGACGGTTATTCTGGCTCGGCTTGCCAACAAATATCTGGATTGGAACATCAGTTATGGACTGTTATTCTTCGATCTGATTGTGGCGTTCTCATCGTTCTTCATTATAGGACCACAAGGATTGATGTGTACGATTGTCATGTTGTTCGTTGGCACCAAAACGATGGAATTCATTATTGAGGGACTCAATCCGAAAAAAGCAGTCACGATTATATCGACCAAACAGGATGCCATTGCCCAGCAGGTCATTGAGAAGATGGATCGGGGAGTCACCGTCCTGTCTGGTCATGGATACTATACGAAGAACCCGAAAGAGATCTTATATATTGTCATCAGCAAACAAGAAGTTCCAATGCTGAAAAAGATTGTGCGAGCGGAAGACGAAATTGCTTTCATAACGATCCATGATGTGCGTGACGTATTTGGCGAAGGGTTCATCGAGCTGTCCAAATCATAATGAAACATATATAAGGAAGCGGGGAGCTGCGGTGAATTTCACTGCGGCTTTTTTGTTTTATATTTTAAACCCGTTCGCACAGACAAAAAGCTGTACACCTGTAAAAGGCAATGATATATTGAATTTAATTCGTTAATAAAGTTAACTAACTATGAAAAGGAGGCGATAAAGTGGCGGGTTCACCGCGATATATTCGCAATCTGAATGAGAATCTGATCCTGGATGCGCTGATCGCAAATGGAACGATGTCCAGAGCAGATATCAGCCGCCATACTGGACTCAGCAAACCCACAGTGTCGTCGGCGGTGGAACATCTGATCGAACGCAATCTTGTTCTGGAGACTGGCAGAGCCGACAATGCGCAGGGGCGGAAAGCAACACTGATCCGTTTCAATGAAGCAGCTTATTATGTTTGTGGTATAGATGTGGGGGCAACCCGAATTCGCATTGCTCTATCCGACCTGAATGGCGAAATGATAGACTATCGTTCATATCCGATGCAGATGGACCATAGTGGTGAGTCGGCGAGGATGTCAATTCTTGATGTTCTGCAAAGTCATATGGATGAAATGCTCGACAAAAATCATTTGAATTGGGATCAGATTCAATGCATCGGTTTTGGTATTCCCGGCGTTGTATTGCCGGATTCAGGGGACATCCACCGGATTGTCGCTCCCTTAGCGGGTTTGGAAGAGGCACTCTCACTTGAATCATTATCTGGGAAGTTTTCCTGTGAAGTAATTCTGGAGAATGACGTGAATCTGGCAGCGCTGGGTGAGTACACATATGGGGCAGCAGTGGAATCGAATCTGTTTGTTTTTATCTCTATTGGAACAGGAACCGGAGCAGGCATTATGGTTAATGGTCAATTGCTTCGAGGCTTGGGGGGATTGACGGGTGAGCTTGCGGAAATGCGGCTGGGTGATGACCGACGATTGGAGGATGTATTGTCAGCAGATGGTCTGATGCAACTCGCCAACCATCAGCTGGATGCGTATCTTCTTACAGAGAATGATTCTGGAGCAACAAACCTTCGTAAACATCTGACTCCAGAGAGGTTGTTCGAAGCTGCCCGGAGTGGAGATGTGCAGGCCATGCGGATTCTGAAGCAGTACAGCGGAATGATTGCATCTGCCCTGCGGCATATCTGTGTCGTACTCGCTCCTCATCTCATTGTGCTAGGCGGTGGTATTGGGGGCAACGGGGATGTGTTATTACCGTTGCTTAGACAGATCCTTTCCGAGCAGTTCCCTGCGAAACCTGACCTGACCTGTTCGAAACTTGGCGAGCGGGCTGTAGTGATTGGGGCAGTGCAGGTGGCGTTACAACAAACAATGTTGAACCTTAAGATTTGAATTGAACATCGGCCAGACGGAGAGGCTGATGTAAAATAGAGAAGAAACAGTAGACATGGTAAGGGCCTAACATCGCATATAGGAGGAACACAGCTATGTTTACCGACAAAAAGGAATATTCATTTTCGACTTGCTGGAACATCAAACGTCACACTACAGGCCAGGGCATGATGGAGGAGATCAAATCACTGGGATTCAGACAGGTAGAGCTGAACTATAATGTAACTGACGAGCTGCTGCAAACGATTGAACCGATGATTGAACGGGGAGAAATCGGCATATCCAGTGTGCATAACACGTTCCCGCATGTAGCTGATCCCGATTACGGAACCGATTCGGTTCTGCTCGGTTTTGACGATGAGCCGCGCCGGAAGCGGGCGATTGAACTGCTGCTCCGTTCAGCCGAATATGCTCATCGGTATGGCGCAAAAGCGGTTGTGGTGCATCCAGGCGAAGTACCTTTTGAATATAATATTGATGAAGCGTTAAAAAAGATATATCACGATCAAGGACCAGATTCCCCAGCTTATCAATCGTTATGGCAGGAGATGTTTGAGAAGCGGGAGGCGGGCAGCACACACTACCTGAAACGGATTCAGGAGAGTTTGGAGGAAGTGTGTGAGTTGTCTGAACAGCGCGGGTATGGGGTGAATTTCGGGATTGAGACCCGATCACGCTGTTACCAGATGCCGACGCTGCAGGAAGCGGGCACGATCATCGGACGAATGAAAGGGGCTCCGCTCGGCTTGTGGTATGACATTGGTCACGGCATGATGATGGACCGAATGGGACTCTATGACAATGTACGTGAAGCGAATGAGTTAATTGACCATGTGGTTGGCGTGCATATTCATGAAACGGTAGGTTTGTCGGATCATTGGTGTCCTTATATACATAGTAAGGACATGAAATTCTTTGATTCATTTTTGGATATCATCGATCGTTCACCGGTCAAGGTATATGAGTTAAAAGCTGCTTGTACAGCAGAAGAGATTGATGAGAGTCACAAGTTAATTACAGCACGTATTGCGGAGCGTCAAGCGGCACGTCTGCGCAGTTAAGTTGGGCAGGCATTCTTAATTCAAAACTTTAAATGGGATCGGTAACCATATAGAGAGCGGTACAGAACGATCTTTACCTTTGGGGTGAAGAGGTGTTCTGCCGCTTTCTTTGGTATTTAAAAGATGGGGTTTACCGCTTCCCAGGGATTGTTACGTCACTGAGAATGCCAGCCTGATAACCTTTCACTACAGCACCAATTCTGGAACGATTCCGTTTCCTGAGGACTTAAAGGGTTGTAAGATGGTTTGCCTTCTGCTGATACACTTGTAAATGTGGTAAAGCTCAGGGATGCAATCAACATGATGCTGGCTACGGTTTGTTTCCACTTGTAATTCAGTTTGTGGCTCTGATGTTGTGGACTTTGGCTGGTTGCGGAATGGGGATTCATTTTCATGGAGTACTCCTTTGTGATGTTGAGATGTGTACAGTAATATGTGTTGAGATGTGGTCAGACCTATATTTGCAGCCTGTATCTATAAGCTATCAGCTCCAGTGCTTCTGAGCCCCCGTAGTAAGCGTGTATTTACGAGGGAGGTTCCGCAAATTTTTTTGCGTGATCCCGCAATGAGGCATTATACTAATTTGTTCATTTGCCAATTTCGAAAATTCTGGGATATAATATGGAATAATCAGGCTATGGCGTTCCTTCCTTCTAAACATTTATTTCAGTATTAGGGATGCCGCTCTCCTGATTTTTTTTTATACAGAATGATTAATTTGATCGTTTGCTGGTCGCAAGTTAGAAGTAGGATGGAAAAGAAAGTAGACATATATGATCTTCAGGGAGATTACAGGCGATGGACTTATTTTCAATCTATCTGAATAGGGAACTTAAGGTAATCATTACAGAGAGCGATGGCATGTTGCCAGAGTGTGTTCTGGCGACAGCACTGAAACATCTGGAGTTGCTGGGATATACATTTTCGACTAGGATGATTGATATGCTGAGTACGTGGGAACAAGAATCATTTATGCTCTGGTTTGATCAAGTAATGGAGGAACTCCGTCAGATGACGAGTGGGCATCTTATGGGGAACTTTAGCGTTCCCACATATCCTGATCAACTGATGACGATTCATGAGAGCGAGCTTTACTTGAACGCATTGATGCATTATTGGGCACTTCAGATACAGGAAAGCAAACCAGATCAACGGATATTATGGCTTGGCCAGACCAGACTTCGTGTGATCGACCTCGGTGATCACTCTGAATTTCATCGAATCGGACTGAACTTGCTCGCAGCCAAAGCGCCAAAGTCACCCGCTGCACAAAAGCAGTTCATTTGGTTCGCGACGGAGTATGATGGATGGGATCTGTTCGAGCTGGATCAAATACTTGTAAACGAGCAAGCAGCAGTCTATTGTGCCGCAAGGTTAAGTGCAGGACGAGCTTCATTGGCGCATTTCCAGCGGTATTTGCGAACAGCAACAGACATACTGCGGCTGGCTGTAGCTTGTTCCGATGGTGATGTCAGTCTGAAGCGGAACGCGCGCTTTCGTTCATTCAACCGATCTGAGCGTCGTTTGCTGCTTGCTTTGTTAGAGTCTGTTCCCGAACCGTTGGAAGAGCTGTTTCGTTACAAAGGACGTTGGCTAAGATTAGCTGAACGACTACATCCGGGAGAGTATCGGCAACGTTATCCAAAAGCGGTGAAAGCCATTGAACAGTTACGCTCTGGAGAACGCCCGTTTACTTTTTTAGGCAGGGTGGAGCATGCTTTTAAACAAATGGATATTCCACGTATACTGACTACACTGGCTGAACGGCCTGATGTAATGGTACGGCAATTGGATCGGATGATTCGTTCGGGTGTTGAAGTGCGGGATGTGGCGAGCAAACTGGAAGCTGTGGCAGACAAACTTTCTACGCCTGCATTGCTCCATGTACTTACTCATTTTCGGACCAGAGTGAATGTTCAAGAGCGGAGGTACTTTTTTCCGAAAGGAAATATAGCCAAGCTGTATGTTTCTGCACAGACCTTACCACCCATGGATGCTCAGGATGTTCATGTAATCATCTCAGCAGTGGAGGATGTTTTGCTGAATCGCTTTGCGAAGTTGCCCTCATTCGGCAATGTCTACATCGACGAAAGACTGCAAGATTACACGATACCGCAGGGGAGTGGCTCAGTAAGCAAATCGCATAAATTTTTATCTCGTGGATCATGGGTCCCTTTACCAGCCGGTGATACGGTTCGCTTTTTTATTTGGTGGAGAGAGGGCGGTGGGGCCTCCGTTTCTACCAGACGTGTGAAAATCGATCTGTCCGGTGTGGTATACGATTCGGATTGGTACTATCTGGATCAGGTTTCCTATGTCCATCCAATGTCGGATAATATTCAAGCTTTACATAGTGGCGATATTGTGGTTGTACCGGATGGTGCGGCGGAGTACATCGATATACATATGCCTTCTGCATGTACGTTTGGGGCACGTTATATTGTAATGAGGGTTAACCTGTTTGCGGATCACCCATGCAGTGAATTGTCCGAGTTTTATGCAGGATGGATGATGCGAAAGACGCCCCAGTCTGGTGACATCTTTGAAGTGTCCCCAGTACAGGACCGGATTGATCTGGCGATGGATGCACATATAGGTATGCCAGCTATTATAGATTTGCAGGAGCGCCGTATGTTATGGTGTGACCTTGGACTGGAGCAGTTCCCTAGTATACATAGTGATGTAGAGAGCATGAAGTCAGGTCTCGCATCGATCGCAAGAGCCATGACCGAGCTGCGACGTCCTGATCTGTACACCTTATTCATGCTGCATGCCACCGCGCGTGGAAGCTTGGTGGAGACGCTGGGTGCAGCGAATGTTGTGTTTACGGCGGAACTGGAGTCCAATCGTGTAGCCGAAGTAGCGGAATATCTGACCAAAGGACCTGCTGTGGATCGTACGGTGATTACACCATTGGCACAGGGACGTATTTTGGAGCACTTTTTGTAAGGATGGAGTGCGTGAAGTCTGGTCTCGTATTATATAAATGGTAAGAGGTATTTATCATGTTGGCCCATCAAGGTCTTCCTGGCAAATACCTCTTTTAGCTGTGTCTTTATGTTTCTTGGATGCAACAGTCGATACCTTATAGCTTGCTTGAATTTGGAAATATGGCCTAATGGATTCTTCATGTTATTCATAAATACCCTGTTCCACTTCAGTCAGCGCAATATGGTAATCTTCTTTTGAATTATCGATATAAGCCACGGCTGAGTCGGGTAGCGGCCATGCCACTTGTTTACGGGCAAGTGAGGCTGTGAAGGTGTCCCAGTTCTCCAGCTTCCACTCATCCAGTGGGGATTGTCTGGCTGTAATTCGCTCGCGATACAATGCTTCGTTGGCCAGATAAATATAGGCCACACGTACATCCGTATCATCCAGGGAACGTCCGATCCGTGCGAGTTCCTGTTCGATCCAATTCGGAGTTCCGATTTCTTTGGTAAAGGGCCCCACCACAACAGTATCGATACCCAATTGCACGTTGTCCAGTGCGGCATCCATCGTAATACGGTATCCCAGGTCACGGCACAGTCGCTTGTATTCCGGTGAATCCCGATCGGATGGATCGAGTCCCTGTAGGGTCATTATTGCTTCGGCAGCTGGACGCAGCAGAATATCCATATCAAAAAAAGCAGCTTTATGTTTATGCGAGAGGGCTTTGGCAAGGGTTGTTTTGCCGCTCCCGGCCCCGCCGAGAAAGAAAATCAGTTTACTCATGGTTTGAATTGCCTCCTCATAGTGGTTGGAACGAATATGTAAGATGAAAACTAAAAATAAAAAGATTCATAATGATATTCAGATGTGAAATGACTTGTTTATTTTATCATAAACGGCTTCAATTGATAGCTAGACAGAAAAGGAAGAATCAGGTAATATAATACCTAGTTTTACTATGCATAGATTTCCGATGTATATAGCCAAGTGATTTTATGTAGGTTCACGTTAATTTTAAGAAGTAGTAAAAGTGTAGTTATTGTTTTGGGACGTGAAAGCATGAACAAAAGGGAGTGACAGCTTTGCAGGTAAACAAACAAATGATTAAAGGCAGTACGGAGACATTGATTCTTACGCTACTGAAGGAACAGCCGCTTTACGGATATGAATTGATTAAGGAACTTCATCGTCAATCCGAAGGTGTGTTTAATTTGAAAGAAGGCACGTTATATCCCATTCTGCACGCCATGGAGATTGAGGGTTGGGTGGAGTCCTACTGGATGGAAGTTGAAGGCAGGAAACGTAAATATTATTCCATCTGTGATAAGGGTGCGGAGGCGTTACAACATAAAAAAGCTGAATGGCTTTTATTCCGTGGTGCTGTGGATCGGGTGCTTGGGGAGGGAGGCTTAACATGACGGATCGGCATGAGAAGATTAAACATTATCTTGATCAAATGTGTATTCAGGTAAAGGCACGTGAAGTACATACGGATCTGCGTGATGAGCTTGGTAACCATATGGAAGAAATGATGCTGGACAAGGAGCAAGAGGGACTGAGCCCAGAGGAGGCAGCTGCATACGCCATTGAGCAGATGGGTGATCCCGCAGTGGTGGGCAAAAGTATGCACAGATTGCATCGTTATCGTATGCATTGGGGGCTGTTAGTTGGATTAATTGGTTTGGCTACAGTAAGCCTGTTGTTAATGTGGATTTTTACGACCAATGTTACAGTGAAAATATATCAGGAACTATATAGCAATCACGTAATATACACTGTTATGGGTTTTATATTCATGTTGTTCCTTATTTACTTTGATTATCGAAAATTTAAAGAAGCGGCATGGTGGATCTATATTCTGCTTAATGCCATGCTGTGGATCAATCCAGTGCTATCTTCAACTTACAATGGTATAAATAGGTTTTGGGTGTTACCATTCGGCTTTGTGCTAGATGTGACGACGGTTTCAATGTGGGTTCTACCACTTACAATTGGCGCAATTATGATGGACAAGCTTCGTTCCAATTGTAATTTGCAATCCATATTGGCCTACATTGCAATGGTAACGTTACCAGTAGTGCTATTGTTTCAAATATCGGACTGGGTTCGCATGTTTCTGTTTGGCACAATGTCCATTATTTTATTTGGCTGGCTCACGCGAAAATGGCTTTATACAGCCATGGGTGCTGTTATAACAGGAAGCATTTTTGTACTGTTATTGTTTTTTATGGATCAATACGGACGGCTGGAGAGGCTGTCTGTCGTTTTGAATCTACAGGATGACCCTTATGGGGATGGTTATACCAACAATTCCATTATTGAAGTTATTCGATCAGCGGGCTGGTGGGGGAATGGGATTAATACAACGTTCGACATGTTTAAAACGGGCTATAAGGATTACCCAGGTGTGCTGCTCATTGATGTGTTTGGCTGGTCAGCCGGGATACTGTTATTGGTGGGTATCATCTGGTTTGTTGCCAGTATGGTGAAGATACTTCCTCGTATCCGGGATGATTTTGGTCGTATGATTATGGTCAGTATCACCGCTATGTTTGCAATGCAAATCCTCTATTCGTTGGCGCTGACCACAGGCAAAGCTCCGATTCTTAGTATTTCTTTTCCTTTTATTGGATACGGGAATCACTTGATATTTGATTACGCCATGCTCGGTTTACTTCTCGGTGTGTACCGCCGAAGGATACCATATCCACGAAAAATGAAAAAATGCGGCAGAAGGTGGATGCTGGCCCAATGATCAGTTCATAGGTATCCAAAATCATTACCGCATCTTGAAACGAAGATGTAGTTATTCTTGTTAAATGATTAATCACGGGAACCAGATGTGACGGAGATTTACCCAACCCTGACTGTTAAAGGAGAGGCCGCGAACGGAAGGCAGGTAGGCAGTCTCCACAGGCTTTTCAGAAAAATGGAACAATAGACTCTGCTGCACCAGAAATCGTTCGATCCGATCCAGTTCGGCAGTTCGGTCTGCGGATACTTGAGAAGCAACAACATTTTGCAGCATTTCCTGTACCCTTTTCCTGGAAGTGTCCTCCAGATGCTCCGATAAAGTCAGATAAAGATCGTATCTGCGCAATTCTTCGTCCCGGTCACGAATCAGGGAGAAGAGAATCAGATCGGATTCCAGTCTCAGGTTCCCTTTGAACTCCTCCATCGTACCTGTGCGAACGGTACAGGAGAAGCCGTAACGATCGAGGATCGACCCTACATGTTGGGCATCCTTACGATATTGTGCGATCGTTGCAATATGCAAGGGGATGGGACTAGTGGGCCAGGATCGTTTAGTTATATGGCTCAATTCCTCAGGGTGTACCGCCCCGTCATTCACGGTATCAGTATACATGACCTCCGGATGATCTGCATTCGCGTCATCTCTATACATTCCAACAAGGCAAGACTGAATGTACCTTCTTACTTCCGGATCGTTTAACGGTCCGGTTTTTTGCGTATTACAAGTAAGCAATTTGTGAACCATCACACCTGCGCTAATCTGTGCCCAGTCTGCACCAGCACCCGCAGATGGATTATGCACAAGGTGAACGAAGGGAGACTCAAATTCCTGGCTTTCATCCAAATGTGCAGGAGCACTCCACGGAATTTGTAGAATATCTACTCGGTCCAGATGCGCTCTGCCTTGAAAATACACTGGAAAAGCTTCAAGTCTGCACAGCTGATCATCCCAGGTTGTAACCTTGAAAGGCCCGGTTCCTATAGGCTTTTGCATGGTATTCGGTACATCTGGTTCCTTGTTTCCATCTTTATGTTGCCTGTACGTGGCTTGTGAAACAATCGCTGCACGGCTCGTAGAAAGAAAGGGCAAAAACAATTCGTGAGGGGCTTTGAGTTTGAAACAAACGGTCAAGGGATCTGTTGCTTCAAGCGATAGAATTTGTTTGCTCACATCGCGATATAATGTCCGCCGTTCTGTGGATTGCAGTCGTTCAAATGTATACACCACGTCCGCGGCTGTCAGCAGGTGCCCATTGTGAAAAGAAATACCTTTACGCAAATAAAAGAACCATGTTTTCCGGTCTGAACTGACATCCCAGGTATGAGACAGACAAGGAACAATCTCTCCATGTTCATTACGTTGAACCAGCCCGTCGAACACATGACTGGTGACAAAAGATTCTGCCAGCAAATTGATAAAAAGAGGATCAAGCGCATGCAGTTGTTGGCGGATCGGTAACCTGAGCGTATCAATTCGCTCATAATGGCTACCAGCTTCCGTATGGTGTCCAGAATAACCAAGCAGCCACTGGTTTAGGTGATCCTGCATTGTCGTAGAACTAGAATAAGCACCAACCTGTTCGGCGGCTAGCTGCAACTCGCGGCGATTCATGGCCTGCATCATGTATTCTGCAGCAATTTGATCAGCCGGAACAAGCAGGGTCAGCGTAGAACGCCGTCCACGTCCGCGCTGGGACACCCACCGTATCCAGTCTTGGGCAATCATTTTTTTGACGATCGTTAATGTGTTACGGTGTGTACACTCAAGCAGTTCCGCAAGGTCAGAAAGCGTTACTTCATGCTCTACAAGTTGACCAAACTGGCTATGGAGCAGTAAATATTGCTGATGTAATTTCAAGGTTTGGATTCCTCCTGGAGGTTGTAGCTGATGCAATATAATAAAATAAGAAGTTTTATCGTTTTTAATTTCTATTTATATTCTTATTTTATCATCTAGAATTAAACCTAGAAAGATAATGGAGGTATTTCTCATGATTGATAAAATAATGGCTTCACCCAACCGTGCTTTAATTACGCTGCTATCCGCACTAATGTTAGCAATCATTCATCAGTATTTGTTCTATGGCAAGGAGCCTGGTGTTTCTTATCCCATCTTTGTTATCCTCTTTTATGGCTTTATGTTCTTGTTTGCCAGAGACCGCATACGGCCATTGACCATGATTAATGCTTTTGTGGCTGGGGTGGTGCTGATGCTGGCGCTGACGTTTCTGTTATACGACAATAAACCGCTGCGAATACTTAATTTCCTGGTCGTACCAGGGCTTATTATCTTACATATGACTTATCTAGTCGGCAGAAAGCAGAGACAATGGTGGAATATTGGATTGATTGGTACCGCATTGGACCATATGCTACCACAATCCATCCGCCATTGGGGAACTGTTGCAAGTATTGTGGTGAAAACAGGAGGGCGGGGATTAGGCAAAACAAAGAAAACGGTTGCTTTCAAAGTATTCATTGGCCTTATAGCATCCGTTCCGATCCTCATCGTGGTCGTAGCACTGCTCTCCTCTGCAGATGGGATTTTTAATCAGTATTTATCTGGTTTTCCGGAATGGTTAAATCAACTGACACTGACACCAGGGTTGCCGAGAGTGATCTGGATTCTCATTGCGGGCGTTTTATTGTTCAGTTACGTATGGGGATTCGTGCAGCCGCTGCAATATGAAGCGGAGAAAAGAGAGAATGCACATTGGAAAAATGGAGCAGCATCCGCGGTTATTCCGCGGGATCATACGCTTGAAGCCCCTCCTGTGAACCCTATTGTCGAGGGTAAAGTTACGAATCAGATCACGGCCGAGGTACCACCCTACACGCAGGCTCATCGGAAACCATTCAAATTGGACCCGATCATAGTGGGTACGATGCTGCTGGTCATTAACTGTGTGTATGTTCTGTTTGTGCTTGTGCAATTTTCTTATCTTTTTGGAGCGGGTGAGGGGCATCTTCCGTCAGACTTGTCTTATGCGGAGTATGCAAGAAGTGGATTTGTGGAGCTGATCCTGGTAACAGGCATTAATTTTTTCATCCTGATCATCGCTCTTCAGTTCACGCGTTCAAGCGGCAAAATAGGTTCTATTGTGCATCAGGTGCTTCTCTTTGTCCTGGTGGGTTGTTCCGCAATCATGCTGTACTCGGCGTTTATACGTCTCAACCTTTATGAACAGGCTTACGGATATACCTACATTCGATTTCTCGTACATGCATTTATGATTTTTCTGGCTTTGCTGCTGCTTATTGCCGCTCTTCGAATCCGTTATACATCCATACCGTTGATCCGCTGGTATATTGTACTGTCCCTTACAGCCTATGTGACAGTCAACTATGTGGGTATGGATAAGCGGATTGCGGAGCTCAATATTGCACGATATCATCAGACAGGCATTATTGATGCATCCTACTTGGCAAGTTTATCTGCAGATGCCGTTCCTCTACTACGAGAGTTTGCCCAGAGGGAGTACCCGAATCTGAAAAGGGAAATGTTGGATCGTCAAGCCAACTTCGACTTGGGTGAAGCAGAGAGTTCATGGACTTCTTTTAATACGGCAAGACATAGAGCTAAGCTAGAATTGTCCAAATGGAGAATGGAATGAATTCATCTACCTGTTTTCCAGCAATGAATTTATGCAAAATCAATATGTAAGTGTTATAATATAAAAACTAACCTATAAAGGGGGTGAATCCCTTGTTTGAACTTCATGAATTGATACCTTATATATTTTCAATTGGACTCATTTTCACCGTCAGTTATGCTTATATTGCCCATCTGCATTGTGGCATGACAGAGTACTGGATGGAAGGTGGGGCTGGAGGCGGTCTGGAACCTGGATTACCAGCCTTGTCCTTGGAAAGGCAACACAGACCTGAAGCTTTAAGTCGAATCGTCAGACGAAGAGAATCCCCGGATGAAGATGAACCAGATTGTCAGTCCTCGTTGTATGAATTTTCTACAAATCAACGAGGAGGATATATATGGAACATAAGACAAGCAAGGGGTTCACTTTTACATCTGGCAAGGGACGGATCTATGGCCTGATTGCAATTCTTTTTGCAGTTATGCTACTGGCTGGATGCAGTAACAACGTCTCAGAGATTAATTCATCAACACCAGGGTTCTTTAACCATTATGTTGTATTTCCACTGTCGTATCTCATTCAGCACATCGCAACGATATTTAATGGAAGTTATGGGGTAGCCATTATTGTGATCACCCTCGTTATCCGTCTTGCGTTGTTGCCATTGATGATGCGACAAGCCAAATCTCAGCAAGGTACCCGAGTGATCATGAATGCCATGAAGCCGGAGATGGATGCGCTTAAGAAAAAGTATGAGGGCAAAAACGATCCGGCCGACAAGCAGAAGCTTTCGCAGGAAACGATGGAGCTGTACAAGAAGCACAAGTTCAACCCACTGAATATTGGATGCTTGCCAATGCTAATTCAGTTGCCCATTTTGTCAGGTATCTACACTGCTATCCGGCTTACGCCGGAGCTGTCATCCCACTCCTTTCTGTGGTTCAAATTGGGAGCGCCTGACTATGTGCTTGCAGTGGTGGTAGCCGTAATTTATCTGATTCAAGCCAAAGTTTCGCAAGCCAATATGGCGCCAGAACAGCGAAAACAGTTCGCAATCATGGGATATATCTCTCCTTTGATGATGGCCTTTTTCTCTCTTTCGGCACCGGCAGCGATGCCGCTGTATTGGACGATTGGCGGTTCATTCCTAGTCTTGCAGACGTTATTGTTCCGCAAATTGTATCCGGTTGAACATCCGCAAGAGCCCGTGGCTGTGCAGGTAAAGAACAAAAACATCAAACCTGCGAAGCCCGCTAAGTCCTAAGTTTTCACTCATGAGAATGGTGCAGTAGAATCGTATAAATATAACGTATGTGTTGATATAACTGATGTTCTTCACCATCATGTAGCGCAAAGATGGAGCTGTCTCAAAAGCCCTTGAAAACACCCATCAGTGAAGAGAACTAACACCGATACGTTCAAACGGGACAAAGCAGAGGTTCATCCTGCTTTGTCCCGTTTGCGTTTTTCCGTCATTGCGGCTTTTTTGAGCAGGTTGTGGGCAAGGCAAAGCCACCCGACCTCCAAGCTTACTTTTTGCAAGCCACGAAGCAGGAATCTTCGGAATCCCCGATTGTTTTTCATTTGCCCAAACACACTTTCAGGCTCAATCATGCGCCGAACCGACAGCGTGTATCCTTCCTCGCTACGGAGGCGTTCTCGCATCTCGTTTTTTTGCCGCATGTAGGGCAGGCTGATCGCAATCTCCCGGTCACCTTGGGCCTTGGTACATGTAGCTTTCAAGGGGCACTGGCTACAACCCTCACTTCGATAATGACGTGTCCGAATCGTGTAGCCACTCTCCGTCACCGTCCGGCTTTCATACCGAAAAGGTAACGTTTGTCCCGCCGTACAGGTCCACGTATCTAACGTTTCGTTGTAGCTCCAGTTATCCACTTTACCGATGGCTTGCTGAAAAGCCCTTGTTTTTTCTTTGTGGTATGTCCCATATTTGACGATGGCCTGAATGTTTTTCTCTTCCAAATAGCTGTAATTCTCTTCGCTGCCATACCCGGCATCGGCAATGACGGTCTTCGGTCTTTGGCCAAGCGTTTCTTCCAGATGATCCAGATGGGGTTTCAGACATTTGGTATCCGTAGGTCGCTGGTGTACGCTGTAGCCCAAAACAAACTGATTTTCTGTTCCGATCTGTACATTGTATCCAGGCTTCAGTTGACCGTTTCGCATGTGGTCCTCTTTCATTCGCATGAACGTCGCATCCGGATCAGTTTTGCTGTAGCTGCCCCGCTCACCGGCGGTTTGGATCTGATATTCATATTTTTGCAGCCGGGGTAGCAAGTCCTTCCGCAACTGACGCACGACTTTCTTGAGCGTTTTGTTCTTGTTTTTTTCGCTTAGCTTTTCCTCCAATTGCTTGACGGATTGCTCCAGCTTTTCCGCCGTGAGAGCCGAGGCTTCGCCAAGTTCAGGCAGGTCGGTTCCGGTGTGGAGGGCATCCTCGTCGTTTTCCGCCTCTTCGATGGCTTGAAATAGGGTATGTACTTTTTCTTGTAACTTAGCCTGATGCTTGACGACGGCTTTTTTCCACACAAAGGTGTAACGATTGGCATTCGCTTCCAGCTTGGTTCCGTCCAGAAAATAGTGATCCAACGACACATATTGCTCCTGAACCAGTAGCTCCAGCACATGGGTAAACACGGTTTCCAATACCTCTTTCATCCGCTCCGAACGGAAACGATTAATGGTACGGAAGTCGGGTTTTTGCCGCCCGGTGAGCCACATGAACATGATATTTTCGCGAACCGCCTTGGCGATTTGCCGGGAAGAATAGATGCGCTGGGTGTAGGCGTAGATGATGATTTTGGTGAGCATTTTGGGATGATAGCTGTGGCGTCCACCGCCAGGGTATGCAGCGTTGAAAATGGAGTCGCTCAGGCGGTTAACTGCCTCATTCACGACACGCACGAGGTGATTTTCAGGGATATCTGTCTCCAAATCCATTGGCAAGAAAAGTTGATCCATGGTATATTGAATGTACAAAGAAACCGTCTCCTTTTGTAAGTGGTGGGTCGCACTTCCATTTTACCAAAGAACGGTTTCTTTTTGTTTTACAATTTGAAACAAAGGGGCTGTCCCTAGCCATATGATGACTTATGGGACAGCCCCATCTTTTTGTATGTCCAGGTTATAACCTTCAAATAGCTGGTTCATCAGACAACTGGAAACGGGATACAAAATACCAGATTAGCTCACGGCGGGAGGATACGTCTGTTTTGGCAAAAATGGATTTTAAATGATCCTGTACCGTGTAGGCTGATATATGCATCGCTTCCGCAATTTCTTTGGAAGAATAACTGCGCAGCACGTAACCCAATAGTTCCCGTTCCCGAATGGACAACCCATGACTCTCGGCGAGTATAGGCAGTAAGTCCTGCGGCATAGCCTGTTCAAGCCTGATTGCAATCTGATCCGGACCTGAAAACTGTTGCATGCGGCTGGCATGAATCACAAGGTAACGGCCATCCAGGAGTTGAATGCAAACTTTGGAAGGCGAATGAAGGATAGGTTCTTGCGCAACCATCAGGTCGGAATCTGTACGAATCTGACGCTGTAAATGCGAACTGACTGCCCGGACTGGGCGTGGCAATACATCTGGTCCCACATGCTCCAGTAAACGTAATTGCGATAGCCAATACTGAGCAGGAGCGTTCACGGATAACAGTTCGAAAGCGTCCGATGTGATCATAATACCTGGGTCCGTGGGACTTCCGCTCTTAATCTCGTCCACCAGAGTCAGACTTGTGGATCGTAACATCGATGCAATAGAAGGAGTCCAGGCCTGAATGCTCAGTCGCTCCTCTTCCGTGAATAAGGGTTGTTCCGTCTTGCGATATAGGGTCAGATACCCCCAACAGGCTCCGCCACTGACCAGTACAGCCCGAAGTTCATCACCGAAACCTGCGGGTTGAAGAATGTTATGATATCGAGCGCTGGATACTGGGTTTCCGCTTATTGATGCATGAAGGATCGCTGTATACTCACCGCTGCGGATTAGATCAGCATACTTATGTATGTCTTCTTCCATGTATTCATTAACGAAAAGTCGATCATGGATGGCTTCAATGCCGTCTTCCGTCACGGCACCCGTTGAGAGAAGAGTCTGTGGATCAACCGTTGTGAAGCAATACGCGTCATAGGGAACGATATTCTGAATTTGTTTTAGTACAGCTTCCCGGTAGGTGCGAGATGTCCAGGTTCCTTTTTCGAGAGAAGTAATGACTCGCTGGTTCCGTTCCATACGTGATGTCATAAAGCTATCTCCTCTCCTCATACAGATATCCCATTGTTCTGGGATTGTAGGCTCTGCGTATCCTTTTATAATGAAATTAGACGAACGAAGAGTCAAGTCTAACTTGAATCCATGAGGAGTGTAGTATCGATGGACCACAATCAACCATCTATGAGCTGGGATACGGCGGATGAAAAACGTTACGAACAATCGATAGCCCTGAAAATTCCGGGTTATTCTCATATGCATGATCTGATGGAGCGACTGCTTGCAGTTTCTATCACAGATAACAACCAAGCTAAAATACTAATTGTCGGAGCAGGTGGAGGTAAGGAAATAGCTCTGCTTGGAACCCGCCATACGGGATGGACGTTTACAGGAGTAGATCCTTCCCAGCTGATGCTTCAGTTAGCAGAGAGAAGAGTCCAGGAAGCGGGTATCAACGCCAGAGTGCAACTTAAATCCATGATGCTTGAAGCGTTGCCGGAAGATGAGGTCTACGACGGGGCGAAAAGTATGCTAATGCTGCATTTTATTCAGGGGATCGAGTCCAAAAGACGGTTTCTGTCCAATCTAGCGGCTAGACTCAAGCCTGGGGCGCCACTCATTATTGCAGCAGTGAATGCCGATCTTCATTCGCCTGTATATCCAACCATAATGCAAGCCTGGCAGGATTACATGTTAAGTAATGGGATTCAGCTTGAAGAATGGGAGCAGTTTGCAGCTTCCCTTGGCCGAGAATCGGATCCTATCTCATCTGAACAAATGATTGGGCTGATGAAAGAATGCGGGTTTTCGCACATTACACGTTATTTCGGAGCATTTTGGGTGGAGGGATATTATGCGAAACGAGACTAAAACAGATTCTGTGAAAGACCAGATTTGGGTTGTTGGCGGATATGGTCAGGTGGGGCAAATGATATGTACGCAACTGGGAGGATTGTTTCCTGGCAAGGTATGGGCGGCAGGTACGCGGATGAATCGGGCTGAGGAATTCAGCCGATCTACGGGCGGTATAGTCCAGCCGCTTCAATTGGATGTACGAAAAGCGATTGATCCTATTGTGCTTCAATCGGTCAAGTTGGTGGTCATGTGTGTGGACCAGACGGATACCCGATTTGTCGAGGCTTGTGCGAAAGCAGGGACAGATTATATTGATATTTCAGCCAATTATGACTTTCTGGGTCAGGTCGAACAGCTGCATTCCAAAATGCAGCGTTCCAAAGCAACAGCCATGCTTAGTGTGGGACTGTCGCCTGGTGTGACCAATCTGCTTGTGCGTGAAGCAGGTGCCCATATGGAACAAGTAGACAAAGCGGACATTACCGTTATGCTGGGACTGGGTGAGAAACACGGGAAAGCCGCGGTGGAGTGGACTGTGGATCAGATGAATGCCACCTATCAGGTCATGAAAAAGGGCAAGCCAGTCGAAGTGCAAAGTTTTCACGATGGTAAATGGATTGATTTTGGGGCAGATCTGGGCTGCAGGAAAGCGTATCGGTTTAACTTTTCGGATCAACACGTCGTTGCTCGTACACTTCGTATTCCAACGGTTTCCACTCGGTTATGTCTCGATTCCCGTTGGATGACCAGATCCATGGCCATCTCGAAACGTATTGGGCTGTTCAAACTACTGCATATTCCCTCCCTTCGTAATGGTACGGTCAAGGCTTTTGGGGTTATTCCCGGAGGGGAGCCGAAGTTTGCAGTTAAGGTAGATGCAGTGGGATGGAAAAAGGGCAAACAAGTCCATGTCGAGCAGCTGCTGGTTGGCGAACGTGAAGCGGATGCAACAGCAGCAGTTGCGGCGGCAGTAGCGGAGCGAATGTATCGGACGGAACTGCCGCATGGTGTTTATCACATTGAACAATGCCTTTCCTTGCAGCATATTCAGGAAGCACTACGTTTTCCATTGAAAATAACAACGAAGATTACGTAAATCATATATGTGGTTGGATCATTTTTTTGCTCGGGCTCTCCGATCTGCTATGATGGAACAAATAATCATGGCTTGAACGGAGGGAGATCATGAACTGCATTGCTGTATTGCCTTATTACAAAGTACAAAGAGAAGTGACGGGTCTCGCACAGGAGATACTGCAGAGCGATCGGTCCATGATCCTGTATTCAGACAAGATTGTAACGAAATACCGGGAGTTTAATATTACGGAAGTGTTCGACATGTCCTTTCGGAGAATGGGGAATGAAGGTGGCTTTTTTTATCTGCATACAAGCACCGGAGTGTACCCTTATATGGTTAACATAGATCCAAAGCCTTTCATTCAAAGTTTCAGAACAATGACAACTCAAAAATTAACTTGACCTTGCCGTTACGTGAAGGCTTATCCTCGGATTTGGAAGAACCATAATCAATCCAGAGGAGCCGTGAAACCAATGAGCATATTAATCCAGCAAGCCACCATCTTAACGATGAAAGACACCGATGCCCCCTTCAAGGGGGATATTCGCATTGTAGGCGACCGTATCGCAGAGATCGCTCTCCACATCCAGCCTCAACCGGGTGATGACATTATGGACGGTAAACAAAAAGTGGCCATGCCGGGCCTGATCAATGCTCACCAGCATACACCGATGAGTCTGTTACGAGCATTCTCTGATGATCTGAAGCTCATGGACTGGCTGGACCGCAAGATGCTGCCCGCAGAAGCGCGGATGACCCCGGAAGACATCTACTGGGGAGCCCAATTATCCATCGCCGAGATGATCCGATCAGGGACCACAGCTTACGCGGATATGTACATTCATATGAATGAGATCGCAGAAGCGGTAACGGAAAGTGGTATTCGGGCATCACTGACACGGGGAATGGTGTTCGTAGAGGATGATGGAGGACGCAGAGTACAGGAAGCCGTAGATTTGGTTCAACGATGGTCTGGTAAGGCTGAGGGCCGAATTACGACGATGTATGGACCGCATTCGCCCTATACTTGTCCGGTAGAACCTTTGCAGGAAGTAATTACGATGGCGGTACAGGAGAACGTGCCCATCCACATTCATCTGGCTGAGACAAAAGAAGAGGTCGTGAAGATTCGTGAACGCTATCGCATGACGCCAACCGAGTATTTGGAAGAGGCAGGCATGTTTGAAAAAGCACACGTATTGCTTGCCCATGGCGTACACCTGAATCGCAGGGATATTGGCAGATTGAAAGGCATACGTGGCGGCGTGGCGCACAATCCGGTCAGCAATCTGAAGCTGGGATGCGGAATTGCTCCGATCACCGAGATGATTGCACAGGGAATTAACGTGGGTCTTGGAACCGATGGAGCAGGAAGTGCGACAACCGTCGATATGTTTGAAGAGATCAAGGCTGCGACCTGGCTGCAGAAGCTGGATTATGGCGACCCCACCCGGTTGCCTGCAAAAGCTATTCTTCGGATGGCTACCCGCGGAAGTGCAGAACTCCTAAATATTCAGCACGATGTGGGTGTGCTGGAGGCAGGACGCAAGGCTGACCTGATCTTGATTGATCTGAAGAAACCACATTTGCAGCCTGTTCACGAACTGGAATCATTGCTCGCCTATAGCGTGAATGGTGCGGATGTGGATACCACGATTGTGAATGGTCGTGTGCTGATGAGAGACAGGCAGTTGCTGACCATTGATGAAGAAGAACTTTACCGTGAGGTGAACGTTAGGGCGAAGCGTATTGTTGAAGGGATTTAACGGCAGGGTATGGAGTGGCAAAAACAAATACTAGTAAAACGAAACAAGCTGAGTCCTGTAAGCATTATGGATTCGGCTTGTTTCGTGTAAATATCGTGATTTGGCACCCATACTTACTTGACATGATTCCTTTCAAGTAAGTATGGATGTCTTTTTTGCGTGCAGGCAGACGTGGCTTGCCCAGTTCATTATCAGTTCACATAAATTTGTTAGGATATGAAGCAATAAATAGATAGAAATAGCGCATGACCAGGAGAGGAAGAGACCCAGATGAAAATATTAGAAGTTAAAAATGTGAAGAAATCATACACGTTGTATGGTAAGGAAAAGGTTCCGGTGCTCCACGGTTTGAACCTAAGCTTTGAGACCGGGGAATTTGTCTCCATCCTTGGTGAATCTGGTTGTGGCAAATCGACCCTGATGAATATTATTGGTGGGATGGACTCCGATTATGAAGGGGATGTCCTTGTTCGCGGAAAGAATCTAAGTGCCATGACTGAAAAAGAAATGGATGATTATCGGAAGAATAACATTGGCTTTGTGTTTCAGAATTTCAATCTCATTCCACATTTATCTGTCTTGGAAAATGTTACAATTGCCATGCAAATGACGGATACAAGTGAGAAGGAACGTAATAAACGTGCCATAGATATTCTGACCGAGGTCGGACTGAAGGATCATCTGAACAAACGTCCCAACCAGCTGTCTGGTGGACAGAAGCAAAGGGTTTCCATAGCTCGCGCCTTATCCAATAATCCCGACATTATATTGGCTGATGAACCTACGGGTGCTCTGGATAAGGAAAATGGAGACCAAATCCTGGCATTGCTGGACAGCATAGCACAAAAAGGGATGTTGGTCATTACCGTAACCCACTCCCAGAAAGTGGCCGATTCCGGAACGCGTATTGTAAAAGTAGAAGAGGGACGGATTAAGGATGATATGTATTTAAAAGATCCTTCCTTAACGATCTACCAAGGTGATAAAGATCCTTCCCGAAGCCTGGGCCTGTTGGCGTCCTTCAAAATGGCTCTCAAGAATATGAAACTCAATGCCAAGCGTAATGTATTGGTAGCATTGGGTGGGTCCATAGGGATTTTAAGCGTACTTCTGATGCTCTCTTTAGGCAATGGAATCACGAGTTATATGAATAACGAGATTAATGCAAGTATGGACCCATTACTCGTGGACATCACTAAACCCAGTGAAGAATCCAAAGACATGCGCGGCCCGGAAGCCTTGATGGCAACAGGTCAGACGTTTACGGACGCAGATATTGAAACCATTCGTAATTTCCCGAATGTGGATCATGTGCAGACGATCACCGCTGTGGATGGAAAATCGACTCTGGTTTATGAAGAACAAACGGAGGGACTCACACAGTTAACAACGTTTACGGATGCTTTTGATAAAGAAATGATTACAGCAGGAACTTTACCCGAAATCAATCAAATCTTATTACCGCAGACAACGGCGACTAAACTCAGTGGAAATGACCAACCTGAATCTATGATAGGCAAGTCCATCCATCTATATATTAATGAAATGGATGCTAACCATAAACCGATCATATTAGAAAAAGAAGTTATCATCTCAGGGGTGTATGAAGCAACGGAACAAAGAACTCCAATGCAACAGACCCCAGGATATCTTCCATCACAGACACTTGAGCAAATGTATACGGACAAAGGGATTACCATTGGCCCGATTCAAGTTAATGCCTATGCCACCGATATGAAATATGTGAACGATATTAATACAGCTGCTGTGGATGCAGGTTTCTCTGGCTCCCAAACGGCAAAACTGATGGAGAGTATCACGACTTATGTGAACATGGCTACAATTGTTCTCTCAGGTATTGCAGGAATTTCATTAATCGTATCCGGTATCATGATATTGGTGGTGCTTTACATTAGTGTAGTGGAACGGACCAAGGAAATAGGAATTCTTCGAGCGATCGGGGCAAGAAAGAAAGATATCAAGCGAATATTCTTTTCCGAATCTGCCTTATTAGGTGTGTTCAGTGGTATCATTGCGGTAGTCTTTGCAGTAATCATTAGCTACGTGTTAAATATTTTCTTGGATAACGCTTTTGGAGCAAAACTGATTAATCTATCCGGATATTATATCGTGTTCGGAATCGTTGTAAGTACAGTGATTAGTATCATCGCTGGTTTGATGCCATCATCGAAGGCTGCCAAGCTGGATCCGATGGAATCTTTACGATATGAATAAATACATTTGCGGAAAGGATAGTGGATAAATGAACTCCATTCTTGTGGTTGATGATGATTCCCATATCCGCAAACTAATTCGAATTTATCTCGAAAAAAGTCAATTTTCCGTAGTGGAAGCGGCTGATGGTCAAGAAGCACTGGAACTCTTATCTCATACAAAAATCGATTTAGCGATTGTGGATGTGATGATGCCTCGGATCAATGGTATTGAATTGACGGAAGATATTCGATCTTATATGGATATGCCGATTCTGATGGTGACTGCCAAAGGCGAATCCAAGGATAAAGTCAGAGGATTTAATGCAGGTTCAGACGATTATTTAGTAAAACCTTTTGACCCTGTAGAGTTAATCTTGCGAGTGAAATCGTTATTGAAGAGATACAACAAGATATCATCGAATGTGATTCACATAGGTGGTGTAACGATTGACTTGGGCAATTTGACAGTTGTTGCAGCAGATCGAACGGTTGAATTGAAAAAAAAGGAATGTGAATTGTTATTTGCTCTGGCGAGTTCGTCAGGGCAAATATTAACACGCACACAGCTTATTGAAGATATATGGGGAATGGATTACGAAGGCGATGAGCGCACAGTTGACGTGCATATCAAACGGTTAAGAGAACGATTGGAGTCGATCCCTGAGCTCGTAATTTCGACAGTAAGAGGACTTGGATATCGTCTGGAGCTGGCATGAAAATGGTGAGGAAAAGCCTGCGTCTTCGAATCGTAGCTACATTTATTGGTATTGTTCTTGCCAGTTTGATTCTCTCCTTTATAATTAATATTCGTTCTCAGGAAAAGACTCCGAACCATTCTATTCTCGGCGTTGCTGAAGATATCGCAGCAATCATAAACCTGATCGATGATCCGGAGAAAGTTGAATCAAGCTTTGATATCTTTGCACGATACGGCTTGAACATAACTTCTGTGAATGAACACAGTGAAGTTCTTTCTTCCTTACCAAAGGAAAAAGTTAATTCGTTATTTAAGGCGAGTCCAGCCGATGCGGTTATTTTATCCAACAAAGATGGAACTGCAATTGTGGGTGTTCCCGGAATGAACGATAAGATCGGTGCACTTCTGATCCAAAGTGATTTTTCGTCCATTTTTCATAATCTGAGAAACACGCTCCTCATATCGCTATTTACAGTCTTGGTCATTGGAAGCTTATTAATCCTGTTCATGTCGGGGTACATTGTGAAGCCGATCAAAAGGCTAACGGTTGCAGCCAAGAAAATGGCATCAGGCGATTTATCGGTTCGGTTGAAGCATCATAATCAAGATGAGTTCGGTGAGTTGATGGAGAGTTTTAATCATATGGCCAGCGAGTTGCAAAAAATAGATTCTGTTCGTGATGACTTTGTCAGCAACGTTTCCCATGAAATGCAGTCTCCGCTTACATCGATTAGAGGATTCACGAAAGCGCTGCAAGATGGCGTTATTCCATTAGAAGAGCAGAAAGAACATTTGGATATCATATATGAGGAAACATTACGCCTGTCCAGGCTTAGTGATAATCTACTTCGATTAGCCTCTCTTGATTCGGAGCATCATCCGTTTAATTTCACCACATTCCAGTTAGATGAACAGTTAAGAAGGACTATCGTACTGGCGGAACCACAGTGGGCACTCAAAAATATAAAGATTGAATTGGATTTATTACCTTGCGAAATCACGGTGGATAAAGACCTGTTCGATCAGGTCTGGCAAAATTTAATGAACAATGCGATAAAATATACAGGGCAAGAGGGAACCATTCATGTAGAGATTGAGATGTCTACACCATTTGTGAAGGTATGTATTAGAGATTCAGGACAAGGCATACCGGAGGAAGCCCTTCCTTATATCTTCGATCGATTTTATATGGTAGACAAAGCACGTAGCAGCTCGCTTAAAGGGAATGGATTGGGGCTTTCCATTGTGATTAAAATTTTGAAGCTGCATCATTGTACAATCGATGTGGAGAGTAGCGTTGGAGAAGGCACACAGTTTACCGTAAAGATTCCCAGGTTGGTTACTACAACCTGAGTAAATCAGAGCAGTACTAGCAATATTTAAACAATCGGGTTCCCCGTAATACAGGACTCAGGTTGCTTAAATATTGCTTTTTGATGCGTTGTTTGCATACCGATTTTCATATATTGTTTTGTTTAGTAGCAGATCATTTGATAAGATAGAAGAGACGCAAGGATGAGTCTATTTGGTAGTGAAACTAGAGTTGAACGTTCAACGCGTACTATTCTGTGAACTATTCTCCACGTCTATGTGAATATATGAACATATAAATTAATCGACTGTACGCAGCATCTATTAATATACAAAGAATGGAGCCATCCAATGAAATATCGCAATATGGAAGATTGTATTAACGATCTGGAGCAGCACGGGCATTTGATTCGAGTGAAGGAAGAAGTGGACCCGCATCTGGAGATGGCAGCGTTACATATGAAAGTGCATGAGGCGAAAGGCCCGGCGCTGCTGTTCGAAAATGTGAAAGGTTCGAAGTTCCAGGCTGTTTCGAACCTGTTTGGCACCGTGGAACGAAGCAAATTCATGTTCCGTGGTACGCTTGAAGGCGTACAGCGAGTTATGGCGGTGCGTGGCGATCCCATGAAGGCACTCAAAACACCATTTCAGCATATCAGCACAGGTCTTGCCGCCTGGCAGGCTTTGCCCAAGCAGAAGTCGATCAGTCTGCCCGTAACTGCCCAAGAAATTGAAATATCCGATCTGCCATTGATCAAGCATTGGCCCATGGATGGGGGAGCGTTCGTTACGCTGCCTCAGGTGTATTCGGAAGATCCAGACAAACCAGGAATCATGAATTCCAATCTGGGCATGTACCGGGTACAGTTAAGTGGCAATGATTACGAATTGAACAAGGAAATTGGACTGCACTACCAGATTCATCGCGGGATCGGTATTCATCAGGCCAAGGCAGTCAAAAAGGGAGAACCTCTGAAAGTGAGCATCTTTATTGGCGGTCCACCGGCGCATACGCTCTCTGCGGTCATGCCTTTGCCGGAGGGACTCAGTGAAATGACTTTTGCCGGATTACTTGCCGGACGCCGCTTCCGTTACAGTTATAAGGATGGATATTGCATCAGCAATGACGCCGATTTTGTCATCACGGGGGATATCTACCCCGATGAGACAAAGCCGGAGGGACCGTTCGGAGACCATCTTGGATACTATAGTTTGACGCATCCGTTTCCGTTAATGAAAGTGCATAAAGTATACGCCAAGCCAAACGCGATCTGGCCATTTACTGTGGTGGGTCGTCCTCCGCAAGAGGATACGGCATTTGGGGATCTGATTCACGAAATTACGGGGGATGCCATCAAACAGGAGATTCCGGGGGTAAAAGAAGTCCATGCAGTTGATGCAGCAGGGGTTCATCCACTTCTGTTTGCAATTGGGAGTGAGCGTTATACTCCGTATCAGACCGTAAAACAGCCCACAGAGCTGCTGACGATTGCAAGTCGAATTCTCGGTACCGGCCAGCTCAGCTTGGCGAAATACCTGTTTATTACGGCAGAGGATCAGCAACCGCTGGATACGCATCGGGAAGTGGAATTCCTGACGTACATTCTGGAACGAATGGATCTGCAACGGGACATTCATTTCCATACCAATACAACGATTGATACGCTGGATTACTCCGGAACCGGATTGAATAGCGGCAGTAAGGTTATATTTGCAGCCTATGGAGACAAAATTCGGGAGCTGTGTAGAGACGTGCCGGAGTCACTAAAGAACATTCGAGGCTACACGAATCCACAGCTTGTGATGCCAGGAATTGTTGCCGTTCAGGGAGCGCCATTCACCACTTATGCGGATACAGAGCAAGAAATGAAGACATTCACGGATCTGCTGAGCGAAAAAGGAGATCTGTCCTCATGTCCAATGATCATCTTATGTGATGACAGCTCTTTCCTGAGTGCCAATCTGAGCAACTTCTTGTGGGCAACATTTACTCGCAGTAACCCGTCTCATGATATGTATGGGGTGAACAGCGGTTACAGTTATAAACATTGGGGCTGTGACCGGATCATCATTGATGCCAGAGTCAAGCCGCATCAGGCACCACCGCTTATTCCGGACCCCGCTGTTGAGAAACGTATTGAACGCTTTTTCGCGCAGGGAGCGAGTCTGAGCTCGATCCAAATATAATTGGAATTGTAAAGAGCCCAATGATTATTCTGGGCTTTTTGCCTATATATGTTTATAGTTAGACCTCTTTTCAGCAAAAGAGATCGAAACCGGGATTTTTTTCAAAATGGGAGTGAGGATAAAGTCTTATACGTTCGTATTTCCTTCTGCGATTAAGGTCGTTTGGACTATGGAGAAAAAGTGATTATTTATCGATATAAAGTAGTATAGGGATTTTTGGGACCCGATGTAACGGGTGCTGTTGACTATAAATGATTGTTCAGGGGGAATACCGATTGAGAATCCATATTATGAACCTGCAAGATGGAGACCGGCTGACTGCGGATACATTCAGCGAAGCAGGATTACACGTTCTGGGTCAGGGTACTGTGATCAAAAGTGAAGATATCACCTTGCTGATGCAGCACCGCGTAGATTATGTGGATATTGAACCACGCGAGGAAGAGATCACGGAAGCGGAATTCTTTGCTGCTGCAGCAAAATTTGCATCTGGAGCAAGTACAAGCACCAAGGAAGAACCGCCTGAAGAAGAGATGAAGTCCCAATTTATACAAACTGTACATAATTATCAATCTGCTTTTCTCGAAGCGCTGACGGTAGGCAAGTTCAATGCTACGATGGTGGATGATGCACTTCAACCGATGGTGGAGGGATTGGATGAGCAAAAGGATGTTGTTCATCTTCTGATGATGCTGGAACGAGATGATGTCAACAACTACACGCATTCCATTCAGGTTGGATTGTTGTCATTTTACCTTGCCAACTGGCTTGGTTATTCTCAGAAAGAGAGTTACCAGATTAGTCGCGGCGGCTATCTTCACGATATCGGCAAATGCAGAGTATCCCACCGGATTCGTAACAAGACGGAACCGTTAACAGCTGATGAACAGCTCGAATTGCATCGCCACACCATCTATGGTCATGATATTATCAAAAGTTCCATGACGGATGAAGCTACTGCACTGGTAGCCCTTCAGCATCATGAACTGGAAGATGGCACCGGATATCCGATGCAGCTTAAGAAAGAAGAGATTCATCCATACACACAGATCGTATCTGTTGCTAACATCTACATCGGGATGAGATCCGGCAACCACGGAAGCAGCAATCCGAACCTGATCAACAATCTGCGGGATATCTATGCAATGGGATTCGGCAAATTAAACGAGAAGCCGGTTCAGGCGTTGATGCAGCATCTGCTTCCCAATTTTATTGGTAAACAAGTGCTCCTGAGCAACGGCGAGCGGGGCGTTATTGTCATGAACAATACTTCCGATATTTTCAAACCGTTAATCAAGGTGGAATCGGAACAATATCGTGACCTGTCCAAAGAACGCAGTATTGCCATTAATGAGTTGCTGATTTAAGCTAAAATAGCCAATGAATATTTAAACGGTAAACGGGTCTCCTGTACGATAACAGGGGGCCCGTTTTCTATACATATTGTCATGCCTTGCGTTGTTCTCCAGAGAGACCAGGAGTATACTTTGCAAAGTGCCGGGGATATCGCCGAGTGCATAGCGGATGAAAAGGAGAGATTGTTCTTGATTGAAGTGGTAACCGAGATAACCATATATGCCCCAATCGAGCGTTGTTTTGACTACGCACGGGATATTGATATTCATACAAGGACAGTGTGGAAACATACTCGTGAGCGGGCCATAGCAGGTGTTACAACAGGCCAAATTGGCCAAGGGGATACGGTGACTTTTGAGGCAAGCCATTTTGGAATAAGACAGAAGCTGACTTCCCGGATTGCCGAGTACAATCGACCTTATCTCTTTGTGGATCAGATGGAGAAAGGTGCTTTTAAGAGCATGCGACATGAGCACAGCTTCAGTAAAATGGATGAGCAGATGACTTGCATGAGAGACACGCTGAGATTTGAGGCGCCTTTTGGCGTTCTGGGTTGGGCCGCAGAGCGAATTGTACTCAAGAGGTATATGCAGGCTTTCCTGGAGAGCCGTAACCTAAAGCTTAAGGCTCTGCTTGAACAATAAGAAACGGAGATGGTGTAAGAGAGGAGGGATAATTAGATAGAAAATGAATACTTTGTAGGTTGGGGCACACTCGCCCTCATTAATGCCGGACTTGCTCAGGGAAAAAACAGAAGTGGTCTTAACTGGTTTCTGATTTCCCTGTTATTTGGTCCGTTGGCAACTTTGTTTATCGTGGTGTGGAATAAACTCGATTAAGGGTAAAGGCCCAGAATAGAAGTGCCGCCGCACTAACGCCTGCACCCAACCAGCAAACACCTGTCCAACCTGCCAACGCATACACCTGAGTGGAAGCAATGGAGCCTGTCGCACTGCCTATTGAATAAAAGATCATATAGGCGGCCGTTAAGCGACTCTGCGCTTCAGGGCGAACTTCATAGATCAGGCTCTGGTTCGTGACATGGACGGCCTGTACGGCAAGGTCCAGCATAATCACCCCTGCGACAAGCAGCCATAAGGAGTGGTGAACATAGCCCATGGGTAGCCAGGATATAAGCAATATGATCAGGGCGGCGCCCGTCGTCTTTTGTCCAAACCCCCGATCAGCCAGTCTTCCAGCACGTGCAGCAGCCAATGCGCCAGCAGCTCCCGCGAGACCAAAGGCTCCGATAGCCGTATGTGAGAGGGAAAGCGGCGGAGCGCTTAGTGGTAAAACCATGGACGTCCACAAGGTGCTGAAGGCAGTGAAAATCAACATGGCGAGAACACCGCGTACTCGCAGAATCGGCAGCTCACGGTACAGTTGGAGGACAGAAACGATCAATTGGGTGTAGCTCAGTTTCTCTCGATCAGGTTCACGTTTTGGTAGGACAAAAAATAAGGTGATAATCCCGAATAATGTCAGAGTAGCAGAGAAGAGATAAACCGATCTCCAACCGATCCAATCGTTTAAGGTGCCTGCTATGGTTCGTGCCAGCAATATACCTATGACGATTCCGCTTGTGACCAGACCGACGATGCGCCCTCGTTCTGAAGGTGCAGCCAGGGAGGCGGCAAAGGCAACGAGTGTTTGTGTAATCACGGCGAGCAATCCGATCGCGGCCATTCCCATGAATAACATCCGGCTGGATGATGAGATGCCAACGGTTATCAGGGCGATTACGGATAAAAGCATCTGGATGATGATCAGCTTGCGTCGATTCACCAGATCACCGAGGGGCACGAGTAATAACAACCCGAGAGCGTAACAGACTTGGGTTACGGTGATCACAATCCCAATGGATGAATGAGTGATACTGAACTCCTCAGCCACGGAGTCGAGCAAAGGCTGGGCGTAATAAATATTGGCTACCGCCAGTCCGCTGCACAGCGCAAATAACAGCGCGACAAGACGTGACATGCCCGCATGTCCTTCGCTGTGAGCATGTGCTAGATAAGATGGATTTTGCATGATTGAATCACCTTTCTGTATTCGAGTAGGTAAGTAATAAAAACAGAATGAATATGTTTGATCGTAATATACTGATCGGTACATTATGATGTGGAATAAACATACTTCAAGCTTCGAAATAATGTCAAGTAGTAAACGGATACGTTGTTTTTATGTTTCTAAAAAGTGAAATAAGTTTGACATGGATATGAAAAAAAGTTTAAAATAGTTATATACTGATCGATACATAAAGAGGGTGAGCACGTGGTTAGACAACGGGAATTTGATACGGATAAGGTACTGGATGCAGCGATGCAGATTTTTTGGGATAAAGGATTTGAGGCGACATCTTTAAGTGACTTGACGACAGCCATGGGCATTCAGCGGCCGAGTCTGTATGCAGCCTTTGGGGATAAAAAGGAATTGTTTGAAACAGCGCTCCGTAGATATACGACTCTACATGCAGCTCAGATCAGATCCAGGCTTCAACATACATCTTCTGTAAGAGAAGCCTTCCGTGCATTGTTTGAACATATAGGAGCAGAAGGGGATGTGACACAGCCCCGTCATGGCTGTTTTTGCATTAATACGATGGTTGAACTGGCTCCACATGATCCTAAATTTGCGGTTCTTACCCGAGAGCATCAGATGTATCTGGCGGCTATTTTCCAGGAGACGATTGAACGGGGTCAAGAATCCGGTGAATTACACGTTGATCTTCATGCGAATGCACTCGCAAATTCTCTCGTTGTATCCATGGTTGGACTGACCGTAATGATGAAATCGGAGCCGGATCGTTCGTTTGTGCATCATAGTATCGAAGTTGCGCTATCATTGCTTGGGCATTAAAAGGGTAGTAAAATCAGAAAATACAGGACAAAAAAAGCCCTATAAGGGCTTTTAAAATTATTATAAAATACTTTACCAATGTGTGGGTGATCCACAAATACTTTCTTTAACTTTCTCTTGTCGGAGTATGAGTAGCGACTCTCCATTGACCTTCCTTATAGGTTAAAGTTATTTTTGCAGAGAGCGAACCTTCATTGGAACGATACTTACTGACCTCTATGGTAATGTTATTATCTGACTGTTGCTCCTGCTTTTCAATTTTCAGTAAAATCCCTTTAAGCTTACTTTCAGACTGTTCAGACAGTCCTTCTTCAACCAATTCTTCATAGGTTAGGTTATATATTTTTACATTATATTTGCTTTGAAGGTAATCCTCGATGCTTTTTTTATCAGAATCCTTTATTGGAAGTCCTTTATCGAAATCCAATGAGATATACTCCATGTTTTCATTAAGAGCCTTATCTGTTGAAATTAATTCATCCAACGCCACACGATAAGGTTCACCTAGTTCATTCTGCTGACTTGAGCCAGTAACACCACTTCCGCAACCTGACAGTAAAAAAACAGCTAGAACACTGAGAATAAAATATATTGACTTTACTTTTATGACAATCCCCTCCTTGGTACTTGTTACCTAATCAACATAATAAAAACCATAAATGTTGCATTTTAATTTAAGAAGCAGCCCACTCGGGCTGCTTTTTTTATACCGTTCAAGTTAAATATTACTTTCTTGGCCTTCTGGAAGATATAATTTCGGAATGTTATTTACTTTGTTATATTTTTCGATCAAATTAATTTCATTCTGAATATTGTTAAGATCCAGACTGTGAGTATCTGTACTATTTTTGGCTACGCCTTGTGACTGTGACTGGATACCAGAATCAAACTTTCCTTGAGCTTGTTCTACCAAATAATAGCCGAAATCGTTCTTATCCGGTCTCGATCCTTTATTGCCAGTAAAAAATACAATGGCTTCTTCTCCAATTTTAAATGTAGGAGAGGCTTCTTCATTGAGGGCGATTTTCTCATGGAAAACCACCCTTAAATTTAATCCTCTCCTTCTACGTCTTCATACAGCTCAGTCAAATATTGCTGTGCGGTTAGGAGGGTAAACTCTATATTTCGTTCGGTAGGGAACCCGGATCGGTCCAGAGCCTGTTTAAATGCTTCTGCATTGAAAATATTTGGCTCATCAATGTACTTCTGTTTGACCTCCATCAACGCCCATTTTTTCGGAAAAACAATAATGCCGTTGATCGCTTGAACAGCAATATGATCATCAGGATCAGATAACGCGAATTTCTGGATATTGCTCCTTATGCGTTTGGACGTACTGATATATCTCTGCGGCTGTCTCTACCGGATCAGGTGAAAATACTTTCCCCCACTCTCTATAAATCTATAGGCCTTGAACATGCATTCTCCCCCTTATAAGCACCCATGCCAGAAAATAGAATCGTTTGTTTTGAAATATATAGAATCTGTTTCTATTGAGCTGTGTTCGGCCCTAACCTCAAATATCTTACTAATGCCCTTAATCATCTCGTATACCTGATCGATTCGCCTAACATTAGCCGGTTCATTTCCTTCAAGCTCCCGGGCCTTACACCATAGGAACCGATTAAAGAGCATCAGATCATTGCAATGGCTCTCGATACCCTGCTTTTCCATCACAGACCAATAGTTTTCAACATCTGCTCCATCCTCCCACCAATAGGCTTCCAGGCATTAGGCAGATGGGGACTGAGTTGATACAATGCGGATAGGGTATAGATTACATTAGGGATGTGTACCATTTGTTCACATAGGCAGGATAATTTTGAGACGTTAGCGTCAAGGCGATGTTGAGCAATATTAGGAGGAGATTCAACCATGCAGACGAAATTGCGTTGTGCCATATTGGATGATTACCAGAATGTTGCCTTGTCTTCAGCGGATTGGTCTCCCATCCTGGATCGGGTAGAGATTCAGACGTTCAATCATTACATGGGATCAGAGGATAAAGTTATACAGGAACTGCAAAATTTTGAAATCGTTGTTTTGATGCGTGAACGTACACCTTTTCCTGAAAGGGTAATCGCTCAATTGCCCAAGCTTAAGCTTCTGATTACAAGTGGCATGCGTAATGCATCTATTGACCTCAAAGCTGCGGAAGAAAGCGGAGTGACGGTCTGTGGTACGGAAGGCAGTTCGAATCCGCCGACAGAACTGACGTGGGCGCTGATTCTTGGCCTCTCAAGGAATCTGGTAACTGAAAATAACGCATTGCGTTCGAACCGGAATTGGCAAAGTACCGTTGGCATGGATTTGTACGGAAAGACATTGGGGCTGCTCGGTTTAGGCAAGGTTGGCAGCCGAATGGCCGTTATAGCGCAAGCCTTTGGCATGAAAGTGATCGCCTGGAGTGAGAATTTGACACGGAAGAGGGCTGAGGAGCATGGTGTTATGTGGTCGGAAACCAAGGAACAACTACTCGAACAAAGCGACATTGTATCCATTCATCTCGTTCTCAGTGACCGCACTCGTAATCTGATTGGACGAGCCGAGTTCCAACGGATGAAAAATACCGCTTTGTTGGTCAACACGTCCCGAGCAGGCATTGTGGATCAAGAGGCGATGGTCGAAGCTTTACAGAATGAGTGGATTGCCGGGGCTGGGCTGGACGTATATGAACAGGAGCCTCTTCCTGTAAATCATGTGTTGCGTACATTGCCCAATCTGCTGGCAACGCCGCATCTGGGTTATGTGACACAAGGCAACTATGCCATCTATTTCAATCATACGGTAGAGAATATTGAGGCGTTCTTGAAAGGGACAACGATCAGGCCATTGCTTCCGGAGAAGTGAAGCTTCTCTGTGATAAGTTAGCAAAAGTAAAAGTATGTACGTAAGATAAAAAAAGGTGCTTCCCCAATCGGAATTCATTCCTGGAGAAGCACCTTTTTTGTGGTTATCGTATCGAATAATTATCGTTAAGTCGGTGCACCACACCCAAGAGCCCTGTTTTTTAAGCGTGTGGTCCTCATGTAGAGGTACGGATCATGGCTACACTGGATTCGCGGACAATGAGCCGAGGCTCAAATTGAATATGTTCGTAATCAGCAGTACTCATCTCTCGAATGCGTTTTAATAGGAGTTCCGTAGCAAGTCGGGCCACTTCTTCCCCCATAATGGAGACTGAACTGATCTGAGGTGACGATACGGTAGTCCACTGGTTATTATCTACACCCACAACAGCAACATCTTCGGGCACGCGTATGCCGAGCTCCTTAAAGCGATTCACCAGGCCAATCGCCACCATATCATTAATGGCGTATACCGCATCCGGCATATGAGCCAGCCCATAGAAATAATCCGCAGCATTCGCTCCTGTTTGGAGAGAAAAGTCTTCACCAAAATAAACCAGTGAGATATCCACATGGCTTAATGCCTGCTCGTAAGCCCGATAACGTTCTTCGATGATATCTTTAGGTGCACCGGCGTAAGCAATCCGGTTCCGTCCGATTTTAATCAGATGCTCCATCACCAGTTTCCCTTCCGGCTGTGATAGAGAGACAACATCTGCCTTCATGCCGGGTTCCAGCTTCTTTCCGTAGTTAATCATGGAGATGGGGAGTGGAGCTTTTTCAATCAGGCTTGGTAATGTCTTGGGATAAGCCAAGGGCATGAAAATGAGTCCATCCACATGCAATTTTTTGATATTACGGATGGTTTCCAATTCTGTTCTTGCATTACCCGCCGTATTGATCTGAACCACATGATATCCATGCTGCTTCGCCGTTTGCTCAACAGACCAGGAGATCTCGGGAATGATGGCATTGCGTATATCGGGTACAACCAGCGCAATCTGATGCGTTTGACGTATCTTCAGGCTCTGCGCAGAGGTATTGGGGACGAATCCAAGTTCATCAATGGCTTGCATGACTTTTTCCCGGGTTTTGCTGCTGATGCCTTCGGAGTTGTTGATGGCTCGGGAGACGGTAGCGATGCCTACACCTGCACGTTCAGCCACATCCTTAATGGTAATCTTCTGATCTTTACTCACGTTTAGTTAACCTCACTTCATCGGAAACGATTCCGAATATTGAAAATAGGTACAAATGGAATGACGATCCAATGCCTTAATTATAACATTGAAGCCACCAAGTATCCCATGAACACGATTGAACGGTTACAGTGATTTGTTGCCCTCTAAGGAAATCGAATGATTAACATAGAGATAATTAGGGCAGAACCGGCTAAGGAGCCGAAATTATCATCGGATTGTAAGGCTGGCAGTATAGCAGGTTTATCGGTGTAAAATTCATAAGATGGACATATGTGTGACAAATTATGTTTGACAGCCTATTTAAAATGTGACATATTTAATTTACGGAAACGTTTCCGATTATATCATAACTTATGATCTGGGAGATGAAACAAATGAAAGCATTGCGTTGGCACGGAGTAAAAGATTTGCGTCTCGAAAATATTGATGAACCTCGCCCTCAACAGGGTAAGGTAAAAATAAAAGTGGAGTGGTGTGGGATCTGCGGCAGTGACTTGCACGAATACACGGCAGGCCCGATCTTTATTCCGGCTCAAGCTCCGCATCCGCTAACAGGGGAAAAAGCACCTGTTGTGATGGGTCATGAATTTTCAGGACAAGTGGTTGAAGTAGGCGAAGGCGTGACACGTTTTCAGGCAGGGGATCGTGTTGTGGTAGAACCAATCTATGCTTGCGGTCATTGTGAAGCTTGCAAACAGGGGAAATATAATCTCTGCAATCAGATGGGATTCTTGGGTCTGGCAGGCGGAGGCGGAGGTTTCTCCGAGTATGTAACGGCTGAGGAATATATGGTGCACGCCATTCCTGACTCCATCTCATATGAGCAAGGGGCGCTGGTTGAGCCTTCCGCTGTGGCTCTACATGCAGTGCGCCAAAGTAAACTGAAAGTCGGCGACACTGCGGCTGTTTTTGGAGCAGGCCCGATTGGGCTGTTGGTTATTGAAGCGCTGAAAGCTTCTGGCGCATCGGATATATATGTCGTTGAACTCTCCGAGGAGCGTAAAGCCAAAGCGAAAGAACTTGGCGCTATTGTTATTGACCCAACACAATACAATGTGGTGGAAGAAATTCATGAGCGTACCCAAGGCGGTGTGAATGTAGCTTATGAAGTCACAGGTGTTCCACGGGTGCTTCAGCAAGCCATTGATTCAACACGTATTGGCGGTGAATTGATGATCGTTAGTATTTTTGAACAGGAAGCACCGATTTTGCCAAACTCCATTGTCATGAAGGAGCGTACAGTCAATGGCATTATCGGATACCGTGACGTATTCCCGGCTGTTATTAGCCTGATGGCTAAAGGTTTCTTCCCGGCAGACAAGCTGGTAACCAAACGAATCAGCTTGGACGAAGTGGTAGAACACGGGTTTGAAGCATTGCTGAAAGAAAAAAACCAGGTTAAAATTCTGGTGAAGGCAGAGTAAGTATCAGAGAAAATAGTAAAGAATATCATATATTTAAGTACAGGTGAACGTCAGCGAATGGCATGAGGAAAATCAACCGGAGCCAATGATTCGTTTTGGTAGGCATTCACTATAAAATATGACAAATAGACAACGCATCTTCGGATGAGGTTGTCTATTTTTTTTGCACAGTCCGGGCAGAATTTGTTGCAAGTAGGTTTCGTTTTACATAATATAAATAGATACAATTTGTATCATTTTAATTTTGGTGTAAAAGTGTTATCTCACAACATAAAGGAGGAAGCGGACATGCAGAGGAATACAAAATGGGCGGCTGTGATTTTGACGATCGTTGCTGGCGTGGGGTGGCTGTTGATGGGGAACTCGAAACCCAGGAACAATGTTTCAACAGATCATCAACCGACTGCGGAACGGGCACTTGCCAAGGTGTCCAATGCGCCTATAACATCCGCTGATGTGACGAACAAGATCGAATTGCTCGGAAGACCTTTTAAGAAAGCGCCATATGCCAATAATGTTTGGGACTTGCAGCTGTATAGAGACAAAATATACATGGGGCATGGGAACAGCAGCAATATGGGCGTTTCATCCAATGCCGGCCCCATTCCTGTAATTTATTACGACACGGCCGATTCCAAATTTATCACCCAATCTGTTACCAATAACAACCCAAGCTTCGTTCCGTCCACCAAAATGTTTGTGGATGAGGAACAGATTGACATCTACAAGGTATTGAACGATAAGCTTTACATCCCTGGAAATGATTCCGATGGCGAACAGTGGGATATGGGAAACTTCTACCGGTTGGATGGGGATGTTTGGACCAAGTATCGCAATCTTCCGCTGGGTGTACACGTATACGATCTGGCGTCCTATCAGGGCAAGCTGTTTGCAGCGCTGGGGACCGAGAAGAAACCCACAGTGCTCATTTCTCATGATCAGGGCGAAAGCTGGCAAACATTTGCGACGATTAACACGTTTGGCTTCCGGGCGTATACGCTGTTTGAGATCAAGGGCAAATTATATGCATCAGGCATGATGTATCCAGCCAATAAAATCTGGGGCGACAAGACCAATGTATTAGAGATTAATGAGAGGCTTGAAAAGAAAGACGTAGTCATCTATGGTAGCAAAATGCTTCCAGGGATTTCTTATCAAACCGGTACAATCCCGTATAATAAGATCGGGAAAAATATTAATTTTAACAATAAGCTGCTCTATATTGCCGGAGGGGTGTTCAACGATGGGCAACTTTTGCCCAAATCATTAAACGTGATGACCGACATTAATCAGGCAACGCGTGTCATTTTGCCAGATACCCTGGCTCTTCCTACAGATGTGCTCTTGCGGGATGGTAAAGTCTATGTGCTTACCTACACACGGAAAAGTGCGAAGCTCTATATAAACCGGGTGTATCAATCCACCGATCTGAATACATGGAATGAAATTCTCCGTTTTAGCCAGGACACGTACGCCAAGTCTTTTGAAGAACATGAAGGTGATTTTTACTTTGGGCTGGGTACGGACCCCGATGTTCTGTCTACCTCTTCAGGCAAATTACTCCGGGTTAACCGCAATCATATCCCTGTTAATTCTAATTAAAGGCAAGGAAGATTATGGATTATATATTATTATGCTTCATTTACATTTTTGGTTACAGAGAGAGCGTTAGGTTCGTTGTGCAGGGCAAGCTGAAATCGTAGAACTTCCTAGATGAAGCTACTGCAAGCTTGCTCTGTTTTCTTGTGTTCAGGAGATCAGGAAATCGGATAAGGCCTTTCTCCGAAAAACACTCTATTAAGAGAATTTTCAAGGCGGTTTGAAAGAACAAACGCCAACGGCAACGAAAACTAAAAACAAATCTGAAGCCGCCAAAAGGCGGCTTTTTCACCTCTCTATAATAATAATTTCATTATATGAAAAATTCACAATAGAAAAACATATATCGCACCGCTGATACCCCGTCTCTTGCCCTCCCAATCACGCACGCTCATGGAATAACACCATCATGTACCACACTTTAACCTAAAAAGGTAACTATTTTTCGTAATTCAGGCTGTGCCTTCAAAAGTTGTACTCGATCCGTCTCCATTTTGAAAATAAAGCACCTTATGATAAGGTTAGGCCTGAACCCTGTTCAGCCAACAATACAACAACGCTTAAGGAGGATGACCATCCTTGTACATCCATAGTCGCAATTCAAAACATAAACACATAAAATCACTTCCAATGCTATTTGTGCTATTCGGAATAGTACTCCTGTTATCGGCATGCGGGCAGGCACAGAAGCCTTCCTCATCCGCTGACTCGAACAACGGCTCAACCACAGAGCAATCTTCATCAGAGCAGGATGACAATCAAGCTGGAACGGATACAGGTGCTAATTCAAACGCAGGTGCTAACGATCAGGATGATCAACAGAATACTGTGCCTCCGCAGGAAGAGAAAGATCCGGTACAAGAGCAGCTCGACCAATTGTCTTTGGATGAGAAGATTGGACAGATGATTCTGGCCGGTGTTCAAGGGACCACTTTGGATAATCAAGCCAAACAGATGATCAAGGATCAGAAGGTGGGGGGGATTATTTTCTATGCAAATAATGTCTCAACTGTTCAAGGTACAGCCAAATTCGTGCAATCCATTAAGGATGCCAATCATTCCAATCCGGTTCCAATTTTCATGAGTGTGGATCAGGAAGGCGGCAAAGTTAGTCGCATGCCCGAAACGGTAGAAGCGATTCCTTCGAATGGGAAAGTGGGTAAGGCGAAAGACGCAGATTTGGCTGAAACGATGGGTGAATTGCTGGCCCGACAAATTAAGCTTGTAGGTTTTAACGTCGATTTTGCTCCTGTGCTGGATGTGAACAGTAATCCGAAAAATCCGGTGATTGGGGATCGTTCATTTGGCAGCTCGGCAAGTCTGGTATCCCAAATGGGTATAGCGGAGATGAAGGGGTTGCGGAACGAAGAGGTTATTCCCGTAGTGAAACATTTTCCCGGCCATGGCGATACCTCTGTGGACTCCCATCTGGATCTGCCTGTCGTGAACAAAACAGAAGAGCAGCTTGCCCAGCTGGAATGGATTCCGTTTCAGTCCGCTGTGAAGGAACAGGTGGAAGCGGTTATGGTGGCGCATATTCTGTATCCGAAGCTTGATCCACACCATCCGGCCTCCTTGTCGGACGTCATTATTGGTCAGCATTTGCGTGGGAAATTCAAGTATGACGGCGTGGTCATCACAGATGATCTGAGCATGGGCGCGATTGCGAAAAATTATAAGCTGAACGATGCCGCCGTAGCGACGGTTCAGGCAGGGAGCGATATTTTACTGGTAGCTCACAGTTATGAGAGTGCCAAGACCATATTTGATACGCTGATGAGCGCGGTGAAGTCAGGGAAGATTTCGGAATCCAGAATTAATGAAAGTGTATATCGAATTATCGCTTTGAAGCAGAAGTATAACTTGTCCGATGAGGAGCAGCCATCTGGAGATTTGAAGCAGCTGAACGCTGACATTGTGGATTGGCGCAAGCAGGTCGATGCCCGATAGTACCCACCTGTGTTATGATTTTGGAAAGAGCATTGCATATTCCATTACGACAGGTTAGAGGTGAGACCTTTTTATGTATACGATAATGATTATTGAAGATGATTCGAAGATTGCAGGACTACTTCAATCCCATATTGAACGATATGGTGACAAGGCCGTTGCGGTTGAGGACTTTGAGCAAGTCGTCCAGCAGTTTGAACAAATTAAGCCGCATGTCGTGCTGCTGGATATCAACTTGCCGAGTTACGATGGGTTCTATTGGTGTCGCCAAATTCGTTCCATTTCCACATGTCCGATTATTTTCATCTCTGCCCGGAGTGGCAAGATGGATCAGGTCATGGCGCTTGAGAACGGGGCGGACGATTATATTACGAAGCCGTTTGAGCATGAAATTGTCATGGCCAAAATCCGAAGTCAGCTGCGCCGGGTGTATGGCGATTATGCTGCGCGTAATGAAGAGCGCAAGGTGGAACTGGATGGACTAACTGTTTATCTGGAAAGATTGGAGATGGAGCTCGGTGATCGCAAGATACAGCTGACCAAGAAAGAAACCATTTTGCTGGAGACGTTGCTGCGTCGCAGTCCCAAACTGGTTAGCCGTGAAACCATTTTGGAAAAGCTGTGGGACGATTCCTTTGTGGATGATAATACACTTAGTGTGAATGTGACCCGCGTGCGTAAACGATTGACTGAGCTGGGAATTACAGATGCGCTGGAGACAGTAAGGGGTTCAGGTTATCGACTCAACAGTAATTGGAAGGCATCTTCACCCTCATGAAGTTGTTTATCAAAGAACATATTGTACTGACTTGTTGGGTAATCGTTGTACTGCTTACTGTGGTTGCGGTCTTCTGGTACGATGGCTATGACCACTGGTTTACGGCCACGTATGCGGTATCTCTAGGGTTAGTCCTATACTCAGCTTATCTCATGTATCGCTATCTGTCCCATCGCCAGTTTTATACCCGAATGTCCCAACGAATGAATGATCTGAAAGAATTTGTTCCATTGAATGAGCCCGCGCCCTTGCCGCAGGCATTGTCAGAACTGTTGGACTCACAGTACGGTCATTATTATGCTCATCTGCATCGTCTGGAACAGCGTCAACAGGAATACCTGACTTTTATGAATCAATGGGTTCATCAGATGAAGACACCTTTATCCGTCATTGAACTGACAGTTGAGGATCAGGAGGATGAGGACCCACGCTTCATCAGCATTCGAGAGGAAGCTGACCAGATGAGACGAGGGCTGGAAACCGTGCTGTACATGGCACGGCTGGAGACATTTGAACAAGATTTCAGTGTGGAACTGGTATCCCTCAAGGAGGCCGGAGAAGAAGCCATCCATGAGCTGAAACGGTTCTTCATTCGCAATCACGTATATCCCGAGATGAAAATTGATTCTGCGTTAATGGTCCAGTCGGATGCGAAGTGGATTCGATTTGTCCTCGTACAGCTGTTATCCAATGCCATCAAGTACTCTTCCGGGGGAAAAGGGCAAAAGGTATCCATCCATGCTTATGAATCCACACGATCCATCATTCTTGAAGTGAAGGATCAGGGAGTCGGTATTCCCAAGTCGGATCTCAACCGAGTGTACCAGCCTTTTTTCACCGGAGAGAATGGGCGTCACTTTAAAGAATCTACGGGTATGGGGCTATATATTGTTAAGGATGTCCTGACACGAATGAACCATCGGATTGACCTTACATCCGTTCAGGGAGCAGGAACCACTGTAACCATTACATTTGAAACCTGAGATATAAATCTGCATGATACGAAACGAAATGAGAAGACGTCTGGTGCCCTGACTGGGATCGGCGTCTTTCTCGTTTTCTACATATTAGAGGACAATTGTCGGATAGAGAAACGATATAACCTTACAATAATGTCATGAAGATGAAAGGTTAATCCATAGGAGAATGGTCGAAACTTCGATAGACTGAAGTCAGAAAGTAGAGAACGACTTCGAATTGCGATGAAGTTCACCCCAGCTTAGTTTAATTCAAATTCAAAATCTAAAAGGAGCCATTAACTTATGGAGATATGTTCAGTTAAACAGATTAGCAAAATTTATAAGGGGGTCGTGTCATACGAAGCCTTATCAGGGATTGATCTCAGTATTCAGGAGGGTGAATTCGTCGGCATCATGGGTCCATCAGGCAGCGGCAAAACAACATTGCTGAACATGATTTCAACCATTGACCACCCTACTTCAGGGGAATTGCAGATTGCAGGAAAGAACCCGTTTGAACTGAATCATGACGAACTGGCCTTGTTCAGACGGCGAGAGCTTGGGTTTGTGTTTCAGTCATTTAACCTGCTCAACACACTCACGGTAAAAGAAAATATTGTATTGCCGCTTACGCTGGACGGCGTATCGGTTGAGGAGATGAATGAACGTGTTGATCGACTCGCAGAGAAGCTGGGCATCGCATCTCTTCTGAACAAACGTACGTATGAAATTTCAGGAGGTCAGGCCCAACGGACAGCAATCGCACGAGCCCTGATCCATTCTCCCAAGCTGGTGCTGGCCGATGAGCCTACAGGAAATCTCGATTCGAAGGCAGCGCGTGATGTAATGGAGATGCTGGAACGTCGCAACCAGGAAGATCGGGCCACCATGCTGTTGGTCACGCATGACGCTGTGGCGGCAAGTTATTGCAGCCGGGTTGTCTTTATTAAGGATGGACGACTGTACAACGAAATTCATTATGGAGATAACCGATCGACGTTCTATCAACGAATCATCAATGTATTATCCCTGATGGGAGGCTCGGGTCATGAATTTTCGCCAGTTCGCCATTAATAATGTTGTTCGCAACAAACGAATTTACCTGGCTCATTTCCTGAGCAGTACGTTTTCCGTCATGATCTTTTTTACGTATGCGCTGCTCTTGTTTCACCCGGATCTGAAGGATGGACTGAAGGGTTCAAGTAATACAGTGACCATGCTTGCGAATCAGGGGTTTCTAATTGCAGAGATTATTATTTTCATCTTTTCGTTTCTGTTTCTGCTCTATTCCGTAGGTTCATTTCTCAAGACGCGTAAAAAAGAATTTGGCATATTTCAAATCATTGGCATGACACGTAAACAGATGAACCGACTGTTATTTATGGAAAACTTGTGCATTGGACTCGCCGCCATTGTGGCAGGTGTTGGATTAGGAATGATCTTTGCCAAGCTGATCCTGTTGATCTGCGGTTCGATGCTGGCTGTGGAAGAAAGTCTCCGATTCTATTTTCCATTAAAAGCAATCGCACTTACTGTCGGAGCATTTCTGCTGCTGTTTGTTGTGATTGCGCTGAGCTCATCCCTGCTGATGCGTAAGGGGTCATTGATTGACCTTGTAAAATCAGAGGAAAAACCAAAACCCGAGCCTAAGGCTTCTCGTCTTTTAGCACTTCTCTCCGTCATACTCATAGGGGGTGGATATGCGGGGGTATTTGCCTTTGTATGGATCACATACTCCTTCCCTTTACTGTTTGGCAGCGTTGTTTTGGTTATTATAGGCACGTATCTGTTATTTACCCAACTTAGTGTGTATGCCATTCGGGCGCTCAAAGGCAATAAGCGTTTGTTTTTCCGCAAAACGAATTTGCTGTTTCTGTCCGAACTTACCTATCGAATGAAAGATAATGCGGTCATGTTTTTTATGGTGAGTGTGATCTCGGCTTCCGCCTTTACGGGCATTGGCACAATGCTGGCGATCGCTGATCCGGGATTGTCATCGATGTCGAATCCGTATGCATTTACTTACCAGAATTCATGGAATACCCCCAGTGCAGAACGCCACATCAGGAAGATCGAAGAGACTTTAATTGATAATGAAGTTCCGTATCAGAAAGGAAGTTATATTCCGCTGATGGATAACGAGGGCAACTATATCATCAAACTCAGTGAGTATAACCATCTGGCCAAGGCTTTAGGTTATAAAGAGCGAACGTTGGAGAATACCAATGAGTCGTTTATGGCTCCAGGTAATCTCACAAGTCGTAAAGCATTACGTGCGGATGCAGGACAGAGTTCTTCTCAGAATAACTTCGATTTGTGGGTTGGTGAAGTTCATGAAAAAGTACGGTTAACCACACCTGAAACCGAGATCGTCATCCCGGTTGAATATTCAAGGGACGTTTATGTGGTATCCAATGAGCTGTACGATAAAATGAATAAGGAATTTAAGAATGATATCCAAGCGGATGAAAATTTTTATTTCGATAGAAAAACTCAATTTGTTGTGACCGATTGGATGGGGACGCGTCGTTTTGCTCCTGACTTGATTGAATCCATTCAAAATGATTCAAGTAATCAGGGCTACTTCGAGATCAGCGCTCTCGTGCTGGATTGGCTTAATTCCAAACAAACCAACGGCATTATCCTTATTCTGAGTGGATTGATTGGCATCGTCTTCTTTACCTTTGCTGCAAGCTTTACCTACTTCCGGTTATATGCAGATCTGGAACGGGACGAAGAGCAGTACCGCATGATTGGCAAGATGGGACTGAGTCGCCCCGAGCTTCGCAACATTGTAACCAGACAGTTGGTTTTGATGTTTTTCCTGCCAATAGTGTTGGCCATTATCCACAGCTCCGTTGCCTTTGTTGCATTGCAGCAGTTGGTAGATTTCTCCGTCATGGGTTACACCTTGCGAATTTTCTTGGTATTTGCATCCATGCAGATTCTGTTCTTCCTGTTGGTACGCTGGCGTTATCTTCGCAATATGTATGCCAAATTGATCTAATTTACAAACACCGAGCCTGAGGCTCGGTGTTTGTTGACTTTTTCCTCCAAAGCAAAGTACTATTTCAATAGATACAGTATGTATCGTTGTAAGTGACCTTAGTTATGAAACGATTTAAACGTTGGATTTCATAGCCTGTTAGCCGAGAAGGAGGATTACATTGAGCATAACGATGTCTCGTGGACAAGCTTATCTGCAACGGTTGAACGACGAACGTAAGGTATGGCTTGATGGAGAGTGTATTCGAGTAACGCAGCATCCTGCCTTCCGGGGAACGTTGCAAACGGTTGAAGGTTTGTTCAATCTGGTAGATGCTCCGGACACGAGAGAAACAGTGGCTTATTGGGATGAGCAGACGAGTGGATATGTACATCAAGCTTTTCGAGTACCCCGTAATGCTCAGGAGATCAGCAACAGGGCAGCAGCCTTTCGATTGTGGTCTGATCGCACCTATGGGGTGATGAGCCGCCTGTCGGATTACGCCCGATCCCGTCTGACCGGATGGTACGCCACACGGGACGAGATGGCAGCGCATGACCCGGCGTATGGAGACAAAATCGCTGCCTATTATGATGAAGCAAAACGAAAGGATGCGTTCCTAACCATTGTCCAGCGTGACCCGCAGATTAACCGGGCTCTGCCTGTGGGGGAAGATGAAGATGCGATGCTCCGCATCATTAGCACGAATACGGAAGGCGTTGTAATCCGTGGAGCGAAAATGGTGGCGACCGCTGCTCCCTATGCGGATGATATCATTGCGTACCCGATTCAGCGTATTCCTGGACATCGGCCGGAGCTGGCCCATATGGTTATTGTTGCAGCAGGGAGTCCAGGGTTACATATGGTATGCAGAGAATCTTTTGCGACACCGGATTCGGATAACGCTCATCCGCTCAGTATGCAGTATGATGAGATGGATGCCGTTTTATTTTTTGACGACGTATTCGTTCCTTGGGAGCGTGTATTGTTACACAACAATCCCGAAGCGGTATGGCAGATCCGCTGCAACGCAGCATCTTCCAGCCTGGCTTATCATCAGAGCATTATACGGCTGCATTCGAAGCTGGAATTCATTACAGCCATTACGTCTTCGATCGCCAAGGAAATTGGAATTGATTCCTTCCTGAACGTCCAGGAACAGCTAGGAGAGATGATCAGTCAGATGCAGACGATTGAGGGACTCATCATCGCTTCCGAGGCACAAGCTGCGCCGGACGTTCATGGTAACTGGCTCCCATCCTTCAAATATATCGAAACAGCCCGTAATCTGGGGAACCGTTATTACCCACGCGCTGTAGAGATTTTGAAGACCCTTGCTGCAGGTGGCCTTATTCAGATCCCTTCCGGGAAGCTGGAGCCCGAAGGAAACATCAGCTCCATGATGAACAAATATCTTGGAGGCGTAACGATGCAGGCACCGGAAAAGATTCGATTATTCCAACTCGCCTGGGAGCTTACGGGAAGTCCGCTCGGAGCGCGACATGATCTGTATGAACGTTTCTATGCCGGTGATCCGGTACGCAACCGGGCAAGTCAGTATATGCAGTATGACAAGGACCAACTATATGCACGGGTTGAACCATGGTTACGTAACAAATAATGTATGAACTCCTGAAACTTTGTTTATATTGGTTTGGGTTTAAAGCTCTGGCCTGATGTCAGGGCTGTTTATTTAGGTTATCTTTAGAAATGATTTAGATTGAATTAAGAGACGTGGTGTATAGTAGTAACGTATAGACATGTGAACCATAGGAAACGGAATGTATTACGGATATGAATTCGAATGAAAACGGAATTTATTGAAACAGGAATGAGAGGATTTGCATGAGATACACACTATTAATTGCAGATGACGAACCCGAGATTGTGGAACTGCTTCAGCTGTACCTCGAGAAGGACTACAACATTGTGACAGCCGTTAATGGAGTAGACGCGCTACAATGTATCCGTTCAACCCAGATTGATCTGGTCATACTGGATATTATGATGCCTGTGATGGATGGACTTCAGCTGATCAAACAAATCAGGTCCACACATCACATGCCTGTTCTGTTCTTGTCAGCCAAAAGCCAGGATCATGACAAAATCCTTGGACTTGGACTGGGTGCCGACGACTATATCTCCAAGCCATTCAATCCGTTGGAGATTGTCGCCAGAGTGGAAGCTTTGCTCAGAAGGGTGAATCAATTCGACGCACCAGAAGTGCCTGCTGCCCAAGAGCTACATTTGACTTTGGGTGAGCTTGTACTTGATCGATCCCAATGTATTCTTTTTCGCTCGGGGAGGCCTGTGACGTTGACCTCTACAGAATATAAAATCGTGGAGCTTCTGCTGGAGCAGCCGGGCCGGGTCTTCACTCGCAAAAAAATATACGAAGCCGTCTGGGGTGATTATTATGCGCATGAAGACAGCACTATTATGGTACATATCAGCAATATTCGGGAGAAAATCGAGCGCGATTCCAGACAACCGGAATATTTAAAAACGATAAGGGGACTGGGATACAAAATTGAAGCGCCCATGGAAAGCTAGAGAAAAGCGGCTGTTGCAAACGTCCCTGACCCTGGATTTTTTGCTGTTCAACTTCTTTTTGTTGCTGTTGGTATTGATCGTGTACATTATCATTAATCTGGATATAGTCGATTTTCGAATCTCGAATCAGGTGGTTGATCCCGATCTGAATGTGGAGGCGCATGTGTATGTGACAGAACTGGAGAACGAATGGCTATCCGGTAGTTCCGGTGAGGCCAGTAATACCGAAATCCAGCGGCTCAAGGACAGCGGCGGATGGATTGAAGTGCTGGATGGGGATCGCAGGGTCATTCATAATATCGGTGACAAGCAGGATACATTCACTCAATATACTGAAGCCGAGCTATATGAGGGACTCGAAAACCGAAATGACCAGCCATACTACTACTCCATTAGTCCACTTACGACAGAGGGAACAGGAGAGTATCTTCTATTAAAGATTCCGCGTGACCTGGTCAGTGTGCGGATTAATGATAATCAACTGATTACCAATTTGAAGCATCCTTTATCCTTTTACATTATGATCGGGATCGGATTGGTTTTGCTGCTGATATTCGTATATAGCTATTGGGTTGCCCGGCGAATCAAAAAGCCACTGAGTATTCTTTCGTCAGGTCTTACCCAGATGATCCAAGGGAATTATAGTACCCGTATGTCCATCTCGGCAGAGAGGGAATTTGTCCAGATTGGCGAAACCTTCAATTATATGGCAGACGTCATTGAGAATACTTCTGCGGAGAAACGATATGCCGAAGAGAGCAAACAGCGATTAATTGTGGATCTGTCACATGATCTCAAGACCCCGATCACGAGTATTCAGGGATATGCCCAGGCTTTGGTGGAAGGGCGCGGGGAAGACAAGGACAGGCAGCAGCGATATCTGGGTTATATTTACAACAAGTCCGTTCAGGTTGCGCGCATGATTCAAAATATGCTGGAATTGCTCAAAGTGGATTCACCTGACTTCCGTATGCACATTCAGCAGCGGGAAATCGGCGAGTTCGTGCGTGAGATCATGGCCGATACGTATGGTGAGATTGAGCAAAACCATTTTGCCCTTCATGTGCTCGTCCCAGATGAGGAGATCTACGCAAGGTATGATCCGGAGCTGTTGTCCAGAGTAATTCAGAACCTGATTACGAACGCTTTGTCCTACAACCCAAGGGGGACGGAGCTTCGTGTGGAGTTAATTTCACTGGACACCCATGTGATCATTGAGGTAGCGGATACCGGCGTGGGCATTCCTCAGGAGTTGTGGGCAACCATCTTTGATCCATTTGTTCGAGGGGATGAAGCACGCACGGGAACTGGAGGGACTGGACTTGGACTTGCAATTGCCCGGCGGAACACCGAGAAGATGGGTGGACGGTTAACCCTCTCCAGACGCGGACGTGAGACAACGGTGTTCACTATACAGATTCCGAAATAAAGGACCGACATATAGGATAAGGTTGACATAGAAGAGGTTAAGTGGAGGGGAAACTTTTTGTTCAAAGTAAATTCGTTTGTACGTTTCAGTATTGCGCTGGCACTGGTATTGATTAATATCTATTTGTTATCACGTGTCAGCTTTATTTTCCAACCGATTGTGACCATGCTTACGGTGATTACCGTGCCGATGATGCTGTCCGTATTTTTTTATTATCTGCTTCGGCCGCTCGTCAATTACATGGAGAAAAAGAAGCTCAACCGCACACTGAGCATTTTACTGATCTATTTGGTGTTTGGTGTACTTTTTGCCCTGTTTATTGTAGGACTATGGCCTTCTTTACGTGAGCAGGTGATTAACCTGGTCGATAACGCTCCATACCTGATCAATTCACTGAGTTTGCAGCTCAAAGAACTGGAACAGAACGGTGCCATTACAGCTTTGTTCCCGGAAGGATCGACCCCGTTTTCGCAGATTACGGATTACATTAACAAAGGCTTCACCTTTGTAACGAACTATGTGAGTGGATTCTTCTCTATCATATCAAGTTTTGCGATAGTCCTGTTCACTTTCCCGATCATCTTGTTCTACATGCTGAAGCAGGGAGAGAAATTTGGTCGTAGGCTGGTGCACATTGCACCAAAACGGTTCCAAAAAGACAGCCGTGAAGTGGTGCTTGAAATTGATCAGGCATTAAGCGGCTTTATTGTGGGACGAGTGCTGGTGAATCTGGCTTTGGGCTTACTGATGTATATCGGTTTCCTGATCATCGGTCTGCCTTATGCACTGCTGTTAACCGTGATTGCGGTCATTATGAACTTTGTTCCGTTTATCGGGGCGATCCTGTCTTCTGTTCCTATTGTCATTATGGGACTGGTGGTATCCCCTTCTGTTGCGATCTGGTCACTCATTATTATTCTGGTAGCTCAGCAAATTCAAGATAATCTGGTTGCACCGTATGTATTCGGCAAAAAACTCGATATTCACCCGCTTACCACCATTATATTGGTGCTGGGTGCAGGTGATCTGGGCGGGATTATTGCCATTCTGATTATCATCCCTGTCTACATGATCGTTAAAATTATTTTGGTTCGAATCTACCAACTATTCTTCAAGGATAAATGGCAGAACGCTTAAAACATTCTTAACTTATATAAAAGGAGTGGAAATCATGTCTGAAATCATCCCACAACCATACAATGAACCTGAGTATATTGAGCCACAATTGGTTCAAATGGGCGCCATTCATATTTCCAACGATGTGGTATCCAAGATTGTCGGCATGGCAGCCCAGGCTACCGGGGGAATATCCTCCATGTCCGTTGGTTTAACCGAAGGCATTGCCAAGAGCATCAGCGGAAAGAGCTTGCAAAAAGGGATTGACGTAGCGATTAAAGATGACCAGGCATCCATCCAGCTGCGTATCAATGTTCAATATGGCAGCAAAATGCATGAAGTCTGTCAGGAACTTCAACATAATGTGCAGCAAGCTGTGGAACAACTGACCGGCATTATGGTGAATGAAATTAAAGTATATGTGGTTGGTGTGACCATGCAGGAGCAGATGTAATACAAAAAAGCAGAACCGAATGAAACGCTGAGATATACAGGCAATCATATTCTGTGTGAAAAATACAAAAACAGCACTTTCCCATTAGCTGCATAAATGGGAGGGTGCTGTTTTGTGTTTGCGGTAATATGTGGGAGCTTCGCCCATCACCTTTTTGAACATTTTTGAGAAGAGCAGCTGATCGGCGTACCCGACAGAGCGGGAGATATCGCCAATGGTCAAGGCAGGGTCCAGCGTCAGTTCAGCCGCCCTGCGCATTCGGTAATTGACCAGATACGACTGAATGCTGGTGCCCATTTTATCTTTGAAAAGGGAGCACAGGTAACTTCGCTGCAACCCAATATGAGATGCAATGGACTGCACCGTTATGGTATTGGCATAATTGATCTCAATGAAATCCATCACCTGGGTGACATAGGTTTCTTTGGTATAGTCCTGGACTGATATGGAGCTGTCCTCATTTGCCTGATCGATCAAAATGGAGAAAAACTGAAACAGCAATCCCGTCATGCTGACCTCCCAGCCTTTATGTGTATTGCGAGAGTTGATCATACGATGCAGACAAGAGCGCATCTCATCATCATTGCTCAGTTCAAAGATTGGGTGGTACTCAGACAGGCAAGCCTGCTGCAATAAGGAAGGGCAACTGCTCCCTTGAAAAGCAACCCAGGTATACTCCCATGGGTCATTCTGATCTGCTTCATAATGAACGACCGAATGGGGGACGATGAGGAATCCCTGTCCTTTGCGCAACGTAACCTTGTTGCCTCCGACTTCGAAGGTACCTTTGCCGTCCAAAATGTAATGGATTTTGTAATAATCTCGCATGGCCGGGCCGAAGTGGTGACCAGGTGCACAAGCTTCTGTGCCGTAATGAAGGAGCTGCAATTCCTGAGAGTGATTGTTTTTGCACATATACGTAATCAAGGTTATTCACTCCTGTTATGAAGTCGTTACAACTTGCATTTTAACATATAAAAGTGAAAAAGGAATCGTTTTATGAATATAAGTTGATAAAGATAACAATCATTTTTCCATATCGTTATAGTGAAATGCCATATCGTTTTGCATGGAAAATGTCTAAGATGAAAGGGTATTCCATAACTTTTACAAGAAAAGAGAGATTAACGATGCCCTATACAGCGAGTGAACAACGATACAGTGAAATGAAGTATGCACGCTCTGGCAAAACCGGAATCAAGCTGCCACAAATTGCGCTGGGTCTATGGCAAAACTTCGGTGGAAACCGCACCCTGGATATTCAGGAAGAGATGATCTTGCGTGCTTTTGATCTGGGGATTAACCATTTCGACTTGGCCAACAACTATGGGCCGCCTCCCGGATCAGCCGAAGAGAATTTCGGTGTCATTCTCAAAAAACATCTGCGTCCTTACCGTGATGAATTGCTCATCTCAACCAAGGCGGGTTATCATATGTGGAACGGTCCATACGGCGAATGGGGTTCCCGCAAAAATCTGATTGCCAGTCTGGACCAAAGTCTGAGCCGAATGGGACTGGATTACGTAGATATTTTCTATCATCATCGTCCAGATCCAGAAACACCGCTTGAAGAAACGATGACTGCGCTGGATCATATCGTTAGACAGGGTAAAGCTCTGTATGTAGGCTTGTCCAACTATGATGCCGAACAGACCCAGGAAGCAGTTACCATTTTGCGTCGTCTCGGAACACCATGTCTGGTTCACCAGCCAAACTATTCGATGCTGAATCGCTGGATTGAAGATGGGTTGCAGGATGTGCTGGATGAACATGGCGTAGGGTCCATTGCATTTTGTCCGCTTGGCCGCGGTCAGTTGACGAATAAATATGTGGACAAGATTAAGGAAGAGCGTGCCAATCCAACAGGCAATCTGAGAAAAGAAGCCTATACAGACGAACGGATCGCCAAGTTCGAAGCGCTTCAGACGGTTGCCGAACGCAGAGGTCAGACGATATCTCAACTTGCTCTGAACTGGATTTTGCGTGGTAACCGTGTTACCTCTGCCCTGATTGGTGCCAGTCGTGTGTCCCAGATCGAAGAAAACGTAGCCGCCCTTCAGGCACCCGAACTAACAACAGAAGAGCTAAATGAAATGGAGATCATTCTGGAAGGTATCGGAAACTACGCTTGGTAACTTGTAAGTGATTTGAATTAGAGTATCCTTTTCAGTGAACAGAAAAGGATGCTTTTTTCTTTTGTATTGTTTAAAATGCGTTTTCTGGACATTCTAATTTACAAACCTAGGGAGATGTATATAAATCTAATTTTGATATTGCATTTTCTGGAGGTAAACCATGGAGGTGTAAATTTTAATGACATATCATTTCAAAAATTTGGTTTTTGAAGGTGGGGGAGTCTTAGGTTGTGCATACGTTGGGGTGATAGAAGGATTAAGTGATAAAGGGATACTGCCACTTATAAGCAGAGTTGGGGGGAACTCCGCAGGATCGATTGTTGCTTTACTCATTAGTCTGAATTATTCTCCGAAGGAAATCATCAAAGAACTCACTGAATTAGATTTAAAAAAATTTGCTGATGATGATTGGGGATTAATTCGTGACACCACACGATTCTTTAATAAATATGGTTGGCATAAGGGACAGGAAATGATGAAATGGCTCGAGGAAAAAATAAAATATAAAACTGGAAGCAAAGATACAACGTTTGGTCAAATGCAGCTACTAAAAAAAGAAAAAAATTTTAAAGATCTTTATGTGACGGGAACCAATGTAAATAGACGTTTTTCAAGAACCTTTTCTCATGAAAAAGATGATGCCATGCGAATAGCTGATGCAATACGAATTTCTATGTCGATTCCCTTGTTTTTTGAAGCTGTAGAATATGAGGAGGAGACCTATGTTGATGGAGGTGTACTACTGAATTATCCTATTAAAATGTTTGACAGACAAAGGTTTTTAGAAAATAAAGAAAACGGAGTAGAGATTGGATTTTATGAGAAGTTTCAGTTGGAGAGTATCTCGGACCCTTTTATCTACAATAAAGAAACATTGGGATTTAGAATAGATTCAGAAATACAGAGAGATATCATTAGTGGAGTTATGCCTCCAGAATCTCATCATATTAACAATATTTATGATTTTTCAAAAAATCTAATTGGTTCAATTTTAGATTTTCAACAAAATGTTAGCTTGATGGATCTTGATTATGATCGGACTGTGTTTATCATTAATATAAACAAGGTATCAGCAATTAACTTTAAGATTTCCCAAGAGGAAAAAGATATTCTGATTAAATCTGGGAAGGAATCTACGCTTAAATATTTTCAAAATTTTGAAAATCCAGAGATTGTAATGCTTAATCGTCCATGAATATATAGTTCTGGGCGGTATAATCCTATTATTAAAAATTCTGTTCTACTAAGTTTGGATTTCAAGTTCAATGGTTTCGATCCATTAATAAGGCAGTAACTTTGACAATGACAAAGTTCTGTCTTATTTTTCGTAAACTATCTCATATCATAGCACCAGGTCCTAGGATTTAGGGTATAATATATAGATGCTTTACATTTGAAATATGAAGGAGAGGCTCCATTTGAATTTTCAACAGTGGATTTCGCCTGAAACCTATAACCTGACATCCGAGATGGAGAATCACCCGTCGGATCGGGTTGCACTTCGATGGCTGAGCGATCATAAAGAATTGGAAGAGATCACGTATGGTGAGTTATTAAAGCAGGCAAATCGTCTTGCAGGGGGTCTGCGCGATCTTGGTTTGGTGAGGGGTGACCGGGTGCTGGTCATGGTACCACGCCGGATTATTGCCTACGTTATTTACATTGCCTGCCTGAAACTGGGCCTTGCTGTTATTCCTTCTTCCGAGATGCTGCGTGCGAAAGATCTGGAGTATCGTCTTCGGCATTCCGAGGCAAGAGCTGTAATTGTCTGGTCCGAGACTACAGCTGAAGTTGAGAAAATGGATGCAGATCTGCCGACTTTGACACACCGGATCGTTGCATCACCAAATGGTGATGATCGCATACCTGGGGAAGGTTGGGTCAACGTACAACAGTTAATGCAAGGTCAATCCGATACGATGGCAGCGGTGGAAACCCATCGTGACGATATGGCCATTCTCGCTTATACTTCCGGTACGACCGGGAATCCAAAAGGCGTAGTACATAGTCATGGTTGGGGATATGCCCATTTGCGGATCGCTTCATCGTTATGGCTGGATATTCAGCCTTCAGATACGGTTTGGGCAACGGCGGCACCTGGATGGCAAAAATGGATTTGGAGTCCGTTCCTGTCTGTACTGGGAAGAGGGGCAACCGGACTCGTGTATAATGGATCATTCCAACCTAAGCGTTATCTGGAACTGTTGCAGGAGCATCAGATCAACGTCTTGTGCTGTACGCCGACGGAATATCGGTTAATGGCCAAAGCAGACGATCTGGGTCACCATGATCTGTCTGCACTGCGCAGCGCCGTATCTGCTGGTGAGCCGTTGAATCAGGAAGTGATTGAAATTTTCCAGCGTCACTTTGACCTGACGATTCGGGACGGTTATGGACAAACCGAAAGTACACTCTTGATCGGAAGCTTGAAGGATGCGCCCGTACGCATTGGCTCCATGGGGCAGTCAATTACGCCGGGTCTCATTGAGATTATCAATGAAGAGGGACAACCTGTGCCTGCAGGTGAAGTAGGGGATATCGCAGTGCATAAGGAGATGCCTGCCTTGTTCCGTGCTTATTACCAGGATGAGGGACGGAAGGAAGCGAATCAGCGCGGAGATTATTTTGTAACAGGTGACCGCGCACGCAAAGACGAAGAAGGATATTTCTGGTTTGAAGGTCGTAGTGATGATATCATTATCAGTTCGGGATACACGATTGGACCGTTCGAAGTGGAAGAAGCGTTGATGAAACACGCCAGCGTGAAGGAATGTGCGGTTGTTGCAAGTCCCGATGAAATTCGCGGGAATGTAGTGAAAGCTTTTGTTGTGCTGAGAGACGAGTCGTTAGCTTCACCAGAACTGGTACGGGAACTGCAAAACCATGTGAAGTCATGGACAGCACCATACAAATATCCACGCAAAATCGAGTTTGTAGCCGATCTGCCGAAGACAAGCTCCGGTAAAATCCGTCGTATTGAGCTGCGTGAGCAAGAAAAAAACAATGCTTAACTCATTGCGTGTAAACAAATAGTTGGTACTATCGGCATAAGTAGTGAAGAGGAAGGAATCGATTATGCAGAAGTGTAGCATTCGCATAAGGTAGCCATTCAAATATGAATCAGGAGTGAACACAACCATGAGTAATTTTGAACAATCCTTTGAAAAATCGTTGGAACAATACGCAGAGCTGGTTGTCAAAGTCGGCGTAAATATTCAGAAAGGGCAGGATCTGCTCGTAACGGCGCCCATCGAAACATTGGAATTCACCCGTCTGATCGTGCAAAAAGCATATGCGGCAGGTGCCAAATATGTACAGGTTGATTTCGATGACGACGATATTACCCGCAGTCGTTTTCAATATGGCTCTGATGACAGCTTCGACTATTACCCAGCCTGGAAGGCGGATATGATGGAGAAGTTTGCAGAAGCAGGCGGTGCGACTCTCACGATCAAGGTACCTGACCCTGAATTGTACAAAGGAATTAACTCTGACAACGTTTCGCGTGCGACCAAGGCGGCGGCTCATGCACGACGCGGATATTCAAAATATACACGTAACCACGAGATTAGCTGGTGTCTGATCAAAGCGCCAACCAAGGCGTGGGCGAACAAAGTGTTCGCCGACATTCCAGAGGAAGATCGCATTCACGTCATGTGGGAAACCATCTTCAAAATGAACCGTGTCGATGGCGGAGACGCAGTACAGAACTGGAGAAAACACTTGGATACATTGAATGCCATGAGTGACTTGCTGAACAAGAAAAACTATAAAAGCTTGCACTACCGTGCACCAGGTACGGATTTGAAAATCGAGCTGGTGAACAACCATATCTGGGGCGGAGGCGGTAGTGAAAACAAGCAAGGTATTTATACCGTTGCGAATATGCCGACAGAAGAAGTGTTTACGATGCCGAAGCGCAGCGGAGTCAACGGATTCGTCAGCAGCACGATGCCGCTGAACCTGAATGGACAGCTGGTGGACCAGATGAGAATTACGTTCAAGGACGGACAGGTCGTTGCTTTTACAGCGGCTTCGGGCGAAGAGCACCTGAAAAACCTGTTTGCCACGGATGAAGGTGCACGTTATCTTGGTGAAGTGGCCCTGGTTCCACATGATTCCCCGATTTCCAACTTGAATCGTATTTTCTATAATACCGGCATTGACGAGAACGCATCCTGTCATCTGGCTGTCGGAAGTGCATATCCATTCAACATGAAGGATGGTACGACAATGTCTAACGAGGAATTGCTGAAGCATGAATGTAACGTCAGTTTGACCCATGTGGACTTCATGATTGGCTCCGCGGAGCTGGACATCGATGGCGAGCTGCAGGATGGTACGGTGGAACCTGTATTCCGTAAAGGGAACTGGGCATTTTAATTTGTATATCATCGCGATACGTGGTGCAAACACGGTGTCAGAGCCCAAAGATCGACCTAATTGATGAAATAACGCCTCTGGGATTCGTTACATCTCAGAACGGTGCAAATGGGAGCGAATAACGTGTGTCAGGTTCGTTAGCCAAAATAACGCGGAATAAGGGGTGTCCACCGTCAGGCTCATGACGTATGGGCAGCCCCTTTTTGCTGTTTGCGTATTGCACTAACTTTACATTAACTTATTGTGACTTAACGGGTACACATATCTCGCAATAATCCAGATGCAGCAGTTCGCCCGTATATCTTTCTAATATGGGTTTGTTGTCCAACGTGTATCCGCTAGTTTGTAAATGGGAGAAAATAATAGTCCATGCTTGCCCAACAGCTTCAGCTGTATGTTTGACTTTGCAAATCAGATATTGTCCGCCAGGAAGTTCAGCCTCGTTTAGATCGGGAGTCGATCCATCCAAAGGAAAATCCTTCGAAATGACAATACAAGCATCGTATCGACAATGTGCGGGAAGCGTGGTTTCCGGGTTGTCCTGGGGAATGCCAAACAGTATGGTGGACTTTGTAAGCAGGTTCTTGGATCTGGCCCAGCTCTTTAACGTTTCCATGGCCTGGCTGTTGGCGGGACCGTACGGACCCACTTGTCGTACATAGGCAATTCGGGTTGATGGCAGGTTTTTAATGTGAAATTCCATTGGTTTTCATCCTTTCGTTACGGTTATGGGGTACATTTCGAATGCTATCATGGTATAAAAAAATATTCATATGTATTTTTGGGAAAAGGATGAATGATGTGAACGGACGCTTCGGCTTATAAGTGAGGCTCATCCAGATGAGGATGTGAATGAATTACTTTGGCTGACGTGGCTTTCCAGGAGGAAGGATCGGATGAAAACTGTTCAAACCTAAAGCCACGAGAACGTGGCTTTTTGGTTTACAGCTTTCAGTTATTCGGCTTGCATTTTGTTGAAGCTGACATATTCGTTAATCGGTTTGCGGTAGCCGCGTGGACGTTGTTTGGCTTCCGATTTTTTGCCAATCGTAATTAGCATGGCGGGTACATAATGGTCCGGGATATCCAGGGTTCTTTGCAGCTCTTCAGCATCGAAACCAATCATGGGGCAGGTATCCCAACCGCGATCCTGAGCGATCAGCATCAGCTGCATGGCCGACAGACTGGCATTACGAATCGCATCTTCGCGTTGGAAGAACCTTCCACGTGTTTCGTAAAATTCGATAACACTTTGTGATTCCTGTTCGTATTGAAACGGAGTAATCGCGCCGAGGTTCAGCAGGCCCTCATTAATGGTACGAATATGATGGTGTGCGTTGACATCGCCCAATACCACGATGACGGCAGAGGCGGTTTTAACTTTATATTGCTGGGAAGCTTCGTATACTTTCTCTTTCTGGGCCGGGTCGGTCAGCACAAGGTAATGTGTGTGTTGCAGATTAAAGGCAGATGGTGCGAATTTGTTCAGGGCAAACATCTCTTGCAGTTCCGACTCCGGAATCTCAATTCCTTCTTCAAAAATAACGGCCGATCTGCGGTTTTTGACCAGGTTCTCCAATTCACTCATGCTCGTTTCCCTCGCTTATGTATGATTTATAAACTGACTATAACACACTTAGTTACTTTATGTAAGTATTATTTTTGAATAAGACAAGATCTGCCTGCCATACGATAACATAAAACAGTAGAGGTGATTCATGAAAACACTCATCACAAGGTATAGGGCTGGAAAGTCCCGGCAGGAATTTCAGGTATATGTGATTGAATCCTCTACTCTGAAACGATTTTTGGTAGTAGAGATGATCCTCAGTACGATCGTGTACAATGTTGCCCTTTATTTTTTTCATAATGCACTCCTTGCTGGCGCTGGTTCCTGGATCGGAACGGAAAGCTTGAAGAGACTGCCCATCATATTTAGAAAACCGTAGGTCGGGCAGGTCTTTTCTAAGGAAATAGGACGTCCTATTCGGCCCTAGGATCTCTTTATCATTCGTTAGGAACACCAGACACGTTATTCCTGGAATCTCCTGAAAAAGACGAGATAACCGGCCCTAAATTTCGATATAACGTGTCTCAGGTTCCTTTGCCACGCCTCAGGTTCGTTAGCGCTAAGAAGGAGCAATCTCTCTTCGTAATTCAAAGGCAGAAGCTTTCGATCGGGATGGAGTAATCGGACGGCAAGTTATTTCACTAAGGTACCTTGTAAAAAAATTTCGACAATCTCCTTGCCTAAATTTAGAGTGGAATTATGTTTTCTTAATGTATCTTCCTTATTACCAATGACCATCATGGTTGAGAAAGTTTGAGCAAGAAGCATAGAATTTTTTCTTCGAAGGATGTTATGATCCATCGCATCTTCAAAATAGTCAGCTAGCTCTACATAAATCTTATTTTCCGCCGCTCTAATTTCCTCGATCTGTTCCGTACTCAAATATCTCTCCGAATCTCTGAGCATTGTCTCAATCTCCGCATGAGGATTAGCTAATCTGGCTTCTGCCACATTTAACAGTCCTGCCTCCAGATGGTCTGCTTCTCTTAATAATCGTGACGTAGCTTGGTGCACATGTTTAAACATGGTTGTAACCGCGATCTTAAATAGTTCCGATTTGCTGGTGAAGTGATAATAAATGGATGGTTTAGACACATTGCAAGCTTTAGCGATCTGCTGAAGCGATACAGGTTCGTATCCATGTTCCATAAACAGTTTGGCAGCCGTTTGAAGAATTATTTCCTGTAGGGGCAAATCATCTTCTGTTTGTTTTGGTCTTCCTGGTAAGCGTTGTGAATCTGTATCCATCTTCAATACCTCCGTGAATATTTTATGACAAATTATCCATTGAATAAGAATAACCCTTGTAATTTAACTTACCGGTAAATATAATTTATTAAGAACGAAGCAACAGTACAATGATAAACAAAAAACGGGCTGATGAATAGGAGTTGAAAAATATAGCATTATTAAAGCGGCTCAGTTATTTAATGATAATTTTTATAGGGTTTATTTTATTATTGAAAAGGGGTCATAACTTTGGAAAAAACAAAGAGAAAAAATAAATGGACCAAACGGCTGTTATGGGCATGTTTGTTCATCGTGATTCCTATCATTGGCTTTTTGGTATATCTCAATTCAATAACCTACAGTCCTTCCAATCAAGCGGAGATTGCTTTCCAGAGCGATAATCAGGTCAAAGTAACAGAGGTCAAAGAGGGTTACAAATTTGAGCCTCAACTCAGGAAGGTCATCGAACCGAATATTATTTTTTATCCTGGGGGTCTAGTCGAACCGGAAAGCTACTCTCCTTTTGCCAGGGAACTTGCTGAACTAGGTCATCGCGTATATATTGCAGAAATGCCGCTGAATCTAGCTATTTTTGGTCAAAATAAAGCTGACTCCTTTCTGAAAGAACACCCAGACGAATCATTTGTTATTGGAGGACATTCTTTAGGAGGTTCATTTGCAGCGAGATATGCTTCGAAGCACAGTGAAAAGCTTAAGGGTGTATTTTTCTTGGCTTCTTATGCTGATGAGACTGGATCAATAAAAGATACAGACCTATCTGTTTTACAAATTACAGGTACAGCAGATGGCGTCCTCGATAGAGAAGCTTGGGAAAGTGCCAAAACCAATCTTCCTGCAGACACCTTGTATGTCAGTATAGAAGGAGGCAACCATGGACAATTTGGATCCTATGGAAAGCAAAAAGGGGACAATGATCCGGCCATTGAAGAGCAGACGCAGTTAAAAAAGGTTGTTCTTGCTGTAGACAAATGGAGCGCAGGGATGAATAGTAAACAATAAATCTGCTAGCTTTTAAAAAGAACAGAACACAATGAGCTATAGTTGTTGAAACAGTGTAACAGGTCCGTATGCGTTCTCATCAACGGCCTTTCGCGGCTGGATATCGGGATGGTGAAGTAACTTGGATGTATGGATATATTCCGCACTTACTCTTGTTTATTTGATTCTTGTTATTCACATGACCGTCGATTTAACTCGAAGGAAGCAATGGATCACGTATTTCACTTTTCAGCTTATCGTTTCGCTCAGCCTAGCCTATGATAATGGAATTATTGCCGCAGGGAATACAATAGGGGAAGGTGAACGGCTAATTGTTCTCAGCAGTCTTCGATTTTGGCTGCATGCTTTTGCTACTCCTCTCCTTATTCTTGTTAGCTACCAGATCTTGCGGAGCTCAGGAACCACATTGGCAAAGAACAGCATAACGAATGCGGCAGCATGGCTGATAACCATAGGTCTTGTTATTTACCAGATTGTAGCCTTTACGTTGTCCGAGGTAAAAAATCTCACTCCTATAGAAGAGTATGGGGTGCTGAGATATATGGCAGAAGGTCATGCAGGTCCGCCAATTATGGTTATCATTGTTGGATTCATACTCCTATTCGTTGGCTTAATCGTATTTATTAAACGAAAAGGGATATGGATGTTTGTTGGGACTACGCTATTGTTTGTAGGGCAGTTAATTAATCTGCAAGTTGAAAGTGGAGCTTTAACCAACGTGTGTGAGCTGATCCTGATGCTCTCGATTTGGAAAACAACGACATTTGTATGGAGAATCAATAGGCGTTAAAAATTATGCCTGATGCAAATGTTGTAGATATGAACTATACAGGACGGGCCCTGTATAGTTCTGTTTGCTTTTTCTACATTCTATGGTCATTAGAGCGGAACAACTTTACTTTTATCATCCAGATTCCTGCTGTTTATTTGGCGCCCTCCAAGTATTGCTCCAGTGTAAGCTTCTGGCTCGTAATTTCGCCAGCAATATATACACCCACATAACGTACATGCCATGGCTCATAGGAGTAGCCGGTTAGTTTTTCCTGATCTTTGCCATAACGAATGATGAAGCCGTATTTAGGCGCATTGGCTTTCAGCCATTTGCCTTCCTTGGTGTTTCCAAAGCTTTGTTGCAAATCATATCCCGCTGATGCACTGGAGATATCCATGGCAAGGCCGGTCTGATGCTCACTTTGTCCAGGACGAGCACTGGTTTTATTGGCAACGGCTTCGCCTTTGATACTTGCATTACGGTCAAAAATGGATTTTTGGGTGGCATAAGAGCGATAGCCGGACACCGCTTTAATATCAATACCGTCTTTTTTGGCAGCCGCGAACAATTTTTCAATCGCTGTAGCAGCCACTTTACGCATTTGCTTTTTCGGACTGGAGCCGGAGAAGCTGAATGGAATGTTAGGAACAACCAGATCCTGAGGAGCATAGGAAGAAGGCAAGTTTCTCTTTTTATTTACAAGCACAACCGTACTTGATAGATTCGTTACCGTTGCCAAACCGCCACTCGTTTTGATCGTACGGCCAGGAGCATTATCATGCAGAAATTGAGTGAAACTGGAGCTGGCAGCCGCTGACGCGACCGGGTTTATATTCATGGAGAAGGGCAATGTTGTAAACGCTGAGCCTGCTACGACAGAACCTATGATTATCGTGGATACGATGGATTTACGTGTGAAAGATTTCATGTTGGGTGTTCCTCCTCGGGTTATATCAATCTCGTACTTTGCTATATACCGAGTATACTAGAGGATTATATCCATAGGTTCTCCAATTGTTTCCGAGTTGTAAACAAAGTTTGCGAGATTCATAGCTTTTAAATGTTTGACGAGAAAAAGAGCATGAAAAAAGACTCTGCACTGTGCAAAGTCTTTTTGTGTACATATAGGTGAATCAGGTCCTCATCATTTCAGCAACCAATCTTTGGATTACAGCTCACATGAAACAGAATTGCCGGAACTTCCAGCAGCCACACCGCGGGCATCTCGGACACGGACATTGCTGCTAAGCACGCCGGAATCACTGCTTAATTTGAACGAAGGATAGTTGGGTTCCGTGTCCAGCTTCATGTGCTGCTCCAGGTTTAACTGTTGCTTCGGATCGACATAGAACGGAACCAGATTGGTTTCCATTTGAACATCCAGAGCTGCGGATTCGTCCACAATAAGTATGGCGATCACTCCGTTACAGCCGCAACCTTCCATGTCATAGATTACTTTGAAATAACCGGGCTGATCATTCAAGCTTTCAGTCAAACGCGCAGCAGCCAAATCTGTAATTTGAATATACATATCGCTACACTCCTTTATATGTTGGCAGGATCATAAATAGTAAATAGATGAATTCAACTTCTAGGGTCATTATACCACTTTGTCAAAAATCAAAGCATTTATTTTCTTGACTGATCGGTCTGGAAAATGTATTCTTGACTTAAGCAAGCGGGAGGTGAGGTGTGAAATTGGGAAGAGCCAAGGAGTTTGACACGGAAACTGTTCTAAGGAAAGCTACGGCTGTATTCGGAGCCTATGGTTATGAAGGTACTTCGTTGACCGTACTCCTGAATGAGCTTGGGATCGCCCGGCAAAGTCTGTATGACACCTATGGCACCAAGCATGATTTATTTGTCTCTGCCCTGAAATTTTATATTCAGCAGAAAACAGAATCGGGAATTCAGCTATTGAATGAATGCACCAGTGTACGGCAGGGTCTGGAACAGCTCTTCAACGAAGTGGTTAACGTATTGACGGACGATGTACGTCGCAATGAATGTTTTATCATCAATAGCGCCGTTGAACAGGCACCCCAAAATCATGAAATTGCCGAATTTATTCAAGCCAACAACAAGCGAATGGAAGATATTTTACTTGCGGCACTAATACGTGGACATGAAAACGGTGAATTTCACCATGCCAAGGATGAATTGCCCGGTATTGCCCGTTTTCTGAATTATTCCCGCCTGTCATTGACCTTTACGGCCAAGAGCGGTGCCAGTACAGAAGTGCTGCGGGAGCTAGTGAATACGACATTAAGCGTTATGAATTAATGGCAGTACATGAGCAAGGATTTTTGTTGGATTTTTGAAAATGAACGCTTAGGGCGTTTATTTTTTCATCATTTTAGACTGATCAGTCTGGAAAAATGGACACAAAGCAAACTGAAGGAGGAAGTGAAATATGACATATTCTTATCAGGTGGAAGCAGGCAATGACATGCCACGACGCATTATGCATGGATTTACTCAATTGTTGCTGGATGGAGAGTTGGATCGGTGGGTGGAGCTATATGCAACAGAAGCTGTCTTTGAATTTCCGTATTCCCCGCCAGGATTCCCTAAGAAATTGGAGGGGAAGGCTGCAATTGCGAATCATGTACAGGATCTTCTGAGGATGATTGAAATCCAGCAGTTTTCTGAACCGGTGATCTTGGCTGATCATGCGAAACAACAGTTCGTGGCCGAGTTCACTTGTGTGGGGCGGTCTCTGGTCACAGGTAAAACGTATAACCAAACCTACATCTCTGTAGTGAGCCATCAGTACGGCAAAATTACACATTATAAAGATTATTGGAATCCAATGGTCGTACTTGAATCGGACTTGGGGGGGAATGGAAATGATCAACGATAAACCTTTAACACTGATTACGGGAGCGAGTGGAAAGACAGGAAGCCGCGTTGCGGCCATGCTTCGGAAAAATCAATATCCGGTACGTCTGGCAGGGAGAAAAAAGCCATTCTCTACTGATTCTGGCGATGATCATATCTATTTTGATTGGTATGATTCTACCACGTATGGTTCAGCACTGAAAAATGTGGATCATGTGTACCTTGTCGTACCACTCATGGACATGAACCCGGAAACCGTAATGATTCCGTTCATCAAGGAAGCGTTATGGAGCGGCGTTAAACGATTCGTCCTGCTTGGCAGTGCTTCCATTGATGAAGGCGGACCCATATTCGGCAAAGTACATCAATGCTTGAAAGAACTTGCACCCGAGTGGGCTGTACTACAGCCTTCCTATTTTATGGAGAACTTTACGGAGGGACCGCATCGGGAGACGATGAAGCAGCTTGGGAAAATCTACAGTGCTGCTGGAGACGGAAAAATTGGCTTTGTCAGCGCAGACGATATCGCAGCAGTTGCCTTTCATGCTTTGACAGATGTTGTCCCCCATAATACAGCTCATATCATTACAGGGCCAGAAACGTTCTCCTATGGGCAGGTTGCAGACATCATCAGCCGCATTTTGGATCAGCCGATACAGCATGTGTCTTTGTCCGATGAAGAATTGAAGATCAGCATGATTCGGGCGGGGATGGCGGAAGACTACGCAACGATTCTGGCTGGATTGGATGTATTCATCCGGGAGGAAGCCAGAGAAGATCAAACGACAGATACGGTGCTGAAAGTCACGGGTCAAAGCCCGGTTTCTTTGGAGCAATTTATTAGGCAGTACATGCAAGGAGGGGAACACTAGCAGAATCATTATGTAAATATTGGAAGCAGCTCCTGCTGAATAAAAACAGGAAGACGGTGCCTCAAAGCCCGTCTTTTTTGCTGATTTTTCAACCTTTGGAAGGATCTGTCCGTATACCGAATTCTACAGAAACAACGATACCTCAGCCCAGCACGGTGATTATATGTCTGTGATTTTGGGGAAATAGATGAGAATGAATGTTCAATAAAAGGAGAGAAGAGAACGGATGATTCAGTTCGAAAATGTATCCAAGCAATACCCTGATGGAACCCATGCGCTGCGTCATGTTCATCTCAACATTAATAAGGGAGAATTGTTCGTCATGATTGGTCCGAGTGGTTGCGGTAAAACCACCATGCTCAAAATGATCAATCGCCTGATCGAGCGCACAGAGGGAATCGTAAGAATTAACGAACGACCCATTGATGAATATAACATTCATGAATTGCGCTGGAATATCGGATATGTGCTGCAACAGATTGCATTATTTCCACATATGACGATTGCCGAAAATATTGCGGTTGTTCCTGAACTCCGAAAATGGAAATCAGAACAAATCAAGGAGCGCGTACATACTTTGCTGGACATGGTCGGACTGAAAGGAACTACATACAGTAATCGCAAGCCTGCTGAATTATCTGGTGGACAACAGCAAAGAATCGGTGTACTCCGGGCCCTCGCTGCCGATCCCGAAATAGTACTGATGGATGAACCGTTCAGTGCACTTGATCCGATGAGCCGTGAGAAATTACAGGACGATATTCTGGATATTCAGCGTCAGATGAAGAAGACGATTGTGTTTGTCACCCATGATATTCAGGAAGCGATGAAGCTGGGGGATCGCATCTGCATCATGAAGGATGGGCAGGTGTTACAGGTGGGTACCCCGGAAGAACTGATCCAGCAGCCAGCGAATGAATTCGTGCGTGACTTTGTCGGAAGTCCCAGTCTGGATATGAGCTCACAGTCTGTATCTGGAAAGAGCAACCCGATGTATGGATTACTGATGGCCTCTGATGAACAAGAACGACCGACTGCATTATTTGAACTTGAATCGATCATGTCACCGCTCTCACCCGGTCATGTGCCGAAGTCAGCCAAAACGGCGGTTCCCGCATCAATCACGCTGGCAGAGCTGGTGGATATTATGTCTTCCCATGACCATTTACTGGTCGAGAGAGACCACCAGATTATAGGCGAGGTCAGCCGAGCCGATCTGATCCGATACTGGGCAGATCAGCTGCAGGAACGGGGTGAAGGACATGAGTAAATTTACGGAGGTGTTCAATGATCGTAAAGGAGAGTTGTTATCTGCTCTCCTTGAGCATATTCAGATCTCATTTATCGCGTTGTTCTTTGCCGTTCTGATCGCGATCCCACTCGGCATTTATCTAACACGCAAACCGAGAGTGGCTGAGCCGATTATTGGGGTTACGGCAGTACTGCAAACGATCCCGTCCCTGGCGCTTCTCGGATTGCTCATCCCGTTATTTGGCATCGGTACACTTCCTGCGATCATTGCGCTAGTGGTGTATGCCTTGCTTCCGGTACTTCGCAACACGTACACGGGTATATCCGAAGTCGATCCTTCCATGGTCGAGGCAGCGAACGCGATGGGCATGAACAGTCGTCAACGTCTGACCAAAGTGGAGTTGCCACTCGCGATGCCTGTCATTATGGCAGGGATTCGTACCGCCATGGTTCTCATTGTTGGTACAGCAACACTTGCTGCTCTGATTGGCGCGGGTGGTCTGGGTAAATTGATTTTGCTCGGCATTGACCGAAACGACACTGCATTGATTACTCTGGGAGCCATCCCGGCCGCATTGCTTGCGATTTTGTTTGATGTGCTGCTCCGCCAGTTCCAACGTTTATCGTTCAGGAAAACATTGGCTACGCTCGGAACACTCGCTCTGGTGGCTGTGCTGGTGATCACGATTCCCTGGCTCTCCCGTGGAGGCCAAAAAGATCTGATTATTGCCGGCAAGCTTGGTGCAGAACCGGAGATTCTCATTCATATGTACCAATTGCTGATTGAAAAGGATACCGATCTGAGGGTTGAATTGAAACCGGGATTGGGGAAAACTGCATTTCTGTTCAATGCACTAAAATCAGGTGATATTGATATTTATCCGGAATTTACAGGCACCGCCATCTCGGAATTTATGAAAGAAACCGCAGTCAGCACCGATCGCACAGAAGTGTATGAACAGGCAAAGGACGGGATGCTAAGTCAGTTCAATATGGTTCTTCTGAACCCGATGGATTACAACAATACGTATACGTTGGCTGTGCCTCAGAAGGTTGCGGATCAGTATAATTTGAAGACCATCTCGGACCTCAAGTCGGTACAGCAGCAGATTAAGGCGGGATTTACGCTGGAATTCTCAGATCGGGAAGACGGATATGTTGGCATTCAGAAGAAGTATGGCATCCAATTCCCCAACGTAGCCACAATGGAACCGAAACTGCGTTATTCAGCCGTTCAGCGTGGAGATATCAATTTGTTGGATGCTTACTCGACCGACAGTGAGCTGAGACAGTATAAACTGGTTGTGCTGGAGGATGATCAGGAATTGTTCCCGCCATATCAGGGAGCACCGCTGCTTCGCAAAGAAACGGCAGACCAATATCCGCAGCTGATCGAGGTACTGAATCAACTTGCAGGTCGTATCACGAACGATGAGATGCGCCAAATGAATTACGAAGTGAACGTGAATGGAGCGAGTGCAGAACAAGTTGCAACGAATTATCTGCAAAAAGCAGGGTTACTATAGCTTGATGTTCACGGTTAACCATGAAGAGGAGGAACCAACATGACACAACTTTATGATCTGATCGCGATTGGTACCGGGAGCGCAGCAAGCTCTGTTATATCCCGCTGCGCCGAAGCCGGATGGAAAATTGCCGTAATTGATGAACGAGAGTTTGGCGGAACTTGTGCGTTACGGGGCTGCGACCCCAAAAAGGTGCTTGCAGGAGCCGCTCAATTGATCGACTGGAATGAGCGAATGAAGGGCAAAGGAGTGGAAGGAAACGCCTCAATTCATTGGCCGGAACTTATGGCGTTCAAGCGAACATTTACGGAAAGTATTCCGAGAGCAAGTGAGAATAAGTTCAAACAGGCCGGAATGGATACATTCCATGGCAAGGCTTCTTTCATCGATGAAGATCACATTCGTGTAGGAGACGAAGTGCTGCAGGGGAAACATATTCTAATCGCTACAGGTGCGCGTCCAGCGACACTTTCAATCGATGGTGCTGAGCATCTGATATACAGTGATGATTTTCTTGATTTGGAACAGCTGCCAGATAAATTGGTTCTGGTAGGTGGGGGCTACATTGCATTTGAATTTGCACATATTGCAGCCAGAGCCGGTACTGAAGTTCATATTATTCATCGAGGGGAGCGGCCGCTGGAACAGTTTGATTCGGAGCTGGTGGATTTGCTGCTGCAAAAATCAGAAGAAGTGGGCATTCAAGTGCATTTGAATGCGGAAGTGAAGGCGATTCGTCAGGAAGGCAGCACGTATGTAGTCAGCGGAACCCGAAATGGGGCGGAGCATCAATGGCAGTGCGGACTTGTCGTTCATGGAGCAGGACGTATTCCGAATGTAGAGGGACTTGAACTGGAGAAGGGAAATGTCAGCTATACGAAAAAAGGCATCTCCGTTAATGAGTACTTGCAAAGCGAAAGCAATCCAAAAGTCTACGCAGCTGGCGATGTTGCCGCAACGGAAGGACTTCCATTGACTCCGCTCGCAAGCCAGGAATCACGCGCTGTATCCTTGAATCTGCTCGAAGGCAACCATAATAAACCTAATTATAAAGTGATGCCCTCGATTGTATTTACAGTACCATCCCTGGGTTCTGTAGGCCTCGATGTCGTACAGGCCAAGAAAGAGGGATACGAGGTGAAGGTAAATGACATGTCGAAATGGTATACTTATAAACGTACGAATGAAAAATTTGCCATGGCCAAAGTTGTTACTGATAAGGCAACGGGGCGTATCCTGGGTGCCCATGTATTGGGTGGAAAAACAGAAGAACTGATTAACCTGTTCGCCATGGCGATTCAGTTCGATTTGACGACCGATCAGTTAAACACCATGAATTTTGCATATCCTACAGCCGCATCGGATTTAGGCTCTTTAATTTAATGTGATGAAGTGGAAGGAAGGGAAGAATCATGTCAGCTAATTTTCACCGAATTCATGACGCCGAGTGGACAACCGAACCGGCTCAAGCGCGAACGGAAGGTGACCGTCTGATTGTGGAGGCACAGGAGGGTAGTGACTTCTGGGAGAAAACCTTTTATGGTTTCTGTCATCAGAATGGACATGCCATGCTTGCTCCATGGGATGGTACCCAGGCAATCGAAGTATCGTTTGATCTCAGTTCATTCACGGAATTATATGATCAGGCAGGGTTGATGCTTTGGCACGGCCAGGATCAGTGGATCAAGGCGGGAGTAGAAGTGAATGACGGTGTGGCCCATGTAGGAGCGGTCGTAACGGATCGATTTTCTGATTGGTCACTCTCGCCTGTACCGGAATGGGGTGGACGCATCGTTACCATTCGGGCTTCATACCATGACGAAGCAGTGGTCATTCGTGCCCGTACGGATGAGCATCCATGGCGCACCATTCGTGTTGCAAGGTTCGCCTATCCGACGAACAAACAGGCAGGACCGTTTCTCTGTTCTCCGAAGCGGGCCGGGTTCGAGGTTGCGTTTACCAAATGGAAATTGACAGAACCGGATCAGGATCTGCACACAGACCCTCCCATTACCGATTGAGATGGGCCTGGTTTGGTTGAAAATGGTGAAGCAATCCATCGTAATAAACTCAAACAAGCACGTTTTCCTTGATGGAGAACGTGCTTGTTTGAGTTTGAGTTTGAATTAGGCAACTGCTTAGCCGTTATATCTTTCTTATACTGGATGGCATTCAGTCATTTTTTGTTCATCCATAAGCGTGCAGCTATCGCGGTAGTGTGCATCACAATTTATTTGCTTGGATCCGTCGTATCTTTGGAATTGGCTTCGATGTCAACAGCATTCCCGTCACTATCATGTGTTTCATTCAGCTCACGCATGCGTTCCTCGTAATCGTCCAGAAACCAAAGCGGGTCCATATTATCTTCCTCGCCATTATAATTAATCAACACTTCTTCGCCGGCTTTGATATCTCTGTACGCATAGAAGTCAAAGGTATGGTTTTCAAAGTTAATGTCATAAGTGGCATTAGGTTCGTAGGAATGGTTGATCAAACTGCCGTATCCCAACAGGATGGCGGTATGATTTGCACCATACTCGAATACGTAATCTTCAAGAATTGTTTTCTCCACATGTTCGTGGTCTTCATTGGGATAAGGGACAACCGGAGCCTGATGGATCAGCTGGCCTTTTGGAATATCTACCGTAGCAAATACCCCGCGGTTAAATTCACCATCTCCCAATTTGGACTGTTTCACTTCAATCATAATGTTCACCTGATGCTCTGCATGAGAGCTCCATTCTTATAGTTGTAAGTCGTTTAAGCAAAAATTTTAACTCATCCATACCTATAAGGCAAATGCATTGATCTCAGTTTGAATGAATCGGGGTCGAAACGGAGGTCATTTCATCGAAAAATGGTGTTAAATTTACAATATGGCGTTGAGTTGTGCATGATATAGCGCTTATAATATACAAAGAATTAAGTCTATATAGAAAAGGTGTCATGAATGAGCATATTAAATGTCGAAAAATTAAGTCACGGTTTTGGTGACCGTGCTATCTTTAACAACGTTTCTTTCCGCCTGCTGAAAGGCGAGCACATTGGGCTGATCGGGGCCAATGGTGAAGGTAAATCCACGTTTATGAACATTATTACGGGCAAGCTTCAGCCGGATGAAGGCAAAGTGGAGTGGTCCAAACGGATGCGTGTTGGTTATTTGGATCAACATGCCGTGCTGAACAAAGGGCAATCCATTCGTGATGTACTTCGCGGAGCGTTCCAGTATTTGTTCGACATGGAGCAGGAAATGAATGATATGTATGGCAAGATGGGTGATGTAACTCCTGAGGAATTGGAACAGCTGCTGGAGGATGTAGGTACGATTCAGGATACGCTCACCAACCAGGATTTTTACATGATCGATGCCAAAGTGGATGAGACGGCGCGTGGTTTGGGTCTAACCGACATCGGTTTGGACAAGGACGTGAACGATCTAAGTGGTGGACAACGTACGAAGGTATTGCTCGCCAAGCTGCTGCTTGAAAAACCGGATATTCTGCTCCTGGATGAGCCTACGAACTATCTGGATGAATTGCATATTGAATGGCTGAAACGCTATTTGCAGGAATATGAGAATGCTTTTATTCTGATTTCGCATGATATCCCGTTCCTGAACAGTGTCATTAACTTGATCTATCACATGGAGAATCAAGATCTCACCCGTTATGTGGGCGATTATAGTCATTTCCAGGAAGTCCATGAGATGAAAAAACAGCAGCTAGAGTCGGCGTATAAGCGTCAACAACAGGAAATTGCTGATCTCAAGGACTTTGTGGCACGCAACAAGGCAAGTGTGGCTACGCGCAACATGGCGATGTCCAGACAGAAGAAACTGGACAAGATGGATGTCATCGAAATCGCCAAGGAAAAACCGAAACCACAGTTTAACTTCCGTGATGCCAGAACGTCCGGCAAGCTCATTTTTGAAACCAAAGGGCTTGTCATTGGATACAATGAGCCGTTGTCGAGACCGCTGGACCTGCGCATGGAACGTGGACAGAAGATTGCACTGGTTGGTGCGAACGGAATCGGTAAAACAACCCTGATGCGCAGCATCCTGGGTGAAATTCCGGCTCTGGAAGGAACGGTTCAACGCGGGGAGCATCTGGAGATTGGGTACTTCCAGCAAGAAATGAAGGATGCGAACTACAATACATGTATTGAAGAGATCTGGCAGGAGTTCCCGTCCTACACCCAATTCGAGGTGCGTGCTGCACTTGCGAAATGTGGACTGACGACAAAGCATATTGAGAGCAAGGTAGCAGTGCTGAGCGGTGGCGAGAAAGCCAAAGTGCGTCTCTGCAAATTGATCAACAACGAAACGAACCTGCTTGTACTCGATGAGCCGACGAACCATCTGGACGTTGACGCCAAGGATGAATTGAAACGTGCACTCAAAGCGTACAAAGGCAGTATTCTGCTAATCTCTCACGAACCTGAATTCTATCGGGATGTGGTTACGGAGACGTGGAATTGTGAGTCGTGGACAACGAAGGTATTTTAAAGGATTACAAGCGAGTTTGCGAACAAGCTCGAACGGTGGTAAAAGGCGCGTATTTGCTTGCGAAGCAGGCGGAATACGCGTTTTTTTGCATAGTTTAAGTGATGTTATGTCCGAGCTAAGTTGGTGGTTGACAGCTTCAAACAGGCGATAATATAATTGTAAGCACTTACATTTATGTGATATAAACCTGTTTCACTACATAGGGGCAAAGAAGACGAGGTATTCCGTTTTGGTACATTGCACTTAGGAGGGAAAACAGGTCTTTTTTTTGCACTCTACTGAAACCGGTTTCATTAAAAGAGGAGGTGAAACGCGCACGACACCGCACGTTGGTTGCACTCTCAGTAAAGGCTGGATAACAGCACCGTGACTTCAAGACTCTGTTTTCATTTTCCGAGGCAAAGGAGAGAATGAACATTGGATAGACTCAAGAAACCCTTGATACTCATGTTATCTGCTACGTTGGCATTGTCTTCAGGACCGTTGATGCAGCCAATCAAGACATATGCGGATGCAGCCAGAATGCCGGCCACGTTGCTTCAGGACGACTTTTCGGACGGGGATTATACGGCATCACCCGCGTGGAAGGTAAGTACGGGCAAATGGGAGGTGGTTGCGGACCCGGCGGATGCCTCCAACTACACGCTTTATCAGAGCGATACGGGAGAAGGCATCATTTCGACAGAAGACGTAATGTCTGACATGACGGTATCTATGCGCTTTTACACGGGAGCCGGTCAGGGATATCCGGGGATTTTGCCGCGGTTTCAGGATAAGAGCAACTTTTATTATTTTCAAATGCAGGTTCCTTCCAATAAACTCGTCTTCTCCAAGCGGGTGAGCGGAACCGACACGACGTTGAAATCGGTGGATTATGCGTTTGCCAAACAAACGTGGTATACGCTCAAAATGGTGTTGTCAGGTACTTCCATTCGCGGATACATCGTTGAAAACGGCACGGATCAGTTGGTCTTTGATCTGGTAGACAGCTCCTATGGGGCAGGTGCGGTCGGCATTCGGAATCGCTGGCAGTCGGTACATATAGATGACGTTATTATTGCCGAACCACCGCCAGTGAATGAGGTTGTGCTCTCCAGTGACGAGCAGTCGGCGTCTTCAGTTTCATTGCACTGGGCCGAAATAACAGGTGCTACAAGCTATCGGCTGTACCGCTCGTCTACGCCCGAAGGTGGATATTCCCTGATAACAAGCACGGGCTCTCAGGCTTACGTGGATGAGGGACTAAGCACCGATACATTGTATTATTACAAGCTCGCATATGAATACGCAGGGATGACGGAATCGTTATGGTCTGCGCCACTGGAGGTTCGTACGACAGCCGCTGCTCCACAGGCTCCAGGCGAACTGAATGCTGTAGCAATCGATGCCACAACCGTGAAGTTGTCCTGGCTCGCTGTGGACAAGGCGACTGGATACCGCGTGAATCGGGCAGAGACGGGCAGCGACCAATATGAGCAAATTTACGAAGGCAAGGAACTTGCTTTCAAGGATGAAAGGCTCATGCCAGGCCGTAGCTACAGCTATCGTGTAACAGCTTTCAACGCTGCTGGAGAGTCAGCGTTCATTCCGGCAGAGGCTACGACGTATTCGTTTGATTCCCCTACAGGATTTGCTGCTACAGCAGTGACCGATACGTCGATCTCTCTGGGGTGGAACCCCTTGTCAGGTTCGGATGTAACGTATACCGTGTCCAGGGCAACCAGTGCTGCTGGTACGTATCAGCAAGTATACAGCGGTAATGAAAGTTCGTTCAGTGATAGCGGCCTGACGACGGGCACGGGATATTTTTATGTCATTCAGGCAACAGTAGACGGCGTTGTTTCTCCGGCATCGGAACCGTTGGGTGTTGCCACCATCCGCACGAGCTTTACGCCCGGACAGTTGTGGCCGGATCAGGGCGGCAAGCCGATTGACGCGCATGGGGCAGGCTTTTTCTATGATGAACAGACTGAGAAATATTATTGGTACGGTGAATACCATACAGGAGGATGGCCAGCCGTTGGTGTACGGGTGTATTCGTCAGAAGATTTGCTGAACTGGACAGATGAAGGCATGGCTCTAAGGACGATTCAGTCGATGGATGATTTTGACAATGATCCGATCATCTCCGAATTGTACGCCGGGCGAGAGGACAAAGTGAACATCTGGGCAGACATTCGCAGAGGGCGTATTATCGAACGACCAAAAGTCATTTATAATGACAAAACGAAGAAATACGTCATGTGGGCCCATATCGATGGAGACAAGGACCCGTACAATGATAATGCCAATTATGGCAAGGCACAGGCCGGTTATGCAATCAGTGACTCGCCGACAGGGCCCTTCGTGTATCAGAAGAGTTACCGGATGGACAGAGCTCCCGAAGGGGAGAAAGACTACTTCCCAAGCGATCGGGGCATGGCTCGTGACATGACATTGTTTAAGGACGACGATGGTACCGGATATCTTATCTATTCCAGTGAGGAAAACCTGACGCTGTATATCTCCAAACTGAATGAAGACTACAGTGACGTAACAGGGTGGCATAAGGAAGGACGAACGGATGACAAAGGCAATCCGGTACGGGATTCCACTTATCAGGCTGAATACGGTGTTGATTACGTGCGGGTGTTCCCAGGCGGACAGCGTGAAGCGCCCGCGATGTTCAAGTATCAGGGCAAATATTATATTCTGACCTCCGGCGCGTCCGGCTGGGCCCCTAACGAAAACAAAGTGACGGTGGCGGATAGCATTTTTGGTCCTTGGTCAACGATGAACAATCCGTTCGTACGCACATTGCCGAGCGATCCCGATCCGGGTAAGGCGTTCGGTACGCAGACTACGTCGGTCATTCCAGTCGATCCGGAAAAAGGAAAATTCATTTACGTGGGAGACACATGGAACGGCGGCAATTTCTCAAACGACGGGGCAAAATACGTTTTCTTGCCCATTGAGTTCGGAATAGGCTCTGACATTGCAATCCGATGGTACGACAGCTGGACGCCCGATCTGCTGAATTCAATGGGCAAGGTGGACATCGCTGATCCGATGCCGGAAGCTGTGCCGCTCGGGAAAGTACCTTCCCTGCCTACGATGGTCAATGTGCGTGACGGAGGTACGCTTGTGTCAACCCCAGCGGTATGGACGATCGATAACCGGGTCATGACGGCAGAAGATTTTGCGAAACCCGGCCCGATCACACTGCAGGTAACGACACCGGAGTTTGGTAACAAAAAGCAGGCGGTCCGTGTATATGTCATTCCGGAGAATGCACTGTATTTCGTGAACAGCGGGGGATACGAAACGGCGGATTATAAGCTGATGGGTTCCTACATGAAAGGCTCGCTTGCCAACTCGGGTACAGCGGATCAAATGTACGCGCCTGTGGAGGGACGGACTTGGGGTTACGTCAGCGCCGATGCGCTGCCTTCCGGTTCGAGCGGCGGGGATATGTTCTCAACCGTACGTTATTTGAATGGAGGTAATGTCAGCAACTCGCCCAAAGGCAGTGATCTGACCTATACCTTTGATGTGGCGAACGGGACATACGATATATATGCCGGATTCAACGATCCGTGGACGAACACGTCGCGCAAAGCGAATTTCCTCATCAACGGCACGAATACCGGTGCCGTTGCTTATACGCCAGCCAGTGTTAGAGCCCACACAGGCATTGTCGTTTCGGACAACAAGCTGGAATTGACCGTACGCAATACGGCATCACAGGACCCGCTAATCAGCTGGATCTTGATCGCCAAGCCTGATGCCGTGCCATCCACAGACGATAGCGTCGGACTGAATGCCGATATAACGGCTGCAACGAGTACATCACTCCGTTGGGATGCTCTTCTCGGTGCAGCGAGCTACAAGCTCTATCGCTCGGAGCGCGAGAAAGGAGAGTACCATGTCATCTACAACGGCAGTTTGCGGGAATACACGGACAACGGATTGAGTCCCGGCACCAGTTATTATTATAAAGTGGAAGCTTTTGACGCGGCGGGGCATTCGATACGCGGTTTGTCCTCCGCTTATCAGGTGTTTACGGCCCAACAGACCGCTGCCGATGTGGCTGCAAGCATTACAGCACTGGAGCAGCCTTCTGCAGGTGCAAAGAGGCTGGAGCTGCCGAAAGCGCCGCAAGGATTTGCGGTGGAGATCGCTTCCAGTTCGGTACCGTCCGTCATTCAAATCGATGGAACGATCATACCGCCATCGAAGGAAACGCAGGTAACGCTAGAATTGGAGATTACTCGAACCTCTGACGATAGTAAATCCATGACAGGGCCGTTGACAGTAACGGTGCCAGCCTATGTGTCTACCCCTGGAGGAACAGACCCCGATGGTTCGGGCGGTAACCCAGGTGGAGGTACAGGCGGCAATTCAGGTGGGAATTCAGGAAGTGGCTCTGGCAACTCCGGAGAGCAGGCAGGAGGCGGTATCCCAAGCACAGGGGCTCCTTCACCCAAACCTGAGCTGCAAAAGGACCGCTCCGTTCTAGTGCTGCAAGGTAAGCCTGACCAGAAGGGTGAAGTAAAGACCCAAGTGGAAGCTTCAACAATTAGAGAGGCTTTCAAAGTTGCTCCCTTTACAGATGCTGGCCAACGTTTGGTTGAACTACGGCTGAAGCCGATCTTGGGAGCGACGGCTTATGAAGTGTCCCTGCCCGTGTCTGCGCTGTTGGATCATGGCGAGTCACACATACTTCATATCGTTACGGAACTCGGGACGTTAAAGCTTCCCGCGACAGTGTTAACAAAGGATGTGAAGGATAAGGAGATCGCTTCGGTACGACTAATCAGAACAGTGCTGCCGCAATCGGCCGCCAATCAACTTGGCACGCAGCATGGGGTTCAACTTGAACTGCATCTGGATGGTCATGAATGGCCATTGGGGGGCGAGTTGACGCTCCATCTGCCTTACAAATCAGCGCAAGCTGCCCAGCAGGAAAGGATTGTAGCGTTTGCCATTGACGCGAGCGGTGTGGCAACCCCGTTGCCGCAAAGTCATTACGATGCAAACAGCGGTGAAGTTATATTCTCTACAACGTCACCGGCAGGAAATTATGTTGTTATGTCTGTGGAGCACACGTTCACTGACCTTACAGAAGTACAGTGGGCCAAGAAAGCGATGGAGGCATTGGCTGTTCGGGGAGTGATTGATGCGGAGGCAAACGGTGATCCACGCCAGCTGCATCCCAAAGCGGATATGACGCGTGGTCAATACGTGCAGTGGTTAATAACCGCACTGGGCTTAAACGCCTCAAGCGGGAATGCGTTCACTGATGTCAGTGCAGAGGCGCCCTACTATGAAGCGGTAACCATGGCGCGTGCGCTTGGCATCACCAGCGGCACCGGGGATGGGCGCTTTATGCCTGAAGCAACCATTACCCGTCAGGAAATGATGACGCTGACGGTTAGGGCGCTTGGAGCGGCCGGACTGGTCGAGCCCGAATCGGTATCGGAGGATAGCCTCGCTCATTTCCGCGATGCTTCGATGATCCGGTCATATGCCCGTAACAGTGTAGCCCTGCTTGTAAATCTGGGCATCGTCGGTGGATACAACAACGAGGTGAAACCTCTTGCCCATGCGACTCGTGCTGAATCGGCAGCGCTGCTGTATGCGATAATGAGCAAAATGGTTTGGCCTAAATGACGATAGCAACAATTGTAGTGTAAGGAGAGAAGGCTTACGTCAACCTGGATTACAGGATGACGTAAGCCTTTTACTTGTACGCCTGGCATGGGCAATAACTAGGCGGTGAAAGTCTGCTTCTCAACCAAATGAGTAGCCTTCTGTCCAATTGCCAAGGTCAATTGTAATGTCTGCCGATTTGATACGCTTGTTCCAACAAACCTTCGATATGCGTTTTGGATTCGGATATGGTTTCATAGAGAAACTCGACTCGGGATTCCTGCATTCTTGCATAGCCTGCGATCCCGTTATTCAGATAATTCGAAATCATGTTGTAATAATCGTATTTATGGAATGATGCCTCTGTTCCTCCAGCTAGCGCAATCCAGAGTGCCTTTTTGGAGTTTGCCTTGTTCAGCAGCCCCATGTTCCATACCTTGTCCAGATAGGCTTTAAGCATGGAAGGAACGTTGTACCACCAGATCGGGAATACAAATACAATGGCATCCGCCGCGAGCACACGATCCAGCTCTTTGCGAATTACAGGGGCATGCTGCTTATCGGGGTTTTGCCAATCTCGCTCATCTTCTACGCTATATAACGGATCAAATCCATCACGATACAGATCGAGGATATCGATTTCGTGGTCATTCTCCTTTATACCTTCTATAAAACGATTCATCACGGCAAATGTTAGAGAATCCTGTCTTGGGTGAGTAACGACCAGTTTGATTTTCATGTATAAGTAACCATCCTTTTTTCCTTCAATTTTTGGTTTAGCGTGCTGACCAATGTTATTATAAGATTCATGACATCTTATTGAGAAGTACGCACCTTCGAGTGCTGTAGATACCTTGAGGTTCTTCGGTTACTTTTAATAATGGATATACATATATGTGATTTAAGGGGGATAACGAGTGGAACAGGAACTGAAAAGATATGAGAGCGGTGTGCAGGCGATGCTGGAACTGGTCGGTGGAAAATGGAGGATTCTTATTCTGCATCAACTGATATCAGGTAAAAAACGAACAAGTGAACTTCGCAGAGCCATTCCTGGCATTACTCAAAAGGTCCTTACCCAGCAGCTTCGTGATCTGGAAAAGAATGAAATCATCCATCGAATTATTCATCCCGAGATTCCGCCCAAGGTAGAGTATGAGCTGACCGAATATGGCTTGACACTGCAGGAAATCATCGACCGTATCTGTCTGTGGGGAGAGAATCATCTGGACAAAGTATATGGAGATAAAAGCAAAGTGCTGGAAGATCATTTTAGTGACTATATTCCGCTTTCGAATTCAACCTGAACTGATCGCCAAAATGAAAATAAAACAAAAGCCTCCCTCCATTTAAAATGTCCTTTACAAAGGGTACACTTTGATTGAAGAGGAGGTTATTTGTTTTTGTTCTGTCCTTTATCAGCGAAACTGATAAATGCCATAAAATCATCGAAATTGACCCTCAAGACCCCGTGTGTTAGGTTCTAATTAGTAGAAATTAATATGATCATTTTAGTAGGAATTAAAATTGACGCAATGCGCGAGGTGGCAAATGGTGGAACTTCAAGTGACAAACAGCCCTTTTAATCAGGAACAGATTGAATTGCTCAATCGCCTTATTCCTACATTGAACGATGGACAGAAAACATGGTTAAGCGGATATCTGACAGCCATTCAGGGGAATGCAGCTGTGACCGCACCCGCTGGTGGGATACAACAGCCTGTACAATCGGCAGGTGCGGCACCTGCAAATACACCGACGGTTTCTCGGGAAGTAACCGTACTTTTTGGGTCACAAACGGGAAATTCCAGTGGACTATCCAAGAAACTGGCGAAAAAGCTGGAAGAGCAGGGACTCCAGGTGACCCTGTCTGCAATGGGGGATTTCAAACCAAACGGACTGAAAAAAATAGAGAATCTTCTCATTATTGTCAGCACGCATGGAGAGGGCGAACCGCCGGATAATGCGATTCCGCTGCATGAATTCCTGCATAGCAAACGGGCTCCGAAGCTCGATGGACTGCGTTACTCTGTATTGGCTCTGGGAGATACTTCGTATGAGTTCTTCTGCCAGACAGGAAAGGATTTTGATACTCGCTTGCAAGAGCTTGGCGGAACAGCGCTTGTACCCCGTGTGGACTGTGATGTTGATTTTGATGAAGCGGCAGCAGAGTGGATGAATGATGTACTTGCTTCACTCAGCAGCACACCGGCATCTGCGGGGACGGTAACCAGTGAAGCCGTTGGAGCGGCAGGAAGTAGCGATGAATCCGAGTTCAACCGGACGAATCCTTTCAAGGCGGAAGTGCTGGAAAATCTGAACTTGAACGGCAGAGGGTCTGACCGGGAGACGCGTCATATTGAGTTGTCTCTGGAGGGCTCCAATCTGGACTATGAACCGGGCGACAGCCTGGGTGTATACCCTGAGAATCACCCACGACTTGTGGATGAGTTGATTGCAACCATGGAATGGAATGCAGATGAGCGCGTTACGGTTAATAAAAGCGGAGAGCAGGTATCTGTGCGTGAAGCACTGCTGCGTTATTTCGAAATTACCGCTGTTACGAAACCGGTTGTTGAACAGCTTGCAAAGCTGAGTCCGGATAGCGGACTACCTGCTCTGCTTGCAGATGGTTCGGAATTCCGCAAGGTCATGAACAGCTGTGATCTGCTGGATCTGGTACAGGATTACGGACTCAAAGGCATTTCGGCGGCTTCCTTCATAGCTGTGCTTCGTAAAATCCCGGCACGTCTATATTCGATCGCAAGCAGTTCGAAGTCTTTCCCGGATGAAGTTCATCTTACCGTTCGTACCGTACGTTATGAGTCGCATGGCAGAGAGCGCTACGGTGTATGCTCTGTTCATCTGGCTGAACGAACCGAAATCGGTGATACATTGCCTGTCTTTATTCAGCAAAATCCAAACTTCAAATTACCCGACAACCCGGATGTTCCAATCATTATGGTCGGTCCTGGTACAGGTGTAGCTCCGTTCAGATCCTTCCTTGGTGAGCGTGAAGAGACGGGTGCAGAAGGCAAGACGTGGCTGTTCTACGGTGATCAGCATTTCTCCACGGATTTCCTCTACCAGACCGAATGGCAGCGCTGGCTCAAAGACGGCGTTCTTACGAAGATGGATGTGGCTTTTTCCCGTGATGCGGAAGAGAAAGTATATGTGCAGCATCGGATGCTGGAACACAGCAAAGAGATGTATCGGTGGATTCAGGACGGTGCAGTTATATATATCTGTGGTGACGAGAAACGAATGGCACATGATGTTCATGCTGCACTCGCAACAATTCTTGAACAAGAGGGTGGCTTAACACCTGAACAGGCAGCGGAATATCTGACACGGTTGCAACAGGAAAAACGTTATCAGCGGGATGTGTACTAATTCCAGAACATGTGGCGGATAAGGTATCCCGTGGATACGAGAGGAGAAAGCAGCATGGCTTATAATAACTTACTTAACCCGCAGCGTGTGAACAGCGATGTGGAAGATATAAAGATCAAAAGTGACTACTTGCGCGGAAGTCTGACTGAAACACTGGCAGATCGAATCAGTGGAGCGATTCCGGAGGATGATAACCGCCTGATGAAACATCACGGAAGTTATATGCAAGACGACCGTGACTTGCGTAATGAGCGGAATAAATCCAAATTGGAGCCTGCCTACCAATTCATGTTGCGTGTGCGTGCTTCGGGAGGAATCGTTACACCCGAGCAGTGGCTGATGATGGATCGTGTTGCGCATAAATATGCGAATGAGACGATTCGTCTGACGACACGCCAGTCATTTCAACTGCATGGTGTCCTCAAATGGGACCTCAAAAATACCATTCGTGAAGTGAATGATTCGTTGCTCAGCACCCTTGCTGCGTGTGGCGACGTCAACCGGAACGTGATGTGCAACCCGAATCCGGATCAATCGGATATTCATGCCGAAGTATATGAATGGGCATGCCAGGTGAGCAATCATCTGGACCCACGTACCCGTGCTTATCATGAACTGTGGCTGGATGGGGAGAAAGTTATCGATTCTCAGGACAACGATGAAGAAGTAGAACCGATTTACGGCAAAGTGTATTTGCCGCGTAAGTTCAAAATTGGGATTGCCGTTCCACCATCCAATGATGTAGATGTGTTCTCTCAGGATCTCGGCTTTATCGCTATTGTAGAGAACGGCAAGCTGCAAGGCTTCAACGTTTCTGTCGGCGGTGGTATGGGGATGTCTCATGGTGATCCGAAGACTTATCCTCAGGTCTCCAAAGTCATTGGTTTCTGCACACCAGAGCAAATGATTGATGTCGCGGAGAAAACGGTAATGATTCAGCGTGATTATGGGGATCGTGCAGTTCGTAAGCATGCCCGTTTTAAATATACAATCGATGACCGCGGCTTGGCTTGGTTCGTGGAGGAACTAACCAGTCGTCTCGGTTGGAAGCTGGATGCGGCGCGCGAATTCCATTTTGATCATAATGGAGATCGTTACGGTTGGGTGAAAGGCAGCAACGGCAGATGGCACTACACATTGTTCATTCAAAATGGACGAGTGAAGGATGTGGACGGTTATCCACTCATGACGGGCTTGCGTGAAATTGCGAAAGTTCATACTGGAGATTTCCGCCTGACTGCCAACCAAAACCTGATTATTGGTAATGTAAGCAGCCAGAAGAAGAAAAAAATTGAGGCGCTGATTGAGCAATACAATCTGACGGATGGTGCTCATTACTCGGCACTCCGGAGAAGTTCCATGGCCTGTGTTGCTCTTCCGACCTGCGGCCTTGCGATGGCGGAGTCCGAACGATATCTGCCTTCTCTGATCGACAAGCTTGAGCCTGTTCTGGACGAAGCGGGACTGAGAGACGAAGAGATTGTTATTCGTATGACAGGTTGCCCGAACGGCTGTGCAAGACCGATGTTGGCCGAGATTTCGTTTATCGGTAAAGCTCCGGGCAAATACAATATGTATCTTGGGGGAAGTTTTACCGGGCATCGCCTGAACAAATTGTACAAAGAAAATATTGGCGAAAAAGAAATTTTGGATACATTGACTCCGATGGTGAATCAGTATGCCAAAGAGCGCAATGAGGGAGAGCATTTCGGGGATTTCGTTATTCGTGCAGGTTATGTGCCTGAAGTGCTGGACGGTCAGCAGTTTCATGCCTGATTAGTTTATGTTGTGCAAAGAAGCATTCCCTAGGGAGGTGCTTCTTTGGCGTTTATGGAACTAAACTTAAAATTTTGAACGTTAGGTCTACTTGTCTTTTACCATTTTTTCGTGAGTCTAAACTTGTTGAAGTACGCCCAACAAGATATAATGACAAAGTAGAAAGCAGATTATATGTTGAAAGTGAGCGGAAACGATATGGGTCGTAAGTGGAATAATATTAAAGAAAAAAAAGCTTCAAAAGATGCAAATACAAGCCGGGTCTATGCCAAATTCGGCGTTGAGATTTATGTAGCTGCCAAGAAGGGCGAACCGGACCCGGAGGCGAACCGCGCACTGAAAGTCGTGCTGGAACGTGCCAAAACGTATAACGTACCCAAAGCGATTATCGATCGCGCCATGGAAAAAGCAAAAGGCAGCGGGGACGAGAACTATGAAGAACTGCGTTATGAAGGTTTCGGGCCCAATGGTGCCATGGTTATCGTGGATGCCCTTACCAACAACGTGAATCGTACAGCACCGGAAGTGCGCTCCGCATTTAACAAAAACGCGGGTAACATGGGTGTGAGTGGTTCTGTTGCTTATATGTTTGATCCAACTGCGGTAATCGGGGTTGAAGGTAAAAATTCGGAAGAAGTACTTGAAATCCTGCTTGAAGCAGATGTGGATGTACGTGATATCGTGGATGAGGACGAGTCGGTTATCGTCTACGCCGAGCCAGATCAATTCCATGCGGTTCAAGAAGCATTTAAAGCTGCGGGTGTTACTGAGTTCACCGTAGCCGAGCTGACGATGCTGGCGCAAAACCATATTGAACTTCCAGAGGATGCACAAGCTCAGTTCGAGAAACTGATCGATGCCCTGGAAGACCTTGAAGATGTTCAGCAAGTGTACCATAACGTAGAGTTCGTTTAAGCGAATTGAACGATACATGGTCAATGGCCAAAAAGAGTGTCTAGCCAATCAACGGGATTGGACAGACACTCTTTTTTTATTGTTCTCCTAGGAGTCGGATTGCCATGCACCAGGAGATTTTTTCGATTTTGCCGATTTGCTGCCGCCAAACTTGAATAATACGATGCCGCCGACGATGACAAGAACCCCTAGAAGTTGGTTCCACGAAAATGGAATTTGCTCCAGTCCAAGCCACCCCATGGAATCAAAGAGCAGGGCGAAACTTAGCTGGGATGTGAGTACAATGGAGATGGCAAAGGTGGGGCCGAGCAGCTTCATGCCCTGAACGAGACAGAAGACCACCCCAACCCCAATCGCTCCGCTAAGCCAATACCAGGGCTGCATATGTTGGAAGCTGAACGTATTTTTGCCCTCCACCAGCAGAGAAATCAGAAACGAAGCAATAAATCCGGTGAAAAGCACCATCGTTGTCGTGGACCACGAGCCAGTACGTTCATTTACCTTACTATTAAAGATGGTCTGCAGACTGACCAGAGAACCTGCCAGTAACGCAAGCAAAATACCTGTAATGATCATAGATGTAGCTCTCCTTATTCATAGATGTTGTGCCCCGCCACTTCTGCCAGACCTGCCCGATCTTTGACCATTATAAATCCCTGATCCCGCATGATTAATCCCTCCTCACACAGTTTCTGAATCACCCGATTCAAATGCCGATAGCTCGTACCGATCAGATTCGCAATATCCGTCAGATTGAAGGCGTCCAGTTCTTCGTGGACAACTGTTCCTGCTTCTTCGGTAGAGATGGAGAGCAAATAGCTGGCTAATCGAACCTCGACCGGATACATCAGGTTAAAATTGGAGAAGTTCGAATCAATATAAAACTTGTGGGATATGATTTTGAGCAAAAATTTCAACAGAGGTGCATACTCGCTGGCATGTTCAGCCAGCCATTTATAATGAATGCGCAGCATCACGACAGGTGAGACGGCCTGTACGGTGTTGACGATGTTGCTTTCCCGAACGTACTCGATATCACCAACCACCTCTAACGGTGTCTTGAAGCAAAGCACAAGTGTTTTATCCTGAGATGAGGTCGTGAAGATTTTGATCTTCCCTTCAACCAGTACGTACAAATATTCGGATAATTCCCCTTCGCGGCAGATCAATTCACACTTCTCGAAGTGGCATAATGTCATATGTGGACGCAGGGGCTCGTGAAATACCGATTCGAGTTGATACTGCTTCAAATAGTGTAACAATTGATGCTCATCCTGGATTTCTTCCATAACGTATTTCACCCCCGACTTTATACTCAACCAGCTATAGTTTCATAATAATGACGCCCGTCACCATTAAGGCTATACCCAGAAATTGCGGTAGTTTCATTTTCTGCTTCACAACATCAAACCATCCGTTACTGTCGACCATAAAGGTCAGGAACAGCTGGGCAATCAACAGGGCGGAGATCGTAAACGTTACCCCGATTTGCTGGATTGCCGTAACTTCACTAAAAATGATAACTGCTCCAAATGCACCTCCCGCAAGGTACATGGGTTTCACTTGCTTTAATCCTTGTAGATTGATGTCACGTACAAACACTAGAATCAGAGCCGCCAGTATGAACCCGGTGAGCTGGGTAATCGTTGCGGCTTGCCAGGTGCCCATGTCCGTACTGATTCGGGTATTGGCAACCCCTTGCAGGGTGATACATGCACCGCCTAATAGTGCAAAAATAATTCCTCTCATGGTGGTACTCTCCTTGTCGCATCATTACTTCTTCGATTTCTATTAAATGATAAATTCACTCGAAAAGCCAAGGACAAATGTCCTCAGCTTGGAATTTACCGCATCTAAAGTACTCTGTATACAGGTTGCTCTCCTACAAAGTGAACAGGCAGTTCAGGAAAGTTCTTCGCCATTCTCTCTGCTAACATTTTCATACCGGAAGCCTCACTTTCGGCATGTCCCATCATAATAAGAGCCTTTTGTTTTCCTTGTTGCACAGCATCACGGATGTACTCCGGTGTTTCCCATTCAAATCCTTCACCTGCGATAATGAGATCCAGTCCTTCGTCTTGCAGCAGGGGAATGGTCAGATGACCGTTTCCTCGAAAACCGACCAGAATTGCTGCACGTGTGCAGATCATTGTTGGACTGCCGACCACCCGCACATATTCTATTCCAAGTTTATTTTTAATATGGTGGACAATATCTTCGACTGTTGTTCCTCCCGGAAGGGATAGAATGTCGGTTTCCGGTCTTCTTTGCTCTACATAAGATGACCATCCTAATGCATGAACCAATCCTTCCGTAATGCCATCCGGTTGATAGCGGTGAATGGCATCATGACAGCGATAGATGGCGATACCCGCTTCGTTGATCAGACTATTTTTCGTGTTATAGACAGGATCTTCGGCAAGCCAATCGGTATGGCTATGATGGTTATAGAAGGGAGGCTCATGAGCGATAATTAGATTAACTCCACGCTGTATCGCATGCTCAATTACATGTTGTGTAGGCATAAAAGTTACAAAGACGCCTGTGACCTTCTGACTGGGAGAGCCCGTAATCAATTGATCCACCGTGTTTTCAGGAAACTCAACTTCGGTAGTAAGGTGGTCTATAATGTGTTGAATGGTTATATTCATATGTAACATTCCTCCAATAACAGGATATGCCCAGTGTATCATGTTGATGGAAGAACAGCATTATGGATATGCCTTTTCTGATGATCAGATTCATATCGTTTTCTCGTACAAGAAAAAGTATACTTATATAGAACCTTTATACACATTAAATGGAGTAGCCACGACAACCCTAGACTTGGAAAGGTGATGATTATATGACAGCCAGTACCATTATGGAACGTCTGAAGAGTGAGACGGCTCATTATCACAGACAAGTGGAACAGAACGAATATGCCAGGGCTATTATGAATCAAACCATTAGCCTGGGAGCGTATAAGAAATATCTGGAGAAATTTTACGGGTTCCTGAAACCATTGGAAGATCAGGCGGTACAGCTACCATTCTGGGATAGCACGGGACTGGATATCGGGATTAGAGGTAAAGCGACTTTGCTTGAAAATGACCTGCGGAATCTTGGCGACAGTGAAGAGGAAATCAGTCAGGTTCCTTTATGTAAAGACCTTCCGGATATCTCGACACCTGCCAGATTGTTCGGTTATTTATATGTCATTGAAGGATCTACCAACGGAGGTCAGATCATGACCAAACGATTGTCACAGTTCCTGCCAATTGAAGCGGATCGGGGTTTGGAATATTTTAATGCCTATGGCACGGAAACGAGAACTAGATGGGCCGAGTTCACGGAGCTGCTCCGCCAGTCCATTTCCAGGGAAGGAGATCATGACATGATGGTGCATACGGCTTCGGAAACATTCCGTTTGCTTGATCAATGGATTTGTACAGATACATTATAAAATGAATTCGCAAAACGAAATTCTGAATGCCTTATTGAAGTGATATAGGATATAGTAATACCGTATAGAGGAGTGTGGGTTAAACTGGATATCAGTTTGAACCGCATCTCTTTTTTGTTGTTAAAGGGAAAGTCCTATTTTCGCCACCGCAGACACAAAACAAGTGCTATAATGAGGCATATGGATACACCTGTTCGTATTCTTTGGTGAAGGATGGTGAAATAGAGTTCGATGAAAGAGGATTCAAGACAACTGGAATTTATGGAGATAGATTTAAGTGAGGAGCCAGAGACAGCTGCTGTTCCCGTTCCTGATCGTTCAACGATTGTCCGTGTTGATCTCAATCCAACATTGTCAGGCGGCATATTGTCTTCGGAGAGACGATTTGTGGAGGAGGCGAGGCAGCTCGCAGAGGTGGAGGGGGAGGAAGCTCCATGGGTTCCTTTCATGAGTTATTGGCCGACCTATGGTGTTATGAATGCACCCCAACGCAAGTGGTATATGTATTGGAGGACCGAAGTGCGGCAAGGGCGATTCCCGGATACGGATCTCTCCTATCTGTTTGTTCACATTTATGAGCTGATTAACGGAATTGGTTGGCAGGAGCCCCAATCTGGTTATGATCAATTAAAAGAACTGTGGATCAACTACCGTGAACGCCTTCTGCAACTGGATGTGTATATGCAGGAGTGGATCATTGATTATGGACTGGTACACAAGCTGAATATGTCCATTTCCGAGATGGTGGACCTCACTAGCGGATATCTGCCCATGGAGGTTCTGGATATGGAGTTGCAACGGCTGCTGAACAATCATATATCGGACATCTCGCTGAAACTGCTACAACGATACTACGATTACGACATAACACTCAGCAAATTTTACAGGGATGGCGGCAAAGAAGTGCTGGAAAAGTACATTCCGCGAGTGATGTCTTTGGTCGATTCTTATCTTCTGCGCACACGCGAGGCGGGGATATTAGATCAGTTTGAACTACTGAATAAGGAACGGACCATGGAACGCATGCTGTTTTGCAAAGCTGTATATGACGACTCCATATATGGTAAATCGGTTCAGCTTACATACGTGCCGATTGGAGAGCATGCCGATTTTGTTCAGTTCGTAACCCGCATATTTCGATGTACCGAAAATAAATGTCGTGAACTGCTCGGTTTCAGAGGGCGACTTCGCGGAAAGACCCTTGAACCTGAGCTTGCAAATGTGATTGAACGTTACTTGGACAAAGCCTTTGCAGCCGAACACGTGCCAGCGGTAGAGCAACCGTTGATCCAAATTGATACAGAGAAACTTGCATCGTTGCAGCAGGAAAGCGAGTATGTACGGAGAGCGCTCATGATTGAGGAAGATCCGGTTTGCGAAGATGGGAATAGGGGAGCGACGTTGTTAATCCCGAATTCAGTTCACGAAACGGATGATGTAAAAGAAATACAACAAGATACGAAGGCGTGCACCCAGCAGGAGCCGTGCGTTGAAGTCCACATTAGCACTTCCGAAGGACAAGCGGGCACGGAGCCATTGACTCTGCAATGGGAGGCAGCCTCTTCTGCTGATCTGGATGAAGAATGGGCACATTTCTCAGGGATGCTCTCTCCTCAGCATGTACAGGCCATCCATGCCCTGCTTGGCGATAATCCGGATACGGAGCTAATGCGAGTTGCTGAGCGTTATGGCACGATGCCTGCACTTCTGCTGGATGAAATAAATGATGTGGCTATGGAAACGATTGGTGATCTGCTGGTAGAAGGGGATCGCCTGGTTTCGGAATATATGAATGTGTTTGAACAAGTGAAGAGGTGATAGGATAGTGACAGAATTCAAAATACCGAAGCGGCTGACTACTGCGCTGGTAAATTCGTTGACAGCGGGTGTTGTACCACGAATCGGACTGGAGCAGATCGCTGTTGGCCGGAAGGCTGAAGTCGACGCAATCTTGCGGGACATGGATAACATTGCAGAAGGGGGAGCGGCCTTTAAGCTGATTACAGGAAGATATGGCAGCGGCAAAAGCTTTCTTTTACAGATGATTCGCAACTATGCGATGGATCGGGAATTCGTTGTGGCGGATGCCGATTTGTCACCGGAGCGCAGACTCGTGGGAACCAAGGGTCAGGGGCTAGCAACATACCGTGAGCTGATGATTCGTCTGTCTACTCGTACACGTCCGGATGGCGGCGCGCTGGAACCGATTTTGCAGAAATGGATCGCCAGTCTTCAGCAACAAGTGATGCAGAGCCAAGGCTTGAGCCCGGATGATCCTGCACTTCCCGCTGAAGTGGAGAAGCAGATCTATGCCGTAACGAATGAAATGCAGAATCTGGTTCATGGTTTCGATTTTGCCAAGGTGCTGGCTTCGTACTGGAACGGGTATAAATTGGCGGATGATGACCGCAAACAGGCAGCGCTGCGATGGTTGAGAGGTGAATTCGCCACCAAGACGGAAGCGAAGAAAGAGCTGGCTGTCGGCGTCATCATTGACGATGATAACTGGTATGACTACTTCAAATTATGGTCCGAATTTACGGCACGGATCGGTTATAAGGGACTGCTGCTGTTTATCGATGAAGCAGTGAATCTATATAAAATTACAAACAGCATTTCTCGGCAAAGCAACTACGAGAAGCTGCTCACCATGTTCAATGATACGATGCAGGGAAAAGCAGAACACCTTGGCATTTTTGTAGGTGGCACACCGCAATTTGTGGAAGATGAGAGACGAGGGTTGTTCAGTTACGAAGCACTCCGCTCCAGACTCATTGATGGCCGCTATGCAGCAAGAGCATATGCGAATTATACCGGACCGATCCTGAAACTTTCGATGTTGTCCCATGAAGAGATTCTGATTCTCTTGCAGAAGCTGCGCCAGATTCATGCCATGCATTTTGGATACAGTGCAACTCTGACAGATGAAGATTTAGTTGATTTTATGCAAACCGCGGTAAACCGACTCGGTGCGGATGAGTTACTGACCACACGGGAAGTGGTACGGGATTTCATGGATGTGCTCCATACGCTCCACCAGAATCCCGAAGTGACCTATGCCCAATTGCTTGGTGAACGGGCATTGAAACCGCAGGAAACAGGAAAAGCAACTGATTCTTCATCCTCTTCCGATGATCTGGACGATTTTCTGGCGGAGTTCGACTTATGAGTGAGAATCCTTTCTATCGGCTTGCACCTTTTGTCCAGGAATTTATTTATAAAAAAAGGTGGGAGTCTCTCCGGCCCGCCCAGATTGAGGCCTGTAATATTTGCTTTCATACTCCGCATCATATGCTGATTGCCGCAGGAACTGCTTCCGGCAAAACGGAGGCGGCTTTTTTTCCTGCACTGACCGAGCTGTACGAACGACCCTCCAAATCTGTAGGCATTCTGTACATTGGGCCGCTTAAGGCATTGATTAATGACCAATTCGAGCGACTAAAGGATTTGTTGTCAGAGGGGAACATTCCAGTATGGCACTGGCATGGGGATGTGCCCCAGGCAGAGAAAACCCGTCTCATGCGACATCCATCCGGTGTGCTTCAGATTACGCCTGAATCGCTGGAAGGTCTGTTAATGAATCGCCCCAATGCAATTCCGGCTCTGTTTCATGATCTGCGATATGTCATTATTGACGAAGTACATGCATTCATGGGGGCAGATCGTGGCATTCAGGTGTTAAGTGAGCTCGCGCGAATGGAGCGTATGGCTGGATGTAAACCGCGAAGAGTGGGGTTATCTGCGACACTGAGTGATTATGATACAGCTACAGCCTGGCTCGCTGCCGGAACTCACCAGGGGGTGGATGTGGTTTCTTCCCCTGGTGGTCGCAAGCTGCGTCTGCGGGTGGAGCATTTTTCGTTTCCGGATGCACGGGATGAAGAACAGGCCGAACATCTGCATAACGCACGTAAAGTTTATTACGACTTCATTTATGAGAGTACCTATCGCAAGAAAGCTTTGATTTTTACAAACAGCCGGACGGATGCCGAAGTCACCATCCTGGAGATGCGCCGTGTCGCTGCACGCAGACAGGAGCGAGATGTCTTTCATGTGCATCATGGCAGTATCTCCGCCATGCTGCGAGAAGAGACGGAAGCCGCTTTGCGGACGGGATCAGGTCCAGCCGTAGCTGCGGCTACCGTAACGTTGGAACTCGGTATCGACCTGGGTGAATTGGAGCGGGTTGTGCAGCTTGGAGCCCCTTATAGTGCATCGAGCTTTGTGCAGCGTCTTGGACGATCAGGCAGGCGTGAGGATATGGCTTCCGAGATGCTATTTGTATGTCCGGAGGAAGAGGATGAAGAGGCTCAGCTCCCTGCGCGCATGCCCTGGACACTACTGCGTGCCATTGCTGTTATTGAATTGTATCTAAAGACCAAGTGGGTTGAGCCGCTGGAAGCCCGCCAAATGCCAATGGGTGTACTCTATCATCAAACCATGAGCATGCTGAAAAGCATGGGGGAAGCTGAACCGAAGGAACTGGCGGAAGCCATTCTATCGCTGGCACCCTTTGCCCAGATTCGATCAGATCAATATGAGGTCTTCCTGAACTATCTGATTGAGACAGATCATCTGCAATGGACCGAGGATCGGACATTAATTATTGGGCTTACGGGTGAGAAAACCGTTAATAACTATCGCTTTTACGCAGTGTTCAAAGATGATGAAGAGCATAAAGTGCTGAACGGTTCCGAAGAGATTGGATCGATTACAACCGTGCCGCCACCTGGCTACTGTTTCTCCCTTGCCGGAAAACTGTGGAAAGTGGAAGAGGTGGACCATAAGCACAAATCGGTGTACGTAAAGTCTGCCAAAGGCAAAGTCGACACGTTATGGCTCGGTGCTGGTGGTGATATCCACACAGCCGTTGTACAGAAAATGCGTGAAGTACTGTCAGACACGGTGATATATCCTTATCTGTCTCCGCAAGCGGTGAATCGTCTGGAGCGTGCTCGACGTCTTGCACGGGAGAGCGGCCTGCTGAAGCAGGTCGTCATTCCTGCGGGTGGAGATTCCTTATACGTGCTGCCATGGGTGGGAAGCAAGTCTTTCCGAACACTGGAGCGACTAATGAAGCATAATTTATCTGACAAGCTGGCCTTGCGTTCTGTGGTGCCCATGGAGCCCTATTATTTTGTGGTGTCTGGCAAAGTGGATGGCCGCACACTTTTGGCCGAAATCATGAGTGAGTGTCGGACGGTCGAAGACGCATCTGCGTTACTTGCTGAAGATGAAGCACCGTATCTTGGCAAATATGATGAATTCATAGCCCCGGTCCTGATTCGTGAAGCTTTTGCAGTGGATGGATTGGATCTACATGGTCTTAGAGAAGGATTACAACAAACGTTGGCCTGGGAGTCTACAGCGACGAAATAACGTAATAACGCTTGTCAGATGCCTTGAATTTGAATTGAAAAAATTTAAATGATGAATCAGGGTTGACACCACCTCACCTGCCATGTAATATATGAAAAGTCGTCACACACGAATCATGAACAAATGCATATTTCATTTCGTATAACCTCGCAGGCCGAAAGTGTACACAGGGCGAGGGTCTCTACGGGAAGCCTATACTTCCTAACTACGATGCCAGGGAATCATTGTATTCCTTGCTCGTAGTTAGGATTTTTTGCATTTGGATGGTGTCTGTGACCTTGGCATGGATCAAACATGCGGACGCATTTTTCGATCATCAGGAGGTTTATTTACAATGAAATATTATCTGTCTGTTCTCGCAGGAGCGATGAGCTATGGCATCTTATCCACAATTGTGGTTCTGGCTTACGGCGAAGGGTACAAACTTGGAGAGGTTGTGGGCACACAGCTGATCACGGGCTTCATCCTGTCCTGGATGCTGGCATTATACACGAAGTTTAGAATGAAACGGAATTCACAGGCAGATGGAAAACCATCAGCAGCTGTGGCAAAAGCATTCCAGAAATTAACATGGAAGCAGCGTTTGATGTTGATGGCTGCAGGGACGCCGACCGTGATTACCGGTCTCGTCTATTACCAGTCTTTGCGGTACATTCCCGCGTCGCTGGCCATTATTCTTTTGTTCCAGTTTACGTGGATTAGTGTATTGATTCAGGCCGTTAGCAAACGTCAGCGTCCTGACAAAGTAACCTTCCTGACATTGATTATTCTGTTTGGCGGTACTTTGCTGGCAGCAGGTTTCCTAGAACAGGGGCTTGGCGAGTTTAATGGTCTGGGCATTGCACTTGGACTGATGGCTGCTGTAAGTTACTCGCTGTTTGTACTGTTTAGCGGCAAAGCGGTTCCAACCGCACATCCGGCATTTCGCAGTGCTTGGATGGTTACAGGAGGTCTGGTCCTGCTATGCATCCTGTTCCCGCCGACGTTCTTGTTTAACGGCTTAATCTGGAGCCAGCTGCTTGTGTTCGGATTACTGCTCGGATTCTTCGGAGCATTTATCCCGCCGGTTTTGTTCGCTGTAGGTGTCCCTCATATTGGAGGCGACATGGCCGGAATTCTTGGTGCAGTTGAACTTCCGATTGCGGTGTTGCTCTCGTCCATTGTGCTTCACGAGCATGTCAGTGCATTGCAGTGGATCGGGGTTATCGTGGTGCTGATTGGTGTAGCGCTGCCAGAGATCTACAAGTTGCGGATGAGAAGAAGCCGAAATACACCTCTATATTCCTGAGTGGGGAAAAAGATTGAGTTGTAAAGATAATAGCTACAGCTGAAAGAGTAAGAGCCTGAATGATCAGGCTCTTTTTTTACGAACACATTTGACTTGATTGCTTCATGTTTCATGCCGTTATGGCCCATACGAGTCATTTTCATTTTTAACCGAATGGGGTATGCTGAAAAAGAGTTGCAATAGAATGGAAACATAGAAAGAGGAGCGTTGAGATGAAAAGCTGGATTAACAAAACCTGGCCTTGGCTAACGCTGGGTCTTACTGTAGTCGTGCTGCTGGGATCTTTTATGGTTTATTTTATGGGCAAGGACATGTCCCCAGGCTCGGGAAGTACCGTAACGGCCAAAGCCGAGACGGCGGAGGACTTGAAAGGATATGAAGTTATTGATGTTAACGTAAGCAATGACGGTTTTGAACCAGACGTAATTGAGGTCAAATCCGGAGTACCCACCAAAATAAATTTTATTCTTACCCGGCAGGTCACACACGTCAAATCTGTTGGATCAAGTAAACTTGGCATGGACCTGTATATGCAAAAGGGAGATAATTACTACACGATAGACAAAAATCTGCAGCCTGGGGAATATGAAATTCACTGCGGGATGTACATGATTTACGGAACGGTGAAGGTTATATAAAATGAGAGGGGCAGAGACTCGGCAATCGAATCTTTGCTCCTCTTTTCTAGGCATGATATATTGAAAGTGATTTATTCCATCTGGAGGTGGTCAAAAATGAAAGCGCTATTTATTGGAGGAACAGGTACCATCAGTACAGCAATTACCAACCAGCTTGCCAAAGAAGGCTGCGAACTTTATCTGATCAACCGGGGCAATCGAAACGATGATTTGCCTTCGGAAGTGAAGATACTTCAAGCCGATATCAACGATGAGGCACGGGTTGCAGAGCTGATTGCCGACCTGGAGTTCGATGTTGTCGCAGACTTTATTGCGTTTGTACCTTCGCAGTTGGAGAGAGATTACCGTTTGTTCAAGGGCAAAACGAAGCAGTTTATATTTATCAGTTCGGCATCAGCCTACCAGACGCCACTTTCGGACTATCGAATCACGGAAGGTACGCCATTATCCAATCCATATTGGGAATATTCACGCAACAAAATTGCCTGTGAAGACTATCTGATGAAGCAGTATCGTGAAGAAGGATTTCCGGTGACCATCGTGCGTCCTAGCCATACCTATAATGAACGTTCTGTACCTCTCGGTGTGCACGGAGCAGAAGGCAGCTGGCAGGTGATCAAGCGCATACGTGAAAATAAACCGGTAATCATTCATGGTGACGGTACATCGCTCTGGACCATAACGCATAACCGCGATTTTGCCAAAGGATTCATTGGCCTTATGGGCAACATTCACGCCATTGGAGAATCGGTACATATTACCTCGGATGAGTCGGTCACCTGGAATCAGATCTATGAGATTATTGCAGGTGTGCTTGGTGTCAAACTTCATGCCGTTCACGTATCTTCCGAGTTCCTGGCGGCGTGCAGTGATCAGGATCTTCGAGGCGGTTTGCTGGGAGACAAGGCGAACACGGTTGTATTTGATAACGGTAAATTAAAAAGGCTTGTTCCGGAATTTGTGGCAACGACAAGAGCCGATCAAGGAATCCGGAGTACCATAGAATATATCCTGGCTCATCCTGAATTACAGACCGAAGATCCGGAATTCGATACATGGTGTGACAGGGTGGTCGGAGCATTGGACGAGGCGTTGTTAAAGATTAGAGATGAGAAGTGAGGCGAGCATATGTCCCAAACCGGGCATCGACTGGTAAAAGAAATTACCAAAACTGTCACATTGGATTATTTGCTGCACATTCCTGAGACGGAGGAACCACTTGCTGTGGATCAGAAGTGGCCTGTCATATTGTTTCTTCATGGTGCTGGGGAACGAGGCGATGATCTGGAAAAGCTTAAAGCAAATGGGGTTCCGCTTATTGCCGATCAGGACAAGAGCTTTCCGTTTATCGTCATTTCCCCGCAATGTCCTGTGGACGAATTTTGGGGTATGCATCGTGAAGCTGTCATGGCTCTTCTGGAACATGTGTTGGAAAACGAAGCAGCTGACCCAAAACGGGTATATATCACAGGTCTGAGTATGGGCGGTTATGGTGCTTGGGATCTGCCTTTGTTTTACCCCAATACATTTGCAGCATTGGCTCCTGTATGTGGGGGAGCAGACCCTTCCAAAGCGGAAGAACTGCGTAATATACCGATTTGGGCGTTTCACGGGGCGAAGGATGACGTCGTTTATGTTTCTGAATCCGAGAAGATTGTTCATGCGCTGGAAGCGTTGAACGCGGATGTGAAGCTGACCATATACCCGGAAGGCGATCATGATGCTTGGACGGAAACGTATGCTAACCCGGAATTGTACAAGTGGTTTCTCAGCCATAGTTTATAGATGGTCACCTACAGAATGAAGAGTATCACTTTATATAAGGTATTTACATTCCTTATTTGAATCGTTATAATCAAGAAAAAATGACACTTGTTAGGGGAGGCACCCCAACAGAGGACTTTGTTCCTTTGTTGGGGTGCCTCCTTTTTTGGTGTGCAGAAAAGGAGAGCAGACGTTGAAGAAATCCCGAAAATTGGTGAAAAAACAAGCCGAGCAACTGACCAAAGTAGTGCTGGCTTTTGCCTTGCTTTCACCTCAAGCACTGATCGCTGAATGGGGAGCAACCGCCGTTATGGCTGAAGCTGTGGAAAGCATCAGTATTGTATCCGATACCTACAGCATGAAGGCTGTTCAATCCTCCAAAGTGAAGGTGGAGATGAACAGTGATGGCAAATACAGAATTGTATTGCTTCCCAATACCAACGTATTTTACGGCGGAGATACCGGAAATGTATCCACCATTATTGATCACAACGGAACCCCCATTAACTTTAAGTCATTGCCGCTCAATTATTATCGAATCAACAACAACGTCATTGAAATGTCCCGGCAAAAGGACAATGTCGAGTATATTTTGCGAGTATCCATCGTCAACGCCACGTCTCAAGGCGGTTATATGAAAGTGGAGCTGGAGGCTGTTAATCGCAGCGGCTCGACGCTCAATCTGGGAGGCACGTTCTACTGGGATACCATGGTGAATGGCAATGATGCTTCACCATTTGAAGTGATTGAGAACGGCTGGCGCAATTATAGCGGCGGTGTGCAGGTAACTGCTTTTTATGCCAACACGTATAATGTCGTGGACGCAGATCGTATTTTCATGGGGCAATATAACAGCCCGGATAATGCCCAACTTACAGGCGGTTCTACCCCATCTTCCTTTGTGCCAGGGCAGACCGTAACGGCGAGTGATACTGCTGCACAATTTTGGTGGAATGGCAAAGCAACCGCAAACCAGGTTTCCCGGAAATTTTCTACGATTGTTGGCATTGGTCCGAAAAATGCACCGCCCTCATTTACACTATCAGCTCCTTCTTCGGGCCAGACCTATTATAAAGGGGAGCAGCTGCAAATTTCCGGTACAACCCGGGACACGGATGTGGGAGATCTGTTGACTGTAAAATGGTCGATTGACGGTGGGGCGGAAAACATCCTGACACAGATGACGGCCACAGGTGTGAATCAGTCATTTAACACAAATTATACGTTACCAGACACTCTCGCCGATGGTACACATACGTTACAGGTATGGGTGATGGATGACAAAGGGGGAGTGTCTTCAGCCGGAACTATCCATTTCACGGTGAGAAGTTTCGTTGTTCCAGGAACGCCGACGTTTGCAGCGGTGAACAGCAATAATATGACGGTGAACTGGGATAAGAAGGCGAATGACGCTTCCGTGACGTATGAATTGAAAAATGTAACGACCAATCAAAGTTTCGATACGGGTACCTCAAACAGTCGCCAGTTGACTGGACTTACACCGAATACGCAGTATTCCTTTGCGGTCCGGGCCAAAAATGCAGTCGGTTCCTACACGGGATATTCAAGTTCTGCGGCCAAATATACACTGGCAAACTCGCCCGCTGATGCAGCAGTCACACAGTCTGGTAACTCCGTCACGGCCAGTTGGAACAACAATGGTAATCCCGCTGGAACCAACTACAAAACCGAGATACGAAAATCTGGTGGACAAGTACTCGCATCGGGTACAACCTCCTCGACACGTACCGAATTGGCTATAACTGGGCTCGCCGACGGAGTGTATGAAGTGTATGTAGCAGCACTAAATGGCGAAGGCATACAGACACCATTCATATCTGCTGGTCAGATCACAAAGGACACAACAGGCCCGACTGCTCCCTCTATATCCGTCAATCCATCTACTTGGACCAAGGAAGAGGTGTCAGTTACCATAACAGCAGGTTCGGATGCCTTGAGTGGGGTGCAGAAGACACAGTACAAACTGGGGATAGGGGGAGAATGGAAGGAATACAGCGTACCAGTCACAGTTGCTTCTGAAGGAAACACACTCATTTTTGCACGCAGCATAGATACATTTGGCAATACAGGACAAGAAGCTTCTGTTACGGCACGGGTAGACCGGACTGCTCCAACGCCTCCCATGATCTCATTGAATCCACCGGCATGGACCCATTCGAATGTCACAGTGACATTAACGGCAGGTACAGACGAAGCCAGCGGCGTTGGTCTTACACAGTACAGGCTTGGTGAAGAAGGAACGTGGATCAATTACCAGGAACCGTTTATCTTGAATGCAGAAGGAGTAACTGAAATTCAGGCGCGGAGTGTGGATCGAGCCTCGAATGTCAGTGGGTCAACTTCAGCTACTGCACGTATAGACAGGACAGGACCCGAGGAGCCAAAGATTACGCTCAGTGACGATGACTGGACGAATCAGGATGTGTCTTTTGAAATAATCAGCGGTGAAGATACAGGGAGTGGACTTTCCAAAAGCCAATATCGACTAAATGAGCAAGGTCCCTGGATCGATTACACGGGCGAAGTGAAGGTTACCGACGAAGGACAAACCGCCGTATATGCTCGCTCACTAGATCGGGTAGGGAATATAAGTACCGTAGCAAAAGCAATCATTCGGATCGACAAGACTGCTCCAACAGAGCCGGTCATTACATTAAGCCAATCCGGCTGGAGTAAGGAAGACGTGCAATTTACGATTGCCGGAAGTGTAGATGAACATGCCATATCATATGAGTATAGTTTAAACGGAGATCCATATATTACAGGGAACTCGGGTACTGTGAGCATAAACGGAGCTACAGTCATTCGGGCCAGAGCGAGGGATGCCGTAGGTAATGTTGGCACAGAGATCAGTCGTACGGCTTACGTCGATCAGATTGCTCCAACGATTACATTTACACCGAATGGACAGGGTTGGACCGATACCGATATATCCGCCATGATTCAATATGAAGATGCTGACTCAGGCATCCATGAACTGAAACGATTCTATCAAATAACGGGCGGCATTGCTCCACCAGAGAACTGGACTGAAGCCGAGTCCAATAAGCCCGTAATTCCAATCGATTCGGAAGGCATCTGGTATATTCATGCCAAAGCAACCGATGAGGCAGGCAATACATATGAAACCGTATCTTCACCTTATCAGATTCAGCGAAAACCAGAACAACCAGCGAATGTGAGCATCACACAGATCAATGAAACTTCAGCAGAACTTACATGGGACCTGCCGACAGGTAAGTGGCACACCGATGGATACCAATATGAAGTGATGAACAAAACAACAGGACAGTCGTGGACAATGGATTATCCGAACCACACGTTAATAGATAGTTCTCTGAATGGAGGGCAAGTCTATGAATTTGAGGTCAGAGCCAGAAACCACACGGGTTTAAGTGATTCAGTAACGATCCGTGCATTAACGGTTCCTGCGGCGCCGGGATCATTGCAAATTCGTAAAGTGGAATCTCAGCCAGATCTAGCAGAAGTACATTTCGATTCCGTTCAAGGCGCTACGGCATATCGGATCATGGCTTCAACTACAGACGGAAGAACGGTATATGATGAGACCATATCCGACTCTTCCCGCATGCCTTACATTAGCAATCTGGTCCCTGGGACAATTCATACCATCTCGGTTACTGCTTTGAATGAAAGTGGTGCGGGAGGGAGAAGCCGGACGGGATTCTTGACTTTGCCTGCAGCACCAGGGCAATTTGCGGCAGTGCAGATTCGGGAGCATGAGATCTCTCTGGCATGGGATACGGTAACTTCAGCCACATATTACAGTCTTTCGCGTAATGGGACAGGGGTCTTCGATGGATTGGAAACCGCGTACGTAGATGCAGGTCTGGATAGTGGTACAGAGTACAGCTATGAATTGCTCGCTGCGAATGAAACAGGAGAAGGGCCCCCGGCAGACTTGCAAAAATGGATGACCTTGCCCGGTGTTATTGAAAACTTGACCGTGGATGAGCCTACAACAACGAGCTTGCGTCTAAGTTGGGAGCCTGTAAGAGGTGCTGAGCAATATGAGGTCTATGTGGATGGAGAGAAGAGGCAGACGCTGCCCACCGGAACCCATGAATGGGTCGTTACGGGATTGGCTGCAGGTACAATGCAACAGTTGGAAGTGCGGGCGGTCAATGGGAGTGGAGAAGGTCAATCGAATCGGGTAGCTGGAACGACCCTTCCCGAGAGTCCTTCGGGGCTTCACTTTGTTCAACCGACCGAGACAGGAGCTATACTTAAATGGGATGAAGTCCCCGGGGGCACCCATTATCGGGTGACTCTTGATGGACAGAGCTATGAAATATCAGATACACAGCTTATCGTCGATCAATTATCAGGCAGTCGTCGCTATACGTATCAAGTGGAGGCTGGAAATGCTGCCGGGTATGGTGCGGCCACAAGTAGCGAACTGCTCACTTTACCAACCAGACCTGAAGGAATGGCAGTAACGCGTATCGATGAAACAAGCATGGGCATGGAGTGGGGATCGGTAAAGACAGCCGAGTCCTATATTGTGAGAATCAATGGAACTGAGGTTGGTCGAACTTCTCAACTTGCCTATACGGCTGTAGATTTATTGCCAGGGCTGGAATATGTGTTGGAGGTACAGGCCGTGAATGCCTCGGGAACAGGTCAATCGGCAAGTTTGATCCAATTATCCAAACCAACGCCGCCTTCAGAAATCGTTGTTGAACCTAAAGTACATAAAGCAACCTTGTCTTGGGACGCTGTTGAAGGTGCATCGGAGTATTTAATTTACCAGAATAATAAGGAGATCTATCGTGGTACGCAACCGACGGCGCTGATTACTGGGCTTCAGGATGGAACGAGGTACGACTATACTCTTCGGGCGGTAAATAGACAAGGGACCCAATCCGAAGCGACGAATGTCTCCGTGCTGACCTTGCCTAAGAAACCAGTTAAAGTTCAGGCATATGATGTGTCAGAAAACAGCCTTAGTCTGGATTTCACCAAAACAGATGTAAAAGGGGCAGACGAATATATCATTGAACGCAATGGGCGTGAGATCGCTCGTTTGAATGCTAGTGAAGGCCGCTTCGTGGACAAGGACTTGTCTTCGGGCACGAAATATACTTATATGATCCGGGCGGTCAATGCAAGTGGCTCAGGCGAATCCTTAACCTATGGGGTAATGACCCAAACACGGCCAATACCCGCAGATGGGATTAGTGTTATTAAGGGAACACATGCGTTTGATCTGGCCTGGGAAGCAGTTCAGGGAGCCACTGCATATGAAATTCACAATCAGACCACGGGAGATGTGCAGACGGTAACCGAACCTTCGGCTCATCTCGCGAGTCTGCTGGATGGCACAATGTATGAGTATGAACTCACGGTAATGAATGAGGATGGTCACCGTTCCACTCCAGTGCAGGTTCATTTACTGACCAAGCCTATATCCTCACAAACTGTAAGCATTGAGGCGGTAACGGATAAATCGGCAACACTTGATCTGAGTGGCAGCGCCACACGAGGAGCGGATCAATTGATCCTTTTGCGGGATGGGAATGAAATTGACCGTATTCCGGCTGACAGGATTTCTTATGAAGACAAGGACCTGACGCCGGGAGAGAAGTACACCTATACGGTCAAGACTTCTAATGCCTCCGGTGAAAGCGATGCGGGCTTTGAGGTTCAATTACGTACGCTACCCGCAACAGTGACTGAACTGCTGCATCCAGATGGGATTGAAGAGACGGAGGCAGTGATTACATGGGAGAAGGTTCAAGGGGCCGATGGTTACATTGTAAGGATAGCGGATGACGAATTTACTACAATTACAGAGAGTGAACTGACTGAGATCAGACTTACAGGGCTTGCCAGCGCAGCCCCATATGATATGGTGCAGATCATTCCTTATAATACGGCGGGTCAGGGAAGCCCTATTAAAGTCACGCCATTTTTCACATTGCCTCATGTTGATTCTGTTGAGATGAAGCTGTATCCCGAAACAAATCATGCCAGACTGGAGTGGGCTTTCCCTTATCCCAATGAGACGTTTGTAGTTATGATGGAGGGCATGGAGCTATACCGCGGCAAACAAAAAGAGTATATCGCGGATGAGCTGGAGGGTGGAACGAATTACTCCATTGAACTGTATACCGAGAACGTGCAGGGAGATATATCTCATAAGCTTGAATATACGTTATTAACCAAACCGGAGGCACCAAAGGAAGTGGAATATCATTCCACACAAGATAGCATTCAACTTCAGTTTGGAAAGAGCCAAGTCAAGGGGGCCGAACAGTTCATCATTGAACGTAACGGAGTGGTGATCAGCAGAGTATCGGTGGACGAACCTTTTTATAAGGATCAGGGGCTCGAACCTGGAGTCCATTATGAGTACACCATTAAAACAGGGAATGCTTCCGGTATGAGCGAGAATGGTTTGAAGCTTAACGCAGTTACGCTGCCCGGTACGATTTCCTCCTCTCCTATGGTCGAAGAACGAGCTGCACATGGAGCAGATATACTATGGGATATGGCTCCAGGTGCAACGGGCTACCGGATCTACCGGCAAGCCGAGCTGATTGCAACAATAACAGAAACGTCCATGCATATTGCGGCATTGAAAAGTGCTCAGCGCTATCCTGACTTTTCCATCGTGCCTTTTAATGAGGCGGGAGACGGAGAGGTAATCCTTGTACCTGAGTTTGAGACACTGCCGTCGAATGAAGTCATTGTTTCAGCGGTGGCCCAAGGTACAAGCAGTATTGTAGTGAGCTGGAAGCTGGAATCTTCGAATGAAACGGTTGTTCTTTCCCATAATGAACGTGAAATTTATCGTGGCAAAAATCGAAGCTACATCTGGACTGGATTAACGGGTGGACAGCGCTATGATCTGATGCTGTGGACTGAAAATTCTGCTGGGGAAAAAAGTGAAAGTCAACAGGCTTCGGCTGTTACTATGCCGTATCCACCTGCGAGTGGAGGAGCTAGCCCAGCAACGCCTTCCTCCAAACCGGAAACTGAACAGGCAGAAGTGACCCAACCTGATTGGGATGGCAAACCTGATACAGCAACCAAGAAACAGGTCAAATTTTTGGATATTGGTCAAACCTTTAATAAAGATCAGATTATCTGGCTGGCAGAACAGAATATTATTCAGGGTGTGAGTGAGACCCGTTTCGAACCGCGACGTCCCATTACACGAGCAGAGTTCACAGCACTTATTGTCCGATTAATGGGTGTGGACACATCTGTTGGTTACCAGCATGCTTTTCAGGATGTGAACGATCAGGATTGGTTTGCTCCAGAGATTGGGGCTGCGGTAAGTCGTGGAATGGTACATGGTATGGGTAATGGCAAATTTGCCCCTTATGCGCTCGTGACCCGGGAACAGGCGTCGAAGATCATTGCGAATGTTATTCGTAAAATCAAGCCGGAGCCTATGACATCACGTCGTGCGTTTACCGATCAGATGGATGTGTCCGATTGGGCCAAAGAAGAGGTGGAAGAGCTTGCTGGAATGTATATGCTAACCGGATACGAAGACGGCAGTTTCCGTCCCATGCAGCATTTGAGCAGATCCGAGGCGGCGGCCCTGATCTTCCGTTTGAACAAACTGATTCGTATTATAGAAGAAAACCAAACGATGGAGGGAAATCAAACGAGTAAAGAGACTAACACACCAAAATGGGACAGGACGATTTAGTTTAATCCTAAAATGGCTTCATCATTTCATCATCGTCTGTAGAACATTATCGGTTGTTCGACTTTTAATGTTATAATAGGTTGCCAATAGGATAAAAATAGGGTAATGGACAGTGGTGATGAATGATGAATAACAAATTTATACGAATCTATGAAGATATTGCAGCACGAATCCGTACCGCCGAAATTCAAGCCGGATCGCTGTTGCCTTCGGAGCTGGATTTGGCTGAGAGCTACCAAACCTCCAGAGAAACCATCCGCAAAGCACTTAAAATGTTATATGAAGAAGGATATATCCAGAAAATCCAGGGTAAAGGCTCCATAGTTTTGGATATCCGTAAAATTGACTTTCCAATCTCGGGACTGGTCAGTTTCAAGGAACTTGCCAAAAAAATGGGACACCGTGCCCAAACGTATGTGAAGGTTTTTGAGGAACAACAGGTCGATCAGGCCTTGTACAAAAAGATTAATTTTGGTCTGAATGAACAGGTGTGGGAGATCCGGCGTGTACGCAAAGTGGACGGAGTCCATGTTATTCTGGACAAGGACTATATTAGTCAGAAGCTTATTCCCGGTTTGAGCAAGGAGATATGCAATAATTCCATTTACGAGTACATTGAGGAAGAGCTGGGATTGACCATCTCTTTTGCCAAAAAGGAAATTTTGGTGGAGGAACCTACCGCTGAGGATCGGGAACTGCTCGATCTCGATGGATTCCATAATGTAGTTGTCGTTAGAAGCCAGGTTTACTTGGAGGATGCCAGTCAATTTCAGTACACGGAGGCGAGGCATCGACCGGACAAGTTCAGATTTGTTGATTTTGCCCGGCGAAGATAATGCACGTTACGGTTTGGTAGTAAAAAGAGTACTTTTTCACTGTTTGTCAGTGAATGAAGTACTCTTTTTGTTATGGGGAAATCCGAAGATCGTCCATCAAGAACCGTTGAATGTCAATGTTCTTCCTTCATGCCTGAGCGTATGATCACAATATATACGAGTCTAAGGAGTGAGTGGATTGAATCACGCTATAGAAGGGCCAAAAGTTAGAGTATGGGAAGAAATTAGAAATATCCCGACCTATGGTACAGGCAAACCGGATCAAAATCCGATGTTTCTTGAAAAGCGAATCTACCAGGGGAGCTCCGGGAGGGTGTATCCGCTTCCGGTCGTTGATCGTATTGATGATGAAGTTACGGATCAACCGTACCGAATCATTATTCTTGAAAATGAGTATGTGCGCATAGAGATGATGCCGGAACTGGGTGGTCGCATTTATCGTGCGCTTGATCTTACGAACGATTACGATTTTGTATATTACAATCGGGTGATCAAACCTGCTCTTGTAGGTCTTGCTGGACCCTGGATCTCGGGAGGCATTGAATTCAATTGGCCCCAGCACCATCGGCCCAATACATTCGGTCCGGTAGATTGTACATTTTCTAGCAATGATGATGGAAGCGCTACCGTATGGATTGGTGAAATAGATCGCATGTATGGGACAAAGATGACAGCCGGTTTTACATTGCATCCTGGGAAAGCATATCTAGCGATTAATGCCGAAGTATATAACCGTACCCATGAACCTCAAACCTTTCTGTGGTGGGCAAATCCGGCTGTTGCCGTAAATGATCATACGCAATCGGTGTTTCCACCGGATGTAACGGCTGTGCTGGATCACGGGAAACGGGATGTGTCCCGCTTCCCCATTGCGACAGGGACGTATTACAAGATGGATTATTCTGAAGGTGTCGATATCTCACGTTACAAAAATATACCGGTTCCAACATCGTACATGGCTTACAAATCGGATTACAATTTTGTGGGCGGTTATGATCATGGTGTTCAGGCAGGATTGTTGCATGTAGCCAACCATCATGTATCTCCAGGCAAAAAGCAATGGACATGGGGAAATGGTGCATTTGGGCAGGCATGGGATCGTCAGCTCACAGATGAGGATGGACCGTACATTGAATTGATGACAGGTGTATTTACGGATAACCAGCCTGATTTTACTTGGCTGCAACCTTATGAGAGCAAGTCATTTTCGCAGTATTTTATGCCCTACAAAGGGGTTGGTATGGTTAAAAATGCCACGATTGATGCGGCTGTAAACCTGGAGCGCGATAAGGAAACAGGCCAAGTCGTTGTAAGTGTATATGCAACTTCAGTGTTTGCCGATGCGGCAGTTGAACTGAAAGGGGCAACTGCCGTGTATCTAAGCGAAACTTGTACCCTTTCACCAACCCAATTATTTAAGACTTCATTGCAATGGAGTGGTGAGGAGGAATGGCATCAGTTGATTGTAACTGTTCGTGCCGCGGATGGAAGAGTGCTCGTTTCCTATCAGCCGGAGCCAGCTGAATTGAACGAAGTGCCGGAAGCCGCCAAACCACTCCCTCTGCCTACCGAGATTCGGACCAACGAACAACTTTACTTGGCAGGGCTTCATATTGAGCAATACCGTCATGCCACCTATGAACCAGAGTCTTATTATCTGGAAGGGTTGAAGCGTGATCCGGGTGATATCCGTCATAATATTGCATACGGCACATTGTTGCTGCGAAGAGGCTCGTTTCAGCAGGCAGAGGTTTATTTTCGCCAAGCTGTGCAATCGCTCTCATGGAAAAATGCAAATCCCTATGACAGTGAAGCCTTCTATCAGCTCGGTCTTTGTTTAAAGCTGCAAGGTAGACATCAAGAAGCGTACAAAGCACTTTATAAAGCAGTCTGGTCTGCACAGTATCAGGATAGCGGATATTTACTGCTTGCACAGATCGATACAGCGGAAAATAACGACGTCGAAGCGCTGGAACTCATCGAACGTTCGCTGATCCGTAATACCAGAAACTATAGGGCACGTCATCTGAAGGTGGCTTTGCTGCGCAGGACGGCCCGAGAGCAACAGGCGATGCAGTACGCTCGCGAGACTCTGGAGCTGGACCCGATTGATTTTGGAGCTGCTTATGAGTTGGTTCTGTTATACAGTGGAACATCTTCACTGGCAGATCACGAAAAGAAAGCCCATGCGATTGTTCATTTCAAAAAGCTCATGCGTGGGGACGTCCATAATTATATGAATGTGGTTGCAGATTACGCTGAGAGCGGATTGTGGCATGAAGCGCTAGGAGTACTTGCTTACTATGAATCCGAAGAAGAGCAGGTGTACCCGATGGTGTATTACGCTCAGGCGTATCTGCACCGTAAGGCAGGTGGCCCCGAACAAGCGTTGCAATGTCAACATCAAGGGAAAGTCGCCAAGCCAAATTATTGTTTTCCGAATAGTCTGTTTGAACTGCTTGTGCTGCTGGATTCGCTCATTGCAGATCCGTTCGATGCTCGCGCTCATTATTATGTGGGAAATTGGCTATATGATAAAAAACGTTATACGGATGCCATTACCCACTGGGAAACCTCACGTGAGGTTGATCCTACATATCCCACAGTACATCGGAATCTGGGACTCGCGTATTATAACAAGCTTCATCGTCCTGATGATGCACTGAGATCCCTAGAGGAAGCTTTTCAACTGAATCCTGCGGACGCTCGGGTCTTCTACGAGTTGGATCAACTGCACAAGAAGAGGGGCAGCTCCTGTGAAAACCGACTCGCATTATTGGAACAACACATGGACCTCGTTCATTTCCGTGATGATTTGTACATCGAGTGGGTTACATTGCTGAACATGCTAGGAAGACATCAGGAGGCATGGAATGCACTTCAAGGTAGACATTTTCATCCCTGGGAAGGCGGGGAAGGCAAGGTCACCGGACAATATGTTATGGCCCTTACTGAACTGGCGAAGCAACATCTGGCGAAAAAACAACCCGAACAAGCCATAGATTTGCTGAAAAAATCGTTGATTTATCCGCACCATTTGGGTGAAGGGAAATTGGAAGGTGCGGGTGACAATCCGGTGTACTTCTATCTTGGTTGTGCCTACGAACTAATGAACAATACCGAGGCAGCAAAAGAGAATTTTCTAAGAGCTTCCATCGGGCTGGACGAACCAACAAGTGCCATGTTCTATAACGACCAGCCGCCTGAATGGATCTACTATCAGGGCCTGGCCTGGGAACGAATGGGGAAATCAAGGGAAGCAAAGCGTCGATTTAACAAGCTGATTGATTATGCGGAGAGACATATGCACGACCACATCAGAATGGATTATTTCGCCGTCTCCCTGCCTGACTTTCTGGTCTTTGAGGATAATCTAGATCAACGAAACGAGGAGCATTGTCGATACATGCGAGCCCTGGGACTGCTCGGCCTTGGACGTAAAGACGAAGCGTGGCTTGAATTGGGACGAGTGCTGGAGATGAATCCGAATCACCAAGGAGCATATGTGCACAGATAAATGTTTTATTGAAACCAATGAGCTTGGAGGAGATATATTCATGAATAAAAATATAGCAGCCAGCCATATTCAATTCACGTTGGATGTGGAAGACAAAGAAATTCGTGCGGGACGCATGACCGGAAATGGTGGCAGAAACCCGCAAGGAGAATCCTACGATTTCACTAACTATTATATGACACACAACGGCAAACCCCATATACCGGTTGTTGGGGAATTTCACTTCTCCAGATTTGCCTATCTGCAATGGGAGGAAGAATTGCTGAAGATGAAGGCAGGCGGTGTGAGCATCGTGGCTTCCTATATTTTTTGGAATTTTCATGAGGAAGAGGAGGGGCATTTCGATTGGTCGGGAAACCTGAATTTGCGGCATTTTGTGGACTTGTGTGGCAAACATCAAATGCCACTGATTGTACGAATTGGACCTTTCTGTCATGGAGAAGTCCGCAATGGCGGCATGCCGGATTGGTTATTCAGCTATCCATTTGAAGTAAGATCCAACGATGAAGGGTATCTTTTTTATGCAAAAAGGCTGTATGGGGAAATTGCACGTCAACTCAAGGGTTGCTATTTTCAGGAAGGCGGACCAATCATAGCGGTTCAGCTGGAAAATGAGTATATGCATGCGGGAGCACCACTGGATGTGTGGGGATACAAGAACGGAAAATACATTACTTCTGGAAGGGATGGGCAGAAACATCTGACAGAACTTCGCCGGATCGCCGAGGGGGCGGGTATACGACCGATGTTTTTCACGGTCACTGCCTGGGGGGGGGCAGCCGTTCCCGAAGAAGGCACCCTGCCCATGCTGGCTGGGTACGCCTACACCCCATGGATCCCCAATCAGCCTCCAAGCAGCGAGTATTTATTTCGTGACCTGCATAGGAACCCTGTTGAAGCAATTGACTATGACAGTCAGGCGTATCCCGCTGCCTATTGTGAACTTGCTGGAGGCATGCAGGTCAGTTATCACGCTCGTCCTGTTGTGGACGCAGACAGCGTAGAAGCAATGACCATCGTAAAGCTGGCGAATGGCAGCAACATGGTGGGCTATTACATGTATCACGGAGGCTCCAACCCGATTGGCAAGAAGTCTTATCTTAATGAGCAGGCATTGCCCAAAATTACATATGACTATCAGGCTCCACTTGGAGAGTTTGGACGTATAGGTGAGTCGTATGATCGCATTCGTACGCTGTCCATGTTCCTGGAAGCCTACGGAGAGATACTCGCACCCATGGGCAGCGTTGTCCCGGAGATGCAGCATTCCCTCAAGCCGGAAAATACATTTGATATGCGCTGGTCTGTTCGTCAACAGTCGGGTTCAGGGTTTTTGTTCATTAACAATTATCAGGATCATGTGAACATGCCGGATCGGGAAGTCCGCCTGGAACTGACGACAGCAAAAGGAATGGCTGCTTTTCCGAAACACGGAACGATGCAGTTGAGGTCCGGCAGCGCTGCGATTTTACCTTTTCATCTGAAACTGGATAGATTGGAGATTATTAGTGCCACTGTACAGCCCTTGACCCGATTCAAAGCGAATCAGGAGCTAACGGCCGTCTTTTATGCTCATGAAGGAATAACCCCGGAGTATGTCATAGCCAAACGATCTGTTGCTGATCTGATCATGGAAGCAGGTACAGTCTTTGAGGTGGATAATGAATATGTTATACAACCCATGGCAGGAAAAGAACATGATTTGCGAGTCATAACGTCGGAAGGGACGGTCATCCGAATCATAACGTTGACCCGTCAGGAGGCGTTAAATTCCTATCGATTTAATCTAGGAGGGGAAGAAAGACTCATCATTAGCAGCAGTCATCTGTATATGAAAAATGATCAACTGATATGCACGTCTTCCGGTCAACCAGAGATGGAACTATCTCTCTTTCCGGTACCGGATACGATGAACGTATCGAATTCTGAATATACGGTTATTTCACATTCGAAGCAGGGGATCTTTGGCATATACACACTCCAAGTTCCGGCGTACGCACCCGCAGTAGAGATTAGTTATCCCAAAGAACATGCTGCTATACTTGATATTGAAGCACAATGGCCTGAGCAAGTGGAAGATGTCTTCGTTGAGATTGATTATGAAGGCGACGTAGCAGAGGCACATATTCATCATCAATTACTGACGGATCACATTCAGTATGGACATAGCTGGAAGATCGGTTTGAAAGCGTCACGTCACCTCTTGTATGATCATGCACTGCGTCTGTCTATCACGCCTCTTCGGAAAGGAACGATAGAGCGCTATGTTAATCAGGCTTATGTTGAAAGATTTGAAGGTGTGGAGATTGGAACGTTTAATAAGATCAAGTTGGTACCGCATTATCGAGTAGGAATTATGATGTGATGAGTAGTGCAGACAAGTAAAAACAACAGGCTCTAATACAGCTCCTTCTCTTGACTTATTCTGGGAGAAGGGGTCTTTCTTGATTTCAGAAATAACTTCCTTATCATGGCAATAAGAACTTGACTGGTAAGCGTTTTCATTTTATTATGAATTCATAACCTTAACGATAAAGTAATTTAAAGTGTACAAAAAACTTATTTGTTTCATATTTATTTTGTTAACTTACTTCGATTCTTGCGTTATTCGTTTCAATTTTAGTTAACTTGCTTATTTCCTTGAGCAGGGTTAATTGAAATCTATTAAAAAATGTGGGAGGTTCTAACGAATGGTCAAGTTGCAAAAGGGTACTATCATCACCGTTATTGCTGCACTCATGTTTATGATGTTGGGAAGTGCTGCGCCCAAGGCGTCTGCTGCCACAGGATTTTATGTAAGCGGTAACAAACTGTATGATTCTACGGGTAGAGCTTTTGTCATGCGAGGCGTCAACCACGGTCATTCCTGGTTCAAAAACGATCTGAACACAGCAATACCAGCCATTGCAAAAACAGGTGCCAATACGGTACGCATTGTTCTCTCCAATGGGACGCAATATACCCAAGACGATTTGAACGCTGTTAAAAACATCATCAACGTGGTGAGTCAGAACAAAATGATTGCAGTGCTTGAAGTACATGATGCAACAGGCAAAGATGATTATAATTCGTTGGATGCAGCAGTGAACTACTGGATTAGTATCAAGGAAGCTCTGATTGGCAAGGAAGACCGCGTTATCGTAAATATTGCCAATGAATGGTACGGAACATGGAACGGCAGTGCCTGGGCTGATGGGTACAAAAAAGCAATTCCGAAACTGAGAAATGCCGGCATTAAAAATACATTGATTGTTGATGCAGCCGGTTGGGGCCAATATCCGCAATCCATTGTGGATTATGGACAAAGTGTATTTGCAGCAGATACACAGAAAAATACGGTTTTCTCCATTCACATGTATGAATATGCGGGTAAAGATGCCGCTACGGTCAAAGCCAACATGGAAAACGTGCTGAACAAAGGTTTGGCTCTAATCATCGGTGAGTTCGGTGGATACCACACCAATGGGGATGTCGATGAATATGCAATCATGAAATATGGTCAGGAAAAGGGAGTTGGCTGGCTCGCATGGTCCTGGTATGGTAACAACTCTGATTTGAATTATCTGGATTTGGCTACCGGTCCAAACGGAAGTTTAACGAGCTTTGGCAACACGGTAGTTTATGACACATATGGAATTAAAAATACTTCAGTAAGAGCAGGGATCTATTAATGATCTCTATTAAATTGTGAGTAAGGAGCACCCTGACGAAATTGTTGGGGTGTCTTTTTTTGAAAAGAGGATTATTCATAAAACTACCTTTTGAATTTTTCCGTTTATATTTAAAATATTCTATTTTCAAAACAAAACAAAGATGATAAACTCGGATTAGGAATAAAACAAACATTATCGGAGGGGAACAAATGGTACAGAGTTTATGGAATTCATCACAGGCTTCGGAGAAAACAACTGGGCTGGAACAATTGGTCTACCGATCCAATCTGATTGGCGCAGACCGCAGTGTATGTAATATTTTCGGAGGCAATACGTCTACCAAAACGACAGTAAAAGATTTTCGTGGCCGTGATATAGAAGTGATGTACGTGAAAGGCAGCGGTTCTGACCTAGCTTCCATGCAAGCGAAGCACTTTACAGGGCTTGGACTTGAAGATATTCGTCCATTGATTGAGCGTGAGTCGATGTCGGATGAAGAGATGGTCGAATATCTGGGGCATTGTATGATCGATTCCAAGCATCCACGTGCTTCCATTGAGACATTGCTGCATGCATTCCTTCCATATAAACATGTGGACCATACCCATCCGGATGCCATTATCAGTCTGTGTTGTGCAGATAACGGAAAAGAACTGGCGAAAGAGATTTACGGAGACCGATTTGTATGGGTTCCTTATGTACGTCCAGGATTCACACTATCCAAGATGATTGCTGAAAGCGTATTCTCGAACCCTAATGCCGAACTGGTTCTGATGGAGAAGCACGGACTTGTGACTTGGGGAGAAACATCGGAAGAATGTTACGCACAGACGATCAAAATGATTAATGAAGCGGAAGCATTCATTGAAGCGCGTGTTGACGAAGGAAGCTTGTTTGGCGGAGAGAAACATCCTGCGCTTGAGGCAGAAGTTCGCCGTCAGATCGTATCCAAGGTGATGCCGACCATTCGGGGAGCGGTATCGGATAGCAAAAAAATGATTCTGTCCTTTGACGATCAGGAGGATGTGCTTGCTTTTGTGGGTGGAGCGGATTCACCAGAACTGTCCCAGGTCGGCGCGGCGTGCCCGGATCATTTGGTTCATACCAAAGTGGTACCTCTGTTCATCGATTGGACACCGGATGCGGAAGATATCGAAGGACTGAAAGCCAAACTGGTGGAAGGTGTAGCCGCCTATAAAGAGCAGTATCAACAATATTTTGAAAGCAACAAAAACGAAGGTGACGTCATGTTCGAAGCTGCACCTCGTGTCATTCTCATTCCTGGTGTGGGCATGATCAATACAGGCAAGAGCTGGGCACTGTCCCAGGTAAGCGGGGCATTGTATCATAGAGCCATTGCCGTAATGCGCGGTGCGACAAGTCTGGGCCAATTCGTATCTCTCAGTGCGAATGAGTCTTACAATGTGGAATACTGGCCGCTTGAGCTTTACAAATTATCGCTGGCTCCGGCAGAGACCGAGTTTTCCCGCAAAGTGGCGTTTATTACCGGGGGTGCCGGTGGAATTGGAAGTGAAACGGCACGTCGACTGGTATCTGAAGGTGCTCACGTCGTTCTCGCGGACCTCAACCTTGAAGGTGCTCAGAAGGTAGCACAGGAAATTAACGATCAATATGGTGCCAATCGCGCATATGCATTGAAGATGGATGTAACCGATGAGGAAGCCGTGCAATCTGCGTATGCTGAAGTTGCCGTCCAATATGGCGGAGTGGATATCATCGTGAACAATGCGGGCCTTGCAACTTCAAGTCCTTTTGACGAAACATCCTTGAAGGAATGGAATCTGAACATGAATGTGCTGGGTACGGGATATTTCCTCGTGGCACGCGAAGCCTTCAAATTGATGAAACAGCAGGGGATTGGCGGCAGTATGGTTTTTATCGGGTCCAAAAACTCGGTTTATGCGGGTAAAAGCGCCTCCGCTTACAGCTCGGCCAAAGCGCTCGAAGCTCATCTGGCACGCTGTATCGCGGCAGAAGGCGGGGAATATGGTATTCGTGTAAATACCATTCTCCCGGATGCCATCCTGCAAGGTTCAGCGATCTGGAACGGTTCATGGAGAAATGAGCGTGCAGCGGCATATGGCATCGAACCGGATCAACTGGAAGAGTACTATCGCAAACGTACGACTTTGCTCGTCAATATTTATCCAAGAGACATTGCGGAAGGCATCGCATTCTTTGCCTCTTCCAAATCGGAAAAAACGACCGGCTGCATGATGACGATTGACGGCGGTGTGCCGGCAGCATTTACACGATAATAAGGAGGGTTCTCGCACATGGAAAATCAAGTCAAGCAAGCATATGAAGCAGCCAAAACATTATATGCCCAGCATGGAATTGATACGGATGAAGTGTTGAAGAAGCTCGCGGAAATCAAAGTATCTGTTCATTGTTGGCAGGGGGATGATGTGAGAGGCTTTCTGAATAAAGATGGAGAACTCACGGGTGGGATTTCCGTTACAGGTCAATATCCCGGGGCTGCAACGACGCCTGCAGAGCTTCGGGCAGACTTGGAACAGGCATTTTCCCTAATTCCGGGGAAGCACAAGGTTAACTTGCATGCAATTTATGCGGACACAGACGAACAAGTCGAGCTGGACCGAATTGAGCCGAAGCATTATGAGAACTGGGTGACATGGGCAAAAGAGCAAGGGCTTGGCCTGGACTTTAATCCAACCTGTTTTTCTCATGAAAAATCAAGTGACGGATTCACGTTAAGTCATCCTGATCCGGAGATTCGCAAATTCTGGATCGATCATTGCAAAGCTTCCCGCCGCATTGGCGCTTACTTTGGAGAGCAGCTGGGTCAAACCTGTGTAACCAATGTATGGGTCCCGGACGGTTTCAAGGATAATCCGGTGGATCGCATGACACCGCGGAAACGGCTCAAGGATTCTCTGGATGAGGTATTTGCCGAGAAGCTTGATCCAAAGCATCATCTGGATGCAGTAGAGAGCAAACTGTTTGGCCTTGGTTCCGAAGCGTATGTTGTGGGCTCGCATGAATTCTACATGGGTTATGGACTGCAAAATGGTACTTTAGTATGCCTGGATGCAGGACATTTTCATCCAACGGAAGTCATATCCAACAAACTGTCTTCACTGGCTCTGTTCACAAGTGGCATTCTGCTGCATGTAAGCCGTCCAATGCGTTGGGACAGTGACCATGTTGTCATTATGGATGATGAGCTGCTGGAAATTGCCCGCGAACTGGTACGTCATGATCTGCTTCCAACGACACATATTGGACTCGATTTCTTTGATGCGAGCATCAACCGGGTTGCTGCATGGGTGGTTGGTACGCGCAACACGATTAAAGCACTGCTGCGTGCCATGTTGGAACCTGTAGATGCTCTGAAATCCGCTGAGCTGGCAGGGGATTATACGCTTCGCCTCGCATTGACAGAAGAGTTCAAGTCCTATCCATTTGGAGCGATCTGGGATTACTATTGTGCCCAGCAGCAAGTACCTGTACGTGAACAGTGGATTGCCGAGATCAAAACCTACGAGCAGGAAGTTTTATTTCAGCGCGATAAGTCATTTGTATAACAAGAATCATAATATGCATGATTGGCCACAGTGGAGCAAATTGTTCCGCTGTGGTTTTTTGTATGGAAAAGCTTCGTAATGCATAACTGCGGTCAGAAGTTCCATACTAAAAATACATAAAAGGATTGTAAGGATGCTTGCTATTCTTAAAACGTAGAGGAGGGTCAATCCAAATTGAATCTCGCCAACAACAAATTGTATATTGCGGCACTTGGCGGCTTGAATGAAATAGGAAAGAACATGTATCTCATCCAGTACAATGAGGACATCATTGTCATCGACTGTGGTTCAAAGTTTCCGGATGAAACTCTGCCGGGGATTGATCTCATCATTCCCGATGTGACGTATCTGCTGGAGAATCAGGAAAAGGTCAGAGCACTTGTGGTTACGCATGGACATGAAGATCACATCGGCGGCATTCCCTATTTGTTAAAGCAAATCAATATCCCAGTGTATGCGTCCAGGCTGACGCGAGGATTGATTGAGCTTAAACTGAAGGAGCATGGGCTGCTGCGAACAGCAGATCTGCATACGATTGATGCCAAATCCAGCATTACGCTGGGTGATGTTCAGGTTTCTTTTTTTGCAACCAGTCACAGCATACCGGATTGTCTCGGTATTTTCTTTCAGACGCCGGGCGGCAATGTGGTCCATACCGGGGACTTCAAGTTCGATATGTCTCCGGTCAACGGGCCGTATCCTGATCTGCATCGTATGGCCGAGATTGGCAAACAGGGTGTTCACGTACTGCTGTCCGAAAGTACCAACGCGGAGAGACCCGGGTTTACCCCTTCCGAACGAATCGTCGGTGACCACATATTGGATGCCTTTATTCGTGCCAAACAAAAAGTATTTATTTCAACCTTTGCGTCCAACGTAAGCAGGGTGCAGCAGATTGTAAATGCAGCATTCGAAACGGGACGCAAGTTGGCACTGCTGGGCAGAAGTATGATCAATGTGGTGTCTGTAGCCAGTGAACTGGGATACCTTAATGTACCTGAGGGGCTTTTGATCGAGGCGATGGATTCGAATCAGTTTCCACCTGAAGAGGTCGTTGTGCTCTGTACGGGAAGCCAAGGTGAAACGATGGCTGCATTATCCCGTTTGGCCGCGTCCAAGCATCCTCATGTGAAAATCGCACCTGGAGATACAGTCATTATTGCCGCAGGAGCAATCCCGGGTAATGAACGTAATCTCGCGCATGTCATTGATAATCTGTATGTGCTCGGTGCACGTGTCATGTACGGTTCAACTGGCGCAGCAGGCATGCATGTATCCGGACACGGCAGCCAGGAAGAGCTCAAATTGATGCTGACCCTGATGAAGCCTGATTATCTGATTCCTGTTCACGGCGAGTTTCGCATGTTGTATCAGCATAGACTGCTGGCAGAGTCCGTGGGGATGGAACGTGATCATGTATTCATCGTCAACAATGGGGACATGATTCAGTACAAAGACGGTGTTGCTTCTCCTGGTCCCAAGATAGCTTCAGGCAATAGTCTCGTCGATGGACTAATCATGGGCGATGTCGGAAATATTGTACTGCGTGATCGCAGGCAACTGTCCTCGGATGGCATGCTGGTGATTGTAACTACGTTGAGCAAAACAGAGAAGCATATGGTTGCCTCACCCGAAATCATATCCAGAGGTTTTGTATTTGTGAAGGACTCCGAGGAATTTATGAGAGAGATTCATGAGCTGGTTCAAAGCAAGATGGAAGAGTTAACCGGAAGCGGAGCGAACCAGTGGAATGTGATTAAAAGAAAGCTGAAAGACGAGATCGGTCACTACATCTACGCTCAGACGAAACGCAGACCGATGATTCTGCCCATTATTATTGAAGTTTGAGAGAGCGGAGCAGAAGCCGATGTATGGTGATTGAAATAGTCAAAAGCCTGAGAAAATGTCGGATCATACAACGCTTGTATGACCATACATTTCAATCAGGCTTTTGCTTTTTTTGTGGTTACCTTATAGATCGTTCAGCAACCCGGATTGTCTCACGGTGGAGAGGAACTGGTTGAACTGCTCAATGTTCAATTGCTGCGCACTGTCTGAAAGGGCCACCGCCGGATTAGGATGAACCTCAACCATTACACCATCCGCACCCGCTGCAAGAGCTGCCTTGGCACAAGGAGCGAGAATGTCTTTGCGTCCGGTAGAGTGGGTTACATCCACAAGGACAGGCAGATGGGTTTCCTGTTTCAGAATCGGTACAGCAGAGATGTCGAGTGTGTTCCGTGTTGCTTTTTCATAAGTGCGAATCCCGCGTTCAATCAGCATGACCTGTTTGTTCCCCCGGGAGACGACGTATTCTGCAGCATGAACGAATTCATCAATGGTTGCCGACAAACCGCGTTTCAGCAGAATAGGGATGTTCACATCTCCCGCAGCTTTGAGCAGTTCAAAGTTTTGCATGTTACGGGCACCGATCTGGATCACATCAATGTATTCCGCAGCAAGCTCAATATGTCCCGGATGAACGATTTCACTGATCGTTTTCAGACCGAACTCGTCGGCAACTTTTTTCAGAATTTTCAATCCTTCAATGCCGAGTCCCTGGAAGTCATATGGAGAAGTACGAGGTTTGAATGCCCCTCCCCGCATCACGGTAATGCCGGCTGCTTTTAGCGCTGCTGCAACCTCGCGTACTTGCTCGTAACTTTCAACCGAGCACGGTCCAGCAATCATGATCGGTTTGCCTGCGCCAACCTTGACGTTTCCGATGGACACGACCGTATCTTCCTGCTGATTTTTGCGGCTAACGAGCAGTTGTTTCTTGTGCTCGTCGACCTGAAGGTTCAGGGAAGCCTGGAAAATCTGCTTGAACAGCAGCTTGATGGCATCGTCCTGGAAAGGCCCCGGATTGGCGGCAGTCAGTTCCTCCAGCATTTCTTTTTCGCGAACCGGATCATACTTGGGTACACCCTGTTTTTCCTTGATCAGTCCAATTTCCTGTGTAATTTGAGCCCGCTCCGACAACAAGTGGAGAAGACTATGATTAATCTCATTCAAACGGCCTCTTAACTGTTCCAAGTTCATGTTTTGATCCATGCTGAACCACTCCTTCAATATAGATATATGAAAAAACACAAAAAGGCCCTTCATCCGCAAGGGACGAAGAAGCCGTGGTACCACCCTAATTAGAAACGGTCGTGCTGAATGAATACAGCCGATTTGTTTCTCACTTTGACCTTTTAACGCAAGGAACGGATTGTCCTAGGAGCTGTATCCTTGAGAAGCAGCCCTTCAGCAATCGGCTCGGGAGTGAACTTCCGCGGTGTGTTCCTTCGGGTGCTCTCAGTCTTTGGCACCACGTCCCTGTAATGAACGATAAACTCGCGTACTCTTTCCGTCATAGCCTGTATGAATGATGATGTTCTGAATGATGATGTTCTAAATGATGATGTTCTGTCTGTACTTCATGATGCACGTTATGAATTGAAGTTATACTAGCATCTCAAGACCCTGCTTGCAAGAAGCTGAATTAATGCCAAGACTCAATAACGCTTTACTGTGACGCATTTAATATCCGTATGGGAGCTCGCGAGGTTTGATTCGGATCAGAATGGGAATAGTATTCGCCAGGGTTTGCCATTCGAAGTATAATAAAATGAATTCAAGCGAATGCGAACAAGAGGAGAAGTTATGAATAAAACGATTTCCGATATCGCTCAAATGGCGGGAGTGGCAAAGAGCACAGTCTCTCGTTTCCTGAATGGCGGTTCTGTTAGTGAGGATACCAGGCAGAAGATTGAGCGAATAATTAAACAATATAATTATGTTCCCAATACGTTTGCACAGAGTCTCAAAGCCAAAAAAACCAGTATTATTGGAACGGTTGTTCCCCGTCTGGATTCCTTTGCAACCTCGCAGACATTGATTGGCATTGATGAAGAATTAAGAAATAATCAGTATCAGATGCTGATTGCGAATACAAGTCAGGATATGCAACGTGAAATAGATGCCATTTACGATTTTGCCAGACAGAAGGTATCCGGGATTATTCTGCTTGCCGCTGAAGTGACCGATGCACATCTGAAAGCCGTTGAAGACATCGGAATTCCGGTCCTATTGGTGGGGCAACAACATGAACAGCTGCACAGTCTGGTACACAATGATGATCAGGCGGGGTATGAAATGGGCAAGTACGTTGTGGAAAAAGGACATCGAAAGATAGTCTATATTGGCGTTACCGAGAAAGATCAGGCCGTAGGAATCCATCGTAAGCAGGGGTTTAAGCGTGCAATCGACGAATGTGGCAGATGTGATGTGACATACTATGAGACAAGCTTCAAAATGTCCGAGGCCATTATTACCGCAGAAGCTATTCTGAAAGAAAGCAAACCGACTATTATTGTTGGTGCAACGGATAACATCGCACTCGGTGTGATGAAGATTGCTTTTTCCAACAAGGTGCGAATTCCACAGGATTTATCGGTTGCCGGATTTGGCGGATACGAGATCACGGAGATGATTCATCCTGCGCTGACAACAGTGAAATATCACTACTTTCAGGCTGGTCAACTGGCGGCGAATCACATTATTCGTCTGGTAAAAGGCGATCCGGTGGAGCTGTGCACGATTATTGATGTGGAGATCATTCCGCGAGAAAGCGTTGACAAATTATAAAAGGATCCTTTATGATAATTCCATCGAACCGGTTCCACAATAAATGTCCTATTGGACGGTTATGGGAACACGGTGCAGGCGAGCAAGCCACATGGAATTATTTTTTTATGCGTTATGGAACCGGTTCCTTTCATAAATGGCCAGGTGTAACATTTCTTGGTCTAATTTATATTAAGCAAGGATGGAGAACTCTTTTTATGAAAATGACTAGAAAGCAACGTTACAGACGAATCGAGCAGGCGGAGCCTGGAGAAATAGGCAAACTTGAGGCTTTGATCTCTGCATGTACGTGGAGACAGCATTACCATATCCAGCCGATAACCGGTCTGCTTAACGATCCTAACGGATTCTCATATTATCAAGGGTATTACCATCTGTTCTATCAATGGTTTCCACTCGGAACCGAGCATGGAATGAAGTACTGGTATCATACCCGATCAACGGATCTGGTGAACTGGGAGGATGTCGGAATCGGTATTCAGCCGGGGGACACCTATGATTCACATGGGGCTTATTCGGGCAGTGCTATTGAAAAAGAAGGTCAGCTGTATCTGATGTACACAGGGAATACAAGAGATAGTAGCTGGATCAGGCATCCGTATCAGTGTCTGGCGATTATGGATGAAAGCGGTTCAATAACCAAAGTGGATCAACCTGTGATCTCTGAAGTACCTGCTGGATACACGGAGCATTTCAGAGACCCCAAGGTATGGAAGCATGGCGACACGTATTATGGTGTGATCGGAGCCCAGCGCGAAGATGAGACAGGATGCACGGTGTTATATCGCTCGTCAGATCTCAGAAACTGGACGTTTCTTGGAGAGATCCAGACCCAGCTTCCCAAGTTTGGCTACATGTGGGAGTGCCCCGATTATATGGAGCTGCAAGGTCAAGGCGTGTTGATCTTCTCGCCGCAAGGAATAGAACGTCAGGGAGATTGGTACAACAACATTTTTCAGTCGGGCTATCTGATTGGTGAACCGCTTGATCTTCAGACAAGGCACTTCAAACATGGTCCGTTTCAGGAGCTGGATCGCGGGTTTGACTTTTATGCCCCGCAGACGATGCAGTCGCCGGATGGAAGGCGAATTCTGGTGGGGTGGATGGGGCTCCCCGATCTGGAATATCCGACAGACGAGAGGGGATGGGCACACTGTCTGACCATTCCGCGGCAGTTGTCCCTTCGGGAGGGGAAGTTAATTCAACAGCCAGTCTCCGAAATGGTGAAGCTGCGTGGGGGTAAGGAAGGGAAGCATATGGTTTCCACGCTTCATAATGAGACTCGATCTTTTGCGGAATTTGCAGGAGTTGCTTATGAATTGAAATGTGAAATCCGAGATGTTGACGCAGAGGTCGTAGGCATTGAACTGCGGGCGGGTGCAGAAGAGAAGACCGTGTTGCAGTATGATCGGTTGGCTCAGAAAGTGATTCTGGATCGTTCCCGATCAGGAGCCGCGCTAGCGGATCAGAATGGGAATGTACGGCGCTGCGTACTGAATGCGGATGTCCTAAAGTTCCATGTATTTATGGATTCCTCTTCCGTTGAGATTTTTGTCAACGATGGTGAAGAGGTATTCACAAGCCGTATTTTTCCAAGCAAGGAAAGTGTGGAGATTCGCTTGTTTGCACATGGAGGCAAGGCAGAGTTTCAGGCATCAAAGTGGGATTATTAGATATTACGTGAGAGGAATGAAAAACCATGTCGGATAATCAGCAGATTGCCCTGGACGTTATTCGTGCCATCGGGGGCAAAGAAAATATCGCATCATTTGCACACTGTGCAACACGTCTTCGCATCATGGTGAATGACAAGGACAAGATCGACCAGAAGCAGGTCGAGAACATCGACAAAGTCAAAGGGGCCTTTTTCAATTCGGGCCAGTATCAGATCATATTCGGTACGGGAACAGTGAACCGGATTTTCGAAGAGGTTGAAAAGCTGGGAATCGAAGGATCATCCAAGGAAGACGTGAAGAGTCAGGGTAAAAAAGAAGGCAATGCTTTTCAGCGGGCCATTCGCACGTTCGGTGACGTTTTTGTACCCATTATCCCTGTGCTGGTGGCAACAGGACTATTCATGGGATTGCGGGGGTTGCTCACTCAAAATGAAATTTTATCGCTGTTTGGTGCAACACCTGAAGACATTTCGCTCAATTTCCTGCTGTTTACCCAGATCCTCACGGACACGGCATTTGCATTTCTGCCTGCACTCGTAGCCTGGTCTGCATTCCGTGTGTTTGGCGGAAGTCCGGTTCTCGGCATCGTTCTGGGTCTCATGCTTGTGAATCCGGCGCTGCCGAATGCGTATGCTGTGGCCGATGGATCAGCACAGCCGCTGCATATGTTCGGATTCATATCGGTGGTCGGATATCAGGGCTCCGTGCTGCCTGCGTTCTTCGTGGGGCTGATTGGAGCAAAGTTTGAGAAAGTGCTGAGAAGACGTGTACCGGAGGCGCTCGACTTAATACTTACCCCTTTTATTACGTTAACGGTCATGATTACACTCGGTCTCTTCGCGATTGGTCCGGTATTCCATTCCCTGGAGGAGTGGGTGCTGCATGGAACGACAGCCGTATTGGGACTGCCATTTGGCATTGCGGGTATTATTATTGGTTTCTTCCATCAAATTATTGTCGTGACCGGTGTACATCACATCTTTAACTTTTTGGAGATTCAACTGCTGGAGAAAACGGGCTTTAATCCGTTTAATGCCATCATTACCTGTGCCATGGCTGCACAAGGAGCGGCTTGTCTGGCTGTGGGATTGAAGACCAAAAATTCGAAGTTGAAAGCACTCGCACTGCCTTCGTCATTCTCTGCATTTTTGGGGATTACCGAACCTGCTATCTTCGGAGTTAACTTGCGGTATATGAAACCATTTATCATGGGACTTGTCGGAGGCGCTGTGGGTGGATTTATCGCATCCTTGTTCCATTTGCAAGGTACAGGCATGGCGGTGACAGTTATTCCGGGAACCCTGCTGTATCTGAACAGTCAACTGCCACTGTACATTCTGTCCAACGTCGTTGCGATGGGAATTGCATTTGCGCTTACCTGGTTCTTTGGATATAAGGATCAGCCCGTTGCAGAGGAAGTAGCGAGCAGTGGAGGAGTTGAGAGCAAGTCGGAAGATCAATCGCAGAAATTAAACTCATCTGCCAGTAAGGTCGTTAATCGTCGTACCAAGGTAGATGTGTTGGAGATTGCATCACCGATCACAGGCACAGCTGTTGCTTTGGAACATGTTCCTGATCCAGCATTCTCGGAGAAACATATGGGAGAGGGGATCGCCATTGAGCCTTCAGAGGGCAGAGTGTATGCACCTTTTGATGGCGTTATCGCTCATGTAATGAACAAGAGCAAACATGCGGTCATTTTGGAACATGAAACAGGTGTTCAGATGCTTGTGCATATTGGAATTAATACTGTTGGACTGAAGGGTGAGGGTTTCACCGCATATGTGAATAGCGGAGATACCGTAACCGCAGGGCAATTGTTGATTGAATTTGACATGGAAGCGATCCAGGCTGCAGGACTGCCATTAATTACACCTGTGCTCGTCCCGAATGGGAACGATAGGATTGAACAGGTGACAGCAACTTTGACAGGCCCTGTTCAAGCTAATGGGGGAGCCATATTGGCGGTGAAATTCACAGAATCACAATAAGTTAACTTTTGATTTTGTATTTATTGTAGTATGGCAAAAGTTAAGGGCAAAAAAGACAGGACGGCGAAGTTCACCTGAGAGCGGGTCGCCGTCTTCATTTGGTCTATAAGCCAGCGTGCCGTTTCAACCGTTCTGCAATTTGGATCAGATCCTCCGGGGATACGCCGGGTGCAAACTCTTCCGGTAGATCGGGCAGTTCAGGGATGGCTCCACTGTGACCTGGCAAACCCGCAAAGGCTTCAAGTTTACCGCCATCGACTGGATGTTCTCCTTTCCAGATCTGAGCAATGCGCTGATAGTCCTTGTCACTAAAGGTATAGAGTCTGCGATGCTCACCCATCGCTTCCCATTTGCGTGTCGTATCAAACACTTTATTGTCCAGCCGCGGAATAGGAAACAACTTGGTCACATCAACTCCAGTTGCGATTTCCAATGCCTTGGCATAAGCCAGAATATGTACGCCTCCACGCACCAGCAAATATCCTGTCATCTCTCTGGCTGTTGGATGATCAGTCATCTCGTAAACTCTCATCTTGTGGGTACGAGCCCCACATTCGAGAAAGAAGTTATGCAACAGATCAAAGATCAGATTGCCACTGCTAACGACATAAGAACCATTCCAGGGTCTACCCATTGAGTCGTATGGAAGCGCCGTTTGAGCGGATTCGATAAAATGTGAAGTCATACGTGCATCCTTGCCAATACGCAGTGGTGTAGAGTCCGGATCACCTGGTGAAGTTGAGCCAACAAGCATCAGGTTAATGGTATTGGCAACAAGTTCAACGTGACCGAATTCTTCAGCCGTAATGCTGGCCACGATGTCGTAGAAGGGTCGTAGCTTCGCTTTGCCTCTAAAGTTAAAAGACTGAAACAAATAATTGTTTAGCGTTGACATTTCCCCAAACTTACCACCTAACAGTTCCTGTACCGCGCTTGCTCCATTGGGATCCGGATTATTGGATATCGGTAGTTCGATCGCAAGACGGTCAACCCGTTTAAACATTACATTTCCTCCTCAAGCCAAATTACTGTAAAGGTATGAGCGGTTACTTGTACGTTATTCGGGGATTCCAATTTGTTAATCAGGTTCAAACGGAAAACAAAAGAACGTTCTGCCAGAGCTTGTGCCCTGAACAGAACGTTTAGCATTATAAATAAAATCATTGCGATAGCTGAATTAGGAAGAGATTCCGACTACACTGGAACCGTTCTTTGTAATTTTGTACGTAATGACGTCTCCGCTCCAGAAGTGGAATTTGAGAATGACTTCGCCATTATTCGTTTCGTTGAAGAAGTTTTGTTTCAGTTCAATCACGTTGCTGCTATAATTTGGGCTGAAAGTGTAGGAAAATTCTTTGAATGAAGTCCAGTTCTGCGGACCTGCGTTGCCTCCATTGGTATACGTTGCTTCCATCGTGGCCAGCTGATTGCCATTAAAGGTAGTCGGAATCGCAAACGAGCTCGTTGTGCCTGTTGCATTGCTCAGTTTAGGCGTATCATACTTGATGATATTCAAGGTCCAGTTTGCGCCTTTGTTGAATTTGGCTGTCAGCTTGGCATTAACACCAAGATTGCCGGAAGTGGTCAGTCTGGTCAACAGGCTGGATTTTAACGTTAGCACATCACCACTGATCGTGTAATCTGTACCTTGGACAAGGGTGGTGCTGCCATTAGCAAGAGAACTAAATGTATTACCATTGAGATTGAGCTTTACTGTTTTATCCTGAATCGCTGCCCCCTTTTTAAGATAAACCAGATCCGATTCAGCTGTGGAGGAACGACCTGTCCAGCTTGCTTTCATCGTGTTATACAGATCCGGATCAGACCAGGTGAAGTTGGTACGACCAAAATGCTGTCCATTATCCCATAACATGGTCGTCATTTGTTTCTGACGCAAGTATTGGCCAATAAATTCAAAGAATTTCAACTTCTCACCTTGCTCAATTACACCTGTGTGCTGATCAAAGCCGAGCAAGCCATACTCCCCAACGATAACAGGAATACCCTTGGCAGTAAAAGCATTATAGACACGGTCGAATGTATCCGTTATATCCTTTTGCACTTCAGCGTTATATTTTGTGTATCCTGCGATATTAACACTGAATGGCCAGAAGCCATAATAGTGGACGGTTGCGATGATGTTAGGGTCATTCAATTTTGCAATCGTCTGGGTTAATGCATCGAGATCTGGTTGAGCGGAAGAAGTATGCATGGTTGGCAGAACGAGTGGACGTGTGGTGTTGTTTCCGCCTGATGCTCTCACGATGCTATGGAAAGATACATTCAATTCATCCAGCAAAGCGTATGCAGTAGCGGTATTCGTTGTGCCACCTTCGGTGAAGCGTGGTTCATTTACACTTTCGAACATCAGCTTTGTAGAAGAGTTTTTGAATTTATTTGCAATTTGAGTCCAAGCCGCATTGTAACGTGCAAGAACATTGGCATGGTCATTCTCCATATAGCTGATCCACTGCCATGAGTCGTGATGGATATTGATCATCACATAAAGGTTCGCATCAAGGGCCCAATTTACAACCTGTTGTACTCGATTCATGTAAGCGGTATCAATAGTGTAGTTAGGGGCTCCACCCATATGAGCTTGCCAGGTCACTGGAATACGTATACTCTTGTAGCCTTGATTCGCAATATTTTGTATCAGTTGCTGAGTGATCAGCGGGTTACCCCAGGCCGTCTCATCTGCACCAACCGCGTCCAGCGAGTTACCAAGATTCCAGCCCGGCTCCATCGCACTAACATAGGATTGCATTTGGGTTGGAGTGGCGGCAGCACTTGTCTGGATCGTCTCATCTGCAGCAGCAGAAGCGATGGCGGATGAGAACAGGGACAAGATCATTGCTGTTACGAGAGTGAGCGAAAGGACCGATTTTCGGTTTTTGTTCATTAACATATTCTCCTTTGTGATTATAATTGTGGATCTAAACATAGAGTTCTTGCAGAAGACATTAGCGAATAAGGTTCAGCATCGAACAAGACTCTGGCTTCTTTGAAATGGAATCAACTCCAAATTAAGTATTGAAAGCGTTTTCTAAGTTGTAAATATATCATAATTAATGAGCAGTAAATACCCTCATAATTGGAATAAAATTCATGTGGAAATTAGTGCTTATAGGATTATTTTTATTTTATTTTGATGAAAATAGCGTTACATTTAGCTCATGGTTTAATTTAAATAACTACAGGAGGGGATCATTGAATGAAACTGGATGCACATCAACATTTCTGGAATTATAATGTTCATGAATATGGATGGATCGGGGAACCTATGAACGTCATTCGGAGATCGTTTCTTCCGGAAGATCTGGAACCTTTGCTAACGAATTCAGGCTTATCAGGGTGTATAGCTGTCCAGGCGAGACAAACGGTTGAGGAAACTGAATGGCTTCTTCACTTGGCAGAGCAGCACGAGTTCATCAAGGGCGTTGTGGGCTGGGTAGATCTGTGTTCTGTAGATGTTTCACACCAACTGGAGAAATATGCCTCTAGCCCCTGGTTGAAGGGTGTACGTCATGTGGTACAGGATGAACCGGATGAGAAGTTTGTATTGCGAGACGATTTTCAGCGAGGAATTGCACTGCTGCAGCAGTATAATCTTGCTTATGATCTACTGGTGTCCAAGGAGCAATTGCCTTATGCTACAGAACTGGTGAAGATGTTCCCCGAACAGCGGTTTGTACTTGATCACCTGGGGAAACCTGATATTAAGTCGAGCAAGGTTTCACCTTGGAAGAAAGCGATATATGCACTGTCAGAACAACCGAATGTGTATTGCAAATGGTCAGGCATGATCACTGAAGCGGATTGGGATAATTGGAAACAGGAGGACTTTACTCCCTATCTCGATACTGCGCTAGAAGCCTTTGGTCCAGATCGGATCATGTTTGGTTCCGATTGGCCTGTTTGCATGGTGGCAGGTACATACGTTCAAACACTTGAGATCATAACGAAACATATAAATTCCTTTTCAGAGACGGAGCAGCAAATGATTTTCGGGGGAACCTGCGCTGCCTTTTACCAGTTATAGCAGTGCTTTAGGCAACTGATTTAGGTTTCATGATGTTGACAGTTCCCCTATTCCTTGCTAAAGTTTTATCCAATCCGCATAATTGTGATCTGGGAATGTTACCGATAAGGGCATAACCTGAGCTGGCTTGTGTACACTGCAACGTGTATCCGGGCTGGTTCGGGTTTTTTGTATTTAAGTTGAACGAACAACGATTTTACATTGGACACTGCGCTGCCAGAACAATCTTCCGATCGCTGTTATCTCCAGATTTTTTCTGTGCTCTCCGTGTATGTGTAAATGTGTAGTTCAACTTAAATATTTTGTCTTTTTAATATTTCTTGCGATTTGAGCGGATATCTGAAAACCATATTTGGAAGGAGAATGAATGAGAATGAGTAATTTTAAGTTTCCCAAAGACTTTTTGTGGGGTGGAGCCATTGCTGCCAATCAGGCGGAGGGCGCTTATCTGAAAGATGGTAAAGGACTGAGCATTGTTGATCTGCTGCCAACTGGAGAGAAACGAAGAAGCATTATGAAGGGGAATGTCCCTGCATTGACTCCGCTGGAAACCGAGTTTTATCCTTCACATGAAGCGATTGATTTCTACCATCGTTATCCCGAGGATATCGCTCTGTTTGCCGAGATGGGATTCAAAGCGCTGCGTGTGTCGATTGCCTGGGCACGGATTTTCCCAACCGGAGAAGATGCACAGCCGAATGAAGCGGGCTTGCAGTTTTATGATCGATTATTCGATGAACTGTTGAAGCATGGCATCGAACCTGTAGTGACACTTGCTCACTTCGATGTACCGGTTAATCTGATTGAGAAATATGGCAGCTGGAGAAGCCGTGAGTTGGTGACTCTGTTTGAAACATACGCGAAAACCGTATTCAGCCGTTATAAGGATAAGGTGAAATACTGGATGACGTTTAACGAGATTAATATGCTGCTGCATCTGCCATTCCTTGGTGCGGGGCTGGTCTTCAGGGATGGTGATCATGTAAAAGAGATTCAGTATCAGGCAGCACACCATCAACTGGTGGCAAGTGCACTGGCGGTTAAAACCTGTCACGAGATCATCCCGGGCGCAATGATCGGCTGTATGCTCGCAGCAGGCAGCTTCTATCCGTATACCTGTAATCCGGAAGATGTGTTCCAGGGCATGGAGAAAGACAGGGAGTCCTATTTCTTCATTGATGTTCAGTCGCGTGGAGAATACCCGGGTTATGCCAAACGTTTCTTCAAGGATCATGGATTGAATATTGCCATGCAGCCAGGTGATGCGGAAATTTTGAAAAACCATACGGTTGATTATATCGGATTTAGTTATTATTCAAGTCGTACAACCTCCACAGACCCAGAAGTCGTCAAGAACATGACCAGCGGCAATGTATTTGGTTCTGTAGCCAATCCTTATTTGGCAAAATCGGAGTGGGGTTGGACGATTGATCCCAAAGGCTTCCGTATTACAGCCAATCAACTGCATGACAGGTATCAAAAACCGCTGTTTGTTGTAGAGAATGGATTTGGAGCCCATGATGAGGTTACACCTGAGGGCGAAGTTAACGATGACTATCGAATCGATTATTTGAAACGTCACGTTGCCGAGATGGGCGAAGCTCTGCAGGATGGTGTAGACATTATCGGTTATACAAGCTGGGGACCAATCGATATTGTCAGCGCTTCTTCAGGCGAGATGAGAAAACGTTATGGTTATATCTACGTGGACCGTGACAATGAAGGTAAGGGTGACCTGAAGCGGATCAAGAAAAAGAGCTTCCATTGGTATAAAAATGTTATTGAATCGGATGGTACTCATTTAGGCGAAGCATAAGCAAGGCATTAACGAGAGAGTTTTCCCTCATATGATCGGAAGGACCATTCTTCATGGAATTTCCGATCGTTCTTTCATTGAAAGCGTTGACATGTATGTCTCTTCGCGCTATACTTGACGCAATTATATCGTTTTGGGATTGTTACTACTTGAAGTAGGCAAAACCTAAGCATCAAAAAGCAGACGTACATGTCTTGTTTATTTTGTGATGCTTCAGGTTTTTTTGTATGCCCACAAGGCGATATATGACTGCCAAGAGAGTGGATCGTGACGGGGGGATTGAAGTGAAAATAGCAAAGGTTATCAACAATAACGTCATTAGCATCTATCAGGCGGATGGAGCAGAGCTTGTGGTGATGGGGCGTGGGATTGCCTTTAAGAAAAAGCCGGGGGATAAAGTAGATGAGACCCGCATCCAGAAAGTATTTGCGCTTAAAAACAAGCAGACATCCGACAATTTCAAGATGCTGCTGCGCGAAGTACCCATGGAACTGATCGAAATTGTGGAAGAAATTATTACCTATGCCAGAGAGAATCTGGGCCGTAACCTGAATGAAAATATCTACGTTTCCCTAACCGATCATATTAACTTTGCGATTGAACGATATCGTGAAGGGGTTGAAATCAAGAATGCACTGATGTGGGAAATCAAACAGCTGTACAAAGCTGAGTTTGGACTAGGTCTGAAAACGCTGGAGCAGATCAAGTCCAGATTGAACATCGAGCTTCCACCGGATGAAGCAGCATATATTGCCCTGCATATTGTCAATGCGGAGATGAATGAAGAAGTCATCACAACGATGAACATCACGAAGTTTATTCAGCAGATTATTAATATAGCGAAATATCACTTCAAAATGGAATTCGATGAAGAGTCTCTCAGTTATTTTCGCTTCATTACGCATCTGAAATTCTTCTCCCAGAGGGTATTAAGCGGGACACATTATGACAACAACTATGACCACTTTTATGACATGATCAAAGAGAAGCACCCGGAAGCAGCCGCATGTACGGAAAAAATCGAAATGTTCGTCAACAAGGAATATAACCATCAGCTTACCAATGAAGAGAAATTATACTTGACCGTCCACATTGAACGAGTCGTTAATAGGTAGCAAATAAATTGTTGACATATTTGGTTAAATTAATATAATATGAAATTAACAGGAATTGAATACGATTTAACTGGGATTGTTACTGGTTATGCAGGCAAAACCTAAGTCATGAGAAAGTAAGGGCCGATGTGTCCAATACTTGCTCAAGGCTTAGGTTTTTTGCGTCCAAAAAAATCGGTAAGGTGCCTGTTTTAGTAAAAATGGGGGTGCACATCATGAGTCAGGAAAAACTCGCAAAAGAGATCGTCGAACTGGTCGGCGGCGAAAAGAATGTGGTATCACTGGTACATTGCGCAACACGTTTGCGTTTTGTATTAAAGGATGATGCAAAAGCAGACAAAGCCAAGCTGGAAAAAACAGAAGGAATTATCGCAGTGAAGGAAAATGGGGGACAGTTCCAGGTAGTCGTTGGCAATAAGGTGCCTGAAGTTTACAGTGCGATTGGTCAGATCAGCAACATTTTGGATGATTCTTCCGAAAAGGAAAAGCCGAGTAAGTCTGCGAAAGGTATAGGCGGCATAATCGATGTAATATCCAGTATTTTTGCACCGCTCTTAGGGGTTATGGCCGGAGCCGGTATCCTGAAAGGTTTGCTGCTCATTGCAAGCAATGTCGGCTGGCTCGAAACGACGGAAACCACATATAAGATCTTATTTGCAGCAGCAGACAGTCTGTTTTATTTCCTGCCTTTGCTGTTAGCGGTTACAACCGCTCGCAAATTCAAGGGTAATATGTTTGTGGCAATGACGATTGCTGGTGCATTAATATATCCGTCCATCGTTACGCTGAAGGCGGAGGGAACGCAAACCGATTTCTTCGGTATCCCGGTGATTTTGATGAATTATTCATCTACCGTTATCCCTATTATTCTGGCAGTTATTGTCATGAGCAAATTGGAGAAGTTCTTTAATAAGGTTCTTCACGAAAGTGTGAAAAATTTTGTCACTCCATTATTTTTGCTGGTCATTATGGTACCTCTTACTTTGCTCGTATTCGGTCCATTCGGCGTATATGTAGGTAATGCCATTGCATCTGGTCTCGTGGCTGCCTTCGGATTCAGTCCGCTGTTGGCCGGAGCTGTTATGGGTGCAAGCTGGCAGCTGCTCGTTATTTTCGGAATTCACTGGGGACTCATTCCCGTATTTATCAATAACGTTGCTGTATATGGACGCGATGGCGTCAAACCAGCTGCGACGGCTTCCATCTTCGCACAGACCGGAGCTGCATTCGGCGTTATGCTGAAAACCAAAAATAAAAAGCTGAAAACGCTGGCGGGTTCATCGACATTGACAGCCTTGTTCGGGATTACCGAACCAGCCATCTATGGTGTCACTCTACCACTTAAACGTCCATTCATCGCAGGAGTTATCGGTGGCGCTGTTGGCGGAGCCATCATTGGTCAAGCGGGGACTCAGGCTTTCGCTTCGGGCGCTCCAGGACTACTAACTTTGCCGATCTTCTATGGACCGGGTGGAGAGGGCTTCCCTGGACTGATCCTTGGGATCTGCGTATCCTTTGTTGTTTCGGCTGCATTGACGTACATTATGGGATTCAAAGATCCGGTTGAAGAAGAAGAACAAGAAAAAAGCATGGATTCCACCAATTCATCAGTAAGAACAGCGGATTCCGTGGATCAAGAAGTTCTTAGCCCGATTGAGGGGACCATTGTTGAACTGACTGAGGTTCCAGATCCGGCATTTTCATCCGGAGCGATGGGTAAAGGGATTGCCATCGAGCCGGCAGTCGGCCGTGTCGTTGCTCCTTTTGACGGTACCATTACCGTGGCATTCAAAAAGAAACATGCCCTGGCTGTCGTATCGGATACGGGGGCTGAGATTTTGGTTCATGTCGGGGTGGATACCGTTAAGCTCGATGGTCAGCACTTTACATCACACATTCAGGAAGGTGATCGGGTTAAAGCAGGAGATTTGCTGCTGGAATTCGATATCGCTGCAATCAAGGCCGCTGGTTATCATACGGTAACCCCGATCATTGTAACGAATTCTGCGAACTATGAGGATGTGGTACCTTTGATTACGGGACAAGTGCGAGTTGAAGAACCGTTACTGACCCTGTACGGTGGAAAGGGACAGGAACAAAATTAAAGATCTGCATAAGTATGGTTTAGCATTTCTATAAGCAGAAGCCGTGTCCAGCGTGGAACAGAATGTTTTTCTGTTTACGCGGACCCGGCTTTTTTTCAGTTTCCATCTCTGTATTCAGGTTGATTTAGTTCAGGATAACTTTAATTTGTTGCAAGGGCTGGTCAGGAATCTGCTCGCACAACCGTTGAGTTCATGTTGCCTGTCAGTCGCTGTGGAGGGAAGACCATGCGAACAGGTGCGATAATAATTGCAGCGAATAAGGCTTTGATCAGATCTCCGATGATATAGGGATAGAACCCTTGTATCATGGCTTCGGGTAACGACATTTTGTAAGCATAGGCTAACCAGGGCACGCCCGAAACATAGATCAACAATGAACCAAACACCTCAAATACGATAAAGGCCAGGAAATAACCAACGAATCCGTTCAGTTTGATTCTGCTGAGTAATAGCCCAATGAGTAATGCCGAGAAGGGCCACATCATAACATATCCTCCGGTAGGCCCAAGGAGTACGGCAAGTCCGCCTGCGCCATGCAGAAGCGGGAAGCCAATTGCAGTCAGGACTACAACCAGAGCGATACTTAGAAAACCATATAATGGGCCAAGCAGTCCGCCTGCCAGCATAACCGCAAGAGTTTGCAGTGTAATCGGCACAGGAGAGAAACCAATGGGAATACTTATGTAACCAAAAAGAACGAGTATAGCTGCCATAAGTGCGCTAAATACAATACCTCGCAAAGATAATTTCATGTTTGAACATTCCTTTCAATTTTGGTAATCTTATTGTTAACCGATTAAACGGATGTGGTTAACGATTTGGATCGTACCACAAAAGATTCAAAAGGGAAAGGACCAATTTGCGATGCAAGACGTTATACCTTTGATTCAACTAGAAAATGTCCGTGTTCATTATGCATCCGATTCAGGACGTGTTCGTAAGGCAGTGGATGGGGTTTCACTGAAAGTGATTCCCGGGGAATGGATAAGTGTTGTGGGGGCCAATGGAAGTGGAAAAAGTACCTTGGCCGGGTTGCTGATCGGATTCACTCCGCTATCCGGCGGAGAAAGGAAGGCTTCTTCGGATCTGGTTGTTCGTGGAGTTCTCCAGCAGCCTGATGCGCAGGTACTCGGAGATACCATTGAAGAGGAGTTTCATTTTGCCTTGTCCTCGTTGCTGGAATCTTCGGATGAGCAATTACGTCGGAGAGAGCACGCATTACATATAACAGGACTTGAACACCCGCCGGAGACGGCCATATCTATGCTGTCTGGAGGACAGAAGCAGTTGCTTAATATCGCGGTAGCGCTGGCGGCCAAGCCGGATGTACTCATTCTGGACGAACCTACGGCCATGCTTGATCCGGGAGCCAGAGATCGAATGGAAGCGGTAGTCCAAACCATTGTTCAGCAAGGGACGGCGGTAATCTGGATTACGCATCATTTGGAGGAAGCAACGTTATGCGATCGAATTATTGCCATGGAACAGGGACGATGCGTGTACGATGGAGCACCTTCGGCTTTCTTCTATGGAAAGGAGAAGGCAGCGACGAGGGCTAATGCAGGAAAAGAAGCACATCAATCATCGCCCTGCGAAAAGCTTGGTCTTGCTCCACCTTTTACAGTGCAGACGGCTCTACTCCTGAAACGGAAAGGCCTGCTCCATCATGCAACACCTCTGCGACCAGAGCAGTTGGTTAAGGAGGTAGCTCTTTGGCAATCGAATTAGAACATGTAGGCATAGCTTCGTCACAAGCTGACAAAAGAGCGCTGCTTCAAGATGTCACCGTCAAACTGAACTGTGGAGAAATCACTTTGGTACTGGGCTGCACAGGATCAGGCAAAACCACACTGCTGCAAACGATCGCTGGCCTAAAACCTCCAGATACGGGTAGCCTCAAGCTGGACGGAGAGCCTTTCTGGCAAAACGGGAAAGTGCCACAGTCCATTCTGCTGCAAATGGGATTGGTCTTTCAATTCCCGGAGCAACAGCTGTTCGCCCGAAGCATTGGGCGTGAATTTGCTTATTCCCTGCGTCCATATCGTCTACCCGATGAACAAAAGAAAAAGCAGATTTCCGAGGCGCTTGAGCGCTGGGACTCCCCAGCAGGTCATGAAGGGGAAGAACGCTTTCACTCGGATAGGTCACCCTTTGCACTAAGTGGGGGAGAACGGAGAAGACTGGGGCTTGCCCTTGGCACTGCTACGCAGCCTTCATGGCTATTGCTCGATGAACCTAGCGCCGGATTGGAAGCACAAGGTGTTGTCATGCTGCTGGAAGCATTGAATCAACAGCGAAATGCGGGTGAGGGAGCGATTGTGGCTACACACGACCTGGACACGTTTTTACCGCATGCGGATCGGGTTCTTTTGTTACAGGAGGGGCGTCTGGTTGCTGATCTCACACCAAGGGAACTTCATACAAGGCCAGATCTGCTGGAACTTGCCGGAATTGGTCTGCCACCTTCTATGCAACTGGCACAACAATTTGCGGCGGCGGGCATTCATTTGTCTTTTACTGCGTTGACCCCGGAAGAAATGGCTGAAAGCATAGTTCGGTCCATCCATGAGCCGTTTGAACAGAAAGTTGATGTTATTGGTAATGAGGATCAATTCAGAATAGATGAAGCAAAGCAAGCCTTAACAAGCTCCGACACTTCGGGAGGAGAAAGCACACAAGAGATCATGTACGCCCACGCTGAATCAGGATCAAGCAGAGGCTTGTATGGGGCCATGGACCCGCGTCTGAAATGGGTTTTATACATTTTGCTCGTGACTGCCGCGATGCTTCAGCACCACTGGTTGGGTCTGTCTCTTACGTTGGTGCCAGTCATCTTGGCACTCGTTGTGCTGCCGCGCCAGGCTTTGATTGGATGCTTGAAATTAATGAAGCCGCTCGTATTGTTCTTTCTCATATCAACCGTGTTGTCGGGGACAACCCTTTCAACAGAAGGGGGCGGTCTACAGTTCGGATTTTCCTTGATGCAGGCTGAGGCGACGTTACTGAATGTTTACCGTTTATTTATCGTCACGTTGGCAAGTCTTTGGTTTTCACTGACCACGCCTTATGGTCGCATGGTGGCAGGACTGAATTGGGTGCTCGGCGTCGGACAAAAAATAAAGCTGCCCGTCTCGTCATTTGCACTCGCCGTGTCGTTAATCTTCCGTTTTATCCCGATGATCTGGAGTGAATGGCAGCGATTCTCGCTGATTGTTCGGGCACGCGGCAAAGCTGCATTACGACCGAATACGGTGCGTGTGCGTGATCTGGGTCCGATGGTTATTCCCCTGCTTATGGCGCTGTTTCAGCGTGCAGAAGATATGACGATTGCGATGGAAATGCGGAAAGTTAGAGAGAATTCCCTGCTTGGAGCACGCTCATCCTTGTTGGTATGGTCCAAACGAGACACGTGGATTTGCCTAATTGGACTTATTGTTTTTGTGTTTTATATCTGGATCAGAAATTGAAACGCAGTGTTGCATGGACTATGCATAAATCCTTTCATTTCCGTTCAAAATAAACATGCTTTGATCACTACGAAGCAGATATGGAGGGACGAACGATGAAGGATAAATTTCTGCAAGAAGAAAGACGAGAATATACCGATGTATCGACTGTGGAGTCGCAGCGAAATGATATCACATTCGAAGAATTCCCTGAAGGTCCTTACGGCTCATCTCTAATGTCTGAATCTCTTGGCAAAAGCTCGCCATGGCGAGTGGATCAAAGGACCGCACACCGTTTCGATTATGAAAATCATGAACTGCACGAAGGGGAAGTTCGGGATTATCCCGGTCAAGACGTCTTCGATGAAACGGTCCCCGATAATGTAACCAAGCCTCAATACCCCGAAGAAGAATAGTACTGACGTATTATATAAAATAGATGATAGCCTCCGGCAGGACCACCTGGCCGGGGGCTGTTTTGTTTGTGTTGTTTATGAAAACAAATCTCCTCAAATTCCACAATATGGTTTATCATAGGCATAGCTCATATTAAAAGAGGTCGTTTGTGGGAAAATCCAAAGTTATCATGGTGGTTTCAGGAGCTATTGTGCTCGATGAGACTGGTGAAAATTCTATAACAAAAACGATCGGATAATGGATTCTGGGGGTTTCCAGGCGGGTCTATGGAGATCGGTAAGACTTTTGTGGGAGGATAAAAGAGAGTTCAGAGTCTATAGAAACACGATTTTTTGATAGGCATTCTATCCTGACGAATGGGTAGACGATTTACTAAGGAACTCAGGAGGTCTTAATTCGCCTTCAGGAACTCTTTCTAAAAAGTAAGGAACATCAGACACGTTATTTCCCGAAATCCCTGACAAATAAGCTGCAAACGACTGTTTATTCTGATATAGCGTGTCTCATGTTCCTTAGATTTCTGCGGTCACTTCAAATCCTTGAATAAGACGCCTCAGATTCGTTAGCGCTCTCTCCATGCTCTGCTCCAACCGCGAGCGAAAGGCCGACCCGAATCCCATTCGAGGGGAAGCTTTTCAATGGAAGGGAGAACATCCGCATTAAAGGGGTTTCAATCGCTTGCTTGCCCATTCAGGACGCGGTGCGCTTGTCTGCTCCGGACACGTTCAGTTCCGCTTCTACTTTCAGCAGGTAATGAAGACACGGGAATCCCATCACGGAGGTACACCAAATTCAGTCACTATAATAAATTGGGGGATATCAGAATGAGAGAAATTAACTATAGCCATTATTTTTGGCAGGATGATCAGGTCAGATTGCGTGCTTTGCGTGAGGAAGATTGGGAGGATCATTATTATAACCGCTTCGATACACCCGCTCGTCGTTTACTGGAATGTGCAGTAGAGCTGCCACCTACGAATGCTGATGCGAAGAAATTTACGGAAGCCTTTTCCGATTTTTCTCTGGACAGAGGACGGATCATGTTCACGATTGAAAATATGGATGGTGAGAATGTCGGGGGCGTCAATCTGAACAGCATCGATGAGAGGAACGGTACCTTTAGTATTGGAATTCAAATTGACAGGGATCATCGTGGAAAAGGATACGGGACGAGAGCCATTCGAATCTTGCTGAAATATGCCTTTTTTGAGCGCAGGCTTCATAAATTCAATGATTCTGTTCTCGAAGGCAATGAACCTTCCGCAGTCATGATGAGAAAGCTTGGGTGTGTGCAGGAAGGCGTGCGTCGTCAGGTGATTTATACCGATGGAAAATACCAGGATCTGATCCTGTTCGGATTAACCAAAGAGGAATTTATCGATAAAGAGGGACTTGCATGAGTCCTATTTTAAATCAAATCGGTACGGTGTTTATTCCTGTTCGTAACATTGAAAAAGCACGTGAGTGGTATTGCGACATATTGGGGTTGCCTGCCAATGGACAGGAATTTGTTGATGGTCTGCCAATGTTAGTTTAATTAGGTGTACACTAGGAGGCATTATGAAACAAACCATACAAAGTGATGAATTAATCATTGATTGCAAAGATATTTATTTGCGCGAGTATCGACCTGAGGATTTGGAGAAATTGCAGGAAATCACCTGGCAGCCCGAGGTTTATGAATTTTTGCCTGGATGGAATGCTACGGTTGAAGAGAGAGTACTTTGGCTCACTCAATACGAAATCCCTGAGAATCAGAATTTTAAACAAGCTGTTTTGACGGGAGGGGACGTTGGGGACTTGTATTTACGTTTGGCTATCGTGCTCAAAGAAAATGATGAGTTCATAGGATGGTGCTGCTCGGGGATCAAGGAGGAGCTGCCAGTGCCCAATCGGGAGATCATGTACGGCATTTCTAAACACTTCAGGAACCGGGGCTATACAACGCAGGCAGTACAAGGAATAACACAGTATTTGTTTGAAAATACAAACGTTGAAGTGTTGAATGCCATCGCTTTATTAACGAATCAGGCATCCAATAAGGTAATACAGAAATGCAATTTTGAATGGCTGAGTTTGATCGAAATCGAGAATGAACCGTACAACCATTACCAACTGTGCAAGCCCTAAAATCCATCTACTGCAAATGTCTCAAGATGACTGTACAGGAGTGATCTCATGGATTCCAAACCGCAGCTTGTTTTAGATCTGGCGGGTGTTCTGATCACCAATCTTTCCTCTTCATTCTGGCAGGAGCTTGCGAGGTATGCAGGTACGCCTTTTCCTGTATTAATCGAGCAATTGAGTGGTATACGTAAGGACTTGTGGACAGGAAGGATGACAGAGGAACAATTCTGGATCTGGATGCAAGCACAATATTCCAATATTGAAAAGATATATGCTTATGAATTGCTTGAAAAAACAACAGAGTTGTTACCTGCCATGCATTGTCTTGAACGATGGAGTGAGCAGGCGGAACTTCATCTCCTGAGCAATCATTGTCAAGAATGGATTCAGCCCATTTTGCCGCTGATCCAACCGTATTCCAAAAGTGTAACGATTTCCAATCAGGTCGGATATTGCAAGCCGAACATTGAGATATATGAACTCGTACAATCCCGTATACATAAAGCTGCGCGTATTATATTTGTGGATGATCAAGCAAAAAATTTGAAACCTGCTGCTGAGCTGGGATGGGAAACATTACTTGCCGATGAACAGCATCAATGGATTGCTGAAATGGACGGATGGCTCGCAGACCAACGATAATTAGCGATACAGATGCACTATATACAAATCCACCATTTCGATACTTAACAAATGACCCTATCATTTCTCCGCAGAAATGATAGGGTCGTTTGTTATATGATAAGAGCCGCAATAAAACGAAATGCTGCGTCTTGCAAGCCTCGTTCAGCTTAGGCTTCACTCTTTATCAAGGGTAAAATGATCGTAAATTCAGTTCCTGCACCTATTTGGCTGCGCACTGTAATTTTCCCGCCATACGATTCCACAATGGAACGGGTAATGGCAAGGCCTAGCCCCGCGCCCCCTTGTTTTCTCGAACGGGAAGAGCTTGTCCGATAGAAACGTTCAAAAATGTGAGGCAGATGTTCCGATTCAATCCCTGAGCCGTTATCTTTAACGGTTAATTCGGCTTTATGTTGAACGGCGTACAACGTGACATTGATGGTTCCGCGATCCGAATCGGTGTGCTGTACTGCATTATGGAACAGATTGAGCACAACCTGTTTCAATTTGTGAGCATCAGCCATAACATGAACTTCAGCGGTCAGGTCGAGATGAACTTGTCTTTCCTGAGCCATCATGACGAGCTGTGGCTGCATTTCGAGCAGCAGACTGCCCAGTTGGATAACTTCCTGCTCCTGCTGAGGCGCCTGGTCCAGCTTGGTCAGCATCAGCAGATCCTCTACAAGTTTATTAATTCGTACAGATTCACCATACATGCTGTTCAAAGCGCTATATAATTGCTCGCTGTTGGACGCTGCACCGCGCTTGAGCACCTCAATGAATCCGTGAATGGAGGTAAGAGGGGTGCGCAGTTCATGGGAAGCATCAGACAGAAAACGCTGCATCTGCTCCTTCGACTCCCGTTCTGCTTCAAACGAGTCTTCCAGCCTTTCGAGCATACCGTTAAATGAAAGCGCCAGTTGATCCACTTCCTGTTGTCCCTGGACCGCAGGAAGGCGTTCGGCCAGACTGCCCGCATCGATCCGCTGCACGGTATCTACCATGCTGGACAAGGGAATGAGTGTCCGGCGAAGTGCTTTTGTGTATAGAACGAGTCCAGCAACCATGGCGAGTAGAGATAACATCAAGAAGATCAGAAGCTGTTTCACAATCAGATCTTTTAGCGGTTTCGTAGGCGTGCCCATCTGCACCATGGGTAAGCCGCGATTACGCGGTCCAGGGGAAGAGAAGACGATGAGCTGCTCATTGCCTTCACTATCCATTACAATCCGGTACGGAACATGTTGCTTGTCGTTGATCTGTTCCGTAATGTTCTGATATTCAGCTGACGTCAAGCGAGGAGCGGTCAGACCGTCTTCACCAAATATATCCTCGAAGCCACTTTGATTATCAAATAAGGCAAGTGAACGATCAGGAATGTACAGGAAACGATTGCCTGATCCTCTTGGATCTGATCCAGATTGCCCGCCAAAAGGATTATTTGTCGCACCACCGCCACTACGCGAGGACGGGCCAAGCCACACAGGGGGCATGGACATCAACTGTTCTTCCATGGTTTTCGCCTGGTTGCGATACAGAAAGCTCTCCATAATCCAAAATTGAAGAAAACCAATTAACAAGAGCAAAGCAGCCAAAATGAACAGCGAGCGCGCGAGTAATTGAGAGCGCAGCGAACGTGGTGAGATCAATCGTTGCAGCCATATCCAATGACGCTTATCTTTCTTTGATAAAGAAACCATCAAAGATCCACCCTGTATCCGACACCTCGCAGTGTACGAATGAGTTTATGCTCTTTATCCCCCAGTTTGTCACGCAAGGAGCGAACGTACACCTCCACAATGTTCTCTTCCCCACCAAAATCATACCCCCATACGCGGTTCAAAATGGTCGCTTTACTCAGGACAATGCCATGATTGAGCACGATGAATTTTAATAGTTCATATTCGGTTGGAGATAACTCCAGAATCTGATCGTGATAGGTAATCTCTTTGCGTTGATCATCGATTCGGAATGCACCATGAATTACTGCCCCTATTAATAAAGGAAACTGATTACGCAGCCTTGCCTGAATGCGTGCAAGCAGTTCGTCGAACGCAAAAGGTTTAATCATGTAATCGTCAGCACCAAGCCATAGGCCTTTGACGCGATTCTCGACCTCATCTTTGGCTGTCAGCATGATCACCCCGATCTGAGCCCCGCTCTTGCGCAGACGCTCAACGACCTCAAACCCATCCATCTCGGGCATCATGACATCCAGAATGGCCATATGTGGACGGAAATTGAGTGCCAATTCAAGCGCAGCGGCTCCATCCGGGGCTGTACGTACATCAAAGCCTTCATTGCTTAGTCCCAGCTCCAAAAATTGCAAAATATGTGGTTCATCATCTGCCAATAGTATTTTAATGCCAGTACTTAGTTTCATAAGCAGGCGTTCCTCCCCGTTAAATCCATCTATTACATACCCCTCAATTTTACAGGTCTATATGCTATATTATCGCTCGCCAAACTGAAAATTAGCTGAAAAGTTTGCAAGTTATCCTCAGGCAACATTCAGCGGGCACTCATCCCCGTTTTACTTTGGCCTGTCACAATAGTAGACATGAAGAAATTGAAGGAGTGATTGAGATTGAATAACGTCAAACGAAGGATGGATCTGGTCCTTCTGCCGATTGTTTTACTGGCGGCATTTCTGAATGGGTACGGCATCTGGAACGACCAATATGCCAATTCCTATTACACGACCGCCGTCGGAAGCATGCTGAGAAATTTCCATAACTTTTTCTACGCATCGCTCGACTCGGCTGGTTCAGTAACGGTAGACAAACCACCGGTTGTCTTCTGGATTCAAACCGTTTTTGCTTATGTTTTTGGATTGCATGGCTGGAGTGTTATTTTACCGCAAGCGTTAGCAGGGATCGGTTCGGTGCTGCTGATTTATTTTATGGTCAAGCCTACATTTGGACTTGGCGCAGCGCGAATCTCGGCACTTGCGATGGCAACCGTACCCGTAGTGGCTGGGGTCAGCCGTACCAACAATATTGACAGCATGCTGGTATTCACCCTGCTGCTGGGTTCATGGTTTTTGTTCAAGGGAAGCAAGCAAGGCAGTACGTGGCGAATCCTCGTTGCCTTTGCTCTCATTGGACTTGCTTTTAATATGAAAATGCTGCAGGCCTATATGATTCTTCCGGCGTTCTACTTGTTCTATCTGCTGACATTCAACGCCAAGTGGAGAAGAAAAATCATCTTGCTGATCGGAAGTACGGCAGTGCTGGCCGTTGTTTCCTTATCTTGGGCAGTCACCGTGGATTCCATATCGGCAGACGAACGGCCTTATATCGGCAGCAGTGAAACCAATTCGGTGCTGGAGCTGGCTTTTGGATATAACGGCTTATCTCGTCTTACGGGACAACAGAACAGATCTGCGAATGCAGGCATGCCATACGCCTCTAGTGAGGGTAATTTTCGTGGAAACTTCAATTCCCAGGGTTCTGGAACAGATCAGTCGGGCAGCGGCTCGGCTCCAACAGGCAATCTACCTGGAAATGGTGAAATGGGTGGCATGAACGGAATGACTTTCCCGGGCGGACAGATGCCAAACGGTGGCGAGATGCCTAATGGAAGGAATTTCAGAGCCGGTAATGGCGGCGGCATGGGCGGCATGTTTGGCACAGGGGAAAAAGGCCCTCTGCGGTTATTCCAGACCGAACTTTCCGGTCAGGCCAGTTGGCTTTTGCCGACTGTATTGCTTGGCTGCATTGCCATTTTTGCAGGGTTAAGACGGAGAAACATAACTGATAAGCATAAGGAAGCGTTGTTCTGGCTGGCTTGGCTGCTCCCGGTGGCTGCCTTTTTCAGTGTGGCAGGCTTCTTTCATCAATATTATCTGATTATGCTCGCACCTCCGGTAGTAGCATTAACCGGAGCAGGGTTTGCCGCCATGTGGACGGCATATCGTGAACGTAATGGCTGGCAAGCCTGGCTACTACCGTTATCCGTACTGCTAACGACCATCTTCGGCTGGTATATCATGCAGGTGTATAACGACACCATCGGGGCAGGTTGGTCCATCAGTGAATTGATCGCAGGCATTCTGATTACCGTTATTCTGATTGTGATGCTTAATCGTTCACACCCATGGAAACAGGGTTTGATTATCGCAGGCTTCATGGTCATGCTGATCGGTCCGACCTATTGGGCATTCACACCTATCACGTATGGAGGCAACAGCATGATTCCGGCGGCTGGACCTACAGGTTCCAATGGGATGTTCGGCGGCATGGGAACACCTCCGAATTCAGGAGGAAGCATGAATGGTGGTGGAGGAATGCCTACGACAGGTGGGCGAGGTGGAGCAGGGAACCGCAACGAAGAAGTGGACACCACAACCCTGAATTATCTGAGAGAACATAACACAGGTGAAACCTATCTCTTCGCAACGACGGACTATAACCAGGCAGCTCCATATATCATCGATGAAAATGAAGCAGTCATTACGCTTGGCGGGTTCTCGGGTTCAGATCCGGTGTATACCACGGAAAAACTGGAACAACTCGTGAAGAGTGGACAAGTGAAATACTTCATGGTAGGTGGCATGGGCGGCCGAGGTGGAAGTTCTGATATCGGCGACTGGATCAAGGAGCATGGTACGGAGATTCCAACGTCAGAGTGGAAGACGGGAACAAATAGCGGTCCCGGTTTCGGCGGTCAAACGACTTTATATGAAGTGAAATTATAAGTGTGATCCAAGTGATACATGATGTGAATTTGAACAATTCGAAACGAAAACAACGGAAAAGGGAGGGAACGAAACATGGCTCAAAAGTACCGTTACAGCATTATCATTCCAATGTATAACGAAGAAGCGGTGATTGAGGAGACCTATCGGCGTCTGAAAAAAGTCATGGGCAGTACGGGAGAGAGTTACGAGCTGTTGTTTGTCAATGACGGCAGTGTGGACCAAAGTGCACAGATGATCCGTGACTATGCCCTTTGGGATGATCATGTGAAGCTGATTGATTTTGCTCGCAACTTCGGTCATCAGATCGCGATTACGGCAGGGATGGATTATGCAGCAGGCGATGCAGTCGTCATTATTGATGCGGATCTTCAGGACCCTCCCGAGCTGATATTGGACATGATCGCCAAGTGGAAAGAGGGCTATGAGGTGGTCTATGCCCGTCGGACCAGACGAAGCGGAGAAACGCGCTTCAAGAAATGGTCGGCAAGCCTGTTCTACCGTTTACTGCGTGCCTCGACGGATACGGATATTCCAGTGGATACCGGGGACTTTCGTCTGATGGATCGCAAGGTATGTGATGAGATGAAACGACTTCCGGAGAAAAATCGATTTGTCCGCGGATTGGTCAGTTGGGTGGGGTTCCGTCAGATCGCCATTGAGTATGAACGGGATGAACGTTTGGCAGGGGAAACCAAATACCCGTTGAAACGCATGTTAAAGCTGAGTCTGGACGGCATTACATCATTTTCGCACAAACCGCTCAAGCTTGCAGGGTACGTGGGAGCTGTTCTATCCATCGGCGGCTTCATCTATATGCTAAGTGTTATCGCTTCGGCGATATTTACAGATTCTACGATCAAAGGATGGCCTTCAATGGTCAGCATTATGCTGATCTTTAACGGATTCATTTTAATCATGCTGGGCATTCTTGGCGAGTATGTTGGCCGAATCTATGATGAAACGAAGGCGCGTCCGCTATATATCGTAAGAGATGTGTATCAGGCGGAAAGTCAGTCGAGTCAGTCACGGTTAATGGGCAGAGTTGCTCATCATGACTAATCGTTGGGTCACTATATTTAAGTTTGGAATTGTGGGCGTCCTGAATACGGCGGTGGATGCAATGGTGTTTACCTTACTCGCTGCCGCAGGCACACCAGCTCTAATTGCTCAAGTGATCTCGTATAGCTGTGGGGTCGTGAACAGTTACTGGTGGAACGGCAGGTGGACCTTCCATGATGCTGGAAGACAGGGCAAAAAAACCGAAATCATACGTTTTCTAACTACCAATCTGGTGGTTCTGGCGTTATCTTCCCTGATTCTGTACAGCTGCAATAGCACATTAGGCTGGAGCGTTATGATGAGTAAAATACTGGCGACCCTCTCGGGCATGGTTATAAACTATATTGCCAGTCGGTATTGGGTGTTCCAGGTCTCTTCCTCTCAAGGGTCTGACCCTTCATCGGATGCTAATGAAAGGAGTGTTTCATGATATGAGAATTAAAAAAGCAGTTATTCCGGCAGCAGGGCTTGGCACCCGATTCCTGCCGGCAACCAAGGCACAACCCAAAGAAATGCTGCCCATTGTGGACAAACCGGCCATTCAATATATTGTGGAAGAAGCGGTACAATCGGGCATTGAAAATATTATCATCGTCACCGGACGCAATAAAAAATCGATTGAGGATCATTTTGACAAATCCGTTGAGTTGGAGTATTCCCTATATGCCAAAGGCAAGCAAGCACTACTGGAAGAAGTGCAAGCGATCAGCGAAATGGCCAGTATTCATTTTATCCGACAAAAAGAACCGCTGGGATTGGGGCATGCGATTGGATGTGCACGTCAGTTTGTGGGAGATGATCCGTTTGCCGTACTGCTTGGGGATGATATTATGGTGTCCGATCCGCCAGCACTTGCACAGATGATTCATTTATATGAAAAGACAGGCAGCCAAATTGTTGGCGTGCGGCATGTACAGGCGACTGACGTGAGTAAATACGGGATTATCGACTCAAAGGGAGGAGTGGATCGGGTTCACCGGATTACCCATTTGGTAGAAAAACCTTCCATTGCAGAAGCGCCCTCCCGAACAGCCGTAATGGGACGTTACATTCTGAAACCTTCCATCTTTCCCATTCTGGATCGAATCGAGAGAGGGGCTGGAGGGGAATATCAGCTAACGGATGCCTTGAAAGAAGTTAGCCAAGTGGAGGAACTGCTGGCCCTTGAGCTGGAGGGACGCCGCTACGATATTGGTGATCAGTTCGGATATATTCAAGCCATTTTGGAGATCGGACTGATGCGTAAGGAATTGCAGCCCATGCTGACTCCATATCTTCAACAGCTTGCAACGCAGTGGGCATAGGAATTGATATGTAGCGGAGGTTTAGATCTGCTGTAGGACGGGGGGTTCCTCCGTGCCATGGTTCTGGCATATACTCCAGCATTGTACAATCGTTCCTGTAACGCTACAATGAGCAAGAAGTTCAAGCTGCTCTTTAAGGAGTGTGGAATCATGAGTGAGACGATCATCAGGGATCTGATTAAGTATATGGACGTGGAGGACAACGCTGCTATTCAATACATTCAGACTGAGCATCGGATGAAACTGGGACTCTTTTGGGGAATTCGGAAAGGCAGCCGCGTTCTGGAAATCGGTTGTGGTCAGGGAGATACAACGGCCGTATTAGCGCATCTGGTGGGGGAGCATGGATACGTCCATGGGGTAGACATTGCACCAGAGAGTTATGGTACCCCGCTAACAGTGGGTGAAGCGGCAGACAATCTGCGGAAATCTCCGCTAGGTAACCGAATTCGAATGGATTATGATTTCGATATTCTAAGTGAACAGGTTCAATTTGCCGAGAATGAGTTTGATGTGATTGTACTTTCCCATTGTTCGTGGTACATGAAATCTTTTGACGAGCTCGCCCAGATTCTTAGCAAGGTAAGGTCGTGGGGACATCAGCTATGTTTCGCCGAATGGGATGCACGCGTTACAGATGTGAGCCAGCTCTCGCACTGGTTATCCGTTCTGATTCAGTCCCAGGTCGAATGTTACAAGGAGAACAGCTTCTCCAATGTGCGCACGCTGTTTACACCCGAGGATATCCAAAAGCTTGTCTCTTCGGCAGGCTGGACGATTAAGGAAGAGGTTTCGATCCATTCTCCCGAACTGCAGGACGGTCGCTGGGAAACCGAAATGACATTGGCAGAAGCGCCTGCGGAACTGAAAATGCTTCCGATCCCGGATAAGGTAAGAACACTCCTTCTTTCCGAATTGAAATTACTTAGGACACATCATGCCTCGGGTCCTGGGAGTCCATTGGGAACGTATGCGATTGTTGCCAAAAAGTAGTGGAAAAATAGTCATTTGCAGCAATTTATAAGAAAAACGTCTATCGACGTACTTTCACAGAAGACAGACCGCGTTTAGCTGAAGTTTTTCTTGCGATAATTGAATTGTTCAGCTCCGCTGAAAACGTATAAATTCCATGATCTAAAAAAATATGTTTACTTCATGATGGTAACTTTGATATTATAATCGCAATATCAAATGCGATGAAGAGATGAGTAGATAAAAAGCATTCTTTCACAGAGAGCTCCGGCAGCTGAAAAGGGGTAAAGAATTTTTTGTTGAATAAAGACTCAGAGCAGCACATCGGAACTTTAAGAATTGAGGGATGGTGTGACAGGAGCTCCTGTTACAGAGCGAGAGTATAAGCGGATACGCATGATTGAATGTAGTAATCCTTAACTCGAAGAGGCTAGTATGGTGACATATTGGCGAATCTGGGTGGTACCACGAGTGTAACAATCTCGTCCCTGAGACTTTTGTCTTGGGGATGGGATTTTTTGGTTTTTTCCGGGATGCTGGCTACACGCTTTGGAAATGCCTGAATAGTGTTTAATAAGGAGAAACTCACACCGAAAGGAAATGATGATTTTATGTCAGCAAAATTGAAAGTCGGTATCGTCGGGGGAACGGGGATGGTAGGTCAACGCTTTGTAGATCTGCTCAATGGACACCCATGGTTTGAAGTAACAGCTATTTCAGCTAGTGCCAACTCGGCAGGCAAAACATATGAAGAATCTGTTCAAGGCAGATGGAAGCTCGCTGTTCCGATCCCGGAAGCAGTGAAAAATATCGTGGTTCAGGATGCTTCCCAAGTGGAAGCTTTTGCGAGCCAGGTTGATTTTATATTCTGTGCTGTGGATATGAAAAAGAATGAAATTCAAGCGCTCGAAGAGGCTTATGCCAAAACGGGAACTCCGGTTGTCTCCAACAACTCGGCTCACCGTTGGACGGCAGATGTACCAATGGTCATTCCGGAAATTAACCCAGGACATCTCGACGTGATTGAAGCTCAACGCAAACGCCTCGGAACCAAAACCGGATTTATCGCGGTTAAACCAAACTGCTCGATTCAAAGCTATGTGCCAGCACTTCACGCTTTGCGCGAGTTCAATCCCACTCAAGTGGTGGCTTCCACATACCAAGCGATCTCTGGAGCAGGTAAAAACTTTACCGACTGGCCGGATATGCTGGATAACGTCATTCCATACATCGGTGGCGAGGAAGAGAAAAGTGAACAAGAGCCACTGCGCATCTGGGGAAGTATTCAAAATAATGAGATTGTAAAAGCGTCTGCGCCGTTAATTACAACACAATGTATTCGTGTTCCTGTAACAGATGGTCACTTGGCGACAGTATTTGTATCCTTTGAGAAAAAACCTTCCAAAGAAGAAATTCTGGATCGTTGGCTGCAATTCACAGGTCGTCCGCAAGAGCTGGCTCTGCCAAGCGCACCGAAACAGTTCATTACGTATTTTGAAGAAGAGAACAGACCGCAAACGAAGCTGGATCGTGACATCGAGCGTGGAATGGGCGTATCGACAGGGAGATTGCGTGAAGATTCCCTGTATGATTACAAGTTTGTAGGACTGTCCCACAACACGCTGCGCGGAGCCGCAGGCGGTGCTGTTCTGATCGCTGAATTGCTCAAAGCTGAAGGATATATTCAACCGAAATAAATTAGGCATTTGGAAATAGAAACAGAGGTAATAGGATATCACGGATAGTTACCCCTTTTAGTAGACAAGAGTAAAGAGACATCTGGGAAGATGAATTTATTTTTGTTGAACAGAGGGGTATTTTTATGCCAACAGATATATGTGAATCAGGAATATAATATATGTAATTTGTGTTGAAAATGGAAATGTATTGAACGGGAATCTGCAATAAGTGGCACATTAATTAAAAGTGTCACTCATTGCAGGTCCCTTGTGTATTGGAGTTTCAGGATTTTGTTATAAAATAAGGCTCTATCTAAAAATCAACTCCAGCACTGAATCTCTGCTCTTTCCAACTACATCAAGGCTACGATTCCTGGAGTAAGCTCTTGCCCGTGTAGAGAGCGTTAATCCCGGCAATATCCAGGGCCGACAGGGCGTTACGCTGTCCGATGGTGGCTCCGGCTTTGGTGGGAGTAAGGGTGTCCGTCCCGGGAATCTTGGCGAATGCCGATCTGCTGTAATGCATGATGGAACCGTAATCGTAGTCCATGGATTTGAACAGATCGGGATGATTGACGATATCAAAATTGTGAATGGCTGACGGAATAAGATTGTCCTTATGGAAGGTAACGTATTCATCGCGGTTCGGTTTGGTATGCTCGTGCAATAGACCGAGGGCGTGCCCCATTTCGTGAATGATATTGCCGACGACGTACCACTTGCTGGCCAGGGTGATTCGCTGCATTCCGCCCTGCATGCCTACTGCGGAGCTGCATCCAGTGCCCATGGTAAAAGAGATATAGTTCCGCTCGTTGGTTCGCTCGGTAAACGATACTCCTTTGCATGCATTGGATATGAGTTTCATCGCTTGCAGAATATCCGTCCGATTCTGGGCGTTCACCGTTGAATCCAAGGCATAATACACTTGGCCACGGGGCCACAATCTTCGGATGTCGATAATGACTTCGGGGTGGGGTGCGACTTCTTTCCCAGCAGCCAGTGCGGCCTCCACATGGGCGGTCAACGCCCGCATTTGTGCTGCTTCCGCTACGACAATGTCCCCATCAAAAATCGCCAGTTGATCATACTCCGTATAGTTCACCTTCACCGGTTTTTGGTTGTCTGCCAGAAAGACATAACCTGTCTCCGGAACACCCTTCTCCAGTAAATCGGGTGCATACAACTCCATGGATTGATCCTGATTTTGCATATGCAACCTCCATTAATCTATTTTTCACCATAACTTGTTCTTGGGAACTGAAGTGCTTGTTACCTGCAGCAGATTCTTCTCCGAAATGGACACATGCAGCTGTGAACGAGTCTGGAAGTCCAGCTTCACGCTGTAATCCAGATGCATATCCGGATCAATGATCTCACCAGCGTTCAGAAATCCATAAGTCATATACAACTGGGGCAGTTGTTGAAAAGAAACGCGTGTGTTCGGATGTGCCTCAACAGCGGTGACAGGATATCGGTTCTGAATCAGTCCTACCATGACCCGATCTTCCGTCATAACCGAATGATCCATCATAATAACATAGCCGTCCGGTGTGTTGCCCTTATAAGGACGGGAAAATTGATATCCCCCGCCCGCTTCCCTGGAAAGTGTAACACCGTTGAGGTGGGGCAGAGCTGCATCCATCGTCTGTATGCTGCGGATGGACAAGCCTTTGTCTACAGAATCTGTCCGATCGCTGCACCACAAGAATTCCATCTGCCCATCCCAGCTGAATTGCACCGTTCCCGCATGAGGTACGGAGGGGGCAGATAACCAGACATAGGTAACCCGGCTTGGATCCCGTAGTTCATCGTATACCTGATATAGACATATGTTTGCACTGTAGGTGGCCTGGTTCGTGACAGAGATGGTGTATTTGGACACGGTTACAAGTCTCCTTGCATGGAAGAGGAAGGCAATCGGATTACCTCCCCCAGCAGTCTGTATTACGAATTCAGATGAAACTGATTGTGCTCGCTCAGCGTCACGGAATGGGAGGTAACCCCGTCAAAGGTTAATTTCAATGCGACATCAGCGTACTCACTGATATCAATGATTTCACCCGGTTCGATCCGGCCGTAGACCATGTAATAGGTTGGATGAGGTGTGAACTCGGTTTTGGTGTTCGGCTGGGCCTTGACGGCAACCACCGGTTTGTTATCCATTTGAATGCCAATGTAGGCATTGTCTGCAACGACAATGGAGTCATCCTGATGCACATAGAGGATATTCGATTTGGGTCCGGATGTAGCCTCAGAGAACTGGTACGTGCCACCATCTGCATGGCTGAACAGAACCATGTTATTGGATGTCAGGTCTGCTTCTCTTGTGGCTGTGGACGTAATGGTCGTTCCAGGCTTGGGATTATCGACCTCAGTCCAGTAGAAATCATATTCTACCTCCCAGGTGAACGCAGTGGTTGAACCGGAGGTGGACGGCTTCACCAGCCAGGCGAGTGTTAGTACATTCGGATCATCCAGGTTGGGGTCCACCTGATAGATGGCGAGACTGGCGTTGTACGTGGCTTTGTTATCGACGCTTACGGAATACGTGGTTGCTAATGTGGGCATGTTATTTCCTCCTCGACATATGCTTTGTTTGCTACACCTCTAATGTAACCGGGTTTCGACATCATTTTTAGTACCCGAAGTCATGAGATGGGGTGACGCCTGGTCGCATCAAAAAGTGATTGGAATATGACTGAAATCATCAAAAATCACTCTTCAATATGACCGATTTCACAAATTCTCTTTACGTTGTGTACTCGCAATTCATATAATGAATTCAGACATTTAGTACCAGTAAATGTCATAAAAAGGAGGGTGTTTGATCATGGGAAGAACAGTAAAATACGCTGAAATTGAGCCTCGACTGAAGACAGGTGATATACTTCTCTGTCACAGCGTCATGCACGAAAGCATCATGATTGAGTTCATTGAAGGCTCTATGTGGTCCCATATCGGCATGATTGTCAGGCTGCCCCAATATGACTACCCCTTGTTGTGGGAATCCACGACTTTTGACAACGTGAAGGATGTGTTACTTGGAAAAACCAAGACTGGTCCGATGCTGGTACCGCTTTATGAGCGAATTCGGACAGACATTGATAATCTGTGGGACCCAATGTTCGCTTTCAGGCTGCTGGAGACCGAGCGTCCACCAGAGATGGAAGCAGCGCTGCTGGCGCTTATTCAGGAAGTACATGGGGGCCAGTTCCCTGGAGAAGTCGAGATGTTGGAAATTGTGACCGAGGGCAAGCTGGGTATTCGCTCCGGAAGCCCCAACCGGTTCTGCAGCCAACTTTTCGCAGAGACTTACATTCGATTGGGATTACTGCCTCCGAAACGTGTACCGAACAGCTACTGGCCGATTGATTTTTCGAGTGAGGGGAGGGTAAGCCTGCTTAACCAGGCGACGTTGTCGGAGGAGTTCTACCTGCTCGCTGACGGAATACAGACGGCCGAAGAGCATGAAGTCAGCTAGAGCTGTTTTCATGCTTCTCCTCACTTGCTTGTGCCTGACTAGCTTCGGGGTGCAATCTCTGCATGCTACAGCCATCTATAAAGCTAAACAGGGCACGATGGATCTGACCCGTTGGGATTCTGAACGCGACGGCATCATCCGGTTGGATGGGGAGTGGGGATTCGACTGGGGTACTTTCCGGGAGCCTGCGCATTCCAGGACTGAAAGTGGTGATGATGCTGCAACTGCTTGCTTAGACTGTAAATCAGGCTATTTTTCAGTCCCAGGTCTTTGGAATTCGGATACGGAGCTTCGTCCAATGATCTCGCCGGAGGGCTACGCCACTTACCGCCTGTTCATTCGGACCTCTGAGGTGAACGGACTCTACGGCCTGTATATCAAGAGCATTCATTCTTCCTACCGCTTATATGTTAACGGAGAGCTTATTTCCACGGTTGGCATGCCGGGAACTTCACCGGGTACCACGGTTGGACGCTATGGTAAGCCCCTAGTGTTGTTTCATCATGAGGGGGCCTTGCTAGAGGTTATGCTCCAGGTGGCCAACTACGATTTTCCCACAGGTGGCATTGACAAGAGCATTCTGTTCGGTTCGGAGGAGCAGATGGTTGCTTTCTGGCAGCAGGGGCTGGCACGAAATCTCTTTCTGTTCGGTTCAATACTCACCATCGCCATCTATCATCTCGTCCTGTATGTCCTGCGCCGCAATAACAGGTCTACCCTGTATTTCTCGTTATTCTGCTTCATGATGGCCATTCGGACGGTGTTCGTTAATGAACGATTTATTCTGGTCCTGTATCCGGAGATGAACTATGAATTGTTCGTCAAAGTATCCTACCTCACGGCCTATCTGGGTCTGCCCTTATTGATTCAATACATTTACGGTCTGTATCCAGCCTACTTCTCGGTCCGCACAGTCAGGTTCGTGAATGGAATAAGTCTGCTGATGTCAGGAATCATTCTCGTTACCAATGTGAAAATATACCACAATACACTGCCTTATTTCCAAGCATTCATTCTGCTTGTCCTGATGTATATCCTGGCAAGACTGGGTTTGGCTGCGTTTAGACGCGAGCAGGGAACTGTATTGCTGCTGATTGCCTTTGTGAATCTCTTCATCTTTTCCGCAAACGATATACTATACAACCACAATTTGAACCAACTGGGAACGCTTGTTCCATTCGGTATGTTTATCTTCATTCTGCTGCAATCGTTCCTGCTATCGGTTAACTTCTCCAAGGCCTTTACCCGAATCAAGCAACTGTCAGATCGGCTGATGGTGTTGGATCGCTCCAAGGACCAATTTCTGCATAACACCTCCCATGAGTTGAAAACGCCGCTGCAGGGTATCATCGGGTTGACAGAGTCATTGGCCGAGGGCTCTGCGGGTCCACTTCCTCCAGCTGCGATAAGACAGCTGAGACTGATTCAATCCAGTGGACAGCGATTGTCTCACCTGGTTCATGATCTGCTTGATTTTACACGCCTGAAGGATAAAGAAATCGTACTCCAGCCTTCAGTACTGAATATTCGGGATACGGGTGATATCGTCATCAGGCTGCTAAGACCGCTTGCTGAAGGCAAACCAATCCAATTCCACAACGACATATCACCGCAATACCAGGTATATGCGGATGAGAACCGTCTATTGCAAATGTTTAGCAATCTGATCGGCAATGCTGTGAAATTTACGGAGTCCGGTTCCATTACCCTGGATGCAGGATTAAAAGGGAATGAAATATGCATTACGGTCAGAGATACCGGAATCGGGTTACCGGATGACTGGAAACAATCCATATTTGAGGCGTTCGAACAGGGGGATGGTTCAATTACGAGGAAGTACGGTGGAACGGGTATCGGACTCAGCATTACCAAGCATTTGGTTGAACTGCATGGGGGACGAATCTGGGTTGAATCAGCAGAAGGGCAAGGGTCTATGTTCAGCTTTACACTTCCCGTACACGGCCAATCGGATACTTCGAGACCGAAGTTATCAGGTTCAAAACATAATGCTGAGCGGAGAGAACCTTCGACGATTGAACAGAGTAAACCATATCTTGGAGCTGCCCAAGACTCTGGAATAGTGGAGACAACACTTGCCATGCAGTTCTCTGATTCGGAAGAGGACCATTCCAAAGGAGCCCGGATTCTGGTTGTGGACGATGAACCGGTCATTCTGCAGATTCTGCACAACCATCTCTCTTTAGCAGGGCATCAGGTGGTTCAGGCCGGGAACGGCCAGAAGGCCCTGGATCTGTTAGCACAGGGGTGTGATCCGGATCTGGTCATTACGGACCTGATGATGCCGCATATGTCAGGCTATGAACTGTGCCGAATGATCCGGCAGCACGTTGATGGGCATTTGCCAATCCTGATCCTGACCGCACGAAACCAGCCGTCCGATATTGAACTGGGATTCGATGCCGGGGCGACAGATTATCTGATCAAACCGGTGACCCGAACAGAGCTTATGTCCCGCGTTTCCCTTCATCTGAAGCTGGCCTCCTGGAATGACACCATTGAACAGGAGGTGATCAAACGTACGGTGCATATTCGCCAGACGATGAGGGAGACCGCCATAGCCATGGCGGACATCAGCGTGGTAGAAGAGAGAAATCGGATCACAAAGGAAATCCACGATGCCATGGGTTATTCGCTGACCACTACGCTCATGCAGCTGGAGGCTGGAAAAAGTCTGATTCCGGACAAGCCGGATGAAGCCCTGAGGCACATGACCAACTCACAAGAATTAGTCAGAAGAGGTCTTAGCGATATTCGCCGATCTCTCAAGCAGTTGAAGGAGGAGGAACAGGAGCCTTCTTTTGGGGAACGAATCAACCGTCTGATTCGGGATACGGAAACCTATACAGAAGTTAAGATACAAGAGGAAATTTTGCTGGATCAAGCCCTTCTGAATGCCGAACAACAAGAAGTATTCTATTTTGCTTTACAGGAAGGACTGACCAACGGTATTCGGCATGGCAACAGCAAGCAATTTCAGCTGCATTTGTCGGAACGAGACGACCATATGATGTTTAGGCTGAGCAATGTGGGAAAGCCCTATTCTCCGAAGTATCCAGGTATCGGCTTGCATTACATGCAAAAAGCGGTTAACGCCTTGGGTGGAAGTATTATCATTGACGATCACAGGGGAAGAGGATGTCAGATCACAATATTACTCAGGAAGAAGGAGGATTAAATTGAATCCGATAAGTCTTATCATTGCAGACGATCAGCGCCTCCTTAGGGAAAGCTTGCATACGGTTCTTGATCTGGAAGATGACATCGAAGTGGTAGGCCTTGCAGAGGATGGTCAGCAGGCTTGTGAACTCACCGAGAAGCTTAAGCCGAGACTAGTATTGATGGATGTTCAGATGCCAATTATGGATGGAATTCAGGCTATTCGTAAAATTAAGGCCTGCATGCCGAACACCCAAATTCTGATCCTGACCACCTTTGCCGAGGATGAATACATTATTGAGGGCCTGGCGGCCGGAGCCATAGGTTACCTGCTGAAAGACATGGACAAGAACAGTCTGTTAAAAGCTATCCGGGATGCCGTGGAGGGAAGGCACATGCTTACACCAGGGATTGCTTCCAAGCTTGCTGCACGGTTATCCGTTATGACGAAGACGCATCAGGTCAGCTTTAATGCTCAGAAGCTCAGATATGCAGGGGTGGAATTTACCGAACGGGAGAGGCAAATTATTGCGCTTATGATCCAGCCGATGACCAATAATCAGATTGCCGAGACATTGTACATGAGCGTAGGCACGATCAAGAATTATATCAGTGTCATCTACAGCAAGCTGGGTACGAGTGATCGTATGCAGGCTGTCGCTTATCTCAATGAATTTATTGTCGAAAAGTAACCCTCGACCAACATGACAAAGCAGCGATTCCCCAATCAGGGAAGTAGCTGCTTTATCATGTTCTGGAATACAACCTGGTTCAGGTGAATTAAAATAAGAAGATCGAGATGCTCCTGTGTAACCAGGTTCATTCAAAATGGTCGATATTGCATGATTTTTGTTCAAATACCGATAAACCAGCTACCGGCTTCGTCAGGATTGATATATCCGTACTATTGTGACCAAACGCAAAATCGAAAAATATAATAATATTTTTTAAACTCAATTTTAAATGAGATGGTAAATATTACATTGTAAAATCATGAGATTTCCGGTATTTTTATTAACGGAAAACTTATCTTTTATAAAGTAGAAGTAGATTGTCTTAGCAGGTAGCCATTGAAATCCAGAAGAAAGGAGGAAGAAATACGATGTCAGAAGTTGCTAGTCAAAGAGTACATAAGCCAGGACCACAGCCAGTAAGCTTCGGTAGTTGGATGCTCACGTTGTTCCTCATGATGATTCCGCTTGTAAACATTATTATGTTGTTTGTTTGGGCATTTGGAGATTCGAATCCTTCGAAAGCCAATTATGCCAAAGCAGCATTGCTGTGGGCAGCGATCGGGATTGTGATATGGATACTTATCGTTGTTCTGGGTGTTTCAGCAGCGGTCTCCGATTTGAATTATTAAGTTTAAAGAAGAATTAGCAAATAGTGTATAGTCATACCCCAAAAAAGCGCCGACAATATTGTCGGCGTTTTTTGATTTGCTTATGTTGTACTAGGCCGCAGACGTCTTATCGGCATTGTGAAGACTCTGCGAGCGGCGTCCAAGCAGGTATCCTGCAAGCGAGGCCAGCATCTGCTGAAACACCATGCCGAGTACAACCGGGACGGCAACCGGTGGAGGGAAATACGATACAGCAAGCACCGCTCCCGCACTAATATTGCGCATGCCACCGTTGAACACAAGTGCGACCTGATCCGCTTCATTCCACCCGAGTATTCGGGCAATGAAATAACTCAGAGCATACCCGAATGAGGCCAGAAAAATAATGATGGCTGCCAAACCAGCTAACTGCCAGTTAAAGTCAGCCAAATATGGAGCAACCACAGAGCCATTAATTGCGACAACCGCTGCCATGAACAATTTGGAGAACGGATTCAGTCTGGGTCCCCAGACCGGGACAATGGCACCTTTGGTCCATTCATTCAAAAGCATCCCAATCAAGGAGGGCACAACGATCATCCAGAACAAACTGCTCATCATGGCTGCTATATCCAGCGATACACTAGTGCCTATCAGCAAGGATAATACGCCGGGTACAACAAAAGGAGCGAGCATCGTGTCAATCAGTATGATCGAGAGCGTCAGAGCAATATTGCCCCGGTAGATACTGACCCAGATAAAGCTGCTCACACCTGTTGGAATCACGGCTGCCAGAACAAGACCCGTTATTGTGTAGGCATCTGTTGGAAAGACCAGGTGACCCATACCCAGAGCAATCAGAGGCATCGCCAAATGCAGAATAAACAGACATACAAACAGTGGGAAAGGCTTCTTCAGCACGTTCACAAAATCCCGTATCCCGAGACTGATACTTCCGGCAAACGTCATGAACGCAAACAGCCAGGGCGACAAAAAGGTATAAGAAGAGAGAAGACTCCCGCAAAGAACGCCGATAATAATGCTGATTGGAGTAATCAGTGGCATGATGCGGTTCAAGCGTACATTTAAAGCCTGAAGCATATTCATGACATCCCTTTACCGTATGATTCCTTTATTATACATGTTAATAATGATGAGTGCAGACCCATTTGCAATGAAGTAAGCTGAACGGTTATCATAAATCTGGAAGAAGCACGCGATTTGAAAAAGGGGAGATGATTATGATTACCAGGAAAAGAAAGCAAACTTTAATGATGGCAGGCCTCATTGCGTCAAGTATTCTTATGATCTCGGCTTGTTCCGTTGTGGAACAGGCCAATCAAAGTTTGAATTACGTCAGCGGGGCTACTGAATATATAGAGCAAGTATCGAATGCCGGGGCAGATCTGCAAGAACTCGCATCAGGAGCGGTAAGCAACCCGGAAATAACAACGCAGGCTCAGGAGAAAATTGATCAGATTCAGGCGGAAGCCAGCGAATTTTCTCAGCTGACAGTACCAGCTATTGGGGAAAGTATTCATGAAAATCTGGTCAGTTATAATAATCAATTAACCGAAGTTGTCGATCGGTTTGAGAATACAATTGCAGAGCAGGGCTTTACCGCGGAAAATTGGGAGAAGACCGGGATTCCCGACCTGATCCATAATATCAACAATTTAAGAGATCCGTTAAGCGGGCTTGGAAACGAAACAAATTAAAGTTTAACAAGGTTAGCCCCTGAAGAAATAGCGGCTCCCCCCCAGAAAAGGACGTTATACCGAAGTGGTTTGATCACTTGCGGTTATCGTCTTTTTTCATGTTCTCATATTCCTTTCAACTCCTAACGCTTGATAGATCCCAAATCGGAACTGGATGAATATTTAACTTCATACTAGCAAGACTAAGTAGTGGATTTGTGTGCTGGATATGACAAATTTAGCATATAGAAACAATGATTTCCCATTGTTTTACAAAGAGATAATATGTTTAATAGGATTAAAGGACAGAAAAAAATATAGTTGCCTACTTTATTTCGGGAAATATATTCATATCTAAGGAGACCTGTGTGATGTCTGAACAAAATGGTAAAGTAATTATTATTACGGGCGGAGCGAGTGGTATCGGTAAAGAAACAGCGCTTCAGCTTTCGGCGCAAGGCGCAACGATTGTTGTTGCAGACTATAACGAAGAGGGGGCCAAGAAGCTAGCCTCTGAGATTGAAGCAGCTGGTGGCACAGCCGGAGCTTATAAAGTCGACGTGTCCAAAGGAGACGAGATCAAAGCCCTTATTGACTGGACTGTAGAGAAATACGGAACATTGAACGGGATTTTCAACAACGCGGGTATTGGCCTCGTCAAGCCATTTCTGGAGATGGACCCGGAATCCTATCACAGAGTCATTGATGTAGACCAGCATAGTGTATATTACGGCATGTATTATGGCGCCAAAAAAATGGTTGAATTAAATGTACAGGGCACCATTGTAAATACGGCATCGATCTACGGCAGTATTGCCGCTGTGGGGAGCTTTAACTATAATGCAGCCAAGGCAGCAGTCGTCATGATGTCCAAATCCGGTGCGTTGGAACTTGCTGAACATGGTATTCGCGTGGTTGGTGTAGCGCCAGGCTTTATTGAGACACCGATTTTGGGTAATGACAGAGCAATGAAGGAAGCACTTGCAACCCAACATATGCGCGGAGAGCTCATTCAACCGGAGAAAGTAGCAAGTGTGGTTGCCTTCCTGTTTAGTGACGCTGCAAGTGCAGTAAACGGTACAACGGTTGCCGTAGACGATGGTTTCCTCAGCTTCAAAACGAAATAAGAAGAGTATAGTCAGGAATTCATGTAAGGGATTTATGTGCGAGAAAATAAAGAAAAACGGTGCAAACGAATCAAATCGTTCTGCACCGTTATTTGTTTCTACGTATAAGTAAAGGAATCGTTATGAAAATAATTCAATATAGTCATCCCGGTAATTCAGAGATCATGATACAATAAGCAGACGTGCGTATTTTATCATTTTGTGGTGTCATAGACAATCCGCACACCGAGAGAGCTATAGCTCTCTTCTTTGTAGTGACATTGGGAGCACGTTTTTGTAGCGCATAACGCATCACTGTGAACTTGTAATTTTTCGTTGCATAGCGGGCATTTATTTTCAAAAAGAGTCTTCAACACGTTAAACATGCTTAATCACTCATTTCGGATTAATTTACTTGGTTTTTATATTATAGCCGATTATTTTAACTGCGTATAGCAGTTTTTTAATCATTTTTACACCGCAAGAAAGGAAGAAAAACCGATGGATACTCTGCTTTTTATCATCATGTTTATACTGGGTCTGGTCGGTTCCTTCTTCTCCGGTTTGTTGGGTATTGGTGGAGCCATAATTAATTACCCGCTGTTGTTGTATGTCCCTTCTCTAATGGGACTGGAGCCGTTCTCGGCACATGAGGTATCATCCATCAGTATGTTTCAGGTGTTTTTTGCTTCACTCGCTGGTGTGGTAGCTTACATTAGGAGAACGGGGAATGGGAAAAAGAGCGAAGTTCTCATTCATAAAGGTCTGGTGGCTAATATGGGCTCCAGTATTCTGGTCGGCAGTCTGATTGGCGGATTCATATCCGGACATCTGAATGGAGCAGTCATCAATCTGATCTATGGTATTCTGGCCATAATCGCGATTGTACTCATGCTGATCCCGGGTAAGGGAACAGCGGGCTCGGCTGGACTGCTGACATTTAACACCTATGTTGCGGCAGGGTCGGCTCTTGCCGTGGGGATCGTCTCGGGAATTGTCGGTGCGGGTGGTGCATTTATTTTAATTCCAATCATGCTTACCGTGCTCAAGATCCCTACCCGCACAACCATTGCGTCTTCGCTAGCTATTGTGTTCATCTCTGCCATTGGTGGAGTGGTGGGAAAGATTATGGGTGGAGACATTCCGCTGGAGCCCATTGTTTATACGGTTATCGGGAGTCTAATCGGAGCTTCTCTCGGTTCCAAAGTAAGTTCGATGATAAATGTGAGACTGCTTCGGTATGGACTAATGATTCTCATCGCGATTACAGCAGTGAAGGTATGGTCGTCCATTTTGTAAAACGATGTAGGATAGCAGCGTCCATGACGATTTCGTAACCAAATGGATGGAATGCCGTATAAAGGTTATGAACATGAGCTGGCGAATTTGTTGCAGCATGAATTCACATCAGTTTTCGTCCATGGAGCATCCTCAAACTCCTTTCATGGATACATGTTTAACATTATTAGAAGTTGAGGTATCCATCCTATGAATAACATACTTACAGATCATGCTGATGCAGGATATCAGCTGGCTGAGCAGAAGGCATCTCAGTATTTTACTTCTCTTCATGAACAACTTCTGGATAACAACTATATCACCGCGTTGACGCAGGATATGAACTTATGGCAAAAAAATCACGTTCAACCTTTTTCCTGGTTATCTTTTTTAGCACCAAGTCAACGAAAACCGGATTCCAGGGATGCTCATAGATATATCCAGTGGCTGAATGTTACAGGCAAGCTGGATGACTACCTGGATCGCAGTATCTCTTACATATATATGCGAGATCTGGGCAAATCGCTGGATTCTTCAGATACCCAGGCGCGCATCCAGCGCGTCGTTCGGGATACCAAAGCATATTTTATGCGTTCGAATACGCCCCATCGCAAGGAACAACCGGATTATATCAGTCTGGCCTCCTTATATCGCTGGGCTCAGAAGGAGAACGTGGAAACGGCCGTCATCTGGGTGATTAGCAAATTAAAGAATGTCGCTTCCAATATTCCGAAAGAACTGGACGCTGAGCAGGCACAGCGCAAGTTACTCAAGATCATCCTTGGCGTTGTTCTTCATGTAAACGATGATATGAATGAGGAGACACCACAGGCAGAACGCTCAGAGAGATTGGACGCTGCGATTCGGCTTGGTTATTCTTACGGGTTAACCTATCCATTTATTGATGACCTTCTTGATTCACAGGCATTGACCGCACAAGAGAAGGAACAATATTCTCTTCTGATTCGAAATGCACTTCTCACCGGAATTGTGCCGGACATCGGCGAATGGAATGGAGCCAATCTCCAAGTCATTCAATATGTTCATTCCGAGCTGCGGGATGCGTTCGAGTATATCAAGAACTACCAGCGCCCTGAGACTCAGCGAACGTTCTTCGAGCAATCATACGTATTCTTTCAGTCCCAGGAGATAGATCGCGCGAAGAAACTAACCAATGCGAATTATACCAATGAAGAACTTTATATTCCGATTATTATCAAATCCTCTTCTTCCAGACTCATCGTTCGTTCCGTCCTCAGTGCATCTGCGGATGAAGGTTTTGATCTGCGGACATTCTATTATGGCATTTACAATCAACTCGCAGACGATTTTGCCGATATGTTTGACGACATGGAGGAGGGGGCGGTGACCCCGTATACCTACTATCTGAAATATCGTGACCTGCGGCCTGATCTGATCAATCCGTATGAACTATACTGGGCAGTTATCTCTTATCTGATTCATGAGGTGTACCATTCCGATGCGAAGACCCGTGAGGTTATACTGGATCGTGCGATTAATGGTCTAAAGCGTTGTAAAGAGCGTCTGGGTCAAGATCATTACAACGAAGTAATGAACATTTTTGCCTCTGGACAACCGGAATTCAATCGACTCATTCAGCAGATGGTACGAAAAGCTGATGATGTGGATTTCCTGGATAAATTACTGCGAGATCAGGTCATTATCCATTTGCAGAACGACAAGCAGGAAAAACAGGACTTTCTGGATACGATTCGCACGGTTCGTGAACAGATCAATATTGAATTGCAGATTCCCAAGCCAAGTGGGCTTCCAGAGATGAAAGAAACACTTATTGATGCTGCGAATTACAGTTTGCAAGGAGATGGGAAGCGGCTCAGGCCGATACTGACCTGGGTTATGGGTGTGCGTGAATATGGATTGCATGAATCGTCTATCATTCCTCTTCTGAGGTCACTGGAGTACATGCATACAGCTTCCCTGATCTTTGATGATCTGCCAACACAGGATAATGCTTCGACCCGGCGGGGCCGTTCCACCTTGCATCAGGTGCATAACAGCGCAACAGCAGAATTAACGGGTTTATTTCTCATTCAGAAGGCCATCGGAGAGCAATCTTCCCTCAAGCAGTTCGATGCCGCTACCGTTCTGACCCTGATTCAATATTCGGCTGAAAAAGCAGAAGATATGTGCATGGGGCAAGCCATGGATCTGAACGCCAAAGGAAAAGCACTGACATTGGAACAATTGAACATGATCTGTTTCTACAAAACAGGCATTGCTTTTGAGGCTGCACTAGTGATGCCTGCCATTCTGGCTCAGGTGAAGGAATCGGAAATTGCGACCTTGAAGAAGTTTGCATATCATGCGGGTATTGCCTTTCAAATCAAGGATGATATGCTGGATCTGGAAGGGGATTATCTTGTGCTGGGTAAACCGGCAGGTCAGGATGTCCGGAACAACAGTTCAACTTTTGTGTCGATTCTGGGCGAAGATGGCGCGAAGAAAGAGATGTGGGAGCACTATTGTCTAGCAACCGATGCACTGAACGAAATGCCCAAACCGAATTCTTTTCTGAAACATTTGTTGGATTACATTATTGGACGGGAGCGTTGACATATTTTTCTGACCAATCCGTACTTCACATGAGTTATAATATATTCAACGACAACTGCCTGGATTCCTATTTAATAGAGTCCGGGTCTTGTTTTGTTTTAATGACATAAATATTTAAAAAATGAGATGTTTCAATAATTTAAATAATGGGTATTAAGCAAATATTATGTTTAATATCTTGAAGTGTATACAATTAAAAGGAGAGCTTAAGATGCAAATTCAAAAGGTCGATCATCACGAATGGTTTGAGCAGATTTATAATCAAGCACCTATTGGGATTGCACTCCTTGCTCCGACAGGACATTGGATGAAAGTGAATCCTGCTTTTTGCTGTATGTTAGATTATACAACTGAAGAATTAATGCTTCTCAATTACCAGGATATCACTCACCCCGATGATTGTGCACTGGATTCGACCTATGAGCGCGACCTGTTGGAAGGTAAATCGAAGGAGTTTAAATACGAAAAGCGTTACATTCAAAAAAATGGTGAGGTCTTATGGGTTTCGTTACATATATCATTGGCTCGTGACGAAAAAACAGGTGATCCTCTATATTTTATTTGCCATGCTGTGGATATTACAAATCGTAAAACTTCCGAACAAAAGCTTCTTTACACTGAAGAGATGTACAAGCTTATTTCAGACAACGCACAAGAAATCATATATATTGCGAATTTTGATGGTATTTGTCGCTACTGTTCTCCCTCAATAAACAGTCTGCTAGGTTATTCGCCAGAAGAAGTGGTTGGGAAAAACAATAACGCATATTTCCATCAAGAGGATCTGGAACGTATCTCCCAGATGGACCTGAACACTGGTAATCTGTTGAACATAAGGGTTCGCCATAAAGATGGGCATTATCTTTGGTTTGAAACCACATATAAGGTTATCGAAGACTCCAAGCATGAACAACAAATTCTTGCGATTGGGCGAGATGTATCGGAGAGAAAGAAACATGAAGAAATTAGTGCGGAAGCTGAACGCATAGCCATGATCGGCAGCTGGGAGTGGAATATGGCCAATGACCGTGTTTCAATGTCCGATCAGATATTTGAGATTTTTGAAATAGACAACAATATGCCTTATAAGGCGAGCGATATCTTTACATTCATGGAGCCCTCAGAGGAGCAGCGTTTGAAGGAATGTATTGAGTGCGTGAAAAAGGGAGAGCCGCTTGATTTTGAATATCGGCACATAGGGAAAGATGGCAATGAAAAGTATCTTCATCTGCGAGGGATCATCACCTTTGATGAATATCATCAACCGGTACAGTTAAATGGAACATTGCAGGATATCACCCAACGTAAACTTGTCGAATTCAAACTTCAGGAATCAGTGGAACGTTATACTTCACTCAAAAAATATAATCATGATGCCATCATTTCTTTTGACATGAACGGCAATATCATAAATGCCAATCCGGTAGCCGTGAAAATTACAGGATGCCCGGTTGCGGAAATGATCGGAACAAGCATAAGCAAATTTATCGGATCGTATCACCTCGGGCTTATCCTCAATAGCCATTATGAGATGGCAGAAAAAGAGATCAACGCCATTCAGCACACAGATGGTTATGAGACAGAAGTGTTGGCAACCCTTGCTCCCATCATTATTAATGAAAAAAACGTAGGTTTCTACCTGATTGCGAAGGATATTACGGAGCAGAAAAAGCTTCTTGTAGCCAAAGAGACTGCCGAACGAATGAATAAGGCAAAAAGTGAGTTTTTGGCGATGATGAGCCATGAGATTCGTACACCCATGAACGGCGTAATCGGGATGACGGATTTGCTCTTGGATACGCCTGGACTTAGTGGAGAACAAAAAGAATATATTAAAATCATTCAAAAGAGCGGGGATTCGCTGCTTGCAATTATCAATGATATCCTGGACTTTTCCAAAATAGAGTCGGGTAAAACCGATCTGGTGGATGAACCCTTTGATCTTAGAGAAATCGTGACCGAGACAATAAACATCGTAACGCCAATGATTCGGGAGAAGCAGCTAGATCTTCGTCTAAACCTGGATGATGCTATCCCAATTCCCGTGTTTGGGGATGCGTATCGTCTAAGACAGGTCCTCACGAACATCATTGGGAATGCTGTGAAGTTCACTTTGGAAGGCAGTGTTGAAATTGAAGTGAAGGTAATTGGACAAGAATATAATGATATTCAATTCCAATTCAAAGTGAAGGATACGGGGATTGGAATCCCACCTGAGAAGAGAGAGCATTTATTTGAAGCCTTCTACCAATTGGAGAACTTCATGACTCGAAAGCCTCAAGGTACTGGCCTTGGTCTGGCGATCAGCAAGAAGCTTATAGAGCTCTTGGAGGGAGATATCTGGATTGAAGAATCCAACGATCCAGGAACCACATTTGTATTTACAGCATCGTTCAAAACCAGTAACAACGAGGAAATCAACAGTTACGATCTTCAACAGAAAAAGAATAAGACGGATCTATTGCGAATCCTGATCGCGGAAGACAATGAAGTGAACCAGCTCGTGCTGCGCCGAATGATTGAGAAGAAAGGTCATCTTGCGGATTATGTAGTGAACGGTGTTGAAGCTGTGGAAGCTGTCAAACAAAATAAGTACGATATTGTTTTTATGGATGTGCACATGCCTAGACTGAATGGATTTGAAGCGACCAAAGCGATTAAGGAAGCCCTGACACCAGACACATGCCCATATATTGTAGCAGTTACTGCAAACGCAGTTAGAGGAGATATGGACAAGTGTCTGAAGGCTGGAATGGATGCTTATGTAAGCAAACCAATTAAAAGTGAATCCATTATGCAAGTGATGGAGGAATTTTACAAAACAAAGAAACAAAAGAATCGTTTATGATTGGCAAACGAACATGACAATGGAGACTATATTATCTACCATGACAGACATGCCCAGGGTAAGATTTCTTATGTGTATGAACAGACTCCCTTTTGGTTGGTTAAAGAGCCGTTGACTTATCTTTGTGATAAGTCAACGGCTCTTTAACGTTAGACGGAAATCGGAGTGGTTAGAAAGTGCTGAATAAAAGTTGACAAAAATATAGTTAGGCGCCATACTACATCTATGACCAACCAAAATAAAGAAACAAATGACATGTATCTCATCCCCTCGTTAGTACAAACGAAGCGACAGGTTGATCGCCATCAATTAGATGTTGATGCACAAGCCGTGCTTGTCGCATCCAGGCTGATGGTAGCGGGAGCCAAGCTTGGGCATGCCGCGGAAATTCACTTTTCCAGATTTGGTTTATCGACAGGTCGCTATCGTCTGTTAGCAGATCTAGAGGATAACGATGGCGAAGAGCTGCCCTCGCAACTCGCGGAAAATCTGGGCGTTACTCGTGCAACCGTAACGGGTCTAATTGAGATTCTTGAACGCGATGGACTGGTCGCTCGTCGGACGAGTTCCCTCGATGGCCGTCAGAAGTCAGTCATCTTGACAGCCAAGGGCGCCAAAAAGCTGACGGATATGGCTTCGGAGCATTTTGCCAGATTGGAAGCGATGGTCGGCTTGCTTACCATTGAGGAACGGAGTGTGTTTCTCGATCTGCTGGGGCGTGTAACCCAAGGCATCTCGGCACTTACAGAGGAGTCAATCGACTTCTCTGAACCCCAATCCTAGGAGCATAGCAAGAAAGGTGAAACGGGCTAGATCAGCTAGCCCATTTTCATCACCATATAGTTAGGCTCCTAATTACATAGTGAAACAATAGGGTTTAATTTCAAATAAAAGGAGTAGTGATATGTTTAACCAAAAAGACCCCATTCGATCAGAGGAAAGTTATGCTGCTCGATCCGCACAGCCTCGCCAAAAACCGTTTGTGTTATGGCGAGAATTAATCCCAGCTTACTTATCGCCTGCCATTATGGCAAGCATCGGGGGAATCGTGAACGCTGATAAAGTGCTTCAGTTACGAGCCCTAACAACGATAGGAGGGGCGTCCCTGCTGATGGCTCTATGGATTGGACTCTGGCTGCGTAAGCGCGGGAGCCATACACGCTGGGTGGTGAAAACGCCTCGTGTGATCGTCGTGGGTTGCTTTGCACTTGCAGGCGCAATGCTTGGCCTTATGGCCTCGTGGGGGATTTCCAACGTGCTGCATATCGTAAACCCGAGTCTTTCATGGACTTGGCTGGATCATATCGGGTTCGATTTTCCCCTGTCCGGTGCATTAGCCTGCACGATCATGACCTGGCGTTGGAGAGCTTCCTTTACAAAATAAAATGAATTCACTTGAGAAGGAGATATGAAAACATGATTACTATTATTGGAGCAACAGGTATGATTGGAAATGCACTTTTGAGACGTTTGATGGAGGGCGGCGTTCCCGTTCGGGCAATAAGCAGAGAGCCAGATCAGCTTCGTCAACAAATCGTGGACTTGGCATTGTCCAGTGTTGAACTTTGTATTGCGGATGCGAATGATCCTGAATCGATGCGCAGAGCTTTGGCCGGTGCCAGCCAACTATTCCTTGCGTTATCCAACAATCCCAGACAAGTGGAATTAGAGACATCCATTATTCAGATAGCTGCGCAAGAGGGAGTGAAGCATATCGTCAAAATATCCAGTCCAGCTTATGAGGAACGTTCACCTGTAGCAGTAGCAAAATGGCATGCCGATATCGAGCAAACTCTCGTGACATCAGGAATTACGTATACCATATTGCGACCTTATGCGTTCATGCAAAATTTGCTGCGTCTCGCACCAACCATAACAACCCAGGATATGTTCTTCGGCTGTATTGGAGATTCACCGTGCAACTTCATCGATTGCCGGGATATCGCAGATGTTGCCGCGGAAGTAATGACACGGTTCAAGTCGGTTAACAGCATTTATACGTTGACGGGTTCCGAAACGTTCACCTATCCACAGATTGCAGATAAATTGTCCATCCTGCTCAATCGACCGATCAAATTCTTTAACCTCAAACCTGAGGCGTTGCGAACTGATCTAATGGAACACGGACAGATGCCTTCTTGGCTCGCAGACCACGTTGTGGAAATCCAGACGATGTCTACCGTTGTGTCAGAGAAGCCGACGGATACCGTTCGACGCTTGCTCGGCAGAGAGCCTCGCTCGCTCGATGCATTCCTGGAAGAGTATCGGGATGCATTTAAACCGAGGCCATAACCATGCAGTGAACTAAGGAGAATCTCCCTAAAAATTCTTTAGGGGGATTTTTTGGGTGTGAAACAAACCTCACTACTGATTTTTGATCCATAGTTTGGAGATATCCATGAACCCAAACTCAGCCGTTTGCATGCCGAAGATACTTTGGTCCAGCTGGGCTTTTTTGTTCATGTGACAACCGTGTAAAATCCAACAGTTATCTCGCAGCAATCCCTCTGCTTCATCCAGCAGTACCGATCGTTTCTCGTTATCCAGCTGGGCGAAATGGTCTAATTTCTGGTCCAGGATGAACTGTACAGCAGGTGTTAGGTAAGCATGCAAATGATTGGATTTGTTTTTGAAGTAATTAATCATACCAAATTGCCAGTCATCCTCCAAAATTTCCTCAGCCATCATCAATGTAGCATCCTTGTATTTATCAGGATGGGGATAGTGAGCAGAGAGATGAAGCTCAATGTTCAAACCAATCTCTTTTCCGCGCTGTTGTAACCAATTGGCTTCTTTTAAACCTTTATTCACCGGGTATGACAGAATGATAGGCTCTCCCTCGTAACCACTTCGCATCAGCAGCTTCTTGGCATCCACAAGCGAAGTTTCATGCCATGTTGTTACCGCGCTTTTCCAGGGAAGAAAGCTGTTCGCTGGTGTAATTCGGTTTCCGCCAAGCTCTTTTACTAAACGAACTGGATCATAAACAAGTCTAAGTGCTTGTCGAAATTCCAATTGGTGATGGATCCCTGCTTTGTAGAAATTAAATAAAATATATCGGCAACCCAGTGCTGGATAATTGACAAGGGTCGTTTCATTGTTGCTTGTATTCAGCTTCATTCGGTCAGTTCTTGGTAATTCATAATGATGTTCATTAGGGCCCAGCTCTGGTACAAACCAAATATCCACCTGGTCAAGATGCGGACGGATGCCATAATACCCATCGAAGGCACTAAGCACCAAAACATCTTCATTCATTTCAATGATCTGAAAGGGTCCGGTACCGATCAGTTTTTTGGATACATCTACATCATAAGGAAGAATCGTCATGGGAATACAGCTGAACAAGTGCAGGAAGAAGCGATTGGGACGACTTAAATAAAAGCGGATGCAGTAATCTCCATCAGCTTCGACACGCTCGACATCCCGATAGTGCCAGCTCATTGGGCTGTCCAGATCCTGAATTCGCTGCAAGGTTGCTTTGACGTCCCGGGAGGTCATCGCCCGGCCATGGTGGAACCGCACTCCTTTACGCAGATAGAAAGTCCACATCTTATGATCCTCACTGGACTCCCACATATGTGCCAATTCTGGAAGGAAGGTTTCGGTTTTGACATCATAGGTGATCAGAGTACTGCAAACCTGACCCAGCAGATAGGTTTCAAAAGCGGTGTAAACATAAGCGGGGTCCAGCCCTGTAAGTCTGCGTGATCTCATCATGCGCAGCACATCCTGACCGGATGCCGTTTCGACATGACTGTGGAATCCCATATGCTTGTTAAGTGATCGCAGCAATTGTTCCTGAAGTGTTTTATGGATGTCAATCGTGCCGATCAGCTCGATCGCTTCTTTAATTTTACCTCTCCCAATCAGTTCCCGCAGGTGATTCTCCAGCGTTTCATTCACACTGCGCAGCAGCGTCATCTCCGAATAATGTCCCCGCCCCCGCCCAGGCTGCCAATGAATAAATCCTTGTTCCTCCAGCTTGCGCAGAATAAACTTCACGTTGCGTGGAGTACAGCATAAGGCATCGGAAAGGCTGTCGATGGTTACTGGAACAGGTTCATCAAGTGTAAGAAAAAGTTCTTTTGCTGTTGCAAGACGTACATAATGGGTTGTTGTGGTATCCATGTTTGGATGCTCCTTTATAAAAGGTGAAAAGTGTCATCACAATCTTACACTTTTATTTCCCCCTTTGATCGATACAATTATACATAAAGAGAGAGGGAAAGACAGCCCACTTAGACAAAACAACAAGAACAGGAGAACCATACGCAATGAAGCAACATTTACGGCAGATTCACCCTTTAGCATGGACCATCATTATTGGAACCATGTTTGGACGTCTCGTCACGTCCATGAGCATCCCCTTTTTATCCATTTATCTGACCCAAGTACTAGGTGCTACACCAACACAAACTGGGGTTACCGTCGCGGTCAGTTCTCTGGCGGGGGTCATGGTCAGCTTTTACGGAGGTTATATTTCAGATCGAATAGGCCGAAAGTTGGTCATGATGGTCTCCGTATTTGGTTGGGCCTGTGTATTTTTCATCTTTTCAGCAGCAGAGCATCTGTGGGTGTTCTTTGTCGCCAATACGTTAAACGGATTATGCCGCGCTGTGTTTGAGCCCACGTCCCGTGCACTTCTATCGGACATTACTTCACCACAAAATAAGCTGCTTGTCTTCAATCTCAGATATGCTGCCATTAATCTGGGTGTCGTATTTGGACCTATTATCGGCCTTCAGCTTGGATCAGCGGAGTCTACGTTTCCGTTTGTGATCTCCGGGATGGTATATATTGTTTACGGCCTGGTTTTGTTTCTTCAATTTCAATTGCAGCGTGCAACTCTGCCGGAACACGTCCAGGTCACTGCGCCCCGTTTACGAGATGCCTTGGCTACTACCGGCCGTGACCGTGTATTTTTGCCGGTACTGATCGGGACTACTTTTTGTGTACTTGGGTATGGGCACTTTAGCTCAACCCTGGCCCAGTATGTGGCGCAAAATCCTCTTTTTGAACATGGGAGTCAAGTGTTTTCCTATATGCTTTCACTTAATGCGTTGACCGTGCTTGTGGTCCAGTTTCCGATTGTGCGGGTGGCCAGCAAATTCCCGCCAGTTGTGCCCCTCATTCTGGGAAACCTGCTGGTCGCTACAAGTTTGTTCCTGTTTGGCATCGCAACAAGCGTTGCGGTACTGATGATCAGTGTCATTCTGTTCACTGTTGGGGAAGTGCTCATGTTCACCATGATGGATATGCTGATTGACCGAATTGCCAAACCAGAATGGAAAGGGACCTACTTTGGGACCATTGGATTCAATAACCTGGGCAGCGTCATGGCACCGATTCTGGGAGGGCTGTTATTAACCCAATTCGGGACGGGGAATGGACTGTTTATTTTTGTACCATTGGCACTGACCACTGCACTTGGATTGCCTTTTCTAATCGTAGCGCATAAGCGCCTTGTCGTCAGGGAAAAGGAGTCAAAACCAATACAAGCGAGTGCCTAGCTTAAGTGATGCGAGTTGTAATGCAAATAAGTGTTAGCTGTTTTAACTTTTTTTTGGAGAGTGTAACTTTCATTAAGTAATCGGTGTTTAATTAGTTAAACATTTCCTTATGGGGGTTCCAAATGATATTTAAAAAGCTCACTTTAACATTGCTGGCATGTGTTATGTTTGCCGCATTTTCAACGCCAAGTTTCGCTGAGGAGGCCACGCCAGAGATTGGGAGTGGCGTTTTGTCCAATAACCGGGTGCTAATTCCTTTAAGGGTAGTGTCCAGCAGCTTGGGGGCAGATGTAACGTGGTATAAGGAAGGGAAGAGCATTCGAATTCAAACGGATGAAAAAGAAATTTGGCTTGTGGTTAACTTTAAAAATGCGAGAGTGAATGAACAGATCATCGGAATGGATTCTCCTGTTGAATTAATTGACAATACAGCATATGTTCCCTTGCGATTTGTCAGCCAAGCGTTAGGAGCCAAGCTAGAGTGGAATCCACAAACTAAACAGGCAACCATCCACTTCAATAAACAAAACATGATTGTAAGTATGCAAGAGGAGACGATCCAGATCCCTGATTCTGCGAAAATAACCCAGGGGCGGTTAAATGTTTTGTCAGAGAAATTGAATGAAATTTCAGGCTTGTCTCAGATTAAGCAGGTCGGGGCGTATTTCAAGCCTTATTTCACAGAAGATTTAATCCAATTTATTCTGAAGAGGCAGGATCTAGTAAGTGATTGGATGGTGTATGATGCTCCAGAGACTTCCGTTTATTATACAAGCCGTACAACAGCGACGTTATCCCAATCGTTCGTAATCGGAAATACATTAACGGGTGATTCTCATTATGTTAATGATCGAAATATTGAACTTGTTTACAGTAATGGTGTATGGAAAGCGAATCAGTTAATGTTTAATCTCAGAGAAATTCCCTATTTGGGTTATGATCGTTGAACTAGCAGCATATGATGATCAGTGGCATGAAGGAAATAACAATTGAGTTAATATTATCTTGACGGATTACGGTGGAGCGAATACAATAAACAACAAATATGTGTGACGGGTGGTTAAGATGAACATGTTCCAGATAGGGCGCATTCTGAAACGATAACTGAATACGCATGAGCATTGTGACTTAACCATGGAATGTATATTGGCGTCTAGACAGTCATGTTTGTGCACCCCTGTCGTGAACGCTCATCATTATTGCGTGCAAAGGAGAAATCGAGGAAACGCTTCTTATTTCATATGGTTCTCTTATTGTTACAAGCTGTAGATGAACATTAGTTCATCTATGGCTTTTTTGCATGCATTCCACCCAATTTGTTGCACATGGAAGGGGGACTTGCAGTGCTTTTTATCATGAAACTATCCCTACGAGGAGAAAGAGAGGCAGCGATATGAAACGACCTACTCAAAGTTATACCATTTGGTTTTCCCAGCGAACAGGCAGCACGCTGCTGAGTGAGGCCTTAAGTTCTACGGGTGTCGCTGGTTATCCGAGCGAGTGGCTGCATCACCAGCATAAGAGCCCAGACACATTAAAGCGTGAAGATCTGCAGCAGATCTGGAGTCAGGGAACTACGTCAAACGGAGTTTTCGGAATCAAGATTAATTTTGAACAACGATGGATTGACGCATTCCGCAGTCTCTATAGTCTGCCAACAGCGTTATCGCGGGCTGAGGTATGGAGTACGGGCTTCCCTCATTGCACCAAGCATATTTACATGACACGTCGCAACAAAGTCAGATTGGCTGTGTCCTGGTGGAGGGCCATTGTCTCGGGTGAATGGCACCGCAAGCACGGTGACAACCCTCAGTTACAAGATATTGCAGATCAATATAACTTTGATGCGATTAAGCATCTGCTTGTGGAGAGTAACATGTGCGAAGCGGCAATTGAAGATTTCCTGTCTGAGTCAGGCATTGTGCCGCTGACGATTGTTTATGAGGATTTTATAGAAGATTACGAGGGAACCGTCATGAATGTGCTAGAGTTTTTGGATGTTCAATCTGACGGTGTAACTGTATCACCCCCGTCCTTTGACCCGATTGCAGACGAGATTTCCGAACAATGGGTGCAAAGATTTCGGGAAGAATGCCAGAGAGATTGGGAGAATGTAAGATGGTAAACACACTCGAAAAGATTCATTCATGGGTTGGAAATGTTGCATTTATTTTTATTATGTATGATTCATCTTAGTGAGGAACCAAAATGCGTTGAATGCAAAATGGAATAGAAATGTTATACGAAAGGGTGAGGGGCTATGCCCAAAATAGAGAAACGCTCCATGTCTTGGCTGCTGCAATATCTAAAACCCGTTAAAGGCCGATTGGCCTTGCTTGTGATGATGTTGCTAACCTCAACGGGCCTACAGCTTCTGAATCCACAGATTATCAAACGATTTATTGATACAGCCGCAAATGGGGGAGTCCTTGCTAACCTGATCCAGCTTGCCGGATTGTTTCTGGTTGTTGCTGTCGTAAATCAATTGATTACGGTATTCGTCAGTTATCTGGGGAATGATGTTGCCTGGCGGGCAACGAACCGATTACGGGGAGATCTCTTAAAGCATTGCCTGCGTCTGGATATGCGATTTCATAACGTGAAGACACCAGGAGAGATGATTGAACGAGTGGATGGTGATGTGACGAGTATTTCCAACTTCTTTGCCATGTTTATTGTGCAGGTGATTGGAAGCTTTGTCTTGCTTGCCGGAATCCTCGGATTTATGTTCAGCGTAAACGTACCGATTGCGATCGTTATGACGGTATTTACATTGTTATCGATTCTGTTTATGGTGTTTATTCGCAATCTGGGAGTAAACTCTTCTAAAAATGAGCGGGAAGCGAGTGCATCCTTGTTCGGATTGATTGAAGAGCGTATCGCGGGAATCGAAGATGTTCAAGCGAACGGGCATGTCCCGTATGTGATGAATCGCTTTTATCGCACCATGCGTGTTGTGTTTCAAAAGGGCAGAAAAGCCTGGCTGCTTCGGGTCATTCCATGGAATACGACGGTTATTCTGTTCGCCCTGGCTGTTACGGCGGTACTATTGCTCGGTGTTCATTATTACATGCAAGGCATCATCAGCATCGGAACCCTGTTTCTGATATATCAATACACACAGATGCTTAATGATCCTATAGAGATGCTGGGCGATCAGGTTCAGGAGTTTCAGAAGGCCAAATCCGGTATGCTTCGTTCGAGAGAACTGTTATCTTTGCGCAGTGAGATTAAGGACGGAAGCGAGGACCAGCTGCCAGCAGGGCCGCTTGGTCTGGAATTCAAGCAGGTGAACTTCAGTTATAACGAGGATAAACCTGTATTGCAGAATATTAACTTTGCCATTAAACCTGGCGAACGGCTGGGGATCATCGGTCGTACAGGTAGCGGCAAATCAAGTCTCAGTCGTCTTCTTCTGCGCCTGTATAATCTGGATAGCGGGACGATTCATGTTGGCGGGAAAGATATTTCAGAGCTTACCTTGCCTGCACTTTACCGCAGGGTTGGCATGGTTACGCAGGATGTACAGCTGTTCGACGGTACGCTGCGAGACAATTTAACACTGTTCAACCAAGACGTCTCGGATCAGATCATTAAGGAGACAACGGATCGACTGGGATTAAGTCATTGGATTGAATCACAGCCCGCAGGGTTGGATACACATCTGAAGGCAGGTGGTTCTTCATTGTCCGCAGGGGAAGCTCAATTATTTGCCCTGACGCGTGTATTTCTGACTGAACCAAGTCTTGTTATTCTCGATGAGCCTTCCTCACGGCTGGATGCCGCAACAGAGAGCATGCTTCAGTCTGCCATCGACCAGTTGATGAAGCAATGTACCGGAATTATTATTGCCCATCGACTGGCTACTTTGGAGAAGGTCGATCGAATTATGGTACTGGGTGATGGCAAGGTACTGGAATTCGGCGCCAGAGAAGAACTCGCCAGCAATCCGGCGTCACATTATGCCAGATTGCTGATTACGGGGCGAGAGGAGGAATTGGCGTGAATGTAACCGGATTTATAGGCCGTTTATTTCGTTTCAGGCCATTTCTATTTTTAATCAACGGATTGTCATGGTGCATATTTCATTCTTTGCCGCTGGCAATAGGGATCGGGATGCAGTGGTTCTTTGACCGGGCAACGGCGGGTTCCAGTGATTATATGTGGCTTGCAGCTCCGCTGATCTTCATTGCTTTGATCAGAGTAGCAAGAGTAGGGACGTTTTTTGCCGCGTTCTATGCATGGATTACGTATATCTACCATATTCAGGCCATTCTGCGTACCAATATGCTCGCCGGCATTATGCGCTGGCCAGGACGTAATCTGCCAGCTTCACCGGGAGAGGCGATGAGTCGCTTTCGGGATGATGTAGATGAGGTGGTTGAGTACGTGGAATCCTGGGTCGATTTCTGGGGAAGGCTTGTGTTCGCCATCGTATCCATCATCATCATGGCAAACATCAACTGGAAAATTACTTTGGTAGCTGTTTTGCCACTGGTCGTCGTAACCTTGCTCAATAACTTGTCTGGTAATCGGGCCCGCCGATATGCTCAAGTCAATCGTGAGTCGACTGGACGGATTACCAGTTTCATAGCGGAGACCTTTGGTGCAGTTCAGGCATTGAAACTTGGGCAGGCAGAAGAGCATGTCTCTGCTCGTTTTAACAAACTGAATGAAGAACGTCGTCAAGCCGCGCTCCGGGATAATCTGTTCAAACAGTGGATGAGATCACTTAATCAGCATGTGCTCAGTATCTGTACAGGTCTCATTCTCCTGATGTGTGCGGCCGAGATGAAATCCGGCCATTTCACCGTAGGTAATTTTGCCTTGTTCACCAGTTATCTTGCCAACATCGGTTTTAGTATTTCATTGTTTGGATATATGGTATTTCAGCATAAACGGCTTAAAGTATCGTTTGACCGTATGCGAACCCTGTTTCGTCCGGGTGAGGAAGACCGAATCATGGATTTCAGAGAAACTTATCTGAATGAAGATCCGCCTGAGCTTCCTAAGGAACAGAGAGATCCAAAGGAGAAGTTAAGAGAGCTGGAGATCCACAATCTGGCGTACCAATATCCTCATTCTGCAAATGGAATACAGGATATCAGCTTCCGTGTGAAGCGGGGACAATTTCTGGTCATCACTGGACGGGTTGGGTCTGGAAAATCGACTCTGGTTCGTACACTTCTGGGATTGCTGCCCAAACAAGAGGGCACAATTCGCTGGAATGGGAAAGAGGTTGATCCTGCTACATTTCTGATGCCTCCAAGAGCAGCATATACACCGCAAGTGCCCCGACTATTCAGTGATACGCTGAAAGAAAATATAGTTCAGGGCAAGCAGGGACGTACGGAGATTGCTCTTGCTAAAGCGATTCGCTTGGCTGTTATGGAGAAAGATATCCAGAATCTGGACCAAGGACTCGAAACGTCCGTAGGCCCAAGAGGTGTCATGCTGTCAGGTGGTCAGATTCAGCGGGCGGCAACCGGACGCATGCTGATGACCGAAGCGGACCTGTTCATCTTCGATGATCTGTCCAGTGCGCTGGATGTGGAAACCGAGCAACAGGTGTGGGAAGGTTTGTTCCAGGAGGCAGATGTCACATGTATTGCAGTCTCTCACCGCAGAGCAGCACTTGCCAAGGCAGATCATATCATCGTCATGAAGGATGGACGAATGGAGGCCGAGGGAAGCTTGACAGATTTGCTTGCTACAAATGAGGAGATGCAACTGCTTTGGCAAGGCGAGCAAACGCCGGTTAAAGTGGGATAGGTATGAGATAAGGTCAATATATAACAAATGAAAAAAAGCCGTACAGATAACTCCTTGTGAAGAGTTGAATCTGTACGGCTTTTATTATTGCTAATTTGGTCAACCTTTATTTGATCAGCGGTGCAATCAACGAATACGCAATGATGACCAGAAAGATGATCGTAATGTGGTTAATGGAGAAAATAAACATTTTATGTGACCATTTCTTGGTTTCTTTCTTATCGAAAGTTGCCACACTAAGAATAAGCCAGGCCAAACTTACCAGAAACGCAACAATGGCAATGAACGGACTCATCGGCCAGAACAAGAAGCTGGAGAATAACAACAATACGAGATAAACATTCGTCTGGATGTATGTCCGTCTGATTCCTTTAACTACAGGAAGCATAGGAACGCCAGCCGCTTTATATTCATCAAATCTCCGGATGGCAATACCATAGAAGTGAGGCATCTGCCACAACAGCATGGTAACGACAAGGGCCCAAATCTCATAATGTCCAAGCTCTGGTGAAATGGCTGCCCACCCGATGAGCGGCGGAACAGCACCTGAAAGGCTTCCGACTTCCGTATTGTATACGGTTGTTCGTTTGGTCCACATGGTATAAGGGAACACATACAGCAGCAGTCCCAATATGCCGAATACGGCAGCCGATGGGGATGCAATATACAACATGACTCCCCCAATGACCGTAATGGCAATACCGAGGATCAAACCTGTTTTGGTATCTACGCGACCGGTAACCGTAGGACGGGTTTTGGTCCGTTCCATGATTGCATCGATATCCCGATCATACAAATTGTTAAACACTCCGGCCGCTCCGATAATCAGGGAAGACCCGATAACAGAGAGGATAATGGGTACAATATTAGCTAAAATGGATGCATCAAATACATACAAAGCCAAACTTAAACCGGCAAACATGGCGATCAGATTGGATTTGATGATTCCGATCTTGATCGTATCAAAAAATACTTTCGGAATCGAGCTAGTATACTCCAAGCTGATATCGGGCCGTGACCCTTTATTCAATGTTTTCAAGAACTCACTTCCTATATCTATACTTATATATCTCGTGGTTTTATTATAGCATTCAATACAGTATGTGAATTAATTAACGATTTAGTATTTAAAATAATGTCATTTGATTGTGAACAATTTAAAAACAAGGTTTTTTTCAATTGTTAAAAATGATTTTATGTGATACAGGTCATAGAATCAATCTAAACAGTATTAAAGACAAGAAAAGAATATTTTTCTTGCATTATGCGTTTTATTTGTTTATTGTAGACATAAGGGGTCTTTAATAGTATGAAAAGTTCTCCTCTTAGATTATTGCAAGAACAGCTTGTTTGCAAGCGGCAAGAAGTCATTATGGATTTATTTTTTTGCGTTTATTAAGGACATTGAGTATCTGGAAAGGGTGTTAAATATGGAACAACAGACGGATGTATTAATCATTGGAGGAGGACCTGCGGGTCTTAATGCGGCTCTTGTATTAGGCAGGGCTCGTAAGCAGGTTGTGGTCATAGACGATGAAACCCCGCGTAATTGGGTCACACGTGAAACGCACGGTTTTCTGACGAGAGATGGCGCCAGTCCGCGTGAATTTCGAAAGGTTGCGAGAGAACAGATTAGCGCTTACCCGTCCGTTCATTTTGTAAGGGACACAGCGACTTCTGTGACAGGAACCGATGGTGATTTTCAAGTTACAACGGCGCAAGGAGCGATCTATCGTACAAAGAAAGTGTTGTTCACCGTAGGGAAAAAAGACCTCCCGCTGGATATAAACGGCTTGACAGAGGTATATGGCAAGAGTGCTTTTGTCTGCCCTTATTGTGATGGTTGGGAATTAAGAGATCAACCGCTGGTCATCATTGTTAATGGAGCCAAGGCATTTCATATGGCCAAAACAATCTCGGGCTGGACAAGCCAGTTTACCATTTGCACGAATGGCCCTGATGAATTAACGGACGAGCAGAGGGAGGAATTGAAGCAGCATGGTGTTCCGGTATGGGACTCTCCAATTCGATCCATTGAATCAAGTGATGGGATGGTGCAGCAGGTAGTATTAGAAGATGGCACAGAAATCTCGTGCACAGGGATTTTCTTTGGACCGAAACTGGTTGCCGGATCAGAACTTCCGCAGGCGTTAGGCTGCGAGGTTACGGATTCCGGGACGGTTGTCGTGGATGATTACGGAAAAACGACCGTGCCGGGTGTGTTCAGTGCCGGAGATGCAGCGTCGGAGCTGTACCAGGCTATTACTGCGGCTTCCCTTGGTGCATTAACCGCTGTAACGATCAACAGTGAGCTGAATATGGAAGCTTGGGATCAGCGTGGTAAACATCTAAACCCATAGGATAACGATGTATAGTTTCAACTTTGAGTATAGTTAGTCAAGCATATAAAACGGAACGAATAGGGGATTGCACATGCAATCCCTTTTTGAGTTTTTTGTCTCCTTAAAGGGTAGGAATGATGCAATATAGTTATCAGTAGTGAAGAACAACAACCTTTCAGAATCTCTAAACTATTGACAAAGAAATTGTTTTGGCGCACTATAAATAAATATTCTTTATAAAGTATATGAATTAAATGTTTTATACAGTAAATTTAGAATTTGTTTTCATTTTAATGCAGGGAAGGGATCTATTTATGGCAACTTGGTTTCTTATCATTATCTACCTTGCGTTTATTAGTCTGGGTATTCCTGACTCCTTGCTAGGTTCAGCATGGCCACTCATGTGGCCTGAAATTGGCGCTTCGTTTGGCTCAGCAGGAATTCTGTCGATGGTCGTTGCAGGAGGAACTATCGTTTCAAGCTTGGTTAGTGGGACGGTTATTCAAAAATGGGGAACAGGCAAGGTTACATTAATTAGCTGCTGTCTGACAGCAGGGGCACTGCTTGGATTTTCCTTCGCACCTTCATTGGTATGGCTCGTCATTCTTGCCATTCCTTTGGGGCTTGGAGGCGGCGCAGTTGATGCTGCATTGAATCATTATGTCGCAGAGCATTACAAAGCACACCATATGAACTGGCTGCACTGCTTCTGGGGTGTGGGGGCAACGACGGGACCCATCATTATGTCTTATTACATTGCAGAGCATCATTCCTGGAGAAGTGGGTATACAGCTGTAGCTGTCGTCCAGTGTTGTCTCGTCCTTAGTTTGTTTATCACGTTGCCGTTGTGGAAGCGTGTTGCTGCAAGTCGGGAAAGCACGAGTCTGAACAACGAATCAGATCATGCGCAAGCGGACAACACATTAGTACAGAGTGAGAATAGACCCGAACGAAATGTATTGAAGATTAAGGGAGTCAAAAACTCACTGATTGCATTTCTTTTTTATTGTGGTGCGGAGATGACTGTGGGCTTATGGGGAGCCAGTTATCTGGTAGGCGCAAGAAACATCCCGGCAGAAACAGCTGCGGGGTGGATCTCCTTATACTACGGTGGCATTACGATTGGCAGGCTGATTACCGGCTTTATCACGTTGAAAATAAAAAATCGGGTGTTAATTTTGGTGGGTCAAGTGACCGCCATTGTGGGGGGAATCATTTTGTTGCTTCCATTATCCATTTCGTTTGCACTGGCTGGGTTTGTGCTGATTGGTTTGGGGCTTGCGCCCATCTATCCCGGACTTCTTCATGAAACCCCAGCTCGATTCGGTAAAGCGAACTCTGCACGATTAATGGGATACCAAATGGCACTGGCTTACACAGGAACCACATTGCTTCCTCCGCTTTTTGGCGTTCTTGCTGCGAGAACGAATATTAGCGTATTTCCGATGGTTGTACTTGTATTCCTTATCTTGATGCTTGCTAGTTCCGAGCAGGTGAACCGTAATCTGAAGAAAAGAGTATTGAACAGATAAGACGGAGATTGGTCATGAAATGTGAAATGAAGAAAAAGGAGCGCTTAACATGCTATCATTAATTTTTTTATGCTTGATCGTATATGTGGGGGCATACGCATGTCTGGCTGCGTCCAAGCAGCCCATGGATGTAAAACCTGTGCGGTCTTTCGATGATTTTTTCGAATAATTTTTATAAGATTTCATGTAAAGAGTGAAAAAAAAGCGAGGATCAATTCTCGCTTTTTTTATTTTGTTTTGAGGATAAACTTCACTTGCTTTCGAAGACTTCTTAAGGAAAACTCCTACTTCATCCGCATCTTCCATTGCAATATTTACAATTCATAGAACTGCTCGTGCTTATCCATAAAGTAACGAATCCATGCAACACTGAATTGACGGCGCTTTCATGAAAATTGACCCAAATATTAAGGTTGACAGTGTTTTTCGAAACGGTTTTAATTATATAGACCGATTGTTATAATTCATTGAAGGATGTGGCTTTATTGAGTGAAAAGTCTAATGCTAGAGAACTAATCGTCAGCACAGCAGCCAGACTGTTTTTTTCACAAGGATATCATGCGACCGGTCTAAATCAGATTATTAAGGAGAGCAGTACGCCGAAAGGCTCGTTATATCATTATTTTCCGCATGGCAAGGAAGAGCTCGCTCACGAGTGCATTCAAAAAGCCAATGAAAATATCCTTCAGAAGTTTGAAGAAATATTTGCAGCCCATGACAACACGGGGGATGCCATTCAGCAATTTATTCATGACTTAGCGATTGAAACGGAGGCGGCAGGTTTTACAGGCTTTCTTCCATTTAGTTTCTGGGCAGCCGTAGAGACATCCTGCATCAGTCAACAATTGCGTATCGCTTGTCAGGATGTGTTTGCAGGGTGGCAGCAAATCATTACGAAACATCTGATTTTGGATGGCATAGGTGAAGAGAAAGCACAAGAGATGGGACTTCTCGTCATTTCCTTAATGGAGGGAGCATTGATTATCAGCCTGACCAACCAGGACAAACAGCCTTTGCTGACGGCTGCTGATTATTTGTCCCTTGTGGCGAAGAATGCAAGAGAGAAGCAATAAGTTTCGTAAAGAGAGAAATAGAAATTGTCAGATTGTTTGAGGAGGATGGGATTGTGGAGGCTTCCATGAAAGCTGGTTCTGTACAGGATCAACAAGAAACAAAACAATATAAAGTATTTCCAATTTTATTCGCCATGCTGCTCAGCGGCTTTATTGGTCTGTTCGGTGAAACAGCACTGAATGTGGCATTGACACCGCTGATGGGCTTGCTCGAAGTTGGACCTACTACGATTCAATGGTTAACGACAGGTTATCTGCTCGTTTTGGGTATTTTGGTGCCGGTTTCCGGTATGCTGCTACAATGGTTTACGACAAGACAGTTGTTCACCACTTCTCTGATTTTTTCAATTGCAGGAACGCTTGTTGCTGCTATCGCACCGAGCTTTGAAATTCTGTTGGTGGCACGGGTATTACAAGCTGTAGGTACAGCTTTGTTACTGCCACTGATGTTCAACACCATATTGGTTATCTTCCCGATTGAAAAGCGTGGCGCTGCCATGGGACTGATCGGTTTGGTTATCATGTTCGCGCCAGCAAGTGGTCCGAGTATTTCGGGTCTGATTCTGGCCAATCTGAGCTGGCACTGGATCTTCTGGATCTCCTTGCCGTTCTTCATTATTTCTTTGGTATGCGGCTTGCTGTTCTTACCGAATATTTCGAAATTGACCAAGCCCAAAATCGATATCCTTTCCATTATCCTTTCCACACTTGGTTTTGGTGGAATCGTGTACGGATTCAGTAGTGCAGGAGGACATGGGGAAAGTGGCGGTGGCTGGACCAGTCCTGTAGTTGTTGCTACGCTGGTTATTGGCGTGTTATCTTTGCTGCTGTTCAGCATCCGTCAATTGAGAATGAAACAGCCGATGATGGATCTGCGGGCGTTCAGATATCCCATGTTTACGATCGGTTTGATCCTGATCTTCCTATGTATGATGATGATGCTGTCTTCCATGCTGATCCTGCCAATGTATTTGCAACAAGGTATGGCGGTTACGGCATTGACTGCTGGTTTGGTTTTGCTGCCGGGCAGTTTGCTGAATGGATTTTTGTCTCCGGTTATGGGACGTCTGTTTGACAAGTTCGGTCCGAAATGGCTCGTGATTATCGGACTGGCTATCGTGACTGTCGTTCTCTTCATGTACACGGGAATCACTCCGACAACCACCCTGAGCAAGATTATTACACTGCATGTGTTCATGATGGTCGGAATTTCAATGATCATGATGCCTGCACAAACCAACGGTTTGAATCAATTGCCTCCTGCATTTTATCCTCACGGAACGGCGATTATGAATACATTGCAACAGGTATCCGGAGCTATTGGTACAGCGGTTGCAGTAAGTATACTGAGCGCAGGACAGACTCGCTTCTTGAGCGGTGTAACGAACCCGGAGAGCCCAGAGAATCAGTTGGCAGGTTTTACATCCGGTGTACAAAATGCATTTGTTTTCGCACTGGTTCTTGCTGCAATTGGGCTGATCATTTCACTGTTCCTGAAACGAGTTAAGGTTGGTGCTCAGCAGGGACAACAAGGCCCTATGCATTAATTGAGTTATTGAAGAATTGAAGGATGCTCTCCCTTTTATGGGGAGCATCGTTTTTTTTGTACATAAAAACCCTAGCGATTACAGAATCACTAGGGTTTGATCACGAATTGTCGTGCTGGTTGAGCCAGCGTTTGATTATAAAACCTATTTCTGGACCAGTTCCAATATTTCCTTAGCTACAAGATCCGGGTGATATTGATGAATATAATGCTCGGTATCCTTAACGGTTACATGTTTGGAATGTTCCGACCAGGACGTAAATTCAGCTTGGGTTTTATCCCATATTGGCTCACTGGCTCCGAAGTAGTCTGCTGTCAATATGGTGAGTGGGAACGGCAGGGTTTGCTTGTTTTCTACGACGATTTTGCCATTGGCTGCTATTTCACGTAATTCATCTATCGTGTTCGCATTACCATAGTTGTGCAACAGTGCAGTGGTATCCAATGTCTTCAGTTCGTCAGGCACAAGTTTCAGTTCATTACGATTGGCATTGGATGTCTCGACAACAAGATCAGACTTCATGGACAAGCGGAACAGTCCGGTCTGGATGCGGAATTTATTTGGAAGACCCCCAATGGTATCTGCCAAGGAACCATCGTCATTCGAATAATATTCGGGACTTCCGCCATCAATCATGACGATGCCTTTCACGAGATCCGGGTACTTTTGTGCGAAACGGATTGTCTCCAGTGAGCCGAGTGAATGAGCAACGAGGACGTAAGGTGGCTTTTGTCCGGATACCTCCAATAACTCATGCAATTCGTCAGCTACCGTATCGACATCCCGTTTCTTATCGGTCTCATCACTATATCCGTATCCAAAGCGATCATATACCGCGAATTTTGTGTTGGGAGCGAGTTTTTCATATAAAGGATAATTAATCTACATATGGATTGGCAGTGCCCCAGCCGGAGGCAAGCACGACAGTTACATCACCTTCTCCACCGGTGTATAAATGCATATTGTCACCATGTACCTTGTACAGCTTTCCAGGGGGGACAAGTGCTTTTGCATCCTGCCTTAAACCCACTTGTTGGTAGATCATGCCGGTACTCAGAACTAATAGAACGATTGCGAGGTCAAATATCAAAAATTTAACTAATCTTTTGCGCCATTTTTTCATCATCTTTCACATACTCTCTGCTGTATTTTCTCTATTATATATGCCTAGTCTTATAGGAGAGAAAACAGAGTCTTAATTCCACCTTAATTAGGTTTAACCAGGAGATGGTCAACGTTAATTAATGATATAGTCCTGTGAGATGTTCGTCGCTGGGCTGCAAAATCTTCGACAACAGTACGATCTGGCCAGTATGGTAGCCATAATGGGTAGCTACCTTTATCAATAGAGAACGTACTATTTTATGCTCATGCGCATCTTTGGCTTCATCCTCAGTGCGGTTCATGCGATTCCAATCTGTCAGCTCATAGGGGATGGTTACTTCCCTGGACAAATGCTCCTCAGCCAGACTTGATAAGATCTCAGTTGATTGGGATCGAACATGACGAAGCTTGGCTATTAATTCCTCTCGAGTGAAACCACCATTGGTCTCAAACTCAACAGAACGCTCTCGAATCAGGGGTTTGGACCCAATGCCTGTTACGATATTCTGATATTCATTGCCGGCCAAATGCAAACAATAATTTCCCACACTGTTCATGCCAGGCTGGATCCTGCTCCAAATCTGTTCATCGTTCAGCCTGTTCAAGCTGGTTTCAATGCGTTCAAGCTGCTTGTTCATGTCCTCAACTACGTCCTGAATAAGTTTAATCATGATAACCTGTCCTCCATTCATTAGGTTGATTGAAATTTAAATTCAGATAACCGAAGGCGAATTGATTATAAACGAACAATGATTTAATATAAAGCAATATTACTCCTGTTATACTCAAAATTGAATGATTGATTATAAAGAACAGAAGGTATGGATAATGACAAAATACGAAAATCAAATTCCGACAGCCGCAGGGATGAGCTTCAGCTCTCTGGTGAGCATGTTGAAGGATTCCATGCGAAGAAGTATAGAGCGAAGACCTGCGGGCAGCATTCCCATGGTGAAATATGAGCCAGCAGAATCGTTAAATGTATCTGATCATCCGCAGGTGACATGGTTCGGTCATTCAGCTTTTCTGCTGGAGATTGAAGGTCACAGACTGCTTTTTGATCCAATGCTGGGCAATCGTCCATCTCCTGTATCCTGGGCGGGTACGAAACGATACAGCACGAACCTGCCGATTCAACCCGAGGATTTTCCCACCTTGGATGCAATCATTATATCGCATGACCATTATGATCATCTGGACTATTCCTCCATCCGCAGATTGAAGAATAAAACACAGCGGTTTATCGTTCCGCTTGGCGTACGTCGACGACTGATTCAACTGGGTGTTCCCTCGGAACAGATTACTGAACATAACTGGTGGGATGAGCTATCCTTCAAGGGTTTGACATTTGCCTGTACGCCTGCACGCCATTTCTCGGGCAGAGGATTGTTGGATCGCAATTCTACATTATGGTGTTCGTGGGTCATTGCTGGACAGGCAACGAAGGTGTTCTTTAGCGGCGATAGCGGATATGGTCCTCATTTCAAGGAAATCGGCAGTAAATACGGACCCTTTGACCTGACCTTGATGGAATGCGGGCAATATGACGAGCGTTGGTCCAACATTCATATGATGCCGGAAGAAACGGTACAGGCTCACTTGGATGTAAGGGGAGGACTGCTCATCCCGGTTCATTGGGCTGCTTTTACATTGGCCTATCATGCCTGGCATGAGCCGGTTGAACGGATCGTCAAGGCTGCACATGCCTTGAATGTTACCATCGCAACACCCAAAATCGGTGAGAAGGTTGTGCTGCATTCAGAGGATTACCCGAGCCATCCGTGGTGGAGATCAATCTGAGATCCCCTGGGATAAACATAAAAGCGTCCAGCCCATTAGATGGAGAGGACGCTTTTTCTCTTGCATTTATTTTAGAATGGACAGGGCACTGCAGATTAACAGAATACCCATCACCATATTAAAAGGGCGTTCATATTTCAATAAAAAACTTTGGAATAACACACCACATAACCCCCACGTCATATTCGCACTAACACCTATAATGGTGAGAAGCAACGAAAAAACGATAATATGGACATGTGACTGCCCAAGAGGCATGACAAATACAGAGATAGCCGTAAGACCATACAGAATGACTTTGGGATTGAGGAATTGCAGGGTAAAGCCAAAGAGGAATGAAAAACGATTCACCTTGGGATCTTTGGCACTCGTAGGTTTACTTCGCATAATTTTAATTGCCAAATAGATCATGTATACACATCCCAACACGTTCAGGGCTGGTTTGATCCTTGGGATGTATTGATGCAAAATAAGGTTGAAATAACTGGACAGAAACATAATAAGCAGGCAGCCGGCTGCAACGCCACCAATAAACGGGAGGATTTTTCTGAATCCTTCGTTTCTTGCATGAGTCATGGCAATGATGTTGTTGGGGCCCGGTGTGAAAGAAGCCACGATTGCGTACGTCAGTAACGGTATAATATTCATAAGTCCTCCACAATTGATTCTTGGTGTATGTTATATTTAGTTGAGATGTACGCTATAACGTACGATCTTTATAATTGTACAATATGTGCGCTATAAAGCACAATATAATCTTTAAAAAAGAGGTGACTTTATATTGAAAAACATTAACGTTGTTCTTGCGCAAAATTTGAAGCAGCTCAGGGAGCAAAGAAAGCTTAGTCTGGACAAGGTTGCCGAGATGTCTGGAATTAGCAAGACGATGCTTGGTCAAATTGAACGGGGGGAATCGAACCCTACAATTGCTACCGTGTGGAAGATTGCGAACGGTCTGAAAATATCTTTTACCGCCTTGATCCACGAGCCGAAGTCGGACACTACAGTCGTAACGGGCAGTGATATTCAAGCATTGATGGAGAATGAGGGGAAGATTCGGATTTATCCGCATTTTACTTTTGAAGAGGGGCGCCGTTTTGAAATGTACGTTATGGAGATGGATGAGGAGTCTTCTTTGAATGCTGAACCGCATATCGATGGGGCAGAGGAATTTATTACGGTTTTTGAAGGGGAAGTTACAATTCGGGTTGGGGAGGAGGATTATACGGTAAAACAAGGGGAGTCGATCCGTTTTCGCGCGGACAAGCCTCATGCTTATCATAACCCCGGTACTGCTGCGAACAAGCTAAGCATGGTCATTCATTATTCGAAGTGAAATTAATAAAACGCCAATATAGCAGTCTGTGGATTCGACTGTTACATTGGCGATTTAGCTTATGGAAATTCAATTTCATGCGTAAGAGTTTGAATGAATTAAGGCTTTTCTTTGGCCTGGCGCTGAATTTCTGTGGAGGTTAACGCTTTATCATACACTTTTACGTTATCCATCGAGCCTTTATAGAAGGGATCAGCTGTATAACGGCTTTTGCCCAAATAAGCTTCTGTCACTTGCAGATCCTTCGGATTAAACGTGATTTCGGTGCTGGTTGCTACGGATTTTCCATTCACATATAGAGTGCCTGTATCTCCCTGTAGGGTAACAGCGACATGCACCCATTGATTGGAAGGCAGCGGTTCAGCAGCAATCAGGCTCTGATCCCGTCCCTGATCATGAATGGTGAATTGCAGAGCTCCAGTATGTTGGGTGGGAGTAAGGAACATATGTCTGGTTAAGCCATTTCCAAAGTCGAAAATTCGCTGCCAGGCTTCGCCGCCACTCCACTTGATCCAAGCACTAAAGGTGAAATCTGTCGTATCGGTAATGATTCCAGGCAGCTGAATGTAGCTGTCTGTTCCATTGAAAGCGGCAGCCTGATTTTTGCTATTAACCGCAGAACTCGTCACATGAAAGGCATGACCGTGGTATTCATTTTTGCTGAAATCCTGTGCGATTTTTGCAAGTTTCTTTTGATCAAACGTATATTCCCCAAGTAATGGACTTACCGCTTGTTGTGGAATGGTAATGTTAAACGTTTTGGAGCTTACCGCGCTTCCTTTGCGAATCGTTGCCGTTAATGCCACTTTAGCATCTCCCTTACCAGCGCGCGGTCGATTCACTACCCCGGTAGCGGAAAGGGCAGAGGCATTGGATGACTTCCACGTAATCTCTGCATCACGTGCTCCCTTCGTCGGGAGGGAAAGGTTGAAGAATACGTTCCCTGTGTCGCCGATGCTCAGATCCTTTTTCACCGCATTAACAACGTCCTGATCCTTGATTGCAGCAATCTGACTTCCCCAGATGGCTACGCCAGAAGAGGAGAGCGCGCTAAAAGTAAGAACCTTCTTCTGGGAATCCGGCTCCCATTCATGGGTGAAGACGCCTTTATATACAGTATTATTCGATGTGATTTGGACCTGATTGTCTGCTTCAAGACTCCATGTTCCTGTCACTGGACCACTAATGTGTCCATCTGCTGTGAACTGAACGGTCTGGGATGATTTGATCTCCGCCGTAATCTCCTTTCCGTGATTCACCCATTTGTACTGACCAGCAATCTCCTGGTTTGTCAGTTGGGCAGTGGTTTCTTCCAAGGCCGCATAGCGGTAAGGAGAAACGACAGGCCATCCTTCCGAGTTCATATGCATCTCATGTACGCGGACTTCATGCTCTTCTCCGCGTCCAGGAAAGCGGGAATGGAAGATCAGAAACTGTTTTCCCGTTTCAGCATCAACATAAGCGGAGTTATGTCCTGGTGATACATAGCCAGTCCCTTGACCTGTACCCGGGTCCCCAATCTGTCTTTGAAAGAGGAAGTTTCCCAACAATTTGACGCCAAAAGGCTCGATCGAGCGGTCATCAAACAAGGGTTTGTCCTTGTCCGCTTTGACGTTGATCATATCGTTCCCTTCGGCATCGAGGAATGGACCGTCAGGTGTTTTGGAACGAGCTACGCGAATGTTATATCCCCCGTCAGCACCGAGTCCGCCATAAGACAGATACAGATAATAATAGTCGGTTTCGGGACTGTATAGCATGTATGGTGCTTCAATTCGGCTGTGATTGCCACCGGTCAGCTTTTTGCCATAACCCTGGTTAGGCAGTGGTTTTCCCGTCGTTTCGTCCATCTCCAGAATGAAAATCCCCCCGGAATAGGAACCGTATACCATCCACAGCTTTCCGTTTTTATCGAAAAATACATCAGGATCGACCACATTTGGATGGATGGTTGCATCGTATATGGTGCCATCTTCACTGATCTCATCCCACATGCCGGATTTGAGAAGAATGCCCTGATCCTTATAAGGCCCTTCAATGTTGTCTGCGACAGCAACGCCCAGCGCAGAGCGGGGGGAGTCTCCTTTGCATGCATTGTAGTACATATAAAATTTGCCATCCGCCAACTGAATGACGTCTGCCGCCCATAACGTGTCGGTCTGCGCCCACTCCAGGGCTTCAGCGAATTCTTTGGTCACATTGGGTACAACAGGGTTGTTATCCGTAACTCCTGAGGCGACTGAATCCCAGTTCATCAAATCCTTGGATTTGGCTACCTGAAGGTGTGAACCGAAAATATAAAAGGTATCACCCACCTTAATAACGGAAGGATCATGAACGGAAACATTCCTGAATGCTGGAGCTGCATTCTCAATGGCTGTGGAAACTTGCGGGTTGAAACTGGCTGCCCCCGAACTATCCGCCAATACGGAGACGGGTGCCAAAGCTGTTGTCGTAAGTAATGCAGTGCTCAGTAAAGAAATGTGAAGTACGCTTACCCAATAACGTTTCATACGTTTCCCCTTTCCCAATACATGAAATGAAAAATAAGCCCTGTTCATTGCCGCCAACATTATTTGGTCAGACACCCCTCCTGTTCGTTACCATAATTTATCAAGCGCTTTCATTTGTTATATTATCAATCAATTTATATATTTGTAAACCATAAATATCAGGGTTAGAGTACTTTACATTTTGAAAGAAAGATTGAAATAAGAGCGATTTTTTCGTATGAAATCCGATACTGCAACGGATTTTTTGTCATTTTGGGATTGAAATCTGTACTCGGAATAAGATACTATACGATTAGATCATGTGTTTATATATTTATCAATCAATTTATATTTATACGAATTAAATCAAGCACATCTACGATAATTTACGCTACATAGGAGGAATGAACATGACTACGTTTCGCAATCAACTCATCGCACACTATAAGTTTGAGGATGCAGCCGAGATCGGCAAGGATAGCTCAGGGAACGGACACGAGGGAAACGCCGCAGGTGAGAAAACACCCAGCATTTCCGAAGTAAATGGTAGATGGGCGGTGACTTTTACTGGAGGAGCGAACGGAACATCCTATTTGGAGTTACCTTCGAATTTGCTGCGAGATGTAAGCGATAACACAGGCGTGACTGTTGCGACATGGGTCCATTTGGGCAAAGGTTCGAATGTGTGGGAGCGGATTTTTGACTTTGGCAAAGGTGAGAAGGGTCCCTATTTATTTCTGACTCGTCAGATGCGTGGAACGTTATATGCGGGAGATGATCTGGTTGTAGACCCGGGCCGCGGATTTGCCATTGGGGAATGGATGCATATTGCGTTGTCGGTGGCAGGCAGTCAAGGCGGCACACGCAGCAGCGCGGGTCCGGTTGTATATGTGAATGGAGAGAAGGTGGCGGACGGCTCCATTAGTCAGACGTCCAGTGGCCAATATGCCAATCTGCGCCGATGGTTTGATTCGTTCGTTGACCCTGAGAATTATTCCCGTAATTATATTGGACGTTCTCAGTACGCTGCAGATGTGGATTTTGCGGGGTCACTATCCGATTTTCGGATTTATCAGGCGGCTCTGTCCATGGATGATGTGATTGAAGTGATGTGCGAGTCATTAACGGATGAAGAGATTGTGAAGCTTGCGGGAGATAAATATCTCTCTGCTCCTTCCCGGATTATTACTAAAGACGTGTCACTGCCAGTAGATTTGCTCGGTGGCAAGGTGGACGTTCAATGGAATTCAAGTCAGCCTGAAGTGCTGTCAGCGAATGGACAAGTAGTTCAGCCCCTGAGCTCGGCGCAGGAAATTCGTTTGAATGCGCTCTTAACCAAGGGTGGAAGTACGTTGAACAGAAGCTTTGATGTCTCTGTTATGCCAGAGCATATCCCGCCTTATAACGTCACGATTCACGGGGATCAAAAGGTGGCGGATATCAGTGAAGTAATGTACGGGCTGTTCTACGAGGACATTAACAATGCGGCAGACGGGGGGATCTATGCGGAGCTTGTTCAGAACCGCTCGTTTGAATCCTTTGCATTCGATACATACTCGCATGACTCTGGCGAATGTGGTTGTTCGACAGGCCGGAATCGTGATCCATTGTTTGCCTGGTCCGGGGATACCGAGAAAATGATTGTAAAGCATACCGATGGACTAAACACTCATCTTAACGTGGAAGATCCGGAAGTGAATGCTTATTATGTAACGGTTCAGGATGGTGCGACGATTCGAAATCGCGGGTTCTCGGATTCCAATCAACATTGTGCCATGTCCATCAAGAAGGGTGAGGCATATGATTTTACCGTCTGGGCCAAGGCAGTAGCCGCAGGGACGATTACGATTCAGCTGCAAGATGGAAACGGTGCTGCAATCAGTGATTCGGCTACACTGCAAGTCGAAGGCGGTAACACATGGAAGAAGTACGGAATCGCCTATTCCGATACCCGCGTCCTTGTGGCAAATGCCGAGTTCAGCGCCCATGCGAGTGGCGGTCATGTTATGTCTCACCCTGGTTCTCCCCATATCCACGGTTCGAATGTGACCCTGACCGGAACGGAGACTGCGCTGGGGCAGTTGGCACTCACCTTTGAAGGGGACATTTCCATTGATATGGTGTCGCTGATTCCGCAAGACGTGTGGGGAGCCAAGCCGGAAGAGCAGGGAGTATCCGCGTCAGCACATGCCAACTACACAGGCAATCCGAACTATCGACTCCGAAAAGATCTGGTTCGGGCGCTTGTTGATCTGCATCCGAAGTTTCTGCGTTTTCCGGGGGGATGTATTTCGGAAGGTTCGTTTATTTGGGACAATGTGTATGACTGGAAGGATTCGGTGGGAGCGGTTGAGCTTCGCAAAGAGAACTATAACGTCTGGGGTTACATGATGACGATGGGTCTGGGCTATATGGAGTATTTCCAACTGGCAGAAGACTTGAATGCTGCTCCGGTTCCGGTCATGGCCTGTGGAGTTCTGTGTCAGGCACGTTCGGATTACGCACACCCGGCGGGTGGGGCTTTGAGGGATTACTATATCCGTAACTTTACAGACCTGATCGATTTCGCGCTCAGCACGGATATTGAACATAACGAATGGGCTGCTATGCGGAGCAGCATGGGACATCCTGAGCCGTTCGATCTGCGTTATCTCGGCGTAGGCAATGAGAACTGGGGAACCGAATTTTTTGCCAACTTTGAAGTATTCAAGACGTCGATTGATGACTATATGAAACGTAACTATCCTGATCATGAGCTGCACATCATATCCACAGTCGGCGCCCAAGCGGATGATGATGCATACCAGCAGGGATGGAAATTCCTGAGTGGCAATCTGACCGGATCAGCTGAAGTGGCTTTTGCAGACGGCAAAGAGGTGATCGAGGAGACGGTCACCTGGTATGAGAACCAGGACAACTATATGGATACCATTGCCGATGAGCATTACTATCGTTCCAATGACTATTTGCTGAACAACGTGGATCGGTACAACTATTATGAGCGGGCCTATCACGAGGATGGCAGTATCGATTGGAAAGAGACATCCAAGGTATTTGTGGGAGAATATGCGTCCACGGACAAAAATACACTGGCAGGTGCGATCGCAGAAGCGGCGGTCATGACCGGATTTGAGAATAATGCAGACGTCGTTCGCTTGGCTGCCTATGCACCACTGTTCAATAAAGTGTTGACGGACGGTACCTATCGCTGGACGCCGGACTGCATCTGGTTTGATGATGAGACAGTGTGGTACACACCGAATTACTATGTACAGCAGCTTTTTGCCAAGTATGTGGGTGAGCAGGTGCTAGGGACTTCATTTTCAACGTATAGCAAGGGTAAACCCATGGAACTCATTCCGCGTGGCGGGATCGAGATTGCGACAGGTGATGCTGACATCGTAGTGAAACGGTTGACAGTCACATCGAACCAGGATGGCAGCGTGCTGTTTGCGGAAGATTTCAGAGAGCAGACAGCACTGAACGAGGCGTGGAATCCGATTCCCGGATCGGCAGGATACACGCTGGAGGCCGGAACAGGTCTGATGTTGAAAGCACAGGCAAATGGATTGAATGGGTTGTATCTGCTGAATGATCAATGGACGAATTACAAAGTGGACGTTGAAATGCAGCGCATAACGGGTGAGGATGGTTTCACCATCGGTGTGGGATTGACGGATATTTCACCTGATAGAAAAGATGTTATCGAATACGCGATTGGGTATGGCGGTAATGCAACGGGAGTCAAAGTCTACAAACAAGGTTTAGAAGGCTACACCCTTGGCGACTATTCTTCCAGTTCCGCAGCGGGAAATCTCCGAGCAGCCAACTATGAACCTTTGGAGAACGATACGAATTACACGATTACCGTCAACTATGGTGGGGATACAGGGAAGAATCTGATCTGCTCATATACCGATGGTCACATAACCAGCAGAACTCTGGATTACAAGCTGGAAGCGTACAACCGGGACATATTCCATTCGGTTACGAGAGATGCGCAGCATGTGTATGTGAAGCTGGTGAACGCAGATGGGGTGGACAAAGCAACTCAAATTCACCTTCAGGATCTGAACATTAGCTCTGTTGCGAGAATGATAACACTTAGCGGAGATGAAGAATTGCTGCATGTTCCCAACGTGAATCAGAAGAACGATGAGAAAATTGTTCCACAAGAACAAGTGATTCATCTGCAAGAGGATTCGGTTGTCTTGCAGCTTCCTGCCCATTCGGTCAATGTACTGGTTATGGATGTCCGGAAATAACGAAGTAATCCACCTCAGTACGAACTGCGTTAACCAAAAAACCGCGATTATGCGGTTTTTTGGCGTTTCAAGAATAGAGTCGAACCAGTTACTGAAGTAAATTCCTCCACTATTACCGATTCCAGAAAGCTGGACTCTCTAATGCCTTTAGAGTGCTTCACCCATCGCCGATTGGAAATTATGCTCGGTCTTGTCATTCCAATACATAGGCGTTATCGCTGAATGAGGTGCCCAGAACAGGCTTTTAACGAACGACTCAGAAGGTGATCACATTCTGGTTTCATCCAGTTTCATGAGCACTTTCTCTTTGCTTCTTGCGATATTCATTAGGGCTGCATCCCATTTCCTGTTTAAACAGTTTGGTGAAGTGGGAGTAGTTGGTATAACCCACATGTCCAGCAATGGCATGGACCGATTGCGTGGTCGTTTCCAGCAGTTGGCGAGCGGCTACAAGACGGGTATGAATGACATAGTTGCCGAGTGAAATTCCCATCTCTTTCTTGAACAGCCGTGCGAGATAATCCGGATTCAGATAGACCATTTCCCCCAGGTTATTCCTCGTTAGATCTTCCCCGTAATGAGTGCGTATATAGTGGGTAATCTCGTGCACAACCGACTTCGGCTGCTCGGCAGCATTCAGGTATTCCGCAGCGGTATTAACCAGATAGGCTATGTAGGATTGCATATCTTCAATAGAATACAAAGATTGCATGAACAATTGGTCATTCGTTTTGCCCATATACAGCTTGTGCACTTCAATCTCTTTGTTCTTCAATTGGGCATATACGAGCTGCACCAGATCAAGACGCAGCATGCTGAGCACGGCAGTGCCTACCACCCCTTCACGGACAAGTTGGTGCATATAACGAACGGTCTCATCCAAGAAGGCCTGGAAGCGGTTCTCATTCAGCAACTGCTCCAGCAATGCCAGATCAGGCGGTGTGTAATTCAGTTCAGGTCTGCTATAGTTTTTCAGTAAAGAGGTTTGGTTGCGGTGTTTGATTCGTTCTTCATTCATGAGCAACAGCTCGTTGATAGTATGACGAATCTGACCCAGTGGCAGAGAAAAACCGATACTACAGCAGGCATCCGACTTCAGGTATCTATTGACCTCCGGGATGAACGAGCAGCACATGGATTCGATCAGCTGTGCATCCGGTGCTCCATCCCATTTTAGAATAACCATCCAGTTATGATCCTTAATTTCGGAAATGGCTTCAATGGAGAACAAAGCGTCCTGAAACCGTTCAACCATCACATTCAAACTAGCGTAATCGAACAGGTTCTTGTCGGTTTTGCCCAGGCTGCCATCATACGGAAACAGGTTAACCAGAATAGGAAGAAATAGATCCGTTGTTTCATAAGGCAGATTTTGTTCTGTCAAAAAGGCAGAGACGTCGGCTGGCCCGGAAGGAAAGGCTTTACCGGAGATGAGCCTGCGCCAGCTGTCCTCAATGAGCTTGCTTCTATTCTTCTGCCACAGTTCACCTTCATGAATCGCTTTATCAATAAACTGCTGGTCTTTGGCCTTGGCAACCGCCTTTTGAATAATGAGAGTCAACTTGTCAAATTCAATAGGCTTCAGAAAATAATCAAAGCTTTGCAGTTCGATTGCTTTCTGCGCATAGTTAAAATCGGCGTAATTGGTGAGAAAGATCGTCTGTACATTATGCGATTCCTCCCGGACCCATGCCAGCAGTTCAAGTCCGCTTCCCTGGGGCATCTCAATATCGCAAATGAGGATCTGTACCGGATGATTCCGCAAAATCTCTTTGGCTTGCGCAATATTATAGGCTGTAAATATCGTGTTGATTCCCAAGGCCCCCCAGTCAATTTTCTTTTCCAAAGCCATTACAACAAAGTAATCATCATCAACCAGCAATGCATTCATGGTTTGTCACCTCTCCCGAAGGTTCTGAATTCAGTATCATTTTAGGCAAGGAAAGCGTGATTCGAGCGCCACTTGCGTCGTCGTTTGCAAACGTAATCGTCGCTTCATCTCGATACAGCAACTCCAACCGTTGAATGGTATTCATAATGCCGATCCGATTGCCGCCGGTCTGTTCCAGTGCTTCTCCGCGCATCAGTGCGCCAAGAATTTCCGGACTGAAGCCTGGTCCCGTATCTGAAATTTGGATGAGCACATGATCGCCATTTTCCTGTCGTTTCTCAGTTACGGATAAAGTAATACATAATTCCCGGTCCCGGGAGACGCCATATTTGACGGCATTTTCGATGAAGGTCTGAATCACGAGTGGAGGCACAGCGATACCCGTGATCACCTCGGACTGTTCAATACGATAGGAAAAAGCATCCCGGTAACGTGATTTCTGGATGTCCAGAAACGTTCTCACATGTTCGATCTCATCCTCCAGCAGAACGAAATTCTCGCCACTTTGAAAGATATAACGGAAGTATCGGGACGTGGCCAGGGCCATGCTTTCAATTTCTTCGTACATCTGCATCTGTGCCATACTGTACATGCTCGTCAGACAATTCAGGAAAAAGTGGGGTTTGATCTGCAATTTCATATAATCCAAACGTATTTTCTGTTTCTCCAACTCCTGCTCATAGCGATCAATCTTGAACCGTTTAATCTGCACCACCAGTTCCTTGAACTGTGCATTGACCTGCTCCAGCTCCATAATCCGGCTGCTCTTGAAGTCAGTTGCTTCATCGCCTTCGTTGATACGTGCGAGATTTTTGGAAAAACGCTGAATGGGAACCAGCAGATTTTTTCTGAAAAACAACATTATTGCGCTTAACGAGGACGTTACAATCAGAAAAAGCAGCATAATGAGCAGTTGGGCCACCATAATTTTCTCGAATGCGCCAAACTTGATGACCATATGTGCGCTGAATGCCGCATTGGAGAAGTCGCTGCTCACGAGATTGTGAGACTGGAACAGATCAAGAAATGAATGTCTCTCTTCCGGTGTGTGCTCCCCGCTGGCAGGACCGGAAAGTTGCATGCCATTCTCGTCAACGAGAGAGGCGTATCCGTTGGCACCCAGATTAATCTGCCGGAGAGGGGCGATCAAATCATCTGCGGATATCAAGGCAATCAGATAACGGTTGTAGTACGGCACAATATTGATAAGATAAGAAGTGCCGTTCACATGAATCGGTGTCCAATGGGAATAGAACTTTTCATATACACCTTTATCGCGGGTCAACGTAATGATCTGTTTTTTCACTTCTGAATAATCCGAATAGGAGATGCTTATCGGCGCGCAGTTAAGGAAATACTCACTATTCTCCAAATAATAAAAGAAATTGTACGATTGCCCATAGTTTCGCTGAAGTTCAGCGAAAAGCATATGTAGTTTTTCGTTGGCCTTCAGAAACGGAATACTGTTTACACCATATGTATTCATGTTGTCGAGATTCTCGTCATTGGCCAGTGTCCACCCCATGAAATGGTTAATGTACGCAAAATCGTGATTAATACGATTGATGTACAGATCGGCTGCATCCTGCAAGTACTGGGTGGATTGCTGCTTCACCATGGAGATCGAAGCAATGCTGATGACCAGATCCAGAATGAACACAACAAATGAAATGACGAACATCATGCGGATATAATGCCGAATGGGATAGGGTTTGATGGCGTTCAGGTTTGCCATGAACAATGCACCACTTTCTGGATTGCTTCATTATGAATGCGCTTTAATACCTCAGGAATAGTATAAAACCTTTGCTTGAAAAAAGCATAAAGATTTGCCTCATTTGGTTCAGAAGTCCGGAATACACACATGAAAGTCTGGATAACGATATGTTTTCTACTCGTAAGCATCCTGGTTTTCTCGTAATCTTCGAAAAGGGAACAGCAGAAGTCCGAATACCGTTCCTAGGGGTCCGATAAAGAGAATGAAAAGGGGTTTATACTGAAGCTATTCCAGGGATCACGGGTCCAAGCGGGAAAGCAGCATCAGTATACTTACAGGAGGGAAGAAAGAACCATGAGGACCAACCCACTTTATATCGGAAAAACAATGGAGAGAATCAGGCGAAATTGGGGGCTTTACGTTTTGCTTTTTCCGGCAGTTCTATTAACACTTTTATTTGCCTATAAGCCGATGTATGGTGTGATCATCGCATTTAAGGATTATAGCCCGGCATCAGGAATCGGTGGCAGCCCATGGGCGGGATTCAAGTACTTTGAGAAGTTCTTTCATTCCTATCAATTCACCAATACGATTCGCAATACACTTGTGATCAGCCTGTATAGCTTGGCTACGTTTCCGATCCCGATCATGCTTGCACTCCTAGTGAACCAGATGAGAGCGGGAAGGTTTAAGCGATTTTTCCAGACCGTCTCCTATATGCCTCACTTTATTTCAACGGTAGTTATGGTCGGATTGATGCTGATCCTGTTCTCGCCCAGTACAGGGCTCGTTGGCAATCTGTATCAGTTGTTTGGAGCACAAGCACCGGACTTAATGGGTTCATCAGCTCTGTTCAGCAGTGTGTATGTGTGGTCTGACGTGTGGCAGCATGTCGGTTGGGACAGCATTATCTATATTGCCGCGTTGTCTGCTGTAGATCCAAGCCTCTATGAAGCGGCAACCGTTGATGGGGCAAGCCGATGGCACAAAGTTCGTTATATTGATATTCCAATGCTGCTGCCTACGGCCATCACCCTGCTTATCCTGCGAATGGGCGGATTACTTGGCGTAGGATTTGAGAAGGTCTATCTCATGCAGAACGACTTGAATATCCTCTCAAGTGAGATTCTGTCTACGTATGTATACAAAATCGGTTTACTGAGCAGTCAATACAGCTTCTCCTCGGCGATCAACCTGTTTAATACGGTCATTAATTTCATTTTGCTTATTCTGGTCAATCAGTTGTCCAAGAAATACAGTGAGAACAGTTTATGGTAGAGGGGAGACAAACAAAATGAGCGTTATGGAGCCGGCAGCAATGACCAGAACTCCCCGTGTCAAACGCCGATCACGCATTACGGTTGCAGAAGCCGTGTTTTATGCCTTTGCTATTCTTTTCCTGATTGCGATCATTTACCCGATCTATTTTATTGTCATCGCCTCATTCAGTGATCCTTCCGCCGTGGCTAACGGACAGGTGTGGGTCTTCCCCAAAGGTTTTACGCTGGAAGGGTATAAGGAACTGCTGCGACACGAGAATATCTGGATCGGATATCGAAATACCATTTTATACACGGTGGTAGGAACGCTCTTCGGACTTGTCGTAAATATTTCGGCGGCTTATGCATTATCGAGAAAAGATCTGGTCGGACGAAAATTTTTCTCGCTGTTCTTTATCTTTACGATGTTCTTTAGTGGCGGATTGATTCCCACCTTCCTGACCATTCGTGACTTCCATCTCTACAACACGTTTCTGGTGATGGTGCTTCCGTTCTCCGTGGTGGTCTTCGATATGATCGTTGCCCGGACGTTCTTCCAGACCAGTATTCCGGGGGATCTATGGGAAGCTGCCCAGATCGATGGCTGCGGTAATCTGCGGTATTTCGTGTTAATTGTATTGCCGCTGTCCAAAGCGATCATCGCAGTTCTGGGATTATGGATTGCTGTAGGGTATTGGAACTCCTATTTTAATGCTCTGATCTATCTGAAAGACCCTAATCTGTATCCGCTTCAATTGATCCTGCGTAACATTCTCATTACGAATCAGATGCAATCCGGGATGGGAACCGGGGAAGCAGCACAAGTCGCCTTGCGTCTCGCGAATCTGATGAGGTATTCCGTTATTATTATCGCGACGATTCCGATCATGTGTGTTTATCCGTTTATCCAAAAGTATTTCAATCAGGGGGTGATGATCGGCGCTGTGAAAGAATAAGGCAGTTGAAATTTATTACGAATCAAGGGGGTTCCCAAATGGGAAAAAAGATAGGCAAGAAGTTTTTCACCAAAATGAATAGCTTGCTGCTCGTCTCAGCTATGCTGGTAAGCGTGGTTGGATGTAGTAGTGGAAATAGCGGTGAGAGTGCTGAGACTCCGATATCAAGCGATTTTAATCAAGAAGGTCTACCTATTGTCAATAATCCGGTAACACTCAAAGTACTGACGGTTCGCTGGGGCAACATGGGTGATACTTTTACCCAGAACCAATGGCTTAAGGATTTGGAGAAAGATTCCAATGTGAAGATTGAGTGGCAAGTCATGTCCTCCAATGACTGGGGTGAACAGAAATCCATTATGCTTGCCAGTGGTACGCTGCCTGATATTATTCTGGGGGATCAGGTGTTCAGTGATTCGGACATTGTCAATAACCTGAGTTATTTCCGTCCTTTGGATGAATATATTGATGCATATATGCCTAACTTAAAGGCGGCGATGGAAGAGACGCCGGACATGAAGAAAATCAGTACATTTCCTGACGGCAAAATCTACTCGATGCCAACCCGATTACCTGCCCGTCCGAAGAGCCGGAATCAGCCTGTAATCAACAAGGCATGGCTCGATAAGCTGGGATTGAAGGCACCTACGACGACAGAGGAACTGTATCAGGTGTTGAAAGCGTTTAAGGAGAAAGATCCGAACGGAAACGGTAAACCGGACGAAATTCCTTACACGGAAACGGGTTTGAATGTGGACTTTCTGAATCCCTTCGGGATCACCGATATTAATGCCAGCAGTATGATTGTTCAAGATGGCAAACCGGTATTCTTTCCGTCAACCGATGCTTATAAAGAAGCGCTTATCTACACACACAAGTTGTATTCAGAAGGCCTGATCGATCAGGAACTGTTCACACAAGACAACACCATGACCTCTGCCAAATGGCAAAATGCAGACATTCCCATTGTTGGCTTCAGCAATCAGTGGACACCCGATGCGGTGTTTGGCAAATGGAGCGACCAATACGAAGCGATTGCGCCTATTGCCGGACCTGATGGCAAACGTTATCAGCCAGGGGACCCTGGCGGCATGAATCTGGCCCGTAATGAACTGCTCATTACAAGTTCATGTACTGTTCCAGAAGTGGCGGCACGCTGGGCAGATCAGTTCTATACCAGTGAAGCCAGCATTCAGAATTTCTGGGGTGCGATCGGAACTGTAATAGCGAAAAATGATGATGGCACATACACGCTCATGGACCCGCCGGCGGGTACCAGCGCCGATGCCTGGTACTGGGATCAGTCCCTGCGCGATTTTGGTCCCAAATATGTAAGCCCTTCCTTTGAAGAGAAAATTAAGCTCAATCCAAAAGCTGGTGACGGCCTCAAACTGCAAATTGATCAGTTGGGCAGTGCTGATGTAACGACGCCTTATCCAAAAGTCATGTACAATGCAGATGAGTTTCAGGAGCTGCCAACACTTACAACGGATATTGATGGCTATGTGGCAACGATGCGAGCCCAGTGGGTAACCAAAGGCGGTATCGAAGAGGGCTGGGATGCTTATATCAAAAAGCTGAATGACATGGGACTTGAACAGTTACTGACCATCCGTAATGATGCCTTCGAGCGTTATATGAACGTCAAATAGGCTGGAGCTCAGCCCATCATTTCGTTGAATAACAAACAGGTGTGCTTCCGTGTTTAAAGGAAGGCACCTGTTTGTTGGTTTAAGATCTGCGTTTCAACAATAATACGCCACTGATACTCGATGTGTTTTTACGATATACCACTTTGAAGCCGATATCATGGTCCAGCAAGCAGTTTAAGGCATTGATCAGCAATGCACCAGGCACCAGTGTGAAGGTACAAGGGGATGTGTTTCCGATCACACGCACACTTTTAATTCTGCGAGCAGAGCCGGGAACAAGCGGATTTCTGGACCAATAGATCAGTACCAAATCGGGTTGTGGAACAGCTTTTACACTAGCCATCCTCATCATCTCTTTTCTATTAGATTCTTTATAGTAAATGAAAAGAAGATGATGAGGGTGCTAGACAAAAGACGCGATGTTTGAGAAATGGGGTTTTTATGTTACGTGAGAAACGGTTTCAGTTATCAGGCAGAGCTTAAAAAAAGGATCTCCCACCAGAGATCCTTTTCATGTACTTGAAGATAAAATGCCCAATATTCCTCTAATGAATTCTGCAATTGATTCTGCTCTTACTTATTGGTGCTATGCTGCTTTGATGGCAGTTTGTCCGTGGGTGTACCTTTACCATTATTTTTGTTATGACGTGCTTTTTCGGCATTCTCATTCACTTTTTTTACAAAATCATGGGTGCTCTCCATGTTTAAACACACCTCCTTCAAAAAATCTGAATGTGTAACCTGAATCTTAATATAACCATTGGCAGGCCATTATATTTGGATGCTTAACTCTGACCGTAAAATCAGTATATGGCTAAGAGAAAGCGTCGGTGGGATAAACTGGACATGGGAAGTTCAGGCGTCTAAACTATATAGAACGATACAAAACAAGAAGGAGCCCGAATCGAACCATGTTGCAGAAATTCGGTTTTACACAATATGAAAGTCAGGTGTATGAGGCAATATTTGCGCAGGATGCACCGCTCGATGCCACATCCATTGTGAATTACTCCAATGTACCCAAGGCCAAGATATATGAAGTGCTTAATCGACTTTTTGATAAGGGAACGGTCCTAACAACGATGCATGGGAAGAAAAAATTGTACATGGCGGTTGATCTTCAGTCCATTATCCTCAAAATAAGGGCCGACTTTGAGAAGGATATTGAGGAATTAAAGACATACAAAATCAAACGTACATTCACAGATGAACATATCTGGACATTGAAGGATGCTTCATCCATTGCATCGAATATCGAACAGCTTATTGAAGAAGCGGATTCATCTATCCTTTTTCTGGCGTGGAACGAGCAAATGGAGAAGTACCGGGAGCTTCTGGAGCAAAAAGAGGCTGAAGGTGTACATGTGGAGGTTCTGGCTGTAGGGGGATTGCAGACATCTCTAGCCCATAAGTATTCGTTAATCCCGATGCTTGAGGACAGTAATCTTGAGCCCTCGCAGCTAATCATTGTTGACCATGGTTATCTTTTGTTTGCAGGAATCGAACATGATTCCTGGAAGGCCATCAAGACAACGTCCAAACCGATTGTTAAAGCAATGACGGATTATTTCTATCATGACGTCGCTCTTACTCAAATTACCAAAAAATACGGTGACCAGCTGCTTCAGGATGAAGAAATTGCACGTCTGCTGGCACGATTAATTTATTAATTATGATGATTCCAAAGCTATTCTTTCTGAGAATAGCTTTTTTGTATTGAAATCTTCTCTTGATTAAGTTACTATCGTAGTTGTAACTTTCGAGGAGGATTCAAAAATGAATAAAAAAGTATATGTCCTGGCAATCGCCGCATTTGTGGTTGGTACCGTCGAACTTATTTTAGGCGGCATTCTGGACTTGATTGCGTCAGATCTTCATCTGACTTTGGCAAAAGCCGGTTATCTAATCTCCATCTTCTCGCTTGTCTATGCGTTATCTGCGCCAATTTTGTTAAACATGACGGCCGGATTCGAACGTAAAAAAGTATATATGTGCACTTTATTCGTTTTTCTGATCAGCAATCTTATCTCTGCATTCAGCGCCAATTTCTATATGCTTATGGCAGGCAGAGCACTGGGGGCCGCAACGGGCTCATTGATTTTTGTTTTGTCACTGACGCTCGCAGCCCGTATTGTGGAACCTCAGTATAAAGGCCGTGCCGTGGGGATAATCACGATGGGAGGAAGTGCTTCTCTGATTTTGGGTGTACCGATTGGAATCTTCGTTGGTAACCTCGCGGGATGGCGTGAAGTGTTTATGTTGATCGCGATTTTGACTGCAGTGGTCATGATTGCTATTGGCATTGCCATGGATAGAGTGCAGCCGATTCCGGCAGTACCTTTGAAGAAACAGCTTGCTGCTCTGTGGAATCCGAAAATGCTGGCAATTCATGTTACAACATTGCTTGTGCTCGCAGGGCATTTGACGTTATATGCGTATTTCACACCATTTCTCCAGGAAGCGCTGGGAGCCAGCTCAACGATGGTCACCTTTATTTATATGATGTTTGGTATCGCTGCAGTGGCAGGGGGCGGCATTGGTGGCATATTATCAGATCGCTTGCATCCGGCCAAAGCCATTGTCATTGTGCTAATCCCTTTTATCGTGAGCATGGCAGTTATTCCATTTAGTACCGGCTTGCCTTTGATTCCATTCTTGATTCTGCTAAGTATCTGGAGTGCGCTAAGCTGGACGGTGACCCCTGTACAGAATAGTCTGATTATCAAAACCTCACCGTCAACCGCTGAAACGTTAATTAGCACCAATTCTGGGATTGCACATGCTGGCATTGCTCTGGGAACCTATATTGGCGGAGTAGTTATCGATCATTCATCCATTATGTATACAGGATGGGTCGGATCCGTTCTGATCCTGATGGGTCTGGTGTCAGCCGTTTATGCAATTAGTCGCAAAGAGCAAACTGTTCATGCCGCCGAAAAATCGTTAGTATAAAATTTATCTTTTCCAAATTGGTCTATATAGCTTCAAAAAACCTCTGCGGTCCAATAATTATTGGATCGCAGAGGTTTTTTTGAATAACATTAGGCATAATATCTCTATATTCAATTTGCATAGGAACTTGATTTATTTAGGTTATCCCATATAATTATTATAACTTTATAAAGTATCTTAATTTATCAGTTCAAATATTAATATAGACGTAAAGGGGAAACAATCATGAGCAATATCACAACAAAATCGGAAAAACAAAAAATGATCGATGGTGAACTGTACTTGGCTTCCGATCCCCAATTGTCTCAAGACAGGGAATATGCAAGAAGAATGACACGCATGTACAATCAGACTACAGAAACAGATGGCGAGCTCCGTACAAAGGTATTGAAAGAGCTGTTAGGTTCAACGGGTGAACACCTGAGCATGGAACCGAATATTCATTTTGATTATGGATACAACATTCATGTTGGGGAGCACTTCTATACCAATTTTAACTGTACAATACTTGACGTAACTTGACGTATGTGAAGTACGCATTGGGGATAACTGTTTAATGGGACCTGACGTTCACATATATACCGCTACGCATCCCTTGAATCCTTACGAACGGATCACAGGTGCAGAGTATGGAAAGCCAGTAACCATCGGGAATAATGTATGGATCGGGGGCAGGGCAGTAATCAATCCAGGGGTCACCATTGGCAATAATGTCGTTATTGCTTCCGGTGCCTTAGTCACAAAAGATGTCCGGGATAACATGATTGTTGGAGGAAATCCTGCTAGAATCATTAAAGAGATAGAGCTTTGAACCATTAATTTTGGACAGAAGAGTTGGAGGCACAGGATTCATGACAGAAAAAGAGAAATCACAACTGGGACTGCTGTATAATGCAAATTACGACAAAGAATTAATTGATGAGCGGTTGTACGCAAAAGGGCTTTGTTACGAGTATAATCAGCTACATCCAGGCAAGATCTCTGAGAGAGAGGCGCTGCTCAAAAAGCTGCTTGGAAAAACAACGGATCAATTCCTGATCGAGCAGCCATTTGTATGTGACTACGGCTATAATATCGAAATTGGTGAGAACTTCTATAGCAATCATAATATAGTTATGCTGGATGGAGCTAAAATCCAGTTTGGTGACAACGTTTTTGTTGCACCAAATTGTGGATTCTATACTGCTGGTCATCCTTATGATGTGGAACAACGTAACGAAGGTCTTGAAATTGTAGGTCCAATCACAGTGGGCAATAATGTATGGATCGGTGGCGGCGTGACTGTGCTTGCGGGTGTGACCATTGGAGATAACACAATCATCGGGGCAGGAAGTGTAGTTACCAGAGACATTCCTTCGGATGTAATTGCTGCGGGTAATCCATGCAGAGTTATTCGCAAAATAACGGAAGCAGACAAAACGAAGTATAGAAGAAGCTAACACAAGTGTATACGAACCTTCAGAATGCCCGATGTTTTTCATCGGGTGTTTTTAATACCTCTGGAGATATTGTATAGTTACTACATTGGAGAAGAAACTATGGAGTAGGGGTGCTTATGAAAATAGCGAACGCGTATTTGATGAAAGAAATTAATATAAACCATGTACGCCAGGTCATGAAACGGGTGGAAACAGCAACCAAGCCACAACTGGCCTCCTTGACCAAGCTCAGTGTAGTAACCGTCAATTCACTAGTAAAAGAGTTGTGTGAACTGGGTGAACTGTTTGAGGACGAGACAGTACCTTCCAACGGGGGAAGACCTGCATTAACCTACCGATATAATTACGATTTTAGCTTAGCTTTGGTCATGTATATCAACGAAAAGCAGGGGCAGGATCTGATTACAGCCACCGTCATTAATCTAGAGGATAACATGGTATTCAGAGAAGAATATACAATGCCCGCCTTTGATCAGAGACACTTCTATGAAATCATTGGGAACGTACTGTCTCAGCATGCTTCCATTAAAGTCATCGGTATCGGTATTCCGGGACAGACCGTGAATGGAGAAATTACGGTGAGCAGTCACCGGCAGTTAGAAGGTATCCGCATGATTGAAGATCTTGAAGCACAGTTCGGATTACCAGTTCTGGTGGAAAATGATGTGAACGCTGCAATTAGCGGATACTGCGCAAAGCAAGAGTTGGACGAGGATCAATGTGTCATCGGAATTTATTTTCCAACCCAATATCCTCCAGGCATGGGCATTTATCTGAACGGTAAAGTGATCAAAGGAAAACTTGGCATGGCGGGGGAAGTGAAATATCTTCCTATGGGGGTTGATTGGTATAGCTTAGTGGAAAAGGAACTCTTTATTGAAACGGTATGCAAAATGATTCAAACGGTAAATGCGATTCTTGCACCAGATAAAGTTGTCATTTACCAAAATATGATTGATAAAGAAATGGTTCTTCAAACGTGGCAAATGTATCAAGAGGAGCTGTCAATGCCCTCTTATCCTGACGTCATTCTGATCGATTCTTTCCGGGAAGACTTTGAAGCAGGGATGCGATGGTTAACGTTGAAAGCGTTGGAACCGGCCTTGGTCAAATTCAACTGAAATCGGGACTCACCATTTTAATAAAATCCCCCAGAAGCAAACAATATATCATCACATCGTATACTAATGCATGTCCTTGTTTTCTGCTGGGGGAAAGCAGGCGTGTAACTGCTGCAGGCAGGTGTATCTCTTAGCGTTTCAGGCTTTTGCCATTACTGCCAATGATATCTTTGTACCAATGGAACGACTTTTTGCGATACCGTTCGAGTGTTCCTGAACCATCGTCATGGCGATCAACATAGATGTAGCCATAACGCTTTTTCAATTGTGCTGACGAAGCACTGACCACATCAATACATCCCCAAGATGTATATCCCATAACTTCAACGCCGTCTTCAATGGCTTCCGCGACCTGAACGAGGTGATCATTCAGATACTGGATGCGATAGTCGTCTTCAACTGTCATCTCACCATCAGGTCCGGTAATAAGCTCGTCCACAGCGCCCAGTCCATTTTCCACAATAAAGAGTGGTTTCTGATAACGGTCATAGAACATATTCAGCACATAGCGCAGACCTTGCGGATCAATCTGCCATCCCCATTCACTTGCAGGCAAGTAAGGGTTAGGTATACCGCCAAGCAAATTACCTTCACCTGCAACTTGTTTATCCGGATCAGCCGTTTGGCAGATGCTCATATAATAACTGAAAGAAATGAAGTCCACAGTATGGAGCAGCGTGTCTTCGTCTCCGTCTTCCATTTGAATCTGAATTCCATTTTCCCGGAAATAACGTTTCATGTATCCAGGATAGCGGCCTCTCACATGCACATCTCCGAAGAAATAATTGCTATGTTCGAATTCCATCACTTTAATCATGTCATCCGGATTCGGTGTTAGCGGATAGGTCGGCATACTGAGCATCATACAACCAATCTGCGCACCTGGAATGATCTCATGACAGAGCTTCACAGCAGAAGCACTGGCTACAAACTCATGGTGAATTGCCTGATAAAGATCCTGCTTGCTGAGCTTCTCTTTCGGTGTATAAATACCACCGCTCATGAACGGTGCTTCCAAAATCGAGTTGATTTCATTGAATGTGAGCCAGTATTTCACTTTATTTTGATAACGTTCGAATACGGTAGTCACATAACGCTCATAGAAACCGATCATCTTCCGGTTGACCCAGCCATCATATTCCTTGGAGAGATGGAGAGGTGTCTCGTAATGTGAAAGTGTCACCAGTGGTTCGATCCCGTATTTAAGACACTCGTCAAAGAGATCATCATAGAATTGAAGTCCTTCTTCATTAGGTTCCAGCTCATCACCTTTAGGGAAGATACGAGACCAAGCGATGGAAGTGCGGAATACCTTGAATCCCATCTCGGCGAACAGCTTCACGTCTTCTTTATAACGGTGATAGAGGTCAATCCCGATCAGTTTCATATTATCTTCAGTCGGTTCTTCAGTAATGGGACCCATGATACCTTTGGGAGCCACATCCTGAGTGGACAAACCTTTGCCACCTAGATTATATGCACCTTCAGCCTGGTTGGCGGCAATGGCACCACCCCACAGAAAGTTTTCGGGGAAATGAAATGATGGATGTTGAGAATGAGTCATGTGTATCGCTCCAATCGTAATGAATTCGTTGTGGATATTACATACAGCAGCACTGCATAAAAAAGCTTAAACGTTGGAACGGGTTACACGTCAAGTTTTACTTTTTATTTGTTTTGAGGCAAACTGTAATTCACCATAGATAGTCAGCAAGAAAGGAGACTTCATGTGTCCAAGTTCGATGAAATTATGAAACAGTCCGGTTACTCGAAGGCCACGGTATCCAGAGTGATTAATCATTCACCGCATGTGAGCGACGAGGCCCGGCAGAAAATAACGCAAATCATGGAACAGCTAAACTATATACCAAATCGAAATGCCGTTTCGTTATCCACCGGACAGACCAAGCAAATTGGGATTGTCACATCCGCAACCAACGAGATTATTCTTACGTTTATGAATCAATTCATTGATACAGCGATGGATTATGGATTTCAGACCCTGATCTATACTTCGCGTGGAGATAAAGAGATTGAATTGCAGGCGTTCGAGGATCTGCGGAGTAAACGGGTGGATGGACTGGTGATTATGACCTGTGTCAATCATCCAGACAAGCTGAAAGCCTACTGCGAGTATGGTCCGATTGTATCTTGGCAGCGGATGGGAGATGATGAAATTCCGTCAGTGGCTATGGACCAGGCGCAAGGCTACAGGCTGGCTCTTGAACATCTGGTGTCCAAAGGCTATACCCGTATTGCCAATGTCTTTGGCAGAGCAGAAAGTCTGAATACCCAAAGTCGGCGGGAAGCCTATGAATCATTTATGGCTGATAAGGGCCTGCCTATATTGCGTGAAGCCTATCAGTATTCGGTATTCAGCTCATCTGATGGAGAAGAAGCCATGCGAAGAATGGCAAGTAGGTCAGAACCTCCTCAAGCGGTGTTATGTTCCAATGATTATGCAGCAATCGGAATCTGGTCCGAAGCACGCAAACAGAATATACAAGTTCCCGAACAACTTGCTATTGTTGGTTTTGATGATATTGAACTGTCCCGTGTGCTTGGAATAACGACCATACATAATCCAATTGCAGAACAGGCTACTCAAGCCTTTCATCAATTATGGGCCGTTCTTGGCAAGCAGGAGTTACAGCCTCAGCAACTGGAATTTCAACTGATAGAACGTGCAACTACCTAAATTCTATAGGCAATGCAGGTCATTTCTTACGAATTCTTATACCATTTAGAGAACGCAGCATAGCAAAGGAGGGATCGTTATGGCACGTGTTTTATTTATTAACGGTGGATCAGAGGGACATGTCAATCCAACGATTGGTGTGGTACAAGAGCTTATTTCACGCGGGGAAGAGGTTGTGTACTTCACGATAGAAGCTTATCGGGAACGTATGGAGAAGACGGGAGCTGTAGTCCGAACCTTTGACGGTCAAAAACTCATTAAAGCCTTTGTCTCAGGTGGCAGAGATTATTTGCTTGAACGAGTCAACGGTCTTTTGCTTACAGCAGATATCGTCATTCCAAGCGTCCTTGAACTGATCAAAGGTGAACATTTTGATTACATCATCCATGACTCCATGTTCGGTTGCGGACGTTTGCTTTCGCAAATACTGAAGCTGCCTGCAATTAATTCATGCACTTCTTTTGCGCAGACTGAAGAATCATTCAATCATTTGATGCAACACTTTTTCTTAAATGTTCCTGCCGAAATCGTCCAACCTATAAACGATACATTCCATAGCCTGACGATCAGGCTACAGGAAAAATATGATGTGGAAATTGCTTCGCCCTACGAGGTGTTTTGTAATCCCGCGCCGCTTACCATCGTATATACTACAAGGGAATTCCAGCCTAATGGAGAAGCCTTCGACCCTTCGTATCAATTTGTAGGCCCGTCCATTTTTTCACGAGTATCGCATGAACAATTCGACATGACAGCCGTTAAAGGAAAAAGTCTCATATATATTTCATTGGGAACCATTTTTAACCACGCCATTGATTTCTATAAACTTTGTATTAAGGCATTGGGGAATACCGATCATACGATTGTCATGTCAATAGGGACTAGAACACAAATGACTGATTTGGAAGAAATCCCTGACAATTTCATCGTTAAAAGTTATGTTCCGCAAATGGAGGTATTGGAGTCAGCCCAATTATTTATCACCCATGGTGGGATGAACAGTACCAATGAAGGTCTGTATTTCGGGGTTCCCCTTATTGTGATTCCACAAAGCGCGGACCAGCCGATAATTGCTGAGCAGGTTGTCAATACGGGAACAGGTATCCAGTTACAAATGCAAACCTTGACTGCCAGTCAGATACGTGAAGCTGTGGATCATGTGTTGAGCGTTCCTTCTTTTGAGAAAGCTGCTGCAAATTTAAGGGAAACCTTTCGAAAATCAGGCGGATATCATTATGCTGTTGATGCGATTTTCGAATTTAAGACTCAACATCTCATACACGAATAGTTCAGTCATTAATTATTCAAAATTGAAGCATTTCTGGACCAGAACCATGCGGTATACTGGACAAGACGTTTCAAGAAGCTGCATCAGCAGGGGATATGTGGCTTCAATTTGAAGCGCCTTGTAACAAGTTACATATTTCACAAACTAACCGCTGGAAAGGTGAGATTGAACAGGATGAAGACAGTGACAGGTCGATTCAGAATTGCAGGCATATGGGAAGGTGTATCATTGCTGCTGTTGATTTTTATAGCCATGCCGCTAAAATATTTTGCCGATATGTCTTCTCCAGTAACGATCATGGGTATGATTCACGGTATTCTTTTTCCGTTATATTTGATCGCGCTTGTGCATTTGGCTGTGGTCAAGAAATGGAAGGTTTCACGCTGGATTATGGGCTTGATAGCAGGCTTACTGCCTTTTGGAACATTTGTATTCGAAGCCTATCTCCGAAAAAGAGACTGGAAGTAACCATTGTTGAAAAGAATGATGACAATGACAGCAGGCGACTAATTCGGGATGTTATCCGAGCTGGTCGCCTGCTAGTTTTTTTGTGAATTTTTATGCTGGAAGTGGAGGCTACTTTTGAAAAGAGAATGTTAACGTAGAGTGTGAGTTTGAGCGGACAGACATTTATGATAGACTATATTTTGCGAAAGCGCGATTGTCCGAAAGAGGTGATTCCTATCAAAGAGCTTCATGAAATAACGTCTATAGAAATGGTAGAAAAGTTTATTCAACAACATGAATTGGTTTTACTATATGTATCCCGGTCAGAGTGCAGTGTATGTCACGCCCTGCTTCCTAAAATCCAGGGATTACTTGAGTCATACCCGATGATCCATCTCGTTCACATTGACGCTAACGTTGTGGAAGAGGTTGCGTCCAGATTTCTCATTTTCACAGTTCCAACCATGCTCTTGCTCGTAGATCAGAAAGAGTATATTCGGGAGGATCGCTTTGTTCGCTTAGAACGTTTAGAGGAGCAGCTGCAACAGATTTGCAATCTGTACATGGAAAAATAATTAAAGTGTTGTGTTGAAAACGGTTTTATGCTAATTTAAAATATATAAAAACGTTTTTATAGCAAAGGAACAACAAATTATGGGAAAGATTACGATTAAAGATGTTGCAAGGGAGGCCGGTGTATCCATTTCTACGGTTTCCAACGCCTTGAACGGCGTGGATGTCTTAAACCCGGAGACCAAATCGCATGTACTGAAGGTAGCAGAGCGTTTGAACTACGTTCCCAACCTGAACGGCAAGCTGTTGAAATCCGGGCAAACCAAGATGCTGGGCTTTTTCACCACAAGTGTTTCGGGTCCATATTTCTATAAACTGGTTGAATCCATGTCTCGGGAATGCGACCGTCTGGGTTATGGACTGAATGTGTTTGTCACCAAGGATAAACAGGTCATTATGAGCAATATTCTGGGACGGCGTGTGGATGGCGTCATCATCTACGAAGAACTGCGGATTGATGAACAGGATATTATCGCTATGGAGAAAGACAAGATCAAGGCTGTATTTCTGGATCGGGTCTATCAGAGTGACACGATGGGAAGCGTCATTTTTGACTCCTATGTGGCGGGTTACGAAGCGACCAAGTATTTGATTGGACTGGGGCATAAGAAAATTGCCTACATATCTGGCGTGGACACCATGTTTGACAGTAATCAGCGTAGAGATGGTTATCTGGCTGCTTTGCGTGAGTATCAGCTTCCACTGGATGATGATTACATCATACAGGGATATTTTGAGGAAGAGGGCACCTACAGTGCAGTAAAATCTTTTCTTCATCTGCATCCTGCCAAGCTGCCCGATGCTTTTCTTGCAGGAAATGATGTGAGCGCAATCGGCTGCATCCATGCCCTGAAGTCTCATGGCTTTGAGGTTCCTCAGGATGTAAGTGTAGTAGGTTTCGATGATATTGATATTGCCCAATATTTTTCCCCACCTTTAAGTACCGTAAGAAACCAGATTGCAAGGCAGGGTATCCTGGCGGTCAATCACTTGGTTCGCATGATCAAGAAGAAGGAACATGGGGTGTCACAAAAACTGGCGGGTGAACTTATCATACGGGGTTCAAGTCATGTGAAGATGGACCGGAGTGATTATTTAACATAACAGTTTCAATCATTCCGGTCTTTTTTAAATTATTGATTTGAAAATAGGGGGTTTTTTTGTCGGAAAATAAAAACGTTTTTATCAAAAGGTGCTTAAGTTGGAGGGGAGCAAAAGAACGTGAGTAAATTAGCCGTAGAGACGTCGTCAACCGGTAAAAAGTCTGTAGGAACGGGCGGAAGGAAGCCAATCGGACAAAGAATGAAAGAGTTCATCATCGATTATCGAAGACAATGGGAAATTCAATCGATGATTATACCCGGCATCATTTTTATGATTATTTTTTGTTACATTCCAATATACGGATTGACGATTGCATTCAAAAATTACACTGTCATTGATACGCTGTCTAGTGCACCATGGGTTGGTCTGGAGAATTTCAGAATTATTATGTCAGATAAATACTTCTGGGATGCCGTCGTGAATACGCTGGGGATCAGCTTTTTGAAACTGGGTATCGGGTTCGTTATCCCTATTATTCTGGCCATCATGATCTATGAGTTACACAGCGGACGATTCAAGAAATTTGTGCAAACGATTTCATATTTGCCTCACTTTCTCTCCTGGATCGTGCTTGGCGGAATGCTCATCACCTGGTTCTCGACAACCGGATTGTTCAACCAACTGCTGCTTAGTTTGGGAATCATCTCGCAGCCGCAGAACATCCTGCTGGATGCAGGCAAGTACTGGTGGATTGCGACCTTATCGGATATCTGGAAAGAAGCAGGCTGGGGAACGATTTTGTATCTGGCGATCATGTCAAAGATTGATCCCACGTATTATGAAGCAGCCAAAATTGATGGCGCCAGCCGTCTCAGACAAATCTGGAATATCACGCTGCCTAACATGAAGTCGATCATTAGCCTTAACCTGATTCTTACTGTAAGCGGTTTATTGGGTTCTAATCTGGACCAGACTTTGGTTCTGATGAACTCTCAAAACCGTGACAAGGCTGAAGTTATCAATTCGTATGTATATCGTATGGGGATGTCACAGGGTGACTTTTCGTATGCTACCGCGGTTGGTCTGGGCGTTTCGATCGTATCTGTTATTCTGCTGGTCACCGCAAATAAAATTACAAGCAAATTAAACGATAATCAATCTGTGCTGTAGAGGAGGCATCCCGTGTGAATGGAAAGGTGGCTAAAGAAGATCTCGATAGTCGGATCTTTGATACCCTAAATATTATTTTGCTAACTATCTGTACTGTCATTATTGTGGTCCCGCTCTGGAATGTCATCATTTCTTCCTTTAGTTCAGGCAAAGCGTTGGCGGAAGGCGGGTTCATCTTCTGGTCACCGGAATTCTCGCTGGAGAATTACAGAGCCGTGTTCAACGATTCAAGCATCTGGCAGGCGTTCTTCATCTCCGTATCCAAAACAACAATCGGAGTCGTTACGCACGTGTTCTTCTGTGCCATGGTTGGTTACGGTCTGAGCAAAAAGTACATACGTGGCCGTAAACTGTACGTTGCCATGGGGGTAATCACGATGTTCTTCTCGGGCGGAATGATCCCAACCTACTTGTTGATCAAATCACTCGGCTTGCTCAACAGCTTCTGGGTGTACATTATTCCGGCATTATTCAGCTTCTATGATGTTGTCATCCTGATGAATTTCTTCCGAAATGTACCGGATTCCCTGGAAGAGTCGGCCAAAATTGATGGCGCTGGGGATTGGCATATTTTCCTGAAAATCTTTATCCCACTGTCCATGCCGGCGATGGCAACCATCGCACTGTTCAATGGAGTCGGGCAATGGAATGACTTTATGACAACCAAGTTGTACATTACCGATCAGTCCCTATATCCACTGCAAATGATGTTATATGAGATTATTGTTCAGTCCCAGACGCAATCCATGCAAAATATTGGTGGATCAGCTGTCATTGAAACCACGACCAAAGGTGTGCAACTGGCCACGATTGTTATTACCACATTACCGATCGTACTGATTTATCCCGTCCTTCAAAGATACTTTATCTCGGGTATGATGCTGGGAGCGGTCAAGGAGTAATTTTTTACCTAACCATAAGGAGGAAACAATATGTTCAAGATGAATACAGCAGCGGGTAAAAAAGGTGTAAAGCTGTGCGCGGCTCTGCTGACAGCGGTGCTTATGATCACCGGTTGCAGCGGGGGTTCAGGTGGTTCAAGTGAGGGCAATTGGGTCTCCATTGAAGACCGGTACACGGTTGATCCGGAAAAACCAGCCTGGCAGCTGGATAAAAAGGAAGAAGCTACCGATCTGACCTGGTACGTCAATGCGGACTGGTGGAACACGGATTTTGGCAAAGACATTGTCACCAAAAAGATAAAAGAAGATCTTAACATCAACATCAAATTCATCACAGGTGATGATACGAAGTTGAATACGTTTTTCGCTGGTGGAGATATGCCTGACTTGCTGACGGTGTTTGACTCCAACTCTCCTGTCGTGCAAAAAGCTGCAACCTGGGCCATGCCGTTAAATGACCTTGCGGAGAAATATGATCCGTACTTCAACAAAGTAGCGGCGGCCGATACGCTCAACTGGTTCCAGCTGGCTGACGGCAAAACGTATGGTTATCCGAACTATTCCAATACGCAAGAAGATTATGATAGTGGTAACATTCCAGCCAAAACGGCATTTATCATCCGCAAGGATGTGTATGAAGCCCTGGGAAGTCCTGTTATTGGAACGCCGGAGCAATTCCAGAGTGTGATGAAACAAATCAAGGAAAAGTTCCCAACATTGATTCCGTTTGGGTTTAACGCCATTGGTGAAGGAACGGGTTCACTCGGAGACACGCTGCAAGATTTCATTGGCGTACCGCTGGAGACCGAGAATGGAGAATTCTATGATCGTAATCTGGATGAAGATTACCTGACTTGGTTGAAAACGTTAAACACGGTGTACAGAGACGGAAACATCAGTGATGACAGTTTTGCTGACGACGGTACAGCATTTGAGGAAAAAGTTAAATCCGGGAAATATGCAACGATGTTGCTGGATGGCACACCTCAACAGGGAGGAAACCTGCAAATTTATCTGAGCGCCAATGAAGGCAAAGAATATGTAGCCATTGATGGGCCGCAGAGCACCAAGGGTAATGCACCAACGCTGAATCAATCCGGTATTACAGGCTGGATGATCAATTTTATTTCCAAAGACTGCAAAGACCCGGCGAAAGCCATGCAAATCTTTACGTACCTGCTAAGTGAAGAAGGTCAGACGCTGATGAACTACGGGATTGAAGGCGAGACCTATCAAACGAAAGCAGACGGTACGGTTGAGTTGCTGCCGGCTGTGAAAGATATGCAACTGCACAATGCAGATAAGTTTAAAAAGGATTACCGTATGGGTGAATTTATGTTCTTCGGTCATGACCGTCACAAAGCACTAAGTGCAGATGCCTTCCCGGAAGCCATCAAACAAATGCAAGAGTGGGGCAAAGGCAAACTGAAACCACATTTCATTCTGGAGAATATCAGTCCAGATCAAGGAACACCTGAAGCCCGTGCATTGTCAGCGATCAACACCAAATGGAATTCAACATTGGTGAGCATGGTACGTGCCAAGGATGATGCCTCTTTTGACAATGCGCTTGCGGTTTACAAATCCTTTCTGGGGGAAAACCGCTGGGATGACATTGTGAAGGTTCGCAGTGAAAAGATGAAACAGAATAAAGAGAAACTGGGTATTCAATAAGAGAAATGTGGAGGGAAATCAGATGACAACATTCAAAATGTACAAATCCACGGGAGAAGATGAATTATTTGTATCGGTATCCCCGGATCAATTGAAACCGCAGCCATCCGATCTGGAGACAACGACCATTCAGCTCGATGATCGGCAAACCTATCAGGAGATGGATGGATTTGGGGCTTCTTTTACCGACTCGTCTGCCTATCTGATCAACCAAATACTAAGTGAGGAGCAGAGAGCTGATGTCATGACCCGGCTGTTCCATCCGATAGAAGGCATTGGCTTGTCAGTTATCCGCAATCCGATGGGGGCTTCAGACTATGCTAGAACGGTGTACAGCTATAATGATCTGCCAGAAAACCAAACGGACCCGGAATTAACCGGGTTCAGTATTGCACACGATGAAGTGGATATTATTCCCTTGACTCAAAAGGCTTTGGAATTGAACCCCGAACTGAAATTGTTCGCATCGCCATGGAGTGCCCCGGGTTGGATGAAAACGAGTGGGTCGATGATTACAGGACAACTGAAAAATGAGTGGTATTCCGCATATGCTGAATATTTTGTGAAGTATATCCAGGGTTATGGAGCGAACGGTTTGCCGATCCATGCCGTAACTCCGCAAAATGAGGCACTTTACGAGCCAGGACATTATCCAGGCATGTTGATGCCGGCGGAAGCGCAAGCGGATTTTATCAAAAATCATCTGAAGCCAGCTCTGGTCCGCAACGATATCCAAGCGAAAATTCTCTGTTATGATCACAACTGGGATCGACCGGATTATCCACTGACCGTGCTGGAACAGGCGGGAGATGAAGTAGACGGAGTCGCTTGGCATTGGTATGGGGGAGAAGCCTCGGCTCAAACGAAGGTATATGAAGCGGTTGCGGGTAAAGAGGTGCATTTCACAGAAGGTTCAGGAGGGGAATGGATTCCTCCATTCGAACAAGCCTTCTCTAACGTGATCAGAACCGGGATTCAGATTTTGCGGAATTACAGCAAGTCTTTTGTACTCTGGAATATGGCACTTGATGAGAATAACGGTCCTACCGTCCCTGGCTTTGGAAAAAGCACATGTCGTGGTATTGTACAGGTCAATCAGCAAACGAAAGAGCTTACCTATACATTGGACTATTATGCTCTGGCTCATTTCAGTGCATTGATTCGTCCAAAGGCAGTTCGGATTGAATCGACTTCCAGCGATGCATCCATATATTCTGTAGCTTTCAGAAACACGGATGGTTCCACCGCGTTAGTTCTCTTCAATGATGGGGATCAAACCGGAAATGTGAAGGTAAACCTTCGTAATGATGAGCTGTTACATTTGCAATTGGAATCCAAAGGTGCCCTGTCCATCTTGATCAACTCATAAATAAGAGAAAATAGCGTGTTTCAGGTTCATTAAAACAAAATAACGGCAGCAAGGGGATGTCCCTCGTCATATTCATGACTTATGGGACATCCCCTTGTTATGTTACGTTCGATATTACGTCCAAACTGCTTATATTCTTTGAATCGCAAGATTCGGTGTGCCTCCGCTCTCATCAATAAAGAGAACATACTGGCTTGGCATTTGCATTGACACTAATTCTTTATGTCGTCAGCACTGTCGTTTGTTTGCGGTACTCCGTCGGATTAAGTCCTGTATGTTTCTTAAATTGCCTGGAGAAATAGTATAAGTCACTAAAACCAAGGTCTTCGGCAATTGCAGTTACTGTGTTCGAAGTACACGTGAGAAGCTCCTTGGCCTTATTGATTTTCTTGCCTGTTATATAGTGAATGGGAGGAACACCGATCTGCTGTTTGAAGAAACGAATGAAATAATTCGGATGCATGTGGGCAATCTGAGCCAGATCCTGCACCGAAATGTTTTCTTCAATATTGGAATCAATATAAGCCAATATTGTGGATATCTTTTCCATAATAGGCATATTTACATAAGAGATCTGCTGCAGATCCAGATTCATCACATAGTGAGACAATAATTCTACCAGTTTGCTCTTGGCCATCATATGAGCATAGACTTCGCCGGAGTTGGCATATGCAAGGATGCTGTCGAAGATTTCCTGAACCAGCTTTGGATCATTTACGTCACAACAGTGCGGGAACTTCAGGATTTGGAACAGGTTGATTCCGCCAACCTTTGCGCTAAAATGGCACCAGTATTTGAGGAATGGACGATCACTAATGACAGAATAGGACTGAATCACTCCTTCTGGCATTAAAATAAGCTGTCCGGGTGCCGGATAGTATTCCTGATTCCCAATCTTGAGCCAGCCTTCACCTTCACATATGAAGTAAAACTTGCTGTAATCGGGGGTATAATTCATATCACGCCAGTCGGTTTCACAACGATTGTAGTTGACCATGAACAAATCAACCTGCAGATTGGACAAATGGTTCGTGAGTAATGTTTTATGATTCAAAGTCCTCATCTCCTAACAAAGGTTATTATTGTCCATCCGAAAGTTAATGTTCTGCATGTCTATCTGTTGATCCAGCCACTACAATACAAGTGGATATGATAACGGAAGGAATGAGAATGAATCATGGACAACAACGCTTATTTGCAAAAAATCGAAGCAACAATCACCGAAGGCAAGTACAAAGACAACTGGAACTCGCTTAGTGCCTTTCAGGTTCCAGAGTGGTACAAGAACGCGAAATTCGGTATTTTCATTCACTGGGGGCTGTACTCCATTCCGGCTTATGATAGTGAATGGTATTCACGAAATATGTATATAGAAGGCTCCAAAGCCTATGAACATCATCTTGCTGTTTATGGACATCCGAAGGAATTTGGATACAAAGACTTTATTCCGATGTTCCAGGCGGAGAAGTTTAATGCTGATGAATGGGCAGAACTTTTTAAAAAGGCGGGAGCCAGATATGTCATGCCAGTTGCCGAACACCATGACGGGTTTCAAATGTACCAAAGTTCCATCTCTCACTATAACACAGTTGAAATGGGACCCAAACGGGATCTTCTGAAGGAGATGAAGGCCGCGTATGAGAAACAGGAGTTGACCTTTTGTGTCTCCTCACATCGAGCAGAGCATTGGTTCTTTATGTCTCATGGAAAGAAGTTTGATTCGGATATTAAGGAACCGCTTGCACGAGGCGATTTCTACTGGCCTGCGATGCCCGAACCGGATCATCATGATTTGTATGGTTCACCTCCTTCCGAAGAATTCCTGGAAGATTGGCTGATTCGCTGCTGTGAGCTTGTGGATCAGTATCAGCCCAAAGTATTTTATTTTGACTGGTGGATTCAGACGGCTGCCTTTAAACCTTACCTGAAAAAATTCAGTGCCTATTACTATAATAAAGGGGAAGAATGGGGAACCCCTGTTGCTATTAATTATAAACATGATGCATTTATGCTCGGCTGTGCCGTCCCGGATGTGGAGCGAGGGCAATTCGCCGATCTCAAACCTTATTTCTGGCAAACCGATACCGCTGTAGCCAAAAACTCTTGGTGTTACACGGAAAATAATGACTATAAATCTGCGGATGAAATTATTAGAGATCTCGTCGACATTGTAAGTAAAAACGGAAGCCTTCTGCTGAACATTGGACCGAAAGCAGATGGCAGCATTCCCGATGAAGATCGGGACATCTTGCTTGCCATAGGCAAATGGCTAGACGTGAATGGCGAAGCCATCTACGATACGACGTTCTGGCGTATATATGGTGAAGGGCCAACCATGGTGAAAGAAGGCCAGTTCACAGATGGGAATACCAAGGTTTTTACAAGCGAGGATATTCGCTATACCGTAAAAGAAAACATCCTGTATGCGACAGTTCTTGCCTACCCTGACAATGGAGTTGTTCATCTTAATGCGTTGAAAGAAAACTCCCATCATTTTCAAGGTTTGATCAAGGACATACAGGTTCTTGGTTTTGATGAACAGCCGGAATGGAACAGAACGGAAAATGCATTGTCGATTACAACAAAGAACGTACGAAGCACAGCACCCATTGTTTTCAAATTAGAACTGGATTAACAGGACGAAGGGCCATAACGAGGAGTGCTACTCTCTGGTTAATGCCCTTCGTCCTTTTTTATCAAGAATTCGTCTTTGACGCTCTAATATCTCCGTTTTTTGCTTGAAGCGGATTGCGGGGGCTTGCTTCGTTTATGGGACACACGGTGTGTGTTAGCCTTACGCCGTCGATTGGATAAGTGCTGCCGGATGAAACGTCTTTTCTTTTGGGTGGGTATTCGGGGAAGTGGTTGCATTGGTACTGGTGACAGATCAGAGCGTACATCCGGTATATCATTCAGTGCTTTGTAGTTTATTGGGACAATCTCAAGTGTTCTTAACATTCGGGGAATTTCCGGATCGACAAACACTTCCAGCTCATGTTCTCGAATGTCCAGCCAATTGGAAATGTCACGCAGAACATCATCGACATATCCCGGATGACATACAATTTCGGTAACACCTGGGCGGAGCGTGGAAAAATGCTGAAGCAAACGATGTAATCCTTCATTGCCTTCGTAAGTATCCAGCAGAATCGTCTCCGTCATTCGAGGAGCTGGCAGATCAGGGATTAAATGCTGAATTTGCGATCTCCGGAGTGGGATGTTTTCCCGGACTGCTTTCTCGGCCATTATTTTATATACTCTGGGATCGTTTTGGTGCAGCAATTGATGAGAATCCAGATGTGTAGGAGAAAGGGATGTATGCATAAAAACATTCCACTGCGCTTCGAGTTCCTTTGCAATATCCGTGATGTCTCGCACGAAGACATTGTTGCCCTTATAAAAAGAACCGTCAGAGTTCACCAGGGAAGGCACATGAGCCGGGTTGGACACAGGCCTTCCGTACGTCAGGTTGAAATGCAGTCCGATACCAAGGTCTGGCAATAATCGGGCACAACTCACTGCATGATCGAGACCCGGCATATTCACCATCATCGAAGTACTCGTGATTCCCCCAGCTTGATATGCTTGAATAATTCCCTGATTAACGCCGGGTGACAGTCCAAAATCGTCCGCGTTAATAATCACTTGCCTGATCATCCGCTACCTCCTTCCTAACATTGACTAGGAATCAACTGCCATGCCCCCAATATATTAAAGACAAGAAAGTATGGACCGTTCATTCGCACAGGCCTGACAAAATTACTTCAAATGATGACATGTCCTTTACATATTCTGTTCACTTGGAGAATTTTCGAGCTGTCCTCGTAATACATTTAATGTAAAAGATGCGATGGATTGATAAAAATGGGGTGTTCCCTTTCAAGTCAGTCCATTAACATGAGGAGGGAAAATGGTTGAAAAAGGGAAAAATGATAAGTCTGCTTGTGCTTTTCAGTTTGCTGGTTGCGTTGCTGCCTGGCACGACGACAAACGCAGCGCCAAACTGGAATCTGGTGTGGAGTGACGAATTCAATGGAAGCTCTCTGAATACGTCGAATTGGTCAGCAGAAATAGGTACCGGCAGTGGCGGATGGGGAAATAATGAATTGCAGTATTATACAAATCGCACCGAGAATCTGCAAGTTACAGGCGGGAACCTGGTCATTACTGCTCGCAAAGAAAATTACAACGGCAGCAGTTATACCTCGGCACGAATCAAGACCCAGGGTTTGAAGGATTTTACTTACGGGAAAGTGGAAGCACGGATCAAGCTGCCGTCAGGTCAGGGGCTGTGGCCTGCTTTTTGGATGCTGGGAAGCAATATTAATTCCGTTGGCTGGCCGAAGAGCGGAGAGATCGACATTATGGAACGGGTCAATAACAACGCTTATGTAAACGGTACCGTGCATTGGGATGCTAACGGGCATGCCGATTATGGAAAGATTTCGGAAAATCTCGATTTTTCTCAATTTCATGTATACAGCATCGAATGGGATTCCAAATATATAAGATGGTTCGTGGATGGCAAGCAATTCAATGAATTTTACATCGAAAATGGAACAGGAAACACCGAAGAGTTCCAGCGTCCGTTCTTCCTCCTGCTAAATATGGCTGTGGGCGGAAACTGGCCTGGCAGCCCCAATAATGCGACACCTTTCCCGTCACAAATGCTTGTGGATTATGTACGGGTATATCAAGCAGCGAGTACACCCAATATTGTCAGCGGGGGCCTCTATACGATCGGTTCCAAAGCAAGCGGTAAAGTGTTGGATATTGTAGATGTGTCTACGGCAAGTGGAGCCAAGGTGCAACAATGGACCAATTACAGTGCAACTAACCAAACGTTCAGGGTGGATAGCACAGGTGATGGTTACTATAAACTCACGGCTGTTCACAGCGGCAAAGTACTGGATGTGCCGAGCTCGACAGCATCTCCTGGTGTACAGCTTCAGCAATGGGACGATAACGGGTCTAACGCCCAAAGGTGGAGCATTCAGGATACGGGTAACGGTTACTATAAAATCATTTCCAAGGTGAATGGATTGGCGGTGGATGTATCGAACTCTTCAACAGCAGATGGGGCCGCAGTGCAACAATGGAATGATAACGGTACAGATGCGCAAAGATGGTCATTTAACAAATTGAATTAAATATATTGCAATAACTTTGGGAGAATCAATTACAAGATTCATTGTGCTTATATATTGTAAACATCTCTGCCAACAAAGACCAATTGATCATTGCGATCAGAGCAGCAGAACCTAAAAAGAACGGTGTGAAGTTTCTCACGTCGTTCTTTTTGGTGTCAGAATGAATCAGACTTAGTTATAAAGAACTCTATGAATCAATCAAAGAGTCAAGGTATTTCGCATTTATGAAAAACAGAAACATAATGGAGAGTCATTAGACTTATGAAAGCATTAAAAAGGCTTATTTTCTATATTTTTCTATAAAAGTACTTGTATATCTCTTTTTTTGACTCTATAATATACCATAAAAATACAATTACTTTCTAAACTTTATATTATATGTAATTTTGAGAGTGTGTTTGTACATATGTAAAGAAATCTCCTGATCTACCCAGTTCCATAATACTCCCATGTAAAGTATGCGTTCTTGCTAACGCTGGTGATTACCCTCCATAATGCATGCGAATTTCCGCTCACAAGATGAATTGATCTGAAATCCACCTCTTCCATATAAGCTGAAAATGGCTATCTACTATCTTTCACATACGATGTAACTTACTAACCAATAACCTGTCCTGTAAAGGAGGTGAGGCTTGATGTAGATAAACGCAATCTGTCTATCCAATTGAGGCCGTTTCATCATTTCGTTTAAAGAAATGGGTACAGTGAATCGCTGTATTACAAAAACCGGGTAAAGGGAGTGGAAAAGTTTGATAAAGATAAACCGTTTACGCAAGCCGCTTTCCATGGGCCTGTCGCTTCTCCTTGCATTATCTATCATTCATCCGGTTTCAGCTGAAAACGCTGCATCGCAGAAGATCGACATGAAATCCAGTTTGGAGAAAATCACCACCTCCAAAATCAACGCCAAGCTGAGCAAGGAATTTGAGAGCAATGATTATGTAACTTATCTGGTGAAAATGAAAGAACAGGTAGACACAGCCTCAGTATCCAAGCTAGCGATGGAAAAGGCGACGATTGAAAAGCAAACGGCTTCTGCAACGAAATTGTCTGTGCGAAGCACGGTTGTCAGTACGCTGCGGGAAACGGCCTCACGATCCCAGTACACCCTGGAACATTTTCTTGAAAAGGAACTTGACCTTGGCAAAGTCAAAGAATATAAAAGTTATTTCATCGTTAATGCACTCGCAGTAACAAGTACGAAGGAAGTGATGGAACAGATTGCACTTCTTCCCGAGGTGGATAAAATACTGCCTAACGAGCAGCGTTATATGCAGAAAACCGAGGTTAGCAGCGAAAATGCAACAGCAGCTCCAGCAACAGAGTCTGCCAAGGCACCAGCCAAAGAGGCAGCAGCGAAGGAAAATGCAGCGGCTGATAATAAGAACTTGCAGACAGAGAACGTTGAATGGAATATCGATTCTATCAACGCGCCAGCAGTCTGGGATAGAGGAATCGACGGTACTGGAATCGTTGTTGCCAACCTGGACAGCGGGGTCGATTACACCCATCCGGCGCTCCGCAGTAAATGGAGAGGACTTGACGCTTCGGGAAATATCGTTGATCCCGAGCTAAGCTGGTATGATCCCCATAGCAATGCCTCCCTTCCTGCGGATGGAGACGGTCATGGTACACATACGATGGGTACAATGGTAGGTTCTGAAGCCAACGGTACCAACAAGATCGGGGTTGCTCCCGGAGCAAAATGGATTGCTGTCCGGATTTTCAATCCGGAAACCACCGATGCCATTATACTGGATGGCGGGCAATGGCTGATTGCTCCAGTAGATGCCGAAGGAAACCTGCATCCTGAGCTTGCCCCGGATGTGGTGAACAATTCCTGGGGTGGTGGCCCAGGATTAGACGAGTGGTTCCGTCCAATGGTTCAGGCTTGGCGAGATGCACAGATCTTTCCGGAATTCTCAGCCGGGAATGTGACACTGACGAACCCGGGAGGTCCAGGTTCGGTTGCGAACCCTGCGAACTATCCAGAAAGCTTTGCTACCGGAGCAACGGATATCGACGGGAATCTGGCTTCCTTTTCCCTTCTTGGTCCGTCCCCATATGAGGAGATAAAACCTGAAGTTTCGGCGCCAGGTGTTAACATTCGTTCCTCTGTTCCGGGCGGAGCATATGAGGGTGGCTGGAACGGCACGTCCATGGCAGGCCCGCATACAACTGCACTGGCCGCACTCCTGCTTCAAGCCAATCATTCCCTTACGGTTGATCAGTTGGAGCAGATCATTATAGATACAGCGACACCGAGAACAGACAGCCAGTATCCAACATCGCCAAATAACGGATACGGACACGGCATCATTAATGCATTGGATGCAGTAGGTTCCGTACTCGAGGGCATAGGAACAGTATCTGGCAGGGTTGTCACAGCAGGTGACGATCTGGAAGCACCAATCCTGGAGCATACGCCTGTAAATTCTGCTTTTACGGGGCTGGATATTCCGCTGACTGCGCGTGTTACCGATAATGTCGGTGTAACTGCAGTCGAAGCTTTTGCCAAAACAACAGGCACAAGCCAATATGTATATCTGCCAATGAATCGGATTGATGGAGATGCCAAAGACGGAACCTACACAGCGACGATTCCGTCATTCTTAATCGAGTCGCAGGGCTTGGAATACTACATCCGAGTCAATGATTACGGTAACAACGGATTCGAGAGTAAAGTTTATAAGGTTGCAGTATCCAATGGAGTCCAGCCTGGATATCTGCAGGATTTTGAGGAAGATAATCTCGGCTTTACCTCGGGGGGCGTTGGTAACACTTGGGCTTGGGGAGCACCAACAAGCGGTCCGGGAAGTGCCTTCTCTGGTGATAAAGTGGTTGCTACCAACTTGACCGGTACTTATGCAGCCAATAGTAATACCTATTTGCTCGCACCGCCAATCGATCTTACCCAGAGTACAGAGGGAGCATTGGTGTCCTTCAAACACTGGTATGATTTGGAGAGCAACGTCGATTTTGGAAAAGTGTACATTGCAACGGAGGGCAGTGACTATGCATTCGAAGAGGCATTGAGCTTCACGGGTGCTGGTGGAGGATGGAAGACACAGTATGTGGACTTGCGTGATTATGCTGGTCAGCAGGTGTTTATCAAGTTTAATCTGACGAGTGACAATTCCGTTCAAAAGGCTGGCTGGTATATCGATGACTTTTCAGTTCAAGCACCAGATGATATTGCTCCGGGAGCACCAAGCGGATTGTCAGCTTCATCCGACATACTGGGAAATGTAAACTTGTCCTGGACCGGAACAGACGATGAGGATTTGCAATCCTACAACATTTATCGTTCAACAAGCTCAGGAAGCGGTTATGAAGCCATCGGAAATACTTCGACAACAACCTTTACGGATACCGCTACGGTGACCGATTCGACTTATTATTATACGGTAGCCGCTCTTGATTATAGCGGCAATGAAAGTGACAAGTCGAATGAGGTATCCGTGACCGTGGAGGTCCCAGAAGATATCTATATCGACCATTTCGATGGCAATAACGACAATGATTGGACTCATTCGGGCACCAAGGACGAGTGGGAGCGCGGCGTACCCGTCGTTGGACCTGCCAGTGCCGTATCTTCGCCGAATGTGTGGGCAACGGACTTGGACAGTACGTATGAGAACGGGTCGAACTATTCTCTGGTATCACCAGTGGTGGATCTGACTCAGGTGGATCAAGCCACTCTGACCTTTAATCATTGGTATGAGATTGAAAGTGGATACGATTACGGCTATGTCGAGGTCACGAAAGACGGTGGCAGCACATGGTCGGAGCTCGGTAAGTTCTCTCATTCTTCAAATGGGAAACAATGGACACCGGTATTCTACGATTTGACTGCATTGAAGGGAAATGAAGTTCAATTCCGGTTCAGATTGACTTCAGACAACAGTGTCGTCAAGCAAGGCTGGTACATCGATGACTTCCGCATCTTGGGAATCGCCGCTGAGACGGTGACAAAAGATACGGCGGTTGTTCTGAACAGTGATAAGCCTAAGCCGGCATATGATAATCCTTGGTACAAAATTTCAAGCACGGACAAGGCTGAATTCAATAAAACCAAGCAGGAACAGCCCGAAGTACAGAAACCTGGAACAGGCTCTGTAACGCCGCAAAGCTTGCCTGCAAGTGCAACGGTCACCGTTCTGGAAACAGGACGTTCCGTGAAGACGGACCCGACGACAGGCAAATACAGCTTTACTCACGTGGCCGGCGATTACACGTTGAAGGCTGAGGCCTATGGATATTACCCTCAGACGAAGACGGTAACCATCACGGACGGTAGTGGAGCGACAGCCAACTTCAATCTGGAGACCATTCCTCAAGGCAAGATTGAAGGTATTGTGAGCGATGAACGGACAGGAAAGCCTATAGCTGGAGCATCCGTTCTTGTATTGGAAGATGCTCAGGTAGGTGCTGTTCGGACAGGGTCAGACGGCAAATTCATCCTGGACGTACTGGAAGGAAACTATACGCTGTCCATTATGGCTGCTGACTATTACAGCAAAACTGTAAGTGTAACGGTACCTGGAAATGGAAAAGTCGAAGCGAAGGTGGCGTTAAAACCATTTATCGGGTTTCCCGGAGAAATCGCCTATGACGATGGAACAGCTGAAAATGCAAGAGCATTTGTCGCGGCCAATAATGCTTGGGCTGTACGTATGACTCCGGAAATGGAAACTGCACAGCTTACAGGTGCATCCCTTCGATTCTGGAATACGGAGTGGCCTGTACCGGGGGGGACGGCATTCCAATATGCTGTCTATGATGCCTCCGGTTCGGGTGGAGCACCAGGACGATTGCTGGCGGGACCGTTCGACGGTACGGCACTGCGCAATGATCAGTGGACAACCGTTGAGTTTCCAGAACCAGTGGTGGTGAAAGGTGACTTCTACATCGTGTATGTACAGACAGCTGCTGGAACGAGCGCACCGGGACTTGCAACCGATGAAACGGGTGTGAATGCGGAGCGGAGTTGGCAGCGTGTAGGGGGTGTATGGAGTACTGCACCCGCAGAAGAGGGGAACTATATGATTCGTGCAGTGGTGAGATACCCGGTGAATGCACCTGTCCTCACGCAACCGACGAACACTTATACGAATCAATCGACATATGCCGTATCCGGAACTTCTCCAGCTAATGGAGCCCAAATCAAGATCTATAACGGGAAAGAGGTTGCGGGAACAACAACTGTAGAGAATGGAGCGTTTAAGCTTAATGTAAAACTCCGTGCAGGCATTAACGCCCTTACTGCCGAGGCGGTAGTTAACGGAAAGACAACGGACCGTTCACTTCCAGTTGTAATCATTTTGGATCAGACCGGACCTGTGTTAACGGTTCTGACTCCTGAGGAAGGAAGCCGAACCAATACGGAAGTAGTGCATGTGACAGGCCATGTAGAGGAGCAATTCCTCGACAAGGTGACTGTGAACGGACAAAAAGTGCAATTGGAGAAAGACAGAAGCTTTAATCACCGCCTACTCGTAAATGAAGGCCAGAACACCATTACAATAACGGCGACGGATATTGCCGGCAATAAAACAACCGTGACCCGTGTCGTTCATGTGGAAACAGCTCTGCCGGAGCTTACGAATATTTCTCCAGCGGAGGATGTACGGATAGTGGCAGGAGAGAGCGTGGCGGTTTCTTTCGACAGTACGCCTAATCTGCAAGCTTCTTTCCGGATTGAGCTGCCATCCAATCTGAGCACACAGGCTGGGGCAGAGATTCCATTGGTGGAGACAGAACCTGGTCATTATACAGGCACCTACACCACAGCTTCTTCGCTGGTGCTTGATGGTGGAGTAATCGTGATCCGTGCGCAGGATGCAGCAGGAAACAAAGTTGAGGTGGAAGCGCCAGGACGTTTGTTCGTTGCTGCAGCAGAAGCTTCCGATACGAACGAGCCTTCTGACGAAAATCCCTTGCCATAAATCTGAAATTGAAATGAAAAGCCGACAAGCCCAAAGATAGTGGCTTGTCGGCTTTTCGTGTGTAGTGGTTCCAACTTTTTTAATGAAGAGGAAGCTTCCTGTAACACGACGGCGTGAGCGGGAAGCTTTTTGCTTGTTATTCTCGAAGGGTTGTTCTAAATCATGTCGTGATTTTATATATTTATTGTCGTAAGTTCCTATTAAAATTAGATCAAGTCTGTGTTACTTTATACTTAGATGTCAGAATATCATATAGTATGGAGGTTAAACATAGTGACCATTCGAATAGGCAAAATAAGCTTATGGCACGTCCATGCCTGGGATTATATCAAGCAGGTTCAGGAGCATGAAGATACGGAGATGGCTGCGGTGTGGGATGAAGATGCCGTGCGCGGACAGGAAGCAGCCGAACGTCTGAACGTACCATTCTACGCTTCACTTGAGGATATGCTGGCACAGGACAACATCGATGCCGTCATTGTGGATGCGCCAACTCGCCTTCATGAAGAGGTAATCTCAGCTGCTGCAAAAGCAGGCAAACATATTTTCACAGAGAAAGTTATTGCTTCAACCGTAAAAGAGGTCAATTCGATCATTACTGATGTACAGGATAGCGGAGTGAAAATGACAGTTTCTTTGCCTCGTTTGAATGATGGATATACATTAACGATTCAGGATGTTCTGCGCCAAGAACTACTTGGTAAAGTGACTTATGTTCGTGTACGCCTATCCCATAACGGGGCCATAGGCAACTGGTTGCCTGAGCATTTTTATAATTTGGAAGATTGCCAGGGCGGGGCATTGATTGATCTCGGTTGTCATCCGATGTATCTGACGAATCTTTTCCTGGGTCAAGAAGTGACTGGTGTTAATGCCAATTTTGGATATGTAACTGGCAAAGAGGTTGAAGATAACGCCGTTGCCACGTTATTTACAGATTCCGGAGCAATTGGGGTGGTCGAGGCTGGATTTGTGAACAGTCATTCGCCGTTTACGATCGAGGTTCATGGTACGGAGGGCACACTGTTATACGGAACACCGGAGAATAAGCTGCTGATTCGCACAAATGTCGGTTCAGATCAACAAAAAGAATGGACGGAGATTCCTTTGCTGGACAGAAGAGAAAGCGCATTCAGCCAGTGGGTATCCCATATTCAAAATGATACGATTGCTACCGAGAATTTGCAGACGGCCACTCAGTTAACTCGACTGATGGAGGCGGCCAACCTCTCTGCCAAGGAAGGGCGCAGAATCTCCTTGAAGGACTTGCAGGGGTAGGATATTGGGAGGTGGTGTATTGAGCCGATATCCTTATGAGAAAATGCTTGAACGACAGGATATCCTGGAAAGGCTGGAAATCTCGATCCTGTGGGGACACTACGAGATACGTGTATTGCGATTTCATCTGACTTCTTTTCCGGCAGGCAGAGTCGTTGATTTTCATAACCATGCGGAATTCGAATTCCATTTCATCCCGAGAGGTAAAGGTAAAGTCATTCTGGGAGATGAAATGCATCCGCTTTCGGAAGGCATGCTGTATTTAACAGGTCCAGGTCTTGTTCATTATCAGGAGGCAGATTCCCAGGAGGCCATGGATGAGCTATGTCTTCATGTGGATATCATTGAACATCCCAGAGAAGGTGTAGATCCGTGGGAGGCAGCGGAATCCGAGGAAACGATCGAAAAGCTCAGAACACTTCCTCTTGCTCCAGTCCATGATTATCATCGTGCCATGAACTGTTTCCTGGAAGCATATGAGGCTTGTGATCGTAAACTCATCGGATATTACACGTCCATCAAGCAGCAAGTGATCAGTATTCTACTCAAGACCGTCCGAGCCTACGATATCGGGGGAAATCGGGCGGAGGCGCCTGTGCGGGACATGTCGGTGTACAGGTACGATTATGCCATTCAGTATATGGAGGCGAATCATCCCACAGCAGTAACGCTGGAGAATGTAGCGGAGAAGCTGCATATTAGCAGCAGGCAACTGCAACGAATCTTTTATCAGGTTCAGCCGGAAATGCCTTTCAGCCGTGTGCTGGAGGATATTCGCCTGCGTGCGGTGTGCCGCAATTTGGAAGAAAGTAATGTTTCCATCGAACAAATTGCCCTGGCTTCAGGGTTTACCAATGCCAATTATTTACATGCGGTTTTTCGCAAACGTCTGGGGATGACCCCATCGACTTTCCGTAAAATGAAACAACCAATCCAAAAGTGAGGGTGAATGGATATGAGTAAAACGTATCGTGTAGGAATTATTGGCTGTGGCGGAATTGCAAACGGCAAGCATCTGCCGAGTCTGAGCAAACTTGATAACGTGGAACTGGCTGCTTTTTGTGACATCGTTCAGGAACGTGCAGAAGAAGCCAAAGAAAAATATGGCACTTCCGAAGCAAAGGTGTATACGGATTATCAGGAATTGCTCCAGGATGAATCCCTTGACATTGTTCATGTACTGACACCGAATATCTCCCATGCAGAGATTTCTATTGCCGCACTGGAAGCTGGAAAACACGTCATGTGTGAGAAACCGATGGCGAAGACATCCGCCGAAGCTCAAAAAATGCTTGAAGCAGCCGAGCGGACTGGTAAAAAGCTGACCATCGGATACAACAACCGTTTCAGAGAAGACAGCTTGTACTTGAAGCAGCTATGTGAAGCTGGCGAACTGGGTTCGATTTACTTTGCCAAAGCGCATGCGATCAGAAGAAGAGCTGTACCTACATGGGGTGTTTTCCTTGATGAGGAGAAACAAGGCGGCGGACCGTTGATTGATATCGGTACACACGCGCTCGATCTGACTCTGTGGATGATGGATAACTATCAACCGAAGGTTGTTCTCGGCACAACCTATCATGAGCTTTCACAACGGGAAAATGCAGCGAACGCCTGGGGCCCGTGGGACCCGGAAAAATTCTCCGTCGAAGATTCCGCTTTTGGCATGATTGTAATGGAAAATGGTGCAACGATCATGCTGGAATCCAGCTGGGCGCTAAATTCACTGGACGTGGATGAAGCGAAATGCAGCTTGAGCGGAAGCGAAGCGGGCGCTGATATGAAGAATGGCCTGCGCATCAATGGCGAGAAATTCAGTCGTCTGTACACCAACGAAATTGAACTGAGTGCAGGCGGGGTTGCTTTCTACGATGGAAAGAGCGAGAGCGCGCCGGATGTAGAGATGAGAAAATGGATTGAAGCGATCGATAAGGATCTGGAACCGGTCGTAACCCCTAAACAGGCTTTGGTGGTTTCGCAAATACTGGAAGCACTATACGAATCCGCTCGTACTGGTAAAGCCGTATATATGAACGAATCCAATCAAGCCTAGTATGAATTTCAGAAACCTTTATCCTCATCAGGAGGGTAAAGGTTTTTTGGTGTTATACACCCTATCGATTCGTCTATACCATTCCCTCCTCCTGAACGTATGATGAAAAAACATATATGTGCAGAAAAGAGGGTATGTCATGACTGCAAATAAATCGGGAAACGGTGTCTCCATCATTGTATGTACGAATCGGCCACAATTCTTTGACAACATCCTGCAAAATTACAATCGACAGCGCTACAAAGGGAAAGAACTTATCATCATTTTGAATCATGACAGCATGAATCTGCAAGTTTATCGGAACCGCGTTCGAAAACATGCTAATGTTACCGTTTATCAAGTTCCAGAAAGCATATCGTTAGGACAAAGCCTGAATGCTGGTATCACCCGAGCCCGATTTTCGTTAATCGCCAAATTTGATGACGATGATTACTACTCCCCTTTTTATTTGAAGGAACAAGTGAAAGAACTCAAGCGGACCCAAAGTGATATCGTGGGCAAACATTCCTGCCTGGTCTACTTGGGCGCTTCAAAGACGCTGTTGGTCAGATCCCCCACTGAACAGAATAAATATGTGGAATTTGTACAAGGCGGTACGCTTCTATTCAAAAAGGAGATATTAAAAAAGGTCCGGTTCACAGATCGTTCCGTTGGAGAAGATGTAACCTTTCTGAGGCAGTGCAGAAAAAGAGGATTCAAAACCTATGCTACATCACCATATAACTATGTGTATCACCGGAGACAAAATAAAAAAAGTCATACCTGGAGGGCAGATGATCACTTTTACCTGGAAGGCAGCAAACAGTTGGCAATCACGAAAGATTTCAGATCATTTGCAAATAAGGAGATCTAGAGAAGAGAGATTCAATGGAATGAAAAAAAGTAACATTGCCGACGAATAACGAAATGAAAAAGATGTATCTGTTTCATGCAGATGCGTCTTTTTTAGCTTGGAAAACAGGCCAGACTGAAAACTATTTGTATATTTCCTAAAAAAACTATTGCATATCTGTTTAGTCGGAATTATATTAATGGTATAAGGTCTAGACCATTAACAGATCGGAGTGTTTACATGTCCAGTTCGTTTTCATTTCGTTTTGAGAAAGTATCTACCAAAAAGGTTAGTGAATTTATAAGGGAGCAACTTGAAGAAGCTATCATACTCAAAGAATTAATGAGTGAAGAACAGCTTCCTTCCGAACGAGACCTTGCCGAGATATTTAATGCCAGTCGAATTACGGTTCGCGAGGCGTTATCTGCGCTGGAGGAAAAAGGCCTGATCGAGAAACGCGTGGGGGCCAAAGGTGGTACTTTTGTGTTGCCACTTACAGCGAATTCTCATAAACGCACAAGAGAAGAAATTATGCGGGATTGGGATCAGATGCTGAAAGTGTTTGAATACCGGACCATTATCGAGCCGGAGGGGGCTTTTTTGGCTGCTGAGCGGATCACCGCAGGCGAGCTGGAACTGCTTGAAGCCTATATGGAGCAAAGTATTGAACCTCACTGTACGAGGGAATGGTTCCGGGCCCTAGATGTGAAATTTCATCTGACCATTGCCAAGGCATCCGGTAATCCGTACTGTGAGACGGCTGTTAGACAAATCCGGACTAAAATTAATCCGGCACTGGACTTGATGCCCTATGATGACCGAATTCGCTCCCTCAATCATGGGATACATATGGAGATTCTTGACGCGATGAAAGCACATGACAGCATCAAGTCCCGGGAGACGATGAAAAAACACATTGAATTCTCGGCCGATGCAATCTATGCCAGACTCGTTTCAGAATCCGATGAAAAAGAAGGGGATGAGAACTAATGGAACAATCACAACTATATCAACGCGCACAAGCGCTTCAGCCCAAACTTATTGCCTGGCGGAGAGATTTCCATCGCCATCCGGAAATAGGGTATGAAGAATTTCGAACGTCAGAGATTGTAGCCAAACATTTGGAAAGTCTGGGTCTTGAAGTAACACGTAATGTCGGGAAAACCGGAGTCGTGGGAGTGCTGCGGGGAGAAACGGAAGGGCCTACGTTCGCACTTCGGGCAGATATGGATGCATTGCCAATTCAGGATCAAAAGGTAGCTGACTACAGCTCCCAGGTAGAAGGCAAAGCCCATCTGTGTGGGCATGACGCGCATACAACCATTCTGATGGGTGCGGCTGAGCTGCTAACAAGCCTCGGCAGACCGAAATCGGGCAACATCAAGTTTGTGTTCCAGCCTGCCGAAGAAGGATTGGCAGGTGCACGTGCCATGATTCAGGATGGGGTACTGGAGAATCCGAAAGTCGACGCGATCGCAGGGTTACATATGACTCCTGGGCAAGATACGGGTACTGTCGGGGTAAGCAAAGGCGTGGCGTTTGCCTCGGCAGACCGTCTGGTGATTCGGATACTTGGCAAAGGTGGACATGCTGCCCGTCCGCATGAAGGTATCGATGCCATTGCCGTATCTGCTCAGGTTATCACTGCACTTCAGAACCTGGCTAGTCGTATGGTAGACCCGCTTGAGCCGGTTGTGGTAACGATCGGTAAAATCACCGGTGGCTACATGGGGACAGCGATTGCTCCGGAGGTCGAGATGATTGGTACAGTTCGGACGCTTTCTCCGTCCATTCGTGAACGCATGCCAGCCTTGATTGAACAGGTCGTTAGTGGGGTATGCAGTTCGTTCGGCGCCGGTTACGAAGTCATCTATGGCGATGGCTACCCGGTTGTAGTTAACGATCTGGGCATGGTGGACCTGCTTGCGGAGACCGTTGATAGTCTTGAATGGGCGAAGGGGTGGAGCAGCATTCAGCCTTCCACGGGCGGCGAGGATTTTGCGTTCTACTGTGAACAGATTCCAGGTGTTTTCTTTCGATTGGGTTCAGGGAATGAGGAAGAGCGAACCCGTTACCCGCTTCACCATCCAATGTTCGATCTCGATGAGACGGTAATGCCTTATGGTGTGGGTATGCTGTCTGCCGTAGCGCTTGAATTTTTGGCAAGAAACACAACTTCTAAGGGGGAGCATGGACAATGAGAAAAAGACAATGGACAAGCATGTGGATCACATTATTGGCTGTAGTACTGGTGCTTAGCGCTTGCGGTGGAAAGAGCACTGGTACAGATAGCAATTCGGCATCAAGTGAATCAGGAAGCGGAACATCTGCCAGCACTACGCTTACCATCGCAGCTGCTACAGATATTGAGAGCTTCGATCCCCATAACAACAATAATACGTCCAGTGAAGCAGTACTGGTCAACGTATTTGATTACCTGATCAAAAATGACAGTGAACAGAAGAAAGTTCCAGGACTCGCGACTTCATGGGAACAGGTGAATGACACAACTTGGCGCTTCAAGCTGCGTGAAGGGGTGACTTTCCATAATGGAGATCCATTCACCTCGGCGGATGTGAAATATACGCTTGAGCGTGTAGCCAAAGACAGCACTCTGAAACAAAACAGCTACTTCAAAAACATCGTTGAAGTCAAAGCGGTCGATGAATATACGGTAGATATTATTACAGACGGGCCAGATCCGCTGCTGCTTAATCGTCTGTCCAAAATGGGAGCAGGCATCCTGCCGGCAAAATATATTGAGGACAAAGGTTTTGATCAATTCCTGAAACAACCTGTTGGCACGGGTCCATACCAATTTAGCAAATGGACAAAGGATGATCGTGTTGAACTTGTGAAAAATGAAAATTACTTCGATGGTGAACCGAAATGGAATGAAGTTGTATTCCGTGTTATACCGGAAGCTTCCACACGAGTATCTGAACTTCTGGCTGGTGGAGTTGATATCGCTGCATCCATACCATCCACAGACATTGCTCGTATTGAAGGCGAAGCGGACAAGAAGATCGTCAAAGCGCCGATCCAACGTGTACTTCAGTTGATTTTCCGTCAAACAGAAGGCAGCGTCACAGCTGATCCGAAAGTTCGTGAGGCTATTGATCTGGCGATTGACAAGCAGGGCATTGTAGACAGCATTGCCGGAGGTGCAGGTATCGTTACCCGTACATCCGTGACACCTGGCAACTTTGGGGCAGATCCTTCATTGTACAAAACATCGCTGTATGATCAAGAGAAGGCGAAGCAGCTGCTGCAGGAAGCAGGGTATGCGGAAGGTGAAGCGGAGATGACCATCTCGGTATCCTCCCAGTACAAAGAGCCTGCCGAAGTCGTGGCAGCGATGCTGGAGCAAGTGGGCTTCAAAATCAATCTGGACGTGCTTGAACCAAGTGCTTTCAGTGAGCGTTATAGTTCCAAATCATTCAAGGAAATTTTCATGATCGGAATTGGTAACTCCCTCTTTGATGCTTCCAATAACTACAATCGTTACATGGTGGAAGAGGCCAAAGGAGAGTCGGATTATAACAATCCGGAAGTGGAGAAATTGCTCCAGTCTGCGCTGGTTAACATGGACCCGGCTTCCAGGGAGAAAGAATACCAGCAAGTTCAGCACATTCTTGCTGAAGATCGCCCAGCTGTGTATTTGTACCAGATGGAAGGGGTTTATGGAACAGATAGCCGTGTGAACTTCCAGCCGCGTAGTGACGAGATGTTCTATGCTGACGAGATCACACCTGCACAGTAACATCAGACAGAACAACCTGTTATAACAAAGATAAGCCTTGAACGGCAGGGACTGTACCACGTTCCTGTCGTTCTTTTTTAAAAGGAGGTGGACAGAGAATGGGCAAATATGTACTCAAGTCATTACTGCAGGTTATTCCGGTTCTGTTCATTGTTTCATTAATCGTATTCATATTGGTCCGCGTCACGGGAGATCCGGTTGCCCTGATGCTGCCGGAAACAGCTACTGCTGAAGACCGGGCTGTGTTGACGCAGGCACTTGGACTGGACCAGCCGTTATACACGCAGTATATCAAGTTCCTGGGCAGTGCCTTGCAGGGGGATTTTGGCCAATCCTTCCGTTATGGAGAGCCGGCCTTACAGCTTGTGCTGGAACGATTGCCGGCAAGTTTTGAACTCGCTGTTGCCGCGATGTTTTTTGCCATTGTCATGGCTATACCGTTGGGTGTTGCCTCAGCTGTTAAACGTAACACGTTTACCGATCTGATCATCTCCGGGATATCGGTAATTGGAAAAGCCATGCCGAACTTCTGGATGGGCATCATGCTGATTTTATTATTTTCGGTTATGTTGGGTGTTCTGCCCGTCTCCGGCCGAGGTGGAATATCACACTTGATATTGCCTGCCTTTACGCTTGGGGTCGGACTGGCTGCTCAGATGACTCGTCTGATTCGCTCCAGCATGCTGGAAATTCTGAGTCAGGATTACATCCGTACGGCACGGAGCAAGGGGCTCGGCCGGATGGTCGTGATTGGCAGACATGCGTTTCGCAATGGCTTGATTCCAGTCGTGACGATTATGAGTTTGCAATTTACAAGCTTGATCGGTGGAACATTGATTACCGAGACCGTATTCTCCTGGCCCGGGCTGGGTCAACTGCTGGTTGTTGCCGTCAACACGCATGACATGGCGATTGTACAGGCTGCTGTTTTTGTCATTGCGTTTATTGTGGTTGTAACCAATATATTGACGGACGTGGCCTACAGGCTGCTTGATCCACGGATTAAATACGATTAGAAGGAGGTGCAATCGATGACAGGCAGCAATGAAATGCCAATGCCGGGTGCAGGACAGGAACATGAGAATTTACGTACACCAACAGGACTTCGCTATATCTGGAATCAACTGATTATCAGCAAAACCGGAATATTTGGCGCTGTGCTCGTTTTGTTGGTTGTATTAATCGCTATTTGTGCACCTCTGTTAACGAGTCATGATCCGGGTGCAGTTAATCCTCTCAATCGTCTTAAACCGCCTGCTTGGCTTGAGGGGGGAACGGCTGAATATTGGCTGGGTACGGATAATCTGGGCAGGGATATGTGGAGCCGAATCGTATATGGTGCGCGGGTATCATTAATCGTGGGCATGGGTGCGGTCATCGTGTCCGGAATCATTGGTGCCATCCTTGGTCTCTTGTCCGGATTTTACGGAAAATGGCTGGATGCAGTTATTATGCGCGTGGGTGATGCATTTATGGCCATCCCTACCATTCTGTTTATGCTCGTTGTAATGGCCATTGTGGGTCCAGGAATTACAACGCTGATTTTGGTTATCGGTGTGACCAACTGGGTTCCTTTCACCCGTGTGGTTCGCAGTGAGGTGCTGAGTATCAAGGAGAGGGACTTTGTTCATGCTGCCAGATCCATCGGTGCCAAGAACGGGAGATTGATTCTGAAGCACATTCTGCCGAATATTTTATCTTCCTTTATCGTGATCTGCGGGATGAATGTCGGGACCACCATCATTATGGAAGCTTCGCTTAGTTTCCTGGGTCTGGGCATCAAGCCGCCTGACATTTCCTGGGGAGGCATGCTCAGTGATGGCAGGCAGTATGTGGCTACAAGCTGGTGGGTGGCAACGTTCCCTGGATTGGCAATAACCCTGACGGTTCTTGGCGTTATTTTCTTGGGAGATTGGCTGCGTGATGTGCTTGATCCACGTACGGATACGAACAAAAAATAATAGAAACGACAGAAAGGAGCCATGGATATGAACCGGAGACCGATCTTACCAGAGGACTTATATCATTATCGCTGGGTAAGTCAGCCTGTGATCAATGTGGATGGTCAGGTGGCGTACGTTGAACAGACCATTGATAAGCAGAAAAATGAGTATCAGACGCAAATTCGGGGCGTTTCTCTGGACGGTAGTGGGGACAAGCCCCTTACAGATGGATTAAAGGATTCTTCTCCTGCCTGGTCACCGGATGGAACCCAGCTCGCTTTTTTACGGTTGGAAAGTGGGGGTAAGGGGTTATGGACTATTTCACCAAATGATACAACTGTTGTAAATCGCATCTCACCTGAGCGTAAGCTATCGCAATTTGTCTGGTCTCCAGATGGAAAATATATTGCATTCACCAGCAAAGTTGTACGAGGGAAAGAAGAGGCGAAGGCTGACGAAGCGTCTAAGACAGGCGAATCATCTAAGGTAAGCCCCTTGAGGGGCAAGGTGTTTGAACGCACAACTCCCAAAGCGGAAGGCTCTGGTTGGTGGGATGGTCTTTATAGCCATTTGTTTGTATATGAGATCGGAAATGGAACCATTACTCAGGTTACGTCCGGACATTGGAATGTTACTGCCCCAGTCTGGTCACCGGACAGTCTGTCCATATCTTTTATTTCAAAGCAAGGGCAGGATGAGGAACTGGACGCTGATCTGTTGTATTTTGCAGATGTACATACCGTGCGGTTGCAAAGCGGCAAGATATGCAAAGTAACAGATTCCACCCTGCTGGTGAGCCAATTCGCGTATTCACCCGACGGACAGCACCTGATCCTGATCGCCAGTGACCGTGAGTATGGCAGTGGGAGTCATAACAGATTATATGAAGTGCCGCTTAGTGGAGGTATTCCAAAGCAGCTTGCATCCGAGATCGATATGCAGTTAGGAAACGCAGCTCTTGGAGACATGAAAGCGGCAAGCCCATCTCCGTCGCCTCTGATGGATCACCGTCTTGCGAAACGTACGGCGTACGTATTGGGGACTCATGGCGGAAGTGTGGATGTGTATCGAATCACCGAGAATGGTCATTGCCAATCAGTGACGGGAAACGGCGAGAAGGATGTGTATCAATATACCCTGTCACCTGATGGTAAGACACTGGTCATTGGCGCATTGACTGAGGATCGTCCCGGGGAACTGTACCGTGTGGATATCGACAGTGGGGATATGATCAGACTGACACAGCGAAACGATGAATTCATCGCAGAACTGCAAGTAAATGTACCTGAACGTGTTGAGTTTACATCATCGGACGGATGGCCGATTCAAGGCTGGTTACTGAAGCCGGTTATGAATGGACCGAACCTGAAAGTACCGATGATTTTACAGATTCATGGTGGGCCTCATGCGATGTATACAGGCACTTTCAGCCACGAAATGCAGACACTTGCTGCACAGGGGTATGCTGTTCTATGGGTAAACCCCCGTGGAAGTATGGGATACGGGCAGGAATTTGCCAGAGCTTGCCGGGGTGATTTTGCCGGGGGAGACTTCCGGGACTTGCTGGAGGCGGTGGATCATGTACTGGCTACAACCGATTTCCTGGATGAAACACGTCTTGGCATAGGTGGTGGCAGTTATGGAGGTGTCATGACCAACTGGATCGTGGCTCATACCAACCGATTCAAAGCGGCGGTAACCCAGCGGTGCATATCCAATTGGTTATCCATGTATGGAACCAGCGATATTGGAATCTCTTATGTGGAGGGAGTTATTGGTGGCAATCCGGCTGAACATGCTGACTTATTGTGGTCCCGTTCACCCCTTGCTCACGCGCACAAGATTGAAACGCCATTACTGATCATGCATGGAGAGCAAGACTATCGTACACCGATCGGACAGGCGGAGGAGTTATATACCACTTTGAAACGATATGGAAAAACGACCAAACTGATTCGATATCCTGGCTCTAATCACTCTCTGCTCAAAAGCGGGAAACCTTCGCTGCGCGTGGATAGCTTTGAACAGGTAAATGCATGGTTTAATCAATACCTCAAAAATGGAGAGAGCGGAGCATGAGTCAAGTTCAACTTTCCATTCCTGTAGCCCTGTTAGTGGAAAATGTACTGACAAGCGGAGAACCGAGTGATGTGATTATTGATTGTTTGCAGAGAAAAGACTTCTCCCTATTGTTATCCAAGATCAAGGAACCGACGATGGATCTGGCGGAGAGACTGGATACAGCAGTTGAAGTGGGAGACAACTGGGAAGAGGCCATACGCAGCGGAGTCTATGAGTTTAAGTTTTTGCATCTGAATGCCTTGAAAAGACTGCTCTATTTCCGCTTTGGCCTCAGGGCAGATGAGGATTATATTCAGGAAGATCTGTCACTGAAACAGGTTCACTTGACCTTGCAAGAGATTAACTTGCTGCAATCGTTGGTTGGCAGACTGTGGACTGTGCAAGAAGAAAAGCAAGATAAAGACCCCTACAAAAACGAATCGTCACGGATCTCTGTTCACATCCGATTGAAGTACTAGCAAAACATATATTGGAGAGCGAAAAGCCGCGAATATCGCGGTTTTTTTATTGTAACTTCTACGTTTTTTTGAAAATAAGATTCTTGACTTTTGCAGGCGTTTAAGCAGGTACTTGACAGCCGTATGGTATATTATAAAAAGTTCTTTAACTGGTGGACACATGATAATTATCAAATGGGGTGTACGTAGTGTATCAATATAAGGATCAGGAATATGAGGCTGTACATTTTGAAGGACGTGATTTGCGTTATGGAGAACTGATCAGTTGTGTTTTCAAACAATGTACCTTTATGAACGCTTCCATGGAAGAAATCGAGACAAGCAACTGCCGTTTTATCGAATGTGACTTTAAAGGTGCATCCATGAATGGCTCTATTCATAGAGAATCGGCTTTTGAGAATTGTTTATTTGGTGGTGCTAATCTCTTCGCTTCCAAATTCAGTTCCTGCAAGATGACTGGGTCGGACTTCTCCGGTGCGCAAATGGATGGAATTACACTAAGTCAAGGCGATTGGTCTTATACGAATCTGAGACATACCCGATTGGGCAAACAGGATTTACGAGGAATTCGTTTCTTTGAAGCCGATTTTACGGATACGGATTTTACCAAAGCGGATTTGAGAGACTGTGATCTCACAAGAGCTATTTTAAGCAGAGCCAAGCTGCAAGGGGCTGATCTTAGAGGGGCTAACCTGGAAGGAATCGATCTGAAATCATTGGATATCAAAGGCGTACGTTTGGATCGCGAACAATCGGTTCTGTTTGTACGTTCTTATGGTGCGAAAGTGGATTAGGTGCATTTGCGTAAAACGCCAAGAACTTCATAAACACCAAGAAACCGCCTCTATGGCGGTTTTTTGGCATTTAGGCGTTCCAGTTCAAGCAAGTTTGCAGGAATAAGAGATATAAACAAGAAGTAGTAAACATACGTTTCTAATAAAAGGAGGCCATTATGACGACCACATTAATTACTATTGTTGCTATTATTGGCTTTGGGCTTATTACAGGCACGATCACTACGATTATGGCATTTAAACTGCTGCGTAACAATCAACAGAAACAGCACCTTCGAAAAAGTATTTTGATGGAGGGAATTCCCGCGGGGGCAGTTATTCATGATATTGTGCAGACTTCATCCAGTATGGATGGAAGGCCGGGAGTGCGTCTGGATTTGACTGTAACTCAAACGGATGGACGCACCTTTCCATCGATTGTGGAGACATATATCCCGGTCACACATATACCCCACTTTCAGAAAGGAAACATCATTAAAGTTAGATACATAGCAGACGGAAATGAACGAAAAGTTGAGGTAGAGGATGCCTATGTTCCTTAGGCTGGTTATCGGAAATCAAATGACTAAATCCCTCGCTTAAACCATAGGATGTGCAAGTCTGTGGAACAGTGTTGCAGTGGACCTGTTTAGTTATTTCGTGAAAAGCAATCCCGATGAATTACAACATCGAGATATACGTAGAAGTATAGTCAGGGTGCTGACCAGTAACCAAAAAGTTGACCAATCAAAAAGGAGGCGTTTTATTGGAATTTATTACAGTTTACGATATGGATCTGAGCGAAGATTGGTCCATGGCGCTTCAAGAATTGCTTGTTGCCAGTTTTCCAGAGGTATATCCCGAAGACAGATTGTTTTTCAAACAAATCCCATTGTGCAGAATATTGGCGTTCAGCCCGGATCATCAATTGATAGGGCATATAGGATTAGACTATAGAGTGATGAATTTAAATGGAAAAGCAGTACGAGTAATGGGCATCATCGATTTATGTGTCTCTACTGCACATCGCTCACAAGGACTCGGTTCCCTGCTGCTTTCTGAAGCGGAAAAACGATCTCAAAAGAATAGTGATTTTGTACTTTTATTTGCGGATCATGAGGAATTGTATAGCAAACATGGATACAAAGCGGTAAGCAATCCATGTAAATGGCTAAAAATTGACCATGAAACTTTAACAACCATCGGAATTGGATGCCAAAAGGTTGAGGGATTAATGATTAAAGAAGTTGGAACCTTGTCATGGAGTGAGGGAGAACTCGATTTCCTGGGCTATTTATACTGACTTCGGGAGAGAATTTCATGAGTTAATAAGGGGGGAATTATGAAGAGTCACTATTCGATTTTCTCATCTTGACCCCTGGTTGTATTCCATGTTAAGTTTTTTGTATCAAATTGTTGAGCTTTAAAAGGGGGATAGCGCGATGACTGAATTAGATGTTGTAGATGTTTATGTGGACCTGTCAACGAACATGAAGACTGACATGGTTCACAACATAACTAATCAGAATCCGGCACTTTATCCTCCTATGCATAGATTCACTTGGCGCCCGAAAGGTATATCGCTAAGTTTCTTTATCGTATAGTCAGGTTGATGTAACGCAAAAAGTACCGGTGAACTGGGGCTTATTTGCGTTTTTTCATCTGAGGATATTCTAATAAATCAGACATGGAGAAGTGTGTCATTCATTCAGGAGCGGATTAAAATTCTGATTATGTTCAAATATAAAGTGAAGGACCATGTCGTGGTTAAATACCCCGCCCGACTAACTTTTATATTTCACATAAAAAGGATGATCCTTATGTCTTTAATCAATGTTACAAACCTGACTTTTGCCTATGATGGCAGTTACGATAACATATTTGAAAATGTGAGTTTTCAGTTGGACTCCGATTGGAAATTGGGTTTTACCGGAAGGAACGGCAGAGGCAAAACAACATTCCTCAATCTGTTGCTCGGTAAATATGAATACAGTGGAAATATCTCTGCGAATGTTAGCTTTGAATACTTTCCCTTTCAGGTGGAGAATAAAGAAGCTATGACTCTCGACGTTATTGAAGAGATTTATCCTGAATATCTGCACTGGCAGCTGGTCCGGGAGCTTAACCTGTTAAAGATTTCGGAAGACGTTCTGTATCGACCTTTCGATTCTTTATCCAATGGAGAACAAACGAAGGTCATGCTGGCTGCTTTGTTCCTGAAGGATAATCGATTTCTGCTTATTGATGAGCCTACCAATCATCTCGACATTCATGCCAGAAAACTCGTCAGTAATTATCTGCGCAGCAAAAGTGGATTTATTTTGGTATCTCATGATCGATCCTTTTTGGATAACAGCGTAGACCACATCCTGTCCATCAATAAAAATAACATCGAGATTCAGAAAGGGAATTTCTCCGCTTGGTGGGAAAACAAACAAAGGCAAGATCAGTTTGAGCTTGCCAGTAATGAGAAATTAATAAAGGACATCAAGCGTCTATCTGACTCGGCCAAACGGACGGGGGGATGGTCGCATGAAGTCGAAAAAACAAAAAATGGCACGAGAAATTCCGGTTCAAAGGTAGATAAAGGCTATATTGGACACAAGGCTGCAAAAATGATGAAACGTTCCAAAAATATAGAGCAGAGACAGCAATCCGCCATCCAAGAAAAGTCCAAATTGCTCAAAAATATTGAAAATGCAGAACGCTTGCAGATTCATCAACTGGATTTTCACAAAAAGGAACTTGTCGAATTGGAACATGTATCGATTGCATACGGATCCAATACGGTGTGTGAGGATATCAGTTTCACAGTTGAAAAAGGGGATCGTATCGCGCTTTACGGTAAAAACGGATCTGGAAAATCAAGCATCCTTAAATTGATTTGTGGTGAAAATATCCCACATACAGGTCATTTTCGAAAGGATCCTCAGCTTAAAATCTCGTATGTCTCACAGGACACGTCTCATCTCGGAGGACAGTTATCGGATTATGCTGTTACGCAGGGAATCGATGAAAGCTTGTTTAAATCGATCCTAAGAAAGCTGGATTTTTCCAGGCTGCAATTGGAGAAAGATATCTCGACGTTTAGCGCTGGCCAAAAAAAGAAAGTGCTGATTGCCAAAAGCCTGAGTGAGCAAGCTCATTTGCACATTTGGGATGAACCACTCAACTTTGTAGATGTCATTTCTCGCATGCAAATCGAAGAGTTGCTGCTGGAGTATTCTCCAACCCTTCTTTTTGTTGAACATGACAGTGAATTTTGCGCAAATATCGCAACGAGGATTATCGAGCTATAAGCAAGGAGAAATGTAATAAATGTGAAGAGCCGCCGAAAGGCGGCTTTTGAGTTTTACAGGGACGATTGTCCATCAGGCATTGGTATTGTGGGGAGTTGTGCTATAATTTTTATAGGCATATCCCATCATTTGATGGATGATTGAATCAATTTATAGAATATACTCCTTAAGAGGTGTGCACACATTGAAAAAAGAAATGACATCGATGAAGCAAACAAGACTTCACTCCATTTTGGACGAAGCGACCAAATTGCTGATTGAAAAGCCGAATGCTTCCATGAATGACATTGCTGATTCAGCAAGAATCGGGATCGCGACACTGCACCGATACGTGGAGAGTCGTGAACAATTAATGGTTCATCTGGGCTTGCGTGCGATTGAGGTCGTAAGTGAGGCCATGCAAAATATTCATCTGGATGAAGAAAACTGTGAATCGTATATTCCCGAGCTGATTGAAGTGCTTATTCCGTTAGGAGATAAAATCTATTTCCTTACCCATGATGCAACCGTTCTTTATAATCCTGAGATTGAAGGAGCAGATTTGAAACTGAGAGAGCCCATTCTGCAGGCCGTCGGTTTGTTGCAGCAAAAGGGATATTTCCGTCAAAATGTGGACAAGAATTGGATTGTAGATGTATTGTATTCGATTTTGTTCCTGACCTGGCAGCAGGTTATAAGTGGTCATATTGCTCGTAAATCGGCAGCTTCATTGGTTGTGGATACATTCTATCATGGCTTCAGAGCCAAATAAGTAGCCGCTAATGTTATGTAATTATGTAATATTGCATTGGAAGCACGTCTGGCAGTCGACCGTGTCCATTGATACGGAAATGACTCTGGGCGTGTTTTTTGTGTGGGAAGCGAATGTAATTGCTCGAAATGGATTACGTTTTCTTCCGGGAACACATTCAAATTTTAACAGAGTTCAGAATTTAAGATTTAAAACTTACAAAAAATGATATAAATTTCTAGTAGATTCAAATCATTACCAAATTAAGACAGTGAATTCTCGACAAGGAGGTCGATAATCTACAAATGACGCAGTACCGTTTTAACCGCTTTTGTACGCATATTCCATCATATCCAACAGGAGGGATTCCATGCTTTACACCATTATTGTGCCAGTCAACCAGGACTATAACATTTTGAACCTGTTCACTGATTCGCTGCTCCGGACGGTAAGTCCATCCACTCAGATTATTTTTATCAACGACGGTTCCGGCTCAGCAGTCTTTCAACATCTGGATAGATTGAAGCAAGAAGTAAGAGAAGGTGTGACCATCGAGATTCTTCAGCATGATTTTCCACTCGGTTGCGCCGTATCGATCAATAGCGCACTAAGTCTTGCCAAAGGGGAATACATTTTCTTCCTGGATTCCGACACGATTCTCCAGCCGGACTGGCAACCGATGATGAAAGAGACACTGGACAGCGATATTACGATTGGCATGATCGGAGGGGTTCTGTTGTATCCGCAGACAGGAGGTGTGCAGCATTGCGGCATTGCTTTTGCGGACACCATCGGCCGGCACCTGTTCCTGAACGCATCGCCTGAAGATATCCCGAAGGACACCTTCTCCGTTCAACTGGTGGTATTCGCGATGTTCGGCATGAAGCGGGAAGTCTATGAGACCATTGGCAATCTGGATGAGAAGTTCTTTAACGGATATGAGGATTTTGATTATCAGATGCGGGCACGAGCGGCCGGATACGATACGGTCATTAACCCCAATATTCAGGCGTATCACTGGGAGCGGAGCAGTGGCATACACCGGAATTTCAACCGAAAAAACAATCTGGCACGTTTCTGGAAAAAATGGGGCGGGGAAATCGAGGCTGATGTTTGGCCATTTGTATTCAGTCATCTGAAGGGGCAGCTGGACCGCCAAAGTGAATACGAACATCTGCCGATCATCGGGATTGACCTTGCGGAAGTTCGCAGTGACGCCGATACGTTCTGGACCAAACTGGAGGAAGCGGGCATTGCACCTGTTGCTGAGGTACGTGACTATTCCAACCGTTTTAACTCTAATGGAGCCATCTGGTTGCCCCAGGTCTTGGGCAAAGAACTGATTCATAGCGAGAACCGTTTATTATTTCTGGTAGACAACTTCGCCCGTTTGCTGGAGAACCGCTACTGGATCGAAATGAGACATGCCCATCGGGCCAAAGATTTGATTATTGATCTGTATGGCAATGTCATTACCATGGATCGCATATATGATGGCTGCTGGCCTGGCACCAAAGTTCGATAACTTATAAACCAAGTAAACAGGGAGGAACCAAAGGTGAATTTAAAAGAGAGCACGCTGGATCGTGCCGTAAGATTTACCCGGAATCTGGAGTGGTTGGAACAGGTCGAAAAGGTCATTCCGAGTGGATGCAGTACGTTGGCTAAAGCACCTGAGCGATTGTTTCCGGGTTACACTCCCGTATGTTGCGCCGAAGCGCGCAATTCCCGTTTTATAGATATCGATGGAAATGAATGGCTGGACTGTGAGATGGCGATGGGTACGGCCCCATGGGGACATGCAAGGCATGAAGTTCAACTGACCGTCATCCATCAGCTGAAAAAAGGTACAAGTTATTCGATCCCTGCTGACATTGAACTTGAATGCGCTGAACTGATTTTGGAGCGATTTGAAGGCCGTTACCCCTCACTGCGATTCACCAAGAGCGGTGCCGATGCAGTCAGTGGAGCCGTACGTCTGGCTCGTGCGGGAAGCGGCAAAAGCAAGGTCATTGCAACTGCCTATCATGGATGGCATGACTGGTCTGCGTATGGTTACTACGGCCGCGAAACGAAAGAGCGAGGCATTCCGGTGGATATTGAGCGTACAACAATATGGGTGGACAAGCCTTCGCCTGAGCGTATTGAGGCCCAAATCACATCCTCTCCCGAGGATATCGCCTGCATTGTTCTGTGTCCGAATGAATGGAAACGTGAACCGTTGGAGAAAGTCGTATCCCTATGCCGTTTATTGGATATTATTGTCATCTTTGATGAAGTAACTTCGGGTATTCGAATGGGTAAGCAGGCTACAGCTGGAGAGTATGACATCTGGCCTGATCTGCTCTGTATCTCCAAAGGTATGGCGAATGGAATGCCCCTTGCAGCCGTGATGGGACCAGAACATTTGATGTCGCTATCAGGACAGGTAAGGTTCAGCAATGCTCATTCCAGTGAGACCACTGCACTCGCGGCAGCCATTGCATGTGAGCGATTGATGAAGAGCGCGAAAGTATGGCCAAGCTGGCGGGAGGCTACCATCCGGATTATGGATCTTATTGAAGCCGAACTTGTACTTCTTGGATTGACGGATCAGTTGGCGTTGAAGGGGACCTATGCGAGTTTCTCGATTCAATCTGTGTCGGAGGATAACTTTCAGACCGATCCATTCCGTGAGTTTATCGTTAAAAGAATGGCCCACTTCGGCATTTTCACCAAAGGATATTTTATTTTCTCAGATGCTCATACCCGGGATGAATTGCTATGGGTAGAGGAGGCTCTTTTGCAGACGCTATCGGATTGGAAAGAGGTATTGAAGCAGCAGCACCTTTCGCAATGAGCTTATCGAAAACGTTTAAAGTATAACCCTGTAAGGGGAACCAATAAGGAGGAGTATTCAATGAAAGCAATCGTATATCAGGATCTCAAACAGGTGACTTATCAGGAGATTGAGGAGCCAACCATTCAAAAGCCAAACCAGGTGAAAATTAAAATCTATGGTTCAGGTATTTGCGGTACAGATCTGAATATTGTCAAAGGCAAAGTGCCTGCAAATAAAGGAACGATTATTGGTCATGAAGGTGTCGGCACCGTAGTTGAGGTGGGCGATGAAGTTCGTGGTTTCAAGATCGGTGATCGGGTATTGGTTGATCCCACGCAATCTTGCGGTACCTGCTCCTATTGCCGCGAAGGTCTGTTCATCTACTGCGAGAATTTTGATGACTATCAAGTAGGCATGACCACTCACGGAACCTTTGCCGAATATTACGTTGGGGACGAGAAGTATATCTATGCCATCCCGGACTCCATGAGCTGGGAAACGGCCATGATGATCGAACCACTGGGATGTGTTCTGCAGACATTCATGAAAGCAGGGACTAAGCCAAGTGACTCTGTACTGGTACTCGGTTCCGGTGCAATCGGTTCCCTGTGTCAGCTTGTGAGCAAACGATTGGCAAGACTTACTGTAGGCACGGAAGTTGATCCATTCCGCAAAGAGTTCGCTTCAGAGATCGCCGACCATGTTTTCTATCCTCAGGAACTGACGCTGGATCAGGTATACGAGATCAATAACAATAAGAAATTTGATATCGTGGTGGATGCTGTCGGGAACCAGCTTCATGTGGGATTTGATCTGATTGCCAAAGGCGGCAGAATCATTCCTATGGGCTATGACGACAGCTATGAAGTGACGTTCAAATCGACACACGTTATTAATGACGGAATTAGCATCATTGGTGCGGTGGCTAATCACTCGATGATCAGTACAGCATTGAAATTTGCACAAAGCATCCCGGAACTGGAGCAAATGGTGACATCCACGGAACTGCTGAGTGACTATGAACAGGCATTTAACGGAACGATTGGTTATCATCTGCGGACTGGGGAGAAACTGCCCATGAATTCGGTTAAAACCGCTTTGATCTTATAAGTATGTAGATATTGGAGGGTTTTCCGCTGCGAAAAGAAGGAATTCGCAGCGGTGAAAACCGCCGCAGAAAGAGGGGGATATGGATTGAAGCTGCTTCAAGATTTGCCGAAAAATCCGCGGTACTCCATTTTACTCGAGCCGGTATGGGCCATTCCAGGAACAATCGTTCTCTTCTATGCTCCCTTATATATGAAGGACGCTGGACTTTCGGATATTGAAATTGGTTTGATCAATTCAGTAAATCTTTACTTTGCCTTTATATTTCAATTGTTTGCAGGCTCCATCACGAATAAGTTGGGGCGTAAGCGAACAACACTGATTTTTGATTTGGTTGCATGGAGTATTCCCATGTTTATCTGGGCTTTTTCCCAAAATTTCTGGTTGTTTCTGATCGCTTACTTACTAAATGCCACTTCCAAATTTGTGACGGTTTCCTTCAACTGTCTAATCATCGAGGATGTTGAGGAACACAAACGATCCAAGGTCTTCGCAATCCTCAACATGATCATTACAGGTGCTGGGGTCCTGACACCTATTGCAGGAGTAGTCATTGCAGACTTTGGTATTGGGCCTACACTCGCCAGTATCTATTTTATCGGGGGAATTCTGATGACCGCCATGTTCTTCATTCGGAATCGGTACACGGATGAGACAGAGGTCGGGAAAGAACTTATGGGAATGCATAGTCAGACTCGCGTGATGCATAGCCTCGCTTCCAGTTTGCGCTTATTCGGCAGATCGTTCTACAAACGGAGACTATTTCCGATTATTTTGATTACGGTGTTGTCCAATCTGATCCTGCAATTGAATTTTTTTCAGGTGATTTTTTTCAAGGAACAGTTAAAGTTTGATGATCGTGTTATCTCGTTTATTCCGGTAGTGACCGCGGTAACCGTCATGCTGCTGTACCTCGTAATCATCCCGCGTCTGAAACGACGCTCGGAAGAGAAGTATGTCGGTTTTTCCATTATACTCAGCACAGCCGGGGCAGTACTGTTTCTTCTGATTCCAGTGGGAAACATAGCGATGCTCTTTCTGACTCTGATCGTGCTCGCGGCAGGCAATTTTATCTTGCAAACGTACCGGGACTCGCTGCTTATGAACCGATTGGGCACGCACGAAAAAGCCGATATGTTCTCGGCAGTACAGACCGTCATGACACTAACAGCTATCCCATCAGGTTATCTGACGGGTCTGCTCTATCACTATAATCCAATGCTATTATTTAGTGTCATTCTTGTACTTTACCTCCTGCTTATGATCATTATGTTATTCCTGCCTGATCCTCAGAAACACTCCCAAGTCATCGAATCCTACAAAAATATGTAGAAGAAGGGGTTTTCTGTATATAGCACGAATATATGATACAGAAAATATCTTGGGAGGCAAAGAGATGACAAACATATTGGCAACAGAAAACAGAAACCAACTGAATTGGATCAATGAGCCGGATACCTGGTCTTATACCGATCAGGGAGGGCTGATTGTGGAAGCACAGGCAGATACAGACTTTTTCCATGATCCAGCGGGTAAACATATCCGTTCAACCGCACCATTTTTTTCGATGCCTGTACCTAACGATTTCGAAATGACGACGCAATTAACCGTGGACATGAAAAACCAATATGATTCCGGATGTTTGATGGTCATGGCGGATGAACGCAACTGGTGCAAACTGTGTTTTGAGTACGATGGAAAAGCAGCTACCATTGTGTCGGTGGTAACCAAAGAAGGCTCCTCCGACGATTGCAATTCTATCGAAGTTTCTGTAGCCAATCCCTATCTGCGCATACGCAAAGTGGAAGACTGCATTTCATTTTTTTATTCATCCGACGGGGATGAGTGGAAACTAATTCGGTATTTCGGCATGCCGATTCAGGGGGAGATTCGGGCTGGAGTAGTTGGACAGTCACCGGCAGGAACAGGATGTACCTGTCACTTTTTATCTATGAATGTGACCCATCCGGACTTGACTGCACGTTTCTAAGCCCATCCCCATGCCGATCCATTGGAGGGAGAAAAGCGGAATGATAAAAGCCTTTATTTTGGATTTTGATGGACTCATTGTGGACACGGAAACTCCCTGGTATTATGCTTTCCGCGATATCTATGAGGAGCATGGAATTGAGCTGGGGCTTGAGCTTTGGTCGAAAAATGTGGGGACATCATTTGAGGAATTCCACCCTTTTCTCTATCTCGAGCAAGCGCTGCAAAGACCAATAGATCACGATCATATCAAGTTGCTATCTGAACAGAAATACGAATCATATCTGGGGCAGGCAGCCATTCTTCCAGGAGTACATGAGTTGCTCCAGTCTGCCAGAAATAAGGGGGTTCAGCTTGCTGTTGCCTCCAGCTCCACTCGGGATTGGGTGCATGGTTATTTGCACAAGCTTGGCATTTTCGAACAATTTACGGTGATCCATACCTCTGAGGACGTCAAGCGGGTCAAACCGGATCCGGAATTGTACCTTCTAACTCTGAAGAGTCTTGGGATCGAAGCGTCCGAAGCGGTAGTGTTCGAAGACTCGCCAAATGGATTAAAGGCAGCCAAAGCGGCGGGTATTCGTTGTGTCATTGTACCAAACGAGGTAACGCGTAATCTGGAATTTACGAAACATGATTTGCGGTTAACCTCGCTGGCAGAGATTACGATGGAAATCCTTTAACCCAGGTACTGTTTACGTAACTCGATAGGGGAGACCCCTTCATATTTTTTGAACACTGATCCAAAGTAACTGGCGCTGTTGAAACCAACCGCCTGGGCTATTTCATGGGCAGTGATGACGTCATCGTGGATGAGCATTTCTTTCGCTTTCAACAATCGATAACGCGTCAGATAATCGAGGGGAGTCATCTGGAATTCTTTTTTGAAAATTCGATTCAAATGCTGTTCCGTGACGTTCATCTGCTGAGCTAACATGGAGAGCGAGATATCCTGATGATAATTTTGTTTGATAAAAGTGACGAGTCCGCCCAGCTTTAATCGGGCATCAGAGCGTTCATAAGCACCATAACGTTCTCCCTCAAGAGTTAACCTGACCAGAAGCATATACAGCAATGCGGATACGTGCCAGATTTGATCCTTGTGCCGGGACTGTAGCGCCAACGTTATTTCATGCAACAGGATATGAAGCATTCCGTCCGGCTTGAAGGCGCGCAGCTCCCCGATCTGCAAGGTATGCAAGAAACGAGGCAATAAATAGCCATTAAAGGAAAGACAATCGAACAATAATGAGTCACTCAGATTGTGGTAACGGTAAGTAACTTCCGGGAACATGATAAGAGCGGTTCCTTCACGAATCGAATATTCATGATCTTTGGCTGCAATTCTCCCAGTTCCTCCGATGCACTGCACAATGCTGTAATCCCGTGAATGGTCATTCCAATTCATCAATTCATCTAAGGTCAGCTGGTTTTTCCCTGTAATCATAAGCGGCATTTCAGTATCCAGCGTTTTCCCCTTGCTAGGTTTCGGCATCGTCGTGTTTTCCTCATTTCGTTAAAGGATCATGTGCGTAAGTAGCGTGGTTACAGCGTTAAGGGAAACCTAAATTGAATTATATTACATAAATAACATTAATTTAAACGGCTATTTCATCCCCAACTCTCTTCCTCGAAAACCTTTTAGGAATACGCGTCTCGATGACGCTGCCTTGCCATGATTATGCAAAGCAGTATAGGCTATAATGGATACAGTGATTTAGGAAAGGAATGCAATCATGAAGAAAGTCATCGTTGTAGGATCAGGAATTCTTGGGGCATCAACAGCCTATCAATTAGCAAAACTCGGAGCAGAGGTTGTTCTTGTTGACCGAAAAGATCAAGGACAGGCTACGGATGCCGCTGCGGGGATTATCTGTCCCTGGTTATCTCAACGGCGCAATCAGAATTGGTATCAGCTCGCCAAGGCAGGTGCTCGTTTTTATCCCGGATTAATAGAACAACTTGAGAGTGAAGGGGAAACGGAAACGGGTTATGCTCGGGTAGGAGCTCTTAGCATTCATACCGATGCGGAGAAACTCAACAAGATGCAGGATCGAGCACATTTGCGTAAAGAAGATGCCCCGGAGATTGGCGATATTACACGTCTGGATAAAAAGGAAACCTGTGAGCGTTTTCCTCTTCTGGAGGAACATTATCAATCGGTAAACATTAGCGGAGCTGCACGCATAGATGGACGTGCGCTGCGCGATGCCTTGATCCGATCTGCGCAGCGCAATGGAGCGGTCTTGATCCACGGGGATGCGACACTTCAATATGAATCAGATCGGGTAACCGGAGTCATTGTGGATGGCAGGAGCATAACCGCTGACGAGGTTGTTGTATGTGCAGGCGCATGGGCCAATGAGCTGTTACAGCCCTTGGGACTGAACTTTAAGGTTCATTTTCAAAAGGCACAAATCATGCATTTGCATGTCTACGATCGGCAGGATACGGGTAGTTGGCCTGTCATTATGCCGCCTTCAGATCAATATCTTTTGGCTTTTGATCAACAGAAAATTGTCATCGGGGCTACCCATGAAAATGATATGGAAAGCTATGATACAAGGATAACGGCAGGTGGCATGCAGGAAGTTTTGAATAAAGGACTGGAACTGGCACCAGGCTTGGCAGATAGCACTTTTCAGGAGGTCAGAGTGGGCTTCCGTCCGTTTACACCCGGTTTTCTGCCGGTGATGGGTACTGTTCCTGGATGGCATGGTCTGATCACGGCTAATGGCCTCGGTGCTTCCGGCTTGACGATGGGGCCATTTATTGGATACCAGCTGGCGAAGTTGGCACTGGGTATGAATTTGGATATGGATCTCCAGCCATATGATATTGGAAAAGCTCTGGAATAAAGGGAAAGAGGTGAACCATGACGTATTCCCAGCGTTTAGCTCACGGCAATTCCTCAGATATCGTATATTTGGAGCATCAGATTGCTATCGCAGAGGAAGAATTGGCAATAGCTGAGGAAAACCTGAAGAATGATGAGGCGGAATTGCGCCAGGTCAGAACAAAAGTAACTTATGATTCGGCGGTAGGTTCGTCGAAGGAAACAAAAATGATGGAGCAGTTAGCACAGGCGCAGAAGACTATCGAACGTATTCGTACCCGCCTTGTGAACTTACAAGAAGATTTAGGGAAGCTGGGCGATTAATGGTGAACATATATGAATGATGCCGGAGAACGAATCCAGTTAAAGTTGTTGAACGTCGAAGACGCGGAAATACTTCTGGATTTGCAGCTACGCAACATGGCTGTATTCGAAGAAATATCGGCAAGCGATCGATCGGATACCTTCTATACACTGGAGGGCCAAGTGGCAATTCTTGAGCGTTGGGCGAAGGCTAGAGAAGAAGAGAAACGGTATTCTTTTGGGATTTTCCTGAAGGCTACACAAGAGCTCATTGGGGAAATCTCTCTGTTTGAACTTGTACTGGATCACACCGACAAATGGATTGTCGGTTATGTATTGGATCAAGGGCATAATGGTAAAGGATATATGAGTGAAGCTCTTCAAATGGTACTGAAGTTTGCTTTTGATGAAGCGGGAATAAAGCGGGTGGAAGCCGGTGCTTTGCCCGACAATATTGGATCGATTCGAGTGCTCCGCAAAGCAGGTTTCCAGGAGATAGGCCGCCAGAACATTAAAATTAAAGGAAAATGGAAAGAACATGTGATGTTTGCAGTGGATTGCCCTGAGAGAGCATAATAAACGGAAATAAAAGCACATTTCAGAATGAGCAAGAAAAAGTGAGGCAAGGAATATTGCTCTAACGGTTGAGAGTAGCGTATTGTCCTTTCCTTTTTTAAACTTGTTTAAAGATACAAAAAAGCGGCGGATTGGACGTAAATCTAAATGTCCTAATCGGCCGCTTGTTGTATAAAGACTCTGACTCCACAGGATGCAAATCCTGTATTTGCGTTTCTTAATTGGTGTTCATGGAGACTTTTTGCCGTACAGGCTGTTTGGAGTCTTCCTCGGTTGCTTGTTTGGTCCGTTTAATGAAGAAAGAAAGCAGCAGTCCGAGAACGGCAATGCCGATAATGACGACATATGCATCATTAATTCCCTGGATCATAGATTCCATTCCCAACTGTTGTTGAGTTAAACCTTTGGCTGCACCGCTTGAAACCATATCCTGTACATGTGCCGTTGTACGACTGGTCATGACACTGACGAGCAATGAAGTACCTACAGCTCCAGCGACCTGTCTGACGGTATTGGATATCGCTGTACCATGTGGCCCAAGTCTTGGTGGCAATTGATTCAAACCTGCCGTTTGGATAGGCATCATGAGCAAGGCCATACCAATTCGGCGACCGGTTGACATTAATACCAGGTACGTATAACTGGTTGAATCCGTAAGGTCGATGAACCCGATGGTGGTTACGATGGTGATAACCATCCCGATAATAGCCAGCCATTTTGCGCCGAAGCGGTCAAACAATCTGCCCGTTACCGGCATCAGGAAGCCCATCACAAGTGCTCCTGGGAGCAACAGTAGTCCAGACTCCAATGCAGTGTATCCGCGCGCATTTTGCAGATATAAAGGAAGCAGCATCATGTCAGCATACATGATCATCGTGATCGCGATATTAATGATCGTGGTCAGAGAGAACATATTATACTTGAAAGCCCGCAGATCGAGCAGGGGAGTTGCAGAAGCGAGCTGTCGCCATGTGAACAGTCCAAGAGCAATGATTCCTGCTGCAAGGCATATGATTACCTCTGCACTTGACCACCCCAGACTTCCTGCCCGGCTAAAGCCGTATAGTAATGCGCCAAATCCAATTGTGGACAGTAACACACTGAGTGAGTCAAACTTGGTACTGACTCGTTCCGATACATTTTTGAGATATACAAACGCAAAGCCAATAACAATAACCGTCAATGGAATCATTCCGTAAAACATGGTTTGCCATGTATAGTTTTCCAGAATATAACCAGCAAGAGTTGGCCCAATCGCTGGAGCGAAAATGATCGCAAAACCGACCATACCCATAGCTGCGCCCCTTTTCTCAGGCGTGAACAAGGTTAGAATGACATGCATCAACAATGGCATGATAATACCAGCACCGGCTGCTTGAACCATACGTCCTGTCAGCAGGGTACCAAAATTACTCGCAAGGGCAGATATAATCGTACCGATGAGGAAAATAAACATGGACGCTTGAAATAATTGTCTTGTCGAAAAGCGTTGCATGAAATAGGCCGTGATGGGAATCAGAACTCCGTTTACCAGCATGTAGCCTGTCGTAAACCATTGGGCTGTTGCTGCTGAGATATTAAAATCACCCATTAGCTCCGGAGTTGCTACACTCATTACGGTTTGGTTCAAAGTGGCAAGAAATGCACCCAAAATCATAATAAACAGTATGGGGCCCTTTTTTACGTTTTCTCTTTCTTTTAAACTAGCCTGGCTCAATCCATTCCATCCTTTCAAACCACACGTGACTAAATTTACAACGTGTTGTATAGTTTACATTGTATTTATTGAATTATATACATATTCCTGAAGATTACAATTTACGATTTTGGGTATTTTCGTTGCTTATTTTACGAAACAATAAAATTTGTCGTTTAATTCGGAAATAAACGACTGATCATTTAAAATTGTAATTTTTAAAATTTGAGGAGTGATTTTGCATGAAAAACGACAAGAAGTCTGCTACAGATCCTCGGATACTTCGTACAAGACAGCTGATTCGGGATGCGTTTGTAGATCTGTTACAAGAAATGGATATCGAGAAATTGTCCGTTAATCGGATTGCGGAACGAGCGACCATTAATCGGGTGACGTTTTACCTTCATTATCGTGACATTACAGATATGATGGAAAAAATGGCTGACGAGATGATCGAACACATTGAACGGATTGTGGACGAACATGCTCCTCCATTGGACGATGCTGCCAAAGACGATGGTTGGCCTGTGCTTGTAAAATTGCTTGAACACTTTGCCGAACATTCGAAGTTCTATAGCGTCGTTCTCGCTTCCAGACGAACCCCCATTTTTACGGAGAGACTCTTGAAATTGCTAACGAAACTTGTTTCAGCCAAGATCGATAGTTTGGAACTGGGAAACTCTCTTGCACAGGCGGGTATTCATAAGGAGATCGCCATCTGGTACAGTTCCTCAGCCCTGATTGGTACCATTGTATCCTGGCTTCGCAATGACATGCCCTATGCTCCGCATTTTCTTGCCAAACAGTTCTCTTTAATTCGTGCTTATTCTTATAATGACTTGATATGATAAAAAAACATCTGTCTATAGTTAGGTTCAACGATAAGCAGATGCGGTTACAACAGATGATAGTATGGCTATTCCCTTGCCCGGGTTCTTAATATCATATACAGTCCGATGAGTGCTGCCAGAAGGCCAAAAATGATGCCTGAAAGTCCATTGTAAAAGGTAGGATCTCCTTTATATGAGAATGACATGATCGCAGTTTGTGTTAATGAAAGTGAGATCAAAGATGAAGAGAAATTCGTCAGTTTGATCGCTTCAATGACCGGTTCATTATTCCGTCTCGCCATGATGGCACCCCCAAGAGAAACGGCGATTTCGGTAAAAGTAACGGCAGCTATGATGAAGGCGACATAGCGAGGGTAGTGTGTTCTGCTGCCATCAACGAACAATAATTTACTGCAATAAATGATGTACACCACACTTGATGCGAACACAATCGTGCCTATAAAGTGATAAGCAGCGTATTGTTTTTTACTGATCTCCTCCGGGCTGGAGTCACCGAGATTCGAGTCTTCATGTGCCTTTGCTGCATAGTACTTGGCAACGGCGATGCCGATATTATAGAAGGCGTTAATACATAAAAAGAAGGAGAGCGAGAAAATTCCCAAGAGTATTTTACCCACTGCGATTAGGGCATTGAGTGGAACGGATAATTTGGCAAAGTAGATAATGCGATTATTTTTAACTTTTAATACGGATTCGCCCGTATTAAATTGACGTATCCAATTCACTGTCTTTCCTCCCAAACGAAACCCGATGTGTTAAGAATGAGTCCAGTGTTCAAGCATACCATACTAAACCATATGGTCCACATATTAAGTTTAGACATCGTTGTACAATCGCAGGAAATGGGGACAGCTATATGTTCACGAGGCAGTGATTCATCGGCACACCTCTCACAAATTGAAGCTGTCCCGTGCCAATCTGGCTGATTTTTGCTTAAGCAGGCCAATGACAATACGTATGACAAAAGGACATGTAAAAGAAAATCATATGAGCTGAGTTTGCGACGAAGAATCGGAAGAGCTTCGGTTTGTGATAGTTGGCTATTTTTATCAAGCGTGGAAAACTGCTGAGCGATAAGCTGCTGCTTCTTGATTAGAAAATCCATTTTATGGTTGGGCAACATTGTGTTTATTCCTGTTATTCAGTAGAATTATTTTTAATTCATATTTTCAAAAGGAGAGCAAATACGTGCTGGAACTCAGCTTTAATGACCCGGAAAAACTGGTAACTGTAACCCACGCCCTGTCGACTCGTTCCCGGATTGACATTCTCCAGCTTTTAAATACCAACAACTTAAACATTATCGAAATTGCCGAAGCACTGGACCTGCCGGTGTCAACGGTAGCCAATCATATTAAAGTGCTGGAGGCAGCCCATTTAATACATACGGAAATGCTCCCGGCTTCTCGCGGAGCCATGAAGGTTTGTAGCCGTAACTATGATGATATTCACATTGCCCTGGATCGGGTTGCATCTTTTCCCAAACGGGATACGAATGTCTATGAGGTCCAGATGCCGATAGGGCACTACAGCGACTGTGAGGTTGCGCCAACATGCGGTATGGCGAGCACGGAGGACATGATTTTGAAGGAAGATGACCCGGCAAGTTTCTATCATCCCAAGCATATTGATGCTCAGATTATCTGGCTGGCAAAAGGGTACCTGGAATATTTGCTTCCGATGGACATTCCGCAAGGCGCCATGATTGAAGCTCTGGAATTGTCCATGGAAATCTGTTCTGAAGTAGCAACCTATAACAATGACTGGCCCTCAGATATTTCCGTTTGGGTTAATGGCACTGAGATCGGGATGTGGACAAGTCCCGGAGATTTGGGTGACCGCCGTGGTAAACTGAATCCGGCATGGTGGTCTGATGGTTCTACACAGTACGGTATTCTCAAAAAATGGCGTGTGGACGACAACAAAACCATGCTGGACGAAGAGAAAATTTCTGATGTGTCCCTGTCTGATCTTCATCTCGAGGAGAAACCCAAATTAAGACTGCGCATTGGAATTCATCCGGATGCCAGACATCAGGGAGGCTTGAATCTGTTTGGCAAGGGGTTTGGTGATCATGAACAGAACATTATTATGCAGGTAAGGTATACGATGAATGCGGGTGATAAGCATGCGAGATATGCCAAATAACAATACCTCATTAATTGTGAGTATCGAGCGTTTTAAACCGAATTTGTTTCATTTGGAGCAGGGCGAAGGTTTATTCAAGTCTCATTCACATGATTATAATGAACTGACACTTATACTGGATGGAGAAGGGTACTACAGTTCACCAGAGCAGAATGTCAAAGTGGGCAAGGGCGACATGATCATGATTCCTCCAGCACTTCATCACGGTTATGTATGCACCGATCCCTGGCAAGGCATTTCCGTGCATTTCTACCATGATCAGTTACCTGTACATTCTCGTTATCTCTTTCACGCGCAGGATCATCAGAGGGATCGCATTCAGACTGCGCACCTCTCTAAGGACAGTCTGCGGTGGGCAGAAGTGAGTTTGTCTCAATTGGAGAAAGAGTGGCGTTCCGACAAAAAAAACATCGATTCCAGTCAATTAATGCGTTTGGCGCTGGAGACCTCACTGTGTCTTTTCCAACAAAATCATTCGCTCGACTCTTCCTATCCTGTTCATCATACGACCGGCCAAGAGATAATTCAGGAAGTGCTAAAAGAGATTCACTCGGCGTATTACACTCCGATTACGGTCAGTGAGTTAGCGTCTCGACATTTTCTGTCCGCCAGTAATCTGCGAAAGAAATTTACGGAAACCGTGGGTGTCTCCCCAAAGCAGTACATCATCAATCTTCGACTAATGGAAGCCAAGCGTCTCTTACAGCAAACCAACAAGGCTGTTGAGATGATCTCATCGGAAGTGGGTTTTACCTCGTCTAGCAGGTTTTATGATTTCTTTGTTAAATCGGTTGGGGTTACTCCGCTGGAATGGCGGATGCAAAACAATTAGTAGCGCTTCAACAGGGAAACCGTCTGCGGACGGTTTTTTTCGACCGACGAAATCGCTTGAAGGTTGTCTTTTTTATCCTTGTATTTAAAGCGTTTTCATAATTGTTTGTAAATATAACCTGCCAGATAATAGAAAATAGTTCGATAAGAAGGGAGAAGGAAGAAATGACGAACAAGAATATTTTCTATAACCCGGTTGCAATGCAATCCGCAGATCCTTGGGTCTATAGGCACTCAGATAGCCATTATTATTTTATGCGCACAACCTCAAATTACCTGGAGCTTATTCAGTCTTCTCGATTATCGCAAATCGACAAAGGGACTCGGAAAATCATCTGGTCACCGGAGCCTGGGGGGCGTTACAGCCATCATTTGTGGGCACCAGAAATCCATTTTCTGAATGGAAGATGGTATATATACTATACGGCCAACGATGGGGGAGGGGACGATTCACGGCGGATCTGCGTGCTGGAGAATGAAAGTCCGAATCCTATGGAAGGGGAGTGGGTATGGAAAGGAGCAATGAATACTCCTGTTCCCGGTTTGGACGGTACTGTGCTGATGCTCAGGGGACAGCTTTATTTTTTGTATGCCGGATATGGTCATTTTCCAGACTATGGATCGGCAATCTATATGATGCGGATGTCTGATCCATATTCCTTGACAGGTGATCATGTTTTGCTCACAGCCCCGACCCTTACCTGGGAAAAGCAGGGGGGAATGGCGATTAATGAAGGACCGGTCACACTGCAACGGAATGGACGCATTTTTCTGGTATATTCGGCAAGTACAACCTGGTCTGAAGATTATGCGCTTGGCATGCTGACCATGAATGAACAGGATGATCCGATGCTTGCCTCTTCGTGGACCAAGTCTGCGGAACCTGTTTTTCGAAAAAGCCCGAATAATGGAGTATATGCCACAGGACACAACAGCTTCACCTCCTCACCTGATGGTCAGGAAGACTGGATTGTATACCATGCGCTCCCGAGCCCAGGGGCTGACACGGCTTTAAGGGCAACGCGCGTTCAGAAATTGGGTTGGAATTCGGATGGAACCCCTGACTTTGGTGTGCCTTTCAGTGATAATCAGGCGCTTCAAGTTCCATCCGGAGAGTGAACCGGAAGACGTGGGAATCAGGTATAGGTATGTTAATAATTACAATAACTTTGTAACTAATAGTGCTTTATTTGTCTTTGGATAAAATCGATATTGTTAAACCGAACGATTGAAACGTTGCTTGGAAAGGGTGAGAGTGGCTTTTTAACAAGGTTTATATCGGGTTATAAGTATAATAAATTCATTGTGCATGTAGTGACTGAAGGAATGGATAGTGAATATACGAAGATGTTATATTACAATAAAATAGATTGAAAGCGTTGACATACAATTATTGTGTAACTATACTTTGATTCAAATACAGAAAATTACAAATTAGATAGGCATCATTAGGGGCGCTTCTCAAATTCATAGCGGGGGGATGGATATGGCGAAATTTAGGAAACGGCTCATGAGTGTTGTGATGGTGTCTGCAATGTTGTTTTCGACTGCAGCATGCAGCAGTCAAAATGAATCAGGAGAGGCTGAACCTCAGGATAAAGAAGTTTCCACAGAGAAGAACAAGGTCACATTTACGGATATAAGCCTGGATGTTCGCGGCAACCAAAAGCCTACGCAAGCGCAGAGTGACGAGGTAAACCACACATTAAATGACACCTATTTGGAAGATCTGTACGATGAAACCATCCCGAACGATTACTCAGCGTATCCCTATAAGAAAGATGTCACGCTGGACGTTTGGATGCCAGCCAATCCTAACATTCCTGACATGAACAAACAGGTGGTACAAAAGCAAGTGGAGCAACTGACCGGAATCAAGGTCAACTTCATTACACCACCAGTGGGACAAGAGGCGGACGCCTTTACCCTGATGATCTCATCCGGGGAGCTGCCCGATATCATTATTGATCCTGAACGTTATCCGGGAGGTCTCGAAGCGGGTTTGAATGATGGGGCTTATCTGGATCTCACTGACTTGATGAAAACCAACGCTCCGAACTATTCAGCATGGCGGAACTCCGATGAGACGAGAAGGAAGACGACCGTCACCGATACCGGTAAGCTTCTTGGTTTTTATGGAATCGCTCCGTATTCCGAATGGACCTGGTTCGGTACGCTGATCAAGAAGGAAGCATTGGAAAAGACGGGACTGGACGTTCCAACCACGATTGAGGAATGGCATACCTTTTTGAAAAAGTGCAAGGAAGTTGGATATGCTGAACCACTGAATTATGGATCTTCCTATGGCCAGGTCTTTACAGGCATTATTAATGGCGCATATGGCGTATGGGACTGGACCTTTCTTGATGTGAATGGAAAAGTCGCTTGGGGTCCTGCACAACCCAAAGCCAAGGAATACCTGACAACGATGCAGCAGTGGAACAAGGAAGGATTGCTTAATCGGGATTGGGCAACCGCAGACTTTAACCAGAGGATGGCAAGCGCGATCTCGGATAAAACGGCAGTCATGATGGATTCACCGGATACGATGTGGAGTTACTGGAAGCAGCAGAACGATATCGATTTTGTGGGCGCGCTCAATCCTGTTCTGAACAAAGGTGATCAATCAGCAACGACCTACAAGAATTTCAAACGAACAGGAACCACAGCGGCAATCACCACTCAATGTGAAGATGTAGAAGCGGCAATGGCCTGGCTTGATTTTAACTACAGCAAAAAGGGCTGGGAAATTCTCAATTATGGAGAATACGGAACAGTACATTTAATCGATGAGAACGGCAAACCGTATTTTCATGAAGATAGTTACATTTACAAAGATCCTGACGGCCAGCCTGTTGCGACGACTTTGTTGAAGTACCGCATGCATTCCTGGCCAGCCATTCGCGACGAGCATAACTCAAATCCACTCATTGTTGCCAAAGGGAGCTATTCCGGAGACATTCGGAAAGAGTGGACAGAGAACATGGATACCAGTATGGCGATGCCTCCAATCACGTTCACTCAGGAAGAAGCATCACGGGAAGCTGAATTGGGCAACCAGCTATCCACACTGCGTGGCGAGTATTTTGCCAAGATCATCATGGGGGAACTTCAGGTTGATGCATATGACAAGTTTCTAACGGAAGCCAAGAAGATGGGGCTGGATGAATTCCTGAGCATCCATCAGGCAGCGCTGGATCGGTATAACCAAAGGTAGCATGAATCTCTGAACAGTGAGGAGTTAGAAACGAGGTGCCAATAAGATGCTGACTGTACGAAAAAACAGGGAGCTGCACAGCGGGATGATCGCCCCCAAACGCAAAAATACCGGTCAAATCATTAAGAAAGACTTTAAAAAGAACTGGTTTGCCTATTTGCTCGCGATCCCGGTGATCGCCTGGTTCCTGGTCTTCTGTTATGGACCGATGTGGGGTGTACTCATTGCGTTTAAAGACTTTAAACCATTGCTGGGCTTTGCGGATAGCCAGTGGGTTGGATTCAAGCACTTTATCGAATTCTTTGAAGGCCCTTATTTCTGGAGAGTAGTCAAGAATACACTGCTGTTAAATCTGTGGGGAATCGTATTTGGTTTTACGGCTCCGATCCTACTGGCGTTAATGCTTAATGAAGCACGGAACAGCAGGTTCAAAAAAGTGGTACAAACGATTACCTACATGCCTCACTTCATTTCACTGGTCGTCGTCTGTGGTATGATTCATATCTTCACTGCCGATGAAGGTATCATCACTCAGATTCTGCAGTTCTTCACAGGCAAGGAATATAGCTCCTTGTTAGGATATTCGTCCATGTTCCGACCGATTTATACCTTTTCGGGCATCTGGCAGAGCATAGGTTGGGAGAGTATTATTTATCTGGCCGCTATGAGCTCGATTGATCCTGCCTTGTACGAGGCAGCCGATATTGATGGGGTTGGTCGAATCAAAAAGATGTGGCATATAACGCTGCCCCAGATCAGTCCGGTCATCGTGATTCTGTTTATTTTTGCGATTGGCGGTCTGATGGCTTCCGGTTACGAGAAAATAATCCTTCTATATAACCCGCTGACCTATGATACCGCGGATGTCATTGCATCCTATGTGTATCGAAGAGGGTTAAGAGAAGCGAGCTTGAGCTATTCCACAGCCGTCGGCTTGTTAAGTGCAATTATCAATTTCGCATTATTGTGGGCAACGAATAGAATTGCCAAGCGTAACTCTGAGGTCAGCCTGTGGTAGGAAGGAGTTAGGAAGGAGTGAAGCAAGATGAAATATCGTAAAACGATGGGCAACCGGATGTTCGACATCGTGAACTACACACTGCTGTCCCTGTTGACGCTGGCCTGTCTGTATCCCATTCTGCATATTGTGTTTGCTTCTTTCAGCGACCCGGCCCGACTGGTGGCGCACAAGGGGCTTCTGCTTAAACCGTTGGGATTTACTTTGGATGGATACAAGCTGATTTTCAAGGATAACAGCCTTTTGGTGGGATATAGAAACACGTTAATTTACGTGGGACTGGGGACGTTCGTCAATATGGTCATGACCATTATGGGGGCTTTTGTCCTATCGAGACGAGATTTGTATTTTAAAAATGCAATCATGATTGTCATCACAATTACGATGTTCTTCGGAGGTGGCCTGATTCCCTGGTTCCTTTTGATGAAGGATATCGGTTTGTTCAATAATCTGTGGGCCATGATTTTGCCTACGGCGCTGAGCACCTGGAATATTATCATTTTGCGAACCGGCTTTCAGGCGATCCCCTTGGAATTGGAAGAGGCAGCAACGATTGATGGTGCGAGTCAGGCACGGATATTGATGTATGTGATCTTGCCGCTATCCAAAGCTACCCTGGCTGTCATCTTCCTCTACTATCTGGTTGGTAACTGGAACTCATGGTTTAACGCCATGGTTCTGCTGCAGGACCGGGACAAATTCCCGTTGCAGCTCCTGATGAAAGAGATTCTGGTAGCCAATGACTCAAGTGCAACAACCATGGGGAGTGCGGGCGGTGTCGTGATTGACAGTGCTGGCAGTTCAACGGCTTATCGGGAACTCGTCAAATACTGCACTATAGTCGTTTCTACCATACCAATCCTGATGGTCTATCCTTTCTTGCAAAAGTATTTCGTAAAAGGTGTCTATGTTGGTTCAATAAAAGGTTAAAAGGAGCGATTCATTAATGAAAGAACAGAGCAGAAGCATGTCAACCATTCCTCGTCCGGAATATCCCCGGCCCCAGTTTGTTCGAGAGGATTGGACCAATCTGAATGGTCCCTGGCAATTCGAAATCGATCATGGGAAAAGCGGGAAAGAGCGAGGGTATGAGCAAACCGGACATCAGCTCTCCGGGACAATAACCGTTCCGTTCTGTCCAGAGAGCAAGCTGTCTGGGGTGGAGTATACCGATTTTATGGCAGCCGTATGGTATAAACGGGAATTCACCCTGCCGGATACCTGGATGAGTGGCCGCATTTTGCTTCATTTTGGTGCGGTAGATTATGAGGCAGAGGTCTGGGTGAACGGAACATCCGTTGGCAAACATCGGGGAGGATATGCACCATTTCATTTTGATATCACATCCCATGTTTTATCAGGCATTAATGTTGTAACGGTCTATGCGGAAGACGACGTTCGTTCGGGACGTCAGCCGAGAGGCAAACAGAGTGAAAGATTCCACTCGCATGGCTGTGATTACACCCGTACGACGGGCATCTGGCAAACGGTTTGGCTGGAGAGTGTGCCTGATGTATATCTTTCCGATCTGAAAGTGGTGGCTGACCCGGATAATGCTTGTGCCCACCTCGAAGTGAAGATTTGCGGTAACGCTGCTGGAACTCAACTGTCTGCATCTGCCCGCTTCCAAGGGAGGGATGTCGGATTGCAAACAGCGGTGGTTCATGGGCCTTCCGTAAAACTTACGGTTCCATTGTCGGAAATTCATTTATGGGAGCCGGGGCATGCCAAACTGTATGATCTGGAGCTGAAGCTCCAAGGTAAGAATCAGGAAAGAAATGATACGGTAACATCGTATTTCGGCCTGCGGACGGTAAGACTGGATGGCATGGCGTTTCGCATTAATGAGAAGTCCGTTTTTCAGCGGCTTGTGCTGGATCAGGGCTTTTACCCGGAAGGCATCTATACGGCACCGAGCGACGAGGATCTGCGCAAGGACATCGAAATCTCCATGGATCTTGGTTTTAATGGGGCAAGATTGCATGAAAAGATGTTTGAGCCGCGTTTCCTGTATTGGGCTGACCAGCTTGGTTATCTGGTCTGGGGAGAACATGCTAACTGGGGACTGGATATTACAACTACTGAAAATCTTTCGCGTTTTCTGCCGGAATGGGTGGAAGGCATGGAACGTGATTTTAATCATCCCTCACTTATCGGCTGGTGTCCGTTCAATGAAACGTGGGATCGCAGCGGAACTCGCCAGGATGACGATGTGCTCCGAATAGTCTATGAGATGACCAAACGCTTGGACCCGACACGTCCTGTCATCGATACCAGCGGTAACTTTCATGTGGTGACGGATATTTTCGACTTGCATGATTATGATCAGAATCCGGAAACGTTCCGGGCCAGGTATGAACCGATGAAAAATGGCGGGGAGGTGTTCAATACGTTTCCGGAGCGACAGACGTATGGAGGGCAGCCTTATTTTATCAGCGAGTATGGCGGGATCTGGTGGAATCCGGATCAACAGGATGAGAAATCCTGGGGTTATGGCGACAGACCTCAATCCGAGGAGGCGTTCATCGCTCGATATGAGGGCTTAACCAACGTTCTGCTGGACCATCCAATGATGTTCGGTTTTTGTTACACCCAACTGTATGATGTGGAACAGGAAGTGAATGGACTATATACGTATGACAGACGTCCAAAGTTCGATTCGGAAACGATTCGCCGCATCAATTCCCGCAAGGCTGCCATAGAAGATTGAACACTGTCGCTTCGGTACGCACATGATTCATAATCCGATAAGGAGTGTGACTGTAGATGAAGATCATGAATTACAGGAAAAAGTTCCTGTTGGCCTTTTGTGCATTCCTCGTTTTTCCTATGGGACAGATGACACAAGCTGCGACCACACAGAATAACTTCTATAACGTGGTCATGCAGGATGGGGCAGATCCATGGGTTTACAAGCATACGGACGGATTCTATTATTTCACAAAAACAACAGGTGGCAACGTCACGATCTGGAAGTCCGCTCAATTAACAACCATTGATGCAGCACCCACCACAGTGGTGAATACAGGGTGCTGTGGCATATGGGCACCAGAACTTCACTATATCAACGGCGCATGGTACATCTATTATGCCAAGGATGACGGAGACAACGTCAATCATCGCATGTACGTTTTGGAAAATACGTCCGCCGATCCAACCCAGGGAAGCTGGCAATACAAAGGTCAAATCACGGACCCGACGAACAAATGGGCCATTGATGGTACGGTACTGCAGTCCAATGGACAGCTTTACTTCATCTGGTCGGGATGGGAAGGCGACACGAATGTACGGCAGAACCTGTACATTGCCCATATGAGTAATCCCTGGACCATCGATTCGAATCGTGTGGAAATTGCACGGCCAACCTATGCCTGGGAGACGAATCATTCCCCGAACGTGAATGAGGGACCGCAAGTGATCGTTCGAAATGGGGTCATCAGTCTGGTGTACTCGGCAAGTGGCAGCTGGACCAATGACTATTGTCTTGGAATTATTACTGCCAGCACCTCCAGCAATTTACTGAATCCGGCATCCTGGAGCAAGCGCAGTCAGCCCATCTTCCGATCCGGAAACGGCCTGTACGGTCCGGGTCATCATTCCTTTACCAAGTCTCCTGACGGATCCGAGGACTGGATGATGTACCATACTGCGAAATTCAACAATTCCGGTTGGAATCGGGAGATCCGCTTGCAAAAATTCACCTGGAACGCCGATAACACACCCAATCTGGGCGCACCGGTAAATCCCAATGCTCCAATGGCCCTGCCATCGGGAGAAAAGTCAGTTGTTCGATATGAAGGTGAAGAAGGGACATTTGGCGGGATTGCTTACGCTTCTCAAAGTCCTTCCGGTTCGGGAGGAATGAAAGCGGGACATATCGATACAGTCGACAGCTATGTAGAATTTAATGTGAATGCAGCGTCCGCTGGTCAATATATTCTGCTGGCAAGAACAGCGAATGGTACGGCTGGTGGCAACTGGTCTAATTTGCTGCTGAGTGTGAATGGAGGCACAGCGAGTCCTTTCCATATCACCAACAAAGGGTGGGAGAACTGGGGACTGTCTACAGCCAGAATCCAGCTGAATGCCGGTGTGAACAAAATTCGCTTTTCCAAGGGCGAAGGTTATGGAGAGCTGGACTTTTTTGATATCAAGCCTGTGAACTAGGAAATTATAAATACAATCAGAACCCTGCCGGCCCATCGTGGACCTTGGCAGGGTTTTGTCGTTACTGTCGTATGGATTGAACAATTCGAATTCATTCATATTCAGTTCATAAATGTACGTTATTCTTCCCCTATAAACGATATGGGAGGAACTACAATTGATAAATACACAACAAAGAGCAGCGGGGGATGAACTTGGTGAGTGGGCTATTGATGCGGAAGGGCTTGTGAAAACCTTTGGTGATCATCGTGCGGTAGACGGGGTGAACCTGAAGGTGAGAGCCGGTACAATCTACGGAGTGCTTGGTCCTAACGGAGCTGGCAAAACAACAACCATTAGCATGCTGGCCACCTTGTTGCGGCCGGATGGAGGTTCAGCCCGGATATTTGGTCACGATGTGGTGAAAGAGTCACAGGTTGTACGCCAGCTTATTGGATTGACAGGGCAATATGCATCTGTTGATGAGTCACTCAGTGCCAACGAAAATTTGATGATCTTTTCCAGGCTGCTGGGTCTGGGACGTGCAGAATCCAAGCGGAAAACAGCGGAGTTGCTGGAAGAGTTCGGTTTGACGGAAGCTGCAAAACGTCCAATTAAAGGTTTCTCGGGAGGCATGCGCCGCAGACTGGATTTGGCAGCAAGTCTTATTGCTCAGCCGCCGCTGATCTTCCTGGATGAACCGACGACAGGACTTGATCCACGAACACGTGCGCAGATGTGGAATACGATCCGCCAACTGGTCAAATCGGGTTCAACCGTTCTTTTAACCACTCAGTATCTGGATGAGGCAGATCAACTGGCAGATCGTGTCGCCGTAATCGACCATGGTCGCGTTGTTGCGGAAGGAACAGTGGATCACTTAAAAGAATCAGTGGGTACAGCTTCACTTCAGTTGCGGATACAGGAACCAACGAAGATTGAACAGGCCCGTCAGATTGTAGAGCAAATACTTCGGACAGAGTCCATTATATCAGCGGAAGCCGGGAAGATTACAGCACCCATGGCGAATGCCAATATTGCAGCTGATCTGCTGATTGCTTTTCGTTCTGCAGGCATTGATCTGGCAGAGATGAGTGTCCAAAAACCTACACTTGATGAGGTCTTTCTTACAATCACCGGCCAGGATGCGAGTGGCAATGAGTCTAATATGACTTCAGAATCCAATGCAGTGGAGGAGTTGCAAGCATGAACAGTACATTAATAAAACAAAACTCAAGTCGGAAGCTGAGAAAATACACGAGCTTTGGGCAAACCATCCGAAATTCCTTAACGATGGCTTATCGCGGGATATTAAAGGTGAGACGCACACCAGAGCAATTATTCGATGTCACCCTCCAGCCCATCATTTTCACATTAATGTTTACTTATATCTTTGGTGGCGCGGTATCGGGAAATATTCAAGATTATCTGTTGGTCATTATTCCGGGTATACTTGTGCAGACGGTCATTACAAGCTCAGTCGTTACCGGAGTGCAATTGCGCGAAGATATGGATAAAGGCGTGTTCGACCGATTCAAGTCACTGCCGATTGCGCGCATCGCACCGCTGGCGGGAGCATTGCTGGCAGATACGCTCCGATATACCATTGCAACGGTACTAACCTTTGCTATAGGCTATTTATTGGGGTACAGCCCCGCAGGTGGATTGGCTCATGTCGCGATGGCGGGATTGCTGGTCATTGGTTGCTCATGGGCCATCAGTTGGATTTTTGCCTTTCTTGGTGTGATTGCTCGAACAGCTTCCAGTGTACAGGGGATTTCCATGCTCGTTCTGTTTCCATTGACCTTTGCTTCGAACGCTTTTGTACCCGTAGAAACGATGCCGAATTGGTTACAGTGGATTGTGAACATCAATCCGATCTCTCATCTGGTTACGGCTGTTCGTGAGCTGGCTAATCAGGGAACGATGGGAGCTGATCTGGTCACTTCACTTATCGGTGCAGCAGTCATCGTCGCGATCTTTGCACCACTCACGGTACGGGCATATATGCGGAGAACCTAGTCGACAATAGAAAGATATTTTATGGTAATAAAGGACATGAGGCAACGTTTGCCTGAAGGAGGTGGTCACATTGACAAGCATATTGGTCGTTGATGACGACCCGCATATTCGAGAACTGGTAGGGCATTTTTTACAACAAGAAGGTTTGCACGTAATCGAGGCCGTTGACGGTCTCGATGCACTTCGTTTACTGGCTGATCAAAAGGTTGATCTGGTCGTTCTCGACATCATGATGCCGGGCATGGATGGGTGGGAGCTGTGTCGCGAGCTGCGTCACCAGACCGACCTGCCACTCCTGATGTTAACGGCAAAAGGGGATACATCGCAGATTATTAAAGGATTTACGCTTGGGACGGATGATTATCTGGTGAAGCCTTTTGATCCATTGGTGCTGGTCGCTCGGGTAAAGGCTTTATTGAAACGATATCGAATTATGACTTCACAAACGGTATTTCTTGGCGATCTCGTTCTGCGACGTGATACATTTGAGTGCAGGAAGGGTGATCAGGATATTGTGCTGCCACGCAAAGAATTTGAACTTCTTTTTACCCTTGCCAGCTACCCCGGCAAGACCTTTACGCGTGATCAGTTAATCGAAAAGATCTGGGGTTATGATTATGAAGGGGATGAAAGAACGATTGATGTTCATATCAAACGCCTTCGCGAACGTTTTCCCGAAGAGGATCATACCTTCAGCATCCGCACCATGCGAGGTTTGGGGTACCGATTGGAGGTAAGGTAATGAAGGGGGAACCTAGATTTCTTCATATTGCGAGAAACGTCATTCTCGTATCACTCGCCCTGTTTATATGCTGGACTGCGGCGTTCTATATAACGAGGAGCGTATATTCCTTTATCGCGTGGCAACCGCATGAATTAATTGCTTTTCTTATCAATGCCATGCTCGGATTTATTTTCTTTGGAGTAGGCATTACACTTATTGGCCCGTTGGTTAAAGGAAGGGAGTATGAGTTCTTTAACGAGTTAATTCAGGCTTTGAAACGTATTTCCCGTGGCGACTTTCGGGTAAATCTGGATTCGGCACTTGTCCAAAGAAACGGGAGGCAGGGGCATGATCATCCATTTGCCCAACTGGTAGAAGGTATCAATGACATGGCCGCGAATCTCAAAGTGATGGAAGAACTGCGACAGGAGTTCATCTCTAACGTGTCACATGAAATCGGATCACCACTGACGTCGATCAGCGGATTCGCCAGAGCATTGAAGGATACAAATATGGATCAGGAGAAACGGGACCAATATTTGACGATTATTGAGACGGAATGTGTTCGTTTGTCCAGACTCAGCGATAACTTGATGAAGCTCGCAGTTCTGGACTCATCCGAGCAAGCATCTCACAAAACATCCTATCGATTGGATCGGCAACTGGTTACTCTTGTACTCGCCTGTGAGCCCCAATGGGATGACAAAAAAATAGATATGAACGTGGAACTGGAAGAAGTTGAGATCGTTGCAGATGAGGATTTGATGATTCAGGTGTGGATCAACCTGATTCATAATGCTATCAAGTTTACGCCCGAAGGCGGGAAGATAGAAGTTGGTCTTACACGAATTCAAGATGACGTTCAAGTGTGCATCACAGATTCAGGGCCTGGTATCGTGCCTCAGGATCAGACTCGGATATTTGAACGGTTTTACAAAGCAGATCAATCCCGTACACGTACCGCAGGCGGAAGCGGACTAGGGTTGTCGATTGTGCAAAAAATTGTAGAGATGCATGATGGTTCTGTCTCGGTGTCCAGTGAACGGGGTGAGGGAGCGGCATTTACTGTGCAGCTGCCGATACGCTCTGAACAAAAGTAACCGTGAATTGAGGTTAACATAGCATGATAATTCTGTGAAGTCCTGAAGCGGTGAACCAATTGCTGATATCTTCCACTCACCAAAAGCGTCCAATCACAGTGATGAATTCGTTCCCGATCAAACAGAAGACAGATGGAGCTTGCTTTTCGAACGGCCATCAAAGCTTTAAACGAGAAGAAGCTTGCTTTTTACAAATCGGATAATAGTATAATGGTTACGACTACATGACATGGAAAATAGGAAAAGAGGAAACAAATGCCTAAGATACTGGTTGCTGACGACGACCCTAATATTCGCGAACTTGTCTGTTTATTTCTAAGGAACGACGGATTTGAAACAGCCGAAGCCGCAGACGGCAAGGAAGCATTGAGCGTTTACGGCTCAACACATGTTGATCTGGTTGTACTCGATATCATGATGCCAATCATGGATGGCTGGGCGTTATGCAAGGAACTTCGGAGAGCCAATCCTGATCTACCGTTACTCATGCTGACTGCGAGAGGTGAGACATGGGAGAAGGTGAAAGGGTTTGAACTGGGGACAGATGATTATCTGACGAAACCGTTCGATCCGTTGGAGCTCACGGCTCGTGTCAGGGCATTACTGAAACGATACAAGATTGGCTCGACACACACGATCCAGTTTGGCAACGTTATCCTGGATCGCCAGACGTATAAGGTCATGAACGGCTCGGAGTCGCTCACATTGCCACTTAAGGAGTTCGAATTGCTGTACAAGCTTGCTGGAACACCAGGGCAAGTCTATACACGTGAGCAATTAATTGATCAGATCTGGGGCATTGATTATGCCGGAGATGATCGAACGGTAGACGTTCATATTAAACGGTTGCGTGAGCGATTCGCGACGACATCTGAATTTCGGATTGAAACGGTGCGCGGACTTGGGTACCGGCTTGAGGTTTATGAATGATCAGGTCCCTGTACATACGTGTGGTTCTCACGTTTCTGGTTTCCGTCATCGCAGGCACAGTCATCTCCTTTTTTGTGTCAACCTGGATATTCGAAGATAAACTGAATGAGAACGCTCAAATCAATTTGCGTAACTTCGGCCAAGATGTCGTACAGATTTACAAAACCCTTCCCTTACGCGAGGCGGAATCATTCGTTAGTGGAATGAAGCAACTGGATTCCTACTATATTCGAATGTACGATGCAACGGGTCAGTTCCAGTCTTACGGAAAGCTTAATGGACATAAATCTGCCGCCGTATCCAAAGAGCAGCTTAAGAAAGTACTAGACGGAGGGGTTGTTCAGACAACTCCGAATGGAATTGCAACCGTTCTTCTGGGGCTGCCAATCAAGACGGAAATGGGCACAAAAGCGATGTTTTTGGAAACACTCGCACCGCCCTCCGCCTCTTTTGTAGTCAAGTTTGGATTAATCTTTGCAAGCTGTTCGTTGATTGCAGGAAGCTTGTTGATTCTGGTTGCTTCTGTATATCTGGTAAGACCAATCAAGAAATTGACCAAAGCGACCAAACGGATTGCAGCTGGAGATTTCAACGTCAAGCTGAACATTAAGCAAACGACTGAGATTGGTACGTTGGCCCGAAGCTTTGAAGAAATGATGCATGATCTGAAGCAGTTGGAGCAGATGCGCAGGGAATTCGTTACGAATGTTTCGCACGAGGTTCAGTCTCCGCTCACCTCGATATCCGGTTACGCTCAAGCGCTGAAGCAAGTTAATCTGGGAGAACACGAACGAAACCGTTATCTTGATATAATCATCTCCGAGGCGAAGCGGATGTCCAAAATGAGCGATAACCTGCTCAAGCTGAGTATGCTTGAATCTCAGTCACAGCAGCCGCGGCTTGCTATACTGAGCCTCGATGAGCAGATCAGACGGGTCATCGTGGCACTTCAGCCGCAGTGGTCGGCCCGGAAGATTCATTTTGAGCTTGATCTGGAGTCGGTTAAAGTGAAGGCGGATCACGACCAATTGAATCAGGTGTGGACGAATATCCTCAGCAATGGCATTAAATTTTCCGAGGATGATGGTGTTATTCACGTCAGCATGGAGCAGGATGCCCAGTATGTGACCGTCCGAATATCCGATAGTGGCATTGGTATTCCCATTGAAGACCAGAAACGCATATTCGAACGGTTTTTCAAGGCAGATCGTTCTCACAGTCGTAAATATGACGGGAGCGGTATGGGACTTGCCATCGTTAAACAGATTGTATCGCTTCATCAAGGGGGCATCCGAGTGGAAAGTGAACCGGATCAGGGGGCAACCTTTATTGTCACGCTGCCGATCCGACCTCTAACGGATAGCTGATTTTTTTGATTCGCAGTTTTGGCATCTATTGTACTACATTAATACTCCAGGCTATGGTCCACGTACAGGCTCTCTTGTATGTGACCATAGCTTTTTTGCTTGTTCATATTCAGTTCATATTGTCGTCATGGGGAGGAAATATTTGTTGGTTAGATTTTTATTAAAGCTAAGTTTTGTGGCCATCAAACAGAAGAGAACAGGGGCAGATAAGTATGACACAAGAAACAGAGAACAAGAAGACACGGAGTCGAACAAAGACAAAAAACGTGTTAAGGATTTTGCTTAAAGTATTAGGTGCGATCGTTATAGCCATCCTACTTTTGGTTGCTATCGTGTATACCGTTAACAAAATCAGCAGTCATTCGGAGCAAAAAAGAATGGAAACGTATGGAGAGCATGTGTCCGTAGATGGAAAACAGATGAATGTCTTCATTCAGGGTGAAGGGAATGAAACCGTCGTAATTCTACCCGGTTTTGGGACAGCGGCACCAGCACTAGATTTTAAGCCACTTATTTCAGAACTATCCCCCTATTATAAAGTCGTCGTAGTTGAACCTTTTGGTTATGGATTGAGTGATCAGACCGAAAAGGAACGCAGTACAGCAAATATCGTTAGTGAAATTCACGAAGCGTTACAGAGTCTACATATTGATCGATATATCCTGATGGGTCATTCCATTTCGGGGATCTATAGCCTGGATTATGTGAACAAATATGCAAAGGAAGTAAGTGCATTTGTCGGGCTGGATAGCAGTGTTCCAGCGATAAGTGAACAGAAGATTGATTCATCAGATACACAACCGATTAAATGGTTCCGCAACTTAGGTTTCGCGCGATTACAATTGAAACTGAGTGCTGACCCTTATGATGGACTGCCTTATGACGAGCAGACCAAAGAACAATTGAACATTCTGATACGCAAAAATATGTATAATACCACTCAATTAAATGAGGCAGAAAGAATGTATTCCAATTTTAAAGCAGCTGAACAGCTAACGTTCCCTGTAAATCTCCCTGTTCTGTTCTTTGTTCAGGCGAATCATCCGGGAACAGATCAATGGATTCCTGAGCATGAAAAGCTAATAAAGGACTCCGCTCATGGAGAAATGGTGTTGTTAGAAGCGAATCATTTTTTATATCGTTCCCATGCCAAAGAAATTGCTGAAAAATTCATGAGTTTTATGACGCAGCGGTAAATATTAATTAACTTGTTCATATTCAGTTCATATTGACGTCACGGGGAGTACATTTTCATCGGTTAAGATTTCATTAGCAGCAAAAAAGAAAGCCGAACTAACAGTTCAAGACAGGAGAAGATGAGAGTGACACAACCAGAGGAAAAGAAAGTGAAGAATGGATCGAAGGCCAAGAAAGTACGGAATATTATACTTAAAATACTAGGAGCAATCGTAATCGCCATTATTTTGTTTCTAGGTATTGTTTATATCACGAATGTGATCAGTACAAATTCAGAGGCGAAAAAGATAGAGCCCTACGGTCAGCATGTATCTGTAGACGGGAAAAATATGAATGTGTTCATTCAAGGTGAAGGCAAGGAAACAATCGTGCTTCTGCCAGGCTATGGAACAGCAACACCAGCGCTTGATTTCAAGTTGCTTATTGATGAACTATCACCATATTACAAAGTTGTTGCGGTTGAGCCATTCGGTTATGGATTAAGTGATGAAACTGAAAAAGAAAGAACCACAGAGAATATCGTAAGTGAAGTTCATGAAGCTCTACTGCAGCTTAACATTAATAAATACATTCTCATGGGCCACTCCATTACAGGGATTTACGGCATTGATTATGTGAACAAATATCCAAATGAGGTGACTGCATTTGTCGGAATTGACAGCAGTGTTCCAACACAACCAGGCATGGATGTTAAATTCCCTACAAAAATGTTCGGATTCCTTAAAAAATCAGGTCTTCAAAGATTAGTGGTCAAATTTGGTGGTGACCCTTATGCTGGACTCCCGTTTGATGAGCACACTGTAGAGCAGATGAAAATGCTGTCAAATAAAAACTCAAATAGTTCCACGATGTTGAATGAGATGGAACATATTTCTTCCAATTTCAAAGGGGCGCAGGGGTTAACCTTCCCTAAAGAGCTTCCGCTTCTTCTCTTTGTTCAAGCGAATAATGAAGATATAAAAGGATGGATACCGTTGCACGAAGGACAGATTAAAGATTCGGTACATGGGAAAGTAATCACAATGGATGGTACACATTATTTACACCATACTCAATTCAAAAAAATTGCTGAAGACGTTAGAGCTTTTATGAACGAAGCGAAATAAATAGGGTGTAAAAGTACATTCGTGACTTAACAGATATGCATTAACGAATATGAAAAACCGTCCTGTTGGGCGGTTTTTCCATAGTAAATCCAATTCGGATGATGTCCGTGAAGAAAGAGAGAGGATTTCAACATGAGATTTTTTGAAATACTTTTAGTTCTATCCTGTTTCGCTTTACTCATAGACCTACTATTTATTAAAAGAAGTTCAAAGAAAATAGGCTTGGGTGTGGGGATAGGAAGTAGCGTCATATTCGTAGTTCAATTGCTGGTTGAGGGATACAGATGGCAGTTACTTTTGGTATATATCATGACGGCTATATTCATACTTCTTGTTTTACTCAGACATTCTGAAAAGATGATAAGTCTAAAAATAGGAAAGCTGTTGAGATATAGTTTATCTTCCCTAATCGTCATTCTGCTGGTTGGTTCTACTGCCTTGTCTGTATACCTACCTGTCTTTCATTTGCCGAAGCCGGATGGTCCAGAGAAAGTGGGTACTCAAACATTTCATTTTACAGACCAGAATAGAGCTGAAGTCTTAACTGAAGATCAGAGTGATAAGAGGGAACTAATGGTTCAAGTCTGGTACCCTACTGAAAACAGCAATAACCACAAGCGTGACACGCTGTTTCCAAATAATAAAGAAATGTTCAAAAAGTATATTCAGAGCTTCTCAACTTCTTTAAAATTGCCCGAATTTGTGCTCGACTACTTGAAGTATAGTCAAACCAACTCTTATGAAAATGTAGAAATATTACCTTCCACAAGTCCTTATCCCGTGGTACTGCTATCTCATGGTATGGGAACCAGTAGAGTTCTACAAGCATCACAGGCGGAGAATCTGGCCAGTCATGGGTATATCGTAGTGACAATCGATCATACGTACAGCACGTTTGCTACCCTTTTTCCGGATGGCCGTGTAACGAGTTATACAACAAAGATGACAACCATAGATGACCGCAGAGAAATTGGGGATATATGGACAAAAGACGTGGAGTTTGTAATCAATCAAATCGAAAAGCTGAATTCAGGTGTAATTGAAAGTCAGTTTAAAGGGAAAATGGATTTAAATAACATCGGTGCGATGGGGCATTCTTTTGGGGGTGCAACGGCGTTTAATGCAACGTATTTGGATCCTCGAATCAAGGCCGGGGTTAATATGGACGGGTCACTGAATGAAGTGGAAAATAGAGATGATATAAACAAGCCGTTTATGTTCATTAGATCGGGAAGTTTTAAAGACTGGTTAGTCAATTTTGAAAATGATAGAAATTCGGATGACGAAGTAAATAAATTTCTTTCAGATGAGCTGCACATTATGAAAAATGTTATCGAACATGGGGGAAATGTGATTTATATAGAAGGAACACAGCACTTCAATTTCACGGATCTTCAATTCTATTCGGAGCTGATTAAACTGTCCGGGATCACAGGAGACATCAATGGTAAAAGAGGATCAAATATCATAAATCAATATGTACTCGATTTCTTTAACAAGCAGCTGAAAGAAACGGGTGGAATTCTGATTCAGGGACCGAGCGACTTGTATCCAGAAGTGAAGTTTATAGATCCAAAAGAACTCTAATCAACCAAAACATGTAAAATCAGGAGATGATGTGAATGGGACGACAAAAGGGAAAACGAACTTCAATCGCTGCGTTAACCCTGGTGTTAACGATGTTAGCTCCAATGTCAGTCATGGCCGCACCAGCTACGAGTAACAACAGCGATCTGACGTATGAACCAACCAAGAAAATAGTAGCGGAGAAAGCGAAGATCCTTACTGAGACGTACGGTACAACCAGTGTGCAATATGCATTAATCGATGCTGGAGAGATTGTGGTGTCCGGTCAAACGGGCAAGAACGATCTAAATAACAAGGTGCCTCTTACTTCGAACACAATCTACGGCATCGGCTCAACAAGTAAAATGTTTCTTACAGCTTCTGTTATGAAGCTTATTGATGATGGCAAGATCGATTTGGATGTGCCAATTGTGAACTATTTACCTGATTTTAAGATGAAAGATAACCGCTACACATTAATCACACCACGTATGTTGTTGAATCATTCCTCTGGTCTGTTAGGCAGCACCGGAAGCAATGCCACATTATACGGAGATAACGATACGTATTCACATGACACGTTTCTGGATCAATTGGCGAATCAACACCTGAAGGCTGATCCTGGCGCGTACTCGGTGTATAGTAACGACAGTTTTACGTTAGCCGAGATTCTAGTTGAAAGAGTGAGCGGCATGGGCTTTACAGCTTTTATACACCACTATTTTACGGAACCTCTGGACATGAATCATACCAAAACACCACAGGATGTCGTTGACACAGCAGCGATGGCGGGTATCTATTCTCCTCTGGTTAAGGATCAGCTTCCCCAAGAGAATTATAATATCATCGCTACTGGAGGCATCTATTCCACCGCTGAAGATCTGGTGAAATTTTCACAAATCTTCACGGGAGAAGTCGATGGTATTCTATCCAGTAAGTCGGTAGAAGCCATGGCGCAAGAAGAATACAAAAGAGGCATGTGGCCGGAGGATAGCGACACGTCCATCTCTTACGGGTTAGGGTGGGATAGTGTAAATTTGTACCCATTCAGTGAATATGGCATCAAGGCCCTGACGAAAGGTGGAGATACGATATCGTATCACTCCTCTCTAATCATACTGCCGGAATACAATCTAGCTGCAGCCGTTACCTCTTCAGGGGGAACGAGTGCCAGAGATCAGTTCATTGCAAGTGAATTATTACTCAGTGCACTAGAGGAAAAGGGTATTATTACAGAACGAAAGCCGGAAAAATCTTTTGGCGTACCAGTGAAGGCGGATATGCCTGAAGAAATATCCACGTATGCCGGTATATATGGCGCCAATAATTCGGTTAAGAAGGTTGAAATTAATGCTGGAAAAATGACTGTATCCGCGCTGACAGCTCCAAATAACCCGGCTCAAGAATACACATATACAGCGGATGGTACGTTTGTTAACGATAAAGGCACAGAAAAGCTGAAATTCGTTACAGAGCAGAATGGAAGGACGTATCTGTGGTCTCGATCTTATATATCCATGCCGGGACTTGGACAGTTGGCGTTCTCAGAATATACGGCGGAGAAGCTGGAAGCCAATGAATTACCCCAGGATATTACCGCCTCATGGGAGCAGCGTGAAGGTAAGATATACTACGTGGTGAATCAGAAGTATACATCAACTGTATATCTGCATTCATCACCAATCCTTTCTTTCCATATGAACGAAGAGACTCCAGGGTATGTGTCCAATATTAAGATTATTGGAGCAAATGAAGCAGTCACTGAGCTGCAAATCCCTGGCATGGCTGGACGGGATTCAAAGGAAATTTATTTCGCTGAAAAGAACGGAGTGGAGTATATTACAGCCGTAGGTAGTGTATACGCCGGTGAGGAAATTGTAAAACCACTCTATTCGGGGAAACAATCTGTAACAACGATTCAAGCAGACGGTTACGCCAAATGGTTTTCTATACCATCAACGGTGAATGGAAAAGTCATGACCGTTAAACTGCCTTCAAATGGCGCCTTTGCCGTATATGATCAAAAGGGTGTATGTATTAATCACACCGTAGTCAGCGGTAAGAATGAGGTTGTTTTACCGGAAAACGGCCGCATTGTATTTGCAGGTGAGGACGGTTCCACATTTGAAATTTCATTAAAATAGATGAATTCTAGTAAGGTAGCATGTTTACCGAAACTAAGAAGGCAGCCGATCAAAGTAATCGGCTGCTTTTGTTAAATTTAACTATAATTAGTTTGTCACTTCAGTTAGAAAGAAGTACGTGTGTTAAAAGGAGTTTATCTTCGAGGTTCATATAGTAATAGAAAAGAGAACGGAAAAGGGGCATTATACAAAGAGAGAAAGCGATGCAGCTTGCAACGCCGACTCAGGATATATATGGGAGCAGCGGGACTTGTTTATGGAATTATGCAAAGAAGAAGATATATTTATAGTAGAACAGAGTGATTTCAACCAATGAGGTAGCATGATTTAGAATTCTTCGCTCTTGCTCAACTGAAGAATTATTCTTTTTTAGGAGAGTGGAAACGATGCCTACGATATTAGTTGCTGACGACGATGCGAACATTCGCAAACTCGTCTGTTTATTTTTGCGCAACGACGGATTTACAACCATCAACGCCGTAGACGGAAAGGAAGCCCTGGCTATCTATACCTCCACGCCAGTCGATTTGGTTATTCTTGATATTATGATGCCAGTCATGGACGGTTGGGCATTATGCGAGGAACTTCGAAGAGCCAATCCGGATCTTCCGTTACTAATGTTGACGGCAAGAAACGAGACCTGGGAGAAAGTACAAGCATTTCAGCTCGGGACAGATGACTATATGACGAAGCCATTCGATCCGCTTGAGTTGATGGCTCGCGTCAAGGCACTGTTAAAACGATACCGTATAGGTTTAACGCAGACCATCCAATTAGGAAACGTTATTCTGAACCGGCAGACTTATAAGGTCCTGAGGGGTACAGAGTCGTTCACCTTGCCGCTTAAAGAGTTCGAATTATTGTATAAACTTGCTGGATTACCGGGACAAGTCTATACGCGGGAGCAATTAATCGATCAAGTTTGGGGAATTAATTATACTGGCGATGATCGAACGATAGACGTGCATATTAAACGTCTACGCGAACGTTTTGCCGATATCTCCGATTTTCGTATCGAAACGGTGCGGGGACTTGGCTACCGGCTAGAGGTGCAGGAGTGACCGGCTCCCTCTATACACGTGTAGTCCTGACCTTTCTGGTCTCCGTGATCGGAGGCACAATCCTTTCTTTTCTTGCTACAACCTGGATATTTCAAGATAAATTAAACGAAAACTTACAAAGCTCCTTGCTTGACTTTGGCCAGGATATCGTCCGCATCTACGAGACATTGCCTATACGCGAAGCAGAAATGTTTATAAGTGAAATGAAACAACTCAACTCTTACCACATTCGAATCTATAAAGCAACGGGTCAGTTTCAATCCTATGGAGAACTTAAAGGACAACATCCTTTCCTAGTGACTACAGAACAAGTGAAGAAAGTGCTGGATGGGGAAAGGGTCCAAGTTAATGGAATCGATACGATCTTCTTGGGATTGCCGATAAAAACTGAAATGGGAAGCATAGCCATGTTTGTAGAGCCCCTCACTTCCTCTTCCACCTCATTTCTTATCAAGTTTGTTGTAACCTTTTTGATTTGTTCGTTGTTAGCAGGAAGCCTATTGATACTAATTGCGGCTATTTTTCTGGTAAGACCGATCAAAAAATTGACAGAAGCGACCCGGCTTATAGCTGCCGGAGATTTCAATGTCAAGCTTAATATTAAACAAAAGGGTGAGATAGGTACTCTGGCTCGTAGTTTCGAAGAAATGATGCACGATCTACAGCAGCTTGAGCAGATGCGCAGGGAATTCGTAGCAAACGTGTCCCATGAAGTTCAGTCTCCGCTCACTTCCATTTCCGGTTTTGCTATAGCGCTCAAGCAGGTAGACCTCCCGGATGACGAAAGAAGCGATTATCTCGATATTATCATCACTGAAACTGCACGAATGTCCAAAATAAGTGATAGTCTGCTAAAGCTGAGTTTGCTTGAATCTCAATCATTGCAAATGCGGCTCGCCACGCTCAGTCTGGATGAACAGATCAGACAAGTAATCGTCGCTATTCAACCCCAATGGTCGGCCCGTAACATTCAGTTCGATCTTGATTTGCAGCCCACCAAAATCACGGCCGATCATGACCAGTTAAATCAGGTGTGGATCAATATCTTCGGCAATGCCATCAAATTTTCCGAAGATGGTGCCCGAATTAGCATCAGGATCAAACAGAATATCAAGAACGTGACGATCCGCATATCGGATTCGGGTATTGGGATTCTCCCGGAAGACCAAAAGCGTATATTTGACCGCTTCTTTAAAGCTGATCGTTCCCACAGTCAGAAATATGAAGGAAGCGGTATGGGACTAGCTATCGTAAAGCAGATCGTCTCGCTTCATCAAGGGGACATCCGGGTGGAGAGCGAATATGGACGAGGAACGACCTTCATCGTCATCTTGCCCATCACAACACCCACAGAGTGATTGGGTTTCATGCCTCCACTAGGCTATGACACCCTGCATAGACCTCCTTGCGTATGACGATGCAAACTTTTTTTACCTGTTCATCCTCCGTTCATGTAGTAGTCATTAGGGGGACATCTTGGTTTGTTATATTGTCTTTAGCGCCCACGTTATGGTGGCTTAACACAATGATGAAGACAGGAGTAGATGCAAGAATGAAACCAAGAGAGGTAACAAAACTGAAGATGAGTGTGAGGAGAGCAAGAAAGAGAAATACTATAGCTGCTGTGACTCTCATGCTGACGATACTTGCCCCAATGTCTGCAATGGCCGCACCGGCTGCCATGAATAACAGCATTAACCTTACGTATGAGACAACAAAGAAAACCGTAATCGAAAAAGCTAAGTTGCTGACTGAAACGTACGGTACGACGAGTCTGCAATATGCGCTGATTGATGGTGGAGAGATTACAGTGTCCGGTCAAACGGGCAAGAACGATCTAAACGACAAGGTACCTCTTACTTCGAACACAATCTATGGCATTGGTTCAACCAGTAAAATGATGCTTACAGCCGCTGTAATGAAGCTGGTTGATGAAGGCAAGATCGATTTGGATGTGCCTGTAGTGAAGTATATGCCTGATTTTACAATGAAAGATAACCGATACAAACAGATTACACCCCGTATGTTGCTGAATCATTCGGCCGGGTTTCTCGGAACCTCTAGCGGTAGTGCTATACTGTATGGGGATAATGATACCTATGCACATGATACCTTTTTGGATCAATTGGCGACCCAGAATCTGATGGCAGAGCCAGGTACGTATTCGGTGTACTCTAACGATGGATTTACATTAGCTGAAATTCTGGTTGAGAGAGTCACTGGTATGAGTTTCACGGCATTTATACACAAATATTTTACAGAGCCTCTGAAAATGAATCATACTAAAACACCACAGGATATAGTTAATACGGGAGAAATGGCGGGAATCTACTCTCCTGTGTATAAGGGGCAACTTCCACAAGAGAATTATAATATTATTGCTTCAGGAGGCATATATTCCACCGCTAAGGATCTGGTGAAATTTTCGCAAATCTTCACAGGAGAGGTCAAAGGCATTCTTTCCAACAAGTCGGTAGAAGCCATGGAACAAAAAGAATACAGAAGAGGCATGTGGCCAGAGGATAGTGATTCTTCTATGTCTTACGGATTAGGCTGGGATAGTGTGGACTTGTTCCCATTCAGTGACTACGGCATCAAGGCTGTTACGAAAGGTGGAGATACGTTATCTTATCATTCTTCACTCGTCGTACTTCCGGAATACAACATGGCTGCAGCCGTGATCTCTTCAGGCGGAGCAAGCATAACTAATCAATTCATTGCGAGTGAGTTATTACTTAGCGCACTTGAAGAAAAGGGCATGATTAAAGAACGGAAACCGGAAAAATCATTTGGTGTACCTGTGAAGGCTGATATGCCTAAAGAAATCTCCAAATTTGCAGGGAGATATGGTGGCAATAATTCAGTTACGAAGATCAAAATAAATAAGGCTGGACAAATGACAGTCTCCTCTCTCACGGCTCCAAGTAATCCGGTTCAAGAATACACCTATACATCAGATGGTACTTTTGTGAGTGATGATGGTACAGAAAAGTTGAAATTCGTTGTGGAGAAAAATGGGAATACCTACCTGTGGTCTCGATCTTATATCTCCGTTCCAGGACTCGGACAGGTGGCTCTCTCAGAATATAATGCGGAGAAGCTCAAAGCCAATACATTACCCAAGGAGATTAACGCTGCATGGGCAAAGCGTGATGGTAAAAAATATTATCTGGTGAATGCGAAATACACATCAATGTTCTATCTTAATTCTACATCGATCCTGCCTATTCATATGAATAAAGAGAATCCAGGGTATATGTCCAATAATAAAATTATTGGAGCAGGCGAAGCAGCCAATCAATTGCAGATTCCGGGTACTGCCGGACGAGAACCGATGGACATTCATTTCTCCAAAAAGAACGGAGGAGAGTATCTTACATTTTCAGGTTATGTATTCGCCAGTGAGGAAATGGTGAAACCAATCTATGCGGGTAAACAATCCGCAACAACCATTCAAGCAGATGGATATGCCAAATGGTTCTCGGTACCCGCTACTGCGAAAGGAAAAATCATGACAGTGAAGTTACCTGCAAATGGAGCCTTTGCTATCTATGATCAGAACGGAATTTGTATTAATCACAGCGTGGTCAGCGGTAAGAATGATGTTGTTTTACCAGAGAACGGCCGTATTGTATTTGCAGGTGAGGCTGGTTCCCAATTTCAAATTTCATTAAAAAAGTAAATGAACTCAACAGGAGAGAACCATCATGATGAAAAAAATATTAATCATTTTGCTCAAAATATTCGGAGCCATAGTTATCGCTTTTGCATTATTTATTGCCACTGTTTTTATCGTTAATGTATTTAGCAACAAATCAGAGGAAGGGAAAATAAAACCCTATGGTCAGTTTGTAGCGGTTGACGGGAAAAACATGAATGTGTTGATCCAAGGAAAAGGCGAAGAAACGGTCGTATTACTTCCCGGATATGGAACACCAGCTCCAGCCCTTGATTTTAAACCGCTCATTGATGAGTTATCACCATTTTACAAAGTCGTCGTCATTGAGCCTTTTGGTTATGGATTAAGTGACGTAACTGAAAAAGAGCGTACCACGGAAAATATGGTTAGTGAAATTCATGAAGCGTTACAGCAGCTTAATATTCATCGTTACACGCTCATGGGTCACTCCATTTCAGGAATTTACGGACTGGACTATGTGAACAAATATCCAAACGAAGTAAGTGCCTTTGTCGGGATTGATAGCAGCGTACCAACGCAGGGAGGTAATGATGATCCATTCCCAACCGAAACGTACAAACTGCTTAAAAAATCCGGATTCTACCGATTGTTAATGAAACTGGCCCCTGATCAACTGATTGCACCCGACGTTGATGATGAAACAAGAGAACAAATTAGAATCCTTTCACTCAAAAATACGTTTAATCCGAACAACCTGAATGAAGGCGAAAATTTCGGTCCCAATTTCAAAGCAGCTGAGCACTTGTCCTTCCCCAAAGATCTTCCTGTGATTTTCTTTTTACAAGCGAATGATACCGAAACGGAAGGATGGATACCTTTGCATGAAGAGCAAGTTAAAAATTCAGTACATGGTAAAGTGATGACATTCGAAGGTGGACATTATTTACACCATACCCGATCCAAAGAAATAGCTGAAAACTTCAGGAAGTTTATGAATGAAGTGAAATAAACTTGGTACCTATCAAAAATGATTTCAGAAAGAGAGAAACGCCCGTCCCCAGTCGAACACCGGGGAACGGGCGTATTTATTTTTCATATTCATTATTATTTATCTGTTAACGAAATTTCGAACCTTGAACCTGCTTCACCGGCAAATACAATCGTACCATTCACAGGTAATGCAACTTCATTCTCACCACTGACCACGGTATGATTCATGCTGATACCAGCCTGGTCATATACAGTGAAAGCACCTTTCAAAGGCATCTTCACCGTCATCACTTTACCTGCAGCGGCTGCGGGGACCGAATACCATGTCGCATAACCATTCGTTTGAATCGTTGTCTCCGATTGTATCCCCGAATAGAGTGGTCTCACAAGTTCTTGACTGACGTATACCTTTCCTCCTGCTGCCAAGTATTCCACGCCGTTTTTCTCGAAGAACTCATACTCCATCGTATCCCGTCCAGCCAAACCTGGAATTTGCAGTTGGTTCACGGCCAGGTTTGCATCAACAATTTTATTGGTATACACATAACCGGGTACCTCATTAAACATATGAATGGGGATGATCGGCGTTGCACTGTCATATACCGTTGAGGTGTATTTCTCATTCACCAGATAATAAATGTGGCCTTCGCGCTGCTTCCAATCGGCTGTTACATCTTCGGGTAATGTATTGGTTTCAAGCTTTTCTGCCTTGTATTCCGAGGAGGCGATCTGTCCAAGCCCTGGCACAGACTGATACGAACGGGACCACAGGTATGTATTCCCATTATCCCCTTGGACGAATTTCAACTTTTCTGTCCCTTGCTCGTTAACAAAAGAACCATCTACGGTATACGTATACTTTTGTTCCGTTTTGTTCGGAGAAGAAAGCATGGTCATCGTTAATTGCCCTTCAACATTTACTTCCAACTTCAATAACGAGCTGCCGCCACCACCATAAATGCCTGCATACTGCGTTAGTTTCTTCGGCATGGATGCTTTTACAGGTACGCCAAACGATTTTTCCGCTTTCCGTTCTTTAATAATATCTTTTTCCTCAAGTGCGCTGAGCAACAATTCACTCGCAATCAATTGATCAGTTGTGTTTGAACCTCCTGAGGAGGTAACAGCGGCTGCCATGTTGTATTCCGGAAGCACAATCAATGACGAATGATACGCAATCGTATTCCCGCCTTTGCTAACCGCCTGGATGCCGTATTCGCTAAATGGGAACAAACTTACACTATCCCAGCCTAATCCGTACGAAATAGATGAATCGCTGTCCTCTGTCCACATGCCTCTTTTGTATTCTTCCTGCGTCATCGCTTTTGCCGACTCACTGGAAAGAATGCCTTTTACCTCTCCCGTAAAGATTTGCGAAAATTTGACCAGGTCTTCAGCGGTAGAGTAAATGCCTCCAGAGCCAATCATATTTGTATTCTCTAGTGGAAGTTGTTCATTATGCAGCTGGGAATAAGTTACTGCCATTTGATCCGGGTCAACCAGATCCTGTGGCGTATTAGTGTGGCTCATACCTAACGGCTCGGTGAAATTCTGACGGATAAAATGGCTAAAGCTCATGCCACTGACCTTCTCGACCAGAATTTCAGCTAATGTAAAGCTATCGTTACTATACACCGAGTAGGCTCCCGGATCTGCCTTCAGATTTTGTTCGGCCAATTGATCCAAAAACGTATCATGTGCATAGGTATCGTTGTCCTCATACAGTATTGCACTGCTGCTTGAGGTTCCGAGAATCCCTGATGAATGATTCAGCAGCATGCGTGGTGTAATTTGTGTGTAACGTTTGTCTTTCATCTTGAACTCCGGGATATAGTTTACAACCGGCACATCCAGATCGATCTTGCCTTCATCAACCAGCTTCATCACAGCAGCGGTAAGCACCATTTTACTGGTTGAACCGATGCCATACATTGTATTAGAAGAAAGGGGGATGCGGTCCTCCAGATCGTTTTTGCCAACTTGTCCAGAGATTACGATCTCCCCTTCATCCATGAGTGCGTACTGCACACTTGTTGTACCATATGTTTCGGTAAGGAGCTTGGCCTTCTCCATCACCGCTTTTTCGGTCATAGCATACGTAAGGTTACTACTGTTACTGGTTGCCGGTGTGGCGAGAGCAGTCATTGGGGCTAACATGGTTAACATCAGGGTTACGGCGGCAAATGAAGTTCGTTTGTTCAGTGTCAATCTCATCTTCTCCTGTCTTATCTGTGAATTGGGAATCTCTGTGGTGGTACGTAAGTTAGTGTACTCTAGGACGGTGAACTGAATATGAATTGACTCTGCATAAATTGGAAAAATACGGTTGACAGAATGTTTACATGTGTATACAATCGTATACATGAGAAGGTTGTATACATATGTATACAACTCGCAAATGGAGGTGCTTTACAAATGAGAGAAAGACATATAAATGTGAACGAACAACCTGATCGCCATGGAGAGCGGTCGAGAAGCGGTCGTGGGGAAGATGAGCAGCAGGGTGAACGTTCCAGACGTGGGAGAGGGCATGGAGAACATCACGGCAAACGGGGGAATGGGGCACAAACGTTTCGTCGTGGGAGAATTCTAGTCTTTTTGGAACAAATGCAGAATCGCAGAGCTACGTTGGCCAGACAGCTTGGTCAGGAGGAGTTCCGTAATATTCATCAGATGATTAGTGGTGAGCTGAAAGCCATAGATCAGGTTATTGATGAGTACATCCAACTATTTGAATTGCAAAATGAAGAAGATAGCCCTAATCAGGATGTGGAGAGTGAATAAGAATGGTTCGTCGTTTTTTCTCGTATTATCGTCCTTACAAAAAACTGTTTTTAATTGATTTTGGTTGTGCAGTAATAGCTGGTTTACTCGAGCTGGCATTTCCACTTGCTGTAAGTAAATTCATTAATGAGTTGCTGCCAGGTCAAGATTGGCCACTCATTATCCTCGCATGTATAGTATTGCTGTCCATCTATGCGCTGAATACCGTATTGAATTATGTCGTGACCTACTGGGGGCATATGCTTGGTATTAACATTGAGACCAACATGCGTTCGAAGATGTTTGCTCATTTGCAAAAGCTGTCCTTCCGGTTCTTCGATAATCGCAAGACGGGTCATCTGATCGGTCATCTGACCAATGACCTAAACGATATTGGCGAGGTAGCTCACCATGGACCGGAGGATGTATTCATCGCAGTGATGACATTAATCGGATCTTTCTGGCTCATGGCGAACATTAACTTGGAGCTTGCACTGATCACCTTTATTATTATCCCGATCATGGCCTGGGTCATTATCGTGTTCGGTGGGCGCATGACGAAGACCTATCGGCGCCTCTTCGGCGATGTGGGGAATTTCAATTCCCGTATTGAAGACAATGTAGGTGGAATTCGTGTCGTTCAATCATTCGCTAACGAAGAGCATGAGAAAAAACTATTTTCCGTAGACAACGAGAACTTCCGTAAAACAAAGCTGCTTGCTTACAAAACGATGGCGAAGAGTATATCGGTCAGCTACATGATGATGCGTCTGGTTACTGTGTTCGTTATGATCAGCGGTGCCTGGTTCTTTATCGATGGCAGAATTGATATGGGTGATTTCATGGCATTCCTGTTGTTATCCAATATCTTCTTCCGTCCGATTGAAAAAATTAACGCGGTCATCGAAAGTTATCCTAAGGGCATTGCTGGATTTAAGCGTTATTTGGAAATCATTGATACCGAGCCGGAGATCGCCGATGCGAAAAATGCGGTTGAGCTAAAAAGCGTGCGTGGAGATATTCGCTTCGAAAATGTCTCGTTCGGTTATGAGGAGAATCGACGTATTCTGAATAACATCAGTCTGTCCATCAATCCAGGGGAAACCGTTGCTTTTGTGGGGCCTTCCGGTGCAGGTAAAACGACGATCTGCAGTCTGCTTCCACGATTTTATGAAGTAGAGGAAGGCAGGATCACCGTTGACGGGATGGATATTCGCGAGGTTCAGCTGGAATCATTGCGCAGACATATCGGTATTGTTCAACAGGATGTTTTTCTCTTCTCAGGCACAATTAAGGAAAATATCGCTTATGGCGATTTAACGGCAACGGACGAGCAGATCTGGGATGCAGCCCGTCGCGCTTCTTTGGAAGAGCTGCTTCTTAGTTTGCCAGAAGGAATCGATACGATCATTGGTGAACGTGGTGTCAAACTTTCCGGAGGTCAGAAACAGCGCTTGTCTATTGCTCGGATGTTCCTGAAAAATCCACCGATTCTTATCCTGGACGAAGCTACGTCCGCTCTGGATACCGAGACTGAAGCGCTGATCCAGAAGTCCTTGGCAGAACTGTCTGTGGGTAGAACAACGCTTGTTATTGCACACCGACTGACCACGATCAAGAATGCAGATCGGATAATCGTTGTGAACGCTGATGGCATTGCAGAGCAGGGCAACCATGAGGAGCTGGTTGCAGCCGGAGGCATATACAGCCGACTTCATCAGGTACAATACAGCCATTCATAATGTTAAAACGCCAAAACCGCGCATATTGCGCGGTTTTTGTTTGTGCGGATGGAGCAAGTTGATTCCAATGTTGCAAACTACGGATTTAGCTGAGCTTTTCATTCAGGTGAATTGACTTGCTCATCATCATTTATATTGTTGACAACGTCCACTAATCTGATTAATATAATGTTGACATTGTCCACTAAAAAGGAGGGTTTAACATCAACTCTCAGCAAATAAATCCAGATATGTTGACTGAAATGCGACGTTTCAACCGTTTCTATACCAATATACTCGGTGTTCTTGACAAGCACATCCTGGGAACGGGATACTCGTTCGCCGAAGCACGAGTCATTATCGAAATTGGGATTCAAGGAGAGAGTATTGCCAACAATCTGGTGGATACACTGACGATCGATCGCAGCTACATGAGCCGAATTGTAAGTAAACTGACCAAAGAGGGACTTCTGGTAAAGGTGAATTCAGCAGCTGACAGCCGGGTAAGTCTGATTCGACTGACTGAAAAGGGTAAGGAGCTATACAACGAATTGAATGAGCGCTCGGATCAGCAGATTCAGAAGCTGATGGAAGGCTTGAACGAAGAAGAGATTAAAGAAGTGTACGAATCCATGATGGACATCCAGAGAAAGTTAAACAAAAAGGCAGGAGAGACAAGACGATGATACGATTCGAATGTGATTATAACGAAGGTGCGCATGAGCGTATTCTGCGCAGAATGATTGAAACTAACATGGAACAAACAAGCGGCTACGGGACGGATGCCCATTGTGAGCGGGCGAGAGAACTCATTCGTCAAGCTTGTGACAGTGAACAGGCGGATGTGCACTTTCTGGTAAGCGGTACACAGACCAATACAACGGTCATTTCATCTATTTTGCGTCCCTACCAGGGTGTAATTGCAGCTGTTTCGGGTCATATCGCTGTCCATGAGACAGGAGCCATCGAAGCTACGGGTCACAAGGTACTCACAGTGCCGAGCGAAGATGGAAAGATTACACCTGATCAGGTCAGAGCGGTCTATGAAGCCCATAGAAGTGATGCATCACCTGAACATTGTGTTCAACCTGGAATGGTTTACATATCCCAGCCTACAGAGAATGGTACGATGTACAGCAAGGCAGAGCTGCAAGCATTATTTGACGTAAGCCGCCAGTGTGGTCTCCCGTTCTTTATTGATGGGGCGCGCCTAGGGTATGCTCTTGCTTCCCGAAATTGTGATATGACTCTTGCTGATCTCGCCCGCCTGTGTGACGTATTCTATATTGGCGGAACCAAGATCGGAGCATTGATGGGGGAAGCGGTAGTCATTCTGAATGACAAGCTCAAGCCGGACTTTCGTTATATGATCAAACAAAAAGGCGGCCTGCTCGCCAAAGGCAGATTGCTGGGTATTCAGTTTGAAACGCTGTTTGAAGATGGCCTGTACCTAGAAATTTCCCAGCATGCTGTGGACATGGCTATGTTGATTCATGATTCACTTGCGGAGCAAGGTATTACTTTCCTATATGACTCACCAACCAATCAGCAATTTCCGATTCTGCCAGATGACCTGCTTCAGGATTTACAAAACCGTTACTCGTTCACATTCTGGGAAAAGGTGTCCGATTCACACAGCGTCGTTCGTTTTTGTACCAGTTGGGCAACTCAACGGGAAAATGTGGATACACTGATTCGTGATATTTCTCAGAGTCTAAACAAATTTAAAGTTTGTGTGTAATCATTAATATCTAAAGGTTAGTATATATGGGGGAGTAATCCGCCAATGAAAAAGTCGCCATGTTGATGGCGACTTCTTTTTTGTCTACTGTTATATGTTCCATAACTGTGCTTCTAAAATTGAATCACGACCATTTGATGACAGGACCACTCCGGTATCGTATAGGTCACAAGGCCGTTCACCTGACTGAATGGGAGACTAAGGTTCTGTGGCGCCAGATAGACATCTTGTACTTGTTCGGCAGCCGCAACCGTCACCTCTGTATTGATAAGTGGAGGGATATCCTCGATAACTTCCACACCTTGTCCTCTACGTACTGGAGAGGCATACAGTAGATGATTCACCCAACGGTTCGAGTTCGTCTGCATTTGCAGCGTGGTAACCCCTTGGGCAGGCAGGTTGGTCATCAGCGACTTGTTGTTACTCAGTAAACGGTCCAGCGTGTAACAGATGATTTCCTTGACAGCCAGGCTCCCCTTTGTCGCATAATCTTCAAAAACATTCCACGCGATATAGATTCCATCCCGACCTTCAGCCATGCCCGTTCCCGATTCCTGCAGATCAGAAGGCGTATGCTGGTGAGAGCAGAACGTGAACAAGTCACGGTTAAAATATGAATTTTCCTTACTGCCAAGTACGATGCCGTCTGTCGTTGGCACGGTGTTCTGTCCTTCGGTGTACATGACGAAAGAGGCTGTACGCAGCGAAGGAAGTTCGAAATTCGGACGGAAATAGGAGGGACGGAATGAGGAAACCTCCTGATATTCTACACCCAAATTGAATTCAAAGCCCGTTCCATCCGGTGAGAGTCCGGAACGGCCAGTGGCGAGAATTTTGCCGCCCTCCGCAAGAAAGCCTTTCAGTTTGGTCCTGATGGACTCTGTGATGAGGATGTCATCCGGCAAAATAATAACTTTATATTTGGACAGATCAGCCTGCAAATCCACGACATCAAAGAGATAGTGGCCTTCCAGCAAAACTCTTACAGCTCCAGTATCATAGTGGTTGTGCTGATCATGTGGATTACCTCCCGCTTCCCATCGCGTTGCCTCCACCGACAGCAACGCGATATCGGCTATCGCTGTAGTATCTCGGCACCATTCCTCCTTAGCTTCTACCTCGCGGTAGGCTTCACCGATCAGTGAATACGTGGCGGGATCCATTTGACCAGCCGGATGCAGCTGATCCCCGATGGAGCAGCGTGCCCCGTTCGCAAGGCTCAGCGCAGTTTCATAACGCAGCGCGTTTGGATGTTTATATCCGCCGAATTCACCCCAGGAGGTATGGAATTTCCCGGTCATGCCGAGGAAATCCACCTCTAATGTCTGTGCATAACGCGCCGAGAGCGGAAAATGATCGTACCCCCAGCCGCCCGTTGGTAACGATTCTAACTCCAGATGGGTATTCACATGGGCGAGATCCCTGCGCCCGCGGTCGACGTGACTGCTGTTGTGGAACACGGGTAATCCGGGTTTCACTGCATGCACAGTCTCATTCATTCGATTAGCATAACGAACATAAGTCTGTTCCCACAGTTTTCTCATATCTTGAATGTTTCGTGGATCGGAGCCCTGCGTATGCACCTCGGCTACGCAATATTGACAATAACATTCTCGAACACCAACGATATCGAGGAAGATGCCGTCCACATCATATTTCTTTACAACTTCCTCGACCTGTAGGGTGAGAACGTCAAGATAAGGGGTGTTCATGCAAAATTGATGATATCCTGGCGTCATGAAGTCGGTTGTCCAACTGATTTGCTCCTGCTGATTGCGGATGAGCCATTGGGGATGTTTGCGGGCGAGTCGCTCATCCAGGCCAGCAGAGAGATAAACCGGTGTCTTCACGCCTATCTCATGAGCAGCCTCAATCTGGGCACCCAGAAGATCGAAATTCAGATGTGGATGCATTTGATTGGCAGTAGTCGGATGATAGGTCCAACCATGATGGCACTTGGAGAATAGGGTGATGGAATCGACATGTCCAGTTTGGAGCATCTCTTGAAATTGCTGCTTCGAAAAATCACGGCCAATGCCTTCAATGGCTTCTGACGTATGAAAGTCGAGATGAACTTGACGAAATTTCATGCTTGTTCCCCCCTGGTCATTAAATGATAGAATCATATTATATCTACCACTCTAATCGATCATTAGCTTCGATACAGCTGACAATCACGACTATATATAGCACATTCTCTACATTTTGAACAAAGGAGGGATCGTATGCTTGTACTTGAACTTCAAGTCCCACCGTATCCACTGTTAGCAGCCATTGGGCACACTGAATGGCAGCCGGGGATGCAGCATGCCCAGCGTAGCTTTGACGTGTTCGATCTTATTGTTTGCGCCAAAGGAGCGTTATACATGGAAGAAGATGGCCTCCGTTACGAGATTGCGGAAGGTATGATGCTGGTTCTTGAACCTGGCAAAGACCACCGTGGCTATAGACCAACGGATGTGCAGACGGAGGTATACTGGATTCATTTCCAGCTTCCCTCTGTGCAAAAGATGATTTTGAAAGAAAAGACGACTTGGGAGCAGCCTTTGCTTAAGCAAACAGACCAAGATATTGAGGCCCCCCCTGGAGTTATTGAAATTCCCAAATTCGCTGCGGTGGATTTACGTAACCTGGAGCCGTTAATGAAAGAAATGCTTGAGCTGCACCATGTACTCACCCGTCCGCGTTCCTTCGAGCTTCATGTTCTGTTAGGCCAGTTCCTTCTGCAATTACAGAAGGGGATGAGACAGAATAGCCCGCAGGCTCGATCCTATTTTCTGAGCGAGAAGGTAGCGAAATATATTGGTCAACGCCTGGAGCAGCCGTTTGATTCCGGAATGATGGAGCGTGATCTGCTTTATCATTTTGATTACCTGGCTCGCTGCCTGAAGCAGTATACGGGGATGAGCCCGCTGCAATACAGGCATCACCTGCAAATAGAGAAGGCCAAACGGTTATTGGCACATTCTGAGCTTTCACTCAAGCGTATCGGCGAGTTGTGTGGACTGCAGGACCATAACTATTTTACACGGTTGTTCAAACGTCAAACTTCCCTCACGCCTGGAGAGTACCGCAAGAAGCATCAGTTGTATTTCATGGAATAGAAGTAATCGAACATATCTTAATGGGCAGTAATAAAAGCAGCCCAGATACGTTAAAGGTACTGGACTGCTTCTATTTTTTTGAAATGTGCCCCGTGACATTTCTTCGTATTATTGATGATTCTAATGAATTATCTCAATGAATTACTCTTCAAAAATAAAGCCTTTGCCAAGCAACCACATTACGCCGCTAATGACCAGAAAATATAAAGGCATCATCAGCAATGAACCGTTGTGGAGAGCACCCATTCCCCATGTCGTAAGGCTTACCAGCAAATAGTAGCCTAAGCTAAATATCGCACCGGCGGTGCCAATCACATCATGAAAATGAACAAGCGCAAGACTTAGACAATTGGGTAAAGCAATACCTGCGCCAATCAACAGAACAAACATGGCAAATAACATGCAACTGATCTGCAAAAGATTGGGCAGCATAGACAAGCTGCTTCCAAGAGTTAAGAGCAGAGCTCCGCTGGTCATGACCAGACAACCCAAACGAATGATCTTTTCCGGTGCGTAAACGGTCAATAATTTTTTGGAGATCATTGCACCGACCACCGATGCCAAGGCCACAATAATGCCCAGAAAACCATAAACGCCAGGCGACAGATCAAAGTGTTCAATGAAGATGAAGGGAGCTTCGGCATAATAACTGAATAAAACTCCGTTAATACCTCCGATCAACACGCCAAACACCATTACGCGCGGCATAGCTAGCATCTTTTTTACAACCGGAAGTATAGCGACTTTGGATCGTAAAGAAACGTTCGTTGTCTCCGGCAGTTTAAGAAAAGCATAAATGAACAACAACACGCTCATCACTACTAACGCCAAGAACACCCATCTGAAGCCAAGGGCCTGATCAATCCAACCACCAATAAGTGGTCCAACTGCCGGCGTAAATGCAATGACAGCAGAGATTTGAGCAAACATAACATGTCTTCGATCTCCCGATACACTTTCTCGAAGCATGGTTTGGGTGATAATCGATCCAGTTGCGGCACCGAAAGCTTGAACGAAACGGCTGACGAGGAGCCATTGAATCGATTCCGAATAAAAGCACATCAAGCTTCCGATCCCATATATGATAAGACCCGCCAGCATTGCAGGTCTGCGACCGATCAAGTCGGACAGCCAGCCCCAACAAAAAACACCCAAGGCAAATCCTATAAAATAGATGCTTAACGTGAATTGTACGGAACTATTCGTTACACCAAGTGCTGATGCGATATTTGGCAGTGATGGAGTGTAAATGGTCTCACTGATTTGTGGAAAAGCGACAAGAACAATCATTAAAAGCAAAGATGGCACTGCATATTTCTTCATAATATATTAGCCCTCCTACAAGCTATACTCTGTTATGACAACAAGAATAGGAGCCTAGCTAGGGAAAGGGGGGCATCATGATGGCGAGACGACTATAAATCATCATTTGTTGAATTACCTTTCATCATTATAGTAGGAGGGTTTGACAATCATTGTTAATACTCGGCCTAGGTTAACATGCTAGATATGGCTAGTCAACCAGCTCAGGCTAATAATACGATTAAGCGGTGTTGTCCCAAGCTCTGATCGTACTAGACTTGGAATTATGAAATTTAATGAGACTAGCCATTCGCCAAGTGGCAATATAGGATAAGGCGACTACATTATTCAGGAATCCAAGAGTTTTGGGATCAATACCTGAGATGAACATGAAGTCAAAGAATCGGATCGGCGGATAGAGCCCCTTTTTTTGATGATTGCGTGAATAGCCTTGTCAATACACCACGATTTGAATACCTTATGACATAACACAAAAGAGGAGGAGATTACATGAGTGAAGTAGGATATGGAAATGTTGGAGGTCTTGGTGGATACGGTGGTTTCACATCCATCGGCGCAATCCTTGTTCTGTTCATCTTGTTGGTCATCATCTCTAAAGCTTTCCTGGTTTAATTCCTTTACCATAATAACAACTCTGCTGGCATCACGCTGGCAGGGTCTTTTTGTCATGATCACAATTTGAAAGCGTTTGACATATTGAATTATCAATCTATAATTATGGAGTTATGCATTCAACATCGAATGGATGAAGTTAAGGAGAATAGGTTGGAATGACACTCAAAAAAAGAATATTTTTGCTGTTTTTTCTCAGTGCGTTTATTCCTTTCATTAGTATATTTGCAATTTCGTACTATACCATTGATTCCATATTTGCCAATAAGATTGATGATGGCATTCGAAGCAATCTACAGCAGGTCACTTCATCACTGGAGAATTCGATTACGAACCTGAATCATGTTACTCAACAGTTGTCCTACAGCGGTACATTAGGCAAAAAGTTGGATGAGGTGTTGAAACCATCCTCCAATATATTTGAATTGATTGAAACTCGGGATGAATTAAAGAGCGAATTAAATGTCGTAACCTTTACCAACCCGAATATAGGTTTGACATTGTATTATTTTCAGAAGGACGGCTCCACACAGTTTGGAAACTTTCCTATTAAGGATCGTTTTGCACCCGAATCTTTGCCTGTGCTCTCCAAAGCATATGGGATTACCTACTATGGACCTCATGTCAGTATGAACCGGTTTGATGATCAGCTCGTCCTATCCGCCATGCGGAAGGTAAAATTACCCCAGAGGGACGATGTGTATATTTACGTTGAATCCGGTTTTCACCTTGCACAGGATATATTGGGTTACAATCAGTACAAAGGAGATTTATCCCACTTGATCCTCGATGGAGAGGGGAATATTGTGTATAGTGAGATTCCCGAAGCGATGAAAGTCGGGGAGAATTTCTCCAGCTTATCGAATGGTGCAGCATCGGACGGAATAGCTCGCGACTATCATTGGTTCAGACAGGGTTCCACTCAGAACTGGAGCGTTGTGTCGGTGATCTCGCAGGCCAAGTATCAACAGGAGAAAAACCAATGGTTGCTTCAAATATTACTGGTCGCTTTATTTTTCCTTGGCTTTACGGTATTTCTGGCTTGGTTGCTGTGGAAGATGGTTTATAAACCCCTCGGTCTGTTCCATTCGGAAATCAACGGTATGTCTCAAAATCCACAAACGGCAGGCAGCCAAACCCGCACGCAAATTCCTGAATTCGATTTTCTGTTGGGCGAATTCTCAAATATGCAGCATCAAATCGGTGATCTCTTTAAAGAGGTGCAGCAGAAAGAGAAAATTCGTGCAGATCTTGAAGTGGAAAAGCTGCTGTACCAGATCAATCCTCATTTTTTGATGAATACGCTGGATACGGTGCACTGGCTTGCAGTTATGAATGGACAAGGGGAGATTGACAGGCTGGTGCAGTCCCTGAATAAGCTGCTGTACTATAATTTGGGTAAATTAGGACAGGTCTCCACGATGGAAGAGGAAATAGACGCGCTTAGACAATATTTGATTTTACAGCAAATCCGATATGACTTTGAATTTGATGTGCGTATTTCGGCTGATGAGCAAGTGCTTCAAATACCAGTACCTCGTTTTATTCTACAGCCGTTGGTTGAAAATTCACTTTACCATGGACTGAGTGATGAAGGTTTTATTCAAATTGAAGTGACACGCAAAGAAACATTGAACATTATGATTCAGGATAATGGAGCAGGTATGACGGAGGAAGCGATTGAAAGACTTCTGAATAATCGTGTACCTGAACATAAAAAAGTAGGCATGGGCATCGGGCTCAATTATGTTCATCGCATGTTAAAAGCGCAGTACGGGGATGAAGCTCAATTGGTGATTGAGAGCGAGCTGGGAACAGGGACAAGTATTTTGCTTATACTTCCTATCAAAGGAGAAGATATCTCGGCATGATTAAGATATTGATTGTGGATGACGATAAATTGGTACGAAAAGGAATAAGCTCTGCAATGCCATGGAACGAATTCGGTATGGAGGTTGTTGGAGAAGCGAGTAACGGGGCTAAGGCGCTGGACTTTCTGGAATCCAACTCGGTAGATCTGATGTTAACGGATCTTGCAATGCCGGTGATGTCTGGCATTGAACTGATGCGAGCCGCAAGGCAGCTCTACCCCGAACTTCATATTGTCGTGCTTACTCTTCATCAGGATTTTGATTATATCCAGGAAGCGCTTCGGCTGGGAGCGATCGACTATATAGCCAAAGTTCAGCTTGAGAAGGAACAATTCGAACATGTACTGAACCGAATACATACTCGGATTGGTGAGCTCACGAATACAAGACGAAAGCTGCCGCAACTAGGTGAAACCAACGTCCATTATCGTAAAGTGTATGCACTTGTTTCACTGGACCGGAAGTCCGGCCAAATTTGGCCCATTGAACTCGAATCCAATGTCGAAGAGGTCCAATTTGAAGTGGAGCGGAATAGCTGGATGTGTGCGGCACCCCTGGATGGAGAGGATCAGCTATTCAATAGATTAAAGGAATACTTGGACCAGATTCCCCAAGGGGCCCTATTGGTGTTGTCTGATGTACAGGAACGCACATGGTCGCAAATTCAAAACTGGATTATAAACTATACAGAATCGTCCTTATTTTATGCTTATGAACCTCATGATCCGGTTATTGCTGTTTCCATGAATGAAGAAGATACATCTCCAATAGAACCTCAGGACGAAGACATGGATCGTATTAAGCGAAGTTGGTTTCTATCTCCGTGGACACATAACGACCATTATTACAACCAGCTGATTGAAGAGTTTAAATCCCTAAGACTACAAAAAGGCCAACTGATGGGATTGCTGTACTCTCTGGTCATGGAGTGGAACCATCTATTTGCCCAGACTACGCTGGGCAGAATCTCAATGATCCATTCTTTTCAATCCTGGTTTGAAGTGGAACAGTGGATCAAGCAGACTTCGGAGAGCATTCGCAAGGCGGATGAACAGACCTCGTATTCTCAGGAAATAATAGATGGTGTGAAAAAAGCCGTGATGATTATGCAGAATGATTTGGATCAGGCATTTACAGCCTCAGGGCTGTCCCAGCAACTCAATATTAGCAGAAGCTATTTCAGCCAATGCTTCAAGGACATCATGGGAAAAACCTTTAATGATTATTCCCGATATATACGAATGGAGAAGTCAAAAGAGTATTTATTGAACACAAACAACACGATTTTCTGGATTGCAGAGCGGGTGGGTTATACCGATGAGAAATATTTCAGCCGAATCTTTCGCGAACTGACAGGCGTGCTGCCTAGTGAATATCGACAGGTAGGCAGAGGGGACAAATAGCTTATGCTCCTCATACCCAACTGAGAATCCGGATGAAAGAAGGGAAAGAGATGATCAAGAAGATGGCTGCGAGTGTTGTTGTCGTCAGCTTGATTGCAGGTATCGTATTTTTCAGTATTTCATACTTTCGGGAATCGCCAATTGTACAAACGACAACCGCTCCTGACACAGCTGCCACCAAGCCATTCGGTAAATATGAAAATCCCGTTTCCATCCGGTTGGGATATGTGGTTGACCCCACAGGTACGGATCTCTCCGAAGGAGAGACATTAGAAAAGAATATGTGGAAAACGGTAATTAAGCAAAACCTCAATATTGATGTTGAGGTCATGTGGCAGGTATCCAAGGAGAATTTTGGACAGAAAACCGACCTGGCTATCGCCAGCAATGATTTACCCGATGCGATGATCGTTAATCAGGTTCAGTTAAATGAGATGGTCAAAGCGGGAGAAATTGAAGATCTGACCAAGGCATATGCAAGCAGCGCTTCACCCGAGATGAAGAAAATTATCGACAGCACCAATGGATTGGCTCTGGAACAAGTGACCTTTGAAGGGAAAATGATGGCTGTTCCGTCTGTGACGGCGGAGGATTTCAGCATGCTTTGGATCAGGCAGGACTGGCTGGATCGTCTTGGATTAAAACCACCGAAAACAGTGGACGATTTGGAAGCTATCGCGAAGGCCTTTGTGGAGAGAGACCCGGATGGGAACGGGAAACGGGATACGATTGGGCTTGCCTCAAGTACGAGTCTGTTTAACGATTTCAGCAGCAGCGCTTTTGCTTTTGATCTAACACCGATCTTCTCGGCTTATGGGTCTTTCCCCGGATATTGGCTCGAGAAAGATGGGAAACCTGTATACGGTTCAATTCTACCAGAGACAAGGAACGCCTTGGTCAAGCTTCGTGATATGTATGCCAAAGGTCTCCTTGACCCGGATCTGGGCATCCGCAAAGAGCCAGAGGAAACCGTCATTAGCGGACAGGCGGGGATGTTCTTCCAAGGTTTCTTTGCGGGCTACTGGCCGCTCCCAAGCGCGTGGCTGAATGATCCCAAGGCGAACTGGCAGGCTTACGCGCTCCCGCTGGATGCAAACGGAGCCTATCGTGTCAAGGTGGATAATCCCTCAAGTTCTTTCCTGGTGGTTCGAAAGGGGTATGCTCATCCGGATGCGATCATTAAAATAAACAATCTGTACCTCCGTGATGAGTTCAAGTATGGCACCAGTTTTATGCTGAGCCGCAATTTCTTTGCCCCGGCAGATGAAGCCCGATATGAATCCAAAGCCGTGCAGGAGATTCTCGCAGGAACCAAAACACCAGCCGATTTCAAGGACCAGTCCGAATACAAGCTGCTGGAAAATATGGTTTCGACGATCAAACAAACCAAACTAAAGCCTTATGATCAACTTGGCATTTCGTATTGGGATCAGCACAACGAGAACTTTATGCGTGGTTATTCGCTCCTTGTCGGCGGAAGAAACTTCTTTGATCCGAATATCCTTAAAGTTCGAAGCCTTACCTACAAGCGTACGCCAGCAGTGGAGAGGTCGTGGGTTAAACTGTCCAAGCTGGAACATGATACATTCTTAAAAATTATTCTAGGCGCTGCGCCGATCGATTCATTCGATCAATTTGTACAGGAGTGGACGGAACAGGGTGGCGACCAAGTGACTGCTGAAGTGATTGCATCCCAGAAGCAGCACTGAAGTGCTAACCTATGTACACTGAATTCCACACGTTTACTGAATTCGATCTTCATAGCCGGTAGACTTCTGTCTGAGGAGTTTGCCGGTTTTTCTGTGTGCCATATTCGCCGTGCACCCTTTTTTATTAACGAGGATAGACAAATGTAAGTCGGTAGGTAGGATAAATGTTCACAACCTCAGGGTTATTCGTAGATCTGGGTGGAATCTGTATACATTTCTCTATCCAAACAAGCGTTTAATCCCTATCTCAATAAGGCTTCTACAGGATTTATAATGAAAGCGCAAACAACATGATAGAGAAATATCAGAACAAAAGGGGAGTTGAATTTGATGAGAAATAAGTGGTCAATAAAAAGCAAACAGTTGACGAAACGATTGGCTGTGCTGTCCATGTCCGCCTTGATGGTTTCCGTCCTTGCAGCATGTGGGGGGGCCTCCAATCCGCCGACTGCTGAGGATGCGGGCCAATATGAGGTGACACCTGGAGACCCGTTCAGTGCCTATAAAGACGAAGTGACGGTAACGATGGGACGTGTTACGACGGCGAACCCAAAATTGCCGGCAGGAGATACATACGAGAACAATGCGTATACACGTCTGGTGAAAGAAGCATTTAACGCACAAATTAAGGACCAATTTGAGGCCAATGGTGAAGATTACAGTCGTCAAGTTTCTCTTGCAATCGCTTCCGGGGAACTTCCTGACATGATGCGTGTGGATTCCAAGGATGAGCTCAAAGAACTGGTTGATAACGATTTAATTGAAGATATGACGGAAGTGTACAAACAATATGCTACGGATAATATCAAGCAGATTTACGACTCCTATGATGGCCGCGCACTGGACAATGCCACGATTGATGGACGTCTGATGGGGCTTCCGGCGACTTCGCTGGATTCCGCCCCAACCATGGTATGGGTTCGGCAGGATTGGCTGGATGTGCTGGGAATCAAACTCGATGCTGACGGAGACGGTGCCATCAAGCTGGAAGATGTAGAGAAAACAGCGGAAGAGTTCCTGAAAAAAGATCCTGGGCAAACCGGAAAACCGGTGGGTATTCCCTTTGTAAATACCCTGAATACGACAGACTATAACGGATCTGCCTATACTATGCTGGGCGTCGCTTCTACCAAAGGCGCGTTTCCTCAATATTGGATGAATGGCGAGGATGGCAGCATCGTTTATGGTTCGACTACAGCGGAAACCAAACAGATGCTAGGCGTTATGGCCGACTGGTACAAAAGAGGCATCATTGACCCGCAATTTGGAACCCGTACATTTGACGATATCACTGCACTTTACACCAACGGTCAGAGCGGGATTGCTTTTGGACCTTGGCACATCCCAGACTGGGGACTGAGCAGTGTCAAGCAGATGGATAAACACGCAAAATTCACGGCTTACACGCTGGAAGATGAAGATGGCAAGGTAAACGTGGCACACGCCAATCCATCCGGGCAGTTTATCGTTGTAAGAAAAGGATATGAACACCCTGAACTGGCCATTAAAATTATTAACCTGTTCTACGATAAATTGGCTAATGACAAAGACGTGGCAACCTCCATGCCAGAGGCAGCCAAATATTTGGAGAGCGGCGTAGACGGCTCCACCAGACCGTTTAACATTGAAGTCAACTCGGCTACATCGCTGCTGGATGATTACTCCGACGTCGTTCGGGGAATTAAAGGCGAGATTGGTCTCGATCAGGTTCGGACAACGGAATCGAAGAACAATATTGGCAGTATCCAAACATACTTGAAAGACCAGGATACGGATGATGTAACAGCCTGGTCGAAATACCACTCGCGTATGAACGGAGTGGGGCTGATCGACAAGCTGACGCAGGAAGGCAAATTCAACTGGATGACACCAGCGTTCTCCGGAACTACACCAAGCATGAAACAGACGTGGGCTAACCTGACCAAAATGGAACAGGAATCGTTCATCAAAATCATAACGGGTGCGGAACCGCTGGATTACTTCGAAACGTTCGTCAGCAACTGGAAGAAACAAGGCGGCGACCAGGTGATTCAGGAGATTGAAGCTGAAACCAAAACTCAAAAATAATATTGCTAACACTGCTGACAGGCTGCGATAAGCAGCCTTTCTTCAGGAAAGGGGTTCATCCATGAAACAGGAAAATGTTAAAGCAAGAAACCGATTGGGCACGGGTGCCATGTATCATATGATGATGCTGCCGGGCATTTTATTTTTGCTGGTATTCAGCTACATTCCGATGGTTGGTGTCATTACGGCGTTTCAGGATTATGTACCAGCAAAAGGTATGTTTGGCTCTGAATTTGTTGGGCTCAAGCATTTTATTTATATGTTCAAACTGCCGGACATCGGCCAAGTGATCAGCAATACGTTGGTGATTGCCATCGCCAAGATTCTATTAGGCACCCTGATGGCCATCATTTTTTCCATTTTATTAAACGAGATCCGCTTTAAATTTGTTAAAAAATCCGTGCAGACGATTGTATATCTGCCTCACTTTCTATCCTGGGTCGTTCTGGCCTCCGTGGTGGTTAACATGTTCAGCCTGGATGGAAGTATAAATCAGATTTTGGCCTTTTTCGGCTTGCAAAATATTAATTTTCTCGGAAGCAATACCTGGTTCCAGCCGTTGATTATTGGGACGGATGTCTGGAAGGAATTCGGTTATAGTTCCATCGTATATTTGGCTGCAATTACCTCCATTGATCCGGGTCTGTATGAAGCGGCAGGAATGGATGGAGCAAGCTGGTGGAGAAAAGTATGGCATATTACGCTGCCGGGGATGCTGCCTATTATCCTGCTCATGGGGGTTATGAGTCTGACCAATATCTTGAGCGCAGGCTTCGATCAAATCTACAATCTGTATAACCCGGTTGTCTATGAGTCGGGAGATATTCTGGATACCTATGTATACCGGATTGGTCTCGTTGGCAGACAGTATAGTTTTGGTACAGCTGTTGGGTTGTTCAAGTCAGTGATTGGTATTGTTTTATTGTTGTCCGCCAACCAACTGGCCAAAAAATACACCGACAGAAAAATATTCTAAGGAGGCGAAACTTGTGTCTTATTCCGCAAGTCTGAAAGACCGAATGGGCCGGTTTGTCATCTACGCCATCGTTATATTGCTGGCCCTGATCTGCCTCCTTCCATTATGGAATATCGTTGCGATTTCATTCAGCAGCAGCGAGGCCGTCTCGGCGAATAGCGTAGGTCTGTTACCCGTCAATTTTACAACAGCGGCTTACATGAAAATTATTGATGATGCGCAGTTCTGGCGGTCCTTTGGCATTTCCGTTCTACGTGTGGTTCTATCCCTTGTGCTCAACATGATTCTTATTGTTTTGATGGCTTATCCACTGTCCAAGTCGAAAAGGGAATTTAAGGGCAGAAATATTTATATGAATGTCATGATTTTTGCCATGCTGTTCAGTGGGGGGATGATCCCCAGCTATCTGCTGATTAAAAACCTGGATATGCTCAATACGATTTGGTCGCTTGTACTGCCAGGTGCTGTCCCGATATTCAGTGTCATCCTTGTGATGAACTTCTTCGCCGCCGTACCGAAAGCGCTCGAAGAAGCGGCTTTCATTGACGGGGCGAACGCATTGCAGGTTCTGTTCAAAGTGTATGTTCCCGTGTCTATTCCGGCACTGGCGACGGTATCCCTGTTCAGTATTGTAGGCACGTGGAATGACTTCTTTAGTGGACTGATCTATATGACCAAAGTCAGCAACTATCCACTGATGACCTATATTCAGTCGCTTAATGTAAATATCGCCGAACTTCTTCAAGCCGGAACCAACTCGGCGCAGCTCAGCAATCTGACTGAAATTTCGAACAAAAATCTGAACGCAGCCAAAATCGTAGTAGCTGTCATTCCGCTGCTGCTGATTTATCCGCTGTTGCAAAAGTACTTTGTGACTGGAATTGTTGTAGGATCGGTAAAAGAATAATTGAGTTCTGAAACGGAAGAGAAGACAGAGGGTTGAAGGCGGATAGCCTTCAACCCTCTTTTTTGACGAAAAGAAGCTTCTGCAAGAAAACTTCCAGTGCCATGGAACGGGAATGTTCCTTGTTGTGAATGATAGAGAAGCTTCGTTCCAGATGGAGCTGCCGGAGGCGCAGTTCTGCGACCTCCCCGGTTGCCAACTCCTTATGGACAATCCATCTGGATACCATGGCGATTCCGAGTCCGGCGGCGACAGCTTCCTTCACACCCTGACTGCTGGTGAAAACATAGGAGCGCTTGGGCAGAATGCACGTTTCCTCCATGAATTGATCGCTAAAAGCGCGTGTCCCTGAACCCATCTCGCGGAGCACCCAGACCTGATCCCGAAGCATATGCTGTTCAACCACAACAGAACCGGAGAGGGGATGACCGGAAGGAGCTACCACGATCATCTCATCTTTCATGTAAGGAATAACGTCAAGTTCTGCCGATGCCTGTGCTGTACCCTCCACAAATCCGATGTCTAATTGGTTCCCTTTTACCGCAGCCAGCACCTCCTGGGTATTGCCGATTGTGACCTGCATGTTAACCAGAGGATACTGAGCCGCAAATTCAGCGAGTCTCTGAGGCAAGATATATTCTCCGATGGTGAAGCTGGCCCCGATCTGGATATTACCTGTGACCTCATTTTGCAACATCTGTATTTCCTGCCGGGCTTCCTCATAACGTGTCTGAATCACCTTGGCATGTTTGTAAAGAATGGTTCCCGCTTCGGTAAGGGATACCTGTTTGGGCGAACGATGTAGAAGCTTTGCTCCCAGCTCATTCTCCAGATTTTTGATATGAAGGCTGACTCCCGGTTGAGAGAGGTTCAGCAGTGCTGCGGCCTTGGAGAAATGGCGTTGTTCCACAACGGTCACGAATACCTTTAGTGCATCAGTAATCATTATAATTCCTCATTCATATCGTGGATTTTTAAGTTAGAAAGCTATTTAGGCTCATTTTAGCACAGTTGATTTGATTAATCATAAGTTTTGGTAATGGTAAAGATCGCAAACTCGTATTTCACTTCCTTCCTTTATCCTTCTATAGTGAGGGTATACATTATCTGTCGAGGAAGTGCAGCCATATGATTTTGCAGACACGATCGAAATCGGGGAAGAACATTAAAAAAGTGGGGAACTTCGGATTTTTTCAGGGAGTTGGACTGACGTTATTGCTTTCTGTTATCGCCAAATTACTAGGGTATCTCCCGTTTTTGAATATTATGGGTCAACTGGTTATAGCGATTATGCTCGGCCTCCTGTACCGGGGGACGCGCGGCGTTCCCCTGAAGTTTCAATCGGGGATATCCTTTTCTGGAAAAAGACTGCTCCGGTTCGGCATCATTTTGCTGGGGTTGAAGCTGAATCTCCTGGATATTGTCCATGCAGGATATAAAGTTGTGGCGCTAGCTGCTATCAATGTTGTTATTACGATTATTGTTGTTTATGGATTATGCAAATGGTTCAAAATCGATAAGCGCCTCGGACTGCTGACCGCATGTGGAACGGCAATCTGTGGTGCAGCCGCTGTGGTCGCAATTGCTCCACAAATCAAGGCAAAAGACGAGGAAACCGCAGTTAGTGCTGCGACAGTAGCTATATTGGGTACAATGTTCACACTTGTCTATACATTCCTGTACCCGGTATTGGGCTTAAGCATGAAAGGATATGGCGTGTTTACAGGGGCCACGCTGCATGAAGTGGCGCATGTTATTGCTGCAGCTGCACCCGGAGGTCAAGCAGCGATAGACATGGCTGTTCTTGTGAAGCTGACGAGAGTCGCAATGCTTGTTCCCGTTGCACTGTTTATCGGCTTGTGGAGCGGGCGTGAGTCACGTGATGGAGGGAAGTCATTTCATGGAATCCGGTGGCGTGAATTGCCAATACCCTGGTTCATATTTGGCTTTCTGGTCATGAGCGGAGTAAATACCTTGGGCATTATTCCGGAGAAAATGATCTCCGATCTTCTAATCCTTGCCTATATGCTGCTGGCAATGGCGATGGCCGGACTTGGACTCGGTGTGGATCTGGCAACCTTCAGCAGACTTGGCAAAAAACCTTTCTTGGCTGGGCTGATCGGCTCTATTGTATTGTCCCTGGTCGGCTTCGTGCTCGTTTGTGGTTTTGGCCTGAACTAGGCGTGTCTTCAAACTCAGCCAGGCCAGACGAATACTCTAATTTATCGTAACGAGTCGCTGAATTGCCAAAAAGCACGCATTGACCCTTAGTGAATCAATGCGTGCTTTTTGTTGTTCGTTAGCTGCTGATCAACAGAGACAGAATGAACACGACAGGAAGAGTATAAAATCATCGTTTTTGAAAAATATAAATATTTTCCTCTTTTGGTTCAAAAGTCCGGAATACACACAGGAAAGTCTGGATAACGATGTACTTTCTGACCGCAGGCATTCAAGTTGCTCGTTAACATCCAATAAGGAACATCAGAAGTCCGAATACCGTCTCTAGGGGTCCGATAAGGAGAATTGGAAGCGGTTTATACTAAATATATACCAGAAATTACAAATCAAAGCAGGGCGGCAGATCGTTCTCCAATAAACTCCCCAAGTTAAGTGGCGATCACGCATTACGGCTGCGTAAGCCGTGTTGTATCCTATGCTATTTTTGCATAATTGCAGTCAATTACCCGATCTATCTCAGTCATAACGTCGTTAAGTGATTCTTCCGCTGTGACTAATGGACAGGTGTGTGTCTATTGGTTTATTCAGAAGTATTTTAATAAGGGGGTGATGATCGGCGCAGCGAAAGAATGAGGCAGATCAACCGTCCATTTTCATTGAATAACCATTTTGCTAATATCCTGAGGAGGAATTGAATTTGCGCAACAAGTACATGGTGTGGTCACTTGTATTAACAATGCTGATCTCGAACGTATTCCTGACTGTCGGATTTCCATCTCCTGTATCAGCAGCCGAAAGACCGGACTTGGCACAGGGCAAACAGGTTACCGCGAGCGGGTACAACCAAACATACAGTCCGACCAATGTGATTGACAGCAACCAAGCGACCTATTGGGAAAGTACTAATAATGAGTTCCCCCAATGGATTCAAGTGGATCTTGGCACCAACACCAACATTGACCAAATCGTATTGAAGATTCCGACAGTGTGGGAAAAGAGAACCCAAACGATAACCGTGCAAGGCAGCACGAACGGTTCATCGTTCACAGATATCGTAGGTTCTGCGGATTATGTATTTAATCCTTCGGTTGGGGAGAACTCGGTGACCATCGATTTTCCTGCTGTCGAGACAAGGTACGTTCGCTTAAGCGTAACGGGCAATTCCGAGTGGCCGGCAGCTCAACTGTCGACATTTGAAATTTACGGCCCAGGTAGTGAGGGACCAACGCTGCCTGACCCCGATCCTGTAGATCCCCCAACTCCTGCAGAGGGGAGCAACATCGCCATCGGTAAGTCGATTACTGCATCGTCCAGCACCTTAAACTTCGTAGCTGCGAACGCAAACGATAACAATATCAATTCGTACTGGGAAGGAGGCAGCAATCCAAGCTCACTAACGCTGGATCTCGGCTCGAATCATAAGATAACATCCATTGTACTGAAGCTGAACCCTGACTCCATTTGGAGCACTCGTACACAGACCATTCAAGTGCTTGGACATAATCAGGACACAACAACCTTTAGCAATCTGGTTTCCGCCCAATCGTATACATTCAACCCGGCTTCAGGTAACACAGTGACCATTCCCGTTACAGCAACGGTTAAACGTCTGCAACTGAACATTACCACGAACTCGGGCGCTCCTGCAGGGCAAATTGCTGAATTTCAGGTATTCGGCACACCTGCACCTAATCCTGATCTGACGATTACAGGTATGTCCTGGTCTCCATCGTCTCCAGTGGAGAACAATGCCGTCACCCTTAATGCCATCGTCAAAAATATTGGTTCTGCCGCTTCTCCAGCTTCTAGCGTCATCTTCTATCTAAACAATGAACTGGCGGGTTCCTCCCCAGTAGCTGCTTTGCAAGCAGGGGCTTCGACAACGGTCTCGCTTAATGCAGGTAATAAAGCAGCTGCATCATATACGCTCAGTGCCAAGGTAGATGAGAATAACCAGATCATCGAAGAGAATGAAGGAAACAACAGTTACACACACACCTCTTCTTTGGTGGTTGCACCAATTACAAGTTCTGATCTGGTAGGCACGGTCTCTTGGAGTCCTGGAACCCCTACAGCAAACAGTACAGTAACATTTACGGTTAATTTGAAAAATCAAGGGAACATGGCCTCCGCAGGCGGTGTGCACGGAGTTACAGTGGTTCTCAAGAACGCTGCCGGAGCAACCATTCAGACGTATAGTGGTTCCTATAACGGTACATTGGCACCAGGAGCTTCGGTCAATGTCAGTGTCGGTACCTGGACTGCTTCAACCGGTAATTATAATGTGACAACTACCGTTGCAGTGGATAATAATGAAGCCCCGGTAAAACAAACGAATAACGTCATTACAACAGGTCTAAACGTATATTCTGCCCGAGGGGCAAGCATGCCTTATACCCGGTATGATACGGATGATGCTACGCGCGGCGGCAGTGCCACACTGAAATCCGCACCGACCTTTGATCAGGCTCTGACGGCTTCGGAAGCCTCTGGCCAGCGCTATATCGCTCTTCCTTCCAACGGTTCCTATGCACAATGGACGGTTAGACAAGGGGAGGGAGGCGCAGGGGTAACCATGCGCTTCACGATGCCGGATTCCACAGATGGCATGGGTCTTAACGGCGCACTTGACGTCTATGTTAACGGGTCCAAAGCCAAAACGATTTCCTTGACCTCCTACTACAACTGGCAGTACTTCTCCAGTGATCATCCGGGGGATGCGCCAAGTGCGGGACGTCCGTTGTTCCGTTTTGATGAAGTGCACTGGAAACTGGATACACCTCTAAAAGCCGGGGACACCATTCGGATTCAGAAAAACAATGGAGATAACCTGGAATACGGTGTTGATTTCCTCGAAATCGAACCCGTTCAGGCTGTGATCCCGCGCCCGGCTAACGCCGTCTCTGTAACCGATTTCGGTGCGATTGCAAATGATGGAAAAGACGATCTTGCCGCATTTGAAGCAGCAGTCCAATCCGCGGTATCCACAGGCAAGACTCTATATATCCCTGAGGGCACGTTCCATCTGGGCAATATGTGGAAGATTGGAACACCAACGAATATGATTGATAACCTCACAATTGTGGGCGCAGGTATCTGGCATACGAACATTCAGTTTACCAACCCTAATGCAGCCTCTGGCGGGATTTCGTTCCGTGTGCAGGGCAAGCTGGATTTCAGCAATATTTATATGAATTCCATGCTTCGTTCACGCTATAACGAAAATGCAGTCTACAAAGGTTTTATGGACAATTTCGGCAAAAATTCAAAGGTTAGCAACGTATGGGTTGAGCACTTTGAATGTGGTTTCTGGGTAGGGGATTACGCCCACACACCTGCAATCATTGCCGATGGTCTTGTGATCGAGAACAGTCGTATTCGGAACAATCTTGCTGACGGTGTCAACTTTGCCCAAGGCACGAGCAATTCGACTGTACGCAACAGCAGTGTCCGCAACAATGGTGATGATGGTCTGGCCGTATGGACCAGCAATGTGAATGGTGCACCTGCTGGGGTGAACAACACATTCTCGTTCAACACGATTGAGAATAACTGGCGTGCAGCAGGCATTGCATTCTTTGGGGGTAGCGGACATAAGGCAACCAACAACTTGATTGTTGACACGGTTGGCGGTTCGGCCATTCGAATGAATACCGTTTTCCCTGGATACCATTTCCAAAATAACACAGGTATTCTGTTCTCTGATACAACAATCATTAACAGCGGCACAAGCAAAGATCTGTACAACGGTGAACGTGGAGCCATTGATCTTGAAGCTTCCAACGATTCCATCAAGAACGTCACGTTTACCAATATTGACATCCTCAATACGCAGCGCAGCGCCGTTCAATTCGGATACGGCGGCGGTTTCCAGAACATTGTGTTTAACAACATCAATATTAATGGTACGGGTCTGGACGGAATTGAGACATCAAGGTTCACAACACCGCATAAAGGTGCAGCAATTTACACCTATACCGGCAATGGTTCGGCAACGTTTAACAATCTGACAACCAGCAACATTGCCAACCCTAATGTGAATCAGATTCAAAATGGGTTTAATTTGATCATTCAATAAATTTTTCTAAACAAAAGCAGGGAGCTCGAAGGAGTTCCCTGCTTTATAAGGTTAGGTAGAGGTGTAAAAGGGTGAACATTGATTCGGATCTGAAATACGGCAAGACAGTGATTTCCAAAGGAAGATTTTAAGATGTCCCATATTTTTTTCTATAGTGACTTAGCGTAAGTAGAGGCCAAATATATGTATAGCTGTGATAATGGGAATAGAAGTTGCCGGGCAGACCGGCACCAGTTGGATAAGAGGTTCTCCAATCGTTTTCGCCTATGGATGCAATAAGCCTTAAGATGCCTTGATTCATCTCAGGTGTTGGTTTGGGTTGAACAGCGATAAGGGCGTCAAGCGCCCAAGCAGTTTGGGAGGGAGTGCTTTCCCCTAATGGTACATAGCGTAGAAGTCGGTCACTATGGCAGGATTCTCCCCATCCACCGTCGGAATTCTGAATGCTTAAGAGCCATTGGGATCCTTTTTGCACTGTATCATGGCTTTCAGGCAGCCCTACAGCTCTCAAACCTGTTAATGCAGCCCAGGTACCGTAGATATAACATACACCCCATCTCCCGTACCATGAACCGTCCTTCTCCTGATTACGAACAATCCATTTTACTGCCCGTTGGATGAATTCGTGCTTGGAATCCAGCCCGGCAAAATTTCCGAGATACTCCAAGGTACGTCCCGTTAGATCGGGCTCCGAGGGGTCTGTAGCCGCCGATTTGGCACCGTCGATGGCGAGCCAGGTGAGCACTTCCTTGTTCGTATTTTTTTCGAATGCCGGCCAGCCGCCGTCTTTATTTTGCATGGACAGAACCCAATTCAGTCCGCGATTCCAGGATTTCTGAAATGTTGGAATAGTCGTGGACAAGCTTCGGATTGCCCGTAAAGCTGCTGTTGTATCATCCACATCTGGATTGAGCGTATTCGACTCCGAAAATCCCCATCCTCCAGGGACTGTATTCGAATTATGAATGCTCCAGTCGGCTGTTTTATCTTGTTGATGGGAGATCAAATAGGAGGCCGCGCGTTGAATAGCCTTATGGTCATCGGTAATGGAAGCCTCCTGCAATGCGTAGGTGATTAGGGCCGTATCCCACACGGTAGATGGAGAGTTTTGAATCGTCGTTTTACCTTCAGAAGAACGGCACTGCATGGCAGCGAGTCCGGTTACGGCTTTTGTAATCAGGGGATGCTGCTTATCGTATTTTAGGGCCAATAAGGCAAAAACCATCAGAATCGTACTACTGGCATAACTGTATAAAGTGCCATCAGACTCAATCCGCTCTATCATGAACTGTTCCGCCTTGGTTCTTGCAGTGTCGTGAATGTGGCGAGGGTTGCCTAGGAGTCTGCTTCTCCCGGTTTGAATACCCTCCTGCATTTCCTGATATTCTCGGGAAGTTGACTCATCTGCAACCATTCGCAAGTCGGTCAGATCAGACAGATCGGGAGCATTTGGTATGGTGAGGGAGAAGCGCAGGTCTGCCATAATGAGCATGGGGGTAAGGTGAACTCGGGAATAACCGGAAAATTCAAAATAGTTGATGGGAAAATAGGTAGGAAACATCAGTATCTCCAGCGGGATCATCGAGATGGATAAGGGCCATTTCATTTGTCCGGTAGCGGCAAGTATGGCTCTGGTCAAAATGCTGGTAACTTTTCCGATCCCTCCTTTGGACTGAATATAACGTTTGGCCCTTTGGATTGGCTCGTCCGTACGCTGGCTGTACCCGGAGTATAGCAGGGCGTAGTAGGCTTCAACCGATGCAGATAAATTTCCTTCCTCTTCATCGGGGTATAGTTTCCAGCATCCATTCGGTTGCTGTTCGTTAAGGATACGATCATGCAACTGCCGGATCAGCACTTCATTCGGAACATCCAATATCCGAAAGAGAATGATGACATAAGCATCAATTACCGTACCGTTCTCAAAACAAAAATGCCACGAACCGTCTCGTTGTTGCTGGTGAAGCAAGGAAGTCGTCATCCGACTCATTTCCTCATCAATTGCGCCCAGTACATGGCCCATTCCACGGATACCTCCAGAGTACGTCATTTTTGTATTATATGATGGTAAACAAGGGGAAATGAGGAACAAAAGGAGTATAGAAATCCGGGCCTGTAGAGGGATTCTCTACAATTTTAAATAAAAAGTTGAATTTAACGGTTGAAATTTTTTCCAATAAAGTGTATAAATATCTCTGTTAGCGCTTACAAATTTTGATCTATATCTTTCTCCGATATCCTTCAAAAAGGAGGTGTACGTACTTCGCATGCAAGAACTTAAAAAACAGGATTTTTGATTTTGAAAATGAAATCGATTTCATTTTGTAGAATTTGATATTTGGCTGTTCAAATTAAAATCATTCAAAGGGAGATATGTTGATGAAGATATGGAAAAAGAGTGCGTTAGTGTTGCTGTCCACTTTTCTGGTAACGGTGGGTTCATATAGTTCATATGTGCCTAAGACTGCGCATGCAGCGGGTGAACAGGTGGAAGTATGGATTTCAACTTCAGACCCCAATTCCGAACCGGCAGTGGGGCTTAGAACAGATGCGAGACTCACCAAGATTGCATCAAAAAACTTCAGCAGCAACTCAGGCAATGCCGATGTTACCATTACGGTAAATGAGAACAAAACGTATCAGCAAATGGATGGTTTTGGAGTGTCGTTAACGGATGCTTCCGCATGGCTCATGAACTACAAGCTGGATAACAATATGCGCGCGGAAGTGATGGAGAGGCTGTTTGGCAACACAGGCATTGGGCTTAGCTTATTGAGACAGCCGATCGGAAGTTCTGATTTTGCCTGGGCCGCCTATACCTATGCCGATACAGCAAATGATACTTCACTCAGCCAATTCACGATCGACCGGGACAAGGCTTACATATTGCCCATGGTCAAAGCGGCAATCGCTAAGAATCCCAATATCAAAGTCATGGGTTCCCCATGGAGTGCGCCTGCCTGGATGAAATATTCCAACCATCTGAACGGCGGCAAACTGAAAGCAGAACACTACGGAACATATGCAAATTATTTCAAAAAATACATTGAAGCCTACCAGGCTGAAGGTGTACCCATCTATGCTGTTACGTTGCAAAACGAGCCCATGTACGAGCCATCCCATTATCCTTCCATGGGGATGAATGTACAGGATCAGACGGGCTTTATCGGCGATTATCTTGGACCAACACTTCGCAATGCCGGAATCAACACCAAGATTATTGCATTCGACCATAACTTTCTGGACTGGAATTTCCCGAACCAGGTCATTACGAATCTGAAGAATGCAGGCAAGGGCAGCTACGTATCTGGCAGCGCATTCCACCATTATGACAGTGGGGACGGATCGACCATGACCTCCATGCATAACAGTCACCCGGACAAGGAAATTTGGTTCACGGAGGGTGGTTTCGGCAACTGGAATGATCCGCAGAATGGTACGTCATCAGGTTTCGATAATATGATGAACGAGTTCATTAATATTACGAGAAACTGGTCCAAATCGATCATTCTCTGGAATACTGCCCTGGATCAAAAAGACGGTCCAGCATTGCTTTCACCGAACAACACGAACAAAGGCATGATTACAATCCGTAACTCGGACAACCGTAATGATGCTCCTGAGAATAATGTGACATATCACAAACAATATTATTTGCTGGGTCACTTTAGTAAATTTGTAGTACCCAATGCATACCGCATTGACAGCAACACCGGATCTGAAGTCAAAAATGTGGCTTTCCGAAATCCGGACGGTTCCAAAGTGGTAGTTGCCTACAACTCTTCCAGTTCATCGAAAAATGTGAAAATCCAATGGGGCAGCCAAAGCTTCGTTGTCACTATTCCAGGCAAGTCCGCCATGACGTATAAATGGTATGGAAATGTTTCTTAAGGGGTAGCAGGAATTCAGATTCCGCATCCAGCAAGCTAGGGGCCGCGAGCAGTTGCGGCTCTTTAAATTTGTTATTTTAATTATCATCCATTTTATACATTTGTTGTGATTTTTACGCATTCAAGGATTTTACAATTTTAATATTATGATTTTTTGGTTTAACTGTCCTCTTACATTGGGTTGATATACTAGCCTGTGCTTTTATATGGGAGAGGGGTTAGACAACTTGAAAGACATCAATCAACGCTGGGTAGCGACGATTCTTGTGGCAGTAATGGTTCTCCAATCATTCTGGACTTTTGCAGGAATTGGACATGGTGCAGCATCAGAAAACCTTAATACCAGCAATTTGGCGAAAAACGTGGTGATCAGCCATTTTTAACCTGTTTCGCTGAACGACTGGTCGATACAGTTTGCGGATACCCAAAAGAATAATTGGAAGGTAGCTCAGCTAGGAACAACAACTGCCCAGATTCCGGCATATGGTTATTATCTGATTGCGCTTGGCAGCAACGGCAACGTCGGAGAGCAGCTTCCACAGCCGGATGCCACTGAAGGTTCATTCAAATTAGGCAACAACAGCGGCAAGCTGGTTTTGTTAAATACGACACAACTGTTGACAGCTAACGATCCAACGGCAGATGTTTTACAGGAATATGTAATTGATTTTGTTGGATATAGTGCTGACGCTTATTGGGGAAGTCCGGCCCGGAAGCGGGCAAGCAGAGCACCATGCAGCGTTTGGTGTATGATCCGCTAAATCCGGAGATTAGCACGACTGCAGCTGCGTTTCCAAATCGCGGAAACAACTGGGACACTCGGAATAACGGAAAGGACTTCGAGAAGGTTAAAGGCGCGAAGGCTCGCAATTCAAGCACAACTTCCGCCTATGTCATTCTGGAAAGTAATCAGAGGTTAGAGATGCAATCGGCTTCGAGCGTAGATCCTGTACATAACAAGATTACGTTGAATGCATTTGGGGGTTGGGTTAAGCAGGGACTATGGACATCCGATGATTTCAGTATGCTGGGCCTCCCGGCAGGATTCACTGCTGAAGCTAATGCGAATGGAGATTAGATCGTAGTGACCATAACTGGAGACGGTACCGGGAATGTGGTTTCAGACAGCCTTCTGACATTTGAGATTCATCCTGGTGCGTGGGATCAATTAGACAAACCAGCCTAATCTTTAACGGTGTATCAAGGAAGCAATACCGTAACTTTAGCTCAATTCACACCTTCCAATAAAATTGTAGCAACATTGGACTCCTCATCTTCGAGCATCCGTATGAACAGTGCAAAGGACTTGAATACCACGATCCAACTCAATCTTAGCGCCGGTGTTCCCGTGGATGGGGCATGCCGTTGAAGACAGCATCACAGCGGACAATACAGGTTTTAATGACCCTGCCACCAAAGAATATAAATATGGAAGTGATGCCATGGGAGCGAACGAATATACCTTCCTGCGTGGTACACATTCCTTATTCAAGGCTGATCTGGCAGCGGGTCTTATTCCTTCACCGGATTCGGTCATTCCAGGCTGGAATGAGAAGGACATCCTTACTTACACGCAAGGCGACGCCCATATTCAGAATGTGGGAACTTTTAACGACAGTACTAACTAAATGGTGTTCAGTCTGAACGATGTGGATTCTTCCGGCATCGGCAGCTTTTATGATGATCTGATTCGCTTTGTTACAAGTATTTATGTAGTCAAATACGAAAAAGACAGCTCTGTGATTACCAATCTGCAGGACGACGATTTCCGGGATGTATCTCGTACCTTTCTAAATACCTATAAGGATACTCTGATAGAGATTAATAACGAGATAAGCCCCAAAAACACCAAGTTGACCAAAAGCAATGTAACGGCTTATACGAAAGAGGTCATGGACAAAGTCTCCAAAGTGTCTTATGGGGAAGCATTGCAAAAATTGCTCGGTAAGAGGGCGCTTGATAGAAAATTAAACATCGCCGGCAACTCGGATAAGTTTGAATCTGCAACGGATACAGAGAAATCTTCCCTGCAAGCCGCTTGGGAAGCATACAAATTGCAAGTCAGAAGCAATCTCCCGAACCTGAGCGACGATGAATTCGATGCCTATTTTAAGATGAAAGATATTGTACAAGCATCGTAGCAGCATTGGAGAATGAACGTCAAGAAGCCTGCCAATAGAGCAAAGTTCAGTTTATGAGTTTTGCTCTTTTTTCTATTCACCGGGTTATTTGGCTTACGATGAATTGCACCACGGCATTAATTTCTTCGAGCAAATCTGAAATCCCTCGCGTTTCAGTGATCTCTCTTAAAAAAACGACGAATTCGCCTTCTCCCGTATCGTTAAATTCGGTAATAATATCTCCGATGGCTGGTCAAACAGTGTATCATCAAATAATCAGGGGTTCGTTCAATGAATTTATTGGCCTGAATGCTCCTAAATTTATCAAATTTTTCTCATCCATATCGTCTTCAGGTGTATACAAAACGAGGGTAACATCGTCGTATTCGCCTGCATAAAACGTGTTGGAACGAACATTAATTTCACCTGCAGAGGGATGCTGTATTTTAAAATGGTTATCATCCCGAAAACACTGGACGTCATGGAGTTCCCAAATCGTTTTGAAGTCTTCGTTCACTTCCAAAAGCTTCATAATAATTTCAATGATGTAGGGATCTTCCATCCGCTGAGCAAAAGTGTAACGAAAAGCTGCGAGTAGCTTTCGGGCCGAGTCTTCCCAGTCCGCATAACGGCCTCGTACAACGGGGTCGTTGAACATTAACCAGATCAGATTTCCCGAACAGTTTTTCATCATGTTAGACTGCAATCCAAATACTTCACTGGCTGTCTGATTCCAAACTAACAGATTCCACTGACCGTCAATGGCGTAGGCTGGCAGATGTACATATTGATCAACGATGCGTTGAAGCACAGGGGTGGATATTTGCAGATATGACACATCTGAAACCAATTCCAGAGGGATCTTGCGATCCGCTAGGACATTGAGATGAACTCTTTCATCACGACTTAACTTTAAAGTACGGGCCAAGCTTTCGATGACACTATCTGATATACGCACGTCTCTCCCTTGTTCAAGGGATGTGTACCAAGACACTGAGATTCCGGACAAAACCGCCACTTCCTCCCGGCGAAGGCCCTTAGTTCTTCTATGAGAATTAGAGTTGTTACTCAGTCCAACTTGTTCTGGTCTTGTCCTGTTGCGACGGTTTTTCAAAAATTCAGCAAGCTCCTTACGCCGCAGTTTGTCATTCAAGAGTCGCATCCCCTTTCCAATGATTTATGCTTAATAAATTGTATCAGAATCTTATAACGAATGCATTTGTTTTATCGGATTTCGTGTGAGTTAAGTTAAGGTGATAGTTTTTATAGTTGCATAAACACCGTACTAGTTGACCCTTAGTTCTCGCGGTATGATGTTCCTGCAATCGAATATAGATCCAACAAAAAAGGAGAATAGAAGCATGAATTTACATGAGCATGGAAATCGGATAAACGATTTCAACAAAATTGTTTTTGAACGTAGGGCGATTAAGAAATACGATACTTCTGTTAAGATTAGCCGCGATGAAATGAAGGATATATTAACCAAGGCGACCAAGGCTCCCTCGTCCTATAATTTGCAGTCATGGCGTTTCCTGGTCATTGAAAGCGAAGAGGCTAAATCCAAATTGCTGCCTTTGGCCATATTCAATGGGCAACAATACAATGAACAACAGATAGTAACTTCATCTGCTGTAATTGCAATTTTTGGTGACCTAGAGCATGTTGCGAGTGCGCCAGAAATTTTCAATGCAGAAGTAAAACAGGGGTCAATGACTGAATCTGTGAGTGAATATATCCTTGAGGCTATCAATATTCATTATAGCAATAGCCCGGATCATTTTCGTAAAGACGTGGCCTTAACCGATGGCGGACTGGTGGCTATGCAGTTAATGCTGGTTGCACGTTCTTACGGTTATGACACTTGTGCCATGGGTGGGTATGATAAGGAGAACATTGCTGAAATATTTGGATTGGACAAGGAACGTTACGTTTCGGTTATGCTGGTATCCATCGGTAAGGCAGATTCTGATGGCCGCCCTTCAACACGAAAGCCGATTGCCGATGTTGCAGAGTGGAAATAAACGTTGAATGATGTTTTTTAAGCCTTCGTCCCGGGGCCTCTCATAACATGAGTATCCTAGTTTAGCGTGACCAAACGTGTGGCCACGCCCTCAAATCATCATTATCCAGATATAGAAACAGGCCTTCAAACACTCGGAAATCCTTGTGTTTAAACAACTTCATTAACTTAACCTCTTAACATCAATTATTCCGATGAGAGATAATCGTTTTCTAACGATTGTCTCTTTTTTCTCTTAGTATGCTTATAGTTCCTCATGAGATCGTAGCAGTCACTCGCCCAAGTTGGAAATAATGGTTCATATTACCTTGTACCTCTTATCCACCTATGGAGGACGTAGCCCAAGCGAAGGCGCAGGAGCAATTGTTTTTCTCTGTTATTCAGTATGCAAACGGAATAAACCAGTCTTTCGGTTTGTCTGTTGGGAAAAATGTAATTCCAATTACGGTGCAAGCACGTAATGGATCAAGCAAGACTTACAGTATAACTGTCGTCAGAGCCGGAGATTCCTCCTCGGTTCCACCAACGTCTTCGACTCCTTCAACTCCAACTGGAGGAACGAATGTTGATCAAACGGGTACCACTGCCAACAGTGGAACGATGACTGTGAATGGTGGATCGTTGAGCCTGGGCGGGTCAAAATCAATGTGCCAGCCGGAGCGACGGATAGCAGCATCGTCATTTCCGTAAATGAAGTAAGCCAAACGTCGAATCTGTTCACCGATTCCACATTGAAACTGCTCGGGGATGTCTATGAGCTTACTGCAAGCAAGAGCGGGATTTTCAGCAAACCGGTAACTGTCACTTTGCCATTCGACAAGAACAATGTAGACTTTGACAAATCAATAGTGGGATTGTATTGGTTCAACGAGCAAGCCCATAAGTGGGTTTCACTCGATAATTTGAAAGTGGATTAAATGAATGGAACGATATCAGGAACCATTAATCATTTTACCAAGTTTGCTGTTCTGGTATCCGATAAGACCGTAACGCCAACTCCGGAAGGAACCAAAAATTTCACGGATCTCGTAGGACATTGGGCTTCCGGCAGTATTATGGATTTGGTTGAACTCGGTGTGATCCAGGGTTATCCGGACAACAGCTTCAGACCGGATAAAAAAATTACCAGAGCCGAATTTGTTACTCTTATCATTAAAGCTTTACATCTAAAAGGCTCTGCTGACAAAGGATGTGCGGATACTACGACGCATTGGGCGCAAGATGCGATTTCCACTGCGGCAGGTCTGGGCATTGTGAATGGATATAGTGATAACACCTTTGGTCCAGATGAATGGGTGACCCGTGAGCAAATTGCGACAATGGTCGTTCGTGCAGCGCAGATCGCGGATTCAGACAGTAATATCAGCTTCTCCGATGGCGCTGAAATATCCGGATGGGCACGTTCAGCACTTGCTGCGGCCATTGCCAATGGGCTCGTTAATGGTTATCCAGACGGAACATTGAAACCGAAGGGGAATACAACTCGCGCAGAAGCCGCTGCACTCATCGAAAGAACTATTCAATTGACAAAACAATTAACAAAAGAAATCCAAGATTTCAGAAAGGCTGCTCTCCAGCGAGTTTAACTTGTTGGGAAGCAGCCTTTTGTGTTGTTTGTATGTTTTGTATTCTTTGTTTCTTTTTGTATCTGGTTCATTCGTTTTGTTACAACGATATCCCATTTTCGATAATAACGCGATTGAGCTTGGTATTCACCGGGTTGGAAATCGTATCACCCACAGGACATTTACTTTCTAGAAATTGTACAAATGATTCAACTTTTTCTTCAGATGAGCTGGTTTTAATATAGAACGTGTATCGAATATCGGAATATCCGGGACGTACATCAGATCGGTTGAAAAATCCGTCAAGATCCAGATCACCTTCAACATCAACTCTGAAATCATCAAGTACAACATCGAATTTGGAGGCATAGACCCGGGCTACAATGGATTGGCATGCGCCAAGGGAGGCAAGTAAAGCTTCTACAGGATTCATTCCCGTGTCGGTACCACCGAGGTTTGTTGGCTCATCGATGATCAGTTCGAATTGTCTTGCTTTGGTGATCACCTTAACCCCATCTTGTAGATGGGCAGTAGCTTTGAAAGTCTGAACATTAGCCATCCGATACCTCTCCTTTATAAAACATTGTATGTAACTTGGTTTAGTAAGGATTATAGTTCCATATCTCACAGGCTGTCAATACAAGGGAGATAGAATTCGGTATTCTCTGTCAATTGAAAAATGGATAGCCTTGTGGCTATCCATTTCTTTGGCATCTCAACTTTTCAGTCAATGTGCTTATTCACTCATAGCCTGATCGTATTTTTCCTTCAAACGTTTGATGTCTGCTCGCGGCGGTGCTCCGAACATGCGGGAGTATTCCCGACTGAATTGCGACGCACTCTCGTAACCAACCCGAAATGCTACATCAGCAGCATCAGCCGATTCAGCCATGAGCAGCCGACGGGCCTCCTGGAGCCTAAGTTGCTTCTGAAACTGGAGAGGACTCATGGCGGTGATCTCTTTAAAATTCCGGTGAAACGAGGACACGCTCATGTTGGCTGTCTCCGCAAGATCTTCAATCCGAAATGATTGCTCCCAATGCTGAACAATATGCTCGATGGCTTCCCGAATCCGGTAGCTGCTGCTGCCTTCCACCGCAATCTGGGCCAGTTCGGCTCCATAGGGTCCCTGCAGAAGCCGGTACAGAATTTCTCGCGTATAGAGTGGGGCAAGGAACGGGATTTCTCCCGGTGTATCCAACAGCCGAACCAACCGCAGTACAGCATCCTGAATGGAGGGCTCCATCTGTCCAACAAACAGGGCGCGTCTGGCGTTTTCTTTGGACGTGACCTTAATATCACATTCGTTCAACACTTCAAGAATCTGATGCTGTGTAAACTCAAGCTTGAGACTCAAGTAAGGCATAGCAGAGGAAGCTTTTATAATCTGACCAATCACCGGCAGGTTCATGGAAGCAAGCAGATAATTGGAGGGTCCGTATTCGAATCTTTCCTGTGCCAGCAAGATTTCTTTCAAGCCTTGAACGATTACACAAAATGAAGGCTTATAAACCCGGTAAGCCGGTTCGCTAATGCTGGAATGCTGATAGACATACAGGGAAGGGATTGCCGTTTCCTTGGAGCTATTATGAATGGAATGACGCTTGATCAGTTCGGTGAGCTCCTGTTGCTGCTGACCTCCGTTATCGGACATACAAATCCTCCTTGAGAGTTGTTCTTGCTTCATTATAAGCCTTAACGACCTTGGACAAAAGTGTGTGTGATAGGATCGGGCAATCAATTAAGACAAATGATATACCGTTTCGTTCGGTTAGTTCGGCATAATAATATTAGGTTGCAGATTATGAAATCAAACGAAGAAAGGAAGTTTGGATGATGCAAAAACGAACATTGGGAAATAGCGGCTTGGAAGTTTCGGCAATTGGGCTTGGTTGTATGGGAATGAGCTACGGGTATGGTCCAGCTTCGGACAAAACGGAGATGGTCGCGGTCATTCGGGAAGCTGTTGAACACGGTGTAACTTTCTTTGATACCGCCGAAGTTTATGGTCCATATATCAATGAAGAACTCGTCGGCGAAGCACTTTCTCCTGTACTCGATCAGGTTGTCATAGCGACGAAGTTCGGATTTGACATTCAGGATGGCAAACAGAGCGGGATGAATAGCCGTCCTGAGCAGATCAGGAAAGTTGCCGAAGAGTCTCTTAAGCGACTAAAGATCGAAGCGATTGATTTGTTTTATCAGCACCGTGTTGATCCGGATGTGCCGATTGAAGAGGTTGCCGGTGCCGTGCAGGATCTGATTCGAGAAGGCAAAGTGAAGCATTGGGGGCTGTCGGAAGCCGGCGTGAACACGATTCGCCGCGCGCATGCCGTTCAGCCGGTAGCAGCTGTCCAGAGTGAATATTCCTTATGGTGGAGACGCCCAGAAGAAGAACTGATTCCAGCGCTTGAGGAGTTCGGTATTGGTTTTGTTCCTTTTAGTCCTTTGGGTAAAGGATATCTCACGGGAAGTTTTAACGCGAAAACAACGTTTGATCAGGGTGACTTGCGTAATATTCTGCCACGCTTCACACCAGAGGCGTTGGAGGCCAATCAGGTACTGGTCGATCTGTTGATAGAGAAGGCGGAGAAAATCCAAGCCACCCCTGCACAAATCTCACTTGCTTGGCTGCTAGCCCAGAAACCGTGGATTGTACCGATCCCGGGAACGCGCAAGTCGAGTCGTCTCAAAGAAAATATAGGTGCGGCGGACATTGAGCTTACACCCGAAGATGTACAGAGCATTAATGATGCAGCTTCAAAAATTACCCTGATGGGTTCGAGATATACAGAGGAGCTGGAGAGAAGAACAGGTCTCTGATGCATTTTAGTATGCCAGAAAGCTGGGTGGAAAGTTTGAGTAAACGGTTATCGAACCAAGTGAAGCAAATCGTAATCGAGAGATTGGAGTCCCAGATCAAATGGGAAGAAAATCAGATTTTCAAAGAAATGTACCTCAGTTATTGGATAAAATTAACTTTAGGTTCATCCAAATCCAATTAAAGGAGTGTTTGATTATGGAATATGTAAAACTGGGTCGTACCGGACTGGACGTTTCAAGATTATGTCTTGGTTGCATGAGCTATGGAGTCCCTGAACGCGGACGAGATCGTGGGTCGTGCGTTGAGGGATTTTGCTCGTCGTGATGAGGTTGTTATCGCAACAAAGGTTTACTTCCGCATGAAGCCTGGGCCGAACGGCGCAGGTTTATCGAGAAAAGCTATTATGAATGAGATTGATAATAGCTTAAAGCGACTAGGGACCGATTATGTGGATCTGTATCAAATCCATCGTTGGGACAATAGTACTCCAATTGAAGAAACCATGGAGGCCCTTCATGATGTGGTTAAGGCGGGTAAAGTCCGGTACATTGGAGCTTCTTCGATGTACGCCTGGCAGTTTATGAAGGCTCAGTATACTGCCGAACGCAATGGCTGGACCCCATTTGTCTCCATGCAAAATTTACTTAATTTGTTGTATAGAGAAGAGGAAAGAGAGATGTTACCTCTTTGCGCAGAAGAAGGAATCGGCGTCATTCCCTGGAGTCCACTTGCCAAAGGAAGACTTACACGGGATTGGAATGAACAAACAGCCCGTTCATCGAACGACGAAGCAGGAGACCGACTTGCTGCGGGAATGGTTGATGCCGATCGTAAAATAGTGGAGACTGTATCTGATATTGCGGACAAACGGAGTGTTTCGAGAGCAACCGTTGCGCTGGCATGGGTATTGCAGAAAGAAGGTGTCACCGCACCAATTGTGGGTGCAACGAAGGAACATCATTTGGAAGATGCTGTAGCAGCGTTGTCCGTGAAGCTAGATGACCAGGAAATTGCAAGCCTGGAGGAATACTACGTACCACACAAAATATACGGCATGTAAGTTCTCTCTAGCCCTAGTAACGAAAAAGGGTTGCCTATCGAAAAGAAATGTGTATAATTGGAGTCACATCAGAATATTCAAATGTTTTCTAGGGTTCCGCGGCAATTGTGTCGGTCTGGTCCGAGAGAAAACTCACAGCCTGTTGGTTGTGTCACGGAGGGACAAAAGCCTGGGAGATGAACTGCTTCATGCAGTTTATTTCCCGGGCTTTTTTATTTCGGCTTCATGTAACTAATAATACACGTAGCAATATTTGATAAGGAGTGTGACAGAGATGAACAAAACTTGGTTGTCCGTCGTTATTGCAGCTTTATTTGAAGTCGGTTGGGTCATTGGATTGAAACATGCCAGTGGTTTTCTGGAATGGGGGGCTACACTGATCGCCATCATTGTCAGCTTTACCTTGATGATTGCGGCTTCCCGTTCACTTGATGTAGGTACTGTTTATGCAGTATTCGTTGGTTTGGGTACAGCGGGAACTGTACTGGCAGAAATTATTTTGTTTGATGCACCAGTTCAAACCGGGAAAATGGTGCTCATCGGGGTTCTTTTACTGGGTGTAATCGGTCTTAAAATGCTCAGCAAAGGAAAAACAAAGGAGGTCCATGAATCATGAACTGGGTATTTCTAGTTTTAGCTGGTGTCTTTGAAATGATTGGGGTTCTGATGATTAATAAACTGCACAAAGATCGTAACCTGATCTCTATCGTGTTCTTGATTGCAGGATTCGGATTAAGCTTCCTGTTCCTGTCCCTGGCGATGAAGACTCTTCCAATGGGGACGGCATACGCCGTATGGACCGGAATTGGCGCTTCCGGGGGAGCCATTCTTGGCATGATATTTTATGGAGAACCCCGAAATGCGTTAAGGCTTCTGTTTATTGCCATGGTGCTCGGATCAGCAGTAGGGTTGAAATTGGTGAGTTAATGGATTGGTGTCTCGCAGTAGGCTCAAGGTTGGCGTAAGTTCAACCAAAATCGCAATAAGGGCTGAATTTTGAAAAGATAATATACAGATGTGGTTTTTAATGTTATCCTTATGTGTTACGTTTTGAAATGAGATATACGTCAAATGAATATTTGTTGCGTAAATTAAGGAGACCTAATGACATTTAAAGACTTGAATATTATACCCGCAATTTTGGAAGGCCTAAGCAAAGCAAACTATACTACCCCTACACCTATACAGGAACAGGCGATTCCAGCCGTTTTGGCAGGCAGAGATTTGCTCGGCTGTGCGCAAACAGGGACAGGGAAGACAGCAGCATTTTCTGTGCCTATCATTCAGTTATTAAGCGAAAAGTCGAACGGCCCCAAAGCCGCACGACATATTCGCTCATTGATTTTAACTCCAACAAGAGAACTTGCGATTCAGATTTCGGATAATATTAAGGCTTATAGTCGTTTTACCGATATTCGTTGTGCCGCGATCGTAGGTGGAGTATCGCAAAAAGTGCAAGAACGGGCCTTGAATCAAGGTGCAGATATTATTATCGCAACGCCTGGCAGACTGATTGATTTGGTCAATCAAAAGCGTATTGAACTGAAGCATGTGCAGATATTGGTACTTGATGAAGCAGACCGCATGTTGGATATGGGCTTCATTCATGATGTGAAAAGAATCATCTCCAAGATGCCGAGTAAGAAACAGACCCTTTTCTTCTCAGCAACGATGCCTCCGGAAATTACAAAAATGGTGAAAACGTTGCTGGTAGATCCGGTAAAGGTAGAAATTACTCCCGTGTCCTCTACTGTAGATCGAATTGAGCAGTCCATATATCTATTGGAGAACGGCAAGAAACAGAGTCTGTTGAACCATATCTTGCAGGACAAATCCATTGTGTCGGCACTGGTGTTCACCCGTACAAAGCGTGGAGCCGACCGTGTGACACGTGATTTGTCCAAAGTGAATATTACGGCTCAGGCCATTCATGGCAATAAGTCTCAGAATGAACGACAACGAGCATTAAACAATTTCAAGAGTGGAGTCACACGAGTGCTTGTGGCGACGGATATAGCGGCAAGGGGCATTGATGTTGAAGAACTTTCGCATGTAATCAACTTTAACCTTCCTAATATTCCAGAAACGTATGTTCACCGAATTGGCCGTACAGGTAGAGCAGGGAACAGCGGAATGGCGATCTCTTTCTGCGAAAAGGATGAGCTTCCGTTTCTGAAGGATATCGAGAAAGTGATCAAGAAGACCATTCCTGAAGTGAAAAATCATCCTTATCCGATGACTGGAGCTCCTGCGTTTGTAAAAGCTAATCCAACATCGAAGTCTGCAGCCCATAAATCTGCAGCTAATAAACCTGCGAAGCCAAAAGCGAACCCGGCCCGTAAGCCCAAGTCCGAGTGGTTTAAGAAGAGTGGCAAAGCCGACCACAGCAGTAAACCAAACCACGGCAGTAAACCAAACAATAATAAACCAAATCATAATAGTGCAAATCAGAGCAAACCCAAGAGCAGCAAAGTGAATAAAGCTCTTTAAACAAACGAGCAAAGCGCCTTCTCTAATTCGTGGAGAAGGTTTTTTTGTGAACAAAAACGAATATGATATTGATAATCATTTTCAATAAGGTTAAAATAATAGAGAGTATGTTAAAAAAATATCACAAGGCATTGTATCCATTGCAGTGACTTGAGGCAATCAGGAGGTGTAAATCATGTTCATTCAAACTCGCGTTATGGTGGTCGAAAATGGCCACAGTCATAAACTGGTGGAACGTTTCAGTGTTCCTAGCCCTGTAGAGGAAATGCCGGGGCTGATTGATTTCAGTGTGATGGTCAACAAGAAGAGTAAAGAGCACGAAGAAGTCATGGTTTTGATTCGCTGGGAATCGGAAGAAGCATGGAAAAATTGGGAGAAAAGTGATGTGCATATTAAAGGGCATCGCGAGAAAAGAGGACAGGAGAAACCAGAGTACCTGATTAGCACTACAGTGAATATGTACGAGGTACAAAAAGTGAAGACAGCAAGGGTGTCCAATCCATAATTCGAAGGGAAGAGCCTATCTTATGATTTCTCATGGGGTAGGTTTTTTTGCAACCGGTGAAAAGGCCGTTGACATGCTGTCCTTATTAAGGTTATCATAGATATCCAAGATCCTTAATAGTATGTTTATGAAAAGGAGACTCCATTTATGTCTAATGAACCCTCTAACTTGGGTCGCAAGTTGGAACCAAACTATCATAAAATAGATTTTTTATCTCATCTGGGAGTGGATGTCCTGTCCTTGCTGCAGGCACGACCCGGGGAGCGAATTCTGGACATCGGATGTGGCAATGGAGATTTGACAGCCAAGATTGCAGCTGCTGGAGCGATTCCGACAGGTATCGATCTATCGGAGAGAATGGTAAAGCTCGCCAACCAGAAGTACCCTGACCTGAATGTTCAAGTGGAAGACGCTTCTCAATATCGAACGGATGTAGCCTTTGACGCTGTATTCTCCCATGCAGCTATACATTGGATCCATAATCCCGCGGACGTGGTCCAATCAATCTGGCAGGCCTTGCGGGAGGGAGGACGATTCGTTGCTGAATTTGCCGGAAGCGGAAATATAGCTCTCCTGATTACTGCTATAAAGCAGGCTCTGGAGGTACATGGTTATACGTGGGCGGGACGAAATCCGTGGTATCATCCGACCATTGGCGAATACACCAGCCTGCTGGAGCAGCGCGGATTCCGTGTCACGTTCGCTCAGCATTTCGACAACCCTACTCCGCTCAAAGGAGAAGCAACAGGACTTAAGAACTGGCTAAACAGCTTCTCAGATTATTTCTTTAGTGATGTTATATCTGCTGACAAAGCATCCATCTACCAAGCCATTGAGGCACAGGTTAGGCCGCACTTTGAGCGCGAAAATCAATGGTTCCTGGATACAAGTCGAATACGGATTGTTGCGATCAAGGAACGGACGTAAAAGAAGTTATCCCAAATCATTCATTAGTTCACTTCATTCACTCCATCAATACCCGCTGACTCCTTTTCATTGTTGTGGGATTACCGATTGTCACATCCAAGAACCGTAGTATAATTTACGTAGTTTAAGTATTAGTCATTCAATACAATTGCGGAGGTTACTGGGTGGTCATAAGAGAGATAGAGGAAAAGGATAATAAAGAAGTAGAGCTTTTGATTAGAAGCTGTTTGATTGAATTTGGGGCCAATAAGTCTGGAACCGCGTGGTCTGATCCCAATTTGGGAGATTTCTACCACCTGTACCAACAGGAGGGTTCAAAATATTGGGTTGTTGAGGAAAACTCAGCAATCGTAGCTGGCTGCGGTATCGGACCTATTGAGGGTTTTCCCCATATTTGTGAGTTGCAGAAGATGTATGCACTAAAAGGGGCACGAGGCACGGGAATCTCCTATGAATTGCTTCAGATCTCCCTTGATTTTGCCAAAGAACACTATGAGCATTGTTATCTTGAAACCCTAAGCAATATGGTTGCAGCCAACAAATTCTATATTAAGAACGGTTTCGTTCCATTAGAAGAACCGTTGAATGCAACCGAACATTTTGCTTGTGATGCTTGGTATATCAAAGGACTTTAAATTCCAAAAGAGCTATTAGCACAAAAAGCCTAATTCAGGTGGTGGATAGACACCAATGAGTTAGGCTTTATTTCATTTCAAATAACCGCACATTATAAAAACGTTTGACATAGCCGTTCCACAATGCGTTCAGAAGAATACCCGCGCACATTTTTCTGAAAAAGATACGAATCATTGTTCATCGCAGTCAGAAGCATGTCCGTTTTGAACAAGCTGATGGCTTGCGACTCCTCATCGGACTTCGTAACCATTTCTTCAAATAAACCAACAAGTTTTTGATGCAATTGATCATAGAGGGGACTTGAGGTTCTGGAATTTGCGCTCTGATGGACCGTATTTTCGATGCCCGAGAGCAGCTCCGCATTTTTCTCTCTAAACTGGATAAACAATGTCAGCAGACCTCGTAATCGATCAGATGGTGGATGGTGAGCATTCGCCAGGAGGTATGCCTCTGCATCATTGAAGAACAGGGTTACGTTATCTTTAATTAAATCCATGCATAACTCACTCTTATTACGGTATCGGCGATATAAAGTACCTGCTCCAATCTGTGCTTCGGCAGCGATCTGATTCATGCTGACCCGTTCAACGCCATGCAGCTCAAATAATTGGAAAGCCGCTTCCAAAATACGCTGACGGTTCTCGGCCGCATCCCGCCGTTCCGAACGAGAGGTTGTATTCGATTTATCCACGCTCGTCACTTCCTATCCTTCAACGTCCAAAATTTGACAAGAGGAGAACTCTCCGTTTAATATCAAGGAGAGGTTAAGCGGAGAGTTCTCCTCTTAATATTAATGAAAAGGAGAGGGATGTGCAACCCATGGCGAAGCTGCTCGCAGACATCGTGTACCCGTGATTTTTGTGAAGGTTGGTCAACGTCAGAACTGGAGGGGAGAACAACTCCAGTCCGGCTATGAACATGGGAATGAAAATGAATGGATAAATACATTAGTTTAAACGAATAAAATGGTCGAAGCGAAAGGATGGTTATGATGAGTGAGTTAGATCTTCATGATTCGCAAAAAGCAGCACTGAGTCTGTTTAGTGGGGATAGTGGTGAAAACCCGTTCTCACTTATCAAGCAGTTGCGTGAAACAGGTCCTGTTATTCCGGTATCTTTGCCAATGGGTGATACAGATCGCGGGCAGTGGTTAGTTACACGAATGGAAGAAGTGTCACAGGTACTTAAAGATCACGCTCACTTCATGGTAGACCCACTATCCATCGACGGCAACGAGAATGTCCTGAAAGCCTATATGGAGAACATAAATCCAGATGCACCACCGACGTTCTTTACCGGAAAATCGATGCTCTCAGTGGACGAACCTGATCATCGACGATTACGTCGGTTGGTCTCCAAAGCTTTTACACCCAAATATATGGAAAGTCTCCGCCCACGTGTGCAGCAGATTGCTGACGAACTGCTGAACGAGGTTGAAACAAAAGGGGAGATGGATCTGGTTAAGGACTACGCTTATCCTTTACCGATTCATGTCATATCCGATATGCTGGGGGTACCTAAAGCAGATCGTCCACAAATCCAGACATGGTCCTCCGCAATTGCACACGGTCTGGGCCTCGGAGTGCGTGAACCGGGAGTGGAGGAACACCTCCAAGCTTTCGGTGACTATACCGCGCAACTGGTAGGTGAGAAACGCAAGCATCCTGCGGATGATTTGATCAGCCAATTGATTGCCATTGAAGAAGAGGGCGATCGACTCAGTGAACCAGAACTGCTATCCATGATTACGTTATTGATCTTTGCTGGACATGAGACTACTTCCAATCTGATCGCTACGGGTGCAATGATGTTACTGGATCATCCTGAACAATTGGAGAAGCTTAAGGCTGATCTTAGTCTGGTTCCTTCCGCTGTTGAAGAGCTGCTTCGCTTCAATGGGCCGGCAACCATTGCAGGACCTCGCTATGCAACACAGGATATTGAGCTGGCAGGACAACTGATCCAAAGGGGAGATATGGTTATTCCCGTATTGAAGTCAGCGAATCGGGATGAGCTCCAGTTTGAGCAGCCGGAGGATCTGGATGTGACACGTCATATAACTCGTCATCTGGCTTTTGGTCATGGTATTCATTCCTGCCTGGGGGCTCCGCTGGCTCGTGTGGAGGGAGATATTGCTTTTACAACCTTGTTAAGACGCATGCCTAATCTGCGGCTCAACGTTCCACGGGAAAATATTACCTGGCATTTGGCACTAAGTTCGCAGAGTTTAGCTGCCTTACCTGTGGCTTTTTAGCAGAAAAAGGTGGAGGCATCGGTGATTTGAACCTACTCTAACCGTTCCTTTCGTATAATGGATTTTATCAATTTCATAAGTGGTATCATTCTTGATCTTCACGTAAAAGGTTGCCTTGTAGGCAGCCTTTTTTGCTGCAACCGACAGCTGAAGGAGGGAAGATGGATGACGAAGTGGCAATCATTTAATACAAAACAAATAATTTGTTACAACATTATTGACTCATTCAAAACATAACAGTAAAATTATTGTAACATAATGATAATATAGGCGGTGATGTAATGCTTGAGCTTAGTTTTGATGACCCGGACAAGCTGGTAACCGTCACTCATGCGTTATCGACGCGTTCCCGAGTTGATATTCTCCGCCTCCTGATTTCCAAAAACCTTAATATCGTTGAGATTGCTGAAGCTCTTAATCTTCCAGTATCTACTGTAGCCAGCAACATCAAGGTTCTGGAGGCTGCAAGGCTGATTAATACGGAGTTGCTGCCCGCCTCTCGGGGTGCGATGAAGGTATGCAGTCGCAATTATGACGATATCCATATCGCGCTTAATCTGGATAAATCCGGACCAAAAGGAGATGTTCAGGTCTATGAAGTGGATATGCCGATTGGTCATTACAGTGATTGCGAAGTTTCGCCAACGTGCGGGATGGCGAATGCAGACGGGATGATTATACGTGAGGACGAACCAGCAAGCTTTTTTCATCCGAAACATATTGGTGCCCAGATTATGTGGTTTCGCAAGGGTTATGTCGAATATTTGATGCCGTTAGAAATACCGGCAGGCGCGCGTATTGATTCGCTGGAGCTGTCGATGGAGATGTGTTCCGAAGCCCCTAACTATGACCACAACTGGCCCTCCGATATTTCCATATGGGTTAACAGTGTGGAAATCGGCATGTGGACCTGTCCCGGTGATTTTGGGGACAGGAGAGGGAAGCTAAATCCTGCCTGGTGGCATGAGTGGTCTACCCAATATGGTCTGCTTAAGACATGGCGAGTGGATAAAGAGAAGACCTCGCTTGATATGGAAAGGATCTCTACGGTTACTTTGGATCAGCTCAACCTGCAAAACAGCCATAAGCTTCGGTTGCGCATAGGCATCAAGCCGAATGCGGTGCATCAAGGAGGAGTCAACCTGTTTGGTCGCCAATTCGGAGATTATGATCAAAACATTAAAATGACTGTGAATTACGTAATGAATCCGGAAGTGGATTAATAAAAAAAGCTTTAGTTGCGGATATATTGTAACTAAGGCTTTTTTGTTCATATAATTACAATAAATACGATTGAAAGCGTTGACAATAGTAAAATACCTCGATATAATCCCTCTATAGATACAATAATAATGTAATAAATCAATTAAATCGTTTGTATCTATAAAACTAGAACAAAGGGGATACTCGCATGAAAAGAAGAATGGGCTTGTTGGCACTAACGTTACTTCTCTCGCTATCCACGGTTTTGAGTGCATGCAGCGGAAGTAACGATGGTGCTGGTGATGGTGCCTCGGGCGATGAAAAAGTAACGTTGTCTTTTTGGACACTGTTCGATGGCGGAGATGGAGCGAACATGCAGACATTGGTTGATGAATTCAACAAAACCCACCCGAATATCGAAGTGAAAAATACGAAGCTGGCTTGGGGAGAGTATTACACAAAGCTCATTACAGCCGTTGGTAATGGCAATGGACCAGACATTGGCATTTCCCATTCCTCCAGACTCCCCGATCTGATAGACCAAGGTGTTGTCACCGAACTCGATACTCCCGCTACGGATGCAGGGGTAGACTGGAATACCTACAACCAGAATCTTTTGGATGCGGTTACAGTCGAAGGCCAGCATTATGCGGTTCCCATTGATACCCATCCTTTTATTATGTTCTATAACAAAAAGCTGCTGAAAGAAGCAGGGCTGCTTGGCGAAGACGGTAAGCCACTCCTTGAACAATCCGCTGACGGCTTTCTCACCTTCCTCCAGACCTTAAAAGAAAAGCTGCCTGCCAAGGTTACCCCTTTTGCATTATCCAACAACAATGATGATCCATACCGTCTATGGTGGTCCTTATATTCACAAATGGGCGGCAATGATGTGGTATCCGATGACTTGAAATCTGCAGCCATTGATAAGGAGAAAGGGATTAAAGCAGCTGAATACGTTCAGAAACTGTTTACCGAAGGTTATATCAAGAAAAACGACCCGGACTTTTATAAAAATTTCCAGAGTGGTACATCAGCCATTATTATGACAGGCGTATGGACAACGGGAACGTGGGAATCCACCAAAGGACTTGAATTTGGAGCCATGCCTATTCCGAAGTTCTATGATCAGGAAGCAACTTGGGGAGATTCTCACACGATTGTACTGCCTCTGACGCAGGATGAAGATCCTGCCAAACGTAAAGCAGCCATGATCTTTGCTGATTATGTTGCCGACAATGGCCAGATTTGGGCCAAAGCAGGACATATTCCATCCAAGCCGTCCGTGTTGGAGAAGCAGGAATTTAAGGATTTGCCATATCGCAGCGATTATTCCGAGGTGGCGAGTGTGGTTAAATTCAGCAAACATTCTACCAAAAATGCGCAAATCCGTGATGAAGCCGCTTTTAAATTTTTGAATGAAGTCTGGATGAGCAAAATGACCCCTGCGGATGCCATGAACAATATGGAGGCAGCGATTCAGAAAATACTGAGTGAATAGAAGGAAGACGGATCACGCAGGCCTGTGGTAATCCTCATTGCAAACACAGGCTTGTGTGCCAATCAAAGGGGAGACGCATATGAAGATCAAAAAAATGAGAGCGGATATGCAGGCACTTGTATTTCTGCTTCCATTCTTAATTGTCTATGGTTTATTCACAATCTGGCCAATGATTAAAGGCGTAGAGATGACCTTTTACAAATGGACATTGATTAAGAAAATGGATTTTGTCGGTCTTGATAACTTCCGTAAGGTTCTTCAGGACAGGGAAGTGTGGGAAGCGATCTGGCATTCAACTTTTTTCGTTTTTTTAAGTACGCCAACCATGATTATTCTTGCCATTATGCTGGCTGTGATTGCCAACCGAAAATCGGTTTTGCAGAAATTCTACCGCATCATCTTTTTCATACCAAGCGTGCTCTCTGTTGCCGTCGCAGCCTATCTGGGATTATTCGTATTTCAGCCCTACACGGGACTTGTAAACTCAGTACTGCACCTCATTCAATTGTTACCCGAAAATGCCGAGATCTTCTGGCTGACCGAAACAGGCCTGGCATGGGTCGTGATTACAGTCATTACTCTCTGGTGGACAGTCGGATTCAACTTTATTTTGTATCTCTCAGCGATGCAGGAGATTCCAGATGAGATTTATGAAGCGGCAAAGCTGGATGGTGCAAGTGATACACAGATATTTTGGAGAATTACTCTTCCTTATCTGAAGCCACTAACCAAAACCATCACCATGCTGCAAATTATTGCTTCATATAAAGTCTTTATGCAAATTTATGTTATTTCTGGCGGGGGTCCGCTTGATCAGACACGTCCGATTATTCAATTGATCTATCAGACCGGGTTTAAGAACAATAATCTGGGTTATGCCGCAACGATGTCCTATATCTTGTTCGTTATCCTGCTGGTGTTGTCTGCGCTGCAATACTGGATGAATAACCGGAAAGGGGCGGAAAGCTGATGAAATGGTTATATCGTATAGGTTCAGCATTGATGGCGGTTATGTTCGCTGCCCCACTTGTGTGGATGCTGGTGGTATCCATCAAAGAAGAAGGCATGAAGATCATCACGGTCCTGGACTGGTTTAAACCTCCATATTCCATGGCTGTATATCAAGAAGTACTCACGACCACCAAGCTTTCCCAGTGGGTTGTTAACAGTTTGTTTGTCGCTGTAGTTGTAACGGTGCTAACTGTTATTTTCGCGGCAATGGCCGGATTCGCTCTCTCGAAAGTACCGTTCCGTTTCCGTACTTTTGTATTCTTCTTCATTCTTGGTGGATTACTGATTCCCGGAGAAGCTACCATCATTCCACTCTATCAGGTAGCCAAGGATTTGCATTTGCTGAACTCGTACAGTGGACTGATTATTCCTGCTTTGGCTTCACCTGTAGCCGTCATCGTGCTCAAAAGTTTCTTCGATGGTGTTCCCAATGATCTGCTGGAGAGTGTGCAAATTGACGGAGGAGGCTTTTGGCGGATTTTTACCAGCATCATGCTGCCTTTGACACGTCCAGCCATGGCATCGATGGCGATTCTGACTTTTATCGGTTCGTGGAACAATTTCCTGTGGCCATTCCTTTCCATAACCGATGATAATCTGTTTACACTGCCAATGGGTATTCCAACACTCATGGGCCAGTATTCGGAAGATTACGTGAAACCGATGGTTATCAATGCCGTGGCTTCTGTTCCCATCATTATATTGTTTATTATTTTTGAGAAACAGATTGTTAAAGGCATCAGCATGTCCGGTATTAAGGGATAATCTGCAATTGTCTTATATGTAAACCTGATGATAACGTTTTTCAGGCTCACGAGCCAAATACAGAGGAGATCGGAGAGAACAAAATGACAACTAAATTTTACAACAAGGATTATCCAAGACCGCAATTCGTACGCAACGAGTGGTTGGATTTGAATGGAGAATGGGATTTTAGCTTTGACGACAATCAGGCGGGTGAAAACGAGCGTTGGTATGACCAGAATCAATTCCCGGAAGGACTCAAAATTAAAGTTCCTTTTACCTATGAAACTCAGGCGAGCGGAATCGGGATCGAAACATTTCATCCGTTCGTTTGGTACCGCAAGCAGGTCACTATTCCCAAGGAGGTAGAAGGCAGGAGAACCATTCTGCATTTTCAGGGAGTGGATTATCACGCCAAATGCTGGGTGAACGGAACGGTTGTCGGTGAGCATGAAGGAGGGTACGCAGCGTTTTCGTTCGATATTACCCCTTATGTCACTTACGGCTCGGAGAACAACATTGTTCTTGAAGTAGAAGACAGTCAGAGTGCGATGCAGCCTCGGGGGAAACAACGCTGGGTGGATAATAATTTTGAATGCTTTTATGTGCAAAGTACCGGGATTTGGAAAAGTGTCTGGCTGGAGCATGTGAGTGAAGCAAGGGTTGAAGCAGTTAAGATGACACCCGATATTGATCGTCACATGATTCGATTGGACTTTCAATTGAATGGGATCGAAGGCAAGAACAACTTGCGTCTAGAGACACGGATTGAGCTGAAGGGTCAGCATGTGCAAACGATTAGCCTGTCTCCCGACAGACCCTGGATGACCGTGGAGGCCAGTGTCAAGCATGAAGCGGGCGGACCGTGGAAACAGATGTTGTGGTCACCGGACTCACCGAACCTGTACGATATCGAGTTTGTGATGTACGAAGATGAAAAGGAAATCGATCGGGTTCATTCCTATTTTGGTATGCGAAAAATATCGATTGAAAATGGGCAAGTTCTGCTAAATAATGCTCCGTTGTACCAAAGACTGATTTTGGATCAGGGCTATTGGACGGAGAGCCATTTGACCCCGCCTTCAGTGGAAGCGCTGATTGAGGATATCGATAAAATTGCCGAGATGGGATATAACGGAATCCGTAAACATATGAAATTGGAAGATCCCCGCTTTTTGTATTGGTGTGATGTAAAAGGCATGCTGGTCTGGTCGGAAATGGCGGCAACCTTCGAGTTTAATGATGAGGCCGTGAGTCGATTCACCAAAGAATGGCTTGAAATTGTCCCACAACAATACAATCATCCCAGCATCATAACCTGGGTTCCGTTTAATGAATCGTGGGGAATACCGACGATTGCCCACGAGGTAAGGCAGCAGCAGTTTACGCAATCCATTTATCATCTGACCAAAGCGATCGATCCCTATCGTCCGGTCATTACCAACGACGGATGGGAGCATACGGTATCGGATATTTTGACAATCCATGATTATGTGGAGTCGGGAGAAGCTTTTGTGGAACGGTATCAGGATAAGGACATGATCGTAAACAATAACATTGCTTCTAATCGATGGAAGTTTGCTTTTGCCGAAGGTTACCACTATAAAGGACAACCCATTATCATCAGTGAATTCGGCGGTATTGCTTTCCAATCGGATAAAGGATGGGGCTATGGCAATCAGGTGGACTCGGTTGAAGCCTTCATTGAGCGTTTCCGTTCCATTACCGAAGCGATCAAATCCATTCCTTATATTTCGGGCTATTGTTATACACAGGTCACGGATGTGCAGCAGGAGATTAATGGTCTGTTGACGGAAGACCGTAAACCGAAAGTGCCATTGGAAGTGATCCGCAAGATCAATTTGGCTTAAACCATCATGACAAATTACAGATTCAACGAGAACAGGAGTGCTGATGGCAATGGTACGAGAAGATTATCCTCGCCCGCAATTCGTGCGTGAACGTTGGATAAGTCTGAACGGGGAATGGGAGTTTGAGTTTGACGATGATTATCGGGGACATGCGGACAAATGGAATGAAGGGACCCGGGCGTTTAGCCGACGGATTCAGGTACCGTTCGCCTTTCAAAGCCAGCTTAGCGGTATTGCAGATCCGGATTTTCACGACAACGTCTGGTATAAAAGGAACTTTGAGATTCCGGAGAAATTCGCAGGCAAACGTCTACTGCTGCATTTCGGAGCCGTAGACTACGAAGCCACTGTCTGGGTCAATGGACAGATTGTAGTTCAGCATTCGGGTGGACACACGCCATTTCATGCAGATATTACGGATGCGCTACAGGAAGGGACCAACGTGTTGATCGTCCATGCGCTGGATTATAGCAGGGATGTGACGCTGCCACGCGGCAAGCAATTTTGGCAGGAACAGTCCGCACAAATTTTCTATACCCGCACTACTGGAATATGGCAATCCGTCTGGCTGGAAGCGGTTGAGTCCGTATATTTGCAAAAGGTGCGCCTTACACCGGATATCGATCGGAACGAGATCAACGTTACCACCTTTATTCAGAGAGATCATGGGAATCGGGATACACAGGACATCAGGCTGCGTGTGCAGATCGCCTATCAGGGAGAGCATTTGACGGAGGATGAATACCGGATCAACGGCAGGGAGGAGAGCCGGTCCATCGGACTTCATACGTTTAATGAACATGGACTGGGCAGGCTGTGGTCACCGGAACATCCCAATCTGTATGATATTCATTTCACGCTGCTAGTGGACGGTGTGCCAGTCGATGAGGTGGACAGTTATCTCGGCATGCGTAAAATCTCAATTGAACATGGCAAACTGTTTCTGAATAACCGTCCATATTTTATGAAGCTGGTTTTGGATCAAGGTTATTTCCCGGATGGCAACCTGACTCCGCCGAGTGACGAGGCGATCCGGCATGATGTGGAACTGACAAAGGAAATGGGCTTTAACGGTGCCAGAAAACACCAGAAGATTGAAGATCCAAGATATCTGTACTGGTGCGATAAGCTGGGTCTGCTGGTATGGGGAGAGATGGCAAATGCTTATGATTTCTCCGAACAATATGTTGCACAGATCACAAAGGAATGGCAAGAGGCGCTCGAGCGGGATTACAACCATCCATGTATTGTGGTCTGGGTACCTCTCAATGAGAGCTGGGGCGTTCCCAACATCCTGACCAGCAAGGAACAGCAATATCACGCCTTATCGATGTATTATTTGACCAAGTCGCTTGATTCCACCCGTCCGGTCATCTCGAATGATGGCTGGGAAATGGTACAAACGGATTTGTACAATATCCATGATTATGAATGGAGACGAGAAGTTCTGGAGGAACGATACCGTACCCGTGAAAATGCAGTGAATGTCCTGCCTGGCAGCCGGAAGCTGAGTGTAGGCGACTATCGCTACGAAGGTCAGCCCATACTGATTACCGAATTTGGCGGAATTGGTTATAAGAAAAGCGATTGGGAGGGCTGGGGTTACTCCGGAGCCGAGAACGATGAGGATTTTGCAGCCCGATTGCATGCCGTAATACAGCCATTGCTGGACTCCCCTGTCGTTGAAGGCTTTTGTTATACCCAGCTGACAGATGTGGAGCAGGAAATTAATGGTCTGCTAACGTATGACAGACAGCCGAAGATGCCGATGGAACAGATTCGGGCCATCATTACAGGACAGGGACTATTGGTCCCTGGAGAATAAGGAGGAGGACGTCTGTTGAACACAACGGAAACAAGCGATTCTTGGGAAGCAGATTATCAAGGGGAAAGAGCCATTTATCTGCGCTTTGGCTCCAGTGAGGCTGTTATGCTTCCGGAGATCGGTGGCAATTTGATCGCTTTTCGCGATCATGAACGAGGATTTCATTTCCTGCATGAGCCCTCACCCGACGAGATGGAATCATTCAAGGCAAGACCGATGATCCATGGCATCCCGGTTCTGTTTCCACCGAATCGTTATGAGGATGGACGGTTTGCCTGGAACGGAGAGACACTTCAGCTTCCGGTGAATGAAGAAGCAACTGGAAATCATTTGCACGGGTTTTTATATAATACACCCTGGGTAGTGGATGAATACGGGCATAGCCGGAAGGAAAGCCATGTATCCATATCAATTACCATTGATGAAGATCATCCGGTTTATCAACTTTTTCCATTCAGATTCAGCATCACATTACGCTATTCACTAAGTAGCGATGGGCTTATGCAGCATGTCAGAATTCGTAATCATGGAACAACCTGCATGCCGTGCCTGCTGGCTTTTCATACATCCATCAACGCCCCGTTTACCGCCGATGGCTCGGCACGGGATTACAGGCTCAAGCTGACCATTGGGGACAGATGGGAGCTGGATGAACGCATGCTGCCAACGACACATTTTCAGCCGCTGGTTCCAGAGGAAGAGCAGATGCGTGACTCCGGGGTATATCCGTTTTTTGCAGAGATGGATAACCACTATACGTCGGTATCGCAGAATGGACGGAATCGGATGGAGCTTCAGGATACGAAGAGTGGAATGACGCTGATCTATGATGTTGGAACGTCCTACAAACAATGGATGATATGGAACAATGGTGCGGAAGAAGGTTTTTTCTGCCCTGAACCCCAGATCAATCTTGTGAATGCTCCTAATCTGGATTTGCAAATTGCGGAAGCTGGATTATTCAGTATAGCGCCCGGAGAGATCTGGGAAGAAACGAGCAGATTGTATCTACGTCAAACGACATAGCGGGCCGATGTTGCTCGGCCGGCAGTTGCTTCACGAGTTAAAGGAAATGTATTTGAGTCACATGAACAATCAATAATAAAGCTGTGTTAATCAGACGTTGGTACTGAACCAACGTCTTTTTGTTTTGTCCGCATTCTGGTTGTTATGGACCAGAATGGCTTTCTGAATAAAGTTTTTTCTTAACGACATACTACTTCAAAAGAGGTGGTAAAATTTGCAGCGAATTCAGGAACAAGATCTTCACAGTATAGAAAAGCAGCTTAATGAACGTTTGGAGAAGAACTCGGACTTCATTAGCAAGACTGTGGTTATTGCCAATCAGGAGTTCAGAGCGTACTTTGTTGAAACTTTGGTTGATCTTCCAACTACATTGTCTGCTATTAACCAAGCGGCAAGCAGCAGTGAGAACGGTTCCTTAATGAATATGTTCAAGCCGCTTGAAGAACAAGCAATAATGTCGTTGGACGAACTGTGCAGCAGTCTGCTGAATGGAAAACTTGTTTTGTTCAATAGAGAAGGGCTGTCCACTGTCATGGAATCGGAGCATCCCGGTATTTCAAGGGCAGTAAGCTCTCCGGAGAGTGAAAATCCCCTTCAATCTGCGTTCGATGCATTTACAGAAGATATAAATAAAAATATCGGTTTGCTGCGAAAAAAGATGGTATCGGATCAGTTGGTGATTGAAAGAAGAGAGGCAGGAACCCAATCCACCAAGAAACTGGCCATGGTCTACCTTGAGGGAGTGGCCCGAACCAAAGTTATTGAGTCTATTCGGGATAAGCTGGAACAAAATAAGGACAAAGAGCTGACTACGGTAAGGGATCTACTCACCATATTGGGTCATTCCAAATTCGATATTACACCATCGTACATCTCGTCTGAGTTGCCAGTGGAAATAGTCCAACATTTAATGAACGGTAAAGTGGTTATTCTAATCGACCAATTTGCGTTTGCCTTTGCTTTTCCGGCTATCATAACAGATCTATGGTCAACAACGCTGGACAATAATTACCCGTATTTGTTTCAAGTATTTTTGCGAACCATACGGGCGATCGGCGCACTTCTGGCCATCACGCTTCCGGGCCTATATATCGTGCTTAATTCGGTGAATCCGGAATTGTTGCGAATCCAATTAGCCATCACGGTAGCTAAGAGCAGGGAAGGAGTTCCTTATCCTTCGTTGATCGAAATGTTACTGGTTATGCTGTTGCTGGAAATGATTATTGAAGCCACCATTCGACTCCCCAAAAACATCGGACCTACCATAACCATGATTGGTGGTATTCTCTTGGACAAGCCATTGTTCAGGCCAAACTCGTTAGTAATCTATTAATTATCATTCTGGTTGCTTCTGCAATTGCGAACTTTGTACTGGCGGGGTACATGAATACGACCGGGATTCGAATGTACAAATACGTTGTGATGCTCATCAGTGCCTTTTTCGGGATATGGGGCCTTGAGGCTGCGATGATCTGGATCATATTGTATTTGGCTTCGTTAAATAATTGCTCTGTACCTTACTTAAGTTTAAGTGTGAAAGGGAAGGTTTCAGATGAATAAAACTCAGATTCTAACCCTGTTTGTTCTGCTTCATCTTGCCTCCATCTTTTCCATTTTTCCCGAACGCATCATCTCTGCGACATCAAAAGGGCACTGGATAGCCATTCTGATCCTCTTCTTGGTAGAGCTGGTGGTTCTTTGGTTTTACTTAAAAGCTTTGTCTCAGTTCCCGGGGAAAACAGTGGTGGACATCTGTAATGACTCACTGGGCAAGTGGGGAACGAGACTCATCGTTCTGCCGCTGCTCGTTTTCCTATATATCGATTTGTTTTTGCTAATGTATTTTCAGGCAGGTGAAATTAAAGCCGTACTACTTCAGAGAACACCGCCAGCAGCAACGGAGGCTCTCTTCATCGTTCTCTGTTTCTATGCTGTGTGGAAGGGCCTCGGTGTAATGATTCGGGCTAGCATCGGATTGTGTATCCTGTTGATGCCATTCATCTTTTTCTCCATGCTGATCAGTATCCAAAATTTCAGAGCAAGCTTCATTTTTCCAATATGGGATAGCGAGATGTCGTTTTTCTCCCACAAGGATTTTTATGTTTGTACGGTAATTTCAGCTGGATTTCTGTTCCTTGGCATGATTCCCTCCAAGCAACACATTCGTTTTGGTAAAGCTGCTGCTGCGGTCGGTATCATTTTTGTATTCGCTTTGGCTTCTGTCTATGTTCCGCTTCTTGTATTCGGACAGGAAACCGTAGTGCATTTGCAATATCCCATGTTGATGGCATCGGATACCATTGATCTGGAGTGGGTTGTATTTGATTGGCTCCCCAGCTTTTACGTAGTAGCTTCCAGTGCACTGGGCATCCTGAAGGTTTCTGTTTTACTCTGGATTTTTGTATCTCTTCTACAACAGCTATTTATGCCGAAAATCAACCGAATATGGATTCTTTCCTCGGCGTGCGTTTCTTTGTATCTTATTAGTCTGTGGATACCGGATATCAACGCTTTGAATTCATATCTTTATTTTAATTCTTACTTTTGCGTTTATAGTGTTATCGGTTTTCCCGTCATTGTATTCCTCGCGGCCCAATTACGGCGAAAGAAGGTGAACACATGAGCATGCGAATCATTAAGACACTGATGATAACGCTATCCATGATCATGCTGCTTGCGGGATGTTGGGATACGAAGGATATTAACAAAGAATATCTCCCTGTCGTCATGGGCATAGGAAAAGGTAACAGGGAAAAGTACAGGATCATTCTCCAAATACCTGATGCAACAGGAAAAACCCAAATTCTGGACAAAGAGTCCAAATCCATCAGTAAAGCCATCGATTTGATACGTACCGATTCCGAAAAAAGCATTGAGTTGGTGCATCTGAGGTTGTTTCTAATCGACAAACAGGTCGCCCAGCAGGGGATTGACAATGTTATCAACTTTGCCGTGAGAGCAAACGACGTTTCGATCAAAGGACTGGTAGCGGTCATTGACGGTGATTTCGAAAAGACGATGTATCATCAGATCTCGCCAACACCTGAAATTTCTTCATATGACTTTTTTAGCCCGGAAGCCGGATGGACTCCCAATCAATCCGTCGTTAGAATATGGGAAGCCTTCCAAAGTCAAAATTCATATTCGGAAGATATGGCGATCCCGATGCTCAAAAACGGAGTTCGAACCTTGTTTACTTTTAAAGGAACAGCTGTCATGCGGGACGATCGCATGGTGGGAACACTGAATCAGGAAGAGACTCTTTTGTTTAATTTATTCAAAGGAAAATATACCGGGGGAACCATTGAAATGTCAAAGAACACAAGTGTTCTGATTGAAGACGCCAAAATCAAACATCGGACCCAGTGGTCGGAGAAAGGCCCGTCACTCCAAACGGATGTTGTTCTCAATGTAGTGATTACGGAAAGCCCTGAAGGAAAAGGCAATGCGTTAATTGAGAAAGAAATGCAGGAAGATTTGAGCCGACAATTTAATAAGACTGTAAGAAAGATTCAATCCCTGAAATCGGATGTACTGGGCGTAGGGATGATTTTCCGTCCCCAATTGTCGGAGGAAAAGCTAAAGGATTGGAAAACCAAGTGGTTTCCGAAGTTGGAACAAAAGATTAATGTTCGTGTCAACGTTCTGAACGAAATCTATTTTAAAGAGGATACACTCGATAATGAGAATCAGGGAAATTTGATAAAGCAATAACTTGTGTTATGAAGTTGCCTTATTTGGCAGATTTTTGCGTTTGAAAGTGATGAATGGGAGATAAGCCAGTCTGTTTGAAAGCTTTTGAAACCAAAGCTTCTGAGACCTCACGTTTATTAATAAGATGAAATGTGGCTGTTCTCAACATAACAACGATTACTACGAAGTAGTAAGGGGTAGGAGTATTCCTCTTTGGTAAAGGAGCGGGATCATGTCTTTCTTTAGAACACTATCGGTAAGGGCAAGGGAAGACGAACTGATGGATGATTTCTCGATGGGTGGAGAAGAGTTGAGCGAAGCGCTTAAGCACCTGAGGAGGCTGAACAAAATATTCGCTGCTCCAGGTCCAACCCGGGCAGGGGTGGAGAAGTTATGGAGATCGATTGGAAGTCCAGATCAATTGACTCTTCTTGATGTGGGAGCAGGTTCAGGTGACGTAAACCAGAAGCTGCTGCAATGGGCGGAGCAGAAAGGAATTCTACTTGAGATCACCCTTGTTGATCTGACGGAAGAGGCATGTGAGGAAGCCAGAAGACTTTTTCGAAACGAACCCAGGATTAAAGTACGGCGTGCGGATGTCATGGAATTGCCGGAAGGCTCAGCAGATATCGTGACTGGCTCCCAGTTTGTCCATCATTTTGAGGGGAAGCAACTGGTTGATATGGTCTCACATATGCTGCGTGCCTCCAGATATGGCGTTGTAATTAATGATATTCATCGGCATCCCGTATCCTACGCAGCCGTTTGGATTACCACGCGAATAATCTCAAGGAATCGGTATATTCGTCATGATGGACCGCTGTCTGTTGCAAAAGGATTCACAGGAAGGGATTGGCGGGACTTGAAAAAACAGCTGAACCACGACACGATGACCTATGAATGGAAGCCTCTATTCCGATATTCGGTTGTCATTCCGAGTAATCGGACACGATCGAAGTCTAATGGGCTGTAACCATAATGCATAACGAAGGGCGGGTATTATGAAGTGTCTAAGCCAATCGATGTCATTGTCATCGGAGCAGGAATTGCTGGCAGTACCTGTGCGTTGCAGCTTGCCAAACAAGGGCATCGAACACTTCTGCTGGATCGGCAGGAGTTTCCGCGTCACAAAACATGCGGTGAATTTATGTCCCCTGAGACAAAAGAGATGCTGGAGTATCTGGGGATCTATCTGCTTGATCAAGAGATCATGCCCAGCAACATAGATCTTGCCAAAATCATTATGCCTCTGGGCGGGGAGATAAAAGCTCCGCTGCCAGGATCGGCTTATGGGATTAGCCGTTATGAGCTGGATCGGATTCTACACGAAGAAGCTGTAGCTTCAGGAGTTGAGATTATTACGAAAGCAACGATAACGGGTATTCAGCAACTTGACGATCATAGCTATGAAGTAGCGGCGAAACGAGGTAACGATCGAATATGTTACAGAGCGAGAACCGTCATTGGCGCCCATGGTACGAAGAAGCTGCGTGGAGTGAATTCAAAGGCAGAGCTGTATGATAAAACGGTATATGTCGGTATCAAATCTCACTACAGGGGAATCGCCATTCCCTCGCAGATAGAGCTGTATTTTTGCAAGGGAGGATACGTCGGTATTTCACCGATTGAGGGTGGTATCGCCAATGTAGCAGCGTTGTTGACATTGGATGCGGTACAGGGCAGTGGAAAGTCTGTTCCGGATATATTGCAGGCCGCGTCTATAACCAACGAGAGATTGGCAGCAAGGCTCGCCGAGGGCAGTTCTGTCCAAGGAACACAGGTTTCTGTTGCACCACTCCATCTATCCAAAGTTCCTGAACCATGGTCCCAATATCCGCATATTGGTGATGCCATGCTGATGATCCCCCCCTTATGCGGGGATGGGATGTCCATTGCGCTTCGTTCCTCGCTATTGTGTGCTGAATGGACTGATAAATATCTTCGAGGCAGTATCAGCTACACCCAGTGGCAGTCCGAGTATTCGAAGGAAGCGAATCAGGAATTCACTCAGCTGCTCCGACGGGCACGCAGAATCCAGAAGCTGGCTTTTGCCAAAACCAATAAATTCTATCCGGGTCTGGTCCGGGTCATTCCTGGTCTGGCGACTTATTTGGTTAAGGCAACACGATTATCGGAAATGAATCTCGTCCATCGATGACGATTGGTAAGTCAATTCCATATGGAAAGGGGCAGTTTATATTGCCTCTTTTTTTTGCTTTCACGTGAATTTTGACGAGACCGTTTAGAAATCTGGCGAATGCTCGTATAATAGAATCTAATGTAAAGTTAGAAACAAGAGTCCAATTTGAAATCAGGAGGCATTATTTTAAATGAACTATACATTTTCCAACCGCATTGCTGCACTGCAGCCATCAATTATTCGTGAGATTCTGAAGGCCACTTCGGGTCAAAATGTAATTCCATTCTCGGCGGGAAATCCCGCTCCGGAAACCTTTCCTATAGAGGCCATACGAACATTCACCCAGTCCATTTTGGAACAGGACCCTGTAACAGCACTGCAATATGGAATTACCGAAGGTTATGCACCGCTACGCGATACCTTAAGCCAGCACTTGCAAACCGGCTTTGATACAGGCAAAGCGTCGGATGAACTGTTTATCGTATCCGGTGCCCAACAGGGAATTGAACTTGCTTGTAAAGTGTTCTGTAATGAAGGGGATACAATTATCTGTGAGAGTCCCAGCTTCATCGGTTCCCTGAACTCCTTCCGGGCTTCGGGCGCCAAGCTTGTCGGGGTTCCCATGGAAACGGACGGCATGGATATCGAGAAGCTGGAACATGCCCTGCAAACGGAAAAGAATGTGAAACTGATTTACGTGATTCCGAGTTTCCAAAACCCGACCGGCATTACCACAAGCCTGGAGAAGCGTAAGGCCATTTATGATCTTGCCAAGAAGTATAATGTCATGATTCTGGAAGATAACCCATACGGAGAGCTTCGATTCAGTGGAGAAGATGTAGCGACGATTAAATCAATGGATGACGAGGGTCTGGTTATTTATGTAGGTTCCTTCTCCAAAATCCTGTCTGCCGGGCTTCGCGTCGGATATGTTCTGGCACCTCATGAAGTTGTGCAGAAGATGGTTGTCGCCAAGCAGGGAGAGGATGTACATACAGCCATGCTGCCACAGATTTTGGCATACAAGTTCATGACGGAGTATAACTACGCCGAGCACATTAGCAGCATCCGAGACATCTACCGCAGAAAATCTGCCTTAATGATTAGTAAGTTGCAGGAGCATATGGGCGAGTCCATTACCTTTACCCATCCGGATGGTGGCCTGTTCCTCTGGTGTGAACTGCCTGCCCACATCCCAATGTTGGATTATGCCAAAACAGCTGCCGCTGAAGGTGTAGCCGTAGTTCCGGGCACTGCTTTTCTCGTTGATGAGAGTGAGCCCTGCAATGCCATCAGACTTAATTTCTCAACACCATCCGATGAGCAGATCGTGAAGGGAATTGAAAAACTGGGACAGGTTCTGAACAAATTTGGATTGAATTGAACCAGTGATATTTCATATAAATTTATACATTTTGGAGGCACATCTATGAATCAACGTTTTCGGATCACTCGTTCCATGCAAGAAAATAATGGAGAGCAGTCCATCTCTTTGGAGGAGTGTAAGCAGTACTTTGCATCCAAACCAGACTTTACATATTCGCCTGTCCTGACCGTCCAAGGACCTGAGAGTGTCATGTCCATCGATGGGGATTTCTTCATGTGGAAATATGAGGACTTGCAGATTCCATTCCGTCTTTATATGGGGGATCTGTATGTTGCGATTGTGAATGAAGCTGTCGTTCCGCTAATGATTGAGGTGGCAACAGATTTGCGAGCTGATGTGGTCGAAGGATAAGCATAAAAGTGTCGGGGAAGTCGCTAATCTGGCGGCTTTTTTTGCTGTGAACCTATTCGTTAAAAACATATAAATCCAATGAGAGAAAGGGGTTTTTGCGCAATGTCGTTCTTTAATCGTGGATCGGGAGACTGGGCAATTTGCGGATCCATCTAAATTAAAGGAAGTGGCCTATCAAGGGCTGTTATCGGGAATGCTGAAGTTTGACCTTTCCGAACATCCATGAACAAATAAAATTTTTTTGCGGGAGAAGCCACATCGTTGAGGTGCGAGCCTTAGCCATACCGTTTCAAAAGTAAAAGTAAAGAACGCCTATGGGGGGCTTTTTTTGGTTTGGGACGATATATTTTTTTGTTCCCGGATAAAAAAATTCATTGTCTTAAAACTTTTTTAGACTTTCCGCTGTCTAACATGCGAAACAACATACAAAGTAAGCTTTATTAAAAATGCGGCAATAATCAAAATATACAGTCGCAGCGGGGGTGGACAAACTGAGCAAGGTGAGTACAGCACTAACTGAACAGCAGTTCAGTGATCGTCTGGAGGCATGTAAAGAAAAGCTTTATCGCTTCGCGTTCTCTTATGTGAAAAATGAACAGGAAGCATTGGAAATCATATCCGAAGCCTCTTATAAAGGTTTTCTATCTTATGAAAAAGTGAATAGTCCTGATTATTTTGAAACCTGGATGACTCGGATCGTCATCAATTGTTCTCTGGATCACATCAGACGAAAGAAGAAATACACGTATATGGAAGACAGTACAATACCGTTTGCAGCCGAAGAGAGTTCCATGGGGCTTGAAGAGCAATGGGATTTATACGAAGCACTTGATCACCTGCATCCCGAAGATAGGGCATTTATCGTTTTGAAATTTTTCCAGGATCAGCGATTCAAGGATATGGCGGAGGTACTGTCCCTGCCGGAAAGCACGGTGAAGACCAGGTTCTATAAGATCTTAAACAAACTCAAAAAACATCTAACCAAGGAAGAGGTTGATTTTACATGACAGGAAAAGAACGATATGAACAGATCGATATTCCATCCGGTCTTTCCGGAGTTATTCAGCAAGCCCGTCAGCGCGCACGAAATCAAAAACGAAGAAAAATGGTGATCTGGCGCAGTTCCTCCCTGGTTGCTGCTTGTGCTGCGGTGATGATAACAGCCAACGTACCAGGTGTGGCCAAGGCATTATCCGATGTACCTGTTATAGGTTCTGTCGTCAAAATTCTGCAAGTTGGTGGTGGCGGGGAGCGCACAGATGGGGTTTCGGTTACAACGACCAAAGAATCGGATACACTAAACATTAATTTTCAGATCGATGGTGAACAGATCACATCTGCTCCATCATATACTGTGGATCACAAGGAAGGGCCGAATCGCTTGATCTTCACCTTCAATGGGGTGCGTCATCTGGATTATGACAAGTTGGAGAAGGATATTAAAGCACTTAAGAATGTAAAAGATGTCTTTCAAAATATCATTTTGGATGATTCCGCGATTGGCTTTGTGGTTGAACTTAAGGATGATGTGGATTATTCCGTGTCAGAGTATCAGCAGCCAGGATATATTCAGTTGAAGCTTTCTTCCGATCGGAAGTCAACACAAGCGCATGAACTTTTCTTCGTGCGAAGCGAAGACATGGAGCAGGGTGAAGCACTGGCCATGTTGGCTGAGCAGTATTTTGCTGATGGCAGCAGTGTTGTGAAGACTCGAAATGGAAAATTCACCGTCGTCATGGGTGCCTTCGACAATCAAGCAGATGCAGAGAAACACCTGAAAGAATTTACTGACCGGAAAGACTACAGTGAACCACTGCATGTCGACAGCTGGATGAGTAATGAAAATCCGCAATAATGAAAGAAGCCTGCCCTAGCGCAGGTTTCTTCTTGTAGACTTTATTATCTGAAGTCCATTTCCGTTATCTTTTACGAGTCGCCTATTGGCGGCTTTTTTTGTTGTAACTATGAGAAGTACAAATCTGTAATCTTACATCGTTGTCAGTTTTGTGTAAGTTTGATCGATAGGAGCTGAAGTGGCCTTAATATACACTTAAATCAATTCAACGCACTACATTCACACCTTTAGGAGGCCAAACAATGAAAAGTGCATATGCGGATCAATTGAAAATAGGAATTAAAAATAAACCATTTATTCGGTTGAGGAGATCCTTCGGATGTACCGAGATACTTGGGCTGAAATAGATTTAACGCAAATTCGTAAGAATGTCATACAGATCCGCAAATTTTTACCCCGTTCGACCAAATTAATGGCAGTTGTTAAAGCAAATGCATACGGGCATGGAGATATCGAGACTGCCAAAGAAGCAGTAGAGGCAGGCGCGGATTATTTAGCGTGTGCATTCATTGAAGAAGCCATCCGCATTAGAAATGCCGGCTTAGAACAACCGATTCTTATTTTGACTCCGATACGTCCCGAACTTGTACCTCTGGCTCTGGAACATGAGTTGATGCTTACCGTTACACAAGCGTCATGGTTTCATGAGATGAGAAAATACAAGCCTATTCATACCCCGCATAAGTTATCTGTGCATGTGAAAATGGATACTGGACTTGGGCGAATAGGTATACGCACGCAAGAAGAGTGGCTTGAAATGGTTCCTTGGCTCAAAGCACCAGATGTAGTAGTCGACGGGTTCTATACCCACTTCGCGACTGCAGGTGAGGCAGACAACCGTTATCTTCAGCTTCAGATTCAACGCTTCCTGGAAATGAAAGAATGGAGCAGTATGTCACGGATTCCAATCAATCATTATCACTGTGCGGGAAGTGTGGCAGCACTGCGATTCCCGGAATTGTGCATGGATATGGCTCGAATAGGAGCTGCAATCTATGGCTTTTATCCGGAAAAACTAGTACCTAACATCCAACTAAAGCCGGCATTCAGTATGCACAGTAGATTATTACAAACGAAAAAATTAAAAAAAGGCGAATATGTGGGCTACAACAATGCTTATCAAACAGACTCAGATCAATGGATCGGAACAGTGCCTATCGGCTATGCCGATGGATGGTCGCAGAGAATGCAAAATTCGGAGGTGTTGGTGGAAGGGTATCGTGCAGAAATTATAGGGAAAATCTCCATGGATCAATTGATGGTCAAGCTTCCCATGTATTTTCCAGAAGGATCAAAGGTGACCTTCATTGGCTATTCAGGTGAGCAGGAAATTCCGATTCAGGAACTGGCCCATCATATCGGTGGTGTCTCTCAAGAAATAACGAGTTCCATCACGGACAGAGTGTTACGAATTTATAAAGAAGGTGGGGAAGTTTTTCATGAAAACACGGGAAGTCGTACAAAAACATATTGAAATCAGCGTAAGTAACGAAGAATTATTTCAAGGGTACTTAGTGTTAATAAATGATCAAAACCCAATTAGAAGGCAAGTACAAATACATGAATTAAAGTCATTGGATTCCTTGCCTTCAATAAAGAAGTTAAATAAGCAGATGCTTCTGGAGAAGCAGTGTTTCAATCAATTTCATGCTCTGCTTAAAGCTTGTGGGGGGACGGATGAAATTGTCGCCGTCAGCGCATATCGAACCAAAGAAGATCAAGTCCAGATCTATCAAGATTGTTTGATAGAACAGGGTTCCGAATATACTTCCAAATACGTAGCCTTGCCTGACCATAGTGAACACCAAACGGGGTTGGCTATCGATGTGGGTAAATTGAAATCGAATATCGATTTTATTGCTCCTTCCTTTCCGGATACGGGCATTTACAAGTCCTTCAGACAACATGCCCTACAATTCGGTTTTATCCTTCGATATAAACAAGAAAAAGAATCAATCACTCGTATTGCTTATGAGCCATGGCATTTTAGATATGTAGGATATCCCCATTCCAAAATCATGGAAGAGAACAATCTATGTTTAGAGGAGTACATCGATTTTGTACAGCAATATCGGTACTCTGGAGAGCAGCTTACGATGAAAGAAAAGGACATGACAATCCAGATCTATTATGTTCCCGCGGATAAAGGGACATCTAGCCATATCCCGATCTTGAGTTGTGATTCTTATCGGATATCAGGAACGAATCGTGAAGGATTCATTGTTACGACATTCTCCAAAAATTAAGTTATAGCAATAAGGATGATTTAGACATATCACATTTTAGGAGGCTATTTCGATGCAGAAGAAGTCGATTGCGGTATTGTTTGGCGGATGTTCAGGTGAGTATAACGTATCTTTGAGCTCGGCCGCTTCAGTGATTGAAAATTTGGATACCGAAAAATACAATCTTGTGTTAATTGGAATTACACAGCAAGGTTCTTGGCTCAGATATAGTGGAACGGTTGAGGATATTCGCAATGATCGATGGCATTTGCATCCGAGTTGTATCCCATCCTTTTTCTCGCCGAGTAGAGAAGTCAGAGGACTCATTGAGCTTGTGCATACGGAGTATCATGTAACACCGATTGATGTTGTGTTTCCAGTGCTTCACGGCAAATACGGTGAGGATGGAACCTTGCAAGGATTATTGGAACTGTCGGGTATACCGTTTGTTGGATGTGGCATGTTATCCTCTGCGTTATGTATGGACAAGGAACTGGCTCATAAACTGGTGCAGGCAGCAGGCATAGATACGCCGTGTTCCCTTACATTACATAGGAGTGAACGGATGGAAGAAGTGATATCAGCAATAGAAGCACTGGGCTTCCCACTCTTTGTTAAGCCGGCTAGATCAGGATCGTCATTAGGTATATCGAAGGTGAACAACATGCAAGAGTTGATTACCGGAATAGAACACGCCTTCATACACGACAGCAAAGTAGTCATTGAGCAAAATATTAACGGTTTTGAAGTGGGTTGTGCTGTACTGGGCAATTCTGATCCCATAATCGGCATGATCGATGAGATTGAACTACAGGGGCACTTTTTTGACTTCTCGGAAAAGTACTCCTTGATCAGTTCGAAGATTCACTTGCCAGCCCGCATTGATGAGGACACTGCAATGAAGGTTAAAGAGAGCGCTCTGAATATTTATAAAACGCTTGGATGCAGAGGGTTTGCCCGAGTAGATATGTTCCTGACCACTGACGGAAGAATGGTGTTCAATGAAGTCAACACGATACCTGGTTTCACATCGAATTCACGCTATCCCAACATGCTCCAAGCTAGCGGCATGACTTATGCAAATATTCTTAACCAGCTCATCGAGCTCGCCATTGATGAGAACTGAGAGCGGTTGAAGGGAACATAAAACTGAAAAAGAAATATTTGATTGGGGCTGTCCCATAAGTCATAAAATTGGCTAGGGACCGCCCTGTTTTCAAAATTGTAAAATAAAAAGAAACCGTTCCTTGGTAAAATGGAAGTGCGACCCACCATTTGAAAGGAGACGGTTTCTTTGTACATTCCATATACCATGGAGTGGGGTATTATTGAATACCGATTTTTCACGGGGATTGGGCTCAAGTACTCGCTTATCAGAAAGATCTTGTGCTTAGTGCAACACAACGAAGCGGTGGATAATGATATAGACAGAGTAAGCATCGTTGATATTCGACGGGTCCTTTTATAGCGTCTATAGATCTCCAAATAAGAAACGAACCGAAATCTCCCACATGAAATTCAGAGATTTTGCTTCGCTTTTTTGAATTCTACACAGAGTCAGAATTATCGAAATTAATTTATTCTTTTATAACGGAGGCATGTACAGCGTCTTCCAACTGATTGTTATAAGTACGGAATATTCCAAGTCGCCAGAAGGCAGCACCTTTGAGATCGTATCTCTTGGCAAGACCCAACTTATCATCTATGGACGTCGAGGTTTCACTATTTAAGCTGATACCGAGCAAGATCTTTTGTTTGGATACGCCGGCATCTAGTGCAAGCTGGATCGCCTGATCGACAAGACTGTTCGGTTCGGGTACCTGTGATTTGGTGCCTACGGGATTATACTGATAAGCCATAATAATAATATCATCTGCTATTGAAGCGAGCGTTTTATAATCATAGCCTTTATATGCACTATTTAATGGAGGGACGGCTAGAGATAAAGCAATGTCTGTTGGCAGGGCAGCCTTCAATTGCTTGACGTAATTGTTAAGCAGCTTCTGCTGATCCACAGCATCCAGTTTATAACCCAATCCTTCAAAATCAAGAACTACGCCTCCAAAACCATTCTCTGCAATGGCAGCGGTAATGCCGTTAATGGACTTCTGCCGCATGCTGTTATCACTCAGAACCTTGGTCAACTCTCCGTTTCCATCCAAAGCATAAACCATCAGATATGGTTTAATGTTCTGATCCGCCGTTTCCGCAACAATGGATTGAGGTGTAACTTCACCAGCAGCAGCAGGGAGGCGGTACTCATCACCCTGAAGTGTAAACTGACCCTCGCGATCAATACGGCTCCAGCCAAAAGCGACGGAGTTCATGGATGCAACCAAATCCCTTTCCTTGAAGGATTGCAGCGCATAGAAGGCTCTCAAGTGCATTTCGCGCTGAGGTGATACAAGCGAAACCGTACGGGTTGACTGGTTCCAGCTCACACCAACACCGAACTGACTACTGAATGAACTAAGTGGTATGAGCACTCGACCTTCCCGCTGGACAGGCGGGGCAGCCAGTTTCACTTTTTCCCCATTGACGGTGGCTGTCGTACTTCCTACTTGAAGCAGAACTTCTGTCGTTTGTCCCTTCAATGTACCCGTCGCTTTCACCGTTTGCGTCTTGCTGTTCCATGTGATGTTGATGCCTAGAGCTTCTCCTACCGTGCGGAAAGGGACGTAGGTGACTCCTTTGTCAATCCGTGGGTCTGCATCGAATTTCAGGGGTACGTCATCCAGCATGACTGAAATGGCAGGCGCAGCATAGACATCACCGATGTTTGGTGTGGCTCCGAGCACGGATAAAGCAAGTAGGGTAGCAGCAGCAATTTTTCCAACTCGTTTAGTTAACATGCTTTGTTTTCCTCCAACTTATGAAATAGTAGTAGAATGACATTATCATGGATAGGGTTAATCTAGCATACATCAGTATAGCAAAATTTTCATAGAGTTCCAATATTTTAAGAGTTTACATGGAACCAAATCGCAGAGAATAACCAAAAAAGCCTCTCGGCTTTTCATCGAGAGACTTCGATTTCATAAGATATAAAATAGAAAGATATGGTCTGAACATCATCTGGACTAATGACTTTTTTACATCTGATGTGCGATTCTGAGATTATTTTCGGTTGCTCGTTACATACGGATAAATTGGATCTTTTAATTCAAAATCATATGTTGCTCCATTTACAATGCCTACCACTTTCTCACTGTCATATAAATCGAGCAGGAATCCAGCCATCTGTGCAGCGGTGTGGAATCTCGGAACAGTGCCGTCATATTCAAAATGGTCCACATCAAATGAACGTTTTGCAAACTCGGTCTCTGTTGCAGCAGGTGCTAATACTTTGGCCTGCAAAGGCGCTCCTTTTCCTTTCAGCTCTTGAGCTAGCCCTTCGGTAAAGGCACTTACATAGAACTTGGTTGCACAGTAGGTGACAGCATCTGCAACAATGTTGTATCCGCCGCCAGAGGAAATATTGATGATTTGTGTGCCATCCACCTCTGCATAGTCCCGTACATAAAGAGAGGAGAGAATCGTCAGCGCTTCGATGTTTAGATGAAGCATATTTTCGATTTTATTTAAGTTTTGTTCTCCGACAGAAGCAAAATTGCCAAATCCAGCGTTATTAATCCAGGTCTCGATGGAATACTCCTGAAGACCTCCGTAGAACGCATGGACTTGTTCGTTTACAGCTAAGTCAACGGATCGAATGACAACATCCAGTTCCGGGTTCATCTCAGCAACCTTGGATTTCAACTTTTCCAGTTCTTCCATTCGGCGTGCGGCCAGGATCAAGTTTTTTCCACGAGCTGCAAAAGCCAGGGCTGCTTCATATCCAATGCCAGAGCTGGCGCCAGTAATAACGGTATATTTCATATAAGTTCCTCCTCAGTATCCATGCATTTTATTTATTGTGGATGTACGCTGAATTGATTATACTGATTAGAGTTAACTCTAAGTCAAGAAGAACGCTTCGGAGGTTTAATATGCATACCATTGGTGAAACGGCTGAGATGTTGGGGATAAGTGCACATACACTGCGGTATTACGAAAAAGAACAGATTATTACTCCCGCTCGTGATGCGAGTGGAGACAGACGATACAATGACTCTCATATTCAATGGCTGCAATTCGTGATCAAATTAAAAGAAACTCAAATGCCCATCGTAACCATTAAGAAATATGCCGCATTATTTTTGGAAGGAGATCATACCACACTGGATCGGTTGTCTCTTTTGGAGGAGCACAGACTCTCGATTCAAAATCAGATTGAAACATTAAAGACTGTAGATGAGATGCTTGAACATAAAATTGAGTTTTATAAAGAATTCATCGTTAAACAAAAATAAACGGGAACACGAGTTGTAAAAGTGTTCATCATAAAAGCCGGATTACCCCATAATGTAGGGGAATCCGGCTTTTGAGTTATAGAATAAGCCTGTTAAACGTATCGCTTAAACGGTTGTTGCAACGTGCTTTTCGCGGGCAATCTTGGTTGCATCAACCATGTTGCGCAAGGAAGCGACCGTTTCTTCGAGTCCACGGGTTTTGAGACCGCAATCCGGATTAATCCAGAACAGTTTAGGGTCCAATACACGCAAGGCACGTTCGATCATGCTGGTCATTTCGTCCACACTTGGAACACGCGGGCTATGAATATCATATACCCCGAGTCCAATTCCCAGTTTGTAAGTGTTCAATTCAAAGCTATGAATCAGTTCACCGTGACTGCGGGAGGTCTCGATGGAGATGACATCCGCATCCATGGCTTCGATGGAGTCAATCATGTCATGGAATTCGCAATAGCACATATGTGTATGAATTTGCGTCGTATCTTGAACCGTGCAAGTGGAAATGCGGAATGCTTTGACCGCCCAGGCCAGATAATCGGCTTGCTCCGATTCCTTCAGTGGCAATCCTTCGCGAACCGCAGGCTCGTCGACCTGGATCATACCGATGCCTGCTTGCTCAAGTGCTTCGACTTCCTGTCTCAGCGCATACGCCAACTGATATGCGATGTGCTCGCGTGGGATGTCCTCACGTACAAACGACCAGTTCATGATCGTGATCGGGCCGGTGAGCATCCCTTTAACAGGGCGCTGTGTCTGGGACTGTGCATATTTAGTTTCTTCAACGGTCATTTCCCCAATAAATGCGACGTCTCCAAATATAATCGGTGGTTTTACGCAACGGGAACCGTATGATTGTACCCAGCCGAATTGTGTGAAGGCAAACCCTGCGAGTTTTTCGCCAAAGAACTCCACCATGTCGGTACGCTCAAACTCACCATGCACGAGAACATCCAACTCGATCTCTTCCTGAAGTTTGATCCAGATATCAATTTGCTCCCGGATAAAGGCAGCATATTGCTCATTGTTCAACTCACCCTTACGCCACAGTTGACGTGCTTTGCGCACTTCTGCTGATTGTGGGAAGCTGCCAATGGTCGTTGTAGGGAAGAGTGGTAATTTCCATTTCGCTTGTTGAGCAATATGACGTTCGGCAAAAGGACGGGAACGTTCCGGCTGTTGAACACGAAGTGAAGCTACGGCCTCTTGTACAGCAACACGGTTGCGGTCTTCAGATTGCTGGAGAGCCTGAATGGTATGATCGGACTTGTCAATTTCAGCGATGATTCCAGCATCTCTTGCAGATAATGCTTTGGTCAACAGCACAATTTCATCCAACTTTTCATCTGCAAATGCCAGAGCATTTTTCAGTTCGGGTGTGAGTTTAGTTTCACGCTTTGTCGTTACTGGAACATGAAGCAAGCTGCATGAGGATTGAACGATCAAACGTTCAGGTGTCACCAGTTCAGCCAGCTCATCCAATAGCTTCAGTTTTCCCGGTAAAGAGGCTTTCCAGATCCCGCGACCATCAATAACTCCAGCACCCAGAATCTTATCTGTCGGGAAACCGGAATTTTGAATGGACTGAATATTACCCGAAGCCCCGTGTACAAAATCGAGCCCGATGCCCTGAACCGGCAGGGCAACAATGCTGCTGTAGTTCTCGACGGATTCAAAGTAGGTTTGCAGCATAATGTTCAGACCGGGTACCGCTGTTGCAAACGTCTCATATATTTTGTTTAGCAACTGTAGGTCAGCTTCGCTTGTTTTGGTCACCAGGATCGGCTCATCAATCTGTACCCACTGAACACCTTCATTTGCAAGCTCCTGCAACACTTGAACATAAAGGGGAAGCAGGCGGTCCAGCCAAGCGTCAGTTTCGGATTTATCATATCCTTTGGACAGCTTCAGGAAGGTCAATGGTCCGACAAGAACCGGTTTTCCTTCAATACCCAGCTTTTCTTTGGCTTCACGATAAGCTATAAGGGGTTTATTCTCTGTAAGGGCAGGGGATGCACCGTCCAGTTCAGGCACGATATAGTGATAGTTGGTGTTGAACCATTTTGTCATTTCACTTGCTGCTGCATCTTTTGTTCCCCGGGCAATTCCGTAATAGACGGACAAAGGAACAGCGCCGCCGTCATATGTAAACCGTTTCGGGACAATTCCGAACATAACGGCTGTATCCAGGATATGATCGTAGTAACTGAAATCATTGACTGGAATGAGATCGATACCTTTTTCTTGCTGTTTGCGCAAATGATCTAAACGGATTTCCTGCAATCGTGCTTGAAAATCTGTTTCTTGGAGCTTGCCAGACCAAAATGCCTCCAACGCTTTCTTCCATTCCCGATCGGCACCAATTCTTGGATATCCCAATACACTGCTCTTCACCATTCGTAAAACTCCTCTACAATATGTTAAAGAAAATTTATCACAGATTCAGAGTTATAATGTAATTCCATTATATTATATCCAGCTATAGCCATAGGCTATAGCTGGCGTTGGTAAAATGTTGGGACTGATTAATTCGGGCTCTCGTTACTCATCCAGCTATGTTTTCACTGAACTGTTGTTCTTTCATCTTTTTATGGTTCAGTCTGATCACTCCTAAACTGATGAGAGGGCCAAATAATTCTATTGCAATTTTTTTTGCAGGCATCTCATTTTTTTATCCAGACTTAGAGGAGAGAACCGTTTCATGCATAATAGTAATACAAGGTAAATGTTGTTGAACTGGAAAATAAGGAAAGGATGATTGGATGGGTGTACCTACTTTTCTTGAAACAGGTCATATGACAGAAGGACTTCCGATCCGGGTGATTCATACCGGTAATCCGTTTAATTTTGCCGCCCACTGGCATGAAGAGGTGGAAATGGTTGTCGTGAATGGGAAGAATGCAAGAATAGGTGTGAATAACCATGTACATGAGCTGAACCAAGGAGATGTGCTGCTTATCAAACCAGGGGATGTTCATTGTTTCTTGCCGGGCACCAATCATTTAACTATTATTCAGTTTCGACTGGAGTTGCTGACGGGAAGTTTCACAACGGATAAGGAAACACAGCATCTGCGAGAGCTTTTCAATAAAACGGTGGTCATCCCGTCAAATATCAGTTCCGAGAGAAATATGGGGAAATATATAGATGCCCTATTGAATGAAGAGAAGGATCAACAGGCGGGATACCGCTGGCTAATGGTAGCCAGACTGTACGATCTTATTGTTCACATGCTGCGTACAAGGGCTCCGATTACAGCTGGAATGAATTCAGGATTACTCTGTACCGCTTCCAAAAAGTTTGAATTTCTGGAATCTGTCTGTGCGTATCTGGAGGAGCACTATGCTGAACCCATCAAGCTGGATCAAGTGGCAGAGCATATCAAATTCAGCAAGTTTCATGTATGCAAGCTGTTTAAAGAGATCAAGGGAATCACACTCATGGAGTATCTGAACCATTTTCGGATTATCAAATCGGAGTGGGCGTTATTGTTCCGTGAGGATTCCATATTGGATATCGCAATGGGGCATGGGTTTAACAATGTGAACTCGTACAATCGTCTTTTCAAAAAATATAATGGTTGCACACCGTCGGAATTTCGCAAGAAGCATCGCAAGAATATCACAACATATGAAGGATGATTCGCAATATTTGGTGAGAAAGCCCTCTCTAAAATCCATATACTCTAATAAATTGTAAGCGTTTCCTTTTTGAAGGAGGGGGCCTATGAAGAACTTGAAGCTGAAGTATATCTCCATCATTGCACTTGTAAGCGCATTAATCATGGTATCCGGTTGCCAGTCAGGTGAAGCGAATCGAAACAAGCAGGAGGAGATTACGGTATGGAGTTTTACGGACGAGGCACATTACGCCATTGAGAAATTCGAAGAGAAGTATCCGGACATCAAGGTGAACTTTGTCAATATCCCAGGTAATTTCTATATCACCAAGTTGAAATCCGCACTCCAGACAGCGTCGAAGGCTCCAGATGTGTTTATGATCGAGAATGGAAATATAAGAGAACTGATTGATGTACCTTATCTGGAGAATTTGTCGGCAGCACCGTATAACGCCAATGATCTGATCCCGGAGCAGTATGCTTTTGTGCAAGCGAATGAGAAGGACAGCCAAGGAAATGTCAAAGCAATTGGCTACCAGGGAACGCCCGGGGGTATTTATTACCGAAGAGATCTGGCCAAAAAATATCTAGGCACGGATGATCCGGAGAAAGTGGCGCCGCAAATCGATACATGGGAGAAGATATTCGAGATTGGAGAGAGGGTACAGCAGCAGAGTGGCAATAAAGTCCACGCCCTTGCCAACTGGAATGCGATATCCAATTCATATGATGGTATTCCATGGGTCAAAGACGGAAAGCTCGTCATTGATCCAACCTATATGCAGATCCTGGATCTGGTTCGGGAAGCCCGTGAGCGGCATGTACTTGCCGAATATGAAGATGGAAGTGCCGGATATGCTGCTTCCATGCAGAAAGGTGAGGTGATGTTCTATCCTGGCGCAACCTGGGCATTGCAATATACCTTCAAGGCAAATGCCCCCGATGCGGAAGGGTTATGGGGCCTCGCACCAGGACCATCAGCATTCAGTGCCGGCGGAACCTATATTGCAATGTATAGCAAGAGCGACAAAAAGGATCTGGCCTGGAAGTTTATTGAGTTTTATAACTTTGATCATGATTTCCTGACCAAGCTTGCGAAGGAGCAAGACTATTTTACAAGTAATATGGTGGTGAATGATGAGCTGGCAAAATCCGTAACCTCAGCCTATTTAGGCGGGCAGAAGCACTTTGAGTTTTTCTCGGAAGCAGCCAAGCAGATTCCTGTGTATGAACGAACCAAGTATGATACGGTCATTAACAATGACATTTTCAAAATAGTACTTCAGTTGTATCTCAATAAAGACATCCAGACCAAGGAAGAAGCGGTCAAGCGAATCAAACGGGATGTCAAATTGAGATTTCCGGAGCTGGAAGTGAATTAGCTTGGAAGTGAGCGAATGCCTTTTTATCATCCGATGACTGGGGGTACAGAACATGTTTGCCAAATCGATCCGCAAAGACCACTATGGCTACTATTTCATAGCTCCGTTTTTTATTCTTTTCGCCATTTTTGGACTATATCCAATCCTGTATTCGCTGTATATCAGCTTTACCAACTTTGACGGGATCACCACGCCGGACTTTGTTGGAATCGGCAATTATGTTGCCGTTCTGCAAGATCCACTGTTCTACAAAACACTGTTTAACACGCTGTTTATTTGGGGAGTTTCTGTGGTTCCACAACTTACGGTTTCACTTGTGCTCGCCTTTATTCTCAACGATAAGTTGCTTAAGGGAAGAGATATTTTCAGAGCGGTTTATTTCTTTCCCAACATCGTTACCGCTGCTTCGCTGGGTCTGCTTGTGAGTCTGATCTTCGATTGGCAATCCGGCGGATTGAATCATTTTCTGGTTCAGGTAGGACTCATTGACAACCCGATTAACTGGAAAAATGATCCCTGGTTCATGCGGCTGATTGTCTCTTCCATTTTATTTTTCCAATACTTTGGCTACTCCATGGTTATCTATCTTGCAGGTCTTCAGGGCATCGATCCGGCTCTGCAGGAAGCAGCCCAAATGGATGGCGCCAAGAAAAAGCATATTTTCATTCACATTATCGTTCCCATGTTACGGCCAATCATTTTGTTTCAGATGATCACATCTATCATTGGAGGCATTCAGATTTTTGATCAGCCGTTTACATTGACGAATGGAACAGGTGGTCCGGACCGTGCCGCCATGACCAGTATTATGTACTTGTATAATGTAGCCTTCCAGAGCACGCGCTTTGGTTACGGGGCGGCCATTGCATTCTGTCTGTTCATCATCATTATTCTGCTCTCGGTTGTATCCTTTATGATGACGAAGCGCAAAAGCCGTGCATAGGGAGGGGGAAAAGAAATGCAGACCGTAAAACCAATCGAACAACGAAACGCTGCTATACAGCAATATGCTAGTGTGAAACGTCTGACCATGGGAAAGGTCATTATTTATCTGTTTCTGATTAGCCTCGCCGTGATTTGTATCATTCCATTTTATCTCATGCTGATCTATTCCACGCACAACAATGCTACGATTGCATCGACATTCACGTTTCTGCCCGGGCCCTTTTTAGTAGATAATTATACGAACATGGCTTCCAAAATCAATATCTGGCGCGGGTTTGCAAACAGCTTTTTCATTGCAGGAACATCGACAGTGTTATCTTTATACATCGGTTCCCTCACGGGATACGGCTTCGCCAAGTTTAAATTCAAGGGTCGCACAGGATTATTCCTGTTTTTGCTAGCAACAATGATGGTACCCGGACAGCTTGCTTTGATCGGAATGTATCGTCTGTTCAGTACATTAGGGCTGCTGGACAGCTATGCAGCGATTATTTTGCCCGCAGCGGCGAATGCATTTAATGTATTCTTTATCAAACAATTCATGGAGAGCAGCATTCCTGATGAAATCATTGAATCCGCACGTGTGGATAGTGCGGGGGAGTTTCGCACCTTCAATCAGATTGTACTGCCTATTCTTGGACCGGCCATTTCGGCTCTTGGCATATTCACCTTTATCGGCTCATGGAACAATTTTCTCACACCGCTCGTCCTGTTTTTCTCTCTGGATAAATATCCGCTTCCGGTACTCGTGGCTCTGGTGCAGGGATACTACGGCATGGATTACGGACTATTGTATCTGGGCGTTGCGATTTCGATCTTGCCTATTATCATTGTTTTTGCGGTATTCTCCAAGCAAATTATAGGCAGTGTCGCTCTGGGAGCAGTTAAAGGATAAGCTTATACGAAAAAAGTCGCCACATGGCGGCTCTTTTTGTTTTGAAGGGAAAAATCGGTGAAAATCCATTTTGAAAGCCCTTTCTAAATCTGTGATATACTACGAAATAACTGCCATACGATGGATAAAAAGATATTTCTCCTCATGGTATGGCCCGTACGTTCACTCACTTTTTCTTGCAAAGGAGATGTCATGATGTTTAATGTTCTTGTTGTTGACGATGAGTGCGTTCAAAGAGAAGGCATTAAGAATTTGATCTCTCACTATGGCTTTCCCTTTCAAGTATGGGAAGCTGAGAACGGGAAGAGCGCTGAGCGAATTCTGGTTCAGAACGCGATTGATATTCTCATCACTGATGTCAAAATGCCTCTTATGGATGGACTGGAGCTAAGTAAACAAGCACGGAAGACCCAGCAGGATGTAAAGATTGTCATCTGCAGTGGTTATGATGAATTTGAATATGCCCGCAGTGCGATTCGGCTGGGTGTGGTGAATTACTTGCTTAAGCCACTGGTCAGGGAAGAGTTTCTACAGGTGATGGAGGATATCACGCAGATCCGTCCATATGGCGGGGGTCCTGCACCGGAATCCATGGAATCGAAGGTCATTCGACAGGTGAAAAATTATGTGAAGGATAACCATCAGAGAGATATATCATTGTCTGAGGCAGCTCATGATGTGTACCTATCCCCTGGATATTTGAGCATTTTATTTAAAAAAGAAACTGGTGAGAACTTCTCGAAATATTTGACCGATTACCGTTTGCGGCGTGCAAGCTATCTGTTGACTCACTCGAATATGAAAATTAATGATATTGCCGGGGCTGTTGGCATCGACAATCATTCTTATTTTGCCAAGCTGTTCCGAAACAGGTTCGGCGTCAGTCCGTTACAGTTCAGAGAGTGCGGGGTGCTTCATGATCGGATGGATCAAGAGCAAATTCAATGATATCAGGTTTCGAAACAAGCTGCTGCTGTCCCATCTTGTGATTGCGCTTATTCCGATTCTTCTGCTTGGACTGCTCTCCTTCATTCAATCCTACCGAATTCAAATGAAAGAGTTGCGGAGCGAAGCTGAAGCGAGTCTGGAACAGGTGGCCAGCATTATGGATTATAAGATTAATCGGTACAACACGCTAAGTGAGTTCATGGTACTTAATCGGGACTTATCGCAAATATTTACGAAAGACTACGGAGAAAATTATTATGATATGTACCTGGACTTCCGGGACATTTTGGAGCCATTAATCTCGAACATCCGGCTGATGGACGATGATATTGAGGGCATTACCTTTTATACATCGGGGGAGCTGTTGGGAATCCGCAATAATATTTTGCCCATCGGTGATCTTAAGAGCAAGCCCTGGTATGACGGATTTCGGGGCAGGCGCTGGATTGTGGATGGGAAGAAGCTTTATCTCGTTCAGGAACTGATCAGCAATCCGAAAGACAGCAATTTTATGGTGATCTCCATTCAGCATGATCGTATCTTTGCAGACCTGGACAATCTGTCGGAACATGTGGCCGTTCATATAGAGGACGTGAAGCAGCAGGTGATTTTCCGGAAAAACCATGAGCGAGCTGCTATGACCAGAGGAACTGAAGATGGGGAGACCAGTGATCTGAGTTTAAGTCGGTCGCTCGCCAACAATGGCTGGACGATTCACTATAATCTGCTGAATACCAATGCGTACGCAAATGCACTGGGCATTTTTCGAATTACGCTGTTTGTCATCATCCTGAGTCTAATTATTACCTTCCTGCTCATTTATGTCATCTCCAATAACTTTACGCAACGAATTATCCATATCAAGAACAAAGTCGACAAAGTGGAGCGGAACAATCTGGATGTGATGATCCGAAGTTCATCGAGGGATGAATTTGGTGAGCTGACGAATGGCATTGGCAAGATGCTAAAAAGAATTAACAGTCTGATCTCCCAGGTGTATCACGCTGAAATTGCCAAGAAGGAAAGTGAATATAACAAGTTGATCAGTCAGATTAATCCACATTTCCTGTACAATACACTTTCATTTATACGGTGGAGGGCCGAAAAGAAGGCGGATATTGAAACGAGTTATATGGTATCTGCGTTAGCCCGTTTCTATAGAACAACACTAAACCAGGGGAGGCATATAGCCACCATTGAAGCTGAGGTGCAGCATATTAAGGCCTATCTGGATTTGCAGCTCATCATGAACGATGGCCGATTTGATGTGGATTACCATATCCATGACGAGGTTTTACATACCGAAATTATTCATTTTATTTTGCAGCCGATTGTAGAGAATGCCATCAAGCATGGCTTTGTGGAGGCAAATGGGACCCATTATCACATTCACATTGCCGTTTGCCGGGTGGGAGAGGTGATTAAATTAACCGTTCGTGATAATGGTGTTGGCATGACGTCTGGGCAGACGACACGGTTGCTGACCGGGGAGAACGGCGGATGTGGTGTGCGAAACGTGAATGACCGAATCAAGCTGTATTATGGTCCGGATTACGGACTTGTTATTCATAGTGAGCCAGGCACCGGAACGGAAGTGTCGATCGTTCTTCCCGCCTCATAGGTGTATTCGGCTATATGTATAACGTAGATTTGATACTAAAGCGGTTGCTGAGGCAACCGCTTGTTTTGTTCCTTTTAGAAACGTTTAAACCAGAAAAATAAAGCAAGTTGGAGGTCATAAAAAAAGTGATACATATCCGAAAAATGTGGCATATACGCCGTTTTTGAAAACGCATACAATTTGGTTATCAAAAGCAAATCAGATCAGATAAAGGGGATGACAGGATGAACAAACCCAGAAAGATGGCAACGCTGCTGATCGGCAGCATGATGATGGCTGTATTCAGTGGATGTAACGCAGGAAACAACGAGAGCGCACAACCGCAAATTTCGCAGCAGGACTATGAACCATACGGCAAATATGAGACACCCGTGGAATTTACGATTGGCCGGAATACCAATCATGTGAACAACCTGCCCGCCGGCGACACCATTGAAGACAATCTGGCTACGCGCTATGTAGAGGATCGGGTGAACGTCAAGGCCAAGGTCGCTTGGGAAACGGACGATATGGATCAGAAGCTGTCACTCTCGATGACTACAGGCGACCTGCCGGATGTTATGCTTGTCAGCCGCGAAATATTTAATCAACTGGTGGATAATGATCTGATCGCTGACATGACGGAGGTTTACGAGAAAACAGCATCTGAGGGCGTTAAAAATATTTATGGTTCCTACGGAGATTTGCTGCTGAATCAGGTAAAGGTGGACGGCAAAATCATGGGCCTTCCCATGACAAATATCGGGAACCAGCACCAATTGCTGTGGGTCCGGAAAGACTGGGTGGATAAAGTCGGCGCGAAGCTGCCGGAATCCGTCGAGGATGTATGGAACCTCGCCAGAACATTCGTGGAGAAGGACGTTTCGGGAACAGGCAAGACGGTAGGCATGGTCATGGATTCCAATGCGATGAACTTTACGCCGATCTTCGCTGCGCACGGTGCCTTTCCAATGAACTGGATACAGAAGGACGGTCAGGTTGAATATGGATCTGTTCAGCCTGAAGTGAAGCAAGCGCTGACAGAGCTGAGCGCCATGTACAAAGAAGGCTTGATTGATAAACAGTTTGCGGTCCGGTCGAATGAAGAGAAGGAAGCCCTTGTTATCAACGGGCAGGCCGGCATGGTGTTTAACCCATGGTGGATCGGCTATACCAACTACAAGGATTCCATCAAGCAAGATCCGGAAGCAGTCTGGGTGGCCGTATCTGCACCAGTGGATGAGAATGGCAAGTTCAAGACGATCCGACAGGACCCCGTGGGCGGTGGTATCGTCGTTGTGAAGAAGGATTTTGCGCATCCTGAAGCGATTATGAAATCAGTCAATTTAACAACGGATTTCCTGTACTCCTTAACAGAGGACGCAATCAATTACAAGAAAGAGCATCCCGACGAGTTGCTGACCGATGCAAGTCGCTGGAACAATGACCCTACCCAGATTCCGATGCAAGTGGATTATGATGATGTGCTGAAGCGTTATTACGATGATCTGATGAAGGCAGATGAAGCAGGAGATGCATCCGCAGTTCAGGAAGATCGTGTAGTTTCATTCATGGCCTATCAGGAATTCAAAGAGAAAGGCAATACAATCGATGCAAATACCTACGGTGAATACCTCTCCCGGATCGAGGGACAGCGTGAGGCGAACAACCCGAATCTGGAAGTGATCCCGGCAGGCTTTTATGGAACAACCGAGACGATGAAGCTGAAGTGGGCGAATCTACAGAAGCTCGAAGAGGAAACCATGCTTAAGATCATTATGGGGGAAGCCCCCGTAGATGAATTCGATACGTTTGTCGACATTTGGAAGCGTACGGGTGGTGATGAGATTACAGAAGAAGTCAACGAGATGAGCAAAAGATGACGATTGCGTGAGCTTCGGTGCGGAAGCCAAGCCTGATGGTGGTCTTCCGCACGGGCTTTCGCCGATAAAGCCTGTCCAATCAGGCATAAGATGGAGGTGGAACGGACAATGACGCAAATGGAAACAACCGTTAATCCAGAGCGGGAAATACGCTACCGGAGGAAAAAGAAACGTAAAACCTTTGACGAAATGACTTATCATTTTATGCTGCTGCCTGGCATGGTCATGCTGTTCATTTTCTCGATTGTACCGATGTTCGGGGTTGTGATGGCATTTCAAAAGTTCATTCCTGCCAAGGGTATATTCGGGTCCAAATGGGCAGGGCTTTCCAATTTCACATATATGTTTCAACTGCCGGACGCGAAGCAGATCTTTGTGAATACGTTGGTTATCGCGGTCGGGAAGATTGTTCTAGGGTTGATTGTACCCATCGTATTCGCTCTGCTGCTTAATGAGGTGCGTCTGAAGGCATTTAAAAGCACGATTCAAACCGTCGTCTATTTGCCACATTTTATGTCCTGGGTGGTTCTGGGCACAATGCTGACCATGATTTTTTCCTTCGATGGTATGATAAACAACTTTCTTGAATTTCTTGGCCTGGAGCGGATTATGTTTCTGGCGAGCAATGACTGGTTCAGGCCGCTGCTCATTGTAACGGATACTTGGAAGGAATTTGGCTACGGGACGATTGTCTATTTGGCTGCATTAACGGCGATCAATCCTGCATTGTACGAATCCGCTGCAATGGACGGCGCAAGTCGCTGGAAACAGACACTGAACATCACGCTGCCGGGAATGTTTCCGACCATTATCCTGTTAGGCACGCTAAGTCTTGGCAATGTACTGAATGCGGGCTTTGATCAAGTGTTTAATTTGTATAATCCGCTGGTATATGAAACAGGCGATATTATCGATACTTTTGTGTACCGTATGGGTCTGATCAACATGCAATATTCATTTGCAACCGCGATTGGACTGATGAAATCGGTCATCAGCTTTGTACTGATCGTGATTTCCTACAGGCTGGCTTCGAGGTATGCGGGGTACAGAATTTTCTAGGAGGGTTAGCATGATTCAATCCAAATCGCTCGGCTCCAGGCTATCCCGCCTGTTGATTATGTTTGCGTTGATCCTGATTACGTTCATGTCCCTGGCCCCGATTGTCAATACCATTATGGTGTCCGTCAGCAGCAGTACGGCTGTGAATGCAGGCCGGGTCTACTTTTTTCCAGTGGAGCTGAATTTCTCATCGTATGGACAGATACTGAATGATACGAAGTTCTGGAGGGCTTTTCTGATCTCCGTCGAGAGGGTGGTGCTTGGGGGAGCCATCAACATGATTTTGACCATCCTGATGGCGTACCCGTTATCTCGCAGCGTTACACAATTCAGATCGAGAAACACATATATGTGGATTATTGTGTTTACGATGCTTTTCAGCGGCGGAATCGTGCCCTGGTATATGGTGATCAGCAATTTGGGGTTAATCAACAGCATCTGGGCCTTGGTTCTGCCGGGAGCAGTCCCAGTCTTTAATGTGATTCTCCTGATGAACTTCTTCAAGGGAATTCCGAAGGAGCTGGAGGAGGCCGCATTTATTGACGGTGCCAGTCCGCTTAAAATCCTGCTCAAAATCTTCATTCCCATTTCCATGCCGAGTCTGGCAACCATTACGCTGTTTGTCATTGTCGGGCACTGGAACAATTTCTTTGACGGGATCATTCTGATTAACGACAGCTCCAAAATACCGCTCCAGACCTATTTGCAGAGGCTCAGCCTCACACGTGATCAGATGCAGAATCTTTCGGTCGAACAGCTGCAGCAGTTTAATAAAATTTCCAACACAACGTTGAATTCTGCCAAGATTCTGGTCTCCATGATTCCAATTCTGCTAATTTATCCTTTTCTGCAGCGTTATTTAATTCACGGCATCGTTCTGGGGGCAGTGAAAGAATAGGTAGATCGGGTATCAAGCATGATTAGCCGCCTTGACTTGGTTCGAAAGGAGGTGAAGGAACACCACGTCAGGGAGAGGGACATCTGAGCTAGAGCATACATAAATGTCCCTGTTTTACGAGTGAACCGTTCGTTATACGTCAATTGGAGAAGGGAAGGGATCTGATGAGCAAAAGGAAAATGGTGAGCCTCACGCTGGTACTCAGTATTATTCTGGTCACTACCATGGGGGCAACAAGCGGCAGCAAGAATCGTTATGCGGATCAGGCGCAGTGGGCACAAGGGAAGCTGACTGAATACTACTGGAACGATGCAGCTAAAATGATGAATAATGCTTATCCATCCACACCAGAAGGTGAACATGCCCTGAATTACTGGTGGAAGGCTCATGCGGTCGATGCATTGGTGGACGGATACGAACGAACAGGAGACAAGGCGTACACCGAGCGTGCAGAACAACTCGTTCGCAGTATCATTGCACGCAATGGCTCACTTCACAATGAATTCTACGATGATATGGAATGGCTTGCGCTTGCTGGGCTTCGTCTGTATGATGCAACCGGCAGTGAAGAGATGAAGGGATACGTACTGGAGCTGTGGGATGACATTAAGACGGGCTGGTGGGAAGATGAGCTTGGCGGTATGGCTTGGAAAAAGGATCAGCGAGATAACCGAAATGCGTGCTCTAATGGGCCTGCCGCCATCCTGGCTGCAAGGCTGTATGAACGTTTTGGCGATGTTCGGGATCTGGAATGGGCCCAAAAAATATATGATTGGGAGAAACAATATCTGGTTCATCCGAAAACGGGCCTGGTAGCGGATGGGTTGGTGCTGCGGGAGGATGGCACACTTGATGTGAATGAAGCATGGATCTTCACGTATAATCAGGGCACGTTTATCGGAGCGGGTGTCGAACTCTACCGGATCACAGGAGATAAGACATATTTGAGAGATGCCGAGAAAACAGCAGCCGGTTCGTTGAAGACCTTAACAGATGAGAAGACGGGCATATTCAAAGAAAACGGCGACGGGGATGGTGCTTTATTTAAAGGTATACTGATCCGCTATCTGGTTGAGTTATATGAAGTTGGGCATAACAAGAGCCTGAAAAAGGCGGTTTATCGCAATGCCCAGGCCTTGCTGAAGAGCAGCCGGGACACCGGATTATTCGGTCAGGCTTGGGGCAAAACAGCCCAGAATCCGCTCGACCTTAGCGCTCAGCTCAGCGGCGTGTTCCTGCTGGAGGGAGCCGCAAAATTGGAGGCAGACAATTAATATGTAACCAATTAGAGAACTCCCGCTACCTGGGGTATTTCATATCCGGTGATCGGTTTAAGTGAAAACACGGAAATATATTCTGAGTGAGCGTGATGAGGTTTCATCCGACAAAGCATCGTACCCGATATCACTGGGTTACGATGCTTTTTGTCTGCACTGAACTAACAAACAAGTGATGTCCAAGCAACAATCAGCTATAATGTACAAGTTGTAATCAAATTGACGATGGGATTTTTGAAGGAGGCACAGATATGAATACTATCATAGAATACTGTTTGAAAAAGAAGGGCGCGACTAAAGATTATCCATTTGGATCGAATCCTGTAGTATTCAAAATTGCAGGTAAAATGTTCGCCCTTTTTTTTGAAGATAAAGAGAACTATCCCTACCTTAACCTGAAATGTGACCCGGTGATTGCAGAAAACTTGAGAGAGCAACATGAAGCCATTCGACCGGGCTACCACATGAATAAAGAACATTGGAATACGATTGTCATCGATGGTTCGTTGCCAGAGACAGACGTCTTTGACATGATTGATCACTCGTACGAGAGGGTCATCCTTAAACTGCCCAAAACGGTTCAAAAGTCCATATTAGAGTGAGGCTAACAAAGAAACACTTGATTCCTTTTGAAACGCATCTCGATGACGATTCTTCGGTGGCGATCAACTCGTTGAGCAGCTAATTCAACACACCATTGGCGACTACTTTCACTGTAACTTCCGGGTGAAATCGTACTTGAGCATATTCTTTGTTCCAATTCAAACGTTTCCAAAAGTCCGGATAATGAGCAATTAACTGCCTGCCAATGCCAAATGAGTCACAACCACTTCGTTGAAGGGTCTGGACAATCATCTCCGCATCCCGGGTCATGGCCTCGGATAGCTCACGGTTCAGGTGTTCAATAGTACCCTTCTGCTGAAGGTGATTCATGGGATACTCCACAATATTTACGGGAAGTTGAATTCGAAGATTTACATCGATCTGATTGTCTTTATTCACATGAACAGCCAGCTTTCGTTTGATTTTTTCCGTTTTTGCCTCGTAAGTGACATAATTTCTCGGATCGTTAGCAGATCCTGAATGGATCTTTTTGACAAAGCGAGCCGTCTTATTCCATTTTCCGCTCATAATAACATACAGCGGCCCTTGTTCCACATTCAGACTCCCAGTAAACCTTTGCCCATGAAACAGAGCAATTCCCCTGGCAGCAATCTCTTCTCCATCTTTATACAGATAGGGCAGCGCAAAATCCTGTCCCGGATCGAGCATGGGAGGAAGAAGGGTTTCGAGTGTCATCGCAGGAAATATGCATAATTCCTCCAGACTCTTCATTTTTTTCGTCATAAACTCACCAATCAATATTCTTCCGACTCTTTTTTGATTTAACAGGTCGCCTGCTGCACCATCAACAATGGCAATTTTTACGTGTGAGGTCGGATAATCCGGTTCCCGATACAAAACATCCAAATATGGATAAATATCGTTTTGTGCAAGTTTGTTACCGTATAGAATCATTCCATATTTGAAGAAGCGAATGTCACCGGTCACTTTCGCTCGGATCGTATCTGTGCTTTGGCGAACGGACCGTCCGGTACCTGAGTGTATTTCATTATCACTGGTTCCTTGTTGACTTTCAGAATCATCAACGATTTCCAGGGTTTGTTTGATTTTGCCTTCTGAGGTTATATCATACGCTGAAGCATTAGCCAGTCTCGCATCCTTTAAACTGTCCTGGTCCCAACAGCCTGTGGTAAGGATGAGCAGTGCCATCAAACCAGAGGCGATGCCTCGTTTCCTCATATCAACTTCTCCTTCCGTTTCATAATATAAGACAGGGCCAGCAGCAGAAAAGGCAGGATCACGAGAAAAAAATAAGCCGATCTGTTGGCAATCGTACTGATTAGCTCAAGCTGTTCCTGTTGTTGTGGCAGGTAGGCAATGAGGCAGGAAGCAATGACGATATAAGGCACAGCTTTTTTATGGTCTTTTTGTTTGAACAGGTAACTTAAGCCATAAGATGCCGCATAATAGTACCCACAAATGGCACCAAAAATTGAAATTAACCAAATAGGGAGAAACAGGAAATCAGCTCGATCCATGGTGCCAAGCGGGATGGATCTGAGCAGATATATGACAGGTTCAGGCATTAAGTCCAGTTGCTGTGGGCTGAATGCGGTTGAGCAAATGAAAACCGTAAATGCATAGAGCAAAACGACGACCGCACTTGCTGCAGCAGTGGACTTCAGTTTCCCCGCGCTTTTACCTTCCACCATAGGAAACACAATGAGAACAAACTCAAACCCAAACATGGCCATTAATGTTTCGTCTGAGCCGCTGATAATGCGGGACCAGCCAGCTTCAGTTAATGGGAGTATGTAGAGCAAATTAACTTCCTTGAGTCCATAACTGATCAATACCATCATTGGAATGACCAAAAACGAAATGAGTACAAGCACACGCGCAATAATTCTTAATTTTTGGCGAACCAGATATATACTGCTGAACAAAAAGAGGGCCAGTATGGCCCATCGGGGAGTGTTCTGCAGCATCCAGCGATTAATGACACCATAGGCATTCACCAGAACAGAGGTACCCATTAACAGGAAGTATCCGATGTACGCAACAATCAGTATTTTTCCAATCCAATTGCCTGTAATCAGGGTTGTAATTTGATATATTGAAGAACTTGGGAAACGGCGCATTAGAAGCCAGCACAAGAGGACGATCAATTGAATCAGGATACCTCCAAGAAAGACAGAAATCCATCCCCCGCCGTGGGAGATAAGATGGATTCGATAAGGGAGGGATAATATATCCACGCCAATTTCAAATTTTAAAATAAGGAAAAACAATTGTCCTCTTGTGATCGTACTCTCATTATTCACGTTTTTTCCAACTCCTAGAGAACTTCTGTTGTGTCAACTGTTGCGGCCGGGCATCATGGGGACGCTGACGAAGCGCCCAGATGGGAAAACGAATCCATACATCCTTCATATCGGATAACCGAAAAGGCGCCACGGGAGCAAAGTAGGGAGAACCGAACGTTTCCAGCTTGCACAGGTGAATCGTAAGAATAACCAGACCAAAAGCAATGCCGATGTATCCAAAAATGGCTGCCCCAACCATCATCGGAAAACGTAGGATACGCACTGCTGAACTCATCTCATGAGAAGGTACCAGAAACGAAGAGATCGCAGTTAGCGACACAACAATAATCATCGTATAGGATACAAGGCCTGCACGCACAATGGCATCTCCTATAACCAGACCGCCAACGATACCGATGGTTTGACCCACGCGGCTGGGCAGTCGAACCCCGGCTTCTCTCAATACTTCAAAGATCAGTTCAAGCAGCATCGCTTCTACAAGGGCAGGGAACGGGATGTTTTGTAATGATTTTTTGATCGTGTGTGCCAGCTCCAGAGGCAAAATGGCAGAGTGAAAGGAGATGGTTGCGATATAAACAGCAGGCAAAGTGAAAGCAATGATAAAACTCATCATGCGAATTAATCTTAAAAAGGAACTGACCATCCACCGACCGTGATAATCGTCCGGGCTCTGATAAAAAGCAAAAAACGTCACTGGAGCGATAAGAGCTGTGGGACTGCCTTCGGCAAGAATGGCCACTCGTCCTTCCATCAAATTGGCAATAACCCGATCAGGGCGTTCCGTACTAAGCTGCTGTGGGAACAGGGAGAATGGATTGTCCTCCACAAACTCTTCAATAAATCCAGGAGCCAGAACCATATCTGACGAGATAGCCAAAATACGATCTTTCACTTTCTCCACCAGCTCGGGATTGGTTACATCCTGAAGATAGACAATAGCAACTTTGGTGCGTGTTTTCTCTCCCACATTAAAATATCGAACGATGAGTGAGGGGCTAATAATTTGTCTGCGGATTAGATTCAAATTAACAGAAAGTTGCTCGATGAAACCATTGTGTGCGCCTCGAATAACCCCTTCGTTCTCGGGCTCGTCTGTAGTACGGGCATAAATTTTCTCGGTAGAAAGAATATAAAACTCAGCAGTTCCTTCCAGCATAAAAAGGCATTTCCCTTGAATGACTGCATCTGTAGCCATTTGCAGATCGGTTTCTTTTTGACTACCCAATGTAGTAAATAATGGATCACCGCCTGAATTGGTGTGGTCCAATAATGATGTCAATACATGGGTCTGGATGATCTCCTGATCTATAAGAGAATCTATATACAGCAGTACGCCCTCTACTCCATTCAATGAAATGGATTGTTTCTTTAGGTCATCGGTCTGAAAAAGGGATTGTTCCACATATGCGATGTTCTTGCCTAATTCTGAGAAAGCAGCAGGCTGAATGGTCATGATCCACCTCTTATCAATAGAAGATGCACATAATATGTACTATCTCAGGATGATTTATCCAAGATGAAATGAACAATCGCCCAAACGAATCCAATGAGTAGACCTCACTCGTTATGAAAGCGATTTAAATTTATATTGACGAAAACCATTTTCATAATTATTATGTAAATGAAAATAGTTTTAGAGAGGTGGATATCCTGTGAAGCAATATTTTGAGAAGGCTCAGAAGTTTGGTAAATCGTTTATGCTTCCTATTGCTGTTTTACCAGCGGCGGGTCTATTACTGGGGATTGGAGGGGCCCTGTCCAATGCCAATACGATTAACTCGTATCCATTTTTGCAAATCACGTGGTTGCAGCAAGTGTTTACGGTTATGAGCAGTGCGGGAAGTATTGTATTTGATAATCTGGCATTAATCTTTGCCATTGGCGTGGCTGTTGGACTCGCCAGAGCGGACAAAGGTACAGCAGGTTTGGCTGCAGGTCTTGCCTATCTGGTCATGAATGCATCCATTAATGCGATGCTGGTCAATTCGGGGAAACTTGAAGTAGAGAATTTGGCTGGTGCCGGTCAAGGTATGGTGCTCGGAATCCAAACACTGCAAACCGGCGTACTCGGCGGGATTGTTGTCGGACTGGTTACCGCATGGCTTCATAATCGGTACAATAAAATAGAGCTTCCTCAATTCCTTGGCTTCTTTGGAGGTTCACGTTTCATTCCTATCGTTTCATCTTTTGCAGCCATTTTTATTGGTATTGCTTTGTTCCTGATCTGGCCAACTATCCAGCTCGGCATCGCACAGCTTGGCAGTTTGGTTGATAGAACAGGGTATATAGGAACACTGTTTTACGGATTTGTTTTACGGATGCTGGGGCCACTTGGGTTGCACCACATTTTTTATCTGCCTTTCTGGCAGACGGGCCTCGGAGGAACAATGGAGGTTGCGGGTAAAGTTTACGAAGGAACACAGAATATTTTCTTTGCCCAATTAGGAGACCCTGCAACGGAGAAGTTCTTCTCGGGTACATCCCGATTCATGTCAGGGCGTTTTATTACCATGATGTTTGGCCTGCTCGGTGCCGCCCTCGCTATTTATCATACGGCCAAGCCTGAACGTAAAAAAGTAGTTGGCGGACTGATGTTGTCTGCGGCGCTCACCTCGTTCCTAACAGGCATTACGGAGCCTCTGGAATTCTCATTCCTGTTTGTTGCTCCAATTCTGTATGTCATTCACGCCGTATTTGATGGTTTGGCATTTATGCTTTCGCACATTTTTGAGATTACGATCGGTCAGACGTTCTCCGGTGGATTAATCGACTTTATCTTGTTCGGGATACTTCAGGGTAATGCCAAAACCAACTGGATTATCGTTCCCATCATCGGAGTGGTCTGGTTCTTCCTTTATTACTTCACCTTCCGAATCTTGATCGTTAAGCTCAAACTAAAAACTTCGGGACGCGAGGAAGAGGTAACATCGGAAACAGACACCAAAACACAAAGTCAGCAAACGAATGCATCGTCATCAGCAAAAGGGGAAGAACGATCGATAGCCATCCTAAATGGATTGGGCGGTGCAGATAATATTAATGAGTTGGATTGCTGTGCAACGCGGCTTCGCGTTTCCGTGAAGGATATAGAGAAGGTTCAAAAGGATGCACTTACAGCTACGGGAGCCAAAGGGGTTGTCCTGGTAGGAAACGGAGTACAGGTTATCTACGGCCCTCAGGTAACGGTGATCAAAAATGAAATCGAAGAAATTATGGAAACGGAGTAATTGCAATGAATTTAGATACATTGGGTTTACAAAGCGGTCTCGTCGTATCATGTCAGGCATTGGAGCATGAGCCGCTTCATAGTTCGTTCATCATGGGACGCATGGCAGTCGCAGCAAAAGAGGGAGGCGCCATAGGTATTCGTGCGAATACGGCGGCAGATGTGAAAGAGATCAAGGAACAGGTTGATCTTCCAGTCATCGGTATTGTGAAAAGAAATTACGGAACGAACCCCGTGTTTATTACACCAACGATCCGGGAAGTGGATGAGCTTGCCGAGGTGCATGCAGAGATCGTTGCGGTTGATGCGACGTTGCGTGCACGACCGGACGGTAAATCACTGGATGAATTCGTACATGAAATTCGCACCAAACATCCTCAACTGCTATTAATGGGGGATATTTCAACCAAAGAGGAAGCCATCCATGCAGAACGACTTGGTTTTGATCTGATCTCCTCTACATTGGTCGGATATACAGAGGAGACCGCAGGGCTCAAGCTTTACGATAATCAATTTGCAGCCTTGAAAGAAATTATCGCTAGTGTACAAACACCTGTCGTTGCGGAAGGAAATATCATGACCCCTGAGATGGCAATAACGTGTCTGGAAGTTGGAGTCTATTGTGTTGTTGTCGGTGGAGCCATTACCCGCCCGCAACAAATAACGGAACGTTTTGTCTCTGAAATTGCAAAATTGAAGCCGTCTTCTCCTGCTGTGAAATAAAAGGAGAAAGCATAAAAAACAGCCAACGAATCAGGTTGGCTGTTTTCTTATTCAGCAGAATATAGCGCTTGTAGCGTTTGCTGCCGCGCTCTGAGTAAATGTTCATCCTCAAGTAATAGAAGAGAAATCACATCCAGGATGTAAATGATGGCCAGTTGGCTGTTGATGAAGTTCACATCACCGGTTCGCCCGATATCCGGGGTGAAAATGCACAAATCCGAGATTTCAGACAGGGGTGTATGATCAAAATTAGTAATTCCAACGACTTTGCTTCCTCTTTTTTTGGCCGCGTTTAATGCATCACTGACCTCTAATGTTCGCCCTGAATTGGATAAACCAATGACCAGATCATCTTCGCCCAGAAGAGAAGCACTCATGATCATCATATGTGAATCGGTCACCGCATCAATGACGATATCCATTCGCATGAGCCTGTACTTAAACTCCAGAGCAGATAAACCTGAACTTCCCAAACCATAGACATAGATTTTGCGTGCTTTTTTTATGTACTGGACAACCTGTTCGATTTTGGCGCTATCCAGCATTTCAGCGGTCGCGTTTATGATATCATTATGGATTTGCTGGGTTCTTATGAAAAAATCCGTTTCATTGCGGGGGTGATGAACTTCACGGTTAAGCCTGATTTTAAAATCAACAAAGGTAGAACAACCTACTTTTTTACAAAATCTAGTGATGGTTGACATGGACGCGTTGGTGTAAGCAGCCAAATCCCTAATATTGATGTTATTGATGGATGATTTATTGCGCATCACATAGTCGGCTATTTCCTTTTCTTTCGTTGAAAAACGCTGGTATTCAAGCTGCAGCATGTCAATAACACTGGATGACATTATGAGACCCCTTTCCCTACACGTGTTACTTTTATAGTCTATCCTTATTAGTCTACTTCCTAAAAGCCAAATCATCAAACCTTTAAAAAATGGCCAGGAAGTAATGAAGACATTGCAAAAGGAAGTGAGTCCCTGTAAAGTGGATGGATCGTTAAGCAAGAAAATAAAGCTGGAAGCTGAATAATACGTATGAACTGGCGTAAAATGGAGTGTTTTTACTTCTCAACTATAGATTGATAAAAAAGGGGGGGGACATAGGTATGAAATCTCAGTTCACCGACCGTATTAAAATTCCGGCAGGATTCTGGGCAGGTATAGAGCAATTGGGAATTGCTGCTCACGTTGTAGCACGTACAGCACAACTGCCGCTCACTGTTATTACGGATTCAGTCGTTAATACGGCGGAGTACTTCGCAATCTGGCGGGCTTATGCTGATCTTATTGGTGACGCTGCCGAGGGAATTATCAAGCTGGCGACCGTCTTTGAAACATCGAAGTATCCACCAACCGTATTGGCAACTTATCATGCCCGTGATTACCGTGATGCTTTAAACCGTATGGCTCGTTATAAACAACAGTGCCCTCCCGAAAGCTTGCGTATGACCGAGCAGGATGACCACTGTATCATTGAGCTGGAATGGTTAAATAGCGAGCAACCTGGTCCGCCATTGCTGGTGGGAATTACACTTGCGTGTCTTATGGAGATTGGGCGCCGGGGTACAGGTCAACCTTTGACAGCGCGTTGGGTTGAATTTTCGCATGACATGGGTGATGTACAAGCCTTGGAGTCATACTTTGGCTGTCCTGTGCGGGTGGGTGCTCAAACGAATCGGTTATCGTTATACCGAAGAGATCTGGACCGTCCATTTCTCTCTTATAATCAAGAGTTGTTGGAGATCCTGACCCCTGCTCTGGATCGTTCGTTGGATGATCAGCAGGGTGCTAAATCGATAGGCGAAATGGTCAAATGGATCATGAAACGCAGTCTCACCGGAGAACGCCCGGATGTGCAGACTGTTGCAAAAGAACTCAATATGAGCGATCGTACCTTACAGCGTCGACTTCGTGACGAGAACACAAGCTTCAAACATTTACTGACACAAGCGAGACATGAGCAGGCACTGGCGTACCTGGCTGATCCCAAGCTCGATATTAAAGAAGTGGCTTTCCTGATTGGGTATGAAGACCAGAACTCATTCTACCGGGCTTTCCGGATTTGGGAAGATGACACTCCTTCGAATTGGCGTGTTCGGCATGAACGATGGCGCGGCACGCTAGTTACTGAACATTCCTGACAAGTTAATATAGTCATTATCCGAAGTACAACATGAGATTGTGCAACAGGATATTTGATTGTAACTTAGAAGGAGAAATGAATGATGGATATGGGATTAAAAAATAAAACAGCGTTGGTTACCGGATCAACAAAAGGCATAGGCAAAGCCATTGCCATAGAACTCGCCAAAGAAGGGGTCCATGTGCTGATTAATGGGCGTAATTATGAAGAGGTCGAACGAACGGTACAGGAGATCAAGTCTGAATTCCCGGACACGTCTCCCCAGAATGCTACAGCGGATATTGTTGACGTTGGGCAAAGAGAAGCTTTATTTGAGCAATTTCCCAATATAGATATTCTAGTAAACAATATGGGGATATATGAAATCATGCAATATGAGGACGTCAATGATGAAATTTGGGAAAAATACTTCCGTACAAACGTTCTTGCTGCAAACGGATTATGCAAATTTTATTTACCTAAAATGTTGGAAAATGATTATGGTCGCATTATCTTCATTGCGAGTGAAGAGGCTGTTATGCCATCCGGACAGATGCCTCAGTATTGCATGACCAAATCCATGCTCCTGTCATTATCCAAGAGCTTATCGATATTGACAAAAGGAACAGAAGTGACAGTCAATACGATTATGCCAGGACCTACACTCTCGGAGAATGTACAGGAAATCATTGAAGGCATCTATGCAGATTCAGCCATGACCTTTCTCGAAAAGGAAAAAGATTTTATGTCCTCAAACCTTCCCCAATCACAGATACAGCGATTTATCAGACCCGCTGAAATAGGCAGACTGACTACATTTGTATGCAGTCCGTACGCATCTGCATTTAAAGGTTCTCCCATACGGATGGATGGGGGGATGGTACCGACCATTTTCTAATGAACTGTATATCACTTCACCTTAACCGCGATTATCGCGGTTTTTTTTCTATTAAAATGAGACTAAAGCTCTATTTAAATACCATAATTTTACTTATATGATGGTTATAAACATTAAATCCAATAGGGAGAGTGAACAAAGTGAAAAAAAGCAAATCTATTTTGATGCTGGTCATGAGCATGATTCTGGTCTTTTCCATTTCAGGCATGGGTACAAGTTCCAAAGCATCTGCGGCCACGGCACGTACACCTGTAGTATTCGTCCATGGATTGACGGGCTCGGATAGCAATTTTGCAGCTATTAAGAGTTACTTGCGGAGTCAGGGCTGGTCGAATGATGAGTTGTTTGCCATTGATCTGCCTAGTAAACAAGGAAACCAGACGCTGAATTCAGCAGCAATCGCTCGGTTCGTAGATAATGTGCTTCTTGAAACGGGCCACTCCAAAGTGCATATTGTTGCTCATAGTATGGGAGGGGCGAATAGCCTGTATTACATACTGAACCGTGGTGGAGCTTCCAAAGTGGACAAGCTTGTCACCCTCGGAGGAGCCAATCGGTTAACGACAACCTCAGCACCCAAAGGTATAACGGTTACCTCCATCTATTCTACTAGTGACACCATTGTATCCCCTTTACTTTCCCGTCTGGATGGGGCAAACAATATTCAGGTTTCCCTGGTATCTCATATCGGCCTGCTGTTCAATTCCCGGGTAAACGCCCTGATCAAAACTGCTTTAAACGAATAGGGATAGAGATTAAATAATTTTCAAACCTAAGTAAGGCGGTAACCATTTGATTGGTTGTCGTCTTTTTGTTACTGAACTTCTTAACAATACAGTAACAAATGATGGTCACCTTGGCCTTTCGATCTCATCCTCTGTTTCATGGAATCACTTTTTCATTCCATAAATCTCTGATCGTCTCTATTTAGGATGCAACTCTTCTGGTGCTTTTAGAGAAAAAGAAGATTATAATATTTGTGTGATACCGAAATCGTTTTCCGAACTGGAAAACGTTACTCGGAATGGATCAGATAAACTTCTAAAAGGAGACTGCACAATATGCTGGCTAAAATAGATTTGCAAGGAAGTTGGAAACTCCAACTGGATGAGCAAAAGATTGAAACCGGACTGCATTACTCAGATATCATTTCCTTGCCGAATACGACTTCTCATGCAGCCAAAGGCAAAAAGAATGAAATGGCTTTAACGGGTGCGCTGACAGATGAGTATTTATTTGAAGGTTATGCCTGGTTTTCAAGAGAAATTGATGTTCCTGCTCAGCTGGCAGGTAAGCTTTGTTATCTGTATTTGGAAAGAACACGGGTAACGACCGTCTGGATTGATGGAGTTGAATGGGGCACACAAAATAGTCTGAACACGCCCCACCGTTATGAAATTGGAACAGGTCTGACCGCAGGAAACCACATGATTACGATCCGTGTAGATAATACCAATTATCCTACCAAAGGTGGTCACCTCACCTCAGAAGACACGCAGACCAACTGGAACGGCATTACAGGGAAACTGGAACTGCAATTTTATGAAAGTGTTTTCTTAAAAAATATCCAGGTTTACCCTGATCTGGCTACTCAATCTTTCGATATTAAGGCAGAACTTGTCGGCGACTTGCACGAGATTCGTATCGTCGTCTCATCTCAAAGCATGAATGCTACTCCGGTTCATACGCCTGATGAACAAATATTCACTGCCGATTCAAACCATTTGCATTTTACATACGAGCTGGGTGAAGATGCCCTGTTATGGAGCGACCAGGAATCCCATGTGTACAAACTTACTCTTCATTTGCAAAACAATAATGGGGAAATCCTTGATTCCGAAGAGATCTGGACAGGATTGCGGGAGTTCAAAGCAGAGGGAGATAAATTTACCATCAATGGTCACAAAACATTTCTGCGTGGCAAGCATGATGGTCTGATCTTTCCGCTTACGGGTTATGCACCAACGGAGGTGGAAGAGTGGCTTCGCATTCTTGGCATTTCCAAGTCATACGGAATCAATCACTACCGTTTCCATACCTGTTGCCCGCCCGAAGCTGCATTTATTGCAGCGGATCTTCTCGGAATCTATATGGAACCTGAACTTCCGTTTTGGGGAACCATCACGGATGAATCCTCGGATTCACACAATCCGGCAGAACAGGAATATTTGATCAGCGAGGGCTATGCGATGCTGCGAGCATTTGGCAATCATCCTTCATTTGTGATGATGTCCATGGGCAATGAGTTGTGGGGAAGTAAAGACAAACTGAATTCAATTCTGAAAGCGTATAAAGAATATGACAACCGTCATTTATATACAGAAGGATCCAACAATTTTCAATTTGTCCCGGACATTTTGGAGGAAAGTGAATTCTTTTGTGGTGTGCGTTTTTCCAAAGATCGCCTGTTCAGAGGCTCGTATGCCATGTGTGATGCCCCTCTTGGACATGTACAAACAGACCTGCCTAACACGATGAAAGATTATGACTCAAATATAATACCGGAGCACAATAACACTGCAGATCATTCCAGTCTGTCTGAAGGAAAAGAAATTCAAATTCAATATGGCACAGGTGCCAAAACGGTTAAGGCAAAAGCGGGAAGTCAGCAACTTGTTTCTCATGTACCTGTCATTTCGCATGAAATAGGGCAATACGCTACGTTTCCCAATTTCGAGGAGATCAAGAAGTATACAGGTTCTCTAAAAGCGAAAAACTTCGAGCTATTTCGCGAGCGTTTGGAAGCTAAGGGATTGGGACACCTTGCGGATCAATATTTTAAAGCTTCGGGGCAGCTGGCTGTTGCTTGTTATAAAGAAGAGCTGGAAGCCGCTTTTCGATCCCAACGCCTTGCCGGGTTCCAATTGCTTGATCTCCAGGATTTCAGTGGCCAGGGGACGGCGCTTGTAGGCATACTGGATGCATTTATGGATTCAAAGGGCATGATTACACCGGAGGAATGGAGAACATTCTGTTCAGACGCCGTCCTTCTGGCAAGGTTCCCCAAATATCATTATGAAGCTGGCGAGTTATTTGAAGCTCGGATCGAGTTAACCTATTTTAGAAAAAAAGCGTTGGATGGACTTCAACTGAAATGGGAGCTGCAAGCTGATGGCAACCATATTGCGAACGGGCTCGCAGACTTGCCTTCATTTAATGATGAAAATTATGTGGTTATCACCGATATTAACACCCGCATACCTGATGTCTCCAGTATGACTAAAGTGATGCTGAAGCTGTCTATTCCCGATACGGATATTCATAAGTCCTATGACCTGTGGATTTACCCGAATCAGGTGAAAGTCGATTTTGCCGGACTACACCTGTTTACCGAGATCTCGGAACATGCCTTGGAATTACTCGAGCGTGGAGAAGACGTTCTGCTTTTCCCATCACCGAAAAATGTTCAAAACACGATTGAAGGTTTTTATTGCACGGATTTTTGGTCCTTCCCTATGTTTCGTTCCATCTCAGAAAGCATGAAGAAGGATGTTCCCGTTGGAACCATGGGATTGCTTATCCAGAAAGACCACGCTGTATTTGAGCACTTCTCTACGGAAGAATACTCAACTTATCCATGGTGGAGCATTGTGTCCCAGTCCTCATCGATCATTCTGGATGACCTGGATAAAGATTTGAGTCCGCTGGTACAGACGATTGATAATTTTGAGCGAAACCACAAACTTGGAGTGTTGATGGAGTGCCGTGTAAGGAATGGAAGAGTACTGATGGGAGCACTTAATCTGGATAGCTTGATCAATACTTTGGAGGGGCGTCAGTTGTTATACAGCTGCCTTCGCTATGTGAAAAGCCCTGCTTACCAACCAGTTACCCAACTGGAAGTAGAGGAGCTTCGCCAACTATTTAACTAAACTTTGGGGAGAAGTAGTAGATCTTCCTTATTAATGATACATGTCACTAAGAAACCCCTTCCGCCGAGGGAAAGGGCTTCTTAGTGATGTTCTCTTTAATTTACAACAACTTTCCGCTAACCTTAAAACGATTCGCTGCGGGGGTTAGTGTCCATAGCTTGGTTGGTCGACCCATGGGTCGGGCTTCTTCTTCATGAGTAACCAACCCTTCTTCTTTCAGGGCATTTAAGTGTTGACGAATAGCCATTCCAGATAGCTCAAATTGGGAGGAGAGTGCCATAACATCCATTCCCCCCTTGCTGCTTGAGCAGATTAATGATTGCTCTGCGGGTACTGGTGGAGGCATCCTTTTTCGTTTGATTTCGGCTCACGGTGCACCTCCTTATTCAGCAATTCATCTGTATTATTTTATACATTTTAAATAAAAAAGTTGACAAAGTCAAAGCCGAACTGTAGTTTATACTTTATAAATAAAAATGTTTACAAAGTATCCGGATACGGTGTATACATAAAATTCTCCTTAATGGACTGGTCCACCAGAGCTTGAAATAAAAAAAGAGAGTATTTTGCGATCACAAGAATGTTATTCGGAGGTTTCTGCATGATACATGTGTTAATCCTGTCCGATATCCATCACATCGTTAAGAGTTTAAGTATATGGATTCGAACTGATCCGTCTTTGTGTATACTGGACGCCACTCCTCATCTGATCCGCAACATTAATCATCTTCCGGATAACACGGTGATCATCGTTGATATTAATTTGGTGAAGATCGAGCCGCTTATAAAACAAATTTCCGAGAAATATCGAGTGATATTGTACAGTGGATCTATGGAAATTATGGATATTCCTTGTCATTTGCAAAAAACGAGTTCTGGTTTTTTTAATGCATATACGAGTCCTGAAGAAATCATTAAAATTGTATTGGGCTGCATTTGAAAAATAAAGGACAATCCAAAAAATATATTTCAAAGAATGAGGAGCCAGTTTCAGAATGGCGAATTATCGCGGCGAGGTCAAAAAATGTGATTAATTGTCACGATGTTGGAATATTTTCATCCAAAGCCTCATAATAAACATATATTGCAGAAGCTTTATGCTCATGGACTGTGCAATCATGTCTTTTCAACTCAGGGAGAGAATGTCATGAATATTTTTGAAGATCACATACCTTTGGAAAAGTTAAAATTAAATGAACCATTAAAAGATCACACGTATATAAAACTAGGCGGCAAAGCAGACATACTTATCCATCCAACGACGAAAGAAGAAATTATGAATATCCTCGCCATTGCTAAAAAGCATCAAATACCTCTGACTGTCATTGGGAAAGGATCCAATGTCATCATTAAGGACCAGGGAGTTCGCGGAGTAACGATTTCTTTGAGCCATTTCGATCAGATAAAGGTTTGTGACAACAAGATCGTCGCGCAAAGCGGTTCCAATATTATCGATGTCTCACGGATCGCTTTGGATAACAGCTTGACGGGTCTGGAGTTTGCATGTGGAATACCAGGAAGTACAGGTGGCGCTTTATATATGAATGCGGGGGCATATGGCGGTCAGATGGATGAGGTCGTCGAGCGAGCGCTTGTGCTCACTAAAGATGGAGAACTACTGGACATGGTCCGAGATGACATGAAACTTGGTTATCGAAACAGTATCTTCAAAACGGATCAATACATCATCCTTGAAGTCGAATTTGGACTCAAAAAAGGCAACAAGGATGTTATCTCCAGTATCATGCAGGATTTAACGTTTAAACGGGAATCCAAACAACCGCTGGAGTACCCTTCTTGCGGAAGTGTTTTCAAACGTCCAGAGGGACACTACGTGGGAAAACTCATTCAAGAATGCAACCTGCAAGGCACTCGTATTGGTGGAGCTGAAATCTCCAGGAAGCATGCAGGTTTTATCATTAATGCAGATCATGCAACCGCCGAGGATTATTTGGAATTAATCAAATTAATCAAAAAAAGGGTGTACGATAAATTCAATATTGAATTGGAGACGGAAGTCATTATTTTGGGAGAATAGGCTACTATAAGTGTGAGCTGGAAATATCGGAAGAGTTCCATGATTCATAAGACGCCAATTGGAGGTTATATTGTGAAATTAATAGGTTTATCTGGCTCATTGATCGGATCAAAAACACCAATCGCTGTAAATGCAGTCCTTCAACTGGTTCAAAAAAATCATCCGGAAATTGAAGTTGAACTCATCGACTTAAGAGAGTACAAAGCCATTGAATTTTGCGATGGGCGGAAGTTGGAGGATTACAATGAACACACTCAGTCGGTCATTCAGAAAATGATAGATGCGGACTTTTACGTGATTGGCACACCGATTTACCAATCCTCTTTGACAGGTGTACTGAAAAATGTGTTCGATCTTCTGCCTGTCCAAAGTATCTATAATAAAGTGATGGGGTTTGTTGCAACAGGGGGTACTTATCAGCACTATCTGGTTGTTGAAAATCAATTAAAACCCATCGCTGGTTATTTTCGATCCTATGTCGCTCCAAGCTATGTATATTTGAACAGCGAACATTTTGGAGCTGAGAATAGCATTGATGACACTGATGCGCTGGGTCGGTTGGAAAGATTAGCTGAGGAGCTGGTCTTTATGCAAACCCGATTAAAAGCTTAGTTTATTTGAAAAAATGAAACCTGTCCGAATACGAAAGTAACCTAAATATCATCGAAGGAGTCGCCAATGGCGGCTTTTTTTGTTTAACTCAATAGATTTTTAACTTAAGCTATGCTCATAAAGCTGCATAGGTGTTGTACTCGGCTCAGTGGCGATCAACTTGGCTTAAAATCAAAACTTAAAGAGATAATAAATTTAAAAAGGAGGGATCACATTGACAACTAAGAAAATAGTTAATTAATGATAGGGAGAATTCAGTGTAACTATCAAGCAATACATAACGTTATATATATGAAGATTATAGAAAAGATAGCTCTTTAGTAATACACATCTATTAAGGTATATTGCTGTACAAACGATCCAAATGGAGGGGTAACATGCTCATATCAAAAACGTCTAAACCGTTTACGAATTTAAAAGGTCAGCTACGCTGGTGCATCGTTACAAGCTTTACAGCCGCTGGACTTATTGCTCTGGGAGCAACCGTAATCCCATTGCAGGCACATGCAGAAGCACCTGATGTTTCGGTACGCAACTGGTATTCGGATACAGGTATTTCGGTGCCCGAACTTAAGCCTTCCTGGACTGCACAAGTGGACAACTACCTGAATATGAACGAACCTTATATTGGTCATCAGGCTATAGCAGAACACGGTAAGGTATTCACTTTTGCCGCTACCAAATTAATTTCAATGGATGCAAAGACAGGCAAACGGCTGTGGTCATACGGAAAAGGACTGACACCCTACATTGTTTATCATAATGACGTCATTTACGGTCTTAATGGAGATCATAAACCTTATGCTCTGAACGCCAAAACTGGAAAAGCGATATGGCAGTCAGGCTCATCCACCTGGATCGATACACGGTATCGTACAGAAATGTTAGTTCCAACCAGTGATACGCTTTATGTCATCAAAGGCAGTACGACTTTTGCATTTGATATGAAAACAGGCAAGCTAAAATGGAAGGCGGATGAGCCGCTAGGTGAAGGGAACGGTACCGCATACCTGGAGGAATCTAATGGTGTCGTGCTTCGAACCTTTTTCGTTCAGGGGGCACTTACGTCCATTCAACTGAATGCTTATGACAAAAAGACAGGCAAAAAGTTATGGGACGATTTTGGTCAAGGAGAAGCACTTCAAATTAAAGATGGACTGGTATATTCGGTTGATTATCATTCTTCCCTGTTGACAGATTATCAATCAGCACCAGAACGCAAAGTGAATGTGAATGTCTATAACCTTAAGACTGGTGTACAAAAGGGGAGCCTTGAATACAACTGGAAAATGAAAGGTGATCCACCGTATGACTATGGCTATGGAAGCGTATTTGCTGGCAATGGAAAGTTATACATTGAACAAGGAGACCAGATCGCGGAATACAATTTTGATAAATATACAGCTAATGCCGATCCGCTTCGGACTTATCAGCGCCCCTTTTATAAAGAAAATGGGCAGTCGCTTGGTATCGTGCAGGAACGGCTGGTTTACAGAAATGAAACAACGGGAGAAGTAGCCGGCATCAAGCTGGCGAACGGACAGGAGGTCAAGTGGTATGGCGACGCACCAGTAGCTCAGATTAGCGTGTACGGCAAAGGAATATACCGGGCGCAGCGTAATGGGACACTGCTAGGGATTAATATGTTGACTGCGACCCCTGTCTTCCGGGTAAACACTGGGGGAGATTTACACGAAGCGACGCTGAAGACCGACGGTATGATCATTATTCAGTCGGAGGGTAAACTCCTCGGTGTGAAGCTGCCAGCATCACTGAAATAAGCAGAGACTACAAGCGTTAAAGTCATAAAAGACAATCATACAGCCAGTGTTTCAATAAAATATACAAAAGGCATCCGGTCAGAACAATCGGATGCCTTTGTTTATTTGGGTATTCGGATTTTATGGTGGAGAAGGGCTTATAGCTGGCCCTTCTCCAATTTCTCGATCAAGGTGGAAAAATCGATTCCCAGCAAGATTATTTCTTCTGGCTCACGAACAGCTCCAATAGGTGGCATATTAAACATCGGGAAGTTTTCCTCCCGTAGATCGTAGCTATCAAACCGCCTCTGGTACTTAGGCTTACGTTGCTTTTTAAGTCCCTCTGTAAAGAGTATTTTGGCTCGTAGGGCTTCAAAAGAGTATCCCCTGCCTAAACGATTAATGACTCGAATAAGGCTGTTTAGAGACTCCGTATAAGCGTTTGTATTGCGATGATCGAAGTAGGCGAATATTTCCTCTTCCCAGTTCTTCATAGCCTTTGTAAGTGGTTCAAAAGCGGATTGCAGTTCAGTTGGTATTTTAGCTTTCCATTCGTTGTATTTAAGGAATGCCGTCTGTCTGCTATCACATTCCCAAATATCGAAATATGATTCCTTTAAGTTATAAGCAGTGCCGAGAGAAGGATGATTCTTTGTCCAAAGGTCAAGCGTAATTTTATCCATCTCTGTAAGCGCTATATGGCGTTTTAGGAGGATAAAACGGTCGTGCATCAGCCCGCGGCGTTCTTTTGGCGATAATCCTTCTCGGAGCTGCTTACGAATGGTTTCTAACGCTTGATTTGCCATACGGACGACGTGAAACTTATCGACGATGATAAGAGCTTTTGGCAATATAGCCTTCACGGCGTCCTTATACGGTTGCCACATATCCATTGTGACATATTGTATTTGTCCTCTATTTGGAAGGCGTGAGAGGTAGCCTACAACGGTTTCCTTGTTACGATTGGGCAAAACATCTAACAAAGTACGTTCCTCAATGTTGGTTAAAACGCATCTTGGCTTAATAATGTGTATTTCGTCTATCCCAAGCCAATTAGGAGTTTCAAATCGATGCGTTTCTTTAAGACGATTGATGTAATCACGAAAGATGTTACGTATCGTTTTTTCATGCAATCCAACATCCTCGGATATGCTGACAAACGTGCGTTTAAGGCTTTGCTTCTCTATATAAGACAATAATCGTTTGGTACAGTTTCGCTTTTCGTCTATGGTGTGGTCTAAGTGTTCCCAAAAGGTTCGATTGCAGTCTCTACAGCGATACCTCTGACGCTTTATAAGAAGGGCTACACGCTTGCCGTGAATAGGCAAGTCCATACAGATCTGTTCTCTGATATCGTGTTTGTAGAGGTAGGCTATACATCCACAATGAGGGCAAGCCAAAGGTGGAGAGTTCGTCACCACTTGTATTAGAAAATCAAATTCATTCTCACTAATACTTAGGATGTTGAATTTTGAAAGATTTAGAATATCCATATGAATTTCTTCTATGCATTTATGATGCAAACTCCTTCTTTGTTTTCGCGTGACTGGTCAAAATACCGCTGGATATGAAAGATAACAACGAACCGGCAAAGCATATAGCCGCAAACATGCCTACGGCGGAAAAACCGTTAAAAGTCGCGTAAATCAGGCCTGCGACCCAAGAACCGAGCGTTGTCGCAGCGTACATGATTGAATTGGCCAAGCTGGAGATCGTGCCGCGGATGGTTGGATTTAATGAATTCAGCATTCCCAATATTAGGGGAAAAGCGATCCCCATATTAACGAATATGAAAAAGTAAACACTTTCGAAAGCCGCAACTGATGGCAAGTGAGGCGAAACAATAAAACATGCGATAGAGACAAGAAAGCCCACAACCAGCGTATTGAAACGGTTTAACGTTTTGATCACATAGGCACCGCCGAAGCTTCCGACTATATTCCCGAGACCAAGAAAAAACATCACGTACCCCGCTTGATCAATTGAAAGGTAAAAGCGATCCGTCACCCATTTTCCAATGAAAGAAAAGGCAGCAAAGAATCCACATTGAAATAAGAAATGAGCGAGGAAAGCCTTTCTCGCCATTCGGCTATTCAATAGTGGGATGTATCTACTGAAAATCGGAATCTTGGTTTTTTGGCCTTGATTCGGTTTCATTTCGGGCAAAGCATAGAAGATGAATACTGCTACCAATAATGCACATGCACCGATTGTAAAAAAGGGATAATACCAATGGGTTGAGGCAAGCAGACTTCCAATAGGGATGCCGAACGCTTGGGAAGCAGCCAAGCCTGCCATGACGATTCCTGATACTTTGGCGATTTTTGACGTTGGAAACAGAGTAGGGATCGAGGCCCAGACTTGAGGCGCCGTAAATGATGCGCTGACTCCGGCTAAAAAACGGAAGAAGAACATCGACCAAAAACCTGTGGCAAAGCCGCATAACATGGTTGAAACCGAGAAGCAGATCATGCCGGAAAGCATTACTTTTTTGCGATCCCATCCATCGGAAAGAGGTCCAGCAATCAGTGCAAAAATGGCATAACCTAAAGCATAAGACCCCACCATCCAACCGGAATATTCGGTCGGGATATGAAACAAGTCCTGGAGAGTGGGGATGAGCGGAGAAATCAAAAACGTATCCGTACCAATAACAAACATGATGAGGAAAAATAAAGCAGTTAATTTGATCATTCTATTCACCCTTTGTAGTTAGTTCTATAGTTCAAAGATTATTGAACTAATGAGAAAAAAAAAGAATTTCTTTCTACAACGTATCCAGAAATCCGGGTAAGTAAGTTTGAAATGTCTCCAAATCGATGCTCATATACTTCGCTTGAGCTTCTTTTCGTACCTTGATCAATTTCGCCTCCTTTAAAGTACGCAAGTGATACGAAGTATTCGATTTCGTAGTATCGCGAATGTGTCCTACTTCTCCACAATTCATCTCCTTCTTGCTGGTGTATAGAGCTCGTATGATGTCCAATCTTGTTTCATCAGCTAGCGCCTTAAATATTTTGACTCTGAGCTCATCATTTATTATTTTTTGAGTAGTCATAAAACCATTGTACTAAGATATCACTACAAATCAAGTCTTTAGAAAAATACCACCATATTCTCCGATTTTTAAGTGAAATGTTTTGATTTTGTCTCCACCATAAAATCCGAATACCCTTTATTTTTCACCTGCATTGACTAGCAGAATTCAATGGGTGAAGTATATAGGAATATAACCTTATACTTTGGATTGTAGGCCCGGTGATGAACCGGGCTTTTTTTTAGTTGTAAAGGTTGGAACATTAAAGTAAATGAATTCGCTAATATTGACTTAGAGTACACTCTAAGCAGTAAACTTGAAGAATACTCATCTGGAAGGAGATAATTAGATGAACCAGGATAATAAGTCAAAAACCTCACAACATAAAATCGGTTCCGGATTCAACCATCGCACAACAGCTGAGGAAGTATTGAGTAACACGAATTTGTCAGGAAAACTTGCTATCGTCACGGGTGGATATTCCGGATTGGGTCTGGAGACTACACGTGCACTCGTTGGTGCTGGTGCCAAGGTTGTTGTGACCGCACGTCGGCCAGCCATCGCCAAAGAGGCTCTTGCAGGACTAGCTGGTGTAGAGATCGATGAGCTGGACCTTGCAGACCTCACCAGTGTCCATGCTTTTGCCGATCGTTTTCTGGGTAGCCACCGAAGTATCGACATGCTGATCCTTAATGCGGGAATAATGGCTTGTCCAGAGACCCGTGTAGGCCCGGGCTGGGAAGCTCAATTTGCTACGAACCACCTTGGACACTTCACACTGACCAACTTATTATGGCCCGCACTCGTAAGTCAGGGAGGAGCACGCGTAGTATCCGTTGCCTCAACCGGGCATCATTTCTCGCCGATTCGCTGGGACGACATGCAATTTGAACACGGCTATGAAAAGTTTGCTGCCTATGGACAGTCCAAAACAGCAACCATTCTGTTCAGCGTCGAACTGGACAGACGCGGTGCAGAGCAGGGGGTGCGTGCATTCTCTGTACATCCGGGTGGAATTCTGACGCCGTTGCAACGCCATATGCCGAAGGAGGAAATGATTGCATTAGGCTGGATCGATGAGTCTGGTCAAGTTGCCAATCCAAACTTCAAAACACCACAGCAAGGGGCAGCAACGCAAGTATGGGCAGCGACTTCTCCTCAACTTGAGGGAAAAGGTGGCGTGTACTGCGAGGATTGTGACATCAGTGAGCCAGCTCCTGCGGACGGAGCGTTCTTTGGAGTCAAGGACTATGCCATCGACCCTGAGCAAGCCCGTCGTCTATGGGAAGTTTCAGCCCAGTTGACTCAAACGGATATACCCACCTCTTAAGATCTTTTTTCTGTTCACGAGGAAATAAAGAGTGGTTGGTGCAAAGCATGAAGGGAACGCTAACGAATCTGAGGCGTCTTATTCAAGGATTTGAAATGATCATAGAAATCTAAGGAACCTGAGACGCACTATATCATAATAAACAGCCGTTTGCAGCGATTTTGTCAGATATTTCAGGAAATAACGTGTCTGAGATTCCTTACTTTTCAGAAAAGCACGTGAAGGCAAAATAAGATGTCCTAAGTTCCTTAGAACATTTTCTACCATTCGGTAGTATAAGTCGGCTTGGATTTCGAGAATTTGTAGACGTTAACCTCTATCATCGTATAGCTTACCTGAATTTGAAGATTCACCTTAGGAAAGTCGCCCAAATGGCGGCTTTTTTATGTTGGAGATGCTCTGCGTGAACAACCTCTTATGTAAAAATGTTTTAAAATAAAGTTCAAGGTTTAAAAATTTTATCATTTCCAAATAGAAACGTAAAACGCATCGAATCCATGGACTCGATGCGTTTATTTTATATTGAATTCACAGGTTTATTTTTTAGTATATGAACCTAATTGTTTCTGTGAAAATGGGTGAATGGAGTTTTTGTTTTTTAGCCACATATTGCCTTTAACAATTAAAACATAAACGGCTACGACAAAATAAATCGTGCTCCAAAGCCAGTCTATGGGTGTTATTATATTCTGTTCATAGGCATATTTAATGTACCAGATCCCAATGGGCAAATGCAGCAATATCGCTGAACCTAATCCGGGATTATACATGCTTTTAGCTTTTATATTGGCAAAGATGCCATGCCAGATAATCTGGAAGAAGCCCATTAATATAGGCGCAAGACCCAGCCATACAACGGAAGGGAAAAATACAGGCGGCAAATAAAATACATAGGCGATAATCAGATTAATAATCATGGCTGACTGCTGATTTAACGGATATCTCTCAGGTTCTTTACTTTGGAACAGAACTTTATTAAACAAACCTGCAAAGTAACCCGGCCATCGGTATTCTTCAAATTGATGCAGAAGAATGGCAACAAAACTTAACCATAAAAGGCTGTTAATGCGCGGAAGCGTTCCCCAATCCATGATGAGATAAATACATACAAGGAGTGCAATGATCAATCCCAAGTCCTGCCAGTATTTTCTTAACATGTTCAACTGAATCATCTCCATCATTATTTTTTAATGAAAGTATCTTTCAAAGAGCAAGTCGATTTGTGCATCCATAGAAGCAATCTTCACAAAAGCTCCCTTTTCCAGAATAGGACTCATAAGTGCAGGGAGAAAAAGGGCCCCAAAAATTTGCGTCATCATGGTGATCAATCGTTCCGGTTCTTGTTCTCCGGTGATCTCTTTTAACGTATTTTGAACTTTGGGGAACCCCATTAAATTTAAAAATGAGCCGTACTCCTGTTGAGATGAGAAGTCTGCTGAACCCATAAGAATAATTCGGGATAACAATTCGGGATATTCACGGATGACTTGTAAATAATCCACCAAAAATTGCTTCAAACGATCTCTGGCCGGGATGGAAAATTCGTCAAGTATATCAAAGGTATGCTGAAAGCTACTCAAAATCATTTTAATAGATTCGCTGATCAGATTTTCTTTGGACCCGAAGTAATAGTTAACAAGGGATACATTAGTGCCAGAGGCTTCGGCAATTTTTCGGATGGTGATGCCTTCAAATCCGCTTTGTTTAGTGAACTCCAGTGTGGCCTGCATAATCTTTTCTTTTGTTTCACTTTTCTTATCTGGTTCCATATGTAACACCTCCAACGAATTTTCAAACAATGTTTTAAACGTTGTTTGAATTTATAATAACACGTTTTCCTAATATTGCAAGCCATACATTTGGAAGTATTGACCACACACTAAGAAACATCATATCGCGGGCTTTTCATGAAGACATGTTCAGTTTACGCAGATGTTTTCTTATGAAGTGAGGTAAGGTTGATGTAACAATAAATATCTCTAAACAAAAAGCGTGATACCTGTGGTATGTTTTACCTATGAATATCCCGCTTCATTGTGAGAGGAGATTGTATGCCACAGATGAAAAGAGTAATCCGAAGCAAGTGGTTTCTATGGATGACAGGTGTTGTCTTCATTTTGATCGCTGCATTTTGCGTACTATCCTTCATCCTCGTAAATTCGGTATCGGCTACTTTCGAAACCGGAAGTGTTGAAGAAAAATATGCTCTACCCGGCACGTACGAGGTAGATTCGCTGGAGATCAAGGATGAACAAGGCGAGAAGCTCTACAGGGTTTATTCTCCGCAATCAACAGATGTCATGCACCCGCTCATCGCTTGGGGCAACGGAACGGGGGCATTACCTGACAATTATGATCAGTTGTTAAGACACCTGGCCAGTTGGGGATTTATTGTCATCGATACATATAGCCAAACCACGGGTACAGGAAAAGAAATTATGACTGCGATAGAATATATGCTCAATGAAAATGAAGCGAGGGTCAGCCCGTTCTATCACAGGATTCAAAAAGATCGGGTCGGTGCGGCAGGGCATTCGCAGGGATCAACGGGTGTGATTAATGCTCATACGAATTTTGAGAACGGGGATCTCATCAAAACGGTTGTATCGATTGCTCTGCCTGATCTGAAATATTGTGATCCAGAGGATGCGTATGATACATCTGCACTGAAAGTTCCGTTTTTCGTTATTGGGGGAACCCGAGATTTTATCATATCGCCGTCAGACTCCAATAAATTGGCTTTGAGAAATGCCAATCTGCACATTCCGACCATGATGGCGATGGCGAAGGGTGCTGCACATACAGCGATAGAGCAGGACGGCGGTCAGCATAGAGGTTATTTAACAGCCTGGATGAGGTATTGGTTGGTGGATGATTTGGTGGCAAAGGATGCTTTTGTTGGCAATCATGCTGAAATAGGAATGAATAAACATTGGAAGGATGTTACTTCCGCAAATTTACAATAGTTTGATTCACATAATTCGAAGGACCCTTCTGAAATCGAAGGGTCCTTCTTCGTATTTACGTGGAAAAACATTTAGAAGCATTGAAATGGTGTTATTTAATGCCACTATAAACGTTTTCAGTAAAGGCATCCTGTTAAACACCAAGTAAGGTATCTATGATTTCGCCTTTGCTGTTGACTGTCTGGGAATAAGCATCGTAGGTAACTTAACCTGAAGGTACTCGCTGCTTGGATTCTCCACTTGTTTCAGGATGACTCTGCCCGCTTCTCGCCCGAGTTCAAGTTCCTGCTGGACAACAGCCGTGGGCGGAATGATACAGAACTCCGGAAATTCGACATCATCGAAGAACACGACGGATAAATCTTCCGGTACAGAGATCCCCATCTGCATCGCCGCTTGAATAACATGAGGGCTGAAATTGGAGGACAGAAGGGCCGTCATCTGCGGATTTGCCTTTAAAAACTTCTGAATCATCGTGATAACCTCTTCATCGCTGTCACTCATGGCCAGACGTGTCATCTGTATACTGCGATCAATCAGAATATGACGGTCCTCCAAGGCTTTTTCATACCCATGCAATCTGTCCTCAATACTTGATGTCCCCTCAGCAAGAGTGGAAATAAAGCCAATTTGACTGTGCCCAAGCTCATGAAGATGCTTAACCGCCTGAATTGCTGCCTCATAGTTGTCCGAGCTGATGGAGTTGGTCTCCACCCCTTTTAGATTGCGGTCCAGAAGGACAAGGGGGAAGCGATTTAGCGTAAGCGCAAGAATCTCATTGTTATAGTGCTCACCCTCAACAGGATAGATAATTAGTCCTCTGACTCCTGCCTGTTTCATTTCCTGAATTTTGAGAATCTCCGTCTCTTGTGAATCATTCGTCTTGGCAAATAACAATTGATAGCCATTCTCGGAAAGGGTGTCCTCAATTCCGCTCAGCAGATTGGCGGTGAACCGATTGTCGAGACGGGGGAGAAGGAACCCGATTGTTGGTGCTGTGAGCTGCTCTTTTACCGCTGAAGTGATGTTATGAATTTCCTCTGGACTGTGATCGTTAACAAAAGTGCCTTTGCCTTGAAGTCGGTAGACCACTCCTTTATCCACCAGAGCAGTAAGGGCATTTTTCACCGTGATGCGGCTCACACTGAATTGTTCAGCCAGTTCATTTTCGGAAGGAATTCGGCTGCCCGGTTTCCAATGTCCGCTTCGAATCTGGTCGATGATATATGTTTCGATTTTCTTGTACATTGGCTTGAAGGTTCTCACCATCGCATTTTATCTCCATTCACTATTAGTTCGTTCTAAATATATTATATTAATACAACATATACAAGTACTAAAAATCAATAACAAGTGAGTAAGACAAGAAGTTTGAAATTTCGAACAAATATGATAAAAAAACCTTATAAATAAACAATTTATTAAGAATACACTTTATTAAGTTGTATCTAAAAATAAACATTTACAAGTAAAAGTATGTTGTTTATATTGTGTTTAAAGTTTGCTGGATAAAGCGTTTCCAACGAGCTTCGCATTCTTATCTATGTTATAAATTTTTTCTCAAGAGTTCCTTTATTGAAAAAGGGGGTGCAGCAGTTTTTAACGCCAATTTGTTGTCGTGGAATATTCATTAAGCCAGAAACGAACCAAAATTAAAGATAAGGGTGGTTGCGGGATGAAAAAAAGAGCAGGCATGATCGTTACTTTGTTAACTGTTTTCTCACTCGTTGTAAGCGCTTGCGGTGGTGCGCAGTCCGGGGAAACGGAACCCAAAGCGAGTAAAGAGCTGACGATGTGGACGTGGAAGGTTGCTTACACGCCAGGGATTGAAGCAGCCGCAAAATTGTATGAAGAAAAAACAGGAATCAAAGTCAAACTCGAGACCTTTACACCAGATGATACGTATCGCCAAAAATTCCAGGCAGCCGCCAACTCCAAAAACTTGCCGGATATCGTGAACTGGTGGGCAACGGCAGGGGATTCCATCGAGAACTCGGTACTCGAGCTGTCTGGTGAAGTGGGTGATGATCTGTTGGACAGCTACTATAGTGCTGCAATGGACCCGATTATCGTTACACAGAGTCAGGTTGACTCCTGGAAAGAAGACAAGAATGCCACGACAATTCAAAAGTCACTAAAACCGGGCCAGTTCTATGGACTGCCGCTTGATATCGGAGGATTCTTTACTTTCTATGGTAACAAGAAACTGATCGAAGAAGCAGGGCTGACAGCGGAAGCGCCCAAAACGTGGGAAGAGTTCGTCACCATGATGGAGACTGTCAAAGAGAAAACAGGTACGCCTGGGCTTGTGTTTGGTGCTAAGCTGCCTGATCTATGGGAAAACTGGGCCGGTTCGGCACTGTCCATCATGCTGAACGAACCTCAGGGTTATATTGATCTGCTCGAAAGAAAGTCCAAACTAAGCGACCCTTCAAATCTCCCGGTTGTGAAAGCGATGGAGACTCTGGCAAATAAAGATCTGCTTATGCCGGGAATTTTGTCAACGGATATTGACGGAGCGGACCAGGCGTTTGCTGCTGGCAAGGCCGCTTTCGATCTTGGTGGTTCCTTCACGATGTCTACGTTACTGGCTATGGGAATGAGTCCTGAAGATATTTTCACCTTCCCTGTACCACCGCTTGAAGGGTCGAAAATTAACGGCTGGACGACTGATCCATTCACGTTAACGATGTTGTCAGTAAATAAAGATTCGCAGAACAAGGCTGAAGCGCTCGATTTCATTCAATTCCTGACCGGTGATCCGGATGCTGCTGTTGCTTTTGCTAATGCGGCGTATACAGTACCTGCGCTGAATCTGGGCGATCGTGCAAATGATCTGGATCCGAACCTGAAATCAATTTCAGATGCATTCGCTGCCGAACCTGGTCCTTACAGTCAAGCTTCACCAGCAATCAATACGTATCGTGGCAAGCACAAAGAGTGGGAAGTGTATGCCCAGTCCATGCAATCCATGATCGAGAAAAAGATGACTGCTGAACAAGTCGCCAAGAAGTTCGACGACACCATGGAAAGTTTGAAAGCGAGTGGGAACTAGGACAATCAAAGCAATCGGCAGGCCCCGAAAGGGGCTGGCGATTTCCAAATTTGAGAGCAAAAGGTGATTGATCATGATAAAAAGTCGTAATAAGTGGATGCCGTATCTCTTTTTACTGCCTGGCGTGCTTTTGTTTCTTGCCATCGGCGTGTATTCGGTTGGATTCTCGATCATGCTCAGCTTTTATAACTGGTCCGGGATCGATTTTTCCACCGCCCGGTTTGAAGGTCTGGCGAATTTTCGTCAGTTCCTGCTCGGTGATGATCCGATTGTAACCCGAAATTTCTATAATGCTGTTCTGCACAATCTGATCATTGCGGTTTCACAGGTTGTAGTCATCGTTCCGATCGCACTTGTGCTGGCATTTGTGCTGCAAAATACGAAGGCAGCAACTTGGTACCGGACGATTTATTTTCTGCCGATGATCGCATCTGGCGTAGCTATCTTTTATGTATGGAAAGGTTTGTTCGAACCTAGTGGAGCATTCAACTCACTCTTCCTATGGATGGGCTTGGATTTCCTTGCTGTTCCTGGTGGGATGCTGGGGAGTTCGTCTACTTCTTTACTTGGTATTATTTTGACATCGATATGGGGCGGTCTGCCAGGAACGCTGATTCTGTACTACGCGGGTCTGACTTCCATTGATCCGACACTATATGAAGCAGCAAGTGTGGATGGTGCCAAGAAAACAACCATGATATTGAAAATTACCTGGCCGTTACTGAAGCCAATCACGCTTATTGCCGTCATTCAGATGGTGAACGGAGCCTTTCAGGCCTTTGAGAATGTGTTCATCATGACGGGCGGCGGACCGGCTGGCAGTTCCGAGGTTATTGGTACACTCGTATACCGTACAGCTTTTCTAAACAATGATTATGGTCTGGCCAGCGCAATCGGGTGGGTATCATTTCTGATTACAGGTGCCATTGCCATATTCAGTATACGCTCATTCAAGGCAGACATCTAAAAGGAGGAGCACATGGTCAAATATATTAAACATATCATTCTAATCTTGTACGGATTGACCTGCCTGTATCCTTTTGTCTGGATGATCGGCACTTCGCTGAAGACATCACAGGATGCACTAGCCAATCCAAAGAGTCCGATTCCACAAGCAGCACCGATGTGGTCCACATTCGGGGACGTATGGAACAAATTGAATTTCTATCAGTTTTTCATCAACAGCGTGATCGTAAGTGCAGTCGTGATTATAGGCGTTATTCTCATCTATACCATGATGGCCTATTCGTTTGCCAAGTTTGTTTATCGGGGCAAAAAATTCATCTACTACACGTTTATTGCATTGCTGCTCGTTCCAGGTGTAACCACATTGATTCCGCTTTATATCAATATGACCAATCTGGGTTTGCAAAACACGTATATTGGCATGATCCTACCCATGATTAATGGTGCTGCACCCTTCGCCATTTTCCTATTCACCAGTTACTTCCGCACAATCTCACATGAGTTATACGAGAGCGCCGTCCTGGATGGATGCAATAATTTCAAAATCTACTACAGAATTTATCTGCCATTGGCGTTGCCAGCGATCGGAACCATTGCCATTCTGAACTTTATCGGAAGCTGGAACAATATTTTATGGCCGATGATCATCGTGGATAGCCGGGATATGTTTACGTTACCGATGGGACTCATGTACCTGGATTCATCTTCATTCAAGAAATGGAATGAACTCATGGCAGGGGCTTTGATTACGGTCATTCCAATCCTGCTTGCCTTCCCGTTCATGCAGAAGATGTATGTCAAGGGCATGACGGTAGGTTCAGTCAAAATGTAAACACACAACCACTAAATCATACAAGATTGGAATGAAATGAATGACTACAAAAACCGCGCATATTGTCGCACATTCTCACTGGGACAGGGAGTGGTATCTATCCTTCGAGAAGCACCGAATGTTGCTCGTTAAGCTTATGGAGGATTTAATCGAGACGTTTGAAAAAGACCCGGAATTTAAGAGCTTTCATCTGGATGGGCAATTTATTGTGCTGGAGGATTACCTGGAAATTATGCCGCATCGGGCGAACCAGGTCCGCAAGTTAATTGAACAAGGCAAGCTGATCGTCGGTCCATGGTACATCCTTCAAGATGAGTTCCTCGTCAGCAGTGAAGCCAATGCACGCAATCTGTTAATTGGTATTCAAGCCTCGGAACAAATGGGAGGATATGCGAAAATCGGATATTTCCCGGATTCCTTCGGCAATATGGGCCAGGCACCACAGCTCATTAGCCAGGCGGGCATTGAGGTAGCTGTATATGGACGTGGAGTGAAGCCAGTTGGATTCAATAACGAAATTCAATCTGGCAATGAGCATACTTCCAAATACTCGGAGATGTATTGGGAGTCACCCGATGGTACTCGTGTACTGGCGATCCTGTTCGCCAATTGGTACAACAATGGCATGGAAATTCCGGTGGAATCGGAGAAGGCGAAAGCTTATTGGGCCGAAAAGCTGGCTGCAGCTGAAGAGTTTGCTTCAAGTTCGGAACTCCTGTTCATGAACGGATGTGATCATCAGCCGCTTCAGAAGGATCTGACACAAGCGTTAAAGACGGCTAGCAAGATTATGCCAGATGTGGCGTTTCGTCATTCCAGCTTTCCCGAATACATTCAGGCTCTGCAAAAAGCGAAACCCCAATCATTGGATGTCATTCGCGGTGAACTTCGAAGCCAATGGACCGACGGCTGGATCACACTTGTAAATACGGCTTCAGCAAGGGTATATATCAAACAGCAAAATGTAAAAAGTCAAACGTTACTGGAGAAAGTGGCTGAGCCGCTGGCAGTCATGGCCTCTTTGTCCACAGGCATTTATCCACGGCATGAGCTGTTATATGCCTGGAAGACGTTACTGAAGAATCATCCCCATGACAGTATCTGCGGATGCAGTGTTGACGAAGTCCACAGGGAGATGATGACTAGGTTTGCCAAATCGCAAGAAGTGGCTGAAGCCATATCGGTTCAGAGTGCTCGTACAATAGCCGAATCCGTGGATACATCTGGCTTTGACGCAGATTGTACGTTGCCTTTTGTAGTGTTTAACACTTCGGGACATCGTCGATCCAATGTGATTACAACTAGAATGGACGTTGAGCGACGTTACTTTGACCACCAGCCTCCGCATGAAAAGTATCAGGAATTTAAGCGCGAATATGAAGCTTTTGACCCGAATGATTGGATTGCATTGAACGCGGAAGGCAAGCAAGTAGAAGCCGTAATCACGCCCGTTGGGCCGACATTTGGGTATGATTTGCCGGATAATCGGTTCCGTCAACCTTACTGGGCCTATCAAGTGGATGTGGAGCTTCACGTCCAGAACATCCCGGGTTTTGGATATCATACTTATGCGCTTGTGCCTCAGAGTGCCTTTTCAGATGCTGCGGCAAATGAGTCAATAACCCCTGAACTTGTTGCAGGAGAGCAAGGGATGGAGAACGATTACCTGCGTATCAAGATTGCGGGGGATGGATCGTTTACCATGTTGGATAAAGTGAACGGTCGCAATTATACAGGGCTTGGCATTTATGAAGACACCGGGGATATCGGAAATGAGTATATGTACCGACAACCGGATCAGGAAGCACCGCTAACCACGCAGGGACTGCCAGCCCAAATTAAGTTAGTGCATCATACACCCCTGAAAGCTGTTTATGAGATTGTGCATCACTGGAAGCTCCCAACCTCCGCAGATGAACTGCTGGATGAAGAAATCCGCTCCATGGTTCCATTTCGTAACCGGAAATCCCGGCGGCTTGATGAGACTAGAGAAGTGAGCATTCGTACAGAGCTGAGCCTTGAAAAAATGGGTCGTTCCGTTGGCATAAAAAGCTACATCAATAACACGGTTCAGGATCATCGAATTCGCATGCTGTTCCAAACGGGACTTGAAGCAAGTCATGTTACCGTTGACTCTATTTACGAACTGGCAAAGCGCCCGATACAACCGGAAGCGGAATGGAGAAATCCTAGCAATGCGCAGCATCAAAATGCATTTGTCAGTATCAGCAATGGTCGTGAAGGGCTGACGATTGCGAATAAAGGTCTTAATGAGTATGAAGTATTAGCTAGTCAGAACACCATTGCTGTGACACTCCTGCGTGGGGTTCGTGAGCTTGGGGATTGGGGCGTATTTGCAACACCGGAGGCCCAATGTCTCGGACAGCACATTCTGGAAATGGAGCTCATCTCACATGATTTTGATGTTATTGAGTCCGATGCTTATGTGCAGGCGTATCAGTTCCCGATTCCCTGGACCGTTCAACAGACAGGCGTACACGGTGGTACGTTACCCGCTGTCCACGAGTTTTTGCAATGGGAGGGTGATCATCTCGCTTTTAGTGCGCTTAAACGGGGCGAAGAAAATGATGACATGCTGTTCAGGGTGTTCAATGTATCATCGGAGACGACTTCACTGAAGGTAACGCCTTCGTTTGAAGCTAAGGAAGTGTACGAAAGTACCATTGTTGAAGAGCAAGGCGAAGCCATAAAGGCAGCTGATGATGGAAGTTATGTTGTGAATGTGGGGCCGGCAAAAATTCAGACCATTGGCATTCAACCCACAACAAGTTTAGTATAAAAAATTTAGTCTTGGAGTTCTCTCCACTGCTGCGGATTGAAAACGGATGCATCATGTTCCACATACGACAACCCTGTTTTCGTGCAGCTTGATTACATGATCAAGTTAATGGGAGGTACGATTGTGAACAAACGATTATGGTTAGGTGCTAGTGCTAGGTGTACCATTTCAGTGCTGTTGATTATTGTCATGTTATGTTCAGGGCTATACATTACACCAGCAACAACACACGCGGCAGCCGAGAGGGAAGATATTATTGAACAGGGGGACGTTCATCTAAATGATGTGTCACCTGACTCGGTAAGTATTACGTTGGGGGAAACTCCCGATCAGCAGGGCATTACTGCTCGTCCCGGCGATGGACCTCCAGCAGGTCTGCAAGTGGGGATGACTGACGGCAAGGAATATTGGAAAACCAATCAGACGGTGAATCCAACAAATCCAGCCGATAACATCCTGTATTTTTACTTCAATGTTGCGGATGAATATTTGTTTGAAAATACGGATAAGGACGTATTCGTCACGGTTGAATATTACGATAGCAATAGCGGAGCGATGTCTCTGCAATACGATTCGAAGCAATCCAATTTCAAGGATGCTCCTTTGTTCCGGTATGAAAATACGGGAACCTGGAAGACACATACCTTCAAGCTCAGCGATGCCAATTTCGGTAACCGCACGCATGATGCGGATTTTCGGATCGGGGTTAGCGGTGCAGGGGCACCGGCCAACAATCCTGAACTTCATCTGGCCAAAGTAACCGTCCATAAGCAACCTCAGCAGCAGGCGGGTACTCAGACCAAGGTCTATGATACGGAATTCCCTACATCAGATATCGTCATTGCAGATCGGAGCGTAACCGATTATGGAGCAACAGGAGACGGGGTCTCAGATGATACTCAAGCATTCAAAGAAGCGCTGGCACTAGCGGGAAATCAAGGCGGCGGAGTTGTGTTCGTGCCATCCGGAAACTACAAATTAACCGGAGAGCTGATTATACCAACAGGCGTTACGCTTCGCGGAGACTGGGGGAATCCCGATGAGCATAACGGGCTAGTCAAAGGTACGATCCTTGCTGTATATGGTGGCAAAGGTCAAGCTAACGGGAACAGCTTCATTAAGCTGGAGCCTTCCAGTGGGGTAACACACTTGTCCATCTGGTATCCTGAGCAGAATATGAATAGTCCGGTGGCTTATCCATGGACGATGGAACAACTTCCAGGTGACAGTGCTACGGTGAAAAATGTAACACTCGTCAATGCGTACCAGGGGATTAAGATTGGTCCGGAATGGAACGAACTTCATTATGTGAAGGATGTATACGGCACCACACTGAAAACCGGTATTTTTCTGGATTTCACAACAGACATTGGGAGACTGGAAGAGCTTCACCTGTCCCCGGATGTATGGGCGAACTCTGGTTTGCCGGGAGCACCTGAACGGTCTCAATTGCGTGAATATATGATACAGCAATCCGAAGGTATCGTAATGGGGCGCTCGGACTGGGAGTACATGTCGAATATTCATATCTCGGGTTATAAGACAGGGATACGAATCACGACAAGAACCGGAAGCCTTGAAACAGCCAATGCGCAGCTGTACAAAATCCAGATCGACGACTGCAATGTAGCGCTGAAGATTGAAGGCATCAATGATTATGGATTGCTGGTGACAGACAGTCAATTTGAAGCGAGTGCTGGTCCGAATCCTGTTGCCATTTATGCAACGGAAGGCTTTCACTCCATTGCCCAGTTTAACAAAGTAACGGTGGGCGGGGAGCCCAAACATGCGGTTGTAAATGAAGGGCGTGGAACGCTGTCTTTTGAGAGCAGCTCTTTCGAGAATTGGGGTGAAGGAAGCGGAGATTATGCCATCGTTGCCAAGAGTGGTTCGCTTATACTGGGCAGTTCTACCTTCGCCAAGCCGGATCGGCATCTGCTTCTTCAGGGAGATGTGGCAACAATTAATGCCATCCATTCCGGACACGAAGGCAATCTTGTGGTGAAGGACGAAAGTACCTCGGCGGAACTGAACATCCATCAGGAAGAAGATTTGGTGTTGGAAACCATCCCTAATGTTTCTTCAGTGGATATTGCTGTGCAGCCCAAGCCGGGTACTCGCGAATTGTTTAACGTCGTGAGTCAGCCCTATTTGGCTGATAACACAGGGAATACGGATTCATCCCAAGCCATTCAACAGGCATTGAATGATGCCGAGGCGGCAGGTGGAGGAACGGTCTATATGCCAGCTGGCATATACCGCGTTGAGCAGGCTTTGGTGGTCCCGACTGCCGTAGAACTGCGGGGTAATTATGATGTACCTCATCATACGATCGGGAATGGAACCGTTATTTTTACGAACTATGGAGAAAACGATCCGGATGCCGATGCCTTCATTCAGCTGAAGCAAGCAGCGGGATTGCGCGGATTATCCGTCTATTACGATCAACAAACATGGTCTGATGCCAATCCGGTGAAGCCTTATGCCTGGACTGTGCAAGGTCAAGGGAAAAACGTATACCTGATCGATACAACCTTGGTTAATCCCTACCAGGCTGTCGACTTCGGCACCCATGATACAAGCGGTCATTATATCGATTATGTAGCGGGATCACCGCTCAAGGAAGGCATATATCTTGGTGGCGGGTCAGATGGAGGATACATGCGGAATGTGCAGTTCAATCCGCATTATTATGGCCGGAACAATTATCCGAATCATCCATCCAATGATGAAGAATTTAATCAAATTTGGAATTATCAAAAAGAGAATCTGGACGCCTTCCGTATTGGGGATGTCACCAATCAGGTTATTTTCAATACATTTGTGTACGGTTCAAAGTACGGCATTCATTTTGAAGAACAGAATGGAAGAGGACCCGAGGCTGTCATTATTGGTCATGGCACCGATGGCAGTAAAAAGGGAGCCGTATTGCAACATGCGGGAACAGCGGGTCTTTCGTTTATCAATACAGAGCTTGTTTCCATGAGTACAACAGACAAGGTGTACGTGGAGGTTGGGCCAGAGTTTAACTCTAAAGCGGTGTTCTTCAATACGTCCATGTGGGGAGATACAACCAGGTCTTTTGATATTCAGGGAGGAGATATCCGCATACAGCAGGGAAACTTCACGAACGTTGGTGAAATCGGCATTAATGCAATCGGTGGTGATATTACCCTCTACAATTCCTATTTTCAACAGCCTCGTACAAATCATGTGGTTGCAGGTCCAAACGTAGAGAAGATGGTGATATCCAACAACCTGTTTAATGGCGGTTTTCAGATTGAGAATGAAGCCCCTCCTGGAAAAGTGACGGGTACCAATCTGTTTCCTTTGGCACTCAAACTGAACCAACTTGGGTATGATCCATCTAGACCAGGTGAACCCGGAAGCACGCTGACTTTGACGAATGTTGCAGGTGCGGCTTTGCTTAAAGGGCAGATCGAACTGATTGAGCCGAGTATGTATCAGTCGATGTTTAAGCCAGTGCGATTTGAGGGACTGGGCATTGGAAAAAGCATGGATGTGGCGCTTCCCTATATATCAAGTGACTTGCTCAAATTCAGAGTAACGCTTGAGAACGGGTTCCGTTATGAGACTTCAGTCAAGCTGTCACAATCCTTTGCGGCACAAAAAGATGCTGTTGGAACGATGCCATTCATTGAGGTTTCGAGTCCGGAGCATTACAACAGCGTCGGTGGAAGCTGGGGAGGTCCGAATGACCTCAGCATTCAAGCTAAAGCAAGTTGGGATGCGGAAAATCTGATTCTCAAGGTGGACGTCAAGGACGATATTCACCATCAATCCAATACCAATGGCGATATATGGCAAGGAGACAGCCTACAACTCGGTATTGACCTTGGCAAAGAGGATGGTGCGGCCAGCAAACAGGTGAATGAGCTTGGTTTTGCACTGAATCAGGAAGGTGTCATCACGAAATGGAGATGGAGAGCTCCAGAAGGGATTGCTTCAGGATTGTTGGAATCCGCTTCAGCAAACATTACCCGAGATGAGACGACCCATATTACGCATTATCAAATTACGCTGCCTTTTGCAGCACTTCATCAGGACGGATATTCGTTCCACCCTGATAAACCTATCGGTTTTGCATTACTTGTCAATGAAAACGATGGCGAAGGACGATCTGGCTTTATGGAGTTTAATGGAGGGATCGGTACAAGTAAAGATGCGCGATTATTCGGAAACTTGTATCTGCTTACGGGTGATTATGTGACATTGTTGGAGCAATCGGCTGAGGCGAGTGTTCGTACTGCGGAGCAAAAGAAAGATGTTACCTCTATAGACACAGCAACCAACTTCGTCAATCTGCTACCGGGCGGCACATTGAAGTCCTCATTACTCGTGAGACTCACTGCACTTACATCAGGTTCCAATCCGAATCCCGGGGGACCCAATCCACAGCCAGGCTCGGGTTCGGGCTCAGGTTCGGAGCAAGAGAATGGAGCAGGCTCTCCGACTGGAGGGAAGAACGAAGCAACCCCTGACGCCCCTAGTGCTGTAATGAAGCTCCAGGCTAAGCTTGATAAAGCTGCAACGTTGGCAACAGCCGAGCTCACCAACAAGAAGATGATGGAGGATGCATATAACCGCATCGCCCCTGATCAGGACGGGAAAAAGAAGCTGATTGTGGACATCGAATCCGTGGATGGTGCTGAAGGATACGCTTTGACACTTCCATCCAGCTTTTTGCAGGAAACACCCTCTACCCATTGGTTGGAGATTCGAACAGCATGGGGAGTGCTGCTGGTTCCGAGCAATTTGCTGGCCAATTCCCCAGGAACGATTGGTGAGCGTATTACTTTGGTATTAAGCAAGGCTGACCGAAGCTCTTGGAGTGCCAAGATGAAATCAGACTTAGGAGAGCGGCCTGCAATTTCATTATCTGTCATATCGGATGGCAGATCTGTTGCATGGCAACATTCCATTACACCAATCACAGTAAGTTTGCCTTATCAGCCTAATGTAACTGAACTGCTGGACCCGGAAAAACTCGCAGTACGACGTATCGCGGATGACGGGCAAATGATCTCCATTCCAAATGGGAAGTTCAATAAAAAATCGGAACAAATGATTTTCAAAACAAGGCAAAACGGAGTATATGCAATTACTCACAATAATCGAACATTCCAGGATATCCGGCAGTTATCATGGGCCCGCCACGCTATCGAAGTTCTGGAGTCCAAAGGGATTATTCGTGGAATGTCAAAGGCAGAATATCAGCCTCAATCCATGATCCGCCGAGCGGATTTCGTAACCCTGCTTACCAATGCCTTAGAATTACAACCTGATCAGGGAACCAAGGTGAAACCCTTCGTGGATGTACCTGAACAAGTTTATTACGAACAGTCTGTAAATACCGCAAGAACGCTGGGCATCATTCAAGGGGCAGGAGCCGATCGATTCTCGCCAGCGTCTCCAATTACCCGTGAAGAAGCAGCCGTTATGATCTACCGAGCTATGCAAGTTATCGGGATGCAGCCTCTTCCTGAAGGTGAATACGGTCTGAATGACTATAAAGATATTCATTTGATTAAGGCATATGCTCGCGATGCCATTGATTCGTTAACCAGATCAACCATTATGGAAGGAAGTAATGGCAGCTTCCATCCGGAAGATACAATGACACGTGCTGAGACCGCAGTGCTGCTGTATCGTTTGTACAACCGTTTGCCTTAAATCTTCCAGTAGGATCGAAATGGAGCAGATGAGGAGAGTGAACGCATGGCTAAAATTACACGGATCGAATGCATACGTACAAGGCGTGACGGAAGCTGGACCATTGTGAAGATTTCGACGGATCAGGATGGTCTTTACGGATTGGGTTCTGCTTCCGATCTTTATAATCCCGAAGCGGTGGTACAGGTCATCGAACAACTGCTGGCACCATTACTCATAGGCAGGGATGCATCCCAGATTGAAGATTTGTGGCATCTCATGCATATGAGCGGATATTGGAGGAATGGGGCAATACTTCATACGGCCATTGGTGGAATTGACATGGCCCTGTGGGATATCAAGGGCAAGGAAGCGAATCTGCCGGTATATCAATTGTTAGGAGGGGCCTGCCGTGCGGCAGTTCCCTGTTACGGCCATGCCGGAGGTGCTGATATCAGCGAGCTGAAAGAAGACGTATCTCGTTTTATGGAAGAAGGATACACGGTCATTCGAGTGCAGATGGGAGGTTATGGTGGCGGGGGATTTGTCAGCGGCAAGGACGCGAATTTGCCGCGCGTGCCCTGGAGCAGCGGTCCTGTATTCGATGAACATGCGTATCTGCATGCTATCCCCGACATGTTTGAGAAGTTGCGCCTGGAATTTGGGAATGGGATTCAGTTTACCCATGATGTGCATGAACATTTGTCTCCCATTCATGCCATTCAGCTGTCAAAGCGGCTTGAACCTTATCATCTTTTCTTTCTGGAAGATGCACTCGCCCCGGAACAGATCGGATGGTATCGACAGCTTCGTCAACAGAGCGCTACGCCGCAGGCTGTGGGAGAATTATTTGTTAATCCTCAGGAGTGGACTGGTTTGATTCAAGAGAAGTTGATCGATTTTATCAGAGTTCGGGTATCGAAAGCAGGCGGAATCAGCGCTTGCCGCAAGATCGCTACGTTGGGCGAAGCCTATGGAGTACGAACAGCCTGGCAGGAGGGTGGGGAGAATGATCCTGTTAACCAGGCGGCTGCTGTCCATCTGGATATGGCCCTGTGGAACTTTGGTATCCAGGAAATCAATCATTTTAAACCTCATGAGTTGGAGGCATTCCCGGGACATATTGTCAGAGAGGGCGGATATCTATATCCTTCCAGCAAACCGGGGCTGGGCATTGAACTGGATGAAGTGAAGGCCAAATCATTACGAAGTGACTCATGGGATCCCGACAAATATCATCGGCCGTATCCTCTGGACCGCAAAGCGGATGGAACTTTGGTGCGACCCTAACGAAGTGACCAGAACAGACAGGAGAGATATAGGAATGAAGACGATTGCAGTTACAGGCGGAGGCGGAAAGCTGGGTTCACAGGTCATTGAGAAGCTGCAATTACAGGGTCATGATGTCGTATCGCTGGATAATCATCTGTCTGATCGGGTTCGTTGCAGGCAGATCATTGTTGATCTGAACGATTACGGTCAAGTCGTGGGAGCGTTTGCCGGAGTGGATGCGATCATCCATCTGGCCGCGATTCCTGCGCCCCTTCACTACCCACACACTTACATTTTCGCTAATAATACTCTTTCCGGATACCATGTGCTGGAAGCAGCTTCTATGCTTGGTATACAAAAGGTGGTCATGGGCTCCAGTGAATCATCCTACGGATTTGCCTGGGCAAAGAAGCCTTTTGCGGCGGATTATTTCCCGGTGAATGAGCAGCATCCGCAGCAGCCACAGGAATGTTACGGTCTGTCCAAAATCGTTAATGAAATCACTGCCGAAATGTTTCATCGGAGAAGCGGGATGCAGGTGATTTCACTCCGTTTTTCGATGATTATTGGACCGGGAGAGTACAGACATCTGGCTATTGCGAAGGCGGAAACGTTCAAGCACATATTGTGGAGTTACATTGATATAAGGGATGCCGTGGATGCTTGTCTTGCTGCTCTGCACGCCGATTATGATGGGGCTGTTCACGTTAATGTTACTGCTAATGATACGTTAAGTGATCGCCAAACGACAGAATTGCTCGCCACCTTTTATCCCGATGTCAAAGATCTACGGACACCTTTCTCTAATCGAGAAGCCATGGTCAGTAATGGAATGGCGAAAGAGGTTTTATCCTGGGGTCCGAAGCATTCGTGGACGGATGAAGAACAGGAGTAACTCACACGCAACTATAATGAATAGGGGGATACTATGCTAAATTTCATGCAAAAAAGCAAGAGAGTATTGGCTTTTGCAAGTGCGGCATTATTGATTCTTACGTTGTGTTTGTCTATTTCTCCTTCCATCGTATCGGCAGCATCTGCTTTTAATCAAACGCAGGCTTCCAGCTACAATAGCCAATCCGGAGTCCAGCTGGAAAGTTCCAGCGAAGGCGGGCAAAATGTCGCATTTATTGACAACGGTGATTACATTGTATTCAACAATGTGGATTTTGGTAACGGTGCCAATTCAATCGACGTGAGAGTAGCCAGCAATAACAGTGGCGGTACCATCGAGATCCGTCTGGATAGCCTAAACGGGACACTCGCGGGAACTGTTGCTGTTCCAGGTACGGGCGGGTGGCAATCCTGGCAAACGAAGTCCGGGTCAATCAGTGGTGCCACTGGTGTACACACAGTCTACCTTAAATTCACTGGTGGCACCGGGAATTTGTTCAATCTACTCTGGTACAAATTCAGTGCATCCGCCGCTGGTGGCGGAGGAGATGTCGTAGGCAAATTGTATGCCGGATATCAAGGCTGGTTCAACGCAGCCGGAGACGGTTCACCGAACGGGGGCTGGGTGCATTGGTCCAAAAATAGCAGTGCGCCATCAGCAAATGGCAACGTGAATTTCGAACTGTACCCAGACCTTCGCGAATATTCCAAGCTGTATCAGACGAGTCTGGCGAACCTCGGCAATGGTTCTCCTGCCAAATTGTTCTCTTCATATGATCAGGAGACGGTCAACAAACATTTTGAGTGGATGCAGACCTACAATATCGACGGTGCAGCATTGCAACGGTTCGGCGCAGATGAGAGCGACACACCGAACAATTGGAAAAGCAACCGGGATAGCGTAGCCGTCAAGGTTAAGAATGCCGCGGAATCCTATAATCGCAAGTTCTATGTCATGTATGACATTACAGGAATGAATGCGAGTAATTGGGTACAGGCAGTCAAGCATGACTGGACGACCAATGTCGTGAACAACATGCACCTTCCATCCTCAACAGCCTATGCGAAGCAGAACGGCAAGATGGTTGTCTGTATTTGGGGTATCGGGTTTACGGATCGTCCGGGTACTGCTTCAGAAGCGGCCGATTTAATCGGTTGGTTCAAAAATCAGGGAATCTATGTCATTGGCGGCGTACCTACGTATTGGAGAACGGGCAATAACGACTCCCGATCTGATTTTATAAACGTCTACAAATCGATGGATATGATCTCGCCTTGGTCTGTTGGCCGCTTCGGTAATATTCAGCAAGCAGACAATTTCAAAACGAATCAACTTCAGCCTGACCTGGCCTTCACCCAGCAGAATGGAATTGATTATCAGCCAGTGATCTGGCCGGGTTTCGCTTGGTCCAATATGACCGGTGGCCCAAGAAACGAAATTCCGCGTTTGCATGGTGACTTCATGTGGAGGCAGGCCTACAATCTGAAGAGTATAGGTATCCATACCGGATATATTGCGATGTTTGACGAATACGATGAAGGTACTGCCGTTGCTAAGGCGGCAGAGAACAGCTCCATGATTCCATCCAATCAATATTTTCTGACGCTGGATGCCGACGGTGTTGCCGTATCTTCTGACTTTTATCTCCGTCTTGCAGGGGACATCAATCGCATGCTAAAAAACCAGATTCCAGTGACGGCAAACCATCCAACAAGCCATCAATAGAGCCCAAAGGGCGTGATTTTAATAAGTGAGTATTCGTTCAGGAGGATTAAAATGATTACTAATGATATTGACTTTGAAGCCTTACGCCAGAAGACTACATCCCTTAATCCAACAATCACATCTATATATACAGCAGATCCTTCGGCCCATGTATGGAATGACGGTAAAGTTTACATTTACGCATCTCATGATATGGACCCGGCCCGAGGATGTGATCTGATGGACAGATATCATGTTTTCTCCTAGGAGGATATGGTTCACTGGTTGGATGAAGGGGAGATACTCCGTTCAGACGACGTTTCCTGGGGCAGACCAGAGGGTGGCTTCATGTGGGCGCCTGACTGTGCATACAAGAATGGAACCTATTACTTCTATTATCCGCATCCGAGCGATTCGAACTGGAATGATTCCTGGAAAATTGGAGTTGCCACCAGTCGCTACCCAGCGCATGGCTTTACGGATCAAGGGTATATCGAGGGGCTTGGCGGATTTGCACTGATTGACCCGTGTGTACTTGTAGACGATGACAACAGCGCCTATATCTATTATGGTGGCGGCAGTGTCTGTCTAGGAGGTAAGCTCAATGAAGATATGATGTCTCTGGAAAACGGCATGACAGAAATGCAAGGGCTCGAGGATTTTCACGAAGCAGCCTGGGTGTTCAAAAGAAACGATCTGTACTATCTAACCTATGCGGATAATTTGGAAGGTAACAACCGCATGAGATACGCATCAAGCGAGAATCCGCTTGGTCCATGGACGTACAGAGGCATTTTCCTGGAGCCGACCGGCTGTTCCACGACCCATGGCTCTGTAGTGGAATTCAAAGGGCAATGGTATCTTTTTTATCACAATCAAGCGATCTCTGGTGAAGGTACGCTGCGAAGCGTATGTATTGACTATCTGGAGTTCGATGAAGATGGTTCCATCAGACCTGTGGTTCAGACAAGGGAAGGTGTGTCCTCCGTCGGTCCAGCCCCAGTTCCTGGCCAACAACGGAAGGTTTATGCGGGTGCAGCCAGTGAGGTTTTTGAAGGAGCAGAAATCAGGAAATTGCAATCCGGTCAAACTGTGATTGGGAATCTTCAATCCTCAGAAGCGTACGCCTTGTTTAAGAATATAGATGGAGGCGAAGGCGGAAGAGCATCGGTTGAGCTTCATTATGCGACAGGTGAACGACTGGCTAAATTGCATCTGACGGTCAATGACCAGGACTATTCCTTGCTGAATGCTCTATCCACTGGCGGGTTGCAGGAATTCGGCGGGATCACAAATATCACCGTTCCTTTGGAGTCAGGCAATGTTAACACAATCCAAATTTCAGGTGGACACGGAGAGATCAATCTTTTATGCCTCACCGTTACCCCACTGTTGGATTAATACGTAAGAAACAGGATAAAAGAAGAAACCTCAGGAGAGTATTTCTGAGGTTTCTTCTTTTATGTATGAAATGACGAAATGTTATTTCTTTTTGTAACTGCTTACTTTATGCTTGATTTTAACACCAGATGTACCACACAATGGCACAAAAGCATTTTGTTGTATTTGTAAGCGGTAACAAAAAACAGACTAGGAGGAAATCATGTGAGTAAGAGTCGTCGATTCATGTTCACGCTGTTGGTCATTTTATTAATGGTTTCGTCGGTGCCACTCCCTGCCACAGCCTATCAAAATCCGCAAACGTTACCGGATGAATGGGGACAATATGGACTCGGGGACCCCTATGTATTGAAATTTAATGGATACTATTACCTGTATGTAAGTACAAGAGATACGGACGATGGTGTCAAAGTCTGGAGCTCCAAAGATCTGGTGAATTGGTCGTACCGTGGATTAGCTGCTACAGATCCTATTACGCACGGAGCTTATGCTCCTGAAGTCGTGTACTGGAACGGCATGTTCTACATGTATACATCACCTGCCGGTAAAGGTCATTACGTGCTGAGCAGCACAAGTCCTACCGGACCCTTCAATGTAGTAACGGGCAACCTTGGAAAGTCGATTGACGGTAATGTGTTCATTGACGATGATGGTTCGTTCAGCTTCTATCACGCCGCCCAGGGCCGCATAGATGCAGCACCGATGAGCAGTCCGACTGAGATCGGCGTGAGTGCGTCTACAGGAGTGGGGATGGGAGGCTGGACTGAGGGTTCAACCGTCTTCAAACGAAATGGAAAATACTATATGACCTATACAGGTAACCACGTATTTAGCAAAGGATATCGGGTGGATGTGGCAGTTAGCACCACAGGTCCGCGGTCCGGATATGTTACGTATAGCACAAACCCGGTATTAATTCGTACAGAGGGCCCAACCGTGGGATTGGGACACAATACCGTAGTAACATGACCTAATCTGGACACTCACTATATGATGTATCACAACTTGGAAGGTAACGGAATAATTGGACCGCTGCGGCATCTGAACATGGACCGAATGGTATGGAATAACGACAAGATGATCGTGCAAGGTCCGACTTCAACGGATCAACCCAATCCAGAAATGCCGGTTTTCTATGACTACTTCGATCGTTCTGCAATCGGTAGCAATTGGTCCAACGTGAACGGTGGTAATTGGGGCATTTACAATCAGGAACTCTTGTGGCAAAATTCGATGGGCAGCTCAACTTGGTATAAACAAGTGACCGCTTCGAGCAGCGCATTGGATTATACGGCTGAATTTAACATGAAGGAAATGAATCGGGGAACGTCCACCAATCCGAGATACGGCGCTACATTCTCCTATACGAATGAGAACAATTACGGGGTTGCGCTGATCAGTTCGAAGAACAAAAGACTTGAGACATTTTTCCGAATTAACGGAGTGGATCAGGCTTGGCAAACATTCGATTTGCCTGCCGACTTCAATTATTCGAAATGGCATAACATACGGATAGAAAAATCGGGATCAACGTTTAAATACTACGTAGATGGTATGTTCAAAGCAACACGTACCGCCACTGTAGGAGCAGGCAAAATTGGTGTTCTGACAGAGGATACACATGCGGACTTCGGCTATACTGCCTTTAACAATGATGTGAACGGAAGTAGTGCATGGAATGCCTCCAAGCCGATTCCAGGCACAATCGAGGCAGTTCATTATATGAAAGGAGGCGAAGGTGTCGCTTATCATGATACAACGGCCGGGAACCTGGGCGGGGCTTATCGGACCGATGCCGGGGATATTCGCCTGAATAACGAAGGACTGTTCAACTTAGGGTGGAATCAGACTGGAGAATGGTTTAAATACAAAGTAAACGTGGAGTCAAGTGGATATTACGATATTGATTTTCGCATGGCTACTTCGTTGAACGGGGCTCAGATCCGAGTGTGGGATGGTGCGACCGACTTAACGGGTATCGTCAATGTACCTAATACGGGCGGATGGGATAATTGGAAAAACATATCGAAGAAAAAGGTCTATTTAAATGCTGGACAACGGGAGTTAAAGGTTGAATTTGTAACAGGCGAGGCCGATTTCTCAAGAATGACATTTCAGAAAAATGTTGATGTTACAAACGTGAGCGATAATTTTAACGATGGCAACGATAATGGATGGATCCGGTTTGAAGGAACCTGGGCGGTAGAGAATGGTGAATACAGTGCAGCTAGCTCCGGTCCTGCCAAATCTACATTCGGGGATTCCGGATGGGCGGATTATACGGTCGAGGCTGATATCAAAATGAATGACTCAGGGGGAGACGGGGGGTTGCTCGTCAGAGTGTCCAATCCATCCCACGGCACGGAACTGGGCCAGAACAATTATGATCCTTTACAAGGATATTACGCTTATCTAACTACAAGCGGGGTCAGTCTGGGAAAGATGAATTATAATTGGGCGCTCCTTAAGAGCAACGCGCAGTCATATTCTACGAATACCTGGTATCGTATGAAAGTTGCCGTTAATGGCACAAACATCAAAGTTTATGTGGATGATATGGTCAATCCGAAAATCGACTATACCGACAACAGCCTGAATCCGTTCACGCATGGCAAAATCGGTGTTAGAACGGCAAACAAGCACACACATTTCGATAATGTATCCGTTTCTCCTTGAGATCGAAAGCATAAACGCGGAGAATGAAATGGTTATAAAGAGAACTGAGAGTATTAAAGTCGCCAATTGGCGGCTTTTTTGTCTTAACCATATAAGCCATCGTCATTTCTCAGTAGCCAATTCAACAAGTTCATTGTTAATGAAATGATGTGGATGATATCGTACATCATCCCCAACTCGCGTCACTTCGGAAACTGCTTGAGTCGCCGTCCGTCCATCCATGTGCAAAAAGAAGAGGATTTTACAGAAATCGGTGAGTAGAGAACTGCAAAAACATTACTCTCTTTCATTTGCTGTCTATTCTCACAACACATATGTTAAAATGGATCTAGCAACTTACTTTTTATGAACAAGGAGGCCGCCATGCAGCCAATAGAGCCTCAAGACATCCAATCACGGATTGATCGTTTTCTCGATCAGGACCTATATATGCATCTCGAACTTACATCAGGTGCATACGCCAGTCACTTTGATAGTACCCGTCATCCAGGGTCGGCGTTCATTTCCAATGCGGTCATACGATATACGCAAGGATCTATCTCCGGCACGGGACCCTACCGAGTTGGCTTAAAAACAACTCACGGCTGGGTATATGCTGAGGGACTTACACACATTGACGAGCTGGAAAAGGAACGAATCATTCTGGCGGGTCACGACAGTCAAGGAAAGCTGGTTGTAGCTTTACAACTTAGTCGGGAAATGTTCTGATGAAAGCGGAGGATCAATTAAGAATGAAAAACAAACAGTACGAACATCAGCGCATTTTGGTTGTGTTTCCGCATCCCGATGATGAAGCGTTCACGGCTTCGGGAACGTTGGCGAAGTACATAGAAGGCGGTGCTCACGTCACTTATGCTTGCCTGACACTAGGGGAGATGGGACGTAACATGGGCATTCCGCCGTTCGCCAACCGGGTCACCTTGCCAGCAATCCGTAAGGAGGAACTCATAGAGTCCTCTAATGCGATTGGCATTCAAGACCTGAGGATGCTCGGTTTTCACGATAAAATGATTGAATTCGAAGACCCTGAACTGCTGGATGGTCAGATCATGGCGCTGCTCAAAGAGCTGAATCCGTCACTGGTCATTACGTTCTATCCGGGATACAGCGTGCACCCCGATCATGATGCAACGGGAGCCGCGGTTACTCGAACGATTGGCCGTTTACCAGCAGAAGAGAGACCCGTTGTATACTGCTGCGCGTTCTCAAACAATCACGAGCAAGATATCGGTAAAGCGGATGTGATTGAAGATGTGACCGGATTCCTTGCCCCCAAAATGGCATCGATTCGAGCTCACCGATCACAATTCCAAGCGCCGGAGCTTGTCGGCAAGCTGGAATTGGATGATGAACAGATCCGAAACCGATTTGGACGAGAATCATTTTGGACATACCGATTCCAGTAATTTTTATTTTTCAAATCGTCAGACAAAAAGTCGCCCAATGGGCGACTTTTTTGGTTTTTACCTCCCAAGTTTCTTCAAATAGAGTAATTCAAAATAAACGGATATAACAATAATCCCTGGAACTTGATTAATGACAGCACAGGTTTGGTTTGACACCGCGATAGAGTGCAGAGGTTGATAGAGCCGACCCTGAGCATTTGTTGCTCGTAATCCGGCCTTTCTTATTTTTGTGCGTAAAACACCGCAAAGTCCAAATATTTATACACGCAATCCACCATGCTGAAGCCGGCTTCCTCCAACCACACTAGCTGATCTTCCAGAGGGGCGTTGATGTCTGCTTTCCGTCGTTCAATCGAAGCCGAGATGGCTTCATCAGATAATCCGCTCCGATGAATCGATTCCAACCAGCGTTGGCGGTAATAAGCGTCCGTATCAACTGTTCTTCCCTGAACCTGGTCCGCGTTAATGAAGAGCCCACCAGATTCCAGCAGTTCGTGAACAGTACAAAATACGTTTTTCTTGTCAGCGTGGTTCAGATGATGTATGGAGAGGGAGGAGATAACCATATCGTAGGAACTGGTAAAATCATGTCTGGAATAATCCCCTACGACATACTGCACTTGGGTAGTATCTCTAAATCTTTGACGTGCTCCTTCAAGCATTTTTTCACTAATGTCTACCAGAGTTAGCTGTGCTTTTGGGTATTTTTGCAGCAGCATTCCGGAGAGTAGTCCCGTGCCAGCGCCCAAATCGAGAATACGCGGGGATTCTAGAGGGCTTTCCATCAGATCCAGAGCCATTCCATAAAACTCATCAAAACAAGGGATTAGCTGTTTTCGCTGTACATCATAGTCTTCGGCTATCCGATCGAACAGTTGCTTAACCGTAGGTTTCATTGACGCATCGCTCCTTGAGGTCTTTTTCAATATTTTACAAGAGCGATAAGCTAAGGGGAAATACTGAATATGGATAAGTTTATAGGTTAGAACTATGGGCTTCAATCCACTTTCAAGGGTAACCCCGACTACTATGTGGATGTTGAAACGCTGCCCTCTGATTATAATCTGAAAGAGCTTGAGACAGCGGGGCGAGATGACTTGGCAAAAGCCGGTACGGTGTCTGACTATAGTGGAGAACGACTCCTTTTCCGATGGTGTTCGGACAAATATTAGACCCATCTATTAAACGTATAACCATCGAGATCAAGGAAAACGGGAAGCCTATAGTTTCCGAAGCTAAGCTGGTGGAGGTGGGCTCGGAACAAAGAATCTGGTTTGTATTCTTGCCCTTGTCAGCTAAGATCCCCTATGTAATTAAGGGATTCAACGATAAAGGAGAGTTCATCACCCATAAACAAATTGCAGATCCGAATGACAGTGGTTCCATGATTCTAGGAGAGAGTTAAGGAAGGTGTAGTAAAAAGGGAACAACCCATGGTGTAAAGGTTGTTCCTTTTTTGCTATTGCCAATAAAACTATCTACGATTAGCTTTGACATATTTCAGTTGTGCAACAATGATCACACTAATAATGACCAGTAGGAACCACGAGCTGATCTTGCTAAAACTGACCAGTTGCCACGAGTCATGCTGGTCAGGGTATTTCCAGCCATTAAAAAATGTGGCTATATTTTCAGCGGTCCAGATGAAAAAACCTACGATGATAAAAGCGAGTGTTAACGGCATTCGATAGGTAGTTAATCGTACCCGGTAGATAATCCATGTTTTCCTAAATACTATAAATACAAGCGCAGTAAGCCACCAACGAAAATCGGGAATGAAATGATGTGTGAAAAAATTGATGTAGATGGCTCCGCCTAACAGAACCGAAGACGCGAACCCAGGCCAACCAGTCATGTCCATACGCAATCTGCGCCATATTTGACACATAAAGCTTGCTACACTTGCATACATAAATCCACTATAAAGGGGGACGCCAAAAAGCTTGGTAAAACCAGGCTCAGGGTATGACCAGGATCCCATCCATACTTTATACATCTCCAGTACCAATCCAATCACGTGAAATATACATATAACTTTGATTTCATCACGTGTTTCCAATCCGCTGCGGTACATAAGGTATTGCACTGCTAATAATACAAGCAGAATGGCATCATAGCGATAGAGAAAGGGTATCTGAATTACGCTAGAAAGGGCCAACGTTCCAAAGATTGCCACAGGAAAAATGCAACTCATCGCCTGATGATAACCAAAATGCAGGAGCTGTACTAAAGGTTTCAATTGATGTTTATCTCCTTCCCAAGAGCCTTGCTCATAATAATATAGATATGGTCCGTTTGTAAAAAGAGAAAAAAAGATCTCTATATTTTCTTATTTTCAATCTTAACCGTTCATTAGTGTTTATGGATTGAGAAATTCATTTTGGAGTGCTTGTCTGATTCGGAAATATTCAAAGCAAAAGGCCCCTCCAAATGGAAGGACCTATTTTTAATAGTTCATTTTATGCATCTTCAGATTGTTTTAAATGCTGACTTAATCGTATGTTCAATGAGCGTCGCAATGGTCACAGGGCCAACGCCGCCCGGTACTGGTGTAATTGCTGAAGAAGGAGCAAAGCAAGTATCATAGTCCACATCTCCGACATTTCCTTTGTTATAACCTGCATCGATAACGACAGCACCAGATTTAATCCATTCTCCTTTAACAAAGAGCGGTTTGCCCACGGCTGCAATAATGATATCGCCAAGCTTCACGATTTCTTCCAGATTCATGGTTTTGGAGTGGCAGGTCGTCACCGTTGCATTCCGGTTAAGCAGCATGGCTGATACAGGCTTGCCCAGAATTGGACTTCTTCCAATGACCACCGCATGTTTGCCCTCGATTTGAATATTGTAGAAATCCAGAATACGCATAATAGCCTGTGGTGTGCAGGAAGGAAATTCGGCTTCTCCAAAAGCATTAAGTGCAAAACCGAGGGTCGTTACACCGTCAACGTCTTTCTCGATACTGATGGTATCAAAAGCTGCTCTTTCATCGATATGATTCGGGACAGGGTGCTGGAGCAAAATGCCGTGTACGGAAGGGTCATCATTTAGCTTGTTAATCTCTTGAATCAATTCCTCTGTGGTGGTGTCCGCAGAAAGAACGACCTTAATGGAATGCACACCAATGCGAGCACAAGCATTTCCTTTCATTCGCACATAGGTCGCTGAGGAAGGATCATCTCCGACCAAAATCGTCGCGAGACAAGGCTGGATGCCTCTTTTCTTAAGAATGGCAACCTTTGAGGCCATGTCTTCCTTCATAAAATCCGCTACCGTTTGTCCATTCAAAATCAGTTTGTCTGTACTCATATCTCACATCGCCCTTTCAACATAAAAAAGAGGCAAGGAAATAAATATTCCTTACCTCTGCCCAGGCGTACGGCTTATTACAAAACCAATATGCTCCCTCACGGTTCACCGTGTTCGCCAGTTACATATGGTCGTTTGAATTGTTTAGATAGATAGTACTTGAAAAAGAAGAAATGTTCAATAGTTTGGCAAATGAGCAGACCCGTTGTCAGCGAAAAAATTTTAATCATGGTAAATGTAGTTGATAACCATTATCATTCATGCTATATTGTTAACAATTAAACAATATTTATTGGAATTCGTAATTCAAACCTGAATTTAAAAGGTTTTTTTTGTTTATCAGTAAATAAGGAGTGAAAGAAGGATGGATTCAAAAGATCGAACAAAACAGTTGCTTTATGACCAATTTATCCGTTTATTACATGTATATGAGCATCACAAGGATACGGAAATCGAGCATTTTCTAAGTATCGCCCAGCGTGAAAGCATCGAGAAAATCCCCCAGCATTTGACCGCGGTTCATATGATCGATTGCATTGGCAAGCATGAACCTATTAACAACACGGGCATTGCCGAGGCGATGAATTTGTCCAAAGCAAGTATCACCAAAATTGGCAAGAAACTGCTGGAGGAAGGATTCGTCAAACTCACGAAAATGAATGACAACAAGAAGGAGAGCTATTTCCGGTTGTCAGCGCAAGGCAAAAAGATATTTGAACTGCATGAACGTCTGCATGTACATGAGGCTGAACATTTCTATCGTAATTTGGACAAATATTCGGAAACGGAGCTAAAAGTAATCCATCGATTTCTTCAAGACAGCAGTATAAATATTGAATCCAGGTAAAACGAAGGAGAGTGAAGTATTTGAGTCTGGCGGAATTGATCAGGGAACGCAGGAGTATTCGTAAATGTAATTCCAAGCCGGTTGAACAGGAGTTAGTTGTTGAATTGCTGCGCAAGGCCACACGGCTTCAACCATTTGTTGAAGCTGGCTCGTGGCGTGTGGTATATGCCGGAACTCCCGAAGCACGCAAACGGCTGGTGGATTGCATGCTGGAACAGATGTCGCAGAGCAAGTTGGGGAAGCTGATTCCGGGAAAACTGCTGGATGTTTTTAAAAAGAGGTTTAGCGATATTCCTGCTCATGCCATTGTTATGTCGACTGTAGGACCGGATCGTCTGACCAATGACCGCAATTATGCGGCTGCCTGCGGGACGATGCAGAGCTTCCAGCTGCTGGGCTGGGAACAAGGGTTAGGAATGCTGTGGGATACAGAGTCCATGATTCAGCATGAAGGATTTTTCCAAGGGATTGGACTGCGCGAGGATGAAAGATTTGTTGGCATTCTTCATATGGGATATTTCGACAAAGCGCCAAGAAGTCGGAAAAGAACGCCAGCTGAGCAGAAGTGGACTGTATTGCGAGGGCAGGCTACGTAGAAGAGGAGGATGTATAAATGAAATTGTTCGATCTGGAAGAAGACATGGATAATCCGAGTGAGTTTTTGGATCGACCGGTATCGCAGGCGCTGATCCTTGAATTGCTCAATCATGCCGTATGGGCGCCAAATGATGGACTCCGTGAGCCATGGCGATTTATCTTTGCCGATAACCGTAATGGGAAGCTTATGCAGGGATTGCAGGAGCACGCTCCAGCGTATCTTCTGGTCCTGGTGAAGGAAGAGGCGGATCATCATAAGCGGGAAGAGGACTTTGCAGCCGTCTTCTGCCTTATTCAAAATTTCCGATTGCTGGCCTATGAGCAGCGTCTGGGTGTGCGCTGCACCTTGCATGACTGGATGTACGATCGGAGCCGTGCTGAAACGTTGGGTGTACGGAGTAACGAGCGGATTGCTGCGGTACTAGAATTGGGATATGGCACTGAACAGCTGGAAGGGAAATCCGAAATAGCTGAACCTCAGCTTCAGTTCGAACTGTTGTAGCGGGGAAGATGTAAGGGAAGAGAATTCAAATGAATGAGGAACGACAAAACCTTGATAGGGATTGTCGTTCCTTTTTATGTGGTGGTGTGTATCAGATTTGTAGGTTACAAGCGAGCCAGACTTTTACGACGAATCCAAAGATCTACCACTGTAGAAAATGACATTTCTATAATGTGTTTATTCCCTTGTTATGAGAATTAAATGGTGATTTATTCTGTAAAGTAGATAAATCACCATCTAAATTCTTCAGATTGGGAAGGAATGCTGCAGCGGCCGAACAAAGCAAAGGGAGCAGACCCAAAGACAAGAATAAGAAAGGCAGACCATAGAGTTCTGCAACTGCTGCACCTGCAAAAGCACCTACAGGCTGCAGTCCGCTACCAATGAGGAACCGTATTGAGTTGACTCGGCCTTGCAGAGGTCCAGGGACAAGTGTGCCATGCAAAGAAGAACTGAGAGAACCAAAGAAAGGTCCTGCTGCACCGGCGGCACATAAAGCCACGAGCGCAAACGGGTAACTCGGGAATAGGCCCAGTAAGGCGTTAAAAAGCCCGATGGCGGCTAGGCTGCACAGCATGACTGTCCGTCGTCTTTTGATTTCACCCATCCACGAGATGATCAATAGTCCTACTAATGTGCCACATGCTGAAGCAGTGGTCAATGTGCCCATTGCAGTGGCATCCCGATCTAACACTTCACGAACAAAAGGAATCATCATCGTCCAGATCGCTACAGAAGACATGTTGCTGATCGAAACCATGCCCATAATCGAAAGCATGGCCGGGAAACTACGATAAAAGGAGAAACCTTCGTGAATATCTTTGAGATAACCTTTGATTGAAAAGGAGGCCTTAGCTGCTACTGGCTTCTGCATTGTGGGCAGATAGAGCAACGTGGCAATGGCGGCGGTGTAACAAACAGCGTTGATGCCCAGCGTTGGCAACGCCCCGGCGGCGGCAGTAAGAGCACCGGCCAAGGCTGGGCCCAACAAGGCAGCTGCATTACGGCAGCCGTCGATTACCGCGAATGCACGCACCAGTTTGCGTTCATCGGATACTCCAGGAACAATTGCCATTGCGGTTGGCATGAATAGGGCAGAACATGCCCCGCTTAGTCCTGCGGCCAGAAAAAGGTGCCATAATTGCAAGTGACCTGCGAGTCCCAAACTCAGCGGTAATAAGAGGGCAAGTAACCTAACAGAAGCAAGCACTGCCATGAACCGCCCTCGGTGTAACCGATCAGATAAAGGCGAGCCGAGCAACCGAAAGGCCACTTCTGGAATGCTAAAGCTAAGTGCCATCGCACCCATGGCCATCTTAGATGCAGTTATTTCATAGACAAGCCATTCCATAGCCAGAAGACCAAATACGTCACCAAATGAACTCAGAGTGACAGTAGCTAGTAAACCATAATAACTGCGCTTGAGCATGAGTGTTCCTCCATGTGCGTAGGTTAAAGGGCATTATCATCATTCTTTAATATAAGCTGAAATCTGTTCGGAAAGCTTGTTGAGAGCTTCTATACGCAAGCTGTAAGAGGTAGTTTTCTGGTTATAATGCACGATGACAAGCCCCGCTGCCCTCAATGAAATCAGGTGGTAGTGTATTGTGCTCTTAGAAAGTTTAACCTCGCTAACGATCTCAGTGAATGTTAACTGCTTTCCGGCCAACAAGCGGAGAATGTATAATCTGGTCTCGTCGGACAATGCTCGAGTTAGACGCAACAACCTATGTTCAGGTCGGCCCGTTGCTGGTGGGAGAATATCGGCAGAGTAACTGGTGAAAATAACTTCATCAAAGATGGCTGAGGTGACAAAGGGACGAGCATGATATTGAGGGATTAGAATTACTTGTTTGAGCAGAGGTGTGGGATATAGACGCATACCTTCCGTTGCCTCCTCATAGACCTCGAGGTCATTGGTTCCGTTCAGACTGGACCGCCTAGTTTCAGCTTCTAAGGCAAGACCTTCGATAATCGTCGAATCGATTTGGCTGAAATAGTGTGTGTCCCATTCACGCAGCGCTTCGGATGTCCGGCTGCGCAGTTCCGGGAGATTGGAGGGGACGGACAACTTAACGTTAGCAGCGATGTCATATAGCTGGCCTGTGGTTAGGTCTTCAATCCAATCCAGAAAACCACCCACTGAGCGTTCTCCAGGACAATTCCAAATATAAGGCGCAAGGCTAAAGTCGCCTACAAGTTTCATCGTCTCCCGCATTTGTTGCAGTTTGGCAGGGGCAAACCGATCTTGTACTTCTTTGACCCATAGTTTTCCAGCATCCAGAGCATTATGATTCTGTTTGCTTATGAAAACCGTCAGGCTACTTACACATTCATAAATGGGTGCGAAATCAACTTCCACTTTGTAGTTCATAGATCGAATTTTCTCCTCGTCTTTTGTGTTCTATATTTATAGAACAACTAATTTGTTTTATTGTATACGAACAATTATGGGTTTGCAACAAAAATATCTAATGATTTACTTATTCTCTTCAACCAAAAAAGACGTTCCACGGGTGGCGAGCACCTGAAGAATCGTCTTTATGATTTATAGTGACAGCCAAATGAGCAGACATTAAAAACTAACCGAATGATACTCTCCAAAAGTGTATATTAAAACTTTAATCTTGGATGAGTTCTGCTAGCTGATCTTTCACATTTACATCACATAATCCCCCGTGGTAACAAATGACAGATGTAATGTCTAGATCTGCATACTTTCTTAACGAGAGTTTTGCTGCGTTCATATCCGGTGTAGTCGGGGCGTGAATTCCCCCAAGCATACCGTCTACACTGTACATGGAGTCTCCGGCAATGAGAATTTTACTTTCCTTCAAATAAAGACTGATATGACCAGGTGTATGCCCAGGCGTGTGAATAACGCAAATCCCGCCGCAAAACGGCAGTTCCTGACCATCTATTAAAGTATGGTTTACTGTGCCCTTCGGGGGATTTTCGAGGTGACCATCTTTTATCAGAGGCAGTTTCCCTTGGATGTACGGCTTATCCATTTCGTGTGCATATACTTTAAGTTCGCTGCCACATGTCTGCAAAATTTCCGGAAGATTCCCTATATGATCGACATCCTGATGGGTCAATACCACGGCCTTTAATCTGTCTAACGAGACGCCAGCCTTCTCCATAGCCTCACGCAAATCCTCGAATTGACCTGGAAAACCAGTGTCTATTAGAATAGTCATTTCTTGATCCTTTAAAAGAATGGGGTGGATCACATTCCCATGATAATCCAGATGGAGCATTTCAACTCCCTTTGAAATTTCCATATGATTCGTCCTCCGTAGAAAGAAATTGATAAGTAAAGTATCTCTTTGTAAACGAATCAACTTCGTAAAAAGATACGGGGTAGAAAGGGGAAGGGGAGGATCTAACTTCTTAAAAAAAGTTTTAAGATGACATTTTGAGATATAGACAGTTCCTTCAAAAATAATATTAATGGTAAAATAAAAAAAGGAGGGGATATCATTTAGCTTACACAGCTACAATATTTGAGCAAAATACTGAATTCAAAAGGGTAAACTTTTATTATTGAGTAAATACACAGATGGTATAGAAATGTGGGAGGTGCAAGGTCATAGTGAAGAAATTAATCTTGGCAACACTATTATTCTTAACGTGTTACGTATTATTCTCATCCAATTCAACGGAAGCTTCAACAACAGTTAAAACCGCTGTATATACCTATAAAGGTCAACCGTATGTTCAAATTAGTGGTGGAAATGCAATAGTTAGAAAAAAAATAAATGATACTTTAAAGGAACATACGGTAAGAGTAGCTAATGACAATAAGGCTCTCCAACAGAATAATAGTGTAGCTTGGAACAAAACGAGCGTGAAAACAACTTACAATAATAATAAAATATTATCTGTAGCTTACACAGATGGGCTCAATTACAGCGATGACAATATAGGAACATATGTATCCATTATTTTTAATTTTGATCTTGCAACAGGTGACCGAATTACATTATACGATTTAGTAGATTCTGATCAAAAAAAGGCCAATCTTGTGTCTATTTTATCTCATAACCTTCAGCTCAAGTATAATAAGGGAATTAAAATTTATGAAAAGAGTATATATGATATTCCGATAGGCTCTTTCACATCATTTTATTACTACGATAATGGTATAGTTGTTCGATTTTATCCCTCTCAAATTGCAGAATTGTCAGAGGGGTTTATAGACATAAAGGTTCCATTCTCACAGTTAAATGAAGAAATAAATAGATTGGGCCCTCTTATCACTTATTTAGATTATCTCCAAAACAATGTGACTGATTATGTTGATACTGAGATGGAATACTTTGATGGATATAGTATAAGGAATAGTTATCAACTCTTAAATGGTGAAATATGGAAGCAAGTTGAGCCAAACTTTTTTAGCCTTCAATCATATTCGTTGTATCCGAAAGTACGCATATATAAAGATAAAACACGCTATTATATGTGGGTTGAGGGTACAGATGACGCAGTAGAGGTTGAGAGGATTAAATAATTTATAAGCATAGAATTTATTTCTCAGCCGTCCTTCTGGGCGGCTTTTTGCCTATTGGTTTACTTGTAGGTACAAGTCGATTTTTAGAAGGAAAGCAGACATAAATCTAAACATATTAGAGATTAATCTTTAGTTTGCCAGGTTTATATGTAACCGCTGTCATTCTATAATTTAGTTAGAAAGGAGGTAAAAGTAAAAAAAACCAATGGTAAACCGAACACATCACAGAGAATCAAACTAACCGTAGTTTTATAGTGAAAATACAATCATATCAGGAGGTAGAGTATGTTCAAATTTGGTAAAAAAATGTTAACGGTCGTTCTGGCAGCTTCCATGAGTTTTGGGGTATTTGCGGCAACCTCCAGTGCGGCGACAGATTATTGGCAAAATTGGACCGATGGCGGCGGTACAGTCAATGCTGTGAATGGATCAGGCGGTAATTACAGTGTAACGTGGCAAAATACAGGGAACTTTGTAGTTGGTAAAGGCTGGAATGTCGGATCTCCAAACCGGACAGTTAACTATAATGCAGGTGTCTTTGCACCATCTGGCAATGGGTATTTGACCCTTTACGGATGGACGAGAAATGCACTTATCGAATATTACGTTGTGGACAGCTGGGGTACGTATCGACCAACCGGAACTTACAAAGGTACAGTGAACAGTGATGGTGGCACGTATGATATTTACACAACGATGCGATACAATGCGCCTTCCATTGACGGCACACAAACGTTCCCACAGTACTGGAGCGTAAGGCAGTCGAAGAGAGCGACTGGAGTCAACTCTGCGATTACATTCAGCAACCATGTGAACGCCTGGAAAAGCAAAGGAATGAATCTGGGTAGCAGCTGGTCTTATCAGGTATTGGCGACAGAAGGATATCAAAGTAGCGGAAGTTCCAACGTAACGGTGTGGTAAGTAAGTAATCCAAAGTAAGCCATTGTATGAAAGTAAAATAAGAGCTAATACACTAGGGTTAGGCACAATGCCATTCCCACAGAAAAAAAGTAATATCATCAGTCCGGATACGTTAAGGCCGTTTCTCGTCTGACAAACGGTCTTCGACGTTGCCGGATGCGAATGACAGGCATCATAGCCTATTATTTTCCCATTAGCTTAAAGGAGATCGTTCTATGAGAAAGCTATTAATGTTCTTTTTAATAGCAACAATGCTAGTGATCAGCGCTTGTTCGCAGGATAAACCTGAACCCGAGGATAACCTTATATTCGTGGAAGGCGGGACGTTTAAAAACAGCAAATCCAATTTCGCGGGGAGAGGTGTGACCCTGTCGAACTTTTATATCGGTAAATATGAGGTAACTCAAAAAGAATGGGCTGAGGTCATGGGAAATAACCCCTCCGGTTTCAAAGGAGATCAATTGCCAGTGGAGATGGTGAGTTGGTATGACGTGGTGGAGTACTGCAACAAAAGAAGTATTCAAGAAGGCTTGAAACCGCATTACAATATAGATAAAAATACCAAAGACCTGAATAATAAGAATGATAACGATAATTTAAAATGGACAGTAACCATTAATGAGGGAACTAACGGTTACCGACTGCCTACAGAGGCGGAATGGGAATATGCCGCAGGCGGAGGTAAGGAGAGCAAAAATTACACATACAGCGGAAGTAATAAAGTCGACGAAGTCGCATGGTATTGGAAGAACGCCGGAGACAAAATCTTAACCGGAGATTGGAACTGGCCTGCCATAGAGAGCAACAAAAATAAAACGAAATCGATAGGTACCCAGAAACCCAACGAGCTTGGAATCTACGATATGTCTGGCAATGTAAGAGAATGGTGCTGGGACTGGTACATCGACGCGGAGAGTCAAATTGCTTCCTTCCGGGTGGTGAAGGGCGGAGGCTGGATCGGTGGTATCAACAATAACGAGATCGCTTTTCGAGGGAAATTTGATGCCAATGGGTTTGGTCCCGATCAGGGTTTTCGTGTTGTTCGCGGAGAATAGCTAAGGAACAGGGGAAACTGCCTAAAACAATTGCAAGCCCTATCAAAAGAAACAGGTTAAGCACCAAACGTTAAGACAAGAACGGTCAATCAGAAAGTCGCCTAATAGCGGCTTTTTTCTTCGTTTTATAGCAGGATCAAAAAGTATCCTACGATACAAAAATGATCGGATCATACAAAAAAGTGCGTACTACTCAACCATCAGAGAACCTGATAATCTAACAATCGAACGGTAAGCTGAATTGTCGTTCACTATAAAATCGTACTGATGGGGTGGGGAAAATGGCAGAGTATCAACTTCATTTGAAAGATAAACGTATCGTATGGGGAAAAGCAATAGATGTAGAGTCTCTCATTGGCATATATCCACAGGACTCAATTAGACCAGGCGAGAATGCGGTTTTGGATTGGAAATTGCCTGATGGCATATATAGAGCAAAAGAGGTAGTCATTGAGCTGGATAAACTGCTTGAGGCGATACTTGTTCAGCTGGGAGAACCGATAAACGGTAATCCTTCGGTGTTGTTGGACAGTCTTCAGGCCAATTTGGCGATCTCTGGCGATGTGTCATCGCTACCACTTGGACCGTTGGCTTTGAAGGATAAGGCAGGCGTCGAACTTACAGCACAGGCGGCACGCATTGGTGAACAATTGGTTTTCTGGGCACGAGAGATTAATTCAGAAAAGAGGGCACTCGCACAATATGGACGGGAAACTCTTGGTGAACTTGAATTTAGAAGTCATTGCTACGGTCATACCCTGATCCCAGAAGCTATTGCTCAGGTTTTGGGACCTGTTGGGGGACCAAGGGTCATGCAGTTGTATAATGAATACCTGCACCAATTTGTATTGCTGCGAGATGCATTACTTCCCTTTGCCAATTGGGAACAAGTACCCTTCGAAGTCAAGGAACACACGCAATTCAAAGGATTACGTTTTCTGGAGCCTGCTCGTAAGGTATTTCTAACTCAGTTGATTGGGAAGGAATTAACTCACAAGGCGATTGTCCAGTATGCACAGAGTGTGCTTAGCTCGGGTTTGAACTCTGCGGGTTACGGTTTTCAATATCCTTTGGGGACCGTGTTGCCAGCTGGATTGGGAGAGTCGGCCGGTTCAGCCGCGCGCTATCTATTGAAGTGGCATCCGGTACAGACCATTCAGGTAGGAGAACCACAAGATACTGTTGCAGTCTCGTTCGAATATGAATATGACGATTATTATGCTGCACCGCGTAACGAAGCAGGAGCGGGTATATCGGGTAGCAAGGATCATCTTCAATTTTCAGGAGAGCATTCGGATTTTCCTTCCATCGCAAGGTTGGTGCCGAATACAGGTTTAGATCGAACAACTGTGCTTTTCAGTCTGGAGAGGGAAGGTCATGCATTTACTGTAGATCTCGGTCAGCTCTTTAGGGGACATCGATTTTCATATCGGCCTAAAGGGGAAAACCATTCCAACGGTGCAAAGGTGAATCGCACAGCTATTAGCTTGCACCAGGTAACAGACATTCTGTCCCATACCGGATTGGTAACGAACACGGATGATGGAATTCACTTCATTCCGACCGGAGGCAATGAGCTTGTACAATGGGCTTTGTTAGGGAGGTTGTATCCCGAAAATGTGGTTTTACTGGAGAAGGGAAATGAAGAGGAACTGGAATTAGCTTTTCGTTCGGGAAAGGGCTTTGGCACGCAATTTTTAGTGCTATAATTCTTTAAACCTTTCATGTCACAATATTTGACGGCAGGGCTTTGGGTGTAGGGCTACTGCCGTCAAATCATGCAAACATTGCTTGATTAATTTTATTGCGATAGAACGGTTTCTCAAAGAGAAGAGAGCTAGGGGCATCGGGTTTACCGCATGTTAACGGTGTCACGGCGAGAGTCATCATTGTCGCAGGATACTTCGTCGGGAAATTTCTCGATGTAGGTCGATCCAAACTTGCACAGCATCTGGAGCATGGGAGCCAGTTCCTCCCCCAGATCGGACAAATAATATTCTACTTTTGGCGGGGCAACCGGATAAACTTTGCGAATAATGAGACCGTCGCTTTCAAGCATTCTAAGCTGCATCGTAATCATGCGTTGGGTTGCATCAGGCAGAAGTCGTTGCAGCTCATTAAACCGAACGGGACCTTTAGTTAAGTGATTCAGTATAGATATTTTCCATTTACCACTCAGTAAGCTCATAACAATCTCGGAGGTGCAGCGATACGTTTTATTTCTAAAGTTAATCATCCTCGAGCACCTCTCTTTCATTTTGATTTTTAACTCCCCACTCACACATGCCTTCCAGAACGGGCAATAACGTTTCCGCTTTTACTGTCAGACTGTACTCGACTTTAGGTGGCACTTGAGGGTACTCTTTCCGTTCGACCATCCCATCCGCTTCCAATTCTTTTAGTTGCGAACTCAATGTTTTAAACGTAATTGCTCCAATTTGTCTTTTTAGTTCATTAAAGCGTACCGGTTGGTTTTCTGCCAATAGATAAATAATGACCATCTTCCACTTGCCACCTATGACAGACAATGTGTAGCCAAAAGGTGTATCTTGAATATGTTTAACCTTACCTTGATATTCAGCCATGCTCATATGTATGCTATCCTTTCGGGTAGTACCTATCATAATAGTGCGTACTACTTTTTGATTTGCGTTCAGTTTATACTAACCTTACTTTGAAGTAAAGGAGAGAAAAACATGAATCAAAAAACAATACGCCTGGTCATGCCACAATGGCAAGGGGGCAATAACCCTAACTACTCTTTTGGAGCGGAACTGCTTGCCTGGCTGGCACCGGATAATGATCAACCGTTGATTCAAGTTCCCGTGCAAGCATATGATGGAACTCCACTGGAGAACGAAAATGGTATAAATGGCAGAAAACAATTAATTGAGCAATTGGAAGCAGCCGAGCATATCATTCAAGCTCACAAGCCTGACCGGATCGTCATGTTTGGGGGAGACTGCTTGGTCGAACAAGCCCCGTTTGCCTATTTAAACGAACGGTACAATGGAGAATTAGGATTGATCTGGATTGATGCACACAGTGATTTGGTTGGATATACGGGGTATGATAACGGACATACGTTACCACTGGGGAATCTATTGGGAGAAGGAGATCGGGAGTTTGCAAAACATGTAAAAATCCCTCTGAAACCTGAAAATGTATTTATCGCGGGGTTAGCAACGCCTACGGAACAAGAAAGTGAAGTGATTTCAGAAGCGTTTCAAAGATTGGGTATTACCACGGCAGAATCCGATACAGAAATGATTCAGAGATTGGGCATCAGAACAGCAGGAACCGAAGAACTTGCGAACAGTACCGAATCTATAAAAGAGTGGATCAAGGAAAGCGGCATTAAACAACTGGCTATCCACCTTGATCTGGATGTGCTTGATCCAAAGGCATTTCGTTCGTTATTATTCGCCAACCCTGAGGAGCCTTATCTCTTTTCTCCTGCCGGTACCATGCGATTCCCGCAGCTCCTTCATTTGATAAAAGAGCTGTCTGATCAAGCAGATGTCGTTGGGCTGGGTATAACCGAGCATATGCCATGGGACGCAATGAACTTAAAGAATCTACTTAAAGAAATACCTATTCTGAACCATTAATATAATAGTCGCTCCTGTAGCCTAATAAATGTATGAAACACAAAGAGCCGTATCTCAATACGGCTCTAGTCAATATAAGCTTATTGCACGATTGGAAGGGCACTTCACAGATATTCTTGCTTAAGAAGGTACGACTATATTCATAAGTGTATCTGCCAACCTTTGTTTTGCATTTTCCGTTGCGGCGGTCAGCGGCAGTCGCAGTTGGGAAGATGAAATAAGCTGTTGCTGAGCGAGCCACCATTTGATTAAAGCTGGAGCAGGTTCTGTAAACACTTGATGGATTAGCGGTTCCAATTGCTTAAAGCTGTTTCTTGACCCATTGATATCACCAGAAGCAAAGCGTTGATATACCTCCACGTACCGTTGGGTGTGTATACTCGCAGAAGCCAGCATGCCTCCTGCAGCGCCTTGGCAGAGCATGGCATGGAAATAAGCATCCTCTCCGCTTAGCACAGGCTTCATCTCATATTGAGATAGAGCCAATAACAGGTCCAAACCACCCGAACTATCCTTCAGACCAATAACCCCGTCCAGATCCATAACTTTTCGCACAGTATCCAAAGTCATTCGACTGCCGGTTCGAGCCGGAATCTCATAAACCATGATGGGCAATCCTGTCCGGGAAACGCTGGAAAAATGCGCTAGAATCCCTTCTTGGGTTGGTCTGTTGTAATAGGGAGTAACCACCAGTGCTGCATCCGCTCCTAATTCAGCAGCCATCTCGGTCCGTTTGATGGTGGAATAGGTATCATTTGTTCCTGTCCCAACGACGACGGGAATTGTTTTGTTCAAACGGATTAGAATTTCCTTCGTTGCCTGAACCATTTGCTTTACTTCATCCCATGAGACGGTCGGAGATTCTCCTGTCGTGCCGTTTACGACCAATCCCTGAATGTCATGATTGGCAAGATGGGTAATATACTTCCGATACGATTCAATATCCAGCTTGTTGTCATTCGAAAAAGGTGCAATTACCGGTATATAAATTCCATGAATTTGTTGTTCCTTCATCATAATCTGCTACCCCTTCACGTTATATTGAAACTACTGTATCATAGGAACCAACATCACAGTTATCTATAACAAATGATCGTTGTCATCAATATTTTCGATGAGGTGAGCAAGCTGGATTTAATTTATCTTCAAACGTTCAGAGAAGTCGCACTTCGCGAAAGCTTTACCAGAGCCGCAGAGGTGCTGGGTTATGCACAATCCAGTGTTACTACGCAAATTCAGAAGCTGGAAAAAGCATATGAAGTCAAATTGTTTGAACGCTATAGCAATAACAAAATTCGTCTGACTTCGGCTGGGGAAGAGCTGTTCAAGCTTGCCGGACAGATGTTGGAACTGTATGAACAATCCAAGGAAAAAATGGCGAAGCAGGGTGGGGGATCCTTGACGATTGGTACGATGGATTCTATCGCTTCTTACTTTTTACCTCCATATATGCAAGCCACCCGTAAGGAATACCCGGATCTCAACATACGACTGCATACGAATCGTGAGGGATTGATTTTGCATCAGGTCAGGGAAGGCGAAGCTGACATAGGGCTTATTCTCGCAGACGATTCGAGCGATCCAGCTTTGCAATGGATTACCATTCGCAAGGAACCGCTACTGCTGATTGTCCATCCTCATCATCCGCTTATCGGCAAAGAGCAGGTTGTGTTGAATGATCTAATGGATATGGAGTGGATCATGCCTGAAGATACCTGCAATTACAGGCAGCTGCTGGAAAGAGTGCTTCGGGCAAACTCAATCCCCTATCGAATCGGGCTGGAACTTGGCAATCCGGAAGCGATCAAAAGAAGTATTAAGACAGGAGAAGGCATTTCCATTTTGCCGCAAATGGCTGTGATGGAGGAAATTGAGCGAGGGGAGCTGAAAGCCTTACCCCTTGAACATGCAGAACTTCAACTCGAAATTCAGCTCGTTCTTCATCCAAAGAAGTGGGTGTCCAACGCACTGCACTATTTCATGGTAAGTTTGAAAAACTAAAGCACCGAAGGTGTTAGATGATTAGGTAATAAATTTGTACACATAAGGAGATAAAACTATGGCAGAAAACAAATTATTAAGAATGGACAATGTTGGCATCGTTGTAGAATCCCTTGATGACTCGATCTCTTTCTTTGAGGAGATTGGCTTGAAGCTCGAAGGGCGAGCTACTGTCGAAGGTGAATGGGCTGGTCGCGTAACCGGGCTGGGTTCACAGTGTGTAGAGATTGCTATGATGGTTACCCCCGATGGCCACAGCCGACTTGAACTTTCACGATTTCTCACCCCACCTACTATATCTGATCATCGAACCGCTCCTGTCAATGCCCTCGGTTATCTACGCGTCATGTTCACCGTTGAAGACATTGACGAATTGGTATCCAGACTCGCGAAGCATGGCGCTCAGCTCGTTGGCGAAGTGGTTCAGTACGAGAACTCGTATCGGCTCTGCTACATTCGTGGAAATGAAGGACATCTAATCGGTTTAGCGGAACAACTCGGTAAAAATAAGTGATGTTTAAAAGAAGAGTTAACTGAAATATACATTGCTAGAGGCGACCCTCGGACCCGGAAACAAGGGGGGGGATCTTTATTTGAATTTAGCCATAAGGCACTATAACAAGCTGTTAAAAAAAAAGTGGGTATCACGAAAGGCTTAGGCTTCTTCTCCAGAAGCCTAAGCCTTTTGTTTGTAATGCTCAAAATTAAATGCTTCATTCATCGTTCCTGACACTGTTGTAACAAAATCATTTATAGGTGCACAATAAGACTTCTATTCTGTTCGAATAGAAGTCCTGGATTTTCCTCAGAAGTAGAAATTCTCCTTACTTTGAACCGTTCACCGTACCGGAAAGAACCTGACTGATTTTGCTTACAGCTTGACCCAGGCCACCAGCCCATCGGGTTGATCCGGGTTAATACCTTGGCGTTCGGCATTGGCCAAAGCAGCGATTTGCGAGATGAAAATGAAAGGGATACCTCGCACCGCAGTATTAAGTGGATGAGTAGTTGTGATCTCAAGGTCGATGAATTCCTGCGGGATGCCCGTCGCCCGATCGGAAAACGTAATAATGGTGGCTCCTCGCTCCTTAATATCTCTCAACAGATTGCGCTGATGCTCAATACCGCTGTCCGACAAGGCAGCGATCACTAAAGTATCCGGACCCACGGTGACCATCGGCCCGTGCCGCACATCAAGGAGATGGTATGCGTGGGCTTGCGTCTTGGCAATTTCGGTCAGAGCGATGGCACCCTCGGCTGCCAGCCCTCGTAGTTCACCGTCTGCAAGCAGGACTGCGTTCGTCCAGTTGAAGTCGGAGACGCGGCGGATGTTTTCCTCAACACGTGCCATGTAGGCTTCACCTTGATGAATCGCCTTCTGCATGTCGATAATCAGGTCCTCATCTCCAGAAAGAAAAGCGGCAAGAAGCAGATTGGCCGCATACAGATTGGTTACTGTACGGGTCTGGCAGACGCTATGGTCGAAAGCCCAAGGCAGTTCCAGAGGGAAATTGGCGCTTTTGGATAACGGTGAGTCCGTTACACAAGAAATCGTTAATAAATGAATCTGTTGATCGGACTGGAGTATACGTAGCGCTTCAACCACTTCACTGGTGCTGCCAGATCGTGACGGCGCTATGATCAGGCTACCCTCCAGCATGTGGCGATAGCGATCTGCATGGAGCATGAGATCACCCGCGGCAAGTGACATTGCAGGCAGACCAGCACGCAAACGGAAGGAAAACGCGGCCGCTTCACTCAAGCAATAGCTCGATCCGGCGCCTACAAAGGTTACGGAAGTAATCGCTTGAGCTTGCACAAAGGCAGTAAATTCCGCGCGTTTGGCCAGTAAATAGTCATAGGTCTGCTGCAAGGCCTTATATTGTTCTTTTACTTCACGATACGTCAAACTCATAAAAGTACCTCCCGGAAATAATTTTGGATTGAAAAATTCATCTCGTGATCTTTTTGATCAAATATATAGTTATATGATTGTGTTAATCATTATTATGCCGTTATAACCGACTAAATTGCAATAGTTTTCCAAAATAATGATTGATTTAATCAAATAAAAAGATTATTATGATCACAAGCTTAAAATTATCAATTGTTTCCCAAGCTCATCTGACCCGTGAAGGGAGGTGCAGAATTGTTCAAATCGTCGCTATTCTGATAGAGGGTACTCATTGAATCCTTGAAGCAGGGAGCGGCGCAACCTTTTTAGGGGGAATGGATATGCCACTGATCTCGTCCACTGAAATGCTGCAAACAGCTCGCAGGGACCAATACGCCATCGCTGCATTTAACGTACATACCCTGGAGATGCTTCAGGCTGTCGTTGAAGCGGCGGTGGAAACCGAATCACCGCTGATTATTCAAACCACGGTGGGCACAGTCAACCATTTGGGCCCGGATTACATCGCCCATGCGGCTAAAACCGCAGCAGACTTGGCGGATATCCCCATCGCACTTCATCTGGATCACTGTACTGATTTTTCGACAATTATCCGTTGCATACGAGCAGGTTATACATCCGTTATGATCGATGCATCCATGTACCCTTTCGAGGAAAACGTAAACCTAACCCGTAAAGTGATGGAGGTTGCCCAGGCATCTGGTGTGAACGTGGAGGCGGAGCTTGGCAAGGTCGGCGGTGTTGAGGATGATATTGTCGTCGAGGAACAGCATGCATCCCTGGCTGATCCCGAAGATTGCGTGCAGTTTGTTGAACGTACGAGTGTAAGTACACTCGCTCCGGCAATCGGAACCGCACACGGGATTTACAAAGGGCTGCCGAACATTGATTTTGAACGAATTGAAACCATTGCGAATCGTGTATCGGTTCCTTTGGTACTGCACGGTGGTTCGGGCATTCCAGCCGAACAAATTCATCGGGCAGTCTCGCTGGGCATGTCGAAGGTGAACATAGCCACAGAGCTGCGTATTGCGTTTTCCGAAGCGATCAAGGATGTATTCTTAATTCATCCGGAAGAGAATGATCCACGCAAATACATGGCTCCGGCGAAGGAAGCCGTTAAACAGCTTGCCATGGAGAAAATACGGTTATGTGGAAGCACTGGCAAAGCCGGCGTGGTCCGATGATTACCACAGTCACACTCCATGCGGCCATCGACAGAACATTGTACGTTGACAAGTTTGGCGTAGGCCAGGTACATCGGGTGACCCAAGAAGTTAACGAGCCGGGTGGCAAAGGCAATAATGTAGCCAAAGTGATCCGGCAGCTTGGCGGTCAAGTCACGGCCACAGGCATTATTGCCGGCAATAACGGCGGCTTTATTGAGAGCAGCTTGGCTGAACGGGGCATACGGACTGATTTTATCCGCTCAGAAGGAGAGTCGCGGGTCTGCCTTAACATTCTGGACGATTCCAACGGTAGCTCAACCGAGCTGCTTGGGCGGGGTCCAACCATGTCAGAGGCCGAAGTTGAAGCAATCAAGGAAAAAGTACACAGGCTTGCCACCCAGTCCAGTGCGGTCATTATGTCTGGAAGTTTACCCCCAGGTGCACCGGACACACTGTATGCAGAACTGATACGCATTGTCTGTTCAGCAGGCTCGCGAGCCTTCCTGGATACAGGCGGAACAGCTTTTAGTGTTGGGCTAAGCGCAGCGCCCCATTTTGTGAAGCCGAATGAGCAGGAACTGGCCGAATGGCTGGGGCAGAAGCCAAGCGATGTAAGCGAATGGACCCGTGCAGCGCACATGCTGGCTAATCAGGGAATTAACGAGGTGTGCATCACACTCGGCAGTAACGGTGCTTTGGCCATTCTAAACGGAACAGCGTATATGGTGAGGCCGCCAGCCATTCAGCCCGTAAACACGGTAGGATGCGGGGATGCTTTTGTTGCCGGCATGGCGTATGCGTCAGAGCGCAGCGATTCGGCTGAGTCCAGACTGCGAACAGCTGTCGCGGCGGCGGCTGCGAATGCCATGTCTTCCAAAGCAGGTGACATCGACTATGGTCTATTTGAGGAGTACGAGCATCAGGTGCAGATTATTCCTTTGTGAAGGCTGAAGGTTGTGAAAATCAGCTTTGTATCCCTCATGTGTAACCATCAGAGAGATGTTTTTCTTATGGGATGCAGTTCACTTCGGCATATTGCAATCCATCCTTTCATCCTACACAATAGAGCTAGCACGGGCTGCAGTTAACGGATATCATGCAAGCCCAGACATAATAAAGGAGAGACTTATGCAATATTCAAAGGGTGAACTGCGCAGAGCACAAACATTGGAACTGATTAAATCGCATGGAAAAATATCGCTGCTAGAGATTGTCCAAACGGTCGGCTGCTCGGAAGCAACCGCAAGACGGGATTTGGACGTGCTCGAAAAAGCGGGCGAGATTATTCGAACCAATGGGGGAGCCATATATGAAGGGAGTCTGACTTCGGCGGTATCGGAGCTGCCTTTTGCGGCAAAACGCGATTTCAGACGGATGGATAAGGAACGGATCGCCGCTACGGCCGCCGCACTCGTTGAAGAGGGGGACATTATCTGCCTGACAGGAGGTACAACAACGTTCTTTATTGCGAAAGCACTCAAAAAGCACCGTAATATTACGATTGTCACAAACGCGGTGAATATTGCTTATGAATTGGCTGATGCCGAAGATATTCAGGTCGTGGTCATTGGCGGCGTTATGCGATCCAAAAGCTATGAATTGTGCGGTCCGCTGGCGGAAAGCGTGATCGACAAAATTAACATTACGAAAATGTTTCTCGGGGTGGACGGAGTAACGCAGAATTTCGGCTTTACGATGCATTCCGAGCTTGAAGCCCGTATAGCCCAATTAACAATGAAACGTTCCAGCGAGGTTTATGCTGTATTCGATCAAAGCAAGGTTGAGAAAAGTGCTTTGTTTACCATTGCTCCCTTGAATCAGGTTACAGGGGTAATTACGAATAAGCAGCCGGAGGGATGGTTTGAGCAAGCGTGCAGGGAGCAGCAGATTGCTATACATACAACTACAGATCACATTGCTTCTATATAAATACACCTGATCCTCAAACTTCCCTCCCTTCAAATGCTGGCTAATTTGCAGAACAAGGGAGGATATGCGAATGCATTTTTCCAAGTTTATGCTGATCCTTGCGATGATTTGCGTTGTAATTGCTGAAGCGGGATGTTCCAGTTCTTCCACTTCCAGCGGCGAACCATCCGCAGACTCGCAAGGCAAGGTGAATCTGGTCTTTTGGAGTCATCAGGAAGACGCCATAGTGGGCGCCTACAAGAAATTAATATCCAAATATCAGACCTTACACCCCGATGTAACGATCGAGTATCAGACCTTTCCGTATGATGTGTACAGCCAGAAGCTGAAAGCTTCATTCTCCGCGAAGAAACCGCCCGATATTGCCGAATTCTTCGGCACCTGGGTACCCGAATATTCCAAGAACGACCTGCTTGTCGAGATCCCTGATAGTGAAAATGTGAAAAAAGCATACTATGATGCCCCCCTGGGGGGATATTTGCGAGACAACAAGTTGTATGGGCTGCCTCTGGAATACAACATTGAGAACGGCGGCATGCTGATTCATCCGCAAATGCTCCAAGAACAAGGCCTGGATCATCCACCCTCAAGCTGGACAGAACTTGTGGATTACGCCAAAAAATTAACCGTACGTGAAAGCGGTATCATCAAAGTAAAAGGCTTCGATTTTGTGTCGGCAGACAATATTACGTTCACGTTCCTATCGCTCATTTTGCAGCAGGGCGCAAGTTTTATGGGCGAAGACGGACATGTGAATTTTCACACGCCGGAGGCTCAGAAAGCGATGTCCACCCTGGTTTCGCTCGTGGTTGATGACAAAGTCGCAGATTTAACCACGTTCGGCGGTGAGCTGGATACCTCTGACTATTTTTTTCAGGGGAAGTCAGCCATGACCTATCGCGGCCCTTGGACGATTGCTGCGGGACAGAACAACTATAAGGTAGATGATTTTGAGTACGTATCCGTGCCTTCCTTTACGGAGAATCCACCTGTTTTTGCTGCTGAGTCCGGTTGGGGGCTTGCCGTATCCAAGCAAAGTAAACAGCAGGAGGCCGCACTTGATTTCATCCAATTCATCTCGGAGAAAGACAACCTCACGACATGGAACACGGACACCTTTACCGTTCCAGCCAAAAAGGAAATTGCCGGAAACCCGGAGTTTCTGAAAAATAATCCCCACCTAAAGCCCTCGCTGGACATATTGGCGTTAGGTCAATGGATTGGTCCTATAGCAGACCGGGATTTTTTCTTCAAGCAGGTTAACGACAATTTCCAGCTAATGGCGAGTGGACAGCATCGTGTCGAGGACGGATTGGCAAACATCGAACGAACGATCAACGATAATCAGGATCAACATAAGTGATAGGGGTGCTGGGGCATGAGTACTGCTATATCTACCAACAAGGCGGACAAGGTTAACCCAGCGGCAAAGTCGACAGCTTACAGGGCAAAACGAAGGTTCATCATCATCTCACTCGTACCAATCTTGCTTCTGTTCGGGGTGTTTGCTTTCCTTCCCATCGCATGGAGCCTGGGCTTGTCCGCATTCAAGTATGACCCGCTCAGCTCTAACGCGGTATTTGTTGGGGCGGAGAACTATATCCGCATGTTCCAGGATTCCATTTTTCTGAAGTCACTATGGGTAACCTTCAAATTTGTAATTATCGCCGTACTGATCAATATTGTCATTACACTGTTGATCGCTTCAGCGATTCAGCGAGTCAGCATCCCGTGGCTCAAAAATCTGTTTCGGACCGTATTTTTTCTTCCTACGATCGCTCCGCTGGCGGGAACAGCCATCGTATGGAATACCATGTTCAATTACAATGACGGCTTATTCAATATGATTCTTGCCAAGCTGCATATGACCCCAATTCAGTGGCTCAATGATCCGCATTATGCGCTCTATTCCGTCATTATGATGACCTTGTGGGCTGATATTGGCTATAATATCGTTCTTTTCATTGCCGGATTGGACTCCATCCCGGATATGTATTATGAAGCAGCGAAACTGGAGGGAGCGGGTCGATGGCATGTTTTTGTTCACATCACACTGCCCTTACTGCGCAGAACGACGCTATTTGTCTCGATCACGACAGTTGTGTCCTATTTTCAGGCCTTCCCGCAATTTCAGATTATGACCAAGGGCGGACCCTTCAACGAGACACGAGTGCTGTCACTGCAAATTTATGAACAGGCATTCTCCAGTTCCAACATGGGGTACGCATCCGCTATGGCAACCGTGTTTCTAATGATCATCCTGCTTGTGACGCTGCTGCAACTGCGATGGGGACGCACACAATGGGAACATTGAGGAGAACAGGAGGAGAAGGCGATGCCGCGTAAATTAAGTCTGTGGGAAGGCGTCACTATCGCAGTTCTTGCAATCATAGCTTGTATTATGCTTTTGCCTTATGCCTGGATGGTATTGTCATCTCTCAAAAGCAACATGGACATCGTCTCAGGTTCCGGCGGGTTATTTCCAAGCAAGCCGAGCCTGGACGGATATCGAACGGTTTTTAGCGAGGCGCCGTTTGTGACGTGGCTGCTGAATAGCCTGGTGACATCCGTCATCATAACGGTAATCACCTTATTTACCAGTGCTCTGGCCGGATATGTATTTGCCAAGCATCAGTTTAAAGGCAAGAAACTGCTGTTCATTCTGATCCTGGCAACCATGATGATTCCCTTCCAGGTTATTATGATTCCAACGTATTTGATTACCGCTGAGCTTGGACTGGTTAACCATTTGCTGGCGATCATTTTGCCCAATCTGGTCAGCTCCTACGGTGTATTTCTGGCTAAACAGTTCATTGAAGAGATTCCACAGGAGCTGCTGGAAGCAGCAAGAATGGACGGTTCTGGCGAATTCAGGCTGATGCTTCGTATCGTTATGCCGCTTATTATGCCCATGCTGTCAGCCTTGGGGATATTCACGTTCATGAACTCTTGGAATAACTACCTGTGGCCGTTGATTGTATTAAATGATGAGAGCAAAATGACTGTTCCGCTGGCATTGGTCTATTTTAACGGAACGCATCAGGTCAATTACAACGTCGTCATGTCAGCTGCGGTACTGATTACGATACCGGTTATTATAGTGTTCCTGATCTTCCAGAAGCAATTTATTAAAGGCCTGGCGATGACAGGCATGAAATAACAGGCGAGGAGAAAAGTGATGACTAAAATCTCAATTATCGGAGCAGGCAGTGCATTTACGCGCGAGATCGCTATGGATATCCTGCTGATTGAAGGCCTGGAGGGTGGCACCATTGCCCTGGTAGATATCGACGAACGTCGGCTTGAGTTGGCGCGAAGACTGGTACTTCAGATCGTGGAACGGACAGGAAAGACGTGGGAGGTGCTTGCGTCTACGGACCGCAGAGAGGTAATTGGCGGTTCACAGTTCGTGATCAACCAAATTGAAGTGGGCGGGCTGGAGACGGTTCGTTATGAATATGAAATCCCGCTGAAATACGGGGTAAAACAATGCATTGGCGATACACTGGGACCAGGAGGACTGTTCAAGACGCTCCGTACGCTTCCCAGCTGGATGGAAATTGTGCGGGACATTGAAGTGCTCTGCCCGGACTGCATCATACTAAACTATACCAATCCGATGTCTGCGGTTACCCTCCTGACTTCCCGCATTACGGACATTCCAGTCGTGGGACTATGCCACTCCATCCAGAACACGTCCGCTCAACTGGCCGAATATGCCGGAGTTCCTTATGAAGAAATGGCATGGAAAGCCGGAGGGATTAACCACATGTCCTGGTTCGTGGAGTTGTCCCATGCAGGAAGGGATCTATACCCTGTTTTGTTGGAGAAAATACAAAGTCCTGAGCTGCTGCGGCAGGACCCGGTTCGATTTGATGCTATGAAGTATTTAGGCGCTTTCGTCTCGGAATCCAGCGGCCATTTCTCGGAATATATTCCGTATTACCGCAAACGCCAATCGCTTATCGATCAGCACTGCAGCACAGGTTATAACGGAGCCACAGGGTTCTATGCTGACAATTGGCCGATCTGGCGGAGGGAGAATGATGAGCAGATTGTTTCACAGCTTGAGGGAACGGCACCGCTTGAGCTTCAATCGAGTAATGAATATGCAGCCATGATCATCGAAGCGGTATTGAAAAATGAGCCGAAGGTCATTTATGGTAACGTCCCAAACCGGGGGTTGATTGAAAATTTGCAGCCTGACGGTGTGGTGGAAGTAGCCTGCCTCGTTGACGGGAAAGGCGTTCAGCCTTGCCGCTTCGGAAGACTGCCTGAGCATTTGGCCGCATTGTGCCGCTCGAACATGGCTTTTTTTGACCTGGCTGTGGAAGCTGTGCGGAGGAGCGACAAGGAAATGGCACGCCATGCACTGATGCTGGACCCGCTAACTGCTGCCGTGTGCTCCCTGGAGGAAATCGGAAGCATGTTCGATGAACTGTATGAGGCGGAACAGGGATTTGTTCCGGTGTTGAAATGATGCAGAGACAGGAAACAAGTCCCGTTGTTGTCATCGCTGGCGAGCTAAATGTTGACGTCATTGTGTCCGGAAAGGATGTGATGCCGGAATGGAATCGGGAGAAAATGGTCGATGGCTTCGAGATTGTACTTGGTTCCTCATCAGCAATCACGGCCTGTGCGCTGGCAAGCTTGGGAGCGGATGTGAGATTCGTCAGCGTCGTGGGGGATGACGATTTCGGAAAGTTCTGTATCGCTGAGCTGCAGCGTATGGGCGTAAATACAGAGCATGTAACCCGATTGTCTGGCATCAAGACAGGTGTAACCCTGTCACTCTCCACACCCGACGACCGCGGGTTGTTAACTTACGCTGGCAGTATCCCATTGTTGACACCGGATTATATTCCGGAGTCCCTGTTGCAGCAGGCCACACATCTTCATTTTGGTTCCTATTATTTGCAGGATGGAATGAGACCCCATTGGACAGAACTTTTTTCAAGGTTGCGGGCAAATGGGATCAGCACATCTTTTGATACCGGTTGGGATGTATCCAATCAATGGGATCGCAAGGGCATATGTGCACTTCTGGCGGTGACTGATTTGTTTATTCCCAGCGAGGATGAACTGCTGCACATTTTTCCTGCCGACGGGGTAGCCGATGTGCTTGACTCCATGCTTCCTGCCGTTGCGGGAATTGTAGCAGTCAAACAGGGGTCAAAAGGTGCTACATTGCGAGAGCTGGACGGAAGTACAATTTCGCGCGGATCTTATACTTTGACTCCTGTCGACACCACGGGAGCAGGCGACTGTTTCAACGCTGGAATCATATATGGATATTTGCTCGGAAAGCGGGCCGACGAACTGCTGCGATTTGCCAATGCATGTGGTGCATTGTCCACGCTTGGCATCGGTGGAACAGGTAGCCTGCCAACGATGGAGGCTGTACTTCATTTGCAAGAAGGACTTGAATAGTTGAGTCTGGCTTTACTCTGCGCAACCAATTGAACAAAGGGAGTTGAAAGTATGTTGAAATTCGGTAAAACATTGCTGGTGGGATTAAGTATGGCGGTAGGGATAGGACTGGTTTCAGGGATTGAATGGTCCTCATCCGCTGCCGCAGCAGGCACGGATTACTATGTGGCGACAAGTGGAAATGACTCCAATGCGGGAACGAGCAGCGCGCCATGGAAGACGCTTCAACACGCAGCGGATGCTGTTCCTGCAGGCAGTACAGTCCATGTTCGCGGCGGTGTATACAACCAGAAGCTGAAGATCACCCGCTCCGGCTCTGCGTTACAGGGACCGATTGTATTCACTAACGATGGCACAGAGGTTCCAATCATTGACGGCACCGGACTATCCGTTAGCGGCATTGAAGGGCTGGTTGATCTGACCGATGTGAATTACGTTACCATCCAGGGTTTTGAAATCCGCAACTATACCACGGCGACCAAGGACGTCATGCCCGTAGGCATCTATGTTCACGGAGCAGGCAGCTTCATCAATTTGTCTGGCAACAAAGTTCATGATATCAAAAATACAGCTACCCCAACCGGCAGTGATCTGCTTGGCCGCGACGCACATGGGATCGCCGTATATGGCACAAAAGCGCCGGACTCCATTCACGATATTACAATTAACGGTAATGAACTGTACAATCTCGTGCTCGGCTCCAGCGAATCGCTGGTTTTGAACGGTAATGTGGATACCTTCTCGGTAACCAACAATGTCATCCACGATAACGACAACATTGGCATCGATCTCATCGGTTATGAGGGTAAAGCGCCGAATACGGCTTACGATCAGGTACGGAACGGACTGGTGAAGGGCAACCGGGTCTACAATATTTCTTCCAATAATAATCCTTCCTATGGAAAGTCACTTCCGAATAACAGCAATGCGGCGGATGGGATTTATGTTGATGGCGGCAAGGACAGTATTATTGAGCAGAACTATAGCTATAACAACGATATCGGTATCGAGATTGCGTCCGAACATGCCGGTAAATCCACCAGCAATATTACAGTTCGCAGCAACGCAGTCTACAACAACCGTCTCACTGGCATCGCCATGGGCGGCTACGACACCAAACGCGGCTCCACGGTAAACTGTAAGATCGTCAACAATACCGTATACAAAAATGACACACTTGGCGATGGCAGCGGCCAGCTTTACGTTCAATTCGATACGCAGAATAACGTAATTAAGAACAATATTTTCGTGGCCAGTTCCACAGATGTGTTGATCTACAATGAATACACCAAGAATTCTGGAAACGTTGTGGATTACAATCTTTATTTCGCCCCTGCCGGAAGTAATGGAGCCAACTGGACTTGGAAAAATAAAGATTATACAGGATTCTCCGCTTATAAAACGGGAACTGGAAACGACGCTCATTCCTTGTTCATCGACCCCAAATTTGTGAATGCTTCTGGATTCGATTTCCATCTCCAATCTTCCTCTCCAGCGATTGATGCCGGGAACACGGATACTGCAATTATCGGAACACTGGATATTGAGGGGAAGCCAAGAGTACAGGGAGCTTCTGTAAATATCGGAGCTTACGAGTAAGACCTATAATCGAATGGGAACATAGTATCCGTGATGGACAAAACATGTTTGATTACTACCGACTCGCCTAACTAACGGATCCATTTTGTCCGCTGACTCATTAAGTTAAACGGGCAGGTCACCTATATGGCCTGCTCGTTTTTTGTGCATTGGTGAAACAAAATGGGTTGGAACCAAACCAAATCAAACTCACTCTTAACAACGAAGGTGGAGATCATGATGGAAAAGCTCAGAAACAATTCAACGAAAAAATCAATGCAAGCGATATATCAGGCAGCTTACGGGGTTTACCGCAATGATATCTTCTCCGTTCGGCAAGCGGTCCCCAAGATGCGGAGATCGGATTATCGTACATATTACGAAACATTTTTACTTATAGAAGAAGGGATGAGCGAGCAAGCCAGAGATCACCTGAAATCCATTAGAAGACAATGGATGCAATCTGCGCTGCTTGCCGAAATTGAACGTAAATTAGGTTATCGTGAAATGGCCATTCAGCATGCTGAGGAAGCAGTGAATGCCCTCCAACGGCGTCGAGCGTTATATGCTGGTTAAAGAGTATGAAAGATATTATGCAGAAGAAAAACGCGTACAATAAATGGATTATCGTAATGCTGTAGAGTTATAAACGAAAATACTAGAACAATATGGAATTATAGGTTAAATTGTATACATCCAAACAAAAGGAGTGAATTTAATGTCTAACAAGGTGATTGTGCTTTAGGTCCACGAAAGGATATTTGCGGTTTAGGGATTTCTTTTGTGGACATTGCAGTGCGGGAAACCGTCCCATCAATGTTTACTGGAGGAGATCATTATTAATTTTAACGAAGCGGTTCATATTAGCAATACTCACTTACTTGCAAGCGCATGCAAGTTATTTGACTTGGAGGATTACCAAGTTCAGCTTATCCCGCCACATGAGGGCGGGCGGAATATCGTGTACACCTGTGAGCGAGAGGATCATGAATCCAGAATCCTCCGAATTTCATTTTTACCTGACCGAAACCGTGAAGATTATCTGGCAGAGCTCGAATATGTCCGCTATTTGTATGAGCATGGAGCCAGCGTCTCCAAAGTTGTCCCCTCGAAAATGGGTCATCTGCTCGAAGAGATCGCCTATAATGATCACACGTTCTATGTCTGTATGTTCGTGAAGGCTAATGGAAAGTTGTTGGTAGAAAACCATTATCAGTACCGGGAAGGGGTTCCTGTTACCGAGTACTACTATAATTGTGGCAAAGTTCTGGGCCAAATGCATCAGCTATCGAAAAGCTATGCACCCGTTCATCGCAGGCCGCATTTTTCGAGCACCTACAATTCGGAGTATATCAAGAGAGTGATCCCTGATTCTTTCCCTTTACTCAGAGACAAGATGATTGAACTTCTTCAATCGGTAAAAGAATTGGATACGAGCCAGGAGACCTATGGCATGATCCATTTCGATTATAACGACGGGAATTATTCGATTGATTATGATACAGGCCAAATTACGGTGTATGATTTCGACAATTCCTGTTTCGGTTGGTATATGTACGACCTCGCAGCCCTGTGGTCAAACGGAGTCGGCTGGATTCAATTCGAATCAGATGCAGACAAACGCAAGCAATTCATGAATGACTATTTCCGAGTTGTACTTGAAGGATATGCTTCCGAAACCGCCATCGCGGATGACATGCTGGAAAAGCTGCCTTTATTTATTCAAGTTACCCTTTTGGAGAATATTCTGGACCATTTTGAAGTCATGCAACGTAGCGGAGAAGAAACGGAAGGCGATGACGAGGAAGTGCTATATCTGATCAAATGTATGGAAGAAACCATCCCGTACAAAGGATTTTTCCATGAGATGTATTCCACGGAAGCCCCTTTTGCATATGGGGAACGGTAGGGGAATTCACTTGCAAGCCATAAATAACCAGGCAATTTAATCAAAATGGAGAGGCCGTCGGTATGTACCGATTGCCTCTTTGCTTTCGGCAAGCTATTCAAATTTGGAAGGCGGCACATGGTACACTTTTTTGAACGCTTTCGAGAACGTAAAGGGGTCGGGGTAACCCAGGAATCCGGCAATTTGCTGGATCGTATATTTTTTCTCATATAAATAGTCCCTGGCCCGGTTCATTTTAATCTGATTCATATACTGACCAGGTGTTATGCCCAGCGTTTTCTTGAACAGCGAGATAAAATATTTCTCGGAGACGCCGGCTATGGACGCAAGCTCATGAACCCGAATGGGGCGATGCAGATTCGCATCGACGTATTGAAAAACACCTTGCAGAACCCCCAGATTTCCTTCCGTTTTATTCCGTTGGCCATCCTTAAGAAACTCGCCATTGTACAGCCCCTGCCCATGAAGCTCCAGAATCTTCGAAATGACAAGCAGCAGGGTAGCTTTTAAATAAAGCGGGCTTCCGGAAGCAACGCTGCCATGTTTGAGCCGTTGGTAAGAAGAGATGAACAGTGCCGTTTCCTCACAGATCCGTTTTCCCGGCACAATGCCAGAAAGTTGGAACTGCTCCAGAATTCGCCGTTGTTCGCTGATGCTGAAATCAAAATGCATATAGATGAATTGGCACAACTCTCCGGTCGCCGAGGCTGTATAGGGCATATCTGGATAAAAAAATACGACATCACCCGGAGCTGCGATATGTTCCATTCCATGGATCGTGATCTTGACAGAGCCCGCTGTAATGAACCACAGATCATAATCGGAATGTGATTTGTGTTCGATCCATTTTCCGTCATGAGCCTGTTCCAGGTAAGAACTCATGCGAAGTGTAACATGTTCCGAAAGTTCGTCGATGATGCTCCTATTTACAGGGCGTGTATACATAAGTTTTACTTCATCCTTCTCCACTTTATGACATCCTTCAATTTTCACTAATATATCAAAGGATTTAACTCTTGTTAAGTATCATACTATATGACATGTTTTGAAAACTATCATCCATTCCGATTCCAGATCACTCCCCTATAATGGACTTATATCTTACAAGGAGGCGTCATGGATGAATCCAGCAAATATGCAGCACCCCAAAGTCGTTGTCATTGGAGCAGGCAGCCTGTTCTTTGGTCGTCAGTCCATCTGGCAGATGGTTCACTCGCCATACCTGAATCAGGGAACACTTGCGCTGGTGGATACGGACGAGGAGAGACTTACGAAAATGGTAAGACTGGCCGAGATGGTCGCTCGGGAAAACAACGTTTCTCTTAAAGTGGAAGGTTCGGTGGACCGCAGAAAGGTACTGCCGGGGGCTGATTTCGTTGTACTCAGCTTTGCAGAGCAATCGGTGAAATACCGGGGAATCGACTGTCAGGTCTCTTTGAAGTACGGCATTCGCATGTGTTCCGGGGATACGATTGGTCCAGGCGGGATCTTTCGGGCAATGCGGGAACTGCCGATTATTATGGAATGTGCGAAAGACATCGAAGAGTTATGCCCGGAGGCGTGGGTGATTAATTACATTAATCCGTCTACAGTTCATGGCATTGCACTGCATCGTTATGCACCGCAGCTCAAATCATTTGCACTCTGCGATAGTCATCATATGCCCCATAAGAAAGCCTATTACGCCGTTCGAGCTGGTATTATTGGAGATCATAGCGAGTTCACCGAAGAGATTGACCGGAAGTTCGATTTTCGCATCGCTGGTGTCAACCATTTCACATGGCTGCTCAAAGCCGAGTATGAAGGGCAAAATGTGATGCCCAACATCGCGGAAGCCATGCGCCTAATGGCAGGGGATGAGAACAATGGCGGCGATCGCGGTGCCAAAGCGATTTTCAACGACGCGATCACCTATGAGCTGTATGACATCTTTGGGATCATTCCCACCTGTACGGCGCACACAAAGGAATACGTACGGTATTGGCAAGGTCTGGGCCAAACGTCGGACGCCATCCCGCCTTTGTCGATCTGGGAAACGGAAGAGCGATATCAGCGTCACGACGAAATGTGGCAGCAGGTAGATGACTTTCTCTCTGGCGAGATTCCGATTACCGATTATATGAGCACCTTTGGTCCGGATCACGCAACGGACATTATTGAGAATATGGTAGGGAATTTGGGCAAAAAGTTCTTCATCAACACGCTGAATCAAGGCGCGGTAACCAATATGAATGAAGATTCATTCCTGGAACTGCTCTGCGATGTGAGCATGGACGGCGTGAAGCCGCTTCATGTTGGCGAGATGCCAAGGGGAATTCGGGGCATGCAGGAGGTGGTGCTGGATACACATGAACTTACAGCCGAGGCTGTCGTGGAGCAAAGCTATGAGAAACTGAGAAGGGCAATGCTCACCGATCCACTTGTGAACTCCATCCGTGATGCAGACAAGATCATTGCCGAACTGCTCGAACTTGAGCGGGAGATGATCCCTGAGGGCTGGTATAAACACGGATTGACAGTTTCCTGAACCTAATTAAAGTCGTCGTGTGAACCGGAATATACTCCGTTCATTTTGGGAGCAGACCACTTATACACAGCACAGAGACCACAGCTTCCCTTACCGGGAAACTCGTGGTCTTTTGGTCTTTCTTTCAACGGATATCATGATGTACCTTATACAGGGCGGCATTCGACTCATAGTACGAGGTAATAAATGCACGAAACTGCTGAATGGACGGAGATAACATCCGATGTTTCATCCAGGACAAACTGATCGGATATATCGCTGTCTGGTCAGCAATGGATACATAATGCATCCCCAGATTACGGCAGACGGAAACGGGAAGCAGTGCAACGCCCTGATCCAGCTTGATAATCTCGACCAGTGTAGGAGAATCGACTTCAAAAGCGTGATGGGGAACAAAGCCGGCCTTCTCGCATAACATCGTAGTAAAGCGGCTATATTCTTCATTATTGGCAAGGGAAATGAAGGGTGCGCTTGCGACAGCACTTAGATAAATGTTCTCGTCTCCGCCGTAAGTATATTTGGATGGCACAACCAAAACGATGTCTTCCTCAACCAGCACATGGCCTTCAATCTCTTCATCCTGAATCGGGTGGTGACCGGTGATGACGAGATCTACCTCTCCCATTTTCAACTGGGTGATGATGTCACTCCGGCTTGCAATCCCTTGATGAATCTGAGACTCGGAAAAACCTTGAATATATTCACTAATCAGGCCAGAGAGAAATCTGGAATTCGAGATCGAGATTCGGATCAGCTTGGAAAGCTCATGTTCCTTCTCCTGCATCGCAAGCTTTGCATTCTCAAGTTCAACAAAAATCCGGTTCACATGTTTCAGCAGGATTTCTCCCGACGCATTCAATTCGATATTTCTTCCTTTCCTGTGAAAAAGGGTGGTTCCCAATTCATCCTCCAATCTCTTGATTGTCAGACTAAGTGAAGGCTGGGCAATAAAATTGATGCTTATCAGGAGCATGTGAATGCCCTTAATCAGACGGGTGCCAAAGTGACCGGAACAACGGAGTTTCAAGCGAAAGTAAAAGCGATTACCCCTGAGCAAAAGTCAGGGTCATATGATCTCGTGCTGCTATTGACCAAACAGTTGTATAATGAGTCGGTGCTACAGGAATTGCTTCCGTTCTTGCATGAGGACAGCATGGTATGCTCCCTGCAAAACGGAATTCCGGAGGACAACGTCTCGTCCATTGTGGGGGCAAAACGGGTCATAGCCGGCTCCGTCGAATTCGGCGCTACGTTTATTGAGCCTGGTGTTTCAAGCCTGACCACAGCGTACACTACATTCAAACAGTATGCTTTCCAGATTGGTGAATTGAACGGAGAACATACCGATCGGATTCAGCGTGTAAAAGAAGTTCTGGATCTGGTCGGGGGTACACACATCTCCGATAATCTCGTTGGAACAAAGTGGTCCAAACTGCTGATCAACAACGCATACAGCGGTTTATCTGCAGCACTGAATGGTGAATATGGAGACATCCTGGATCATGAAGCGGGCATTCGAAGTGCGGTTCATATCGCGGATGAAACGATTAAAGTCGGACATGCAAACGGCGTTTCCTTTGTGAAAATGAACGAATTCGATATCGCCTCACTGGAGCTTCTCAACGAATCAGACATTGCTGAACGCATTCAGACCTTGCGTTATGTGATGGAGCCTTCGAGATTGCTCAAAGCGAGCATGCTGCAGGATTTGGAGAAAAAACGCAAAACGGAAATTAATTTTATCAACGGAGTGGTTTCAAGCAAGGCGAAAGGAACGGGGATTGCAACACCGTACCATGATTTGGTGGTTCAGTTGGTGCAAGCGGCAGAAGAAGCACAGACCGTACCGCAGTTTGAAACCAACATCCTGGCTTTTGAAGAACTGCTGAACGTTCCGAGTGCTTAAGCTTGATTCATCGTATATTTGCATAAGCAGCAACCGAACGGAACTCCAATAAAGAGGATGTAAAACATAAAGAAGCCTGGCTCGAATTGTTAATCTATCTAAGATTACTGGTTCGGGCCTTTTTATCCTATACATAAGAACGTACCTTTACTTCCAAAAAATAACCCCGGTGAAAGTCGCTGTGTCGCAGCGTCTCTGATCATGATTATCCAATATACAACAGGTTTACGTCACTGCTTGTTAAAGCCTTCGGAACGCTCCACCGCGTCAGAGAAAAGAAAATCAGCAGGGCAATGATCGACCCAATGATCGCGGGTATGATTGTGTTTCGTTAGGGGGGCATGATGCGAATCATCTGAAGAACGATAACTAAATCATTTCCATTTTAATCCAAGGATAGTAAAATCGGTTGTACCACCAGTTGTATGAATGCTGATGCAGATGGGGATTGCAGATGGCCAATATAGAAAGGAGACGCTCAGATGTTTATGGTTCGTAGCCCTTTCATCTTAGCCTTGTTGATGATATTTCTGATGTCAGGCTTGGCTGCTTGTTCCAACTCAGGGCAAGCGGAAGATAAGGCTGCTTCGAGAAAAGCTGACTCAACGGAGCAGGTGCAGAGTTTCAGGCTTAATCCGGAAGAACCGGCATGGAAGCTGGATACCACACCCGTGAATGTAACGTGGTTCGTTGGAGCCGAATGGTACGGGCACATTTGGGGTGAGAGTCTGACTTCCAAATATGTCACCCAAAAAACAGGAGTCAATATTGAATTTGTAGTGCCAACCGGTGAACCAAGCGAGATGTTATCACGGATGTTAACGTCCGGTAGTTTGCCGGATTTGATAACCATCGGCTCCTGGGAAAGTGCGGTTAACAAGCTTCGGGAGAGCAACCTCATCTATGCCCTGGATGAGCTGGCCAACCAGTATGATCCGTACTTTTACAAGGTAGCAGGTGATGGTGCTCTACAATGGTATCGGCAGGAAGACGGCCATACCTACGTCATTCCCAATGATGCGTACAGTCCCGAACAGATGCGTGCAACCGGCCTGACGGGAGCGAACCAAACCTTTCTCGTACGTAAAGATCTGTATGAGTCGATGGGCAAACCGGACCTCAGCACGCCGAAAGGTTTTCTAAATGCACTGCAATTGCTGAAGAATCAATATTCTGTCTATAAAGGCCAACTGATCAGTCCATTTTGGGCACAGGGGAATGCATCCTACGGGATGACCGAATATTTGCAAAATCTGCTCGCGATTCCCCATGAACAGAATGGTAAAGTATACGACCGTATTACAGATCCCGATTATATTCAGTGGCTGAAAACATTTCGTACCGCTTATGAGCAAGGCCTGATTAATGTGGATTTTCTGGTTGACTCGAGTGCACAGGTACAGGAAAAAACCAACCATGCCCAATATTTTATGATGATTCGGGAATGGACAGACATATCGGACCTCAATTCGAAATTGGCAGTCCGTACGAACCAGAGCTCATCCTATATTGCTATGGATGGACCCCGCAACAGCAGGGGAGAACCCGCCAAACTGTTTCCCGGCAGCATGGATGGCTGGATGGTTACGATGATTAGCAAATCCACCAAAAACCCTGAACGAGCTATCCGCTTTTTGACCTATCTGGCCAGCGAAGAAGGCCAGAGGGATGTATTTTTGGGCAAAGAAGGCGAAACCTGGGCGATGGAGAATGGTAAACCGCAGTTGACGGCAGACATGGTCGAGTTGCTTGATATGGATAGGGAGCGGCTGGAAAAGGAATATGGCATCATGGATACCTACTGGATGCTGCGAAATCCTGCTTTCGTTAACCCGTGGAGACCGGAGAAGGCCCCATCCATTAAGCAAATGGAGGAGTTCGCCAACCAACAGGCCGACCTGGACAGCGGCATCTATAAGGGATTAGATCCTGTAGGAGATTCCGATATAGCATTAGCCTGGTCACGTATTTCTCAGAATTGGGATGAAGTACTGCCTGAACTGATCACAGCCAAGGATGAAGCTGCTTTTGATAAAATATTCGAAAATTTCTTTGCACGTCGTGTGAATTACGGGTTTAATCAGGTGATGGAATACCGTCAGGCCGAGCTGGATGCGAGAAAAGCCAAGATGGCTAAATAATCATTCCTTAACATCCTTGCTCTCTATCAGCTAACTTGTAATATATGGTATAACAAAGGTGGTGAGGGCATCAGAATGAAATACCTACTGGCTAGATTGAGGAAACTTTACCGGAATGCCCGTATATCCCAGAAGCTGTTTTTGGCGTTTAGCCTGATGATTGCCATACCTGTTATTTTGGTATCCTTTTTGTATATCCGCATGCAAGAAAACCAGCTATACAAGGATGCTATGGCAGTGGGAAACAGCCACGTTTCATGGCTAAACGAACAATTGCGCAGCAGAATGAATACCATTGAGAACGCTTCCACTACCGCGCTAACTCAAAAATCATTTGTGGATTTTATCCATTCCAATATGCTTGTGGATGGACTTCGACTAGTAAAATTTAAGCAAAACCAGTTTGAGCAGATGCATAATATCATTCAGAGCAATGCGATGATTAGTGAGCTTAGCTTTTACGTCGATAACCCGAACTTGTATGAAATATGGCCTGAAATCTATCATTATCAGAAATTTTGGCCGCAGGATTATTGGGTAAAGCTTCGGGATGAAGGTGGCGCGGCTTACCGTTTATTTTCTTTTAAGGATGGTGAACATACGTTATCCTACTACCGTTTGGTTCGCCTTCAGGGGCAGGAACAAAAACGTCCTAGTATCATGGAAATTCGCGTCCCGCACAGCATGTTTTTCAATGACCTGCTCCAGGAGAGCAAGGGGGACTTCTTTTCAGTTTTGATGAACGAAAGCGATCCTCCCCAGTATGTTTACAATCCCCAGCATGAATTTTCTCAAAAGTCCGGGCAGGGATTGGACGAGATTCTTGGCAGTATCCATCGCCAGTTGAACGTACTGCCACAGGAAAGTCCCGTCAAGGTTAAGGTTGGAGAACAGAGCTACTATGCACTATACCGGTACATTGCTCCGTTGAATACTTATGTGGTCGATATTGCCTCCCATCAGGCGTTGATGAAGGGGCCTCGCAGTTGGTATGCATTTGTGGTAACGATTACATTGTGTGTACTGCTGCTGCTCTTGCTACTCGTATCACATACAACTCGGCGCATTTTCCGAAGGCTGGACAGCGTACTGGCTTCAATGCGTCAGGTACGGAAAGGGCAACTGGATGCAATGATTGATACCGGCCTTGAGGAGAACGAAAGAGGGGATGAAATCGATGAGGTAGCTGTGAACTACAATAAAATGTTACATGAAGTCAAACATCTGATGACACAAGTTGTGGATAAACAGTTGATTGCCAAAAACGCACAGTTGCACTCCCTGCATTCGCAGATGAACTCCCATTTTTTATACAACGCTCTGGAATCGATCCGTATGGTGGCAGAGGTACAGAGGCAGCCTGCTATAGCTAATTCATTGGTGTCGTTGGGCTCCCAGCTACGCTACAGCATGCAGTGGCGAAGTGATACCGTTGCCCTTCGTGAAGAGCTTGCCAATATCCAAAGTTATGTTGAATTTATCAACTTTATGGAAGGCAGCAATATCGTTATGACAGCGGATCTTCCTCAGGAGATACTTCGCTATGCCATTCCCAAGATGTGTATGCAGCCCATCGTTGAAAATGCAGTTCATCACGCGGCACCTTCAGGTGGCAGTGTGTCTATACAGATTACCTTTTCAGTGGATGACAGTCTGCTCCTCATTAACATACGAGATGATGGAGCAGGGATAGAGCCGGAGATGTTAATCCGATTGCAAGCGGTACTGCGGAGCGACTCGGATACGCCGATTGTTTCCAGCAAGAACGGTCTTGGTTTGGAAAACGTAAATAAGCGACTGCAGCTTCATTATGGCAAGAATTGCGGTCTTTGGATTGAGAGTGTTCAGGGTGCTTATACCTGTGTAACGATACGCTTGCCTTGGGAAAATGCAAATCTTGGAGGGTGGTAGGATATGATCAATATTCTGATTGTGGACGATCAAAAGCACATCCGTGATGGTCTGCAGGCGATGCTACTTCAATTTCCTCTGGAACTGAACCACATTTACTGTGCCGCGAGCGGAGTAGAGGCACTAAGCCTTTTGCGCCAGCATAGCATCCACATCGTTATTACCGATATTAAGATGCCGGATATGGATGGACTTGCACTCATGGCACAAACCAAAGAGGAGCGAATCGAGCTGGAATATCTCATTATCAGTGGTTATAGTGATTTTACATATGCCCAAAAAGCCATCGGACTTGGGGCAAAGGGCTACTTGCTAAAACCGTTGAAGCGAGAGGATCTGCAAACTTCGCTAGAGCATATATGGCAAGAAATCCAAACACGGCAGGCACTTACCTTTAACATGCAGCATGTATCCCGTCTCGCCCAAGAGACAGATCGTAAAGAATTACGAATGTTTATGCAAGGTGCGTTAAGCGATGACGCATGGATTCTTCAGATTCAGCAACAAAATCCTACCCTCTGGTGCAACTATCGCCTGTGCCTGCTACGGGAGAAATGTTGGATTAATCAGCCCGGAGCCAGCAGCGCCCATAGCATGGAAGCCATTGCTTATCGTGTGTTTGGCAGACAAGGTTGTATTTGTCTGCAACACCGCCCGTACCTGATTCTTGCGGTAGATGCGTCGATAGATCCAGGTGTTTTGCCTGCAGCGCTCAAGGGAGGAAAGATTGATGCGATAACGGCCATGACTAACCCGATTCAAGGGTTAAAGGGGCTGCCAGGCAGCTATACACAAGTGCTTGAGCTCTATCGCCATAGTTACCTGTTTCCAGATCAGTACAGTATCCTGCCAACACATATTGAGCATATGGATCAGCAGTGGCAACTTCCCTATGAAGACTTATATGAACTGTTCCAGTCCGTTGGAACCGACAACAGTAGTATAATTACTCAGGGTATTTCCGCTATATTTCACAAAAATGTGCTGCAACGCTATCCTATTCGCTATACCCAACAGCTCTGCGCCGCCACCGTGCAGATGATGGAGGAATACGAACGAGTTATTCGCCCTTATATGGGGGAAGAAGCACTGGACCTTGAGTCTGTGCGTAATCTCTTCGATTATCCGGGGATGCGCGATTATATGCAGGCGCTGCAACAGCAGCTTCTTCGGCTGAATCAGTTCTATTTTGAATATAAGTGCAGCTATCGCCATTCGCAGGACTTAAATGAAGCCATTCGTTTTATACACGAGAGTTACCATAAACCGCTGGACCTCGCGATGGTATCCAATCATGTGTCGCTTAATTATGCCTATTTCTCAAATCTGTTTAAGAAGAATATGGGTAAAGGTTTTGCCGAATACCTGCGAGATGTGCGTCTGAATAAAGCGCGGCGACTCCTGGCCGAAACCGATCATAAAATTGTTGAGGTGGCTGCTATGGTTGGCTATGAAAGCTACAAAAGCTTCACACGGGCGTTCCGCCTTGTGATGCAGATCCAACCCACAGAGTACCGACAGATGATGCGGCAGAAAGCAGAGCACGAAGCTCAGTACGATAACGCTACACCATGAAACAGCATAATCAAACGGGCAATTTCCTATGTTAAATATGCGAATTGAATCAAAAGCCAAAAAAATGGGATACAACAAAAACAAATGTACCTTTTCAGCAAATTAACCTATTCGATAGAATAAAGATATTCCCCCATGTAAGCGATTTCCTTAATACGCATAGATTGGGAGAAACTATGATTCTATTAAAGGAGGGCAATGATGAAACTATCTCACTTTACGGAGAAACGGTTGATGAAAAAGGTATTTGGCATGTTCCTAGTGGTTGTGATGCTGGTTAGTGTTGGCGTATTGCCGGCTTCAAAGGTTCAGGCAGCGGGAACTACCGTTACCTCAATGGAGTACTTCTCACCAGCAGACGGGCCTGTTATTTCAAAATCAGGGGTTGGCAAGGCCAGTTACGGATTTGTCATGCCTAAGTTCAATGGAGGCTCTGCTACTTGGAATGATGTTCACAGTGACGTGGGTGTGAACGTAAAAGTAGGCAACAACTGGGTTGATATTGACCAAGAAGGTGGTTATATCTATAACCAAAATTGGGGGCACTGGAGCGATGGCGGCTTCAATGGCTATTGGTTCACCCTTTCCGCAACAACCGAAATTCAACTGTACTCCAAAGCGAATGGTGTTAAGCTTGAATATCAACTTGTATTCCAAAACATAAACAAAACAACCATCACAGCGATGAATCCGACACAAGGGCCACAAATCACAGCAAGTTTCACAGGCGGTGCAGGCTTTACATATCCAACGTTTAACAATAATCCTGCGGTCACCTATGAAGCTGTTGCGGATGATTTGAAGGTGTATGTCAAACCAGTGAACAGCAGCACTTGGATTGATATTGATAATAACGCAGCCAGCGGCTGGATCTACGATCACAATTTTGGCCAATTCACTGATGGCGGCGGTGGCTACTGGTTTAACGTAACGGAATCGATCAATGTCAAATTGGAATCAAAGACTTCTTCGGCTAATCTCATTTATACGATTACCTTTAATGAACCGACAAGAAATTCATATGTCATTACGCCATACGAAGGAACAACTTTTACAGCAGATGCAAATGGTTCCATTGGAGTACCGCTTCCCAAAATTGACGGAGGTGCGCCAATCGCCAAGGAACTGGGTAATTTTGTATACCAGATTAACATCAATGGACAATGGGTGGATTTGAGTAACTCCAGTCAGAGCAAGTTTGCATACTCCGCTAATGGTTACAACAATATGTCTGCTGCCAATCAGTGGGGATACTGGGCCGATTATATCTATGGTCTTTGGTTCCAGCCCATCCAGGAAAATATGCAAATCCGTATCGGTTATCCACTGAACGGACAGGCGGGCGGAAATATTGGCAACAACTTCGTCAACTATACCTTCATCGGTAATCCAAATGCTCCGCGTCCGGATGTATCGGATCAAGAAGATATCGCGATCGGGACTCCAACCGACCCGGCTATCTCGGGTATGAATCTCATCTGGCAGGATGAATTCACCGGAACTACGCTCGATACAAGTAAATGGAACTATGAAACTGGCTATTATCTCAATAACGATCCTGCTACCTGGGGTTGGGGCAACGCAGAACTGCAGCATTACACGAACAGCACCCAGAATGTATTTGTCCAGGATGGAAAGCTGAATATCAAAGCCATGAACGACAACAAATCCTTCCCGCAGGATCCGAATCGGTATGCTAAGTACTCCTCTGGCAAGATTAATACCAAGGATAAACTCTCCTTGAAGTATGGCAGAGTCGATTTTCGTGCCAAGCTGCCTACAGGCGACGGGGTTTGGCCGGCACTTTGGATGCTTCCAAAAGATTCGGTATATGGCACATGGGCTGCATCAGGTGAAATTGATGTTATGGAAGCGAGAGGACGTCTGCCTGGCTCAGTAAGCGGTACCATACACTTTGGCGGACAATGGCCCGTGAACCAGTATTCGGGTGGCGATTACCACTTCCCAGAAGGGCAAACTTTTGCGAATGATTATCATGTATACTCTGTAGTCTGGGAAGAGGACAACATTAAATGGTATGTCGACGGAAAGTTTTTCTATAAAGTCACCAACCAGCAGTGGTATTCCACGGCCGCACCGAATAATCCGAACGCACCTTTCGATGAGCCGTTCTACCTCATTATGAACTTGGCGATCGGCGGAAACTTTGACGGCGGCCGGATTCCGAACGCATCTGATATTCCGGCCACCATGCAGGTGGATTACGTCCGAGTGTATAAAGAACAGTAATAAGACCACCGTGTTCATGATCACGGTCGTGTGGAGGCTATTCAGCCTAGCCGACAGACAATTGAACGCTGAAAGAGGACAGGTAAAGACCAACAACATTTTTGTTGTTGGTCTTTACCTTTTAGAAGAGAACTGAGCATTTTTTGCACCAATTCTCTTTTCAAAACAATCAAGCAGCCTTCGTTCCAATGCTGGACAAAGGCTGCTGCTTATAGTTTTTTATATCATGCCTGGTTAAGTCGCGATTCCCTGAAAATGCCCTTAATGACTGGCATCTGCTTGTGCCGAAGGACGTGCTACAGCAGGAGCTTCCTGAACTTCGGCTTGTGCCGAAGGACGTGGTCCTCCAGGAGCTTCCCGAACTTCTGCTTGTGCCGGTGGGCGTGGTGCTGCAGAAGCTTCTCCCCGAACTCCGGCTTGTGCCGATGGGCGTGGTGCTACAGAAGCGTCTTCCCGAACTTCGGCTTGTGCCGATGGGCGTGGTGCTACAGAAGCTTCTTCCCGAGCTTCGGCTTGTGCCGATGGGCGTGGTGCTACAGAAGGTTCTTCCCGAGCTTCGGCTTGTGCCGATGGGCGTGGTGCTACAGAAGTTTCTTCCCGAGCTTCGGCTTGTGCCGATGAGCGTGGTACTACAGAAGCGTCTTCCCGAACTTCGGCTTGTGCCGATGGACGTGGTACCCCCGAAGTTGTTTCCTCACTCGCAACCACCCTGGGCGTATTGCTGGAGGCCCAAGCCGTTGTTACGGTACTTATTGCAGTAACCAGAAAGAGCGCTGATATCGCTATAACAAAGGTTTTCTTTTTCACTTTTTTTACGTTAAGCATCATGGTTAATCTCCTTTTTAGTTGTTTGCCGTCCCCGGATAGTGAGGAGCACAATGGGGTGGGTGAAATCCTTGATCCGGCGACTACGTTCAGGATCATTTCCCCATAGCGTTTACGATCCGCAATGGACATTCCCTTTACGACTTCTTCATCGCAGGACAGTTCACTCCATATGTGAATATCCCTGGAAAGTGTATGAATCAGCGGATTGAACCAATGCAGCCCACGAGCTACCAATATGAGCGCCTTGACCCATAAATCTTTCCTTTTCAGGTGAATCAGTTCATGATGAAGCACCAGGGTGAGATCCACATTTGCTGCATTCTCCAAAGGCAGATAAATCGTCGGTTTCCACAACCCAATCAGAAAAGGACTGCGAATCATGGAGCTATATGCAAGTCGAACCTCGCTTTTGAGACCCAGAGTTCTCTTGACGACCGGGAGCAGCTCGGCAACTTCGCTGTTCTTCGGCACGATGGTTCGTGTAAGTTCTAGTTTCTTGAGAAACCTGTGGTAACCATATATTTGCCATGCTGCAAAAACTATGGCTCCAGCTGCCCATACGCATATAAATGAGAGCGCTAGGTTTGCTGAAATGGACTGTACCGGGATGGAAGGAACCAGATAGAACGGCTCAGCCAACCCCTGTTCAACTGTTAAGGGTAACTTGGTTACTGTTGCATTGGATATGAACCTTGTAAACACCCAGTGAGAAGCAAAAAATATGGGCAATAGATACAAACCCAAAGCCATTTTCCCAATGCCAAAGCGCCATTTTGCTGGAAAAGCCTGAAAGGAAAAAAGGCGCAGTAACAAGATGAAAGCGACGACAACACTTCCGGCAACGGTCAAGGTAGACAATAATACAAGAATAGTATTCATAGTATTCACCTACTTTTCCGAAAACCATTGTCTCAGCTCTGCAATGTCTTGATCGGAGAGTTTGTCGCCGTCATACAAAGCTGAAATCAAATTTTTGACTGAGCCTTGATATAAATCATCCAGGACTTGTTGTGTTTCCAGTAACTTGTAATCTTCGGGCGAAATACGAGGCACATACTTGTTGGTACGTCCATGCCTTGTAGCCATAAGAGCTCCCTTGTCTACCAGCCGGGAGAGAAAGGTGGAGATTGTTTGCGCTTTCCAATCTTTACCCCTTTGTGAAAACAGGTGCAGCAGTTCGGTGGAGGTGACTGGTGGCTCACACTCCCAGATCGCTTCCATCAGCTCCATTTCAGTATCCGATAATTTTTGAATTTGGTTCACGGTGAACACTCCTTACTTCGCTATGCGTCCATAACAAAGGGTATTACTACACTACGTAGTATGACTAACTTACTACAGCATGTAGTAGATAGTCAAGTATCGAGAGGATGTTAAGGAACAACAGAGGCTGATTTGTTCTAACGGTAAGCTAAAATCTAATTTAGGACTTTGTAATAAACGATTAAGCATTGCTTTTTTCCAGAATGAAAGAAGAACTTCGTTTGATTTTAGTGCAGAAACGAATGTCTGGGGTATATACTTAGGCATAAATCCTGAAATCACAATAGGGAGGGACACCATGAATTTGTTTCATATACAATCAACATTGCGAGGAATTAACTGGACCGCATCGTTCCTGGAGAATAACTTTATTGGCATTGCCTGGCCTGGGATAGGGGATCTGGAGCACGAGCCACCGGAAGAATGGAAGCACCAACTGATCCAACGTTACGGGATCGGAGAGATGGAACTGACACAAGTACTGGAGACTCTCCATATGTTTGTGTATATCATGCAGGATGGAGATTATGTTCTGGTAGATGATGCTGAATGGACATACGTCGGGGATCTTGGCGATTATTTTTACGATGATTCGAACGGCACGGGAGAAGAGTCCCTATGTCACCGAAGAGGTGTTACCTGGCTGGGACGTATCCCTCTGATGGAGTTAAATGACAAAGTACAGGCATTACGTAATCAACATTCAATCATTGCGAAATTCGAACATCCCATATCTCAGGCACAATTGGACCCCTGGCTCTCGGTCAACTCAGAAACGACTAAAGAAGACAGTCATTCTTCGGTCAGAGTAGATGAAGACACAGTTAAAGAAGCCCTCGATGTGTTGAAAGAAGCGTTGCACAGCGAAGAAGCTGACCTACGTGTCCGTGCAGCCGCAGCTATTTTACAATATGCAAAATCCTAGATAGAAACGGACAGTCAATAGCTGTCCGTTTTTTCAATTCAGTGAATTTCTCTTGTGCAACATTTTGAAAAGTGTAACTCTTTACATAGGTTTTACTCACGGATAACGCCTCCCTGATCTTCCCTTGTTATGCTAGCTCTGTTTGGGTTTACATAAGCCAAGCAATCATACATACAAAGGAGAGAATTATGATCAGTCACCTCTACAAGAAGATGTTAGCCATCCTGTTATCCATTGCTTTGGTATTTGGATGGTTTGCGGGATTTGGGGGAGCCAATTCAGCGCAAGCCGCATCGTTGTCTGAGCCAGATATTCTGTTAGAGCGTAACGCCAATTGGAAATATTTCGATCAGGGTCAAGACTTACTGTCGGAATGGCGTGCTTTATACGATGATTCGTCTTGGAATTCCGGAACTGCTCCGTTTGGTTACAAGGACAACGGCAATGGCATAAGCACCTCCTATTTTGGACCTGTCCATACGGAAGTCAGCTACGGTCTGGACAAAGAATCAAAACCCCGCACAACCTATTTCCGGACAAACCTAACCGTTAACAAGGACCAAATTGATGGTTATGGACAAATTCTCGGCACATTCGGCATTGATGACGGTGCAGTGATTTATGTAAATGGTGTGGAAGTCCGTCGCTTTGGCATGCCAGACGGCGAGATTCAATACTCCACCAAAGCAACCTCCAGTCAGGACTTGCCGGTAATGTATGAGGATATCGACCTGACTGAGCCAATGAAAGCCTATTTGCATGATGGATCAAACGAAATCGCCGTCGAAGTACATCAACAGAGTGAGAGCAGCTCTGACCTGTATTTTGATATGGAGCTTAAAGCATTGGCTGATGCGCCTTTACTGGATATCAGCAAAGTAACGGTTACCTTCTATGGAGACGCAACAACAAGCAAAGGCTTCACTTGGTATACCCCTCTTGCATCGGTACAGAGCGATGTTCAAGTGGTACCGAACCAGGGAGGCGCTGCTGACTTCAGTCAGGCCCAAAGCTTCATCGGGCGCGCGTCCGTGGCTTCGAACTCCCCGGGAGAAATGGTACATAAGGCGGAAGCGACGAATCTTATGCCAGATACGTCCTATTATTTCCGCGTTGGCGATCAGAATCTGGGCATATGGAGTGAGGTTGGAACGTTTAAAACGGCTCCCATTGATGGAGCGTTTACGTTTATTGACCTGACGGATACTCAAGCAAAGGAAGAAGATGAGGCCAGCCTGTCCGGCTCTACACTTTCCAAAGCGCTGACTACTGTTCCGAATGCGGAGTTTGTCATTCATAACGGAGACGTTGTGGAGAACGGAACGTCAGAACAGGAATGGAACTGGCTGCTTGGTCACTCACAAACCAGCTTGATGAATACGACCATTGCACCATCCCCAGGCAATCACGAGAACAAAAATTATGCCTTCTACGAGCACTTTAACCTGAAGCAGCCCGATAACGCTGCAACAGTAACAGGTGCATACTACTCTTATAATTACAGCAAAGCCCATTTTATTGTATTGAATTCCAATGAGAATTCCGCCGAATATGCCAATTTCTCCAATGAGCAAGTGGCATGGATGAAGCAGGATGTGGAGGAGGCAAAAGCAGCAGGAGCGGAGTGGATTATCGTCAACATCCATAAAGGTCCGTATACAACGTCCAATCACGCCACCGACAGAGACATTATTGGCGAGAACGGTGTAAGAAAAAAAATCGCCCCGTTGATGAACGAACTGGGCATCGATCTGGTACTTCAGGGACATGACCATATCTATGCACGGACGAAGCCAATCAAGAGCGACGGTACTGCGGAAGATGTGTCCAAAATAACGGAGACTCTGAACGGACAAAGTATTGAGTACGCAGTTAAGCCTGATGGAACGATCTATATGATTCCCGCTACCGCCGGGGCCAAAGTATACTTCAAAAACGTAAAGCCAGAACTTGGCGAAGCGTATTTCAGCTTGTTCGAGCGTGCTGAAGAAAACCACGCACGGCAATATGGAGACACTACAAGTGCGGCCAGAGGTCAGGTCCAAAACTTCGTTTCATTGACGATCAACGGGGGTAAACTGACAGCCGTTACGTATGAGATAGACCAAAATAGTAATAACGCACAACCATATATCGTTGATCAATTCGGAATCATCAAGGAATCGGATACAGTTCCCACTCCGGAACAGGTAAACAAAGTAACAGTAACGTTCCATGGAGATCCGACCAAGAGCAAGGGCTTTACATGGTATACATCCGATCAAGTAACGAATAGCGACCTTCAAGTTGTGGAGAAAACAGCTGCAACACCTGATTTCACACAAGCCAAATCGGTTCAAGGACGCTCTGCTCAGCCTGCAAATGCTCCAGCGGAGCTGATGCACAAAGCTGAAGTGACAGATCTGAAAGCCAATACGAACTATTATTTCCGTGTAGGGGATGCTTCCAAGGAAGTCTGGAGCGAGACAGGTACGTTCCGTACAGCGCCGGAAAAAGGCAAGTTCACCTTCATTGATTTAGCGGACACACAGGCGAAGGAAGAGGATGAGGCTATTCTATCATCCGAGACATTGGCCAAAGCATTGGCTACGATACCGGATGCACAATTCGTCGTGCATAACGGAGATATTGTGGATAAAGGCGTCAAAGAGGAACAATGGAATTGGCTCCTTGGTCATTCGCAGGAAAGCCTGTTGAACACAACCATCGTCCCATCCGCAGGGAATCATGAGGACGAAAACTATGCGTTTATCGATCATTTCAATATCCAGTCACCAGTGAATTCTGCAACGGAGACGGGAGCTTACTATTCGTATGATTACAGCAATGCGCATTTTGTTGTGTTGAATTCCAATGAGGATTCGGGCGATTATGACAACTTCTCTACAGAGCAGGTCGAGTGGCTGAAGAAAGATGTTCAAACTGCCAAGAAGAACGGAGCCCAATGGATTATCGTCAACATTCACAAGGGGCCGTATACAACGTCAAATCACGCAACGGATTCCGACATCATGGGAGCAAACGGCGTACGTTCCAAGATTGCACCGATCATGGCGGAGCTTGGCATTGATTTTGTTCTTCAGGGCCATGATCACATCTATGCCCGGACCAAACCGATTGACCAGAAGGGAAAAGCACGTCAGCCAGAGATTATCACCGAGATGCAAAATGGACAGAAAATCGAGTACGCTGTGAATCCGGATGGCTCGATCTATCTGATTCCGGCAACAGCTGGTCCAAAAGTCTATTACAAAAATAAAAGTGAGAGTCTCGGGGACGCCTACTACAGTCTCTTCGAACTGGCAGAGGAGAATCATGCAGCCAAATATGGCCCTGATCCGAGTGATAACCGCCGTCCAAAACGAAGTCAGGTACAAAATTTTGTGGGCATTACGATCGATGGTAATAAACTGACAGCTATAACGTATGAAATTGACCAAAATCTGAACGAAGCAGCACCATTCATTATTGATCAATTTGGTATCGTGAAGAAGACGGTGACACCAAATCCTGATCCAGGAACGTCCAATCCAGGAACATCGAATCCGGGCTCGGGTTCTGGTTCCGGCTCCGGTAATGGATCCAGCAGCGGTAATGGCACTTCAGGAACCGGTGGAAATCCTTCAACTGGGAACGGTTCGAACAACGGTGCTGGCAACGGAAGCAATCCCGGAAATGAGACGGGTACCGGATCAAACAATAGCGGGAATGGTGGAAATGCACCGATACTGAAAGATACGGCCGGGCACTGGGCAAAAACAGCAATTGATAAAGCCCTGACGGCTGGATTCGTGAATGGCTATGGCGATCAGACCTTCCGTCCGAATCAGAAAGTTACACGTGCCGAGTTCATTACGATGCTGGGCCGTGCCTTGAATCTGAATACTGAAAGCGAGAGTATTCACTATACAGATGATAACAAGATTCCTTCATGGGCGAAGCCTTATATTACAGCAGCTGCATCCGCTGGCATTGTCAATGGTTACGAAAATGGCTCGTTCGGCCCTAGCAAGACGCTGAGCCGGGCGGAGATGGTAACTATGATTGCACGCGCTGGCGGAATCCCTGCGGATTCTAACGCCAAGCTCGACTTCAAAGATGCGAAGGACGTTCCGGCATGGGCTGTCCCATATGTAGCTTCCACTGTGGAAGCTGGCCTAGTAGGCGGGGTCGGTGGCAATCGTTTTGCTCCAAATCAGACAGCGACTAGAGCAGAGGCAGTCACACTTATTGTCGGCCTTCTAGAAAAAACAAAATAACTCTGGAATAAATACAACAAAGAAACCGATGTGGGGCTTTCCTGCATTGGTTTCTTTGTTGTATGGTTGTCAGAATAAATGAATATCCGAGGTTTAATCTGATAGCCATCACAGTCTCAGAAATCATCTTGTCAAGTTCTCCGTAACATGATATTATTGATAACGATTATCAATATCATTTAAAAGGTGGGTTTATTTTGTACAAGCAACAAAATTGGATAGGATTGCTGCTGGTAATGTGTGTGGTACTCGTTCTGAGTGCATGTGGTCAGTCAGCGACAACGAGCAACACAACTGGTAATAGCACAGCTGTGGGCAATGAAACAACAAGCGACTCCGCTTCAGGGATAACCGATGAAGGAGAGACCAAGACCTATCAGTCGGATGCAGGTGAGGTACAAGTGCCTAAGAATCCGCAGCGTATCGTCGATTTGACAGCATTTTCGACCGGATATTTTGTTGCACTGGATGCTCCGGTCGTGGGTGCTTTGTCAGGTGCAATGAACAACAAGTACATCAAAGACCAGCTCACAAGTGAGGGCACAATCGATTTGGGTGAGCAGCCAACAGCCGAGAAGATCATCAGCTTAAAGCCTGATCTGATCATTGCTTATACGGGTACAGAGGGAATCGATAATTTATCCCAGATTGCACCTGTGGTACAAATCAAATATGGTGAGCGGAATTACAAGGACCTCATGCTGGAATTGGGCAAGCTGACCAATAGAGAAGAAGCAGCGAAAGCCTGGATAACGAAATGGGAGACACAGATTAACGAGTTGAAGCCTAAGTTGGAAGCCGTTGTCGGAAACCGTACAGTCTCCATCCTGAACCCATATTCAAAAGGTCTGTATGTATTCGGTCATAATTTCGGTCGTGGTGGCGAAATTATCTATGGCGAATTTGGCCTCAAGGCTCCAACCAAGGCTCAGGCAGAGGCGATTGACAGTGGTACAGGCTGGGCCACCATCTCCATGGAAGTGCTGCCAGAATATGCGGGTGACATCATCTTCACCAGTCCATGGTCGGGAGATAAAAGTGATCCCAAAGTTGTCTATGACAATACGCTATGGACCAATCTCCCAGCGGTCAAGGCTGGCCATGTGTTCCAGCTCGATCCGACTTCGGACACTTACAACGATCCAATATCGCTGGAAGGTCAGCTGAAGTTTATATCGGAGAGCCTGCTTTCCGTTAAGTAAGACGCGACACTCTTAATTTCACATAAGTTAAGAAGATTCGAGAGTATTCCTGACAGTCACCGTGTGGCAGAGGAATGCTCTTTCTTGTTGTGTAACATTATATTGTCTTCCCCCAGGCTTGAAGTTATAGAAGGAATTTGATCATCATTCATCGTCATAGAATTTCATGTAGGATTTGGTTGTGTTTTGTTTGTTGTTCAGGTAGTCGATTTTATAAATACAGGAGTAAATGACATTTAACACATATTCAAAGGCGATTTGCGAGGAGAATGTACCAATCTTGGCATACTTCACTTCATCGTTAGGAACCTGTATACAGATTGTGCTGATACTAGCCAATTGGCTTTGGCTGGTTGCCGTGATGGTTATAAATGGGATGTTTTCACTTTTAAAATATTGTGCAGCTCTTATGTAATCCTTCGACTTTCCGTGATAGGTTAAGAAAATCGCGCAATCACGGGGTGTGAGATTGACCGTATGATGTGCCCATTCGGATAGTTCTGTGGCAATCACGACATATTTGTTGATTTTGAACAGTTTGTTTTGAAAACTCTTCGCTCGGATTTCTGAATCACCTTGTGCATAGATGAAAATTCGTTCTGCTTGATTCAGCAGATGTGATGTTTGCGTCAACAATTTATCATCCATAAACGCAACGTTTTTTTGAATCGTTTCCTTCATTAATTCCGCAATCTCTTTTGCAACCTGAAGGGACGATTCATTCAAACTGAATGGGTAATTGGGGTCGACATTGGAAATATTCTGAGTGCTTTGTTGGAATTCGCGAGCAAGACTGATAATGAACTCCTTGAAGCCGGATAGTCCAAGCTTACGAGTCAAGCGATTTATCGCGGAATGCGAAGTATATGTAACTTTTGCAAGCTCTTGAATATTCAAGTGAAGGATGTGCTCCTTATGAGTCAAAATATATGAAGCAATGCTTTTTTCATTTGGTGTAAAATTATGCATGTCTGATAATTGTGTCAATATTTTCAACAGGTTCACCCCAGATTAAATTGAAATAACGTTGATTGAGAACGTCTAATAAACATTTTGTTTAAAAATAAGCCTTCTTACATACGAATGATTGGTCATATGTACCGTTATTGCTGCAAATCCCCTACGCAGGACTTTCTTCTTCTATAATAAATGAAAAAGAGCCTGAAGGGGAATGAATATGCTGACTATTGGATACATCGGGAATGGCAAAAGTACAAACCGTTATCACCTTCCTTTTTCATTGAACCGAGACCATTTGAAAGTAAAAACGATATATGCTCGTAATCCAGATAAAGCGGAGTGGGATAAAGCTCCCGGCATCTACTACACAAAAGATATTGCTAACGTGATGAATGACGAGGAGATTCAGTTAATTGTAATCTGTACTCATACCGAATCTCACTATGACTATGCAAAAATGGCACTCGACCACGGAAAACACGTGCTTGTTGAGAAACCTTTCATGTTAACCAAAGAAGAAGCGGAATCCATCTTCCAATATGCCAAAGAAAAAAATCTGCTGATCCAATGTTATCAGAACCGACGATATGATTCAGATTTCCTTACGACCAAGAAGGTAATCGAATCAGGAAAGCTTGGAGAGCTGCTGGAGGTGGAGATGCATTACGATTATTATCGTCCGGAGATTCCGAATGCTACGTCCCATTTTTCCAAATACAAGAGCTATTTATACGGGCATGGAGTTCATACCTTTGATCAAGTGTTATCTTATTTCGGAAAACCGGACAAGATTCATTACGATGTTCGTCAATTGCTCGGATCTGGCAGAATGAATGATTACTTTGATCTCGACTTTTATTACAATTCACTCAAAGTATCGATTAAATCGAGCTTCTTCCGCCTAAAACCTCGTCCGAGTTTCGTTGTATACGGTAAAAAAGGAGTCTTCGTCAAGCAAACCGAAGACCGCCAAGAGGAACACCTGAAATTATTTTACTTGCCCAAAGGTCACGCTGACTTTGGTATAGATCTACCGCAGCATTATGGTATCCTGACATACCTGGATGAGGAAGGAAACTATCATGAAGAGAAAGTACCTTCCGAGAAAGGCGATTATGCCAGAGTATACGATGATATGTATCAAGCCATCATACATGGCAAAGAAAAAGTAATTAAAGACGAAGAAACGATTACAGCCATGGGAATACTCGAAAAAGGCATGGAGGAGTGTAACTAACATGAGACTCGGAATCGTCGGAGCCGGAATGATTGTAGGGGATCTATTGAGCTTTATACAAGACATTCCTACCGTAATTTTACAGGCTATCAGCTCCAGACCCAGCCATCGCGATAAATTACTATCTTTACAGAACCAGTATGGGTTTGACCAGATTTACACAGAGTATAGTGCAATGCTTGCGAATGAGGATGTAGATACGATTTACATTGGACTGCCCAATCACCTGCATTATTCATATGCCAAAGAGGCTTTATGTGCGGGCAAACATGTAATTTGTGAGAAGCCATTTACTTCTAACCTCCAAGAATTTTTAGAACTTAAAGAGATTGCTCAGCAAAAAGAACGAGTATTGATCGAAGCCATTTCAAATCAGTATTTGAAAAACGTCTTATCCATGAAGCAATATTTGCCTAAACTTGGTGATATCAAAATCGTGGAATGCAACTATTCTCAATATTCATCCCGTTATGCAGCTTTCCAAGCAGGAGAAGTACTGCCCGCCTTTAACCCCGAAATGTCTGGCGGAGCGTTGATGGACATTAATTTATATAATATTCATCTGGTAGTAGGCTTCTTCGGGAGTCCTGAGAAGGTGGAGTATTGGGCCAACATGGAACGCGGCATTGATACTTCAGGTATGTTGCTGTTGGATTACGGGAATTTCAAGTGTGTATGCATAGGTTCCAAAGATAGTACAGCCCCTAATGCAGTGAACATTCAGGGCAATAAAGGACATATACACATGGCGAGCTCAACTAATAAATGCGAATCCTTTGAGATCACACTTCACAAGGAAATGCCTGTTCGAGTGGATCATAAAGATCATCCACATCGCATGTATGACGAGTTTGTGGAGTTTGATCGTATCATCAGTGCACTGGATCTGAAGAAAACAGGCGAAATGCTGGAGCATAGCGAAAAGGTGATGAAGGTTATTGAACAGGCGAAACAGTCTGCTAATCTTGTATTTGGCCGTACTTACCCGTCGATGATATGAAAATAGTCGCTTAAAAAGTCGCCCATGGCGACTTTTTGATTTTGGAATACCAGGTCCTTGCCCCAAGCGTGAACAAGAACCTGATGTTATTCCCCGTTTGTTTCTATAGGCAGGACTCCATAAATCTCTTTGGACATTGCACCAAAATACGCCGTAACAACACTGCGAAACTCTAAAGCAGCCTTCGAAATATATCTGTTTTTGTGTGACAATAAAGCAATTTCGCGAACGAGTCTGTGTTCCTCTACCTGGAGATATGTGATTCGTTCGTGCGGATTTTTTGCTGTACTTGGTATAAACGCGAGACCGATCTCTGCTTCCACTAGAGCGGTTAATCTTGCAGGTTCATCTCCTTCATATACATACTTCGGTACAAAACCGACGGATTGACATGCGGAGTCAACCAAATCACGAACACCATACCCATTCTTCACACCAACAAACCACTCGTCTTTAAGCTCAGCTAAGCTTATACCACTTCGATCTGCATACCGATGACCCACGGGAACGGCTACTACGATGGGATCTGCGAAAAGTATCTGACATTCGATATCATCTCCTTGAATCGGAGGGGAAGACAGACAAAAATCAACCTCACCCCGATGCAGGAGCCTGGACATGTGATCTAGGGTTACCATTTGTACATGAAACTGAATATTCGGCTTGTTTTTCCGGAATTCCCGCAGTATTCCTGGCAAGGTGCTTGCCGTAGTTACAGCCAATTGGAGTGTGCCATGATCCGAATTGGAGAGGTCCGCAATTTCCCGCTTTCCCTGTTCCAATTCGAACAGGGCTTTTTCGGTTCGGTGAAGAAATGTTCTTCCGAATTCGTTCAGTCGCAGTTTTCTTCCAATTCGATCAAATAAAGGAGCTCCAAGGTCATCCTCTAACCGTTGTATGGTTTTGCTCAGTGAGGATTGAGTGACGTGCAGCTTTCCCGCGGCTTCCGTAACATGCTCGCATCGAGCCACAATCAAGAAATATTTTAGTTGAAGAAGCTCCATTTTCACCATTCCCTCATTCCTTTTAGTACATCAAATCATAACATACAATGCGTTGGAATAAATAAGAGACTTCGAGTAAAATGACAGCAGAGAAGAAGGAGGTTGCACAATGAATGTTCGAAATAAATGGTTAATGTTATCGGTTGGATTAGGAATTATGCTGAATCCGTTAAACTCCTCCATGATCTCTGTAGCCATCGCAAGACTGCAACAAGTGTATCAACTTGATTTTAAAGCCGTTTCGTGGATTATTTTTTCATTTTACATTGCGAGTGCTGTTGCTCAACCTGTCATGGGCAAATGCAGTGATCTATTTGGCCGCAGAAAAATATTCCTTATTGGTCTTGTTATGGTCTTCGTCTCATCCATGTTGGCACCGCTGTCCCCAAGTTTTTCTTGGCTTATCGTATTCCGGATCATTCAATCTATTGGCACAAGCATGATGGTAGCTGTGGGAATGGCGATTATACGAATTTATGTAACTGAAAAACAAGCTTCTGCCTTGTCTGTCTTGGCGATTTTCCTATCTGGAGCAGCAGCAATCGGCCCCTTTATTGGTGGTGTATTGATTCATTGGTGGGATTGGCATAGCATATTCATCGTTAATATTCCGTTTGTAACTGCAAGCTTTTTGTTCGCATGGAAAACAATCCCGAAGGATGATCAATCCAAACCCGTCACTAGCCGTTTAACTATTCGGAAGTGGCTAGAGTTGATTGATGCACCAGGCATCCTGTTATTTACAATAGCTTTGGTGACGCTGTTAATTGGTTTACTTTCAGTCAAATCAACGAGAGATATAGCAATGTGGCACCTTATTGCAGGGGGAATCGGTTTGATGGCACTAGTAACGTTTATACGACATGAACTAAAAACAAAATCACCCTTTATCCCTCTGCGAGCATTCGCTTCATATCCCGAAATGACTTGGGTGAATATACAGTTCACACTGGTTAATATTCTGTTTTATGCTCTTTTTTTTGGAATGCCCACTTATTTACAGCAAGTGCGTCATCTTAACGAAGTCCATACAGGAATGATTATGTTAGCCCTCGGTTTATGTTCCCTTATCATTTCTCCTGTTGCAGGACGTTGGATTGACAAATCGGGACCACGGCCAGCTTTAATCGTTTCTGCTGTGTTAATGACATTCGGTTCCATAGTGGTCATACTATTGCAAGAAGCTTCCCCAGTCTTCATTGTAATTCTTGCCTTGGCAGTATTTGGGGTAAGTAATGGCTTAAACGCTGTTGGCATGCAGACAGCTCTGTTCAAGAGCACGCCAAAAGAAATGATCGGTGTCGCATCAGGTATTTTTAATACATCCAGATATCTGGGTACCATTTTATCTTCTTTATTGATTGGTATCATCATGGGAGAAACATTTAGTGTTACAGGATTCCAAACGCTTGGAGTCATCCTTACGGTATTAGCTGTTTCTTTGATCTTCATGAGCTTACGTCGTCAGGAATTAACGGATAAATCAGGATATTTGGGCTAATTGAACAAATCATTGAGCTTGGTAGCAAATCATTTGTCCTCGTTTCCTGTTATCCTTATATCAAAATCTACAAAGGCGGGTCCGCTCATGTCCATGAGAACCGAAAAAATAGCCAAAGCACCGCAAAAACTGGAAAGTGCACCAGATAAACAAGGAAGCCTAAAGCAGAACGGGCTATCCATTATTAAATTTTGCTTGCACACACATGGCAAAACAGGATCATATTTTCTGAAAGATCACCTGTTGTTATTCGTTAAGTCGGGCATATATACAGTTCGTTTCGGGGACCAAGAGTACACCGTGCGCAGTAATGAAATGGTGTTTCTTCACAAATCGATTCGGATTGACTACGAAAAATCGGGTGAACCCGGTTCAGAGTTCAAGTTGGATTATATGATGTTTTTCCTTAATGAGAATATACTTGAGGAATTTGTCCGATTTTCTGGTTATAAGCCGATGTATCCGGTGAATGAACTTGTTCCGGTGTCCATCATTACAGTCAGTCCATTCACTCAAGCTTATATCGAATCTTTAAAACCTTATTTTGAAAGTCCGGATGAGGTAAGTGACGGACTGGTACGGCTGAAGTTCATGGAGCTCTTGTATCACTTGGCGGACTCCAATAATCATTTCTTACTTGAGTTGCTACAACCAGGTCATAATAAAAACAGCAACATTAGCAAGATTATGGAAGACAATTTTACAAATCCCGTGTCTATTAGCGACCTGGCTTATTTGTCTGGCAGAAGCCTGTCTACGTTCAAACGTGATTTTCAGGCCATGTACCACACCTCACCACTAAAGTGGATTCGCAATCGAAGACTGAATGAAGCCAAGAAACTGTTGTTAGAGACGCCACTGACAGTAACCGAGGTCTGCTTCACAACAGGATTCGAAAACATTGCCCATTTCTCCAAAGTGTTCAAGCTTCAGTTCGGGCTTCCACCGTCAGAGTTTCGACTTCAAAGTCATACGAGAGAGGATGAACCAGGCCAGGGAGAACCATTGAGCTAAATAAACAAATAAGATGAGCTTAGCAGCAAAGTAGTGGTTCAACTTTCTTGATATTCTTAACTCAGGCGGAAAGTTGGCGCAGAATATATCATGAGAGCGCCTGAACATCCATTACGATGAAAAGAGAGGATCAATCAAATGGAATATGTGAAACTTGGAAATACAGGATTAGATGTATCTCGGCTGTGCCTTGGCTGTATGGGCTTTGGTGAGGCAGGTCGTGGATTTCACCAATGGGTACTTGATGAAGAGAACAGCCGTCCGGTGATTCAAAAGGCTCTGGAGCTTGGTATCAATTTCTTTGATACGGCTAATGTATATGCAGGCGGGACTAGCGAGGAAATTCTCGGCCGGGCTCTTAAAGACTATGCCAATCGCGATGAAATTGTCCTTGCGACAAAAGTGTTTTCCCGTATGCATGAAGGTCCCAATGGCTCCGGCCTTTCTCGTAAAGCCATTATGAGCGAAATAGATAAGAGCCTCAAGCGATTAGGTACCGACTATGTGGATCTATATCAAATTCATCGCTGGGATCAACACACCCCCATTGAAGAGACCATGGAAGCACTACATGATATAGTGAAGGCTGGGAAAGCAAGATATATCGGTGCTTCTGCCATGTCTGCATGGCAATTCCAAAAGGCTTTATATGTGGCTGAGAAAAATGGATGGACCCGATTTGTATCCATGCAGAATCACTATAACCTGATCTATCGTGAGGAAGAAAGGGAGATGCTTCCCCTATGCCTGGAAGAAAAAATTGGTGTAATTCCATTTAGCCCGCTTGCGTCTGGTCGTTTGACACGTGATTGGGATGAAACAACTTATCGTTCAGAAACCGATCAAGTTCAAAAGGCAAAATACGATGCAACAGCCAGTACCGATCGATTGGTAGTAGAGCGGGTTGCAGAAATCGCAGAAAAGCACGGCGTACCTCGGGTTCAAATTGCACTTGCCTGGTTGCTGCAGAAAGATCCGGTTACAGCCCCTATTATCGGTGCAACGAAAATATCTCATCTCCAAAATGCCGTAGATGCACTTTCCATTACGTTAACTTCTGACGAAATTGCGTCTTTGGAAGAGCCGTATGTACCACACCCATTATATGGATCAAACATTGGTTTTAAATAATCGTACACCCCGGTTCAAAACCCCCGAATAATTATTCGGGGGTTGGCTTCATTCTGATGATCATTTCCGAAATCATTAGTAGCAATACAATAGTTCCATAAATACCAATAGTGTAGCTTATAGTATAAGCCAACCCGAAACTCTGATGAAGAAGGGTAGTCATGAGATGAATGAACATGTTCGTAAAACAGAAGGCATAACTTCGGATCATCCAGTTCCGGTGTTGGATCATGCGTTTCTTTTTAATCTGTATTAGAGCCGTAATTGTAATAAACAGCCATAGGATATTTAGCGCATTGAAGCCCATACTACTTATCTTTCCGCCAGTGGCGTAAGGGGCCATATATCCGGAAGTCAGTACAACAAGCAGGACGGATACGATGTATACATAACCGTTTATGCGGTGGAACTTGCGGCTCTTTTCAAAGATCCGGTTAGAGAAGTTGAGCAATCCGGACGCCATGGCCAAACATGCAAATGCAACATGAACGTACATAATATTCAGCCAGATCGGAAGATTAAGCTCACGCTTCAAACCCGTCTTTTGGCTTAAAAATTCCGAAGCTTCTGGGTCAATCCAATAATTCTTTATCAAAGCATACAGGATAAATAAAATGCTGACACAAGCCAACCATCCATATAATGTTGTCCGTTTCTTCATACCATTCTACAACCTCCGAGACTACTTTTTGTTACTCCTAGATAAGCGAGCTAGTTTATTCGTTTTCCTGTTAATTTGGATGCAGGAAGGAGGCCGGCCTTAGCGATTCCACTCATCTGATCTCCGTCTGCGCCAACTTCAAATTTCAGATTCAAACGCATAGGTTTGGTGATCGCCAGAGACCAAGTCAGTTTGTTATTGTAAAACACAGGGTTCAGAAACGCAATTGTTTCATCGCCTTGTGTTGCTGTACCTTCGATCACATCGTTACATGTCGTTATGCAAAGCTTGACTTCCAGCTTACCGACAGGTGTAGCGATTGTCGTATCCCAATTTCCGACGAAGAGGGAAGCCTCTGTATATTGGTTATGTATTGGGGCAGAGGTCACCACCGATTGGTTTTTTACAATGTTCGATTCATTGTCCGTCAACACATGAGGAGTGCTTGGGGCAACACCATATTCCCTCCAAACCGTTCCTCTTCGTTCGTACTCGAACAACTGCTCTACTGCGTGCGCGATGCGTGGTCCCAGTTCACGTTCCACCAGATACAGCGCGACATCGAGCCCCGAGGTCACACCGCCGCCGGTAACCAGATTCCCATCATCCACTACACGTGCCGGGACTGGAATTGCCCCGGTTGCACCAAGTAGTTCCATACCCAAATGATGCGTTACCGCAGCTCTGCCTTCCAGGAGTCCTCCCATGGCTAACAAAAGGGAACCGCCGCAGACCGTAGCCACTACAACGTTTTTGTGTTCGAGAGCTGCCCTGATCATTGTTGTTAATTCCGTATTCATGGCCCTGCCCAGAATAGCTGGAATCGAGTTTGGACCATCGCCTTCAACCTCACCGGCTGCGCCAGGCACAAGTATGATACCCGGACGTGCCGGGTCCAGTGTCCCGTTCGCCTCGATTTTCAATCCATTTATACCGCTAGTCACAGATCTTGGTCCTTCAGCCGTAACCAGTTCTACCGTTAACGCGTTGTCGATATGCATGGAAGCGGAGCAAAACACTTCATAAGGCGCAATGGCATCCAGTAGATCGAAGCCATCAAATAACACGATTTGTACAGTTATCATTCATCCAACCCCCTGATCTTTATTTGGTCAAAAGATCCTTCAGCCTGTGATATTCGTCTTCGTCAATTTCGCCTTTAGCCATTCGGCTTTTCAAAATCAAAGGGATGTCATGGTCTTCCCGGCTGCGATCATTGTTACGATGACGAATCATGTATATACGAAGCGTCACGAAGCAAAACAGCGTGAGACAAAACAAAGATCCAAAGTAAAAAAATGAGAATCCGCTATCCTCCAAACCCATACGATTACCTCCTTTTTCTGCTGTGATGGACGAATAAGAATGTAGGTCGTCCGTACTCACAGGTAAAATCATAACAAACGAATATCTCAAACAAAGTCGTAAAAAGGTCACAAAACCATAAACAACTCATCACAAAATATAACCTCGCCTTGGTTCGAAAAGAAAAAATGATAAACTAGAGGGCAGAGGTGGGATAAGTATGAGTATGTTGAATACGATACTCGTCGTTGACGATGACCAAAGTATCGTTGAGTTATTAAGGGATTTTCTGGAGAATGACAACTTTCACGTCATGACTGCTTGTGATACGGAACAAGCGTGGGGCATACTTCAGCAGCATTCCATAGATTGCGTTGTTCTGGACATCATGATGCCGGGACAAAATGGATTTGAGCTATGTCGTCGAATTCGAGCTGAAAGTAATGTTCCCATCCTTTTCTTGAGTGCGCGCAGTGATGATGTGGATAAGATTCGAGGTCTGACACTCGGCGGAGATGATTATATCGTCAAAACAGCTTCGCCTGGGGAAATCGTTGCCAGAGTAAAAGCCGTTTTACGACGCTCCGCTTCCCGGCAGACCATGGATGAGAAGGTGCTGGATTATGGCCGCCTCCAGTTAAATCTGTCTGCAAGAGAAGTTGTTGTGGAAGGTAAAAATGTTGAGCTTACACCTAAGGAATATGAGTTACTCCGATATTTTGCTGAACACCCGAGACATGTGTTCTCCTATGAACAATTACTCGCGAAATTTTGGGATGGGGTGGGAGACAGGCACACCATTCGAGTGCACCTTAGCCGCCTTAGGGAGAAAATTGAGTTCGATCCCAACCATCCACAATTCCTGATCAACGTATGGGGAGTAGGGTACCGCTTCGAAGGAGGATAACATGAGAAAACTGCGCATTCGTACATTTACTATGCTTTGTTTATTCTTCTTACTTACGTTGCCGTGGATCTTTTTTGTGACGGCGCACTTTATGGACAATCAGACGTTTAGCATTTCGAATAGCCGCCAGCAAAATGAAACGTTGCAAACACATCTGGCCGAGATGATCCGCATGATTGAAGTTAACACGGATCAATGGACGGATCCAAGCTGGCAAAACAAATTACAAACCCAATTGCGACAAGCAAAGATGGATGTGGTCATCGAGTCTTCATCGAATTCGGAAATTTATCGTTCCAGCCCGAAGCGTCACAGTCGGATATCGTCGACTGAACAGTTCTCTGTCATTGAAGACGGACAATTAATTGGAAGGGTTGTTCTATATCTGCCTAAGTCCAATGGGGGACAACTGATTTCCGCATTTGTTGGACTGCTGCTTGCTTTCTTTGTTGTTGGTGTAGAGATGAGAAGATTCCTTCTCAAACCCCTTGAAAAAATGAGCAGAGCAGCTAGACAAATCGCGACAGGAAACTGGGATGTGCAGTTGCCTAAGTCCAGAATCGCGGAAATCGCTGAAGTTCGCGACGGATTCGAGGCGATGGTAGAAGGGTTGGAACAATCCCATCGGAAACAAGTGGAGCTGGAGGAAGAACGCAGATTTGTTATCGCAGCAGTCGCGCATGATTTACGTACGCCTTTGTTCGCTTTGCGAGGGTATTTGGATGGATTGGAGCAAGGTATTGCACAATCACCAGAACAAGTAACCCGATATATAACCGTCTGCAAAGAGAAATCTGCTCAATTGGACCGATTGGTAGAAGACCTTTTTACGTTTACAAAAATGGAGTATTTGGAAAGTGAACTTAACAACAAAACGCTAAATCTAACACAGATTTTCCGGAAGTCGATGGACAGTTTGAGTCCGCAGGCTGGGCAAAAACATATCTCGATCTTAAACGACTCTGCAGATGAGTGTTTCATTAGCGGCGATTCGCATTTATTGGAGCGTGCCATGAACAATATGTTGGAAAATGCCGTAAGATACACACCTTCAGGTGGGGAAGTTACGGTCCAATGCTACAAAGAAGGCGATAAGATCAAGTTTACGATACGCGACACTGGACCTGGGTTCTCATCTGAAGAACTGGAGCGTGTGTTTGAACCCTTATATCGGGGGGAAGCATCTCGAAGTCGTACAACTGGGGGCAGTGGACTGGGTTTAGCGATCTCACAACGAATCGTGAAGCAACACGGAGGCGTACTTGCCGTAAAAAATCATTCTGAAGGCGGGGCCTTGCTGGCTGGTTGGTTACCAGCAACTGATCCAAATTAATCCATAGAATTATGCAAAAAACGGAGGAGAATTAAAGATGGCACCTAAACCATGTTGAAAGATCAACCAATGAGAAAGAACGATTGGAGCATTATATTAAATTCAGGGCTATTTCGCAAAGAGTATACAGGCTGCACACTTCGTGATATCTTGGGTTGGATCATCCAAGTTTGGGCCATTTTCAGAAGGGAAAGACGTTAGTTAATAAATTCTAGCCGCACAGTTATATGAAAAACAGACCACCAGGTGCAGCAGGTTAAGGTACTCAACTTGGCCTGGTGGAACAATTGAGGGTAGTGTAGGGGAAATAAGACCAACTTATCAAAAGCTACCGATTATTTAATCGGTATCCAGATTTGGGGTGGTTGATTGGGCCCCGGATATACTTCCAGCTCAGGTATACCAGCATGCTCATAAGGATTAGAAGGGAACCATTCGGAAATAATCTGTTTCCACAGACTCTGCATACTCTCCGGCATCGGACCTTGCACTTCGAATACACTCCACTTGGAAGCAGGAATCTTGAATGATAATAATCCTTCTGGCACCTCACCATCATAAGCCGTTGCAATCCAGTATTCCATTTGCTTCTTCTGAATCTCGTTCTGATCCACACATACTCCAAGTAATCCATGAATTGCACCATTGTTCAGTTCAAATAAACGATTTTCTGTACCACTCGTATACGCTTCTTGCCACATCTTCGCAATTCCTCGTAAATTTTCCCCATCTACATAAGAGAAAGCTTGTTTGATTCCAACTAACGTGAACTCGGCTTGTTCAACAATTTTGTAATTCATCGGTTCTGCTCCTTTTAGACTCAATTGAATGACCAAACGATTATACGATGTGATAGAGGTACTATTCTTGCGTGCTTCAGTAGGTGCAATCCCGTGTTGTCTACGAAACGCTTTCGAAAAAGATTCAGGAGTTTCAAAACCATACTTGTGAGCCAGATCGATAATTTTGTGATCACTCTGCATAAGTTCATTTGCTGCCAATGTTAATCGTCTCCGTCTTATATATTCGGCTACAGTAACATCAGTTAACAAGGAAAAAGTACGTTGAAAATGGAAGGGGGAAATATGTGCTTTAGCAGAAATCTGCTCGATCGTCATATTTTCAAGTAAATGGTCTTCCATATAATGAATAGCTATCTGTAATGACTCGATCCAGTTCATATAGTTAATCACTCCTTGAGTTCTATAGTAAACGAATACATATCCAAAAGCCTGTCATTACGTGCTGTGATTTGTCCGGTTAGGATATTAAAGGAAGGCCAGTTATTCGCTAGTATAGCGCCATGAGCATAAAAAAAGATGACCCCGATGATTCAAGGGCCATCTTCTGATAGCTCAATTCCGCAGTAATTGATTTAAATCGTCCATAATCCAGCTTTGACAAAAAAAATAAATTGAACGCAAAAAAACGCTGTGATATAATCGATAGCGTCATTGAGAAATGAAATCCGGATATGTATTCATCATTACTCCTATTCTTAGTTTACATCTGGAACTTGGATTTGTCAATGCTCTTTTTTAGCTCGAAAAAATGGAAAAAGGAGTGGGTTCAGGAATGATGGAAACAAAGGATTGGCAACAGGAACAGGAACGGTTGGAAATGGTCAGAAACAAATTGCAGGTGAGAATCTCTGAACTGGAGCCGGAGGTTGCTGGACTGCATGATCAGGCTGCGGATATCCGTAAGCGGTTCTGGGAAGAAGTTACGATGAACACAAGTACCAACGAAGATTTCGAAGAGTCGTTCTACACCATTAATCAACAGTCCGCAGTATTGGCCGAAAGGGAGCGCGGCCACAAGCGGTTGACGCAGCAATGGAAAAACTTGAAACGTCTGCTCCCGTCACCTTATTTCGGACGTATTGATTTCAAGGAGAAGGGACTGAATCTCGACGAGCAAATCTATATTGGTGTATCTTCCTTCGTCGATCAGGACGGATTGAGCTTTCTGATCTATGACTGGCGTACACCAATAGCAAGCCTGTACTACGATTCCTCCCCCGGACCGGCTTCGTATGTCACCCCAGCCGGACAAATCGAAGGGACGATGGAGCTTAAACGGCAGTTTCAGATTCAAAATGGAAATATTGTCAACATGTTTGATGCAAGTGAAACGATCGGAGACAATTTGCTACAGCAGGTGCTAGGCAGTGGTGCAAACTCGCAAATGAAGAGTATCGTGGCAACGATTCAGAAGGAACAAAACGCTATCATCCGCAATGATAAAAGCCGAATGCTTATCGTGCAGGGGGCTGCCGGCAGTGGTAAAACTTCCGCAGCTTTGCAGCGGGTAGCATACTTGCTGTACAAACACCGTCAGACCATCAAGGCGGATCAGATCGTTCTTTTTTCACCCAATCCGATGTTTGCCAGCTATATCTCTACTGTCCTTCCAGAGCTCGGTGAAGAGAACATGCAGCAGACAACGTTTCAAGAATATCTCGACTATTGGCTGGATTCCTCGTTACGGCCGGAGGACGCCTTTGATCAGATTGAATATGTCCTGACTGCACAAGGTACACCAGGGTATGAGGCTCGTCTTCAGGGGATCGAGTATAAAACGTCCGAGGTTTTCTTGCAGGCCCTGCATAACTATAGAATATGGTTGGGACGAGAAGGCATGCGATTCAATGGTATTCGGATACAGGAGCGCGAATTCATTACAGCAGAGCGGATGAACACCAAATTTTACGAGTATGACAATGCTCTGCCGCTAATCAATCGTGTAGTTCTCTTGCAGGAGTGGCTATTGAATGAACTCTCATCGCTGGAACGATTGGAATGGGAAGCGCCTTGGGTACAGGAGGAGTTGAACTATCTCGATACGGAGCAGTATGTGGAGGCTTTCGGGATGCTGCATACGGAGAAAGAAGTATTCGACGTTGCGGAACGATATGCAGCAGTTCTCAAAAATAATAAGAAGCGTCGTGGAGATGAAGGCGACTTTGATTTCACTCAGAGAGAGGAAGAGCTGCTCCGTCGAAGGATCGTCAAAGAATACTTTAAACCACTAAAGAAAAGTGTGAAGAAATTCTCTTTTGTAGATATCCAAGGCATATATAGCCAATTGTTCGTGGACGAGGCAGCTTATCAGGAGAAAACGGCTGGAGCTTCCGTTCCCAACCTATGGCCACAGATATGCAGCCAAACCAAGGAAATGCTGGATCGAAACGAGTTATTTCATGAAGATGCGACTCCGTATTTATATGTAAAAGAATTGATTGAGGGTGTCCGGACGAACACGGAAATTCGGTATGTTTTTGTTGATGAGGGCCAAGATTATTCCTCGTTTCAATATGAATACCTGAAAAAACTGTTTCCTCGTGCCCAAATGACGGTGCTCGGTGATTTCGGGCAAGCAATCTTCATGCAGTCAACCAGCTTGGCCGGGGAGAATTCGCCGCTGGTCCGCCTTTTTGGCGAAGCTGAGACAAGTCTGTTCTGCCTTTTACGTAGCTATCGTTCGACTAGAGAGATTGTTGAATTTACAAAATCGATGCTTCCTGACGGGGAAGACATTGTACCTTTTGATAGGGAAGGCCCCAAACCCCTTCTGACTCAGTTGGACAGCAGGGAGAACCGTGATTCGCAAATTTGGGCAGACATTACTGCACTCAAGGCCGAGGGTCTCGAATCCATCGCCATCATTACGAAGACCGCAGCCGAGAGCCGCAAGGCTCTTGAATCATTACGAATTCAAGGGAACGAAACTCTGCAGCTCATTACTAAGGAGACGGCGAATTTTGAAAAAGGAGTGATGGTCATTCCGGTCTATCTCGCCAAGGGTGTCGAGTTCGATGCAGTCTTGGTGTATGATGCTTCACCTGAAGCTTACGGTCGAGACAATGAGCGCAAACTTCTTTATACCGCGTGTACACGGGCGATGCACCGGCTTCATCTCTATACGACTGGTGATTGGTCGCCATTCGTGCAGGCATTACCTGCAAATTTGTATGAATTATCGTCTTACACAGCCCTTGATTAACTTCGTTTCGCATGTATACAGATAGCCTTGGCCATTAATCAGCCAAGGTTTTTTTTGTGAATTATATTAGGATGCATAATGGATTTATCTTAAATGAGAGAGGTCGTGAGGAGAAGAGGAGGACCGTCATTTATAGCGATTTGTACTCTTCTATAATGACATCAATCACATGTTTGCCCCAATTTGAAGCTTCCGAGCTGTGTTCATTCCATGCATAAGTGATGAGTGCTTTCCACAGAGCCCAGCCACGTGCACGATTAACCATATCTTGGTCAACATTCATGCAGTTCAGAAATATTTCGCGGCTTGCGTCGTCAAAAAAGTTCCATGCCATCACCAGGTCGCTTGAAGGATCACCAACGCCCATAGTTCCGAAATCAATGACACCGGACAATCGTCCATCTTGCACGAGCAGATTGCCCACGGCAACGTCACCATGAAGCCATAGCGGTGTGGATTGATATCTCGTCGCAAGGGCAGTTTCCCATATTTCAGTGAGGAGTTTTTGATCGTATTGCTTTGAACCGGATAAGCTCTCAATGACGGACCTAGTATCTTGATCGTAAACCGCTAAGTTTCCTCCACGATGAAAGTTTTGAATTCCTGCCGGAATACCGTGTCTTGCATCAATCGCTTCTAATTCTTTCAGAAAACTTGCGAGGTTTTCGGCAAATGCGTTTAGATTCGGTACGTTGGCATGTGTGACGGTCTCGCCTTCTATCCAACGGTTAATCGACCAAGGAAGGGGATACAGGTCTGTTGCTGTGCCTTTTGCTACAGGAACCGGGATCGGGAGGGAGAGAAGAGGTTTAAAAACAGGGAGCCACGTCAGTTCTTTCTCCACCGCCGAGGCGTAACGTTCATGGCTCGGTAGACGAATCGTCATTTCGCATCCTAGTCTATAAGTGCGGTTATCGTGGCCACTATTTTCTACAGGTGTTATCGCTAAATCTTTCCACTCGGGAAATTGGCTATACACTAAATGACGGACCAGTTCAGGGGTTATCTCAATCATTCCTTCGCCTCTTTCTATTGAAAGTTGGTGGGGATCTAAACCATACATAAATCTTAACCATTCATCTTCATTTCATCAAGGCTTGGCATACGCCTGAGATCATTCCATAAATAGCAGTGGAAACTGCGAAAAATAAGAAAGAAATGAGAATAATACGTTGATAGCAATGATGAGCAGTTTTGTATATCGATTAACTTTAGCTTTTTTTAAATAGCATATTTTATATACAAAAGGAGATAGTACTGTAATGCAAGTATTGTTTCTTTTTCTACATCATTTGACCAAATGAGCGGGCAGATTCATTTGAATACTAAAATGGGGGGCGTACTAAATGATCCTTAAAACCATACTCGCAATCATTCTCTTGTATAGTATCTACGTTTTTTTCACAGCTTACCTTTTATTTTTGGTTCCCTCTCCATCTAAAATTGAGAATACAGATATTGAAAAAACGTTAACAGAAGGAAATACAACAGATCGCGTTATGCTCTTGGAGGACGGATTTCGCTCCGGTCAGGTGAGAATCCAGACCATTCGAGAGGCTACAACAAGCATCGACCTGGCTTATTACTCCATCCAAAAAGGGAAAACTTCTCAACTCGTTTTTGCTGCTTTATTCGATGCAGCTGATCGAGGCGTTCATATTCGAATCATTTTAGACGGGATTTTTCACAATTTGCGCGGAGAATTGCGTGATATTCCAGATGCCATTGCGGCCCATCCTAATATTGAACTAAGGTATTATGAGCCACTTCATTTGCTTAAACCATGGACATGGCATAACCGTCTGCATGACAAGATTCTTCTTGTCGACAACACATATGGCATTATCGGCGGCCGGAATATTGGTGATAAATACATGGCATTGAAGCCCCCAAAAGATTATGTATTCGATCGGGACGTTCTTGTTTACAATCCATACCATGACACGAACAGCACGGTTGTTGAAATGAAAAAATATATAGATCGGTTATGGAATCATCCATTCACCAAACCAGAAAAACATGCCAAACGCCAGCATCATGCAAAAGGATTAAAAGAGCAGGCTCAATTGGCTCAGTTATATAAAGAAGCTCAGGCTCAGAACGATCCTTTTGTTGAAGTATTGCCGAAAAAATGGGCTCAGGCGTCCCTACAATCCGACCATGTAGTGTTCCTTCATAATCCAATCACAAGGTTTTATAAAGAACCTATCATGTGGAATGTTTTTGTTCGATTCGCAAATCAAGCACAATCGAGAGTTTATCTGCAGATGCCATATGCCATTCCTACCCAAAAAATGCGTAAAGCAGTAAACGTGTCGATCATTCCAACTGTAAATGTAGAATATCTCATGCTAACGAACTCAATCAATCAAACACCGAACCCCTTGGCTTTCGCCGGGTACTTAAGTTCTAAGAAACAGCTGCTTGATACTGGTCTTTCCATTTACGAATATGAAGGTCCTAACTCCATTCATGGCAAATCATTTGTCATTGATGATTACCTCAGCATGGTTGGTTCGTTTAATCTGGATGCCAGATCCACCTTTCTGAATACAGAGTCTGCCGTGGTCATTTCCGGTCCTGCATTCGCGAGCCAATTAACTGAGGCGATGGATAACAAACGTGCAAATAGTACTCACTTTACGACAGATGATCACTCTAAAAAATCCACAAATCAGAAGGGCTCTTCCTTCAAACGAATGGCCATTACAGCTTTATCGAAATTGTCATTTCTTTGGAAAGCTTTTTTGTAGAGATAAAAAAAGGGCTATCCCAATCATTAGCATGACAGGATATACTCTTGTTAGCATTTTTTGGTCTAATGAAACTGACACAGGCTATTCTCTGTGACCTGCCTGGATCTGAGATGTAACGAATCACAGAGACCTTATTTCATCGTTCTTGGCCGATTTAACTACTCAAAGTTGAAGTCTTCATCCGTCAGTGGTACTACATTCAAAGCGCGAATATACCCGTTGCCTTTCTTGGAGAAAAAGTCATGCTGTTTGGTGTGAGTACTAATCCCGTTTAACACAATCGGGTTCACTTCCTCATCTTCAAATAACGGCTCAAAGCCGAGGTTCATCATCGCTTTGTTTGCGTTATAGCGAAGGAAGGCTTCCACTTCCTCGGTTAAATGAATAGGGGAATATAATTCCTCCGTGTATTGCAACTCATTTTGATGAAGAACCTGGATCAGATCAACCAAACTCTGGTACATTTGGTTTCGCTCCATTTCATCAAAGCTTGTGTATATTTCCTGTGCCAACACACCCACATATACACCGTGAATACTTTCATCCCGCAGAATCAGATCAATGATCTCACCACTGCAAGTCAGCTTGCCTTGTCCAGCCAAATAGAGGGGATAGAAGAATCCGCTGTAAAACAAATAACTCTCCAAGAGTACGGAAGCAGCCATGGCCATATACAGATCTTTTGCCGTTTCAATGCTCGTGTAGTACTGACGTATAATCGTCGCTTTGGTTTGCAGATATGGATTTTCTTCCACCCATTTAAATACACTGTCAATCTCCTCGGTTGATGCCAACGTGGTAAAAATACTGCTATACGATTTGGCATGAATTTGTTCCATCATCGCCATGAAGCTAAGTACGGCTTTGCGCTGTAATCCATCCACATGCTCCATAATCTGGGGCATACCCACACCGCCCTGAATGGTATCCAGAAGGGTTAACCCACCAAGCACTTTCATATATGCTTCTTTTTCTATATCACTAAGCGTTACCCAGGTCATTTTATCATCGGATAAAGGTATCTCGTCATCGGTCCAAAATTGCATAATGTTCTGATTCCAGAACATCAGTGTGAAGTCATCATCTGCACGATTCCAGTTCACAGCTTGAATTGCCGGCATGTATATCCAACTCCAATCCTGATGCCCAATTAGGGCCATTTATTTATATGGAACAAGCGATGCATTCTTCCATCGTGAGCTTGTTGGTTCTTGTATAATACAGGGATTTCAATCCTTTATGAGCAGCATACAGGTAGCATCGAGCCAAGTCTCGCGTAGATACATCACTATTTACATGAAGAACCGTTGAGATTCCTTGGTCTACATGCGGCTGAATCTCCGCAATCAAATCAATCACCTTGAATTGATCCATCTGATACGCTGATTTGTAATAGAAGACGTTATCTTTTTGCAAATAGGGCATTGGATAATAGGTGGTTGAATTCGCATAAGTTCGTGTTTCAATTTGTTCTACGATCGGCATCACACTGGATGTCGCGTTTTGAATATAGGAGATGCTTGCCGTTGGAGCAATAGCCATCCGATAGGCGTGATAAAGGCCATTCTCCATTACTTTGGACTTCAGCAGACTCCAATCATCGGGAGATGGAAGTTCAATTCCTTGGAACAATTCCTGTACTCTTGAGGTGTTGGGACGATAATCATTGGTCAGATAACGATCAAAATATACACCAGTCGCATAATCAGATTTCTCAAACCCATGGAACCGTTGACCCGTTTTCTCTGCAAACTCCATGCTTTTCTCCAACGAATGATAATTCATGGTCATAAAGAAGGTCCGTACAAAATCCTTGGCTTCCAAGCTTTCATAAGCAATCCTGTTTTTGGCTAAATAACCGTGCAGATTCATAGCACCCAAGCCAACGGAATGCATTTCGGCATTGGCTTTGGCCACACCTGGAGCATTGGCCACATGCGTCATGTCGCTGACGGAGGTCAGTGCGATCATTCCCTCATGAACGGATTCCTTGATTTTGCCGCTCTCCATAACATTAACAATATTGAGGGAGGCCAGGTTGCAGCTGATATCTCTGCGGATAATATCCGGTTGACCATAGTCTGTAATTTCAGAAGTCTCCTGGAGTTGGAAGATCTCTGTGCACAGGTTCGACATTTTGACTTGTCCTACGTTTTTCAAGGCATGTGCTTGATTGGCATTCGTTTTATTAATGATGTACGGATAACCGGATTCAAGTTGAATCATGGCTATTTTGGTCAGCATATCCCGCGCTCCCAACGATTTTTTCTTCTTCACACGATCGTCAGCCAGCAAGGTATCATACATCACGTCAAGGTCCATATCATCCAGATGGGTTCCATACGCCTTATAAACACTATAAGGTGCGAAGAGGTACAAGGGCTCATTATCCTGAGCCAGCTTATAAAACCGATTAGGAACAATAAGTCCAATAGAGAGTGTTTTTAAGCGGATTTTCTCGTCCGCATTAATCTTTTTGCTATCGAGCAGTTCCATGACGTCCCAACCAAAGATATTATAGTAAGCTGCTCCAGAACCTTTGCGTTGTCCCATCTGATCGGCGTAGGAGAAGCCATCTTCCAATAGTTTGAGAACAGGCGTAATTCCTTTCGCAGCACCTTCAACTCCTTTGATGACTTCACCACGAGCACGCAGCTTTGACAGATTGACAGCAACTCCACCGCCAATTTTGGATAACTGCATACAAGTGTTCAGTACATAGTTTATGGAGTTCAGTGAATCATCCATTTCAAGCAGGAAGCAAGAGACCAGCTCACCACGCCGACTTTTTCCTGCATTCAGAAATGTAGGGGTTGCGGGTTGAAGACGCTGTTCCATCATCGAACGAGACAGCAAACAAGCCGTTTCAAACTGTCCTTGACCCAGATGAAGAGCTACAGCGGCTACACGATCCGCGTATTGCTCAAGATATGTTTTTCGATCATATGTTTTCAACGCATAGTCAGTATAGAACTTGGACGCTGCCATGTAAGAAGGGAAGCTATACTGATAGCCGCGTGTAATTTCAAATACGGTTCTAACTTGGTCAGCTGTATAGGAAGCATAGAAATCTTCGTAGTAATCATGATCAATCATGAATTGGACTTGATCATCAATGTTGGCGAACGCCATACTTTTATCTTTGATTTCTTTCATAAACTCCTCTACAGCCTCTTGATCCTTATGTAACTGGAAGAAGCCATCAGAGTTGCGCTTTAACAGCATGTTATTCAATTCAATATGACGCAATGCGGCTCACCTCCTGTTCAAAATACTCCACGTCTTTCTTGGAACCCGATAATTCAAATTTACTAATAACCGGGACGTTATACGATGCAGATATCAAATCAGCACTTTTGGCAAAACGCTCCCCCCAGTTACGGTTACCGCTGGCGGCCACGCCAATCAGGTATTCAGAGTTTTTTTGCAAAAAAGAAGACACCTTATCAGGTATCTGCCCAAAACCTGTTGTATATGTCACAAGTACGTATGGCTCATCTATCGTCATTTGATTTTGAATCTGGACTGCCGGCAGTTGAAGCTTGGAAATAAACCTCTTTACATTCCCAGTGATTGAATCATACACAATTAGCACTATCATTAACCTCCTTGACAAATGAACGGTGATCAGAAACAAACACTATATATAGATTATATTTTTAATTTTATATCAATATATAGCTTTGTCAATTGCATATCGGTATCGACTTTGTGAAAAAACCTCATGAATGGGCTCTATTACTAGGCTTAAAAAATTTGTGGCTTAGTAGATATCCATATTCGAATGCACGATATTTGGTGCATGAGAGAATTAAGATTGACAGTCGTCACCGGAAAGAAATCAACCTGAACTTCATCGTTCATACATTGTCTACAATTCAGAGATAGATTATCAAAAGGCATGGCTCTATGGAGTCATGCCTTTTGAGTACGTTGAAGGTATGCTGATTACATATCACAAAGATTTGGAGGTAAGACATGAACGGGACCCTGCAGCAAAATAGAATATTGATTGTAGATGATGATAAACGGGTCCGTGGACTTCTTCGCATGTATTTGGAGAAAGAACAATTTATCGTTGAGGAGGCTTCGCTGGGCTGGCAAGCCTTAAGCAAGCTTCATCATGACTCGTATGCCATGATCATTCTGGATTGGATTCTTCCCGATATTAAGGGGATTGAAATATGCCAATATCTACGGACCAACTTAAGCATACCCGTCATGTTTCTGACAGCCAAGTCAGAAGAGGGGAATCGTCTTGAAGCTTTCAAAGCCGGGGCGGATGACTTTGTCATGAAACCGTTTAGTCCGAGGGAAGTTGTGCTGCGCATCAAAACCATGATGGCTCGTTATAACGGATTAATCAAACCTGTACCAAAAGACCATTCAGCAAGCGAAGTGTTGATCTCCTCTATTTTAATCAATCCTACTTCCCGAAAAGTCACAGTAGAACATGAGGAGATTCATATGACTCCCAAAGAATTTGATTTGCTTTTTCATTTGGCGACACACGCGGAAATCGCATTCTCCAGGCAGGATTTGCTGAGAATTGTTTGGAAAGTGGAGCATGAGGAAGATCTGGATTATCGAACCGTAGATACCCATGTGAAACGGTTGCGTGACAAACTATCTGAGCATGTGCCGAATCGGGAAGATCTGATTCACACCCTGTGGGGGTTCGGTTATATTCTTCGTTTGCCTCACTAATTCTTATCTTGCAGTTCAGGAGGGGAATATGTCTTATAAACAAATCAAGTGGATGATCTTGCTCATTCCCACCTTGACCGTTGGACTTTGGGAATATGTACGACATCAGTTTCTACTCCCCTACATATCGATGGATTTGGGGAACTGGCTTACGCCTGTCATTGTATATGTTGTGAGTATAACGTTGTTAACACGGCTGTTTCTCATGTTGGAACGTATTCAAAAAGAGCTGGAGCATGAGCGTGAAGCCAAAGCTGCATTTGAATCCCGGGAAAAGATGGCCAAGGAACTCCATGATGGAATCGCCCAATCTCTTTTTTTATTATCGGTGAAAGTCGGACGTCTGGAGGAGCAAGCCAAGCAGGGTCAACAACTGGACGATGTATATTCGATCAAAAAAACGGTTCATGAAGTCAATCGTTATGTGCGTCAGGCCATTGCAGATTTGCGTTATGATCCTAACGTTGATCAAGCCTTGACTATGAACGAATCGGTCACACTGCTTGGTCAAATTCGAAAAATTACCAAAGATATCCCCGTCCGAATCGAACTGGATTGGAGCATCCCGGATGATACATTTACTGACAAAGAGAAGGTAGAACTGCTCGCTTGTATTCGCGAGGCTCTTTTTAATATTCAAAAACACGCATCTGCTTCCCAAGCATGGATTCAGGGAAACGGGCACAAGAAGCGCTGGAATATCATGATTCGAGATAATGGAAAAGGGTTTGAGAGGAACCCTTTTGAACGAAAGGATCGGTATGGTTTAAAAATCATGAGAGAGCGGATGAGTGAACTGAACTTTACCATGCAATTTCGAAGGGAACAGCAGTTTACTGTTGTCGAATTTTCAAAGGACGGTGAGATGCAATGAGCCATACTCGTGTTCTTGTTGTAGACGATCACGCTCATGCGAGGGAAGCCATATGTGAAATTTTATCCATGGATTCCGGCTTCGAAGTGATTGGCGTCGTATCTGACGGTCAACAGGCGATTGATTATACAGAACAGTGGCTTCCCGACCTGATCCTCATGGACATTCAGATGCCGATTATGAACGGACTTGAAGCAACACAACGGATCAAATTGGCCTTTCCTTATGTGAAGATTGTCATGATTACCGTCTCGGATGATGTACTCCACCTTTTGGAGGCGTTGAAGCGGGGAGCTCAGGGCTATCTACTCAAAAACCTTGAACCGTCCATGTGGCTGGAATATCTTCATTCCATCGTTACAGAGGAAGCTCCTTTGAGCCGTGAGGTTGCGTACCAAATTCTGAAGGACGTCTCACTAACGGAGAAAAAAGAGCCTGATGTGCCATTAACCACAAGAGAAAAGGATATTCTCTATGGTGTAGCTGCAGGATGGACCAACAAAGAAATCGCTGTGAATTATACGATCTCAGAATATACCGTCAAGAATCATTTGAAAAATATTTTGCAGAAACTGCAGGTTCAAAATCGCGTTCAACTGACACGTTATGCACTGGAGCAAGGGCTTATTACAGACCACAAACGTCTGTAATAAGCTTTTTTACTATATTCTTGGTGTTCTTTCTGTGTAGTGGGATATCAATTTATTTGCTTTTAACTACAATGACCTCACAAATTGGACACAAAAATTCCAGTTCTATAGCCAGATTGAGCTATATGGTAAAAATTTGTTTTTATGTACACTATGAGCAGTGTGTTTCATAAAGGAGGTTATGTTGTTGAACAAACGGATTGTCCTAGGCACATTACTCATTATGGGTATACTGGCGATCCTATTATCTTACCCGCTTGATTCTGCAAACGCTGCTTCTGGAACAAAAGACGCTACTCCACTCCAGCCAATCATTGATGGTTCTAAATCTGGTGAAGTACTTGTACTCGAGCCTGGTATGTATGCTGGTCCCGTAAGTATAGACAAGAGTATATCCATTCGAGGGGACTCATCCGTAACGGTATTGAATTCGGAAGCTGAATCCACGATCACCATTCGTTCAGATGGAGTGACATTACAGGGGTTCACGATTCAACATTTCACGAACGAACCCACTGCAGCGATTCAGGTGGAAGGAGATCGTGTTGAGATCACCGGCCTGGATATTCAGAGTCAAAGTTTTGGAATCGTGCTGCGGGGTTCCGTCGATGGGCTCATACATAACAATACCATTTCATGGGCTGGACCGGAGTCTGCTTCCAGTGGTCAAAAGGGGAACGGCATTGACCTGTACAATTCCCATCGTACCCACATCGAAGACAACCAAATTACCAGCATGCGGGACGGTATCTACCTGGAGAACAGTCGCAATCTTACGGTCAAAGGTAACACGCTGCTTCATACCAGATATGGAATTCATTGTATGTATATCGATGGTTCTTCTGTTGTGGACAATGTGGGGGAGAACAACAGTACCGGGGCCATGGTGATGGGCGTCAAGAATACGGTTGTATCCGGAAATTCCTTTCGTAAACAGAGCGAAAATGTGCATTCACAAGGGATTTTGTTGTATGACGTACACCGATCCACGATTCAAAACAATGTTGTCGAAGGTAATCGTGTTGGCATGAACATTGCCGAATCCTCAGGAAATGAAATTCGCCGTAATGCGGTGCTTCGCAATTTCATTGGTATCCAGCTCGTTCTGGCAGAGGACAACCAATTCATTAGAAACCAATTTGTTTCGAATGTGATTGAAGCTTCAGCGATGGACAGCCGGAACAATGAGATGAAGGAGAACTACTGGGATTCCTTTCAGGGTCTTGACCTGAACGATGATGGAATTAGTGAACTCTCCTATGAGATTAATCCTTTTTATGAGCAAGTGGTCAATCGGAATTCGGCTTATCAGCTTTTCTTTCAATCTCCAGGCATGCTCTTTATGAGCAGCTTGTTTACGGAAGGCAAGGAAGAGTGGACAACCGACAGATCGCCGTTAATAAGCATGAAAGCGGAATCACTGGCGGCGGAAACAGGTGCACAAGCGGTGAAAGAGACAACTGAAGTTTGGATCATCGGATGTATCCTGCTGGGTATGGCAACTTTTATTATGATCTATACGGGGGGATTACGAAAATGAAAATGAAAACAAGTTTGAAAACAGTTATGGTGCTTCTCTTTGGGGTGCTGTTATTAACAGCTTGCGGAAAAAAATACGAGGCATTGCCTATTAATGAAGACGTGGATATCTGCGCCATTTGCAAAATGCAAGTGAAGGATGATGCCTATGCCACACAGCTTACCACGAAAGATGGTAAAAATTATAAATTTGATGACATTGGTTGTATGCACCAGTGGAAAGAAGAAAACGGAACAGATAACGTCGGTATGGATTTTGTTCGTGATTATAATGACAAGGAATGGATTGAGTACAGCAAAGCCACTTATGTATACGATGCTTCACTGCGCACGCCCATGGCTTACGGCATCCTCAATTTCAAGGATAAACCATCTGCCGAAGCTTTTGTTGCCGAGCAGGGTGTGGGAACGATTATGACCGCTGAAGACCTCGCCTCCCACGACTGGAAACAAAACACGGAGATGATGGATATGATGGGTGAGCACGGGCATTCCGAAGAGGGAATGAGTGAAGGCATGCACGAAGAAACACATGGGGAAAGTGAATCAACGGAAGATTCAGGCCATAAGTAATGACCAATGAAGATGGTGATACATGATGGGAGATATGCTGCAAGTAGTCCGACGAGAAGTGAAAATGGGATTTCGCAACCCCTGGGCCTATTCATTTTTGATTCTTTTCTGCGTATTTAGCCTGAGTCTGCTGATCATTAATTCTCAGAATTTTGTAGCAGGATACTCTGGCACGACAGGTTCCATGTTAAATCTTATTCTTTATCTTTTGCCGTTGATGACCCTCTTCTTGGGCTCGTTCTCGTTAACTTCTGAGAAGGAGGAGGGCAGCTGGCAGCTGTTGTCCACATACCCCATCGGCACGATGTCTTTTATTGTTGGCAAATATCTGGGGCTATCGGTTGTATTAATGACTATAGTTACATTCGGTTATGGTCTGATGGGACTTCTCAGCGGATGGTTGGACAGCCCTTTGGATGTTATGACGTACCTTTTGTTTCTGGTATTCTCCTGCGGACTGGTTCTGCTATTTCTGACTATTGCAATGTTCATCGGTTCGTTATCCAAAAATCGGTGGCAAGCGTTAACGATATCCGTGTCCGTTTGGTTTTTCGCTGTGATTGGATGGCCAACACTTCTAATCTCCGTACTGGGACTCATGCCGTATCAGTGGGTAAAACCCTTACTCACCTTGCTAACCTTCATCAATCCGGCTGAGTTGGTACGTTTGTTTGTTGTGATCAAACTTGGCGGGGGCTCAATATTGGGACCTGAATATTATCAGTGGGTAGATTGGGTACAGCCATCGAGCGGAAGCTGGATCTTTACGGGGATATGCCTGCTGTGGATTGCATGTTCGATCGTGGCGGTTTACGGGATCTGGGAAAGGGGGCGTTCCCGTGGATAACGTGGAAGCAGAGATTGTTGGACTGTGTAAATCCATAAAAAAACAACAGATTGTTGAAGAACTATCCTTTCGCGTTTCTTCCGGTCATGTGCTTGCCTTATGCGGCGGAAATGGGGCCGGAAAAAGCACCGTTCTGCGTATGCTCGCAGGTATTCTTCAACCTACCTCGGGTGAAATCATTGTAAACAAGATGCGCTGGTCCAAAGAACGAAAGCGATATTCGGAACAGATCGGATATATGCCGGATGATTATCAGTTCAACCAGGGGCTGACGGCAGAGGAAGTGCTCCAGTTCTGGGCAGCGCTACGGAAAGTACCCAAAGCACGAGTGGAGGAAGTGCTACACATGGTAGGCTTGGCCAATCTAAAAAATAAGCGGGTCACGACCTTTTCCAAAGGCATGCGGCAGCGTGTGTTATTTGCCCAGGCTCTGCTTGCCAAGCCTCCGCTGCTGATCATGGATGAGCCGACGAATGGACTGGACCCCTTCTGGATGCAAGAGTTTGCAAATCTGATAAAACAGATCAAGGAGGAGGGACATATGGTCGTGTTCTCCACCCATCAGCTTGAGATCGCAGATGATGTTGCGGATCACATTGTTTTTATGAACCAAGGACGCAATGTGGGAGATGGCTCTACTGAGGAGTTTCGTCAACAGTTCGGGTCGCTTCATGCTGCTTTTCATCATAGTCTTGGCTTAAAATGAAGGTGAATCGATTGAAACAAAAGAGTGCAAAAATACGACGTTTGATTACAATTCTTATTGGAATGGCTGCTTTGCTGATCGCAGCATGGGCAGTGTATCAGGGTACTTCATCATCCGAGCCCAAAAGAACGGGTACCATCGAAGCAGGTGCAGCAGCTCCCGAATTCACTGCAGTTAACTCAGCCGGAGAACAGGTAAAGCTCTCGGATTATCGGGGCAAGGTCGTCATGATTAACTTTTGGGCTTCATGGTGTACTCCTTGTGTGAGAGAAATGCCGATGATTAATCAGATCGCTAAGACATATCAAAATGACGTGGAGACCCTATTTGTCAATGTGGGGGAAGCGAAGGGGACGATTCATGAATTTATGGAGAAACAGCAATTCGATTTCCCTGTTATCATTGATGTAACTGGAAAAGTCTCCAGCCAGTATCGCATCACCGGGTTGCCAGCAACGATGATCATAGATCAGAAAGGCATGTTCAGCCACATTCTGTTTGGTGAGTTGACCGAGGAGATTTCCTTGCAGCAATGGCTGGAGGAGATCGTACAATAAAGGAATTGAAGCCTTGCAATACTTAAGAACAAAAGAAGTCGCTCTGTAAAAGTGGCTTCTTTTGTTTTATTTGGAGACTGCTATACGAATCGGAGCAACCGCGAACGGTTGTTCTGAACACCTTGCACCCATAGTGGAAAGAAAATGCATATCACGGTTGTGCTCAATGAATCAATAGCTCCTTAGGGTACTTTTTACGCTTTTCACCGAGTTGTCAGAAAGAGTTGATCCTTTCTTGAACATTTAGGGACGAAGACGTGTCAGCGATTGAATTGCTAACTTACAAAGATATAATAATTTTAACTATTAAGTCATTTTCAGTCCTTTGACCCTTCAGTAACAGGAAAAACAGGCTCCTCAACGCATGCTTAGTCCAGGATCAAAGCGTGCCAGCACGCAATGCTGGTTTGTAAAGTCTTCTTCATCCCTTACTTTGTGAAAAAATTCCCTTTATAAATACAAAGATGAAGGAACGCTTTATAGATGAATCCTGCACCCATCTCGCGAAGCCTATCCAAACCTGATATTGAATGTAGCCGAACGCTGGTTGACCTAATGCGAAGTAAAAAATCATTACGAAAATCGAACAGAGATTGAAAGGAGGCAGTAAAAAATGGCAATCGATACGGTGATGTGGAGCAAACTGGTGACAGGTATGACGCTCGGGTTCCACGTTATTTTTGCAACGCTTGGTGTCGGTGTACCGTTAATGATCGCTATTGCAGAGTTCATGGGGATTCGCAAGAAGGACCCCCATTACATACTGATGGCGAAGAGGTGGTCACGAGGGTTTGTCATTTCTGTGGCGGTTGGTGTGGTGACGGGTACAGCGATTTCACTGCAACTGGCCCTGGTGTGGCCGAATTTTATGAAACTGGCAGGGAATGTAATTGCACTCCCACTATTCATGGAAGTGTTTGCGTTCTTTTTTGAAGCCATCTTCCTGGGCATTTATTTGTATACGTGGGATCGATTCAAAAATCCGTATATTCACTGGCTGCTGACGATTCCAATCGTCACCGGGGCAGGCATGTCGGCTGTGTTTATTACAACAGTGAACGGATTCATGAACCAGCCTGGAGGCTTCGTCATGGAGGCAGGCCAATTCACAGCGGTTAACCCGGTACAGGCGATGATGAATACGGCAACGTTCTCCAAGGTGTTTCATGTATTAAGCTCGGCCTATTTAACAGGAGCTGCCCTGTTAGCAGGAATTGCAGCCTTTGCACTGCTGAGAAAAGGGGCTTCTGCCTACCATAAAAAAGCTTTAAACCTCATGATGGCAGTGGTTTTGCTGTTCGGCTTGCTGAACACGTTAGCAGGAGATGTGTCCGCCAAGTTCTTGGCAGAGCATCAGCCGGAGAAGCTTGCAGCGGCAGAATGGCATTTTGAGACGGAAAGCGGCGCGGATTTAATTTTATTAGGCTGGCTGAATGCAGAGCATGAAATTATAGGAGCTCTTCACCTGCCGAAACTGCTTAGCTTCCTGGCCTTTAGTGACTTTAATGCAGAGGTAACCGGACTGGAGGAGTTTCCGAAGGACGAATGGCCGCCGCTGCTCGTTCACTACCTGTTTGATTTAATGGCCGGAATCGGATTCGCTCTGCTCTCCATCTCGGTTCTGTATTTCCTGTTTGTGTTCTGGAAAAAGCGCAATGAATTGAACAAGTGGCTGCTTGGAATCATTGCCCTGGGCGCACCAATGGCTTTTCTCGGGGTTGAGCTGGGCTGGTTCTATGCTGAACTTGGACGACAGCCGTGGATTATCCGGGGATATATGCGTGTAGAGGAAGCCGCCACTTCATCACCCAACATAAGAATGATCTTTTTCTTCTTCCTGCTTCTCTACATCGTTCTGGGAGTCATGTGTGTTCTCGTGTTAAGACGGTTGTTCAACAATAATCCGGCAGAAGTCGAGATGGAGAAATGGATGAGGGAAAAGGAGAAGGAGAAGAGCAATCAGTCTACAGAAAAGGGTGAGCGTACATGATGAGTTACGAGCTGATTGGCATCTCGGTACTCTGGCTGTTCCTGTATGGCTATTTAATTGTAGCCTCCATTGATTTCGGAGCGGGCTTCTTTGCCTTCTATGCACGCTTGACGAAACAGGATCACCTGATTAATCGTCTGATCTCCCGTTATTTATCACCGGTATGGGAGATTACGAATGTATTTTTTGTCTTTTTCTACATTGGGATTGTTGGATTCTTTCCGGACACGGCCTATTACTACGGATCAGCACTGCTCGTACCGGGAAGCATTGCGGTCATTTTGCTCGCCATTCGCGGGTCATTTTATGCTTTTGAGAACTATGGTTCCAAAAATAACATTGTGTATCTGTTTCTATATGGAGCTTCGGGTTTGCTTATTCCAGCCTCATTATCAGTGGCGCTAACGCTGTCGGAAGGCGGCTTTATCGTGAAGGAGGGTTCGACGGTTTCTCTGGATTACTGGACGCTGTTCACCAATCCGTTATCGTGGAGCATCGTGGGATTGGCGATTGTGTCTGTCTTGTTCATTAGCAGTTCATTTCTGGCCTTTTATGCATCCCGGGCAGAGGATCATTCTGCGTTGAAACTGGTGCGGACCTATGCCCTGTTCTGGAGTACACCGACGATTATCATCGCACTGACTGCATTTATTTATTTGGGACAGCACAATGAGCGACATTTTCAAAATATGATGGATTTATGGTGGCTGCTTGCACTTTCCGTTGCGTTCTTCATGATTGCGATGTGGCTGATCTATAACGGACGACGCTACGGATTAGCTTTTGTATGCATCATGCTTCAATTTTTCAGTGCCTTTTTCGCATACGGAATTGGACAATATCCGTATATCCTTGATCCGTACATTACGATTCAAAACAGCGTCACCTCACCAGCGATGGGCTTCGCACTGGTTGTTGTGTTTATCGGTGGCATGTGTATGTTGATTCCTTCTCTGATTCTGGTCTTCAGACTGTTTCTGTTTGATGCGGATTATGTAAAGGGAAAAAAATAAATTGAATACATTTATGCGATGTAAGGGAGCAATCTCATAAGCATTCATAGAAAGGAGGGGAGTTTGCATGAAGAGGAAAACAAGTCTGATCTCTCAACAAATGTCTGGCCAGCGAAAACGTCTCGTGCTCCTGGCGCTCATTTCACTCGCGCTGGGTGCAGCCATTGTGAGTCAGGCCGCACTGCTTGCTGAAGCAGTCCAACGGATTTTCGTGGAGAAGGCCTCCCTCTCGTCGGTCGTCATGCTGCTCGGGCTGCTTCTGGCTGTCATGGTCGTGCGCACAGGGCTGTCTTATGGTAACGGGAAAGTTGGTTTGCATATGGCTGCCAGTGCCAAGACGAATATGCGGACAGCTGTACTGCAAAATTTGACCCATGCGTCGATGCGTTCAACTCTCCGCGGACAGACCGGGGGAAAGGTCAGTGTTGCTCTTGATGCTGTGGATGAGGCTGAAAGTTATTTTAGTCTGTATATGCCGCGCATGATGGAGGCAGCCATCATTCCGATTCTGATTTTGGTGGTAACGTTTATGCAGCATGCCAATTCAGGCTTCATTATGCTGTTTACGGCCCCGTTTATCCCCTTGTTTATGATTTTAGTGGGACTAAAAACGAAAAACAAATCGGAGGAGAAATATGCCCAACTGGCCGAGTTCTCCGGTACGTTCCTGGATTCTCTTCAAGGGCTGGTAACGTTGAAAATATTTGGACGGGCTCATCGCCAGCAGCAGGAAATTGAACGAAGCAGCCTCGGTTACCGTGATGCCACGATGGGCATTTTGCGCATTGCGTTTACGAATACGTTCATGCTTGAATCGATCGTAATGCTAAGCATCGGAGTTGTGGCTCTCGAGCTGGCCATCCAGCTGCTTGTTTTCAAATCGATGGCGTTCCACACCGCATTTCTCGTTTTGCTGCTGGTTCCCGAGTTCTACAGTCTGTTGAAAAATACGGGAACTGCCTTTCACAGCGGGCGTACAAGTATGGGAGCAGTTCGTAAGGTAGAGCAGATGCTTGAGGAAACGGTTGTGGAGAGCAAGTCGGTAGATGGAAAAGAGGGACAAGGTACATCCGTTGGGATTGACGAGATCAATAGCATGGATGATCGGATTGCACGGAAGGCCAAGGAAGGCACATTGCAAATTCCTCGTTCTAATGATCGTTCCATGCCGCCATTCATTACATTGGACCATCTCCATTTTCGTTATGCGCCGGATTCATTCAAGCTTGAGACTGAACGGGTGCAGCTTCGTCCGGGAGAACACATTGCCATTGTAGGCAAAAGCGGCTCAGGGAAAACGACGTTGCTCCATCTGATTGCAGGTTTGCTGAAACCGACTTCGGGAGAAGTTCTGGTGAATGATCGCCCATTACTGCAATACGGTGAGACCGCTTGGTTCGAACGTATAAGCTACATTACACAGCATCCGTATATCTTTGCAGGCACACTTGCTGAAAATATTGCGATTGATGCGGGGCGGAACGTGTCCAGAGCTGAAATGGAGCAGGCAGCAGACGAAGCTGGACTTACTGCATTAGCCGCTCAGTTGGAGGACGGATTTGATACCTTGGTTGGTGAAGGAGGCCGTGGCCTGTCTGGTGGGGAAAAGCAACGACTTGCCTTGGCACGCGCATTTTTGAAGCGGCCTGCCGTTATTTTATTTGATGAACCCACAGTGGGACTGGATCTGCATACGGAGCGTGTTCTCCAGCGCTCCATTGCCACATTGGCAAAAACAGCAACGATGATTACGGTCGCTCACCGATTGTATACGATACAACATGCCGACAATATTTGGTTTATGGACCAAGGTGTATTAGTTGATTCAGGGCGGCATGAGGAACTTCTGGAGCGCCTGCCCCAGTATGCCGAGATGATTAATATTCAACGAAAAGGAGGCTTAGCATGAACGAGCTGGCGATTTTGTCCAAAGCAATGATTCAGGAGCGGAAGGATATTATTCTTTCGATTCTAGGTGGGTTTATTGCCGGCATAGCTGGCGTGGCTCTCTTCTCGGCGAGCGGCTATCTGATTTCGCAAACGGTATTTGCTCCACCGCTGTATACCTTAATTGTACTCACCTCACTGGTTAAGCTGCTTGGTCTGCTTCGGGCAGCGAGTCGTTATGGAGAACGCTTGTATTCTCACCGGGCGACGTTCTCCATGCTTAGCCGTTTGCGTACCTCCTTTTTTGCCAAGCTTATTCCGTTAACGCCAGGTATATTGAACAAAAATCGAAGCGGAGATTTGCTTGCGCGGATCGTCGGCGATGTGGAAAGCTTGCAACATTATTTTTTGCGCGTTGCTTATCCGCCAATCATTGTTGTCATGGTCTTTTTGGCGACCATGTTGTTTACTTCTGCTTTTTCCTTCTGGATTGCGGGTCTGTTTGCACTAGGAATGCTCATAACCGCATTGGTTGTGCCGGGAATCGTCCTAATTGGGCAGCAGAAAATACATGGCCGTGTTCGTCAGCAACGCGCATTACTTTCCACAGAAGTTACCGAAGTGTTGTATGGTTTCCGGGATTTGAAAATATACGGCCAACTGGCACAGCGGGAGCAGCAGCTTCAGCAGGCTTCCGCTGCATTAACAGAGGAGCAGCAACGGGCAGCCGCTCACTTGCTGCGCGGGCAATCCATGCACGCTCTGGTTACATTCCTCATCTCCTGGGGAGTGCTGGTGCTTGGAGCCTATCTCATTATCGACGGAGCACTTGCTGGCGTATTTCTTGCGATGCTGGTCATGGCCTCGCTAACGGTATTCGAAGAAGCAGCGGCAATGGCGACATTACCCTTGTATAAACAGGATAGCGAACATGCAGCCAAACGACTGTCGGAAACGGTACAGACCGAAACCATCCAGACCACTGATGTACATGTTCCTGCTAAGAGGAATTTTGATTCCAGTGAGGTTCTCTCTGGTGACAAAGGCGTTTCCCTTGAGCTTTCCGGTGTTACCTTTCAATACGATGGGGAGTGGAAACCTGCTTTGAAGGATGTTTCGCTGCATATATTACCAGACTCCAAAACAGCGATTGTCGGACCGAGCGGGTCAGGTAAGTCAACAATAATTGAATTGCTGCTTAAGCTACGTGCACCAACGACAGGCGAACTCCGATTAAATGGTGTTTCGGTGGAGGAACTGGATGAGCAGAGCATTTGGCAAACAGCCAATGTGGTGTTACAGCAAAGTCATTTCTTTCGGGGAACGATCCGGGATAACCTCATGCTGAATGAAGAAGAACATTCGGATGAACAATTGCTGGATATTCTGGTTAAAGTGCAGCTGCCCAATACCTCATTGACCGATGTCGTATATGAAAAAGGAGAGAATCTATCAGACGGCGAAAAGCAGCGGTTGGCTCTGGCACGGGCGATGCTTCGCAAGGGACGGTTATGGCTACTGGACGAACCTACATCCTCACTGGACTATGTTACAGAAGATCGTGTGTTGAAACATCTCTACGCGCAAGCTGCCGAAGATACCGTTCTCCTGATCTGTCATCGTCTAACCGGCCTGGAAGAGATGGATCGCATTATCGTTATGGACCAAGGAAGGGTAGTGGAAGCAGGTTCCTATGCAGAGTTAATGGAGCAAAAAGGCTATTTTTATGAGATGAAAAGCATCGAGGGACAACTGATTGGAGAAATTAGAGCGTAAAAACAAGAAATAACTTTAAACGGATGATTAAGAAAGGTGTTTAATCTGGTCTAAGAACGGCTTCTGGTGAAATAACGAGGCCGTTCTTGGGCCTTTTTTGCCATTTAACGAACTAAGCGTACCCTCTTGGACCCCATTTTACAGGTTCAGCATTGTAACGAATCGTAGGCGCTTTATTTCCTCGCTGTATGCCTTCATTAGCTGGAATCTGCGGGAATCTACCCGAATAACGTCGTTCAACTTATCGAGATCTGCAACAAATCTGTCCAGAAAGTCTGGCAGCTCCCCTGAGTTACCCAATTAAAGAAATTCAACGAGCCGATTACGGTTCTAGCAAAATGATGGCAGAAGTATCGAAGGAGTCTTCCAGAAACGAAGCTTGTTTGTTGTTCATCATTTTAGTGTTGATGCGTTCATGCTGGGCATAAGCGTTGTATCCGTCCGCAGGGCGGTTTTTTTTCGGTGTATCATTCTCAAAGGAAAAGAATAGCTCGGCAGGACTTCGCTTTTGTTTGACAAATCTGCCCGGAGAGATTCCGGCGACCTTGGTGAAACTGCGAATGAAGTTGGCATAGTCGCTGAATCCCGACTGAAAGCAGGCATCTGTAATGCTCATCCCGTCCGACAGGTAATATCTGGCGAGCTCAATACGCCGATTCAGGATGTAAGAACGAAGCGTCAGTCCGGTATGCTTTTTGAACTGCCGGCTAATATAGGTACTGTTCAGATAAAACGTCTCGGCAAGCTTCGGAAGTGTAATCTCCTGCGTAATATTCGCTTCAACATAATCCATCGTTTGACGAACAATCTCTGGCATGATGTCCGTAGGAATGAAGGTTGTATCGTGAAACGACTGATTAATCAGTACAAGCAGCTGCGCAATCGTTGCGTTGATTTTGATGTCCATTCCATACGCGTCCGAAGCAAGAGCATACTCCAGCTCTTCAGCCAGCTGAAGGAACTGCTTCATTTGGCAATCATGCAAATGTACGATATTTCCTTTTCCCTTTGGACGGTAATCAAAACATGCGGACAGATTTGTTGCTGTAGTGGAGAGCCGTTGCAAGTATGATTTCTTGAGATTAATGGTAATTCGTTCATATTCGGATTCGTCCATGATAAAAGAACGGTGCATTTCTTCCGGAGAAATGACAAGCAAATCGCCCGGTTCCAAATGGTAACAGCGATTCTCAATATAAAAGTTAACGTTACCACGAAGGAAAAGGTAGATCTCATAGGCATCGTGGCGATGATAAGAGGTTTCCAGCTTATATGTGGTCACGCGGTGCAGATATAAGAGTTCCGGCTGGATGGGATCATACAAATAAAGTCCGTTCACAAAACACCTCGTCCTTTCACGCAATAAACAGAGCAGAATATGCAATGAAAATGCACTCGGTTTACCTTAAAATGTAATCATCCTATCATGATGCTCCCATTCTTGCAAACGGTTTCTTATATAACTTGTACCTGAGACAAGGATAATGCAGCTCTATTCATGGGTCATACATAACTTTTAATGGAGGAATCTTTCAATGAAAAATAATTCGGTTTCAAATGCCAGTGAACAAACGGAAAAAAGCGAACAGTCTACCTATGTGTCAAGTATTAAGGCAGCTATCGGTAAAATGCCTCAAAACGGAAATCCACTGGTTGCCCATAAGTTTGGAGCCGATCCCTATGCCTTAGTGTTTAATAATCGGGTCTATTTGTATATGACAAGTGATACACTGGAGCACGATGCGGACGGACTTCCTCAGAATAACAGCTTCAAATCCATCAATCGGCTTACCATCATCTCCTCAGATGATTTGCTCAACTGGATCGACCACGGCGAAATTCAGGTTGCCGGACCGCAAGGTGCAGCTACATGGGCTACGCAATCCTGGGCGCCCGCTGCTGCCCATCAAATCATGGATGGTGAGGACCGATTTTTCCTGTATTTCTCCAATAATGGAAGCGGTATTGGGGTGCTGTCTGCTCCAAGTCCGGTAGGACCCTGGACAGATCCTATTGGTAAAGCACTCATTACCAGCGAGACTCCGGGGGTTGAAGGTGTGCCGTGGGTATTCGATCCGGCCGTGCTTGTCGATGATGATCACAGAGCTTATATCTATTTCGGGGGTGGAGTTCCGGAAGGAAAAGCAGAGAGGCCCGACACGGCAAGAGTCATGCCATTGGGAGAAGATATGACCAGTGTAGTAGGCCGGGCCAAGGTTATCCCTGCGCCGTACATGTTTGAGGATGCGGGGATACACAAATATAACAACATTTACTACTTCACGTACTGCTCCAATTTTCACGAAGGCATCCGCCCAGAGGGCAGTCCGCCGGCTGGTGAAATTGCTTATATGACAAGCGACCAGCCAATGGGACCTTGGACGTATAGAGGAAGTATTCTCAAAAATCCGGGGCACTTTTTTGGCGTCGGCGGCAATAACCATCATGCCATTTTTCAATTTGCGGAGCACTGGTACATGGCTTATCACGCCCAGACTTTATCCCAAGCTCTGGATGTCCCTGACGGCTATCGTTCCACACATCTGAACCGAATTCACTTCGGTGAGTCTGACGGACACATCTATGAGATGGATGCAGATTATCAAGGGGTTGATCAGGTAAAGCTGTTTAACCCATTTCAGCGCGTAAATGCTGCGACCATGGGATGGAGTGCGGGAGTGAAGACGGTGAGAGTCAACTCATATGGTACTGAATCTTCCCGTGATGAATCGGAGGTTATCGTCACGGATATGGAAAATGGCAGCTGGATCGCTCTGTCAAAGGTTGATTTTGGTCATGAAGGAGCAGCCAGCTTTAGCGCAACGATCTCCAATAGCGGTACCGAGGGTTTTGTAGCCCTTCACCTGGATCATCCTGACGGACCATTAATCGGACAGCTTCTCATCCAAGCATCAGACATGAACCATACGTGGCAGGAATACTCAGCCCCAGTTACAGGCGCACAGGGCGTTCATGATTTATATATTGTGGTTGGTGGAAGAACGAATGAGAAGCCTCTCATTCACATGAGCCAATGGAGATTTGATCAAAAATAAGATTGAACTTGACCATGGTTCCGCCGGCAATGAGCTTCCGGCGGAATTTTTATGTCGATTGAAGGAGGATATTCTGCAAGCCCTTTAGGACGGAGACATGATGGATCTGCGATAACTGCGCGGTGTACAGCCGACCACTTGTCTGAATTGCCTGGAGAAATGCTCCACATTCCGATAACCGCAAAGTTCACTGATGTCTGAAATTCTGGACTGGCCATGGATCAGTCTTTCTTTGGCGAGACGAATTCTGGATTGAATGACATCTTCCATACAGGAGATGCCAAATGTGGTCTTATATAATGATTGCAGATAGCCTGGACTAAGATGAACATAGTCAGCCATGATAGAAACGCTCCATTCCAGGCCCGGATTGTGGTTAATGGCTTTCCGCAAATGAAGAAGATCCTGATAATGAGGCTTATTTTCGATGGACTGAGAGGCTTCCAGAAGCTTGTTAAACATAATCCGAAACAAATAATCAATGGAGAGCTCACGGTAGTCACACTGAAGAAAATTTTCGGTAGCCAGCAATTGAAACAACTGATGACAATAACCGGGATCCGGAAGAAGAATGGGAGTGCCCAACGGGATAGCTGTTTCCAGTACATACGATTCATCGGAAAGAAAACGAACCCAGTCATTCACGTATTGATCCGAGCATGCACGATACATGATTTTCTGATAAGGCGGGTATAAGACGGCACAATTGGCCGGATATGCTTTTATCTCACCGTTTACCCAGAATTCTGCTGGAGTCTGTGTAAGAATGAGAAGCCAGAAATCATGACCTTCGGGTATGTCATAAATGAAATCAGCAGGATGAGCGGCATCGTAACCGACATAAAAAATAGTATTCATAAGATTCTCCAATCTTGGAATAGATCAATTTTGCGTTAGCATATATCATTCTTTGAACGGCACTTCTATTCTATAATTTTAAGGGAAAACCATTAAGAAATCATTCATTAATCAGTAGAACCTTACGGCTATATCGACGGATAAGTCTTTGAAATGATCAATAAAGGGGACATATTATGATAATATCAGAAGTGGAAAAGGAAAAGGAGTATCACTATATCCTCTCCTATACCCGTTCTCCTCAAGAAAAAAAGATCTACGCACCCAGGCTTGCCTACAGCATGCACCTTGCCTACAGTGAAGATGGATCAAATTACCGTGCGCTCAACCATAACTCAGGTGTATTGTTTGCAAAGGCAACGGAAAATGAGAATGGCACCTTGAATGCCAAAAGTTTGCATAATCCATATATATTCATTCTTCAAGATGGTACATATGGCGTTGTTGCAGTGCGAACAGAAGCCGAAGGACAACACGATACAGAGAGCAAGGGAGCTGTGTTGTTTTTTCATTCATCTGATCTGCTGCATTATAGAGAAATCGGTCTAATTGACCTGAAAGGCGGTGTACATGTCCATGACGTGATGTGTGAATATAATGAGTTAACCCATTCCAATGTGATCCGATGGAGAGATGAGCATGGCTGCTTTTTTCAAAATACGATGCAGAATCTCTTTCGCCTAACAAGTGCTTCCACCCCGACAAGGACAGAGGCATTTGTACTGACATCGGCATCCCCGGATATTGAAGGAATCATTCCGCGCAATGTGCTTCGGGTTCCACGTCAAGTTGCACAGCGCGCAGTCCACCGACTAACACCGCCTGCTAATATAGCGATCCAAGTCCCGGACCGTATCATAGCCACATCCACTGAAGATTTGAAAGCGCTTAAGGCAATCGCAAAATACAGCGATGGTACGACTTCCCTCAAGAAAGTGGATTGGAATGGGGACATGGTAACGTGGGAGGAGGAAGGCACTTATCTTGTGACAGGTACGGTTGTACAGGAGCATTATGCATTTCCCATCGCTGCCAACCGTGCAGATCCCTGCATTACAAAATGGAAATCCAAGTACTATTTTGTAGCAACAAATGATGAAGATCATAACCAAACGCTGTATATTCGGGAATCGGATACGATAGCGGGTCTCGTTGAAGCCCGGGAAACCTTGATTCTGGACACCAGCACATATGACGATATTAAAGGTTTGTTGTGGGCGCCTGAGCTGCATATCATTGCAGATGAGTTATACCTTTTTCATGCAGCTACCTCGGGTGATTTTCTGAATGAAGAATGCCATGTGATGAAACTGAGAACTGGTGGTAACCCAACTCATGCAGCGGATTGGTCCAGACCCCAGCGCGTGCTTCGAAATGATGGAACCTATCTGTGTGAAGCCGGAAAAGTAATTTCCCTCGACATGACGGTTTTTAAATGGAACGATGAATATTATGCGTCGTGGTCTGAGCGCCAGTTTGTACCTGTAGATCGTGGAGCATGGCTTTACATTGCCAAACTTGATTCCAAAGAGCCATGGAGGTTGAGCAGTGAACCCGTCTTGTTGTCCAAACCGGATTACGGCTGGGCAAACAATCACACGTATGTCGATGAAGGGCCGTTCGCCCTCATCCGAAACGGCAAGCTGTTTTTAACATTTGCGAGTGCAGCTGTAGACGCCACCTATTGTGTAGGGCTTCTAACCCTGAATACAAATGGCGATTTGCTGAACCCGGAGCAATGGACAAAATGGAATTATCCTCTGTTAACTTCCAGGAGTGTTACAGGAGAATTTGGACCGGGACACAATTCCTATGTATTGGATGATGAAGGGATTACATGGAATGTTTACCATGCCAGACCCGGCTTGGATGCACCTCGTGCTTGCGGAATTCGCCGTGTCCATTTTGACATCGATGGATATCCGGTTCTGGATTTAACCGAGGATCGCGATCTAAAACGAGAATTTGTTAATGTATCTGTTGAGGTAGTGGTGAAACATGACTAGAAAGGGGAGAACAGAAAATATGTTTGCAAACCCGATTATTTGGGCTGATTATCCGGATCTGGATGTGATTCGGGTCGATGATACCTATTATATGGTCAGTACAACGATGCATATGATGCCAGGCTGCGTCATCCTGCGATCCTATGATTTGATTCATTGGGAGACCGCTACTTATGTGTACGATAGACTTGATGACACACCCGCCCAGCGTTTGGAGGAAGGCCAGCAGATTTACGGCAAAGGCATGTGGGCTGCCTCGCTTCGACGCCATAACGATACGTTCTACGTCATTTTTGTTGCCAATGATACGCAAAAGACATATTTGTACACTGCCCAGGAAATAACGGGTCCATGGACGAAGCAGTATGTGGAAGGTTTTTATCATGATTGCTCGCTGTTTTTTGACGATGATAATCGAGTTTACCTGATTCATGGAAATGCCGAGATTTATCTGACTGAATTAAGTTCCGATCTCTCTGGACCCAAAGAGGGCGGAGTACATCGCATGATCGTAAAAGACAAACAGCCTTATTTCCTTGGCTATGAAGGTGCCCACTTCTATAAAATTAACGGGAAATATGTTGTGTTTCTGATCCACATTTCCAAGGCTTCCGGCAGAAGATCACAGGCTTGTTATACGGCTGATTCACTGGAAGATGAGTTTGTTGGCGGGGAAGTATTCAATGATGATATGGGGTATTTCAATTCAGGGGTAGCCCAGGGAGGAATCGTAGATACGCCGGTCGGAGACTGGTATGCCATGCTGTTTCAGGATCATGGTGCCATCGGACGCATACCCGTGCTGGTCCCGCTGCACTTCGAGAACGATATTCCGGTGTTTGCCAAGCAAGCGCCGAAGCAAATCCTGATTCCGAGCACGAGACCGGATTATACATACAAACCTCTGGTTGGGAGCGACAGCTTTTATTATGAACCCGGCGATGACGGAAGTGTACGACTGAATGATTTTTGGCAATGGAACCATAGCCCGCACGATGACCTCTGGTCCGTTACCGACAAACCGGGCGTTTATCGAATTCAATCCGGTCATATTCGTCCCAATCTGACCTTTGCTGTTAATACGCTGACGCAGCGCGCAATGGGACCCGTATGTGAAGCCATTGTCACACTGGATGGAAGCGGCCTGAAGGACGGTGATTATGCAGGACTGTGTTTTTTGATTGGCACATATGGTTTGATTGCACTTACGAGGAATGAAGGCCGTTTTTATCTGGTCATGCTGGCAAGAAGCAGTGAAGATTCAAGCATCTTCGGTAATCTGATCGATGCGGAGCCAGCCACCGAATACGCAAGAATCCCTATAGGGGAAACAGAAGTTAAGCTCAAGGCCATTGGGAATTTTGTGGACAATCAGGACGAGTGCACGTTCTTCTATCTGGAAGGCACGGAGTGGAAGCCGCTGGGTATCACTCACAAGATGATTTATAAGCTGGATCATTTTATGGGATGCCGGATCGGGTTGTTTTTATATTCGACAACAATGATCGGGGGAATGGCTGATTTTTCGAATTTTGAATATCAGGTGCTGCTGCCGGATAAGCAGAATGAATAGAATTGAAGTCGCCGAGCTGGCGACTTTTTTTAACAATATATTGACTCTTTCTGCTTCGGTGAAGCTATTTCATGTACAATGAGAACAGATTCCAGTATCAGGAAAAAGCGTTTATTTCAGCCGAATAGGGGTGCATCATATGCGCATCACTGTATTAACCAAAACAAAATTGGTCGTCATTCTACTGCTCAGCGCATGCATACCAACAGGACATACGCGTGGATATTCGCAACAAGACTTTATTGGTATGGATGTGCAGGCTGCGGATCATGAGCCGAATTTTGGAAAATACAGCTCTCCGGTGCAGGTATCTTTTGTCAGAGAAACAGGGGACGATCTGGAACAAATGATCAGCCAGCTGCCCGGGGAGACAATGCTGGACAATCGCTGGACCAGGTTATATGAGCAGGAGTTGGGGATTCAGCTTCAATATGACTGGATTGCCAAAGGAGATGTGTACGGACAGAAGCTGGGCGTCTCTCTTGCTGCCGGACGTATTCCTGACATTGTCAGGGTAAATCCATACCAGCTAAGGCAGTTGAGTAATGCAGGGCTAATTCAGGATCTGTCCGAAGTGTACCAAACCTATGCCTCTCCTCTTGCGAAGAGCATATTGGAAGCAGAAGGAAGTGGTCCGTTTGACGCGGCAACCATTGATGGCAAGTTGATGGCTATACCTGAAACGGCATCCTCCATTGAAACAGCCCAGTTCTTGTGGATCAGAACGGATTGGCTTAAACGCCTGCAACTTCATCCGCCTGTATCAATAGAAGACGTGCTTGAGATTTCGAAAGCGTTTACAGATGGAGACCCCGACGGTAATGGTCAACGGGATACGTACGGACTTGCTTTAACGAATCATTTGTGGGACCCGGTCATGGGAGCTGCCGGCCTGATGGCCGGGTATGATGCATATCCGAATATTTGGATTAAAGATGCGGAGGGCAAGCTCGTATACGGAGGCATACAACCTGAAGTTCGAAAAGCGCTGCAAGTCTTGCAAAAAATGTACCTGGAGGGCCAGATTGACCCCGACTTTAGTTATAAAAAAGGAACAAATGAAGCACGCCTGATCCAGAACGGAAAAATCGGCCTGCTTTATGGTGAACAATGGACTCCTTTTATGATCCAGTCGAGTCGGGAGAGCGATCCAAAAGCCGAATGGCAGGCTTTTCCCATCCCAGCAGCATCCGGTAGATTGGCCAAGGTGCCCCTTCGCACCAATACCTGGAAGTACTTCGCCGTTAGAAAAGATTACGCTCATCCTGAAGTCATCATGAAGCTCATGAATTTGCATTTGGAGACCAACTGGGGCGATCAGGCAGAGTACGAAACCTACTACAATGACGATTCCAAGGCCGTGTGGATGCTCTCGCCAGTCACCCCTTTTCCAGGAACCAAAAACCTGGACGCCTATCGCCAAATTCAGGAAGCGAACCGCTCAGGGGATCTTTCGGTCCTCCAAGAGGAAGCATTGGCTATTCAAAAAAGAATTCAAGCTTACATCCATGAAGACGTGGAGAGCGGTTGGGGATGGAATCAAACCTATGGGTCGTCTGGAGCGTTCAGCATTGCTGATGGCTACGAAAGAAACGAACAGCTGCTATACGATCAATTCACGGGAGGAATTACAGATACGATGATTGATCGACAGATGATACTGAATGATCTCCAGCTTGAAGCCTACCTGAATATTATTTTGGGCAGACCCATAGAAGAGTTCGATCAGTTTGTGACCAATTGGAAAATGTTGGGCGGAGATCAGATCACAGCGGAGGTTAATGCGTGGCACGATACCAAAAATACAAAAACGGCATTGGAACGTTAAATCCCTCCTCAAGGGTGCGTTCAGGCAAGAAGGCAATCCGTATGCTGGAGGGGATGAGTTGATTAAATTCCCGGCCCAATCATGGCGCAGCAGCATCTTCGCACGACTGGTCGTGACCTATCTGATCTTTGTTCTTCCGCTAATCCTGTTAGGGACGTATCTGTACAACTGGAGTTATGACAATGCCAGCCAGGAAATATCATCATCAACGGAAAGACGGCTTGCCCGTTATCTCGAAGAACTGAATCGAGAAATGGAATGGATGGAGTTGCAGCAGTTTGACATTGTAGAAGACAGAAAGCTGAACAGGCTTGCCATTCTTTGGAACATGATGGATCAGGTAGATCGTCGAGAAACACTGAACTATCTGGCCGAAAGGCTGGCTACATTTAAAAATAGCAGTGTCTATATCAAGAATGTCCATGTGCATATTCGCACGATTGGCAAAAGCGTCTCTGCTACCTACGGAATTGATGATTACAACAGCGATTCCTATAACTACTTCAGCTCAGGCGACCAGGGGAAAGGAACCCGTTTTAGAATAAAGGACGGTGGAATGAACCTGAGTGCCGTGAAGCAGGCTGGAAAAAAGGGAGAGGCTCCGTTATTCGCGGTCCAGGTTGAGCTGGATACAGAACAATTTCAACATGCACTGACCCAGCTTAATCTTTACTCTGACAGCGGTTCTTTCCTGATGGAGGAAAAAACGGGTCTTATCATTACAGACCTTTCGCAGCATGATTTTATCCTCTCTGAATATCGCGACCATATAGCCAAGAAAGACTATGGTGCATTTCAGGTGAAGGTGGATGGCATACGCTATTATGTCAGTCAGAGCCGTATGGAGCCTCTCGGCTTGTCTGTAGCCACGTATTTGCCGGAAGAGAGTGTGAAGAGGCCACTCAGCAAGTTCTATCATTGGGCCTGGTTGTTTGCCATTACATCATTTGTTGCTATTTCGGCCTTCCTATATTCCAGTTATAAGCTCATCCACATTCCTCTGCTTTTGCTCGTCAAAAGGTTTAAAAAAATGGAGACCGGGGTGCTGGATATTCCTATCGTGCACGAGCGTAAGGATGAGTTTGGCTTCCTGTATACCCGTTTTAATCAGATGCTTGAGAAGCTTCAGTTGCTGATCGATCGGGATTTCAAACAAACGATGATGACGCAGCGTGCCGAATTGAAGCAGCTTCAGTCCCAGATTAATCCCCACTTTTTATATAACAGTTTCTTTATCCTCAATTCACTTGCAAGAACAGGGGATACGGAGCGAATTGAACAATTCACCAACATGCTTGGCGAATATTTCAGGTTTATTACCCGGAACGAAACGGATCAGGTAAGGCTGGAAGAAGAGGCATCCCATTCACGGATTTATACCGAAATCCAGAAGCTGCGTTTCTCCAGACGCATACAGGCAGATTTCGGGGATTTGCCAATGACAATGGAGCGCATTCGTGTTCCCCGATTGATCATACAACCAATCATTGAGAATGCTTATGAGCACAGTCTGGAAAAAATGACCGATCCGGGCATGCTTCGAGTTCGGTTTGGCATCAAGGAACAGATCGCAGAGATTAGTGTGGAGGACAATGGCCATGAATTGGAGGATCACCATATTGAGGCGCTTCAACGACGTATACTGGAAAAAAGCGACTCGGATGAAATGACCGGTTTAATAAACATCCATCGACGCCTGGTGCTGACATACGGGGAAGAAAGCGGGTTGTTTTTGACAAGAAGTGAACTGTCGGGATTAAAGGTCACAATCCGAATTCATTTGGAAGGAAGGGAAGATGGATGTATCGACTTTTGATAGTGGATGATGAGGATATTATTACGGATGCTCTATATGAAACCTTTGCAAGATATATGCCTGACCGCCTTGATGTGTGCAAGGCTTATTCAGCGAGTGAGGCATTAGCCTGGCTGGAACGCTCCAGAATAGATATCGTTTTGACCGATATTCGCATGCCAGGTATGAACGGTCTTGAGCTGACGGAGCAGGTTCAGGCCTATTGGTCGCACTGCCGCGTTATTTTTCTAACAGGCTACAGCGATTTTAACTATGCTTACAGGGCTTTTCAGATGCCCAATGTCCGTTATTTGCTCAAAACAGAAGGTTATGACAAGGTGTTATCCGTTGTGAAGGAAGTAATGGAAGAAATCAGGAAAAGCCACCACATGCATGAGCTGCTGGAGAAGTCATACGAGATTACTTGTAAGCTGGATCTGCTTCAGCAGGAAGAGTATCTACGGAATCTGCTGCAGAACAGCCAGGCGTATGAGAGCTCTACTTGTGAAATCCAAAAACAATTGGATCGCTGGGACCTTGGGATGCATACTTCTTCCCTCGTATATGTTGTGCTTGGCCGGATTCATTCCAGGGATAAATATGCCCATACGGAACGCGCCAACATTCAGGCATCGATGCAATTGATCGTTTCCTCCCTGATGGATGAGCAGACTCATCACGTGAGCGTACCGGACCATTACGGGGATATGGTATGGCTTATTCAGCCCAAGCAGATGGAAACCGAGCCGAGCAGTTCCCTTGTCCGATATCTTGAGGGTACATTGGAATTGGTCCAGGAAGCATGTATGAATTCACTTGACATAGCTGTGGCATTTGCATTGGCTGGAAACAGTTGTTACTGGTCCGGAATTCCACGACAATACGAGAGGTTGAGACAGCTTCATTGGATGAAGATTGGCGATGGAATTTCCATGGTGCTTCGGGATTATGATGAGGTTTTGCCGAATCAGGGCCTAAAGGAGCTCACACGGGTCAGTAACCGGATCGATCTGATGTCAGGGTATTTGGAGACGGGGCGAATCCAGCAATTTTACGAAGTGTTTGAGGAATTGGCTAATGAACTGATGCAACAGGATGTCACCTTGGAGAGGGCTATGGAAACCTACTATAATCTGGCGCTTCATCTGTATTCAACCATCAATCGTTGGGGTCTGCATCAGGATATACCCGATCAGCGCAGACTGCTACATCTCAATGAGTATACGTGTATGAAGGATGCGGTGCAGTTTCTGTACCAGGCAGCCGACCAACTGGTTCGCTTCAAAAGCTCGAATGAAAAGGATCGGGCAAATGCCGTAATTCATTCCCTCTGTACTTACATCACAGAACATCTGGAAGAAGACCTTTCCCTTGTCAGACTGGCAGAGCTTTATCATTTCAATCCATCGTATCTGTCCCGTTTCTTCAAACAGGAGATGGGTATTAACCTCTCCGAATTCATAGACGAGCTGCGAATACGAAAGGCGAAGGATCTGCTTCGGAATGCGGATTTCATGGTTCGTGAGGTTGCACTTCAGGTCGGCTATGAGGCAGCTCATTCTTTTACCCGTTTTTTCAAAAAGGTGACAGGTATGACTCCCCAGGAATTCAGGGAATCTTTAATGGTTCGTTAATGAGGAAGAGAAGTAAGGTCACGGGCTTGAATCTCCAGTGGCCTTACTTTTCTTTTGGTTTAACGGCTGGCTAAGGTAATTTTCCCAAATTAAGCGGTGAACGTTTTTAGTTTACGATAGGCATTGGGACTCACGCCTGTGTAAGCCCTGAACTTTTTATAAAACCAGTCTGTATCCATATATCCGACCCCGGCTGCAATTTCATAAATCCGCAAATCGGTGGATTTCAGCAGCAGTTTGGCTTTTTCCATTCGTTGCTGAAGCAAGTAATCATTGAAGGACATGCTCTCTTCCAATTTGAATTTTTGCCCAAGGTATGCACAGTTAAAGTGAACCATATCGGAAATTTTTTTCAATGTGATATCCTCACTCAGATGATCGAGGACATAAGCTTTGATGATCTTGACCACCTGAGCGGAATGCACCTGTTTACCCTCAAGTTGAATGAGTGATCTTATTGAGGACAGATTTCGTTTGGGCTGCTCCGGCTCAAGTCTGAAGCGGAGTCTGTTGAGACTATTGAGGAGGGCAGAGGCATTGAACCGGCCGGGCAGATAATCGCTTACCTGATAGGCTAGTGCTTTACGGACAAGCTGAAAATGATCATGGCCTCCCATGATCAGTATGGGAATCTGGCTAATTTTTCGAATGTGTTGACATACCCACAACCCTGCAGCAGCACATCCTCCGGTGCTTATGAGCACTACAGTGAACTGCTGCTCAGACAATGCAGATACCGCAGACTGGGCAGAATCAACACAATCTCCAATGATATATTCAGAGTTGCTGCGGCGCAGCAGCTGTTGAATATCCCCGAACACACAGCGACTAAAATCCACAAGCAAGATGTTATGCATGAAGCAATCCCTCGCTTTCAATTGATATATACCGACTCCCCGCTCCTCAATACCTGAATGACAAATGTCTTAATTTCATTATGAGAAAAAAAGAAAGCGCATACAATGTGCATTTATTTGCAGAGGGAGCAATTGTTTACCAATTAAATAGGTAAATGCTTCAATCTGTATTCAAATTGCCAAAACCTATAATTTGCCAGGGTAAACACCTGTAATTAGACATGTTGTTTGCGCTTTCATTTAAAAGCTACACTTTGATGGAAAACGACTAAACCACATTCAGGGGGGACAACAATGAGAAAAAACATGTTCATGCTGATGAGTCTGCTTCTAGCAGTCATGCTGTTGATGAGTGCTTGCAGCAACGGCCCCAGCGCCCAGACAGAGCCAGAAACAAAGGCACCGCAGGAGGAGCAGGCCACGAACGAAACAGAAACGGAACCAAAGAATGAGAAATCTACCCCAGAGATGGATTTTGACATGGGGGGAAGAACCATCAAGGTGGTTGCCTGGTGGGATATGAAAATGACAGATAGCAACCCCGACAACATTCAGCGAATCGAGAATTTGGAGGCGTTGAAAAAGAAGCATAACTTTGACATCGAATACATTTCGATTGATTTTGGTGAGTATCAGGAGAAGGTCGTGGCTTCCCTGATGGCAGGTGAGCCGCTGGGTGACATTGTGCGGCTGGGCAAAGACTATGCCATTCCGGCACTGACCAAACAGGACCTGTTATGGCCCATTGATGAATACACCAAGAATGATAAGGTATTCAACCAGAAAACGACGAACCAGTACATGCAGTATGAAGGCAGAGGTTATGGATTCACTGAAGATCAATCTTCATTTATCAGTGGAATCTTTTACAATCGGACACTCATGCAGGAGCTTGGCATGAAGCCGTTGCAAGAATATGTGGACGAAGATCAATGGAACTGGGATACGTTCGTTGAAGTAGCCAAAAAGGCGAACAAGGATCGTAACAACGATGGAAAACTTGATACGTGGGGATTGGCCCAAACGGGACTGCTTGAGCCTGTACTGTATTCCAACGAGGCCTCTCTGACCAAGGCTGACAAACAAAATTTGGAGGACCCAAAAACAAAAGAAGCGCTAAGCTTTGTTTCCAAATTGGCGACAGAAAAGGTAGGAAGACCTACGGAGGGCGGAGACTGGACGGAACCGGCGACCTTCTTCCGTCAGGGTAATACGCTCATGTATTCGGGAGCCATGTATGAGATCGAAGGCATTCGTACAGATATGAAGGACTACGATATCGGTTTTGTTCCTTTTCCAAAAGGACCAAGTGCTACAGCGTACCACTCCGGGGAATCGCGTTATCAGGCGCTGACAATTCCGAAGGCAGTCGAGCATCCGGAACAGCTGATGTATATCTGGGAAAAAATCAACGAGATTGACTCCATATACGATTACCCGAGTCAGTCCACCCTGGAGACTCACCTGACGGAAGAAGCCGACATTGAAAATGCCAAAACCGTTGCCGAAGGTATGCTGGTGCTGGACCACAATACGTTCCCGTCACTGCCATTCTGGGATTTCAATGGTGAGCTGCTTGAAGGTGTATCCGTATCAACGGTCATTGAAAAATACAAGGCACCTTTCCAAGCTTCCATTGATGAAGTCTACAAATAAGCGTACTTAGCTGCTCTCTCGGGACGAAAACGCGTCTCAGGCTTAGGTCCCGAGAGGCCATTTCTATCTATAACATTCATACTCCACGGCAGAAGGAAGGGGGACGTATTCGAACATGCGGTCACGAAAGAAAAAGGCACTGATCCTGCTGCTCGCCATGGTGATGATCCTCTCATTATGGAGCATTTACTTTACAAGGGATCGTGGTCCCGGCATCGTTCAGGCACGCGAGGATTTCGAAGCGGTATCCGGTACAGAAGACTCTCGCAGCTATGAGCATTACCTTTCCGTTCATGCTGACGCAGACAAGCCGGAGCAGAAAATACGGATTGAGGGAGAGTCGTTCACCCAGGCTGTGAACGGGGAGTTCGAGATCGTCAATGCGTATGCCGGTTTGGACGGGAAAGCCGTCGTCACTCCGGAATCCGGCACCATCAGTTGGGAAGTTCCTGTTCAAGCCAGCGGGTTATACCAGTTACGAATACATTATTATCCTGCAACAGGCAAAAGCTCAGGGATTGAACGGCAGTTGGCGCTGAATGGAGAGGTTCCGTTCAGAGGAGCCGATGTGCTGTTATTTGACAGGGTATGGGGGAATCGCGATGACAATGTTCGCAGGGATGATCGCGGCAACGACCTCCGGCCACGGCAGGTTGAGCAACCAGCCTGGCAGCTTGCTTCTTTTAAAGACAGTGCGGGTTACTTCGAAGAGCCATACCAATTTTATTTTGAAAAGGGAACACAAACATTGTCGCTGACTTCGCTGCGCGAAAGCATGGCGATCGATTATATCGAGCTGTACCAGGAAGAGAGCATTCCAACCTACACAGAGCTTCAGGCTACTTATGAAGCAGCAGGTCTGAAGCCGGCTGATCCTGTCATGATCAAGGTACAGGGGGAGCAGGCAGTGAGTAAATCCTCGCCAACCCTCGCCCCGATCTCCGATCGTTCAAGCCCGTCTTTGGAACCGTATGATGTATCCAAAATCCGTGTCAATGCCATTGGGGGCATCAACTGGAAGCTTCCTGGTGAATGGATCGAATGGGATGTGGATGTACCGGAGGACGGCCTGTACCAAATGGGGCTCAAAGTAAAACAGGATCAGCTTCGCGGCGTGTATGCCACACGAAGTTTGACGATCGACGGCAAAATTCCTTTTGAAGAAATGAAGCGCATTCGATTCAACTACAGCCCGGAATGGCAGACAAGGGTGCTAGGCCCGAGTGAGAGTGAGCCATACCTGTTTCATTTGGAAAAAGGAACTCACCGTTTGCGCATGACCGTTACGCTCGGCGATATCGCTCCACTGCTGCGTACAGTGGAATCAAGCGTGCTGGAGTTAAACGAAATGTATCGCAAAATTCTGATGATTACCTCCAATAAACCGGACCCGATGAGGGATTATCAACTGGAAACTCGGATTCCGGAGATGATTGAGGTATTCAAGCGGCAGGCAGGCATTCTTCGATCGGTTGCTGACTATTTGGAGAAGGCGACAGGTGAACAAAGCGACAAGGTAGCCATTCTCCATGCCATGGTTATTCAGTTAGAGGACATGGCGGCAAGGCCCGAAACCGTGCCCAAACGTCTGGATACTTTTAAGATCAATGTGGGCGGGTTAGGTACATGGATTCTATCCGTACGTGAACAGCCTATCTCACTGGATTACGTCCTGGTATCCTCACCGGATCAGGAGATGCCGAAGGCAGAGGCGACCATGCTGCAGCAGATGAAACATGAAATGGGAGCCTATGTCGCTTCTTATACGGAGGATTATGACAGCATCGGAAACGTTGAACAGAATAAGGATTCCATCACGGTATGGATTACAACGGGACGCGATCAGGCACAGGTTCTGAAAGGTCTGATTGATGATTCCTTTACACCGGAAACGGATATATCCGTTCAATTGCGCCTCGTTCCGCCTAATATTCTGCTGCCTGCTACGCTTGCCGGGGAAGGACCGGATGTAGCCATGCAGATGGGCGAAGATATTCCGGTTAATTATGCCATGCGGAATGCAGCGGCTGATCTGAGCCAATTCCCGGATTTTGAGCAGGTTGCAACCCGATTTCGCGCAAGCGGACTGACGCCTTACCAATTCAATAACGGAGTGTATGCCCTGCCGGAGCAGCAGCATTTTCCGATGTTGTTTTATCGAAAGGATATTCTGAATGAGCTTGGCCTGGAGCCGCCAAAAACGTGGCAGGATGTGTATAATGCCATTTCGGTGCTGCAAAAGCACAACATGGAGTTCTACCTTCCGATTGAGGATACGACGAACAATGCCAACATGGTACCTAACGCGACCTTTGCCATGCTGCTCTACCAGAACGACGGCGAATTTTATTCAGAAGATCAGAAGGAAAGCGCATTGAATTCGGAGATTTCCATGGATGCATTCAAGCGTTGGACGCAATTTTATACCAATTACAAATTCCCTCTCAAAGCTGACTTTCCAAACCGCTTCCGTACCGGGGAGATGCCGATTGGCATTGCGGATTACACCACCTACAACATGCTGACGGTCATGGCACCGGAAATTCGCAATCTTTGGGATTTCACGATCGTTCCCGGCACGCAGCTGGAGGACGGGTCCGTAAGGCATGAGGTGGCAAGTGCCACGAGTGCGGTGATGATGCTGGAAAACGCCAAGAACAGAGAAGCTGCCTGGATGTTCATGAAGTGGTGGACCGACAAGCAGACTCAGATCGATTATGGCAGAGAGATGGAAGGACTCATGGGGGCAGCGGCGCGTTATCCGACTGCCAATATTGAAGCGCTGGAGCAGCTGCCATGGCCAGTTAAGGATTATCAGAACCTGAAGAAACAATGGGAGTGGGTAGAGGGCATTCCTCAAGTTCCCGGCGGATACTTTACGGGCCGACATCTCGATAACGCATTCCGCAAGGTGGTTAATGCCAATGAGAATCCGCGTGAAGCCTTGGCTGATTATGTCCTGTACATTGATGATGAAATCGAGCTCAAGCGCAAGGAATTCAATCTGAAGTAGAGAGAAGGGAGGGTAACGGTTGCACGCAGAAACCACCAAGTCATCCACTGCTCCTGCCATCAACACAAGGCAGAGCAGCTGGTGGTCCCTTTTGAAAAGGGATTTATACCGAAGCAGGCACTATTATGTGCTGATGGCACCGTTTATGCTGATCTTTTTCATGTTCACTGTCATTCCGGTGGGCATCTCGCTGGGCCTCAGCTTTTTTCACTTCAACATGCTGGAGCTGCCCCGATTTGTCGGCTGGCAAAATTATTCACGGCTGTTCCTGAACGATGATGTTTTTTTGATTGCACTTAAAAATACGCTGCTGTTTGCCGTGATTACGGGGCCAGTCAGCTATATTGCCTGTTTTTTGTTTGCATGGATTATTAATGAGCTGTCACCCAAAATTCGTGCAATCATGACACTTGTCTTTTATGCACCATCCATTTCAGGAAACGTTTTTTTCATCTGGCTAATCGTTTTCTCGGGAGACAGTTACGGATACATGAATGGTTTTCTAATGCGCCTCGGCGTTATTCTCGAACCGATTCAATGGCTGTCGAATGAGAAATACGTGCTGGCTATCGTCATCATCGTACAGCTGTGGCTCAGTCTCGGCACAAGCTTTCTTGCCTTCATTGCCGGACTTCAGACCATCGATCGTTCCCTGGTGGAGGCGGGTACGGTGGACGGTATCAAAAACCGGTGGCAGGAGCTTTGGTATATTACGCTGCCTTCGATGAGACCACAGCTGATGTTTGGTGCTGTCATGCAGATTACAGCCTCGTTTGCCGTGGCCGAAATCTCCATTGCACTGGCTGGCTTCCCGAGCGTTAACTATGCAGCACATACCGTAGTAACCCATTTGATGGACTTTGGAACCATTCGGTTCGAGATGGGCTATGCGTCCGCAATCGCAACCGTTTTGTTTGTCCTGATGCTGGGAACGAACGTGCTGACACAAAAAATGCTTAGAAAGATAGGTGAATGACAATGACCAGCAAGGTACGTGCCGTTTTCGGCATGCCGAGAAGACTTAATCGGTCATTTACCGTCAGTCTGATGTTGTTTGCACTGCTGGGTCTGTTCGGGTCATTTATGGTATTGCCATTGATCTATACGATCAACAATGCCTTCAAACCTTTGGATGAGCTGTTTATTTTTCCGCCGCGATTCTGGGTGAACAATCCGACGATGGAAAATTTTGCGGATCTGATCAATCTGATGGGCAACTCCTGGGTTCCTTTATCCAGATATATTGCCAACACGCTGTTAATTACGTTGCTGGGAACGGCAGGGCATATCCTTCTCGCTTCCGCAGCGGCTTATCCGCTGGCCAAATACCGATTTCCCGGCTCAAATGTACTGTTTACCATCGTCATCCTGTCGCTGATGTTCTCACCGCATGTTACGGCAATTCCGAACTACATGGTGATGTCCTGGCTTGGATGGATCAACACCCATGCGTCCATCATTGTGCCTTCTCTCGCATTTTCTCTTGGGCTGTTCCTGATGAAACAGTTCATGGAGCAGATTCCGGATGCGCTGCTGGAGGCCGCCAAGATCGACGGGGCGAACGAATACCGCATATTCTGGAGCATCGTCATGCCTAACGTGAAGCCTGCTTGGCTCACGCTTATGATTTTACAATTTCCAGCATTATGGGGAACAGACGGCGGAAGCTTCATCTACAGTGAAAACCTGAAAACGCTGCATTATGCGCTCAGTCAGATTATCCAGGGGGGGATCGCCCGGGCAGGTGTCGGTGCTGCGGTAGCTCTGCTGCTCATGATCGTGCCTATTACCCTGTTTATCATCTCTCAGAGCAGTGTCATGCAGACGATGGCAACTTCCGGAATGAAAGAGTAGAAGGGGGGCAGCAACATATTGAACAGCGTGTGGAAAAAAAGCGGATGGCTCACCCTGGGTCTTGCCTGCCTCCTGTGCTTGGGAAACGCAGCGTCAACGGCTTTCGCCGACGGTCAGACGAATGCGTACAATTATTCCTACTGGGGAGATGCGGTTCGTTCTCCTGCCGCTTATGAGGCGACGGGAATTGTTACGGGCAAGGAACTGGATATTGGACCATTTAAAGAACCGAACGATATGCACGTCACTGCTGATCAGCGGGTGTATGTGCTGGATTCGGGCAACAGCCGTATTGTCGAGCTGAATCAAGAGATGAAGCTGACAAGGGTTATCGATTCTTTTGATCATGATGGAACGAAAGACAAATTCAAACTTCCGCAGGGATTATACGTATCGGACAGCGGGCAACTGCTCATTGCGGATACGGGTAACCAGCGGGTTGTGCATCTGGATAAGCAAGGTCAACTGATCAAAATTGTGGAACAGCCACAATCCGAGCTGCTAAAGCCAGACTTTCAGTTCAAACCACTGCGCGTTGTTATGGATAAAGGCGAACGGATCTATGTCATGGCCGAAGGCGTATTCGATGGTTTTATGGAATTTAATTCTGATGGAACCTTTGCTTCCTTCATTGGAGCCAACAGAGTCCAGGTTGACCCGGTGGTGTACTTGTGGAAACGGTTCGCAACTCGGCAGCAGCGCAGCCAGATGGTCATGTTCACACCCACCGAGTTCACCAATATGGACATGGACGGAGAGGGCTTCATCTATGCAACCAGTGGAGACAAGACCGGATTACCCATCAAAAAACTGAATGCACAGGGCTTGGACATTTTGAGAAGAGAAGGATATTATCCACCCCAGGGTGATTTGCTGTACAGCAATGAAAAGGGGCCTTCACGTCTCATTGATGTCGACGTTGGAGACAGCGATATGTATTCCGTACTGGATGCCAATATGGGACGGATCTTCACCTATAACGGGGATGGATATTTGCTGCACATGTTCGGAGGTATCGGAAATCGGCTTGGACAATTCAACACCCCTGTTTCTCTGGAGCGTGTGGGGGATCGTATGCTTGTTCTGGACAAAGCGCTCGGAGAAATCACCGTTTTTCAAACCACAGAATACGGACGTACGCTTCATGAAGCTGTACGCAGTTATTTCAATGGGGACGAGGAGGGTTCTGCGGCGAATTTTGCCAAAGCAGCAGATATGAATGCCAATCTTGAATATGCCTACGCAGGTATCGGAAAAGCGCTTTTGCGTCAGAAGGATTATGCGGAATCCACGCAATACTTTAAGCGAAGCATGGAACGAGAAGGGTATTCCAAAGCGTTTCTCCTGTATCGAAAAGAACTGCTCCGCGAGCATTTTTCATGGATCATGTCCGGACTGTTACTGGTCATTGTCATGGTGGTGATCGCATTCATAGTCCGCAGGCAGAGAAGGGGGAGCACACATGCAAGCATCAAGTAGACAGCTGATCCAATATCCGCTTCATCTTATTTTTCATCCATTTGACGGGTATTGGGAACTGAAGTATGAACGAAATCAGAGAACAACACTGATGATCGCATGGATCATTCTTGCAGCACTCATGGTGACAACGATTCTTCAGGCCCAATACAGCGGTTTCCTGGTCAATTTCAACAACCCGAAACGACTCAACAGTCTGATGGAAATGGTCTATGTCATTGTCCCGGTGCTGTTCTGGTGCACAGCGAATTGGTCCTTAACCACACTTATGGACGGCGAAGGCAAATTTTCAGAAATCTTCATGTCCACCTGTTTCGCACTGGTTCCGCTGATTCTGGTACAGTTTCCCTGGATTTGGCTAAGTCTGATCATTTCCAATCAGGAAACCGCCTTTTATTATTTCTTTAACATGGCTGCCACGGCCTGGACGGTATACCTGTTATTTGTCGGCAATATGACGGTGCATCAATACTCACCCGCCAAAACGGTGCTGACCATGCTGTTGACGCTGGTTGCCATGGCATTCATGGCCTTTCTCTGCCTGCTGTTCTTCAGTCTGGTGCAGCAGATTGTGTCCTTTGCAGCCACCATCTATCAGGAACTTGTACTCCGGGGCTAAGGAAGGAGAATGGAGATGAACTATGACATGGTCAAAAAAATGATCGTGATCCTGCTCGTGTTCGGCCTGTTTCTTGGCGGATGTCAATCCGATTCTGCGCCGGTAACCAGGATGTCGACGAATACAGATGAGCAAGCGGAAGTGCCTGTGCTTCCACCTGGAGAGAAGCTGGCATCGTCTTTCAGTGTTGCCCGTCTGCCGGATATGCTCGGTCTAGCTCAGAATGATGAGCTGCAGCTGCTCATCCAGGAGGATACAGCCGAGATTGCGGTGGTTCACAAGCAAAGCGGGCAGGTCTGGCGCAGTAATCCCAAAGAGCGAAATCTGGATGCGCTTGCGACAGGAATTAACAAAGACCTGCTGTCGGCGCAAGCTAAGCTCACTTTTTATAACAGCTTGGGACAGAGCAACTCGGTCAATTCCTATACGGATAGTGTATCCCACCAGCAAGTAAGCTACGAATCATTGCCAAACGGCGTTCGGGTGAATTACCAGTTTGGAAGCGATGAGCGCTCGATCGATGATCTGCCTGTAAAAATCAGCAAAGAGCGTTTCGAGCAGAAGCTGCTTGCTACGCTCGACAAGGCTGGGCAGCGGGCTTTGAAGATTGGATATGCGCAAGATAAGAATGAAGATGTTTATGTACGAATCGACAAGGCGATGCAGGGGCTTCAGCTAACGCGTGCTTTGAAGGCTTTTGAGACAGCCGGATACACCTCCGAGGACCTTGAACTGGACAATGCCGAGAACGGTGTTGAACAGGAGAAAAGCGGCCCCCGAATGTTCATGGTTTCCATCGAATACGAGCTGGACGGGGAATCCCTGGTTGTACGTGTTCCAGCAGCAGGCATCCATTTTCCAGAGCAATATCCGATTAACAGCATTTCAGTACTGGATTACTTTGGGGCAGGTACAGCAGATCAGGAAGGGTCTTTGTTTGTACCTGACGGGTCAGGAGCGCTCATTCATTTCAACAATGGAAAGGTTCAATACCCTTCTTATCAGCAGGACGTGTACGGACCCGATCTAACGATGAAGCTTCGTGAAGTGGACTCTTCCGAGGAAAGAGCCAGACTACCGGTATTTGGTCTCATTCGTGAAGGCGGCGCATTTCTGGGCATTATTGAGGAAGGTGCAGCAGCGGCCGTTGTGAATGCAGATATCAGCGGAAAGCTGAATAGCTACAACAATGTGTATCCAAGCTTTTACGTTGTAAACAAGAGTGATGTCACACTTCAGGCCAGCGATATGGTACGGACACTTCCCAAGTTCCAGAAGACGCCGACCGCATCCGATTTTGTCGTTCGTTATGCTTTTGCTGGAGAAGAGAAAGCCTCTTACTCTGGTCTGGCTTCCTTATACCGTGACTACTTAATCAAGACAAATGGCCTTCCAGCGAAGCAAATGGCTGAGGGGGACAAAGACATTCCGTTTTACTTGAAACTTATCGGCGGAATGACGACCCAAAAACATATGCTGGGCATTCCTTACGACTCCACCGAAGCGTTGACCACCTTTGATGAAGCCCAGCAAATCTTGTCGACCCTGAAGGAAAAACAAGTATCCAACCTTCAGGTTCGTTATGCGGGATGGTTTAACGGGGGACTTCAACACCAGATGCCGGATTCCATTCATGTGGATGGAGCGATTGGAGGACGAAAAGGCATGCAAGCGTTCAGCGAGTACACACATGAGGAGGGAATTGGCTTTTATCCCGATGTTGCTGTACTAAATGTACACTCCAAGAAAGGGTTCAGTCCTTCCAAGGAGGCTTCACGTACCCTGACGCAGGAACCGGCGCTTCTGTATCCCATGGACCCGGCAAGATTGCGGCGTGATCGGGACCGACTCCCGTCCTATATCTTGTCTCCACGTTTGCTGAGTGATGTGACTCAAGACATGCTGGAAGCACTCCAGCCCTTTCAGCTAGGTGGATTATCGCTGCGTGATCTGGCTGAGCAGTTGAACAGTGACATGAATCCGAAAAAACTGCTGGATCGTACAGGGGCGCAAGTTGCAGCCACCGAAACCTTGAAACAGATTGCACAGCAAGGCATGCCCGTTGTCGCTGAAGGAGGCAATGCTTATGCCCTGCCATATGTGACAGGTCTGACGGATGCACCCATGTCCAGCAGCCGCTTCAAATTGGAGGATGAGGAAATTCCGTTCTTCCAACTGGTGACACATGGGGGAATCAGCTATACGGGAGCAGCCTATAATCTGTCCACGTATACCGACGCGAGACAATACGTGCTGAAACTTGTAGAGTACGGGGCAAGTCCTTACTTCACTTGGTTTAACGCGCCGAATCATGTTGTGAAGGAAACGGATTACGATTATCTGTATGCTGCACATTATGAGCAGTGGCTGGATCTCGCAGCCGAAATGTATAAAGAGGTCAATCAGGCGAATCGTGCATTCGCAGGATCTCACATGATATCCCACGAGAAGCTTGATGAAGGCGTGTTCCAAACGAGCTATGAAAACGGCGGTTTTGCGGTTGTGAATTATAACGACTTTCCGGTTCAGGCAGCAGGTCAAACCGTAGAAGCCAAAAGTTATGTGACAGGTGGTGAGCAACTCTGAAAGCGCTATTGAGAGGGAAGTGGGGACGTCGAACCTATGCCCAGCAGAAGGCCGCATGGGGAGTCATTTATGTGCTTCCCTGGCTTATCGGGTTTGTACTGTTTTTCTTTGTTCCGCTGCTGGCTTCTCTGCGTTACAGTTTGAGCTCCATTCAGGCAAACGCAGAGGGCATAACTATCCAGTTCACAGGTCTTGCCAACTACATCCAGGCATTGACGGTTAATACCAGCTTCAACCGGGCGCTTATTGAATCCATTACGGATGTTTTAGTCAATGTGCCGCTGATCGTTATCTTTAGTTTGTTTCTTGCTGTTATTCTGAATCAGAAGTTCCCGGGTCGGGCGATCGCGCGGTCCATCTTTTTCCTTCCGGTCATTCTGGCATCAGGGGTCATTATGTCACTGGAAAGCACCAGCCTGATCGAGGCTGTAAATCAGAGCAGTACCGGCGGCAGTGCCTTGGGCACATTTGCGCTGGAAAACCTGATGCTGGACGCCGGGCTGAGCGAGTGGGTTGTGACGTATTTAAGCGGGGCGGTAGACCGCATTTATCAGATCGTTAGTCAATCGGGTGTGCAAATTCTGATCTTTCTGGCCGGAATCCAAACCATATCACCCCAACTGTATGAGGCCTCCAAAATGGAAGGGGCCACCGGCTATGAAGCCTTCTGGAAAATTACATTTCCGATGGTCAGCCCGCTTATTTTTGTCAACGTCATCTATACCATTGTGGATTCGTTTGCCAACAATGCCATGACAACCCTTATTCGGGATACAGGTTTTGTCAAATTCGATTTTGGATTAAGCTCAGCCATGGCGTGGGTGTATTTCGTGGCCATTGCTCTCATTTTGGTGCTCGTGTCCCTCATTTTCTCCAAACGTGTCTTCTATCAAGATTAGAAAGGGGGTTGTTCGGATGATAATATCCAGACTGTTTTCACTTGAGCAGTGGAAAAGCTGGCTGTGGTCCATCGTGCGATTCACACTGATTGCCGGGCTATCCTTCGTGATTCTGTTTCCCATATTTCAGAAAATATCAACGTCCATCAAGGATAAGAGTGATTTGTATTCAGCTGTTGTGGTCTGGGTTCCACAGAATTTCTCCTTCGATAATTTCCGGGAGGCTATTCGTGTCATGGATTACTGGGCAACGCTGTTCAATACGTTTGCGTTGTCCGCAACAACGACCATTTTGACAACGCTTTCCTGTGCGCTTGCCGGATACGGGTTTGCCCGTTTGAAATTTAAAGGCAGCAACCTGTTATTCGCCGGGGTTATCCTGACGATTCTGGTTCCACCCACCACAATTCTGATTCCGGTGTATCTGAATCTGAAAAGCTTTGATCTCATGGGACTGATGAGTCTTCTGGCTGGTAAACCCGTGAATTTGCTGAATACGTACTGGCCGTTTATCCTGACCGCTCTTACAGCGAATTCACTAAAGGCGGGCTTATATATTTTCATTTTCCGCCAGTTTTTCAGAGGTATACCCAAGGAGGTAGAGGAGGCGGCTTACGTCGATGGTGCAGGCATCAGCCGTACATTTGCACGAATTATGCTGCCGAACGCCATTCCGTCGATCGTTACGGTGCTGCTCTTTTCCTTTGTGTGGCAATGGAATGACAGCTTCTATACGACAACGTATCTGACATCCAGCAAAGTCATGTCAACCCAACTGTCTTCCCTTCCTTACAATCTGGCCCAGCAGGTAAGCGATGGTGCATCCAAAGCTGATCCATTTTACCTGAGCATGATTCAGGATACGGGAATTCTATTGGCCATCTTGCCACTGATTATCATTTACCTGTTTGTACAGCGCTATTTCGTTGAAAGTGTTGAACGTACCGGCATCGTTGGATGATGATTTATTGTGTAAAAGTTTAGTAGAACAGATATAGGAGAGGAGGTGATGCCGTCTGTTTCAACGCTTCACCAATTAAAACAGGAGGGATTATATTGAAAAAGTGGTTGATATCATTGAAATTCATGCTCGTTCTTGCTTTGCTGTTGTCCATTACACCACTCGGACCGGGACGCGCGGAAGCATGGGTCGGCATGCCGATGGACAAGCTTCACGTAAGTGGAAAGAATCTGGTTAACAGCAATAATCAGCCAGTCTTACTAAGTGGTTGGCATCAGCCCTCAGGTGCTTATTGGACATACCAGGACAGCAAATATTATCTAAATCTTCATGGCAACAACCGCCATGCTGCCACATTGGCTTATCTGAAAGACATTACGGATACGTTCACAAGTACAAGTCCAAAATACGGAAGCAGCCACGGTTGGAATATGAATCAGATTCGTCTGTTCATTGACCGTGAGGACATGGGTGACGTAGCCGCAGGTACTTACAATTTTACAGGTTTACAAACGGTAACGCAGAATGTCATTATTCCTTATATCCAATATGCAAAAACGAAAGGCGTCTATGTCACGCTCGGCCTTGACTTCACACTGAAGGATGACCAGGGGACTACTGCAGCCAATCTGCAAAAGTTCAACCAAATCTGGGGTTATCTCGCTTCCCGCCCGGAGATCAAAAGTGCAGACAACGTACATTTCGAGCTGATCAACGAACCGATTAAATCGTATGCCAACGGCCATTGGGGTGGATATAATGGCGAGAACGACTTTGTGGATCACTGGAACGATCTGCGGAATTTCCAGAATTCCATTATCTCTACCATCCGGAGCCAAGGTGCAGATAACGTCATCTGGGCCGCCGGACTGGGATACAATCAATTCTACAGCCTGACAGCAAGCCATCCGTTGACAGACCCACTGAACAATTACGGTTATGCGGTTCACTGGTATCCGGGGTATGGTGCGTATGACAACATGTCGATTTTGCAAAATCAGTGGAATACCAATGTGAAGGCAGCTGCCGATAAATATCCAATCAATATCACCGAAGTAACGTGGTTCAAAAAGAAAGCAGGCGATTCCGCATATTGGGATCTGTTTAACGGCAGCAATGAAGGCTTTGGCAACAATACAAAGACCATTTTCAACGCGGCAGGCAACGTGAGCATTGCGGCTCACATGAATGGATTTATTCTCGATGCTGGGCAGCGGAGCTCCTTCGCCGATCCGACGGCTGGCCTGAAATGGGACGGCGATGCTTCACGGAGCGCGATGGGCAGATTCCTCTTCAACTGGTTTTATGAACGTGCTCAGAACTACCCGGACGGGGGCACTCCATCAACCGGTTTGATCTCAGGTGTAACATACAAGATTTTGGCCAGACATTCGGGCAAGGTGATTGATGTGCCGGGTGGGGTAAATGAGAATAATTTGCAGCTACAGCAATGGTCTGATCTGGGAGGAAATCCTCAAAAGTGGGTCCTGAACCAGATTGCTGGTGGTAGCTACAGTCTGACGAGTGTGAATTCACCCGATAAGGTCATCGACATTCGAAATGGAACCAGCAACAACGGAGAAGCGGTTCAGCTTATGAGCAATTTGAATACCACAGCGCAGCATTTCAAAATCAATGATCTGGGCAATGGGTACTGGAGCATAATAAATGTAAACAGCAATAAAGCCGTTGAAGTAGCAGGTTCTGCGACGACAGACGGTGCAAAATTGCAGCAAAATACCTTTACCAATGCGACCAACCAGCAATGGAAGTTTGTTGCTGTCAATTAATAAACATGTACAAGCAGGACCTCCCAAGCCATAATATGGCCGTGGAGGTCCTTATTTGTATTGAGGAGTGGAAATCAGCAAAAACATGAAAAATTAGTATACGGATCAGACGCAGCGGTTCTATTCTATTTAACGATATGGGGTCTTGTCATGGGTTTTTAAGGATTTGTACCAAAAAGAAGAAGTTGTACCTTCACCTTGTGCAAATGAAAGGTGTATCATTAACAGAACTGATTTGTAATCGCTTACGAAAGAAGGAGGTACATATGCAGCGCTTATGGTCCAAATTCTCGCCGTTGTTTCGCAGATTCATGATTTCTTATCTTATTATTCTGATGATTCCTCAAATTGCCGGATATGCCTCCTACAGAGCATCCATTGAAGCAGCGAGGACAAGTTCTATTGAGAACAGCTTAAAATCACTCAATCTTGGCAAGGAAATTATTGAACGAAATCTCATGCAGGTCGAGGACTTCACGAGACAATTGGCCATTAACCAGGATTTATACCGTTTAATAGCCGATCCCAAGCCGCACGACGCTAATAATGTCTACGGTTTGAGCCGCATGCAGCGCAGTCTGTCCATGTACAGCAGCACCAATGATTATTTGTCTCATTTCTTCATCTACATTCCGAACTATAATGTCATTATTACGCCTACGACGGTTTACTATCGACCAGAACATTATTTTGCTGCCAATCGGCTGGAAGGCATGACGTTCGAAGAGTGGAAAGAGAACATATTAAAAAAACCGCATTTAAACGAAATCATTCCCCTGCAAAACTATAAGAAGGAGATACGCAGTAATGTGCTTGTGGACGCTCCTGCCATCACGTTTCTTCAATCGCTTCCATTAAACAGCTTTAACAAACCACAAGCTACAATCGGCGTCATGATTGATGAGAATAAGATGGCGAGCCTGACTCACCATATTGTGGAGCAATATGGAGGATGGACACTGGTGACAGACTCCAATGAGAATATCATTTTTTCGCGGGGTCTGAATAAAGACGAGGCAAAGAACTTAAAGGTTATGACTGCCAGCAAGGAAGATGAAGCGAAGCCTATGGGCGACGGTCGTCTGCTGATTTCCATTCGCTCCGAACAAAACGGCTGGAATTACATGGCTGGCATCCCCGAACGTGCGCTTATGGTCAAAGCAGACCAAATCAAGCAGGTTACCTTTACCTTTACGCTAGCAACGCTTGGTTTCGGATTGTTAATCGGGCTTCTGCTCGCTTATCGAAACAGCGCTCCGATTCATCGGCTTCTGTCCGTGTTCAGGGAACAGGATATTGGGCTGCCTGGAAAGACAAGCAATGAATACGACTTTTTGGCCAGCAACATTACGAGTCTCATTACGAACAACGATCTTCTCAAAAACGCATTAAATGAGCAGCTCCCGATGCTGCGGGACGGGTTCATTAAACGTTTGCTTACCGGAGAGTTTTACACAACGCGCGAGCTGGAGGCCATCTCCTCCCAGACAGGCATTTCGCTCCACACCAGCCGGGGGTTTGTAGGAATTCTAAAGGTAGACGGTTATGGCAGTCCAGATAGTGAAGAAATTATTCAGGAGTTAAGCGTTGCAAGGCTCATCGTGCGGGAAGCCATGACGGTATGGAATTCCGAAGTATTGGTAACAGACTGGGGAACGGATCAGATTGCTTTTGTGTATCCCCTTAGCGGAGATTCTTTGGATAAAGCCCTGCGTACATGTGAAGCTGAGCTTGAAAAACTGACGCATGCTGTATACCGGGATTACCGGGTATCGACCACTATTGGAACGGGCTCTTCTTATGATGTATGGAATGATGTTGGTCGTTCGTTCAACGAGGCAAGACACGCGCTGGAATATGCCATACACACCGGAAAGGATCACATGATGAAATTCGAGGACGCGGTGAAGGAAACGGAACTGTACTACTATCCGATTGAGTCCGAACAACGGCTGCTTAATACGCTCAAGGCGGGAGAAATGGAAGAGTCCAACCGTATTTTGGATCAGTTGTTCAGCCGAAACTTTACTGAGCGTGAGCTGTCGTATGACATGACACAGCAGTTCATTATGGAATTGAAGGGAACATTTTTGAAGCTGGAACCTAAAATTATGCTGGACGAATCGCTTGTGGAGGAGCTTAAGGATCGGGTTTCGGCGATTCATGTGACGGATAAGGTTGCCATACTTCAAAGCAAGTTCCATCATCTGGCGAAAGACGTATGCCAAGACGTTCAGCGTAAAAAATGCAACATGCATGCCGGATTTGTTAACGAGACGATTGCTTATATCCAGGAACGTTATGCTGATGCAAACTTGACGGTGTACCGGATTGCAGAACATATGGGCAAACCGGAAAAATATATATCTCAGTTATTCAAAGAGCATACCGGGGAGAACCTTTCCGATTATGTGGAAGTGGTGCGAATCAACAAAGCCGCTGAGCTGCTGCGGGAGAGTCAGCAGACGATTGATGAAATCGCACTATCAACCGGATATAACAGTGCGCATTCGTTCCGAAGAGCCTTCAAACGGGTTCGAGGTGTCTTGCCTAGCGCATTTCGACAGATGCATGATCAAATTTAAATCAAACAGGAGGCATCCATCTTGATAAAACAAAGCGAAAATCACAGGGAAATCCCGGCGTAGTTCAAGGGAATATCAGGCCTCCCAGCCTTCTTGACTGGAATCGTACCTCATTTTGTAAAGTGTACCTTTACGCAACCGGGTATGCACTCTTATGATTACGAGCAAGAAAGCGCTATCAAATTGGGAAAGGCTTATTTCCGATAGGCCACCTACTGGGGGGATGACTCTGAGAACGACAATTTCGAATGGCAAAACGGTTGTTAAAGAAGGCAGGCGATCCGCATTGAAACTGGCCTTGTCCAAGAGTTGGAGGAGACACTGGCAGCTTTACTTGCTGATTATTCCTCCCGTCGCATACTTTATCATTTTCAAGTATGTGCCTATGGTTAACGCAGTGCTCGCTTTCAAGGATTACAACGTGATCAAGGGAATATGGGGAAGTCCGTGGGTAGGTACCAAATATTTTGAATTGTTATTCCAAAACCCCGCATTCGCTACCCTGATCAAAAACACATTGTACATTTCGTTCTACAGTTTAATTGTCGGGTTTCCAGTTCCTATATTGCTGGCGCTGGCACTGAACGAAGTGAAGAACGCCAAATTCAAGAAAACGGTACAGATGGTTACTTATGCACCTTACTTTATTTCTACGGTTGTGATGGTATCCATTATCATGATGTTTCTTTCCCCTCGACTTGGCATTGTTAACACCATTGCAGGTGCGCTGGGTTTTGAGGCCATCAATTTTCTTGGAGAGCCGGGCATGTTCCGGTCCATCTATGTATTTTCTGATGTTTGGCAGAGCATGGGATATTCGGCGGTCATCTATTTGGCAGCCTTATCGGGCATTGATCCTTCATTGTACGAGGCTGCCAAGGTTGACGGTGCCAATCGATTTCAGAAAATGGTGAACATCGATCTGCCCGGCCTGCTGCCAGCGGCGGTTATTATCCTGATCCTGAGCGTTGGAAACATCATGGCAGTCGGGTTCGAGAAAATCTATTTGTTGCAAAACCCGCTGAACCTGTCCGCTTCGGAAATCATCTCCACCTATGTGTACAAGATGGGATTGCTTAACGCCAATTACAGCTTTGCTACCGCTGTTGGCCTTTTCAATTCGCTTATTAACCTGATTCTGTTGTTAACAGTCAATGCTGCCGCCAAACGTCTATCCAATACAAGCCTGTGGTAATACGGCAAAAGGGAGGGGGTTCATACGATGAGCAAGTTGTTATCCCAAGCCAACCGTTCGACGGGTAATCCGAGAAGTACGATCAGGGAATCTTTTGGGGACCGTGTGTTTATGGCTATCATTTACCTTATTCTGACGGTGGTCTTGATTGCTGTACTTTATCCGCTAATCTATATCGTAAGCTCATCTTTGAGCAGCCCGGCAGCGGTTTCTTCCGGAAAAGTGTGGCTGTGGCCCATTGATTTAACACTGGACGGCTATAAGTCGGTATTGCGCAACGATCAGGTTATCATGGGTTACGGCAATTCGTTATTTTATACCGCTATCGGAACACTGATTAGTGTAGCACTGACCATTATGATCGCTTATCCACTATCCAAAAAAACCTTTGTTGGGCGAAGCCCTCTCATGATGTTCGTAACATTCACCATGCTATTCTCCGGCGGATTAATCCCAACTTATCTGGTAGTCAAATCCATGGGAATGATCGATACTCGCTGGGCCCTGCTGATTCCAAATGCCGTTTGGGTGTGGCAAGTGATCATCGCGCGCACCTTTTTTCAAAATTCAATCCCGGAAGAGCTGTCCGAGGCAGCTGATATTGACGGATGCAGCGATATTCGTTTCATTTTCAGCGTCATTCTGCCTCTGGCCAAACCTATCGTTGCCGTTCTGTCGCTGATGTATGCGGTTGGACAATGGAACGCATATTTTGATGCCCTGATCTATTTAAAAACGCAATCGCTCTATCCGCTTCAGTTGATTCTCCGCAGCATTTTGATTCTGAGCAACGGCACGGGAAATATGAATTTGGGAGAGATGGTGAAACAGCAGCAAATGGCCGAGTTGATGAAATATTCACTCATTGTTATGGCCAGCTTGCCCGTACTTGTTATTTATCCGTTTGTTCAGCGATATTTCGTTCAGGGCATGTTGATTGGCTCCGTTAAGGGCTAGTTCATTACAACCATTCATAAGGGAGAGGGTCTATTTGAGAAAAACAGGGTCATTTGTACTTGCTTGCTTGCTGTTTCTGTCTGCAGTACTGGCGGGATGTTCATCCTCAAGTCAAGGCAGCGGGGAAAAGGGGGATGGTGCTTCATCGGGGGACAATCTGTCCATTAACGTGTTTGCGCATCAAAGCTCGGATACCAACCTTCAGACGAACAAGTTTACAAAAAAAATGGAAGAGAAGTTCAACATGAAGATAAACTGGACGACGGTTCCTTTTGACGGTGCAGCTGAAAAGAGGCAAATTTCACTGGCTTCGGGTGACTACCCGGACCTGTATTTACTCATTCCATGGGTGGACCGTTTTTCTCAAACGGACTTGTTGAAATTTGGGCAGCAGGGTGTCATTGTGCCGCTCAATGATCTGATTGACCAATATGCGCCAAATATTAAAAAGGTGCTGGACAGCAGTGAATATTATAAAGCGATGAATACGGCGCCCGACGGCAATATTTACGGTCTGACGGGCTTGAATGAATGTTTTCACTGTTCCTATCCGAACAAGATGTGGATGAATACCAAATGGCTGAAACAACTCGGATTGTCCGAGCCTACAACGACAGAGGAGTTTAAGGAAGTGCTGAAAGCATTCAAAACAAAGGACCCGAACGGCAACGGTAAAGCCGATGAAGTCCCGCTTAGCGGTTCCATTGAAAATTTCGGAGTACACATCATTCCGTACTTGATGAACGGGTTTATCTACGACGATGACAGAACCTATCTCATTGCAAAGGATGGCCGGGTTGAGACGGTTGCAAGCAAACCGGAGTGGAAGGAGGGACTTGCCTATATCAAGTCGCTATATGATGAAGGTCTGATCGACCCGGGTGCTTTCACACAAAATGTCGGGGCCTTCAAAAAGATCGGAGATAACGCGGATGCGCAGCTTCTTGGCGCAGGTGCGGCCATGCACCCTTCTCTTTTTGTAAACACTGCCGAGGATTCTCCTTATGGGAAAGATTACAATCCGATTCCTCCGTTGAAGGGGCCGCATGCCAATTATGCGACCTACAACTATCCGATCGATCCCGGAGCTTCTTTTGTACTGACAAACAAAGCAAGTGAAGAAACACAGATTGCAGCCATAAAAATGCTGGATTATCTCTACACAGAGGAAGGAGCGATGAGCTCTTATCTTGGTGAGGAGGGCACAAGCTGGCGCAAGCCGCAAGAAGGAGAGGTGGCTCTGAATGATCAGGTACAGCCACTCTACAAAGCCATTCCGCTCCCAACTGGAGCGGAGCCGCGCAATGACAGCTGGAGTGCGCTGAGTCAGTATAATCACCACAGGGCATACCGTGATGCCGAAGTTCAGGGCAAGGACATCTATGCAGGTGATGGATATGAGCGCCGACTTTATGAGGCAACACTCCTGATGGAAGGCAAAGAACCCGATGAAGTTTTTCCGCATTGGGCACTATGGGTGGACCCGGCAAACGCTGATGAAACAAGCATGATGCAGACGAATCTCAAGGATTATATTGACCAGAATGCTCTGCAATTCATTACAGGAGCGAAGAGTTTGGATAAGGATTGGGATGATTACGTAAAAGGGCTGGAGGGCTTGAATATCAAGCGTTACCTCGAAATTATGCAGGCCTCCTATGATTCCTCGTCCATTTCCAAGTAAGAAGAACTGGCCGGAATGTAGTTGTACCCTTCTTATGTATCTTTATGGACAGGAGGTAATCCAATATTGTTTGTAAACTTTGGCCTGAATGAAGTGCAGTTGAATGAAGATGACTTCACTACCCGAAGGTAGCTCGTCAAATCGTACATGACTTCATTTGATATTAACCGGCTTATGCACACATTCAGAATTAATGCGGGGACTGCTTCTCATGCCGAGCCGTTGGGAGGCTGGGAAGCTGAGGATTGTGCCTTGAGAGGACACTTTGTGGGACATTTTCTGTCGGCTTGCGCCAAGTTTGCCTTTGCTGATCAGGATCAGGCACTCCACAACAAAGCCAGAGAGATTGTTGACATTATGGAATCCTGTGCACGTTCTAACGGATATGTGAGCGCATTTGGGGAAGATCAGCTCGATCTGTTGGAGAACGAGGAGAAGCGGAAAGTATGGGCTCCATATTATACTTTGCACAAAATCATGCAAGGACTTATAGATTGCCATGTGTACCTGAATAACTCGAATGCACTGAAGGTTGCCGTGAACCTGGCCCATTATATTCATGGGCGGTTCACGAAACTTTCCTTCTGGAAGATTGACGATATTCTGCGCTGTACCAGATTGAACCCGATGAATGAGTTTGGAGGCATGGGAGACGCATTGTATTCCCTGTACGACCTCACACTTGATGCTAAATTGCTTGAGCTGGCAAGTCTGTTCGACAGGGATTATTTTATCGGTTCGCTTGCAAGGGGTCAGGACGTGCTTGAGAATCTGCATGCTAATACCCATCTTCCGATGGTTATCACAGCCTTGCATCGTTATGAGACTACCGGCGAGGAACAATATAAAACAGCCTCACTACATTTCTACAAGTATGTGCTAGGGAGAACGTTTGCGAACGGTAATAGCAGCTCAAAGGCGACCGCCTATATAGAAGGTGGCGTTTCCGAAAAATCGGAGCATTGGGGTAAAGACGGAAGACTTGAGGATGCATTGACAGGCGGTGAAAGCGAGAGTTGTTGCGCGCATAATACAGAGAGAATACTGGAAAAACTGGTGGGGCTGTCCGGGGCGGTAAAATACCTGGATCATATGGAGCAGTTGAAATACAATGCTATTTTGAACAGTGCGAGCTGCAAAACAGGGCTTTCACAATACCATCAGCCAATGGGAAGAGGCGCATCCAAAAGCTTCAGCACCCCGTACAGCGATTTTTGGTGTTGTACCGGGAGCGGGGTGGAAGCTATGAGCGAGTTGCAAAAGAACATCTGGTTCAAAAGTGAAAATATGCTGCTGCTGAATGCATTTATTTCATCTACGGTGTTATGGGATGAACAGCAAGCCCGAATTACACAGTATACCGATTTTCCTGATGGACTTGCGTCTACACTTCTGATTGAGCTGGATGAGCTAGCCCAGCCTGTGACCTTTGCATTGATTTTAAAGGAAAAGGCTGTCAAATCGGTGAAGATTAACTCTGTTCCGGTTCATGTCCAAAAGGAAAACGGATATATCATTATTCAGCGTGAATTCCAACATGGAGATATACTCGACATCGAAATCAATGCGTATTTGCATTTGGTTCCACTCCAAGGCTCAAAGAACATAGCAGCAGTGATGTATGGTAGCATTCTGCTGGCGCAGTTGGGGGAGGCTGAACTGCCGAAGGGAATATCCGAAGATTATTTTTGCGAGAGAATGAGCAGACTTCCCCAGCATGAACTGGCGTTCAGCATAGAGGATGCAGAGGGGGTTCCAGTGAAATTTATCCCATTGTTTCGGGTGGAGGAAGAAACGTATTCCGTCTATTTCAATTTGGATAATCGTTCTTCTGAAGCCAAGCGGTTCTCGCTTGCCGAGGTGGGCAGGGGTGACATCCAACTGCCGGGGCTGTAATAACCAAACGTTCCCGGTTCGCAGGAAAGGCATGCGAACCGGGAACGACGTATTTAGGAATGTAATAGGTGGAAAAGGTGGCATTCACTTCATTTAATAGATACGATAATTACCGCTCAAAGCCAGCAGACTGAAGAAGTACAGACAGTTGTCATAGTATCGACGCTCACCCTGGCGCAGTGGAGTGTTCCAAAACTGGTGCACAAACTGGCTGGCATGTGGACCGTCCGCGGCCAGAGAAGCCATGGCATTGGTGGCGAGAAGTCCAACCGGATGCAGTGATGGTTCGTCGAAAGGTTCACCCTCGATCGTGTAACGACGATAATCGGATACTTCAATGTCACTGAAAAATGCCTGTATGCGATTGGACTGCTCTACTTGCCAACGATCTTTGGCGAACCATTCCCAGTCAAGGGCTATGTTGGCCGCAACTCGGTAAGCGTCACTGTAAAAATGTCTGAAATCTCCATGACGTTGAGGCGGTGCGGGTGTGCCGTCAAAATTGGCGTACTCGGGTGAGAGTCCAGTCACCGGGTGACACGCTTTGTGCAGATACGCCCGGCTGGTTGCCGCAGCCTCTTTCCAAAAAGCTTGATCGCACTCATCTGCGTATTTCGCGAACAGTTCATAAAAATGGGGCAGATGATAGGAAGGGTCACTAAATGGTGATTCCGGTATGAATTTGATTAATTTCGTTTTCGGGTCCCACATCGGATCGCCCTCACCGTTTTCTCCTTGATGCACGCAGGCGTGCAGTATTGTTCTCGCTTGCTCCGCATAATCATATGGAGCAGGACCGTCCCCCCAGCGATTAGAGGCAAAAAAGAGGGCCATGGCAAAAAATTCTTCCCCGTCTGGAGCAGGTCCTTGTGATATCCGCGTGCCGTCAGGTTTGCAATGCCATGCAAAATAATCCTTGTATCGGCCATCGGTATGCTGCATGAACGTTTTCGAGAAAATCCAGAGTCGATCGAATTCTTCTTTTTTGTCCATTTGCACAGCCATCATCATGCCATAGGACATGCCTTCTGAGCGAACATCGAGATTACCGGTATCCAGGAAATATCCTTTGTCCTCATCCATGGGGTAATATATTCGCGTATCGGGGTCACCGTAGAACAATTCGGTCCAAGTGTCCTCGATTTTCGCTCTAATTTCTTCGTCGGTGTAGCCGTTTTCCAAAAAGAGATTTCTGTATTTGGAAGTATTGTAAGCGCCTTCAAATGGGTGTGACAATTTTTTTTCCTCCTTAGTCGATCATACTCGCTACAGTATATCATGCGAATTAGTGATCAAATTAAAGCCTTATCCCGAAAAATTATAGTATATCCGCATGAACGATTGGCTTGAAGAAAAATATGCGCAATAATCCAAAGGTGTCATATCGAAGTGGATTTTCCAATGAATCATCTCTATCGACTCTACACGTCATGAAAGAGTACTGATCTGCTGGAATACGTCATTTTCTTTCCTTATTTGGATGTTTAAAATTAGATCAAACTCTTACAAATTTCATCGGATATTTTATTGGAGGTGCACAATGAAAGAGTCGATTCAAAGAGATCATCGATTATGGTACAGCAAACCTGCGAAGGTGTGGAACGAGGCTTTGCCAATCGGGAATGGTCGTCTCGGTGCAATGATATTTGGAGGCGTAGCTGAGGAACGCTTGCAGTTGAACGAGGACTCGATGTGGTATGGTGGGCCACGTGACCGTAATAATGAAGATGCACTGCCTAATCTGCCGCATATCCGCAAGTTAATTACGGAAGGGAAACTTCGTGAGGCTGAAGAGCTTGCGTCCATGACGATGGGCGGCCTTCCGGAAGCGCAGCGACATTACCTGCCACTTGGCGAACTGCAGTTATCATTCGGCCATCATGATGGCCCTGTCGAGGACTATGTTCGGGAGCTTGATTTGGACAGGGGTGTCTCCAGAGTTAGCTACCGAATCAATGAAATCCGTTATACACGCGAGTTGTTTGCCAGCTATCCCGATCAAGCCATCATCATTCGAATTTCTGCAGATCAGAAAAATGCCGTATCGATTAAAGCCCGATTTAATCGACAGAATTGGAGGTATTTGGAGAAAACAAAAAAGTGGGAGCAGAGCGGACTCATCATGCGTGGTGAATGCGGCGGTAAAAATGGTAGTTCGTTTGCAGCTGTTTTGAAAGCGATACCAAATGAAGGTGCCTGCCGGCTCCTTGGCGAGTACCTGCTGGTGGAGAACGCGAGCTCGGTCACGCTGATGCTTGCTGCGGGAACGACTTTCCGTCAGGAAGATCCGGAATTATACAGTAAATATCACGTGGAAGAGCTTAGTCGGACTCCTTATGATACGTTGCTTGCACGGCATACATCGGATTATGGTGAACTGTACAACAGGGTTGCATTGAATCTGACCAAAAGGTCTAATCACAATGATCTTCCGACGGATGAGAGATTAGAACAGTTCCAAAAAGGAGAAGACGATCCTGGATTGATCGAATCCTATTATCAGTTTGGTCGCTATCTGCTCATTTCCTCCAGCCGGCCCGGGTCTTTGCCTGCAAATCTACAAGGCATATGGAATGACAGTTTTACACCGCCATGGGACAGTAAATTCACCATAAATATTAACGCACAAATGAATTACTGGCTGGCCGAAAACTGTAATCTCTCCGAGTGCCACGAGCCATTGTTCGATCTGATTGAGAGAATGCGGGAGCCAGGTCGAATTACGGCCCGGGTTATGTATAATTGCCGAGGTTTTACGGCGCATCACAATACGGACATATGGGCAGATACGGCTCCTCAGGATACCTATCTTCCAGCTTCCTTCTGGCCATTGGGTGCTGCTTGGTTATGTTTGCATTTATGGGAACATTATCGTTATAGCCAGGATCGCCTATTTTTGGAACAAGCTTATGAAACCATGAAGGAATCTGCCCAATTTCTTCTGGACTATCTGATCGAGGATGCAGAAGGCCGCCTCATTACCTGCCCATCCGTCTCTCCCGAGAACAGTTACAAGCTGCCAAGCGGTGAAATTGGGGTGCTTTGCGCAGGTGCATCGATGGATTTTCAGATCATAGAAGCTTTATTCACTGCTTGCATCCGCAGTGCCGAATTGATCGGTAGAGACCATTCATTCCAGAAAGAACTGGGTGCTGCCCTGAAGCGAATTCCGAAGCCGCAAATCGGCAAACTCGGGCAAATTCAGGAATGGATGGAGGATTATGAAGAAGTGGAGCCGGGACACCGCCACATCTCGCATCTATTCGGGCTGTATCCAGGAGAACTGTTCACTCCAGAACAGACGCCGGAACTCGCGAAGGCTGCACGTACCACGCTGGAACGCAGGCTGGACAATGGTGGGGGACACACAGGCTGGAGCCGGGCCTGGATCATTCATTTCTGGGCAAGGCTTCAGGATGGTCAGAAGGCTTATGAAAATGTCAGGGCTCTCTTGGAGCACTCCACGCTGCCCAATCTGTTTGACAATCATCCGCCGTTTCAGATTGACGGTAACTTTGGTGGATCATCGGGAATTGCCGAGATGTTAATGCAGAGTCACACCGACGTGATCCGGCTTCTGCCTGCCTTACCTTCCAGCTGGTGTGAAGGGAGTGTCAAGGGGCTCAGAGCCCGAGGTGGCTACACACTTGACTTCTCCTGGATGATGGGGAAAGTGACGGAAGTCACCGTAAAAAGTTCAACTGATGGACTTTGTCAGTTGGAAGGCCCTGGACTTGAGAATATTTCCTTCAATGCAGAAGCCGGACAATCGTATACTTTTGCGTAAGCCAATTTCGTTCAACCTGTTGTCATTAGGCCAACTATCAAATGATTAAAACTATACTTTGTCAGGTAATGACATAGCATTTATCAGGTTGTTGAGTTCAACTGTGAGCGTTACACTTTGATTAGCCAAATAAAATTTCACTTGAGTATATGACATGACTCTTATTGATGGGGGAAAGGATGGTTTTCCATGCAAGGCACCAGTGAGCCTCATTTGGACTTTGAATCACAAGCTTATCGTGAGTTTATTTCGAAATCGTTGTTGAATAAAGGGCATAACGCCAGACTGAAAAGGGCTATTGAGAAAACAAAACGAGGTGAGCCAGTAACGATTGCTTACATCGGTGGCTCTATTACCCAAGGTGCCGGGGCTGAACCGATTCATACGAATTGTTACGCTTACCGATCCTTTGGCCTTTTCAGGAACATGTTTGCTTCAACAAGCAACGTTCCTTTACGTTTTATTAAAGCTGGTCTAGGCGGCACGCCTTCCGAGCTTGGAATCATCCGTTATGATCGGGATGTCCTTAGAGAAGGAACAATCCTGCCAGACATTGTCATTGTGGAGTTCGCGGTGAACGATGCCGATGATGAGACCCAAGGAACGTGTTATGAGAGTCTTGTGCTCAAAGCTCTTGGAGCTGACAATGATCCTGCTGTCATACTGCTGTTCAGTGTGTTTGAGAACGACTGGAATTTGCAGGATCGACTGGCGCCTGTAGGTTGGCATTATAACCTCCCGATGGTAAGTGTGAAGGATGCTGTTGTGGATCAGTTTCAACTTACGCCAGAGGATGGAAGGATCATTTCCAGAGAGCAATTCTTCCACGATATCTATCACCCGAGCAATGCCGGGCATCACATCATGGCCGATTGTCTAAGCTGGTTGTTCGATATAACGAATCATTCTGACCTGGACAAAGAGAGTCATGTAATAGATAAACCACCGCTAATCGGGAATGAATTTGTGGATGTGAAGCTCCTGGATCGACTGAATGAAGATAGTGTAGCCCACATCGAGGTGGGCGGCTTTGGGAGAACGGATACGGATTTGCAAATGGCAGAGATGGATGATGACCCCTTTGGCACTCCTCATTTTCCTAATAATTGGATGCACAAGGGAAAGCGAGAGAGCGGTGATGGCAGCTTTAAGATGATCCTGCGGAGCAAACGCCTTATCCTGGTCTATAAGGACTCTGGGAGTAACGAGTTCGGGATCGCCAATATAAGAGTGGATGGTAAGCTGGTAAGAATAGCTGACCCAAGTCAAATCAACTGGACACACTGTCATGCCATGCTCCTGTTTGATGAGAAGCATGCCAGAGAGCACACCATCGAGATTGACATGGCTGAAGGTCACGAGGACAAATGGTTTACAATTCTCGGTTTTGGTTATGTCAATTAAACGCTGAATTAAGGCAAAACAGTAGATGCAAGTGCGGAGGAGGAGAAGTAGTATGTTAGCAGCAGCACCACAAGGATATGACCAATTTAGGGAGAGCATACCACGCGGAATCATTGAATTGGTGGAATACTCTTCGGCAACGGTTGGAAATACGCGCAAAGCGATGGTGTACACACCCCCCGGATTTTCTTCGGCAAATACGTATCATGTCCTTTATCTTTTGCATGGAATAGGAGGAGACGAAGCAGAATGGTATACCCATGGCGCTCCACAGATCATTCTTGATAATCTGTATGCTGATAACAAACTTGAGCCAATGATTGTCGTTTTCCCCAATGGTCGTGCCATGCCGAATGACAGGGCAGAAGGAGATCTGTTTGATCCTGAAAAAATACAAGCATTTGAACGTTTCGAGCTAGATCTGATTAACGATTTAATACCTTTTATCGAATCGAACTATCCGGCACGAATAGGGCGGGAAAACCGGGCAATTGCAGGTTTATCCATGGGCGGAGGCCAGTCCTTGAATATCGGATTGAATCATCTGGACCGGTTCGCATGGATTGGCGCCTTTTCTGCTGCTCCAAATACTCGAGATCCGGGGTTGCTCGTTTCAAATCCTGATGAAACTGCTGCGCGAGTAAGGAAGCTTTGGCTGTCCTGTGGGGATGAGGATAATCTCAAGCATATCAGTGATAATGTGCACGCTTATTTGACTCAGCAGAACGTTCCACATATTTGGCAAGAGGAAAACGGAGGGCATGATTGGCCCGTATGGAAAAGCGGTCTGTATCAGTTTTCTCAACTCCTTTTCAAGGATGATATAAATGAATTCTCACAAGTGGATTGCAACGGAAATCTACATAACACAATTAATATTATGTAAACTTATAATTGCGAATTTTAGGATAACGTTCTGAATTGGCCATGTTGAACGGTACTAAATCTTTCTTTGTTTAATTATTTGATGTTGAATCACCGCTAGCACACGCTGGCGGTTTTTCTATTGATTAGATAGAAATAAATCAACATCAGTTTGACAGCAATATCGTTATATCGTAATATTGTAATATATTGATTTGGGAGGAATGAGTTTGAGTACTTCTGCATTTGACAGTGACGATTTAAAACAGTTTGACGAACCGGCTAATCTACTGAAAGCTCTGTCTCACCCCATTCGCCTGTGCATTGTTCGTGGGTTGATGCGTAAAAAGAAATGTAATGTTTCATATATGCAGGAGTGCCTGGGTCTTCCGCAATCAACGGTGTCTCAGCATCTTCAGAAACTACGCAGTGCAGGTGTCGTAGCCACCGAACGCAATGGCCTTGAAGTGAATTATGTGCTGGCTGACGAACGGATTGTACAGATTATACCTATTTTATTTGGAGAGGAAGATTGTGAATCATGAGCAAAAAAATACTGATTGTTGGAGGAGTAGCAGGTGGTGCATCTGCCGCTGCACGTTTGCGGCGTCTGGATGAACATGCCGAAATTATTATATTTGAGAAAGGACCTTATATATCTTTTGCCAATTGCGGCTTACCTTATTATATTGGAGGCGCGATCGCTGACCGCGAGCGCCTTCTGGTACAGACACCTAAAGGCATGGCTGACCGTTTTCGTATTGATGTGCGAACAAAGAGCGAAATCATGGCTATTGATCCGCATAATCAAACCGTTCAGGTACAAAACCAGGAGCGGGGTGAATATGTAGAAAGCTATGACGAGTTAATTTTGTCACCGGGTGCACGTCCGATTATTCCCCATTTGCCGGGTGCAGACCATCCCCTTATTTATACCGTCCGAAGCGTACCTGATATTGATCGCATCAAGGAGCAGATAAATGCATCTAACAACCAATCTTCAATTGTTATAGGTGGAGGGTTTATCGGTGTGGAAATGGCAGAAAACTTAAAGGAGGCTGGACTGGACGTAACGCTTATTGAAGGCAATGAACAATTGCTAACTCCTTTTGATGCCGAACTGGCAGCAGGATTGGCACAGGAGATGGAGCAGCAAGGGGTTAATCTGCTATTTTCACAGCGTGTTCAGGGCTTTCGTACGGTCGAGAAGGGCATTGGGGTTGAACTTGCAAGTGGTGAGGTTCTATCCGCAGATTTGGTAATTATTGCCATTGGGGTGACTCCTGATACAGCCTTTCTGAAAAGTAGCGGCATTCTGCTAGGCGAACGTGGGCATATTGTCGTTAACGAAGCGTTAGAGACGAGTCTCCCACATATTTATGCTGTTGGTGATGCAATTGAAGTGATGGATTACATTCATGGAACAAAGACGGCCATTCCGCTCGCAGGACCTGCGAATAAACAGGGTCGAATTGTTGCTGATCGTATTGCCGGACTACATTCGACTTATAAAGGAACTCAAGGCACATCCATTATTAAAGTGTTTGGACTGACTGGAGCTGCAACTGGCAGTAATGAAAAAACACTAAAGCGTCTCGGCTTGGAGTATCAGACAGTGATCGTACATCCTAGTTCTCATGCATCGTATTATCCGGGTTCCAGTGCAATTACACTTAAACTGTTGTTTACACCGGCTGGTAAAATTTTGGGTGCTCAAGCGGTCGGTTATGAGGGTGTTGACAAGCGGATTGATGACATTGCCGTAGCCATTCATTTTGGAGGACATGTTAGTGATCTGACAGAGCTTGAGTTAAGTTATGCGCCGCCTTATTCCTCTGCCAAAGATCCGGTTAATATGGCTGGTTATGCAGCTGATAATATCATTTCCGGTCGTGTGCATGTGTACAGTTATGATCAGTTATCGTTACGCAAACCGGAGCAGTCCATATTGCTGGACGTGCGAAGTGATCTGGAACACCAAAATGGACATATTCCTGATTCATTATCCATTCCGGTCGATGAGCTTCGTCAAAGACTAGATGAATTAGATTCTTCCAAAGAAATCTGGGTTTACTGTCAAGTCGGTCTACGCGGGTATACTGCTTCGCAAATTTTGCGTCAGCATGGTTACAATGTCAAAAATTTAAGTGGGGGTTATAAAACATACCGTCAAGCGCAATTCCGACCAACACCAGTACAACCCATGAAGCACGAAGATAAAGGCCATCCGGGTCACAATGACCAGAGACCAGCATTAATAGGAACCTCTTCAGAACAATTAGCGTCCGGGAAATCGCTTCAAGTTGATAAAGAACTGGATGTACGTGGTTTAAGTTGTCCAGGTCCGTTAATGCAAGTCAAAAAAACCATGGATCAATTGACGGAAGGACAGGCATTACGGGTAACAGCTTCCGATCCGGGATTTTATGAAGATGTGAAAGCTTGGGCTACAATGTCAGGTTCCCCGCTGCATCAATTAGTGCGAGGAAAAAATGGAACTATTGAGGCCGTCATGTCCAAAAAATCAAAGGATGCTCCGGTCTCAACAGTGGAGACTGTTAACGCAGAATCTGCGAGCACGATGGTTGTCTTCAGCGGGGATCTGGACAAAGCAATTGCTTCCTTCATTATAGCTAATGGTGCAGCTGCAAGTGGACGCAAAGTTACCATGTTTTTTACATTTTGGGGTTTGAACATTATACGCAAGCCTCAAAGGCAAGCAGTCTCCAAAACGATAATAGGCCGTATGTTTGATACAATGCTGCCTCGCGGCAGCCGCAAACTTGGCATGTCCAAAATGAATATGTTTGGTATTGGCCCAAAAGTGATCCGTGGGATTATGGGGAATAACAACATCGCTTCTCTCGAAGAGCTCATTCAAAGTGCAGCAGAGCAGGGAGTTGAAATGGTTGCCTGCCAAATGTCAATGGATTTAATGGGCATTCAACACCAGGAATTAATGGAGCAGGTTAAGATTGGTGGCGTAGGTTATTATTTGGGACAAGCAGATTATGCCAATCATAACCTCTTTATATAAAATATAGTGCGCTGAATGTATATTTGACACAAAAAGGGACAGGCGAAGCGCCTGTCCTTCCTTTATTGAAGCAACTTTCAGTAGAGGTTTTCTCATGGGTTTTGTCCTTGTATGCGGTTACGAAATAATATGGAATTGGATTTTTTTTGTGGGTTATCCAGGAAATGCATCCTTATTTAATTTAACTGTGCTACGAATGTCGTAACACTTTGAGAAGGAAGTTGGGCAGTAAAAGTATTGCCTGTCATGTTAATTGAAGAGCCGGCTGCCAGATTCCTTGTACTGTCTGTAATCCAGGAAGATACGTTTGACGCGTTTCCGTTCTGCAATACAAACTTTTGGTTTACAGCGGAAGTTCCTCGGTTGATTGCTACGATCACTACTTTGTTGTCTCCTTTATATGCGGAGATAAACGTTTGAGTATCCGGATTTTTAGTCGCATCCACTCTTACAAAGCCTGGCCGAACAAACTTGGAGAAATGGGCCATATTATATCCCCGTTTGCTGATGGTGCCATCCTCTTTCATGGGACCGTATTGTCTACGAATATACCACCATACATATGCCTGGAAGTCTGCCTCTACCATTGCATTATGGATGTGATAGGAGACATCCAACGCTTCAGGCCAAAGATCTGCCGAATTTGCATTACTATTGGGGTAATATACCTCTGACATCCAAAGTTCCTTTCCAGCACCTTTTTGTTTAAAAAGGGGGTAAGGGAAATTACTGAATTGCGTACCATACGTATGGGCACCCAGAATGTCCATGTTGGCTAGAGCTTGCGGATCATTCAGTATGGGGTCTGACATTTCTTTCAGGTAAGAGAAGGATTCGGGCGCCATTACTTTCGTACCGGTAATGGAGCCGGCATAATCTTTCATGAATCGAAGCATTTCCTGAGGCGTCCACCACGTCCAATCATGCGCATAATCCGGTTCATTCTGTACGGAGATTGCATAGAGATTAACTCCGTTGGATTTCATGTAAGAAACAAAGTCGTTCAGGTGCTGGGCATACGCAGCGTATTTGTCGTATTTAAGTCGCTTAGCCGCAGTGTCTCCATTGCGATTGAATGTTTCAACCATATCACTGGGAGGATTCCATGGTGAGGCAAAGACGATGGCGCCTTGTTCAATGGCTCGTTTTGCCGTTGGTATTTCTTTATACCAATTGTTCTTGTTATCATCAATATACATGCGCAGGATGGAAAACCCCAGCTGATTCTGTCCATTACCAAAAGCTGTATCTCTTTGTGAAGACGTCAAATCTCCGATCCAGGCGGGGTGATTAATTCCTCCAAATCCCTTGATCAGCTGCTTTTGAGAGGATAAGTTTACAGTAACATCGCTTGCGGCCGAGACTTGGATCGGCGTCAACATAAGCGGCAGGGCAGTAAGGCAGGCCAAAAGAATATTGATCGATTTCTTCAACTTGAATGACAACATGTACATCCTCCTCTTAAAATGAATTTATCAATCGGACAAGCAAATGAAATGAAATGATATGATATGCTTGTTTTGGACATTGACTTGCTTTTAATCACCTCCTTTCATACTTGGAAGAAAATTTCGCATGATTTATATTTTTTTGTATATTTATGAATTTAATTCTATTAAAAAATACAAGGAAATTAAACCGGATAAATTCCAGTTGTTTGTGTAATGCAAAAGACCACTTATTTTCGTAATTCCCTTGGGAGAAGGAGTTGAATTTCAGGAAACTAAGGGGATTTCTTCGAGAAGAGGGGAACTTCCATTGTCATACAGAGGAAGATTCATAGAAGATGTTACAGGCAAATCAGGAGTGAGCAAATGAAAGGAATAAATTTATTTTTTTTGATCCCTTGATTTTTTTTAAAGTATCTGATATCGTAAGACCTGTGATTTTGGAAAGCAGATATATCGACATTAATCAGGTCTTTCCAGCAGATAATTTTTGACCACTCCTTCCAAGGAAGTTAAGGCCATACGGACAGCCGGGTCAAACGCCGATTGGCAACTTATGTTGCCTTATTGATTGAGTTAAAAGCTCAAATTTTATAAGTTGGTTACTTTACAACCAGTGCATCTGCACATCAACTTGTGAAACGGTCAATAAGAGTGGTAAAGGCGAATTATTTGCTATATAGACTCTGATCTGATATTGATATACATGATGAAGCTTTCCACTAGAGGGGTTCTTTTGAACTTTTTTAGTTATGGAGACTTTGCGTCTTTTTTATGATGTATATCGACAAGCAAGTGTGATGATGCGCGATTGTGGCATTTTTCACCTTGCTTTTTTTGTTGGTTCAGAACGGGCGGAAGTTGAAAAATGAGAAAAATAATGAAATTAATTTAAAAAAATTCATATTGGGTTAGGAGAATGGAAAATGGGAAAAGCACTAATCATCGGCGCCGGTGGCGTAGCTTCAGTAGCGGTTCATAAATGCGTTCAAAACAGCGAAGTATTTGAGGAAATTTGCATCGCAAGTCGTACAAAATCCAAATGTGACGATCTCAAAGCCAAACTGGACGGCGGCAAAACAAAAATTACGACAGCTCAAGTGGATGCTGATAACGTTGACGAACTGATCGCCCTCATCAACGAAGTTAAACCGGATATCGTCATGAACCTGGCATTGCCTTACCAAGACCTGACAATCATGGATGCTTGCCTTGCAACTAAAACCAATTACATGGATACAGCGAACTATGAGCCAGAAGATACAGCGAAATTCGAATACAGCTGGCAGTGGGATTACAAAGAGCGTTTCGAAAAAGCGGGTATTACGGCACTGCTCGGCAGTGGATTTGACCCAGGCGTAACTGGCGTATTCTCTGCTTATGCTTTGAAACACTATTTTGACGAGATTGAATATATTGATATTCTGGACTGCAATGGCGGCGATCACGGATACCCGTTCGCAACCAATTTCAACCCTGAAATCAATATCCGTGAAGTTTCGGCAAACGGAAGATATTGGGAAAATGGTGAATGGATCGAAACAAAACCGATGGAAATTAAACGTGTCTATGACTTCAAGGAAGTTGGCGAAAAAGACATGTATCTGCTATATCATGAAGAGCTGGAGTCTCTGGCCAAAAATATGCCTGGTCTGAAACGCATTCGTTTCTTCATGACATTTGGCCAAAGCTACCTGACACACCTGAAAGCACTTGAAAATGTGGGCATGACTTCGATCGAGCCTATCGAATTCGAAGGCAAACAAATCATTCCGCTGCAATTCCTGAAGGCGGTACTGCCAGATCCGGCGTCTCTGGGACCACGGACTGTAGGCAAAACGAACATTGGTTGCATCTTCAAAGGCAAAAAAGACGGCCAAGACAAAACGTACTACGTGTACAACATTTGCGATCACCAAGAATGCTACAAAGAGGTTGGTTCCCAAGCGATTTCTTACACTACTGGCGTTCCGGCCATGATTGGTGCAGCAATGGTGATGACTGGCAAATGGAACAAACCAGGCGTGTACAACGTGGAAGAGTTCAACCCGGATCCGTTCATGGAAGAATTGAACAAATGGGGACTTCCATGGGTTGAAGATTTCAACCCGGTACTCGTTGACGAACTGCCGGAAGAAGTCAAGGAATCGGAGCTTGTTCGTTAAGATGCGTTTCGAGCAATTACCGACGCCATGCTTTGTTGTTGACGAGGGACTTATCGAGAGAAATCTCAAAATTCTGAACGGTGTCATGCAACGTACAGGAGCCAAAATCGTGCTGGCTCAGAAAGCTTTTTCCATGACCACGATGTATCCGCTCATTGGAGAATACCTGAGCGGTGCAACGGCGAGCGGGCTGTATGAAGCCCGCCTGGGTCATGAGGAGATGGGCAAGGAGAACCATGTTTTTGCCCCGGCTTATCGCGAAGATGAGATTGATGAGATTCTCTCGATTTGTGATCATATTATTTTTAATTCATTCTCCCAACTGGAGAAATTCAAGGACAAAGCACTTCAGGCTGGCCGAAAAGTGGGTCTCCGTATTAATCCTGAATGCTCGACTCAGGAGGGTCATGAGATTTACGATCCATGTTCTCCTGGTTCTAGGTTCGGTGCCAAGCACGAAGATTTCCGGAAGGAGCTGCTGGAAGGTGTATCCGGACTACACTTTCATACATTGTGCCAACAAAATTCCGATGATCTGGAAACGACGTTGAATGCAGTAGAAGAGAAGTTTGGACAATGGCTGCCTCAAATGGAGTGGATCAACTTCGGCGGCGGTCACCATATCACACGCGAAGATTATGACATTCCAAGACTGGAAGCATGTATCAAACGGATGCAGGAAAAGTATGGTCTGGAAGTATATCTGGAGCCTGGCGAGGCCGTTGCGCTCAATGCGGGGTTCCTGGTAACTTCCGTACTTGATTTCCATAAGAATGGAATGGATATTGCCATTCTGGATACCTCGGCCACTTGCCATATGCCAGACGTACTTGAGATGCCATATCGCCCACCACTTATCGGTTCGGGAGAAGCAGGGGAGAAAGCCCACCTGTACCGACTTGGCGGTCAAACCTGCCTATCAGGTGATGTGATCGGCGATTATTCATTTGACCAACCACTGATGACGGGTGACAGGTTAGTATTTGAGGATATGGCGATTTATTCCATGGTCAAAACGAATACGTTCAACGGCATGCCGTTACCAGCTATTGCTGTGAAAAGAAAAGATGGCGATTGCGAAGTGGTTCGTGAGTTTGGCTATCAGGATTTTAAAATGAGATTGGCATAAATGATTAAACACACAACCGGATTCGATACCAGAATCCGGTTTTTTGTGCTGTAGAGCAGCGATCAAACAAGCAAAGCATAGTTACATTTTGAATTTCATGCATAAGTAACACGCTCTTATGGAAAACTTCAGTAGTGCGTATAAATAGCATGATTCCATTTATGGGAGGTGACAAATATGAGCAAACCGGATAATCGTAAGGATAATGTAGAGCACTTGCAAAACGCCGTTCAAAACACGATCGAAAATTACCGGGAAGCGAAAGATTATCTCGAGGAATTCGGAGATGAAATTCCAGGACAGGAAAAAGCGCAAATCGAGGAAAAAAATGAACGCCGTAAACATAGCATTTCCGGATTCAGAGAAGAAATTCAAGATGAAGCCAAACACCAGCAAAACTCATAAATATGATTTCTTGGAGGTTAACATATGCCAGACCAAGATCCGCAGGAGCTTCTTGAGCAAAAACACGAACTGGATGAGCAAAAAAGGCAGTTCACCAATTTTTCACGCGTTGTTTCTGGTCCAGGTGAGGTAGAAGCAGGTCAGGAATTTAGTCATGACCACGTGCCTGATGATCAAAACCGTATGAAATCTGTCGAGAACAAACGTGCTTGATCCCAAATAACTAAAATAAGGCTATATGAATAAGCTGATCCTTTTCTGGATCGGCTTATTTGTTTTACTTGAAACTAATGACGATTAATTTGCAAACGTAGTGACAATTATTATAGACTATTTCCTATCGGTTAAATGTCCAAGGGGGAAAAGGAATGAATCAAAGGAACACGCAAAAATCAAACAAACTGAAGATCATCTCGAAAGTGTTATTGATTATGATTGGGGCTTTTATAACCTCATATGGTCTTGAAGCCGTATTAATTCCCAACAATGTCTCAGATGGTGGTGTAACAGGCCTGAGTATCGTTGGTTCTAAACTGTTTGGTTTACCGTTAGGGATGCTGATTGGTGTAATCAACATTCCATTTGTCTGGTTAGGCTATAAACAAATAGGTAAAAGTTTCGCGATTTATTCCATTATCGGTATTGCTTCGCTAGCCGTTGGTACAAGCCTTATGCACCATGTGCCAACGATTATACAAGGAGATACCTTGTTAATTACCGTCGTGGGCGGGATTATCATCGGTTTTGGTATGGGTTTGGCATTGCGTAATGGTGGGGCTTTGGATGGAATAGATATGTTGGCTGTACTGCTTTCACGAAAATTACCTTTTGGAACCAGTGATCTAATCTTATTCTTGAACATGTTTGTCTTTATTGTCGTTTCGACCGTATTTGGTCTGCAAGGGGCTATCCTGTCTGCACTTGCATATTACATCGCTTCCAAAGTGATTCATATTGTTGAAGAAGGATTGAGCGGCTCCAAAACCTTTAAAATCATCACAAATCAACCTGAAATCATGGTGGAAACCATTCGTGACCGTTTGGGTCGTGGAGCAACCTATACTGATGCTTATGGTGGTTACTCCAATGAACAATTCAAAGAAATTACTTGTGTAATCAACCGTATGGAAGAAAGCAAGATCAAAGATATCATTCATGAAATTGACCCCAATGCTTTTATTGTAGTCTACGATGTAGCCGAAGTTAAGGGCGGTAATTTTAAAAAGAAAGATATCCATTAATCACTAAAATAATGCGTTGGCAGAGAAGTTCTCTCGTCAGCGCATTATTTATTGAATCTAACATGAGGCACACAGATGAATTCCAAAATTAAAGATGCTTCTATTGAAGAGTACCTGATCGTTCACTTCAAATAATAAAAGATAACTTCTTAATTTTTGTTGCAAACTATACAATTATAGGATAGATTTAATATATAATTTTGTTGTATTTACAACAAAAAAAGCATGGCGGTTTCTTTTCACACAAGTATGAAAAGTAGCCTAGAGACATCATGTAATTTGTTAAAGGAGAGATACCCATGAATGTAAGAGTGGTACGATGCAGTCCTGAAGATTTACAAAAACTCCAGGAAATCAGTATTGAAACATTCAAAGATACATTTCAAGCACAGAATTCCCCTGAAAACTTGAAGGGCTATATGGAAAGAGCGTTTAACAATACACAGTTGGAGGGGGAATTATCCAATACCCATTCAGAAATCTATTTTATCTATTTTGATGAAGATCTAGCTGGATATTTAAAAGTAAATATAAATGAAGCTCAAACCGAGAATATGGGGGATGATTCGCTGGAGATTGAAAGAATATATATCCAAAACAAATTTCAAAAACATGGGTTAGGTAAATATTTGCTCAATAAAGCTATGGAGATAGCCATAGAACATCACAAGAAGAACATTTGGCTTGGGGTCTGGGAAAAAAATGATAATGCTATAGCCTTTTACAAGAAAATGGGATTTATTCAAACTGGCACACACTCATTTTATATGGGGGATGAAGAACAAACGGATTTCATTATGGTCAAAAAAATTTAGGGAATACTGCTTAGTATCAACGGAAAAATGAGTTTAAGTCACTGATCTCAACTGATTAGTGACTTTTTTATAGTTCAATTGCAGATTGTAGTTGACCTAGAGTTGAATCGAGGTTGTACGGTAATCATGTTCAAGTCTTAAAAAAACATTGAAGGGTGATATGATAATGAGTAAAGACATCTTTGAAAGAGATCGTTCAGGTGAAGTCGTTTCAATTCACGATCCGGAGTTTTATAAAATTGGTGTAGCTATTGAACATGCACAAAAGCTGATTGCAGGGTTGAATACGGGGTATCATAATGCTGCCAAAGTTAGAGACCTGTTCAGCCAATTAACAGGAGAAATTGTGAATGAGACGTTTGAGTTGTTGCCACCGTTTTATACGGACTATGGTCAAAATATCCGAGTGGGTAAACACGTATTTATCAACCAAGGCTGCACGTTCATGGATCGAGGTGGCATAACTATTGAAGATCATGTTTTGATTGCCCCCAAAGTCAATCTCGTGACGATTAATCATCCTGTCGCGCCCTCCCAAAGAAGATCCACCGTTTCCACTCCCATTGTCATCAAAAAAGGGGCCTGGATTGGCATCGCGGCAACCATTATGCCCGGTGTAACCGTCGGTGAAAATTCCATTATTTCGGCAGGGGCCGTCGTGACAAAAGACGTACCTGCCAACACCATTGTGGCTGGTATACCTGCAAAAGTGATCAAAACAATTGAAGAATAACAAACTTAATCAGAAGCCTAAAGTCAACAGACTTTAGGCTTTTAGTAGTTAGTATGCAGTAGTTAACTGGTAACAAAGTTCCCGATTCTATTGGTTTTATGAATTTCTTCCGTTCCAGCACTGAGTGCAGTCTTATAGTAGGAACATTTATGTTCGATGACTTCCATGGTCTTTTTCAGCTCTTCCATCTGTGCTTCTACACTAGCCTTGCGTTCCGTAAACATATTATATCTTTCCTGTAAGGTGGAATCGCCCTCGGAGCACCATTCAATGAAATCTTTGATATCCTTGATCGGCATCCCCGTAGATTTTAGACATTGAATGATTTTTAAAAAGTCGATATCTGATTCTTTAAACTTTCGCGCTCCGCTAGGGGTACGTTCTACAAATGGCATGAGTCCTTCCTTGTCGTAGTAACGCAAGGTATACACGGTAAGATTCAATTCCTTTGCAACTTCGCTGATTGAATACGTCATTCATTGTCTCCTTTTCATAGTAGCTAGACTTCGAGTTAACTCTAGGATCTTTCGGGATTTTACCACGTTGCATAAGGGATGTCAAAGTAGACATACACCATCCCAAACATATATTCATTTGATTTCAAAGCCTCCTGTACATGAATTTTTTATAAAAATAATTGACCTAGAGTTAACTAGAGGGATTAAGATTGTTTTACAAGAGAAGATGCTGGGATGAATTCAGGCGAAATTCGAATCGGGTCATGACCTTGTACCCTATGAGTCAATTCTCTTGGAAAACGAAACTTTAGGAGGCTTTTTTTATGATAACTGCAAAAGCACGAGCTGTAGACGGTCCGGACCAATCGTTCCGGGCGGCTGAGATTAATCGACGCGATCTTGATTCTCATGATGTCCTGATCGAAATTAAATATGCTGGCATATGCCACTCTGACATCCATACGGCACATGGCGAATGGGGCCCAGTAAATTATCCCCTCGTACCTGGGCATGAGATCGCAGGAATTGTCACAGAAGTGGGACCCGAAGTTTCAAAGTACAAGGTTGGTGACCGAGTAGGAGTCGGATGCATGGTTGACTCCTGTGGTGAATGTGAAAACTGCCGCCGAGGAGAAGAGCAATACTGCCTCAAAGGGAATATTCCTACCTACGCAGGTGTGGACAAGTACGGCGAACCTACACAAGGAGGGTATTCCACTCACATTGTCGTTACCGAAGGCTTCATCGTTCGTATTCCTGACAACATCGAGCTTGATGCGGCTGCACCCCTACTTTGTGCAGGGATTACAACATACTCGCCGCTGCATCATTGGGGAGCTGGACCAGGTAAGAAAGTAGCTGTAGTAGGAATGGGCGGTCTTGGTCATATGGCGGTCAAAATTGCGCATGCCATGGGTGCAGAGGTAACGGTTCTGTCACAATCATTGAAGAAGAAGGAGGATGGCTTGCAATTTGGAGCAGATCGTTACTATGCTACTAGTGAGCCAGAAACCTTCGAAAAACTCGCTGGCTCCTTTGATTTGATTATTAACACCGTGAGTGCGAATATTGACATCAATGCTTATTTTGCACTACTTACTCTGGATGGTACTCTGGTTAACGTGGGTGCTCCCGGGGAACCGTTGGCCGTAAACGTAATGTCCCTTATCGGTCATCGTCGTTCGTTCGCAGGTTCAATGATTGGCGGCATCCGCGAGACGCAGGAAATGCTTGATTTCTGTGCAGAACATGACATCGTGCCTCAGATCGAAGTTATTTCAGCTGACCAAATTGACGAAGCATATAAACGTGTATTAGCTTCCGACGTGAAGTACAGATTCGTAATTGACACTAGCACAATTTAAATTACAGTGGCTTTTCGTAATTCAAACAGCCAGCTAAATGGATTACACCATTCCAAGCACTCGTTAGTTGGCGAGGTATGAACACCCGTTATTATAATATGCTTGATCAGTCGGTGTTGAAATACTGCCATGAAGCAGATTTAAAGCTTGATGTATGCTAATTCAGCATGCATCAGGCTTTATCCCTTAACGTTACATGAGACATGTCCGAAAGACTACGAGGGAAATGGAACTATTGAAACGAAAGGGCTTCATGTTGCAACTTACTTGACAGCATATATTTTTTACGTTAAATTACATGCATGCGCATGCTTTTATTTATTTGCTTTTAATCCATCGACTTAATCCGGCGTTAACAGAAGGCTTGTGGATGAAAGTTTTACAAGGAGGGGTTCGCTATGGGGCGAAAAACAGGCGAAGATGCTCTGGTGAGGGTTTCGGCATGTTTTGGTTGATATTTTTATCCGTTATTATTATTTTTTTCGTAGTTGGACGTCAATTATGGCCTGTACCAAACCTTAAACATCTGGATTATAAAGACTTTATGAGCAGAAGAGATGAATTTGGTGATTACAAGATCTTGGATATCCGGGATGCATTGGAGTATTGGACTGATCCTACGGCCGGAACTATCAATATCTCGCTGGGACGTCTTCCATACGTTTGGGGGAACCATCTTATACCCGAGGATCATGTAATGATCTTGTCTACTGGGCTGCTCAGATCCAAAAAAGCGGCGCGAATTTTACGAAAGCAAGGATTCCAATTTATCTATGTCATCAAGTGCAGTTTATAATGACTATATTCAGATCAACTTAACTCCATGATAATAACCTATCCACTACATACTATGATATAGAACAGGTGAAACGTGATGAATACCGATATTGATAACAAACTTTTGAATCATTGGCTAAGCTTTAGCGACATTCAAACAAAGATTAATAACCGGTTGGAAAGTGCCTTAGAAGAGAAGTACAGCCTGTCATTAAAGGAATTCTATGTTCTTTATTATCTATCTCAAACCAGTGATAAGCAACTAAGATTGCAGCAGTTGCAGGACTTGGTCGGCCTTAGTCAGAGTGCCATATCACGACTTGTCGTGAGAATGGAAGCCAAAAACTGTGGTGCCTTACAACGGCATGTTTGTGAAAATGATCGAAGAGGGGTCTATACTTGCTTAACAGACCTAGGGGAAAATAAATTTAAAAAAGCTTTGGTTACTTTTAACGAAACCATTCAATCGGCTTGCCTGGAAGACGGGCTTCAAAAAGAACTTCATGCATTGATTCAGCGAAGTACAATTGAATGATGATGTCTGTACAGCAAAACAATCGTTTCTTGGTATGTCACCTCGGAACGATTGTTTTATTATTTAACCTCTGATTGGAGTTCTTTTTCTTTCATTTTTTCGGTATGATATACAGCCTCCCATCCCCTAGGTAAGCGAGGGCAGTCCAAACGGCCAATGTAAATATGAGATGAGTTACTTTTACTTGGTCGTCATAGAGCGTATTTCCCACAATTTCACTTAGTACTAATGAAGATAGGAAGTCTAACGGTGTAAGTTGACTTAACGTTTTTCTACCCGTGATAAAAGTGATGGCCCAGAGACCGAAAAAGCTAATCACGAGCTTGATAGTTAAATCCATAAACATATTGATATCCCCTCCATTAAAACAAATCCATGATGAACAATTACCCTGTCGATTAGTAAAAAAAACATACATAACTTTGAACGTGCAATTCATCCAGAAGTCCAGAATACGACGCTTTATAAAATCAGTCGAAACATTTGGAAGGCTATTTAATGCAAACGGTCACTTTTTTTAAACGAAATTTAAGTTGCTCATTAAACCAGTGTAAGGTTGGCCGACTATACTTGCATCAGTGCTTCAAAAAACATTCGAGGGAGAGATTTATATCATTCATTCACGTTCATTAACATCAAATCGAATCAGAATAACAGCCATCAGTGCACTCGCTATGATTCTGACCGCATGCCCAATAATAAGTATGGGAAGTACTGCCGCTTATGCAGCTCCTGAATCTACTATTTCAAAGGCCACAGCGGATATTCAGACTCAAGCGCCTATCCAATACCAGATTCAAGCTAGGCTGGACGAGAAGAATATGACAATAGCGGGGAGTGAATCCATTACTTATCGAAATACAAGCAAAGATACATTGAAGCAACTGGTTTTTCATACTTATGCGGATGCCAATCTTTCGAAATCAACACAGACGACCATGTTTGAACGTTCCAATGAAGAAATAAGCAAAAATAGCCCTGATAAGAAACCAGAGGACTTTCTTGGCGGGATTGATATTCAACGAGTGACGAACGGGACTAAAGCTCTTGATTTCAGTAATAAAAACCAGGCCTTGACGGTGAAATTGGAGCAGCCCCTTCAGCCCGGTGAGACCGTCTCTGTTCAAGTGGGATTTGATGTGAAGATTCCATACGGCTCACAACGCTTATCGTATTACAAAGATATAATCAATGGAGCTCACTGGTTTCCAGTAGTGTCTGTCTATGACGAGACCAAGCATGAATGGGATACCAAACCCTATAGTCCAACCTTTGAAACGGATTACTACACTTCCGCAGATTATGAAGTTCAGTTCGATGTTCCCGAACAATATCAGGTCATGATGCCTGGTACGATAACAACACGGAATAATGTCGAAATTGGGCGCAAAGTGGTGTCAGCTGTGGCCCAGAATACGAGGGAGTTTGTTTTTTTTGCCAGCCCGAACTTCAAAGTGGACAGCGTAACCCGTAATGGGCTTACAGTGGAGTATTATTATTTTGATAATCAACCGGGAAAGAAAAAGATTGTTGATGGGTATATTGATCAGGCATTTAAAGTCATTAATTTTTACAGTGACAAATATGGTAAGTACCCTTATCCGGAATTCCGAATTGTCGAATCATATGTGGAAGGTGTGGCCATCGAGTATTCAAGGGTCATTCAAATGGGACAAATCGGCCTAAATTCCGATCCGGAACAGGATACCGTATTTGTTCATGAAATTGCACATCAGTGGTTCCATGCATTAATCGGAAATAATTCAGAGACAGAGTCTTTCCTGGACGAAGGTTTTGCGGATTTTTCCATGGTATATTTTGCTGAGAAACATGGAGATAAGCTAAAAGGTTTTAAATCCATCCAATTTGACGATTCCACTATAGATAAAGCTATAGCTTCGACCAATGAAGAGGTTGGAGACTTGGCAAGTCCCGTCTTTTATGAGAAAGGTCGCCAGGCGATATATCAACTGTACCGATCCGTCGGAGAAGAGAAATTTGATACATTTATGAAAGCCTATTTTAAACGTTATGTGTACCAAAACGCTACGATTGAAGGACTTCTTCAGACGATAGAAGATGTATTAGGGGCAGAGGCTCGAAATGATATGAAGCAGGCGCTATATCAGCCTAATTTTGTACTGAAGCCTGAATATCAACTGTCGAACGAGGAAAAAACCGCATATCTTCATGATCAGTTTCAATTGCTGTATGAATCAGCATTAACGCAGGTCCCGAATTTGCCTTTTGAAACGATGAGCCGTGTGATGGATAAAGCCCTTCAAGGTGAGCCATTAGCCATTGTGCTCAGTGATCAGGTGAGCAAGTCAGCGAGCAAACAACAGGAATTCATGGTTAGCCAACTGACAACTCTTTTCGATTTGAGTGGACTGAAGTATGATGTGATCCGGGATCGTCAGATCTTGAAGCAAAAAATGAAAAAGGAGCTGGCAAGCAGCAATGTGATTGTGATTGGTAATGCGCAATCGAACGGTTGGGTTCAAGCGTTAAAGTCCAACATCATGGACCGAGCAGATAAAATCGGTTTTCAATGGAAGAAAACCATGAGTCAGCCATCTGCTAATGGAGCCTACGTTATCAAACATCCGTATAATCAGAATCGCTTGATGCTTCACTATTACTGGAATGAAGATCATCTGAATAATGGAGCACTTGAATCATACTTGATGAAAATGCAGGAATCCATCGGATTCACCAATGCTTATTATCAGTACTATGTGTTGGACAAGAATGGTAAGGTAACAAGAGATAAAAAAGTGGACAATCCACTTTCGAAATTTTTCGCCGAGGAATAACCCTAGTCGCCTAAATGGCGACTTTTTTTGATTTGAGATCATTTCTGGTTTGTTTGGCTGCTTGACGGGTAAGTATAACGTGGACAATGAAGAATGCGGGGAAAAGCATTGATTGTTAATATACTGCAAATAATAACAATATAATGTGTGAAGACACCTAAAAATGTACGACAGTAACATCAATGAAAATGATCAGTAGTATTCGGAGAACACCGAGATGAGGAGGACATATGAAAACAACCAAGGTCTCATTTTTTGTACTATCACTAATTCTGCTGCTAGTGGCGGGGTTATCCGGATGGTCGGGGGATGCGAGTGCAACTTCCAATGCAGGCAAAACATATGTGATCGGCACGGACATTACATTTGCACCGTTTGAATATCAGGATGAAAATGGTGATTATGTAGGCATTGATATGGATTTGTTGGATGCCATCGCCAAAGACCAGAATTTCAAGTATGAAATCAAAGCCCTGGGATTTAATGCAGCAGTGCAAGCGCTTGAGTCCAATCAGGTGGATGGCGTCATCGCCGGGATGAGTATTACGGATGAACGAAAACAAAAGTTTGATTTCTCAGAGCCTTATTATCAATCAGGTGTAGTGATGGGGATTAGTGCCAATAATGATACCGTAAAAAGTTATGAAGATCTTCGCGGTAAAAAGGTCGCAGTGAAAACGGGAACAGAAGGGTACAGCTTTGCTGAATCCATCGCCTCAAAATATGGTTTTACCATTGTTCCATTCGACGACTCTTCACAGATGTATGATGATGTGAAAACTGGTAATTCGGTTGCATGTTTTGAAGATGAACCTGTTTTAAGATTCGGGGTGAACCGAAATATTGGTCTAAAGATTGTTACCAAGAAAGAAGAGGGGGCTCCTTACGGATTTGCGGTCAGCAAGGGACAGAATCAGGAACTTATGAAGATGTTTAATGACGGCCTAACGAATATTAAGGCGAGCGGGGAATATGAACGTATTACTGAGAAATACCTTGGTAAAAATGCCACTGTCACAAACCAGGGTCGCTGGGAATTAGTCCAAAAATCTCTGCCTGCCCTGTTCAAAGGTCTGGGAAAAACCCTTTTATATACGATCATTTCACTGTTTTTTGCTTTCATTATCGGCTTGATTTTTGGCTTTATGAAAGTGGGACAAAATAAATTCCTTCGTGGTGTTGCTACGGTCTTTGTAGATATCTTCCGCGGAATTCCGTTGATTGTCCTCGCGTTCTTTATCTATTTCGGGATTCCGCAGGCCATGGGCTTTACGATGCCGCTGTTCCTCGCCGCTATTCTGACACTAAGCCTGAATGCAGGGGCCTATGTCACAGAAATCATTCGTGGGGGAATTCAATCGATTGACCGTGGACAGATGGAAGCCGCGCGTTCACTGGGTTTACCTTATCGTAAAGCCATGATGAAGATCGTAATTCCTCAGGCCATACGGGTTATGATCCCATCATTTATTAATCAGATGGTCATTACACTGAAAGATACGTCAATCCTGTCTGTCATTGGCCTGGTGGAGTTGACGCAATCCGGTAAAATTGTCATCGCAAGAACGTTCGCCTCTTTTGACATTTGGTTAACTGTTGCGGTCATGTACCTGATTGTCATCATCACATTGACTAAAATTGCTGACTATCTGGAGGTGAGAGTTCGTCGTGGGTAAAATCAAAGTTGAAGGATTAAAGAAAAGCTTTGGCACGAATCAGGTTTTGAAGGGGATCGATATGTCGGTCATCGAGGGTGAAGTGGTCTGTGTCATCGGGCCGTCCGGTTCGGGTAAAAGTACGTTTTTACGCTGTATTAATCAGTTAGATGAGATTACAGCTGGACGGGTTATTGTAGATGACCGGGATCTGAATGATCCCAAAACGAACATTAACAAAGCACGCGAAAATATCGGCATGGTGTTCCAGCATTTTAACCTGTTTCCTCATTTCAGTGTGCTGAAAAACATCATGTTTGCCCCCAGGGAACTTGGGATATTAAATGAAAAGGAAGCGCGGGACACCGCGCTCCGATTACTTGAGCGTGTCGGATTGTCTGATAAAGCAGATAGCTATCCAAATCAACTGTCAGGTGGACAAAAACAGCGGGTAGCTATCGCTCGTGCACTTGCCATGAATCCGGACGTTATGCTATTCGATGAACCGACTTCGGCGCTTGATCCCGAGATGGTAGGTGAGGTTCTTGGGGTAATGAAGGATCTCGCGAGCGAAGGAATGACGATGATCATTGTCACCCATGAAATGGGATTTGCCCGTGAAGTGGCTGATCGGGTTATCTTCATGGACGGTGGTTATATCGTAGAGCAAGGCACTCCTGAGGATATATTCGGAAATCCAAAACATGAGCGGACGATCAGCTTTTTGGAAAAAGTACTCTAAAGTTTCGACCGGGTAAGAACATTGAAAGTCGCTAATATGGCGGCTTTTTTGCTTATGGCTTTACCCAGTGGAGTGCGTAAAACGCGCGAACCCGAAATTCCTGCTTATCCAGCATTTTGGAAAATCCATTTATGATCGCTCACGGACACTGCATTAATCCAGTGATTTATTCGATCCTGCCCGTTCAATGATGACTTTCCAGTCGTCCTCTTCTACAAAAAGTGCCCTATCCTCATCCTCCGGTCCACCGATTCGGGCCTCAAGAATGACCATCCTGGTTTCAGCCAAAATAGAATATAGGCCCTTCAAAATAATCGCGAACTGATTGCCTGCAGTCACCTGCATGATCTCTTCATTGATAAACACCTGACCACTGCCTGAAAGGATAGTCCACGCTTTGCATCCTGACCGATGCTGGCGCAATCCGATATGTTTGCCAGGTAGAAGTATGATGCTTGATGTAGTTACGGTTGTATTTTCGTCTTCCAATGCTCTCTCCATAACACGATAGCTGCCCCAGGTTGCTTCACCGTACATCGATTGTAGTGGCTCACTGCCCAATTGCTCTTTAATTTCATTTGAATTTTTTTTGTTCGCAATGAGAATGCCGTCTGTACTTGCGGCTGCGATAATACCCGGGACTCCGATGATCTGGATCGGGTAGGGCAGCACGTTCACGATATGGGAATCCGAAGATTGTCCGGATATTCCCCCTTTTCCGAATACATTGGAATCCAACTGGGCGCACAGCGCACCCCAGCTCCCGATATCCTGCCATACTCCGTTATAAGGAAGTACAACAGCCCGTTGTGTTTGTTCAGCAACTTGTTTGTCAAAACTGCGTTCAGGCAGCTGTTCATACAAGGTTAGTAATTGTTCATAATGAACAGGAAGCCCGGATTTTTCAATATGGGATAATATAAACGCGAGTGAGAAGGCATACACCCCGGAGTTCCATAGTGCGCCACGCCGTATCAGGGCTTCAGCAATACTCGCGTCCGGCTTCTCTATAAATTGTGTTACTGCCGAATAAACATCCTGTTCTTTCTTGTCAGGCAGGATGTATCCATATTGTTCAGAAGCATGTGTAGGCCTTGTCCCAATCAAAGCGATATCGGCATCGGATTGCTTCAATATGTCAGGAAGCAACCTGAAGCTGCTGAAAAATTCTTCGCTTGCGAACACATCCGCCGGCACGATACAGATCATATCGTCTGCTCCAGCTAGGCCGAAAGATTGCAGATACAATGTCGCCAAGGCAGCTGCAGTAAAGGTTCCCCGCTTAAATGGTTCCCCGATAACGGGTATCTTGCCTTGGGTATGCCGGGTTGTTATGTTGACCTGATCCTGGTGTGAGATAATGATTGTTGAATCGAGCAAGTGCAAGCTCTCCAGCTGTCGGCACACTCTGCCCATCATGGACTCCCTGCCACCTGCAGGTGAAGGAAGTATATCAACGAACAACTTGGAGCGAAGCTCATTGGATAGCGGCCAGAGTCTTTTGCCAGAGCCGCCGCACAGCAGTACGATATGCATGGGCTTCCTCCTTAAGCTTTGGGAGCTTTACTGTAGATTTTACGTTTGTGAAAGGACAGAGAACGGTATTTAAGCGCCAATTTGCGGATTTCTTGCTCTTTTAACGAAGAAGCGTTGATACTCAGACTTTTATTCATTGAACTTTTGAGGATCATGCTCCCCGGGCTCTTCGTGTACATAAAGTTGGCATAGGTCTCGTACTCGGAGAAGCCAAACTGTTTCTTTTTGTTGATATTGGAAATAACCGCTTTGTACCACGGCAGATGATGGATGGCTTCGATTTTCTTTTTCAAGGCAGAGAGCTTTGACTTCTCGAACAGCATATAATGGGTCACAAAAGAGCGGGGACGGGGCGCTTTCTTGCCCAACAGCTTACGATAGGTGTTGAAATATTCCGGCTGGCTCCAATCGCGGCAGTAAAATACAGTCTTGTTTCCAACCGTAAATGAATGTGGCTTAATCAGGACGGTATCCGCATCCATTACCAGGAAGTGCTTCGCTTTTACAATATGATCTCCGTTCATTTTAAGCAGTTGTTGATACAACCAACCTGACCGATTCCAGCGGGAAGAATGATAATGTATATCGTTTTTGGTGATCGGCAGAACTGTCCGTTCATTCACAAAAATACAATTTTTCCGGGAACAGAGTTTTCTGATTTTGTTGCTGGCAGGCGAAACGATATAAATGCGTCCAATCGGATGCTGTACATAACGGCGAATGTTATCAATGACGAGAGGAAGAGTGCTCAAATCTTTTTCAATAGCAGGTATTAGAACATCGATCATAGGCGCACTTTTGATCTGTACTCCGCGCTGAACTCCCATTTCCTCAACTCCTTGCACATTTGATTACGTCTTGTTCATGGTATGTGTGCGAAGGTGGTTTGGTCAGGGCATGCGCCAAAACAACATTTTTTTGTGAAAAGGGCCTTAGTTTAGGATTGTTTTATCCATACTGCATATGTTGCATGATCTTGATGAAACAGCAGGAGTTGATTCTTTGCTGAGGAAGAGGTGTGCTATGGTGATAGATAAATTGAAACCGTTAAGAAGCAAATGGTTAAAAACAAAGGTGATTCTCAAAAACGATCTCATCAAACCGTATATCCCTGACACACAGAGATATAACAAAACCAATCTAAGATCGATGATCAAAAAATACGGTATGGTCTATATTAAACCGGAAAGCGGCACGTATGGAATGGGTGTCATTAAGGCGGAGATGGAGAGTGAACAGAACTTTGCTTATCAGATTGAACAAAAACGCCTGACGTTCGACAGCTTTGAGTCGTTTTATACAAGTCTGGCACGTCTGGTGCATAAAAGAAGTTATCTGATCCAGAGAGGAATCCACCTGCTTAAGCATAACAACAGACGTTTTGATATCCGAGTCATGATCCAGCTAAGCCCGAAAAATAAGTGGGAAGCGACGGGGGTCATCGGCCGGCTTGGCCATCCGAAAAAAATCGTGACCAATTATCATAGCGGTGGGAAGCCGATGGATGTTCATGAATTACTGAAATCCCATGCATCTTCTAAGCGCAGGAATGAACTGGTTCAGGAGATGAATGAGCTTAGTCTGCGCATTGCCCGTCACATGAAAAAAAAATACCCGCACCTGAAGCAAATCGGCGTGGATATTGGGCTGGACCGAAGTCTGAAGCCCTGGATTATTGAAGTGAACGTCAAACCGGACCCCTATATTTTCAATCAACTAAAGGATAAAACGATGTATCGCAGGGTGATTCAATATTACCGTCACACTGCCAAAAAAAAGATATAACGTTCCACCTTTTGTAGGAACACCTGCTGGGAAACTCGATGATTTGACTCGCTCCTGATTTAATGTACGAGCAGACCCAAAACCCACCTAACAATGATGGGTTTTGGGTCTGTTATCATGCGAAGTTACCACAGAACTAACAACAGAAGTTTACGCCAATATTGGCTTCCGCTTCATGTCCAAGAATGGGGACTTCAAAGCACTCATTTTATTTACCCTTTCACTGCACCTGCAGTAAGTCCGCTGACAATGTATTTCTGACCAAACAAGTACAGAATAAAAACAGGCAATGAAGTAAGCACCAGATTTGCAAAAATGAGATTCCAGTCCCGGCTGTATTTTCCGTAAAAGTTATAAATCGAAAGCGGCATCGTCCAGGTGGAGCTGTCTGTCAGGAAGTAAACCGGAATCGTGATGTCATTCCATACGGACATGAAAACCATGATAGCGACCGTTGCATTAACTGGCAAAATAAGCGGCGTGACGATGCGGAAAAATACGCCGAAGACACTTGCGCCTTCCAGAAAAGCCACTTCATCAAGGGCTCTTGGAATTGTTTTAATAAATCCGCTGTACAAAAATACACTAAATGCCGTGTTGAGGGCAGCGTAGATCAGAATAACACTGCTGATGCTGCCATAGAACCCTAAACCTTGCACAACCCGGATCGTCGTAATAATTGACATTGGTGCAATCAAGCCCATGAAGAAATACATGTAAATCGTGCCTGAAACTTTAGTTTCACGTCGTGCCAGAATAAATGATGCTGCCGAAGAGGCAATGATGTTGATGATGGATGAAACCCCGGTGATCCAGATGCTATTCAGGAATGCCCTGGATAAGCCACCTTCCTGAAATACGCGAACATAGTTGGAAAACTGCCACGTCTCCGGCAAGCTTAAGGAGAAGCTAAGTACTTCTGCGCTTGTTTTGAACGAACCCAGAATCAGGACGACCAACGGCAATAGAACGAGCAGGGAGGCCAGAATCAGGAAGCCTTCAACAACATAGTTGCGGATGGTGATTTTGCGTGTATATCCCATGTTATTCAGTAACCTCCTTACGCCGCATAAAAATCAACAGCGGAATGGCAATGATCGTGACGACCACGAACAGAAGTGTATTAACTGCCGTACCCAGTCCCCAGTTGCCTTCTCCAAAGGAGCGCAGAATAATCGTGCCGACCACCTGTGACGCGTTGCCTGGTCCTCCACCGGTCATGACATACACTTCCGAGAATACTTTGAGACCACCGATCAGCGTCAGCATCAGGTTAATGTTGATCGCTGGCAACAGCAACGGCAATGTTATTTTAAAAAAGCTTTTCCATGAACTTGCGCCGTCAATTTTGGCGGCTTCATAATACTCTTGAGAAATGGATTGCAAACCGGCCAGATAGATGGCCATTTGAAACCCGGCGCTCTGCCAAATGGAGACAATGGCAATGGTCCAGATGACGATGGACGGATTGGTAAGCCACGCCTGACTTAGCGAATGTAATCCCACAGCTTCCAATAAGCTGTTAATCGTCCCTTCCGTGCGGAGCATCGGTGTGAACAGAATGCTAATAACGAGAATACTCAGAATCGAAGGGGAATAGAAGATGGCACGCAGCAGGTTTTTGGTTTTTAATCTCATATTTAGAGCCACGGCAAGCAGCAGACCAATGAGGTTTTTGCCAATGACCGTGACAATCGCAAAAATCGCCGTGTTTTTAAGTGCCAGGATAAGTGTTTTATCCGAGAAAATTTTCTCGAAATTGGCCCATCCAACAAACTTCAGATCAATTCGATCCAGCCGCCAGTCTGTAAAAGAGTAGTAAAAAGCTGCGATAGCCGGGACTACAAAAAAGATGGAGTAGATAAGCAGTGCCGGAAATACCATGTAATACGAATACAAATTTTTTGCCCTTTTCATGTCTCACGCTCCGTTATGGCCAGACAGCATATCATTCAAGAATGACATGCTGCCCTGTATTTCACTGCTTAGAAACCGGAAATGCCTTTATCCTGCATCAGTTGACTGAACTTCTCATCCCAGGATTTGAGGACTTCCTCCGGAGTCATACCGCCAGCAAATTGATCCTGCAGCAGCCTGTATAGCTCACTGCGATCAACCAGCATGTAAGCATCTGTCGTCAGCACGGTTTTCTTGGGCGTGATGTAATGGTCCACGATATCTTGCTTGTACGCAGGTAGTTCCGGAGTCGTAACATCGTTAAGATTGGATACATAACCCTTTGAATCTACGATCTTCTGCGCGATTTCCTTGGAAGCGATAAAGTCCAGGAACTTTTTGGCTTCTTCCAGATGTTTGGATTTTTTCGGAATGAACAGTTGTCCACCGAGCGGGCTTGCCCCCAGGCTTGCATTCTCTGAGGAAGGAATCGGGAATACGCCAAGCTCCATGCTAGGGTCCTGCTCCGCAACCCCTTCGATTAACCAGTCTCCCATAAACATCATTGCCACTTCTTTGTTCAGGAATTTGCCTACCGCCATATCATAGCTGTCGCTAAGCACGTCTGTATTGGTATACCCCTTGGTATATACTTCGTACTGCTGCTCCAGGAATGTTTTGAATTCCGGAATATCGGACCATTTTCTCTTGTTGCTATTCAGATCATCAAAAAAGGTAGGGTCATTTTTTGCAGTGAAGTCAGCAAAGGCAGCAGCGGGCCAAATGTTCGCGGCCCAGGCATCTTTATAAGGCATAAAGACGGGAGTAATACCGCTCGCTTTGATCTTTTCGCATATCGCCAAAAATTGCTCGTAGTTTGTTGGAATGGACAAGCCGAGCTCCTCAAAGATCTGCTTGTTATAAACAACCCCTTGCATACCCGTATCCTGGCTGACATGGAAGCTGTAGAGGTGCCCGCCAGAGGACAGCACATCTTTGTTTACAATTCTGCTGGCCCAGGGCTCATTATCCAGAATCTCGAAATTGCGTTCAAGATTCAGATCCGTAATCGCGCTGGCCAAATTATATTGAATGATGTCGGGCGTTTCATCCACAGCCAGCTTGGTTTGCAGCACGGTCGTTGTTTGCTCAGCCGGAATGAGCTGCAGATTGACAGTAATATTGGTCTGTTTCTCAAATTCATCGAGAACATCCTGTTGAATAAAAGCGGAATCCTGAGAGCTCTTGGAAATGGCTAACTCCAGTGTGACCTTGGCGTTCTTGTTGTCACTGCTTGCAGACGTGCCAGAATCAGTGCCTCCTGACCCGCAAGCGGTCAACGAAATGGACAACAAGCTGGCCAGAACAATAGATGCTGCTTTTTTTCTTTTATGCGTTTTCAATGCAAATCCCCCTCTAAACCATGTAATGAATCCGTTTGCAAGTCCAATTATAGAATCTTAATCTTCTCCGGTACATGTCTGTGGTTGAACATTTATGTGTAAAATACTGAACTTGAAATCGCTATCATTTCATTCAGACGCATGATACAGTAAGACGTGATACAGCTAAGTTTCGTAGCATAATAGAACAGGAGGCTTCTCAAAGAATGGTCAAATTCATACATAGAGCTACACAGTTCAGCTTGCAGACCAAAGTATTTTTAACTTTTCTGGCATTGCTTTTGTTCGTGCTGGGCTGTTTTATTGTTTATGTAAACCTTGTCGTTATCCGGCCGCTCAAACAAAAAACAGAGGAGGATACACGGGTCACGGCCACAAAAGTGCGAGAACAGGTCGACTTATACGTAGAGCAGCAAAACCAGATGTCCCAGCGCATATTGTCTAATAAGGATATCTTCACAACGATGGACAAGAGTTCCTCGGCTCCAAGCAATTATGAAAGATTGAAACAAATCCGGAAGCTAAAAGATATTATGTTCCAGGCTATTGGCCCCAGCATGAACATCAAGGACATGTCTATATATGATAAACAAGGCGTACTGCTCACATCGTATCTTGGTTCAGAACATCCCCCGACGATCCTAAGCACCATGATGGAAAACAGCAAAAGTGGACGAGAGTGGAGCGGGAACGGTTTTATCCTGCTCCGTCAGACAGATACCATCTTCTTCGTCCGCACGGTCAACGATCAAAATGGCAAGTTATATGGATATCTTAGTATTCAGATGGATCAGGCCTATATTCAAAACCTTACGGAAGGAATAACCGCAGGGGATGTTTTTATCCTGAACAAGCAAGGTGAGCAAATGACTGGCTCCGAACTGAAAGGGAATATATTGGAATGGACAGAGCCTGTAACCGATGAGGGGCTGGCCGTCGACGAACAAAATAATTACGTTACCCATTCCACATCTCACAAAACGGGGTGGATAACGTTTATCGTAACACCGAAAAACTCGGCTTTAGGCTCGATCCACTCGGTACAAAGCATGTCCATTTTGCTGATTACTGCCTTGATCCTCATTTCTTTTGTTTACATTTTCTTCTCTACACGGAACCTGTTGCTTCCCATTCGCAAGCTTCGCAGTCAGATTTGGCGCATCAACTACAGCAATATGAAGCTGAAAATCGATGATCGGCCCAAAAATAACGACCTGCTGCTGCTGAATGAAGCTTTTCAGGATTTGATGGAGCGATTACAGGAGTCCATTGACCGCGAGAAGAAGGCATTGCATGAAGAAGTCACCGCACGGAATTCCGCACTGCAAGCTCAGATTGCTCCTCATTTCCTTCATAACGTTCTTTATTTGATCAGCATTGCTGCTCAAGAGGGGAAAACCCGGGTCGTGTCGGATATGTGCAAGCATCTGTCAGACAGTTTGCGGTATATCGTTTCATCTCCTTATGCGCATGTGACCATGACGGATGAGCTTGAGCATACGAGACATTATTTGTCGTTGGTACAGCAAAAGTATGAAGATGATTTGGAATGGAACATCCATGCGGATGCATTGACGAGTGAAATTCGGCTGCCGCGGTTGGTCATCCAGCCATTCGTTGAAAACTGTATTGAACATGCATTTTTCAACACGACTCCTCCTTGGCGTATCCAGATTACGGTGAAGCAGTATAACGGATTATGGGCTTTGGAGATCAAAGATAACGGAGAGGGCTTCCCACCAGATAAAATTAAGGAGATTTTGTCCAATATTCAGAGTTCCGAATCGGGTATGAATCAACCTGCTAATCGCCAGACAGCTCTTGGCAACATGGGGATCGTCAATAGTGTTAATCGACTTAAACTGATGTATAGCAATCGGCTATTTTTTAATATATACAACAATCATTTGGACGATGAAAAAGGGGCAACCATTCAAATCATCGGTTCGATGACGAAGGATTTTTACTGAGCACAGGAGGAATATACCATGTACAATATCATGATCGTTGAGGATAGCAAACCGATATTACGCAATATCAAAATGCTTTTGGATAAGCTGAACTTTCCAATTCACGTGGCTGTTACGGCCACGAATGGGGAAGAAGCGCTGACAGCGCTTCAGAAGCATCCCATTGATCTTCTGTTGACCGACATACGAATGCCCAAGATGGATGGCTTGTCCCTAATTGAGCAGGCGAAGCTTGCCCAACCGGGATTGAAGGTCATTCTACTTAGCGGGTATAGCGATTTTGAATATACGCGAAAAGCATTAAATTTGCAGGTTTTCGACTATTTGCTGAAACCTATCGAGCTAGAAGCTTTGGAAGAAGTCATGGGCAGAGTTATTAAACAGCTTGATAACCAAAGATCAAGGAACTTTCATGAATTGCAGGAGATTGTTGATCCCCATGATTATGCTGAACTCAAGCCAGAAGAACATTCTGCTTTTTTAAACCAAATGATGATCGTTCTGCGGAGGCAGCCTTTTACCCCGGAACGGGAACGATGGGGGCAAAAGACGTTACAAGCTTCATTGGAGGATTTTTTTGCTCCACGCCCATGTAAAGTGTTTTTGAGCCAAACTCCGCAGCAATACATCGTTTTTGTGAACAGGAGCATTCTCGATCTGTATTCTTCTGTACATGAATGTCTCGAATCGTTGCGGCGGCATCTGTATGCACAAGGTATGGATACAACCATCGGGGGACAGCTGGCATGGTCGGAAACCGACGATAATCTGTCTGAACTTTATCACCAAATATCGTACATTTTATCGACACATCAGCGATTGAACAATGGATTGGTGCTGGACACCGGAAATTCAGTCACCATGACAAGAACCGAAGCAGGCTGTCTGGATTCCATAAGTGAATCGGCTTTTGTCCATATGATACAAGCTCATCAGAAGGAACAGTTCGCCCTCAAGCTCTCCGAGTTGATGAATCAATGGAGGGAGGAAAACGTGCATGTTAAGGAAGTGGAACGATTTATCGGATTAGTAGTGGATACATTCGCATATTTGATTGAAGAACAGGGTTCGGGAATTAGGCTTGGTCTGGATCTCAGAGCAAAAAAGCTGTGGGATGGAGAGACTTATGGCGATTTTTGCCGTGAATTAACGGAATGGATCGGACAATGTTTTGAAATGCTTCAATCCCATGGACGGAAGAGCAGAGAAGTTCTATTTGAGCAAATGGATGAGTACATCCAACGGAACAAGTATACTCAAATATCCATCAATGACATTGCCATGAAGTTTCACGTCAGTCCTTCGTACGTCAGCAGAGTCATTAAAAACGTAACGAAAGTCACATTTGTTCAGTATTACAGCAAGCTTAGGATTAAGGAGGCATGCAGACTCATGGAGTGCCAGCCTGAGATGAAGTTTAAGGAGTTATCGGATTTGCTTTCGTTCAGTGATCAGCATTATTTCTCCAAGGTGTTTAAGGAATATACGGGACTCAGCCCGACAGAATACAAAGAAAGATTGTATAATCGGTAGTGGTCAATGGATGGGAATGGTCGTATATTAATAATATGTGGTTATCTGGACAAACACGGATCCACATTGTGCTATAACTAGCGATTCTACATAAAAGGACGGGGAAACATGGACTTTAAACCACTTGCTTCATTTATGGACCGCATCACATCCTGGAGAATTCCGTGGGCAGAGGTGCTGGTAATGCATCAAAATGATACCGTTTTCCATTACCGTAACGGTTTCGCCAACCTGGAGGAGAAAACGCCGATTGGCGATGGAGCGATCTTCAACCTTTATTCCATGACAAAGATCATGACCTGTGTGGCAGCGCTTCAACTTGTGGAAAGAGGGCAAATATTGCTAAGCGATCCGGTATCCGACTATCTGCCGGAGTATGCCGAGATGCAGGTGAAGAAGACACTGTCGAACGGAGAAGTCAGGCTGGAAAAAGCAACAAAGGTGATAACAGTACGCGATTTGTTTACGATGACTGCCGGTTTTTCCTATGACGTTGGATCACCGTCTATTCAGGAAGCGGTGAAGAGCACAAACGGTACATTATCGACACGGGATTTTGCGAAGGCGCTCTCCAATGAACCCCTTCTGTTTGAACCAGGTACACATTGGAACTACAGCATGTGTCATGATGTTCTTGGAGCCTTGGTAGAGGTCGTAAGCGGCAGACGCTTTGGAACGTATCTGCGGGAAGAAATCACGGGACCGCTTGGCATGAATGATACAGCATTTGATCTTAATGATGAGCAGCAGGCTCGTCTAATACCGCAGTACGTGTACAATGATGAGCTTGAAGAACCCGTACGTATGGACGGGAACGGATTCCGTGTAGGTACGGAATTGGAGAGTGGAGGCGCCGGACTATTGTCCACCGTTAGCGATTATGCCTTGTTCCTGAACGCCCTGACTGGGCGCGGTACCAGTCCGGAAGGTGTGCGCATTCTGTCGCAGGCTTCAGTGGATTTGATGCGTACGGACCATCTGAACGACATGACCCGTAGTGATTACTCATGGGATCATATGAACGGATACGGCTATGGGCTGGGTGTCCGTACTCATATCAGCAAGTCAGGCAGCGGCTCGCTAAGCCCTCTCGGGGAATTTGGATGGAGTGGGGCTGCCGGATGCATGGCCATCATTGACCCGGACTCCAAGCTCACCGTTATGTATGCCCAGCACTTATTGAATAATCAAGAGCCATATATTCATCGACGCTTGCGCAATATTGTCTACTCCTGCTTGTAGTCATTTTTACAATGAAAAACAGGGACGCGAACATGACCTGCACCTCCAATTGTTGATAATGTCTAACAATTGGGGTGCAGTTCAGCAACGCAGCCCTGTATTTATTTTTTTTTCTTGAATTGAGATTCGAGGGTATTGCGACTATGTAAAGGGTATTCGATTAACCAAGTAGATACCGATCGACACGAACAGCAATGCAACTAGATTTTTCAATTCCATAATCGTTTCTCCCAGAAACAACGCTGATAATAACGCGCCAAACACAGGGATAAGAAAGTTAAATACAGACACTTTCCCCACTTTGTTATATTTAAGTAGTAGATTCCACAAGCAAAATGCGGTTGCTGACAATAAAACCAAATAAATTAAGTTACCCGTAGACTCCAACGTAAAATGCGTAACACTCCCACCAAGCAAGAATCCCAGGAGGGTAAGCACCATACCGCCGACAAACAGACTAAAACCCGTTATGATCAAGACATCGATGGAGGTTGTTAAATGTTTGGCGTAAATGGCTGTAATGGAAAAAATAAGAGAAGCCATGATAACGAAACCTTCCCCGGTGAACGAAAACGAAAATGCCAGTAGGTCTGAATGGAAATTAACAATGATTACGCCAATGAATCCAAGCAAACAGCCAACGACTTTATTTTTGCTGAGCTTATCATTCTTATAAAGAAAATGGGCTAGAACCACACTGAAAAAGGTCGCTGTTGCATTCATGATTGAGCCTTTGACGCCCGTTGTATTGGATACACCCACGTAAAAAAACATATACTGTAATCCAGTTTGCAATACGCCAAGCATGGTTAGACCTGCCCATTGACGTCTGGACAATCCGAATTTCTTCTTTCTTACGATATGAAACAGGATCAAAAGTAGTAAGCCCGCCAATATAAAGCGATATCCAGCAAATACAAACTTTGACGCAATATCTTCTGGCATTATGCCAAAGGCAATATACCCAAGCTTAATAGAAGGGAATGCACTCCCCCATAATAAGCAGCAAAAACTTGCGATTAGTGTTACGAATAATGGATTACTGAATTTGTTCGGTTGTTCAATTGCTTTTATCTCGTTCACGGTCATACTTCTCCTCGCATTGGTTACATACGTACATGTGCTTATAGCACTTCCTCAAAGACCATATCACAAACTGTCACCGCTTGTAATAAAAAATCATGAAACGTAATAATATGGGCAAAAAAAAGAACCTGAATCGTTTATCAGGTTCTTTTTTATTGCATATAAAAAGGCACGATGATATAATCAGATCGCTCCTAATTTATTTATTAAGTTATATATATCTTATCCTATATCTTAATATTATCATGCCGCGAAACTCTTGTCAAAAGTTTTTTTCACAATTTAATGGTTAGGGGAGATACGGAATGAGTTCTATGGTTCTCGGTTTGCACGAAATGGAAAAGACGCAACTTTTTCTCGTGGGTGGAAAAGGGCTGAATCTAGGGGAGTTATCCAAGATTAAAGGAATACATGTGCCCGAAGGATTTTGTATTACAACCGCTGGATATCAAAAAGTCGTTGAACAAAACGAAGCATATCACGCTTTGCTCCATCGACTAACGATGCTAAAAGCAGAAGATCGAGCTCAAATTGGTGAAATCAGCAGAGAGGTTCGACAACTCATTATGGAAGTTGAAATTCCCTCTGATGTAGTGAAAGCAGTTGCTCACTATCTCTCCCAGTTCGGCGAGGAGCATGCTTATGCAGTGCGTTCGAGTGCGACTGCTGAAGATTTACCCCATGCGTCTTTTGCGGGTCAACAAGATACGTACTTAAATATCGTTGGCATAGAATCCATCTTGCACCATATTAGCAAATGTTGGGCATCCCTGTTTACAGATCGCGCGGTTATCTATCGTATACAAAATGGGTTTGAACATAGTCAGGTTTATTTATCCGTTATCGTTCAAAGGATGGTTTTCCCGCAGGCTTCAGGCATTTTATTTACCGCTGATCCCGTTACCTCCAACCGAAAGTTATTGTCCATCGATGCCAGTTTTGGCCTTGGAGAAGCGTTAGTCTCAGGCTTGGTATCTGCCGATTGTTATAAAGTCCAGGAAGGGGAAATCGTCGATAAGAGGATAGCAGCCAAGAAGTTGGCGATCTATGGATTGAAAGAAGGCGGAACAGAGACCCGGCAGATCGATCCTGATCAGCAACAGGCTCAAACACTTACTGAGGACCAAATTTTGGAGTTGGCACGTATCGGAAGACAAATCGAAGCTCATTTCGGCCACCCGCAAGATATTGAATGGTGTTTGACGGATGATACCTTTTATATTGTCCAGAGTCGTCCAATTACGACTTTATACCCGATTCCTGAAGCGAATGATCAAGAAAATCATGTTTATTTGTCCGTTGGGCATCAACAAATGATGACGGACCCCATTAAACCATTGGGATTGTCTTTTTACCTGTTAATTACTTCTGCACCTATGCGTATAGCCGGTGGGCGGTTGTTTGTTGATGCTGCACCTATGTTGGCTTCACCTGCCAGAAGGGAACCTTTTTTAAATGCCATGGGTTCCGATCCGCTCATAAAAGGCGCACTCATGACCATAATAGAGCGAGATTTTATAAAATTGTTACCCAATGATCAGACCGCACCGGTTCCGAGCAGAAGTCATATAGATGCACCGGCACCATTCGAGAACGATCCGACCATCGTTTCTGAATTGATCAAGCGTAGTCAAACATCGATAGAAGAATTAAAACAAAACATCCAAACGAAATCAGGATCGGATTTATTAGATTTTATTCTGGAAGATATCCAGGAATTAAAGAGAATTTTATTTGACCCGCAGAGTACGGCTGTATTTATGTCTGCAATGAATGCTTCATCCTGGATCAATGACAACATGAAAGAGTGGTTGGGCGAACTAAACGCAGCTGATACGCTTTCTCAATCTGTGCCAAACAATATTACTTCGGAAATGGGTCTGGCGCTATTGGATGTCGCAGATGTGATTCGTCCTTATCCAGAAGTCATTGCTTATTTACAACACGTAAAAGATGATAACTTTTTAGATGATCTGGTGAAGTTTGCTGGTGGGCAGGAAGCTCAGGCTGCGATCTATGCTTTTCTCGGGAAATACGGAATGCGATGTTCTGGAGAAATCGACATCACCAGAACCCGTTGGAGCGAAAAACCAATCACACTTGTCCCGTTAATTCTGGGCAACGTCAAGAACTTTGAGCCTAACGCCAGCCAGCGAAAGTTTGAGCAAGGGCGACAGGAAGCTTTGGCGAAAGAACAGGAGTTATTAGATCGGTTAAAGCAATTGCCAGATGGTGAACAAAAAGCAAAAGAAACCAAACAAATGATCGACCTCATCCGGAATTTCATCGGTTATCGGGAATATCCGAAATATGGATATATTAATCGCTTCTTCGTTTATAGGCAGGCTTTACTGAAAGAAGCCGAACTACTTGCACAAGCGGGTGTTATCCATAACAAAGAAGATGTGTATTATCTCACTTTTGAAGAACTTCGCGATGTCATACGCACCAATAAACTGGATTACCAGATCATTAGCAAACGAAAAGACGATTACAACGTTTTCGAGAAACTAACTCCACCACGCGTTATCACGTCTGATGGTGAAATCATTACCGGTAAGTACAACCGGGAAAATTTGCCGGCTAATGCGATTGCAGGTCTACCTGTTTCTTCCGGTGTGGTAGAAGGAAGAGCGCGTGTCATTTTAAACATGGAGGATGCCGACCTGGAAGATGAAGATATCTTGGTCACTTCTTTTACTGATCCTAGCTGGACACCATTGTTTGTATCCATAAAAGGTCTGGTCACTGAAGTTGGCGGTCTGATGACCCATGGAGCAGTGATTGCACGTGAATATGGCTTACCCGCAGTTGTCGGAGTAGAGAATGCGACCCAATTGATCCAAGATGGACAACGCATTCGTGTGCATGGAACAGAAGGGTACATTGAAATATTGGAATAGCATGCTAGAAAGGATAAGTAAAATGGTGTCCATGGATTATATTGCTCCGACACACCTCGCAGGATGCCGCCGAAAATGGCGGCTTTTTGTGTGCGACGGACATTGTTCACAAGATAACATCGTAGGTTTTTATCCCTTGACATAAAATGTCATTAAAAAGATAATATTTGTAAATTCATAAGGGGGAGGCGCTTCTACATCAGACTTAGTTTATCTATGTCATCTACTTAAGCGTAATAATATCAGTTGTCCCCTCACGCCATTATTTCTTTAAAGGAGTGTAGTCATGTACGATAAAATCGTAGACATTTTGTGCGCGATCAAAGAAGACCAACCCGAACTTCGTCCATTGTTATCCCCGGCAACAGATCTCAATAACGATATAGGTCTCGATTCACTGCAAATGATTCAGTTTATGTTAAAGGTTGAGGATCAGCTGAATGTTGTCATTGATTATGACCAATTCGATTATGAGCACCTTCAGTCGATCGACACATTTATGACTTTTCTGAAAAGCTGCCAGACTCAGGAGCAATCATTGTACGAAGATGTCCAGAAGTGAGGCTGGTGTGAATCCAACCGTCGTTATGGGTACATTTGATCCCGAAACGCGTTGGAGGGATCCGAACTTGGCAAAGTTACCCGCTATGCCTGATAAGGACCGGGAATCCATTGTCTTATGTATGGACGAGCTGTTATTCCCATTCTGCGGGCCCGACGATATTCTCTACAGCCGCTGCAAAATCGATTCTAAGCTGTACGATTACCTGAATGGTTTAGGCTTTTCTTTCCGAAGCCGTTTTCACTTTGATCTAAACGATGAGACCAAGTCTCTTCCTGGACCGGACATTTTCAATCCGTGCATATTCAGTCTTGCTGCTGACGGGCTACAGCCTGAAGCGTTATTAAGCCACAATGTACAATGTCTCTCTCCTTATGCTGTTACGGCTGATACGGAAAAGTATCTGCATGGAACCGGACTGATGGGTTCTTTGCCGGACCTTGAGACGGTTAAGCGTGTAAATTCGAAATTCTACTCCAACCGACTCCTGAGCAGAATCGGAGTGAAGTGCTACGGCATGGAGGTGAATAGTGCAGTGGAAATGGAGGCTGTCGGAAATACGCTTCTGAAGCGAGGGGCCTATTTGTTGAAAGACCCCTTCGGTGTATCGGGCAAGGGAAACCTGCTCATCGATAGCGAAGCCATGCAGCGAAGGATAGCAGAGCATCTGGTAAAGCAGGAGAGAAGAGGATTGCGCTCACAATTCCTGCTGGAGCCACTGCTGAGAAAAGAGATTGATTTCAGTTCACACTGGTTCATTCGAAAGAGCGGTGAGAAAGATTTTATTTCCGTTCAGCAGATGGTGAATCAGCAGCAGAATTACGGCGGTTCTATACGAGCGGAGGAAGAGTTGATCCTTCAGCTGAAAAATGTCGGTTATTTCGACGTGATTGAAAAAGCACTCCAGATATTGGCGGACGATGGTTATCACGGCTTCGTTTGCTTCGACTCCATGATGCTGGAGGACGGAGAGGTCGTCCCCATTGTAGAGATCAACGCTCGCAAATCCATGGGCCTCATTAACGCTTATCTCGATAAAGGCTTGGAAAATCACGGCCATACCGGCCTACTCACTTTCCTGTCCATGGGTCTGCCTGAAGGCTTCGCATTCGGAGAACTTCTTGATGCTCTGCATGTATCGGGTCTTCTATTTACAGGCAAAGGCGGATACGGAATTTTACCACTTTCGTCTAACACCGTAATGGTGAATTATTTCATAATCTCTCGGCGTATATTGGAGGGATTCCAAAGCAATCGGGGCATGCCGAAGGGACGTCTGTATTTCTCGGTGGTGGGGCGTAACGATATACATCGTAGTGAACTAATCGTGTGCCTGAGGAACATACTCGCCGACTTGGGCATTAAAGTGTACAACTAATCTGGAATGCGGAGGCTGCGCATGAATTCATTTTCGGTTACCCTGCTTGCGTCGGGCAATTCGCTTGGGGCATACATTCCGGCAATGCATCTTGATACGTACCTGCGAGATAGAGGTGTTAGAACAGACGTTCATGTTCTGGAGAACCTGTATCACGAAGAAATCAGGTGCAAGATTCTTTCCACCAAAAAAGCATTCCATGCCGATTTCTCCGTTGCTCTTATGGGCCATAAACTGGCCAAGCCTGTTGATTCCTCCCTGAATGAGGCGGAGGTCCAGCGACTGTTGGACTCCTGGATACGTGACGGTGTATGCCGCTTTGCTGTGTTTACCGGTTTTTGGCTCCCGATCCTGGAGCGTTACAAAACCATGGCACAGACGCCTCTGGATATTCAACTGATCCGGTTGGATGCATGCGATACACCATCGTTTAAGGTACACAAGTCCTTGTATCCCGACTACAATAACGTCTGGCTTTACGAAGCTTCGAGGCTATCTCCAGAAGGCTATATTGCTTCAGATGATATGGAACTCCTGCCTTATGAACAGCGTGCGGGACGCATTCTGATCCATGGCGGCGGCTGGGGAATCGGGACGTATGCAGCAACGATCTCAGAGCTTCGTCAACTCGGTTACCCGTTGGATGTGATCGTGTACGATCCTTCCGAGGTGGAGGAGGACGATGGGAGTACACGGTACTTCGGAACAGATGTTTCATGGAACCCGTGGAGCCGGAATGCCCAGGGGTGGCATACGTTTCCGCCAATGAACCGTTATGTCCGTGAAGATGGGATTCTTCGGGAAATTCCGCTTGGTGATTACTCCGCTTATACGGACCTGATGCGCAATTGTGCTGCAATGATCAGCAAGCCGGGTGGAGCGTCACTGAACGACTCGCTGTCTTACGGAATCCCTTTTGTCATGTTAGAGCCGTTCGGTGACCATGAGCTTCAGAATTCAAATTATTGGGAGTCCTGCGGTTTCGGCATCCGATTTGCGGAATGGAAAGCCCTGGATTACTCGGAACAACATCTCGAAGAAATGTACAGACGTTTGCTGAAGCAGCGTTTAAAAATCAATCACTTGGGGAGGAAAACACATGCAGCCGAAAACAGCAGTTACGTTTGACCAGCTGACATTCCAAAATATGAAAAGAACCCTCGTTCCACTGGCGGAAACGGGAAGGAAACGCCGGGAAGACCCGACGTATGCAGCACCCGTACCTTATGAGATCGGAATCAAGCTTAATAACGGCTGCAACCTGCGCTGCAAGCATTGTTTTGAATGGAATCCAGACGGTTTCCATCACGGCTTTGCCAGTGAAGTGAAGAGAGACGAAATCGAGATTCCTGTCGTGGAGAAACTGTTGGCCGAAACGAGAGAACGCAAATCACGTGTGTTCCTGTGGGGCGGAGAACCGCTATTCTACTCCAAGTTCGATGAACTGGCAGAACTACTGGCTAAGGAAGATCGGCACACGACCATTTGTACGAACGCGATTCTCATTGAACAAAAGCTGGATTCCATTTTGAAAATGTCAAAGAATTTGGTCATGCTCGTCAGCCTGGAAGGTTTCGAGAAAGAGAATGACGCGATCCGGGGCAAAGGCACGTTCAAGAAAGTGATTCACGCCATACAGCTGCTGTTGGATCTGCAAAAGCAGGGCTTGTACCAAGGCAAAGTGTCCGTAGCTCTGACTGTAAATGACCAGATGGTTGACCAGCTTTATAACTTGATGGAATTCTTTGAAGAGATGGGCGTGGATTCCGTTTACTTCTGCTTCCCATGGTATATCCCTTCCGATACAGCAGAAAAAATGGACACCTACTTTGATGCCCACTTTCCGCATCTTGCCTCCCGCTTTGCGAGCGACCACAAGAACAGCTGGCATTCTTTCACGTTCCACATCTCGCCGGACCGTTTCGACACGCTAATAGAGGAATTTAAACGAGTCAATTCACGTGTGTGGAATGTACGTATCCGCTATCAGCCAGCGTTGGAGCCCGAAGAGGTAGAAGGTTTTATTCGCGGTAGTGAGAAGCCGGCGATGAATCGGACCAAGTGTTTCTCGATCTCGAATCGGATGGATGTAATGCCAGACGGTAAGGTTAATCCATGCAAATTTTTCCCGGAATTCAGTGTTGGTAATTTGTACGAAGAAAGTGTGGCCGATATTTTCCATGGTGAGGATCTGCGAAAACAGCGGGAGATTCTGGCCTGCGGTCTGACACCGATTTGTTCGAAATGCGTGCTTCTGTATAACAACGGAGTTTAATCGCTTTAACTTTAAGCCGCCCGATTAGGGAAAACATGCAATCATTCAGGAGGAGCGGGGATGGACTTTATCCGTGTACGGGACCTACACAAATCGTTTGTGTATTACCGGAAAGAAGCAGGACTCAAACATTCATTAAAAAACTTGTTTGCACGCAAATCACTTGTGAAGGAAGCGGTTAAGTCCGTTTCCTTCGATATCGGTCCAGGCGAGTGCGTTGGATTTCTGGGTCCCAACGGGGCAGGTAAAACCACGACGCTCAAAATGTTATCGGGCATTCTGTATCCCACAAGCGGAAAAGCTGACGTACTTGGCTATGTGCCTTGGGAGCGAAAGAACGAGTTCAAACGCCTTTTCTCCATTGTAATGGGCCAGAAAAATCAGCTTTGGTGGGACCTTCCCGCCAGTGACTCGATTTATTTGAACAAATGTATATATGACGTGGAGGACGGACTTTATCGTCGAAATCTTGCCGAACTATCGGAAATGCTTGATGTGCAAGACCTCCTGGATGTACAGGTACGCAGGCTGTCCTTGGGTGAACGGATGAAAATGGAGCTGATCGCCGCTCTGATCCATCGACCGAAGCTGCTGTATCTCGACGAGCCGACGATCGGCCTGGATTTTCCCTCTCAGAAGAGGGTGCGGGAGTTTCTGAAATACTATAATGAGCAGTTTGGCGCAACGATCCTGCTGACGAGCCACTACATGAAGGATGTGGAGGACCTGTGCAAACGGACGATTATCATTAACGAAGGAAGTCTTCTGTATGACGGAGATCTTTACAAAATTAACGATCTGTTTGGTGAGCACAAAATTGTGAAATTGCAATTCTCGGAGCCGGTTGCCGAGCAGCGGTTGGCCAAATTCGGGAAAATAATCAGCTCAGACGACTACAGCGTTGTTCTGGAGCTGCCCAAACACCGCTTAAAAGAAGTATCACGAGCTGTACTCGATTCGTTTCCGATTGTTGACTGGACGATTGAGGATGTGCCGATCGAGGAGAGTATCTCCATGCTCTATCAAAAGGAATCCGTCGGATGAATGGACGCAAATTGTATACGGCTGTTTTTTCGATGGGTGTGCAGCAATCCATGGAATACCGATTTCACTTCTTTCTCGGTCTTCTCGGAGCCGCGTTTCCGATTCTGGTCCAGTATTTTATATGGACAGCGGTGTATCAGCATTCTGGAGAAGCGGCGCTGTTCTCGTATTCATACAATCAAATCATATTGTATACCATCTTGGCGGGCTTGGTATCCAAGCTGATCGCTACCCAGTTCGAGCATCAGATTGTCGACGATATCAAAAACGGCGGCCTCAACAAGTATCTGATCAAACCGGTCAGCTACTTCGGGTATCGGCTAGTATCCTTTTTTGGACAGAAGGCGATCTATTATGGAGTTACCGCTGTGCTGCTCATCGGGATTATCTGGATCGCATCTGCCGGGGGCGTACTTGAGTTTCAGGTCATACGGCTGATCTTGTTCGCCGTTACGCTGACGGGTGCGCTTCTGCTCAATTTCCTGATTGCCTATTGCATCTGCGCGAGTGCTTTTTATCTGAATGAAATCTCTTACTTTTTCGTTATTACCAGTCTGCTCGTCAATATTTTGAGCGGAGGGATGTTTCCGTTGGAGATTTTCGGGGATTCAATTGTGGAGGCACTTCAGTACACGCCATTTCCATATACTATTTATTTTCCAGTTAATGTCCTCAGCGGCAAAACGGAAATGGCGGCCATGTATCAGGGATTGCTCATCCAGTGCGGGTGGATACTCCTGTTCTTATGGCTATCCCGTCTAACATGGCGGATATCCATGAAGAAATATTCGGCGGTTGGGGGGTAGCGGGCATTCCATATGTTTAGAACCATGAGAAAATACGCACATTTGTACGGCATGTTCATCAAAAATTGTCTCATTGCCCAGATGGAGTTTCGAGGAAATTTCATGATGAGCCTGCTGGTGGAATCCGTCTACCTGCTTGCCAAACTGTTATATGTGCTCGTTGTGTTCCGCACCGATCTTCACGTCGACGGCATCCCTCCTGAAGGGCTGCTTCTATTTATAGGCATGCACACTGTAGTAACAGGTGTGTATGTCGGTCTGTTTTTCACAAATTTCACGAAGATCCCGGAATATATTAAGGACGGATCGCTTGATTTAATGCTGACAAAGCCGGTTTCTCTCCAGTTTATGGCTTCTTTGCGTTATGTCGATCTGGCACTGCCCATTCCTGATATACTGGTTGGTCTCGTCATGATTGGCATCGGATGGCATGCTATGGATATACCGTTGACGCTACTGCAACTTGCCGGGTTTATGCTGCTGCTATTCGTCTCTGTTGTCATCACATACTGTCTGATGATTATCCCTGCATTACTTTCATTTCGGTTCGTTCAGACGGGTTCAGCATCCGAGATCGCCCATTCCGCCTGGGACGCCAACAATTTCCCAATGGCAATATACCCGACTTGGGTCCGACGGATCGGCACCTTCATCATCCCGCTGTTTCTGATTACCAATTTCGGACCCATGTTCCTGCTGGGGCAACTCGGCTGGCTCTATACAGGACTGGCGCTGGTCGGTTCACTTATTCTTTTCACAGCTATACGAGTGCTCTGGAAACAGGCTGTGAAGGGATACAGCAGTGCAAGCAGTTAAGGCAAATTCTCAGACATAAGGTGAAGCAGCCCAACAACTTAGAAATCAGAAGGGGGAGAAAAAATGAATGAATGCAGTTCAGCTACCCGTGTTGAATCCGCCGCTTAAAGGATTTCTGCGGTGGGCTTACACACTTTCGATTACCAGTGCACATGAGGAAACGATTCCTTGGTATTACAGCAATTTCATTCAATTGTCCTGCAAGAAAACCTTTCTGGAGGATGGTAGACAGTTTTATATCGATTTCTTCCGGGGCCAGCCCAACGAACTGAATTTTAACAATCCGTTTCTGCTCACATGCTCCGTCAATTATACGATTCTGGAGCATTTGGCTTTGGACGCCTGGCCCCAATTTTTCGCGGATCAGATTCGCAGCGGCTATTATTGTGTCGTATTTTTGGACGAGTCCAGGTTATCTCCAGCGGCTGCCTATCAAAAAGAACCGTTTCCTCATCATCTTTTTCTGTATGGTTACGATTGGGACAAACGTATTTTTGATGCTTCCATGTTTGACCATACAGGAGTATATCGCAATGTACAGATTCCGTTCACGGAGTTCCTGGATGCTGTCCATTCCATGAGACATCTGCTCAGAGAGGAACTCACCGCGGATCATCATACTTATTTTTACAAATACGAGCCGCATTCTCCGTATCCATTCGATAGAATCGTAGCGCTCGACCAACTGCATGATTACCTGAATGGAGAGACCCATCTGAACCGCATTAATTACAATCCTGACGAAGAACAGGCTTTCGGAATTCACGTCTACGATTATTTGCAAATGTACTATGATGCTGTAGAGAGCAACGATCCCCGGCTTGGCGACCGTAACGATGTGAGGCATCTTCATGTGCTCTGGGAGCACAAAAAAATGATGAGTGAACGGATTGCCTATTTGATAGAAGAGGGGATAATCCCATACGACGAAGAACTTGTGAATGGTTATCAGGATATAACTACCAGGGCAATGAAGCTAAGGGATCAATATATCCGTCATGAAATTCGTGAAGACAAGGCAGTGTTTGAAAAGGTGAGGCAACGATTGGAGGAATTCCGCAAGGAAGAGCCTGCTCTCCTGCAAAGACTGATTTCATTGCTCGAAAGTTGAACTAACCCCTCTCTGAAATTGTTGCGGAATCAGCAGTCCAGCCTCATTCGAGGATGGACTTTTTTCTGTTAACTTTAGCCCTACGTCTTACGCCAGCAAGTACGTACGTCTTTTTCTGACCGACTTGGATATATTTCCAGTAACAAAAGGATTGTCAAACTAAACGAAATATGATATTTTCATATCTGTAACCGGTTACACATAGGAGTGAACGTTCATGACAACCATTAAAGATGTAGCTCAACTGGCTGGGGTATCAGTAGCCACTGTATCACGGGTCATTAATGAAAGAGGTTATGTTCATGCAGACACGCGCAAGAAGGTGGAAGAAGCGGTCAAGCAGCTTAACTTCTCTCCGAATGAAGTGGCCCGCTCTTTATATAAACGTAAGTCCAAGCTGATCGGCCTGCTGCTTCCGGATATTGCAAACCCTTACTTTCCGCAGCTTGCACGCGGTGTAGAGGACCGGATGCAGGAACAGGAATTCAGACTGATTTTCGGAAATAGTGATGAGGATGAACAAAAGGAACGAGATTATATTCAGACTTTTGTCCAAAATAATGTGGTGGGCGTAATCTCTTCAACAAACTACCCTCATTCTTCAATATATGAAAGCTTGAAGATCCCTGTGGTGTTTCTGGACAGGACACCGCTGGACAGTCCCTCCGTATATGCGGATGGGAGAGAGGGCGGGCGCTTGGCTGCAAGGGAGATCATCAAGCGTGGAAGTCGCCGAATTACGGTCATGCAGGGACCAGCACATATCAAACCTGCGCAGGACCGTTTTGAAGGCGCAATCGAGAGCATACGTCAGGCTGGTCTCGATTACCGCGTAATTCAAACGACATCTTTCTCCTTTAATGATGTTGGGTTATGGGCGGAAGAGCTATTCAGCAAGTACGGTGATACTGACGGAGTCATTGCCAGTAATGACATTGCGGCCATGGCGGTACTGCACGAAGCATTGCGAATCGGAATCAAAGTTCCGGAGGATATGCAAATTATCGGCTTCGACGATATCCCAATGAGCAGCTTGTTATCGCCTGCCTTGTCGACCATTCGCCAACCGGCATATGAGATGGGGAGAGAAGCCGCCGGATTGCTTATTAAACTTGTAGAACAAGCACCAATCGAAAATAAACACATACAATTGCCTGTCAGTTTCATTGAACGAGGCACAACAAGAAAGGTGAATTCGAATGGCTAAAATTTGTGTTATTGGCAGCAGCTCCATGGATCTGGTTGTCACTTCATCAAGACGGCCGGGGGCGGGTGAAACCGTCCTTGGAGACAGTTTCAAAACAGTTCCAGGCGGCAAAGGAGCTAACCAGGCAGTCGCTGCTGCAAGGCTTGGGGCCGAAGTTGTGATGATTGGCCGGATAGGCGATGATGCTTTCGGTACGGACATTTTAAATAATTTCAAAGCAAATGGTGTAAATACGCAAAATGTGAAACCGGTTACACATATGGAGAGCGGTACGGCTCATATCGTTCTGGCAGAAGGTGATAATAGCATTGTAGTCGTTGAGGCGGCCAATCGCGAAGTAACACCTGCCTATGTTGATGAATTGGCAGATGTAATCCAAAGTGCCGATATCGTGCTAATTCAGCAAGAGATTCCGGAGGAAACGGTTGTTCGTGTCAGCGAGATTTGTGCTCAAAGCGGAACCCCTCTGTTATTGAATCCGGCTCCGGCCAGAACAGTGCCAGATGAGGTCATCGATAAAGCTGCTTATATCACGCCGAACGAGCATGAGGCGGAGATATTGTTTCAGGGCATGACTCCGGCAGAGGCGCTGCGCAAATATCCAAACAAGTTGTTTATTACAGAGGGCAGCAACGGAGTTCGTTACTTTGACGGGGAACAGGAAATCGTTGTCCCTGCTTACAAGGTGGAACCAGTGGATACAACCGGAGCGGGTGATACGTTTAATGCCGCATTTGCAGTCGCTTTGGCGGAAGGTAAGCCGCTGCAGGACAGCATTCAATTCGCCAACCGGGCTGCATCGCTATCCGTGACCAAGTTCGGAGCGCAAGGTGGCATGCCGATGCGGAATGAAGTGGAGGAAAGTCTGACATGAAGAAACAGGGAATGTTGAACAGTCATATTTCCAAGGTGCTGTCTGATCTGGGCCATACGGACATGATTGTCATCGCAGATGCCGGTCTTCCGATTCCGGAAGGAGTACCCAAAATTGATGTGGCCCTGAAGTTGGGAACACCGGGTTTTCAAGAAATCGTGGAACTGATTGAGGAGGATATGGTTGTCGAGAGAGTGATTTTGGCGGCCGAAATCAAAGCAGGAAATCCTGCAGCTTTGCAGTTTATTACCGAGAAATTCGGGGATGATGCTATTGACGTTTCCCTCAGTCATGAGCAATTCAAGGCGTTGACCCGACAAGCCAAAGTGGTCATTCGCACGGGCGAAGCCACACCATATGCCAATTGCATATTACAATCAGGCGTCATTTTCGGTTAAAAGGAGGACGACATTATGCATATACAGATGCAAGGCATATATAAAGCGTTTGGCACCAACCAAGTGCTGAGCGGAGTGGATTTCAATTTGAAAGAAGGCGAAGTTCATGCCCTGATGGGGGAGAACGGGGCCGGAAAATCCACGTTAATGAACATTTTAATCGGTCTTCATGGGCGGGATCAGGGGACCATCTCCATTGACGGCAAAGAAACCTATTTTTCCAGTCCAAAGGAAGCCGAGAAGATGGGGATTGCTTTTATCCATCAAGAGTTGAACGTTTGGCCGGAAATGACCGTGCTTGACAATCTCTTCATCGGCAAGGAATTAACTTCGACTTTCGGATTACTGAACACACGACAAATGAAAGCGCTTGCCACGGAGCAGTTAGCCAAGCTTTCGGTGCAGATTCCGCTGGACCGTCCTGCCGGGGAATGCTCTGTCGGTCAGCAGCAAATGATTGAGATTGCCAAAGCACTAATGACCGATGCCAGAGTTATCATTATGGACGAACCAACGGCGGCACTTACAGAGCGTGAGATCCAGAAGCTGTTTGGCGTAATCGCTGCTCTCAAGAAAAATGGAGTGTCCATCGTATACATTTCGCACCGGATGGAGGAAATTTTTACGATCTGCGACCGGATTACGGTAATGCGTGACGGCAAAACGGTGGATACCAAGTCGATCCCGGAGACCAGCTTTGACGAAGTAGTACGGAAGATGGTCGGTCGGGAACTTACGGAACGGTATCCTGTACGGAATCCTTCATACGGTGACGTGGTTCTGGAAGTTCGTGACGCAAGCAGCACAGGATTGTTCCAGAATGTCAGCTTCACAGTGAGAGCAGGCGAAATTCTCGGCTTCTCAGGGCTAATGGGCTCGGGACGTACCGAAATCATGCGGGCGATCTTCGGATTGGAAGCACTGGATAGTGGAGACATTATGATTCGAGGCAAGAATGTTCACATTCGGAAGCCAGCAGACGCAGTAAGACATGGGATTGGATTTATTACTGAGGACCGGAAGGATGAAGGTTTGGTATTAGATTTCTCCATACGTGAGAACATGGCTTTACCGAATTTGTTCAGCTTCTCAAGTAAAGGTTTCATCTCGACTCAGAAAGAACAGGAATTCGTCGATACACTCATCAAACGTTTGCAAATCAAGACGCAATCCTCCGAGACAGCGGTACGAAACTTGTCAGGAGGTAACCAGCAGAAGGTCGTTATCGCCAAATGGGTCGGCATCGGTCCAAGCGTGCTCATTCTGGATGAGCCTACACGCGGAGTGGATGTTGGAGCCAAACGAGAGATTTATCAGTTGATGAACGAGCTGACGGACCGCGGAGTTGCAATCATTATGGTATCTTCCGAGCTGCCTGAAGTGCTCGGCATGAGTGATCGAATCGTGGTTGTGCATGAGGGACGCATTACTGGCGAACTGACGAAGGACGAGGCAACACAGGAAAACATTATGACATTGGCTACAGGGGGACAGTAATATGACAACTTTGCAGGAAAACCAACCCGCCAAAAGCGGCTTCCGTTTAACAAATCTGACACAGAAATTGGGTCCGTTATTAGGGCTGATCATACTGATTATTATCGTATCCGTATTAAATCCAAGCTTTTTAGAACCGCTTAACATTTTAAATCTATTACGACAGGTTTCGATTAACGCACTGATAGCGTTTGGCATGACGTTTGTTATTCTAACTGGCGGGATTGACTTGTCGGTAGGCTCCATTCTGGCTTTATCGAGCGCCTTTGTAGCCAATATGATGTTGTCCGGCCTGGATCCCATTCTCTCAATCATTATTGGGGTCGCGCTCGGCGGTGTTATGGGTATGGTAAATGGACTGATGATTACGAAAGGCAAGATGGCTCCATTTATAGCAACATTGGCGACGATGACAGTATTCCGGGGATTGACACTCGTGTATACGAATGGTAACCCAATTACGGGATTGGGTGACAGCTTGATGTTCCAGCTGTTTGGACGCGGTTATATGCTTGGCATTCCAGTGCCGGCCATCACCATGTTAATTACTTTTGTAATTCTCTGGACAATCTTGCACAAAACAGCCTTCGGTCGCAAAACGTATGCGCTTGGTGGCAACGAGAAAGCTTCCATCATCTCAGGTATTAAAGTGCATCGCGTGAAAATCATGATTTACTCACTGGTAGGTATGCTATCAGCACTGGCAGGCGCGATTCTGACCTCCCGTCTGAATTCTGCGCAGCCTACGGCAGGTACTTCATATGAACTGGACGCCATTGCTGCTGTTGTTCTGGGTGGAACAAGTCTGTCGGGCGGCAGAGGACGGATTGTCGGTACACTAATCGGGGTCCTGATTATCGGCGTGTTGAACAATGGCTTGAACCTGCTCGGAGTGAACTCATTTTATCAAATGGTTGTGAAAGGCGTCGTTATTGCCATCGCTGTCCTGCTGGACCGCAAGAAAACGGCTTAAGGAGAGAAGCGAACATGAAAAAACTAACCATATTGCTTGTAAGCGTAATGATGATCGTTCTGGCGGGATGCTCCCTGGAGCCTCCGGGCTGGGCCAAGCCCGATTCTGCCGGAAGCAATGGACAGAAAAAAATCGGCCTGTCGGTTTCTACGTTGAATAATCCCTTCTTTGTATCCCTCAAAGACGGGGTAGTTGCAGAAGCCAAAAAACAAGGAATTCAGGTCATCGTAGTTGATGCGCAAAATGATTCGGCCAAACAAACCAATGATGTGGACGACCTGATTCAACAGGGCGTGGATGCTCTTCTGATTAACCCAGCGGATTCCGCGGCAATCTCCACGGCCGTTCAGTCTGCCAATAGTGTGGGCATTCCTGTGGTTACACTGGACCGTTCGGCGGACAAAGGGGAAGTGGCAGCGTTGGTTGCATCCGATAACATCAAGGGTGGACAGATGGCAGCAGAATATTTCGTAGAACACCTTGGCGAGGGAGCAAAAGTGATTGAACTTGAAGGTGTACCTGGAGCTTCCGCAACAAGAGAGCGGGGGAAAGGTTTCCATGAAGTCGCCGACCAAAAACTCGATGTGGTTGCCAAACAGTCTGCCGATTTCGATCGCTCCAAAGGTTTGAATGTGATGGAAAACCTGCTGCAGGGCAATCCAGACGTACAGGCGGTATTTGCCCATAACGACGAGATGGCACTAGGCGCAATCGAAGCGATCCAAAGCTCGGGCAAGGACATTCCCGTGATCGGATTTGACGGCAACGATGATGCGATCAAATCCATTCAGGAAGGAAAGTTGACGGCCACCGTGGCACAGCAGCCGGTACTGATTGGCCAGCTGGCAGTGCAAGCCGCTCTGGATGTGCTTGGCGGCAAGCAGGTAGAAAAATCAATTCCGGCTGAATTGAAGCTGGTAACCAAGGAAAACGCCAATAACTAAATATTCTTGTACATCCCGCTCTGGACCAAGCACCAGAGCGGGATTTTTCGCTTTGTATTCAACCATTTCGGAGACGACCCAGTTACGGACTTACAACTTTACAATGTGGACTTCCAGACATAATATGTAAGAGAACGAATGAGCGGAATAAAATCACAGATAAGAAGAGAGGTCTGTAATACATGGATAACGTATCTACTGAAGTTAAAATGGAATCATTCCAAGCCTTTCAATCGGTAATCCGTAAATCGGAAAATGCCCTGGCTAATATGGCTCAGAAAGGAAGTAACACCACCTTATTAGATAAACGCCTCAAAGCGTTGTACATCGGTTTGGCGATGCTGGAAGCGGCTTGGAATCTGAAACCTCATCATTACAGTGAGGCAGATTTAACGGAAGCTCGCCATGTTTTGACTGGTTTATTCCCATTACTTGAGAAGATGGAGGGTAAGTCAAAAATGGGTAGCCCTCAAAAAACGCTTATCGAACGAAGAATTAAAGCATTTGAACTTGCTGTTCAGGCTATGGATGAGCTTGTGAAAAATTCAAATTAACCATCTCTATAATTAGAGATGGTTAATTTATTCTCATAATAGGCCTCATACATAGTTACTTAATCATCTGAATAAACGGTTGCATTGAAACTCTCAGGACCTAAACGAACGTTACTCACACTATAATTTGGATTATAGGAGAATATGGCGTACGCTGAGTAGACAATCTGTCCATTACCTGGTGGTGGCACATTGAAATCCGAACCGGTAAAGCTTAATACGCAAGGACTGAAAAACGGGTTGGCCAACACAATTGTACCCGTCGCATAAACAAGCTGTTGCGAACCACCCAATCCCCGGTACACTACGATCACCAGATCCCCGTTAACAGGCAACTGACTTGCTGTTAATTCGACTATCCCTGAAAAAAGAGTCCTGATCCCCGTGCCCGGGTTGCTGACTTGCAGTCCAACTTGGGCAAACAATAGCGGAACGCCATTCGTGAAACTGGGCGTTAACACTTGCTGCCCGTTGGAGCCTTGGGAAGTTCGTGCATCTAACGTTTTAACCATGGGATATGCCTCCTTCCGTCCTTTTCATAAAAATAAGTTAGTCGTCGCTGTATGCAACCGCATTGAAGCATTCCGGGCCAACACGGCTGGCTTGTTCTGATGGGGATGCCGGAACAAATGTCACAAAACACGAATAGATAAGCTGCCCGGTAGGCGGAGGAGGCACATTGAAATCAGAGCCCTCGAAGCTTGCCAGTATGCTTCCCACAGAAGGATATACGGGTTGGGAAACGACATAAATTGGTGTGCCTGTATAGGTCGAGCCTCTGAAAATTTCGAACCGAATGGAAGAAGGTTGAGAAGACAAATTAGAACCCGAAATTCGATAAGTTCCATTGAACTGAGTACGAATAACTAAACCTGGATTGACAATGTTCAGTCCAAGAATCCCCACCAAGGTAGGGGTGTTTGGCGCAAGAGGGATATTAAGCGGAGTAGTACCGTTAGAACCGAGAGAAGTACGAGCGTCAAGCGTACGAACCATAGCAATTCCTCCAATCTATTATTTGGTACATCTTATGTAGATAGTTTCAAAGAGTTGTCAGCTAAATGGCAAGCATTTTCTATATTTTTGAAAACCAACCTTATTGCCGCTGGGACAAGGCGTGTTTCCCAATCGTGCACTTAAATGTATAATGATTATTCGAGGTGATGAGGATGGCAAGATCAAAAGAATTTGAAGTAAATGAAGTATTAGATAAAGCAATACATCTGTTCTGGACACAAGGATATGAGAAAACTTCAATGCAAGACCTCGTTGAATATATGGGCATTCACCGAAGAAGCATCTATGATACGTTTGGGGATAAGCATGCTCTATTTATGAAAGCACTTGAACGATATGAAACAAAGCAATTGAACAAAATGAGCTTTTTGGTTCATACACAAAAGCCGGTCAAAGAGATCATTCGGGCTTTGTTTGAGTCTACAGTAAGAAATGAAGGAGAGCCTTTAGGGTGTTTTCTTGTAAATTCAGGTGTGGAACTGGGTGTACTCAATCCTGAAGTTGCATCCTTAGTGAATGAAAGTTATTTACGAACCGAGGAATTCTTGACCAACCTTCTTTTGGCAGGTCAACAAACGGGTGAAATCAAGGCAGATTTCGATCCAGTAGTTACTTCTCATTATTTAATGAATGCATGGACCGGACTACGGACATTGGTTAAGACTACATCGGATCAGCAAAAATTAAACAATATTATTCATGTAACACTATCCATTTTAGATTAACGCGCAATTACGGCATGACGGACAAAGGGAGTCTCATCAATCGTGGACTGTTTGTTATAGTGATACAGAATCAATCCAATGTATTTCACTGCTCGATAAAACGTGGGAATGATGTCTGTTCACATAAATTAAATACCGTGAATGAAAGTAATTCATAAATGACATCATAGTGAAGTAGTATACACTCTAATTTTGCCAGAGGAGGAGATCTTTTATGGCTCGCCAGAAGAAAAGGCAGGAAGCTGCCTGGAAGTCACGAAAGCAAGAACAGCATCCTCATGGTAAAATCAAATCGCTTAAAGAATTATCAAGCGAATATGAAGAGAAACATACTACGTTTTAAGCGAAAGACTGCCGGGTAAATTTCCGGCAGTCTTTCGCATGAATGTCACTGACAAAAACATTGTTTATTGAAAGCCGCTAAATAGCGGTTTTTTTTCTATTTACATAAGTACGATAACTTTTTTTCGTCCATATATTTGCAAAACTTGATACATATGCTATGTTTACAATGAAAGCGCAACCATGAATGGACAGATCGAACAATTCTTTCTCATATTTCACTTGGAGAGGAAAATGAAAATGGAAAATTTGTTCAAAAAGGCAAGCGCAATGATGATGGGATTCATTCTGCTGCTCGGATTGATGACAACGCCCGTTCAAGCAGTAACCCCGCTTTTTACGATTGAAAGCGAAAACGCTTTACTTTCCTCCGATCTTCAAGTAGTGACTGAAATTTACGGTCAGCCCAAGCCCGGATTCTCCGGGAGTGGATTTGTGTGGATGCAAAATTCCGGAACAATCACCTACACAGTGACTGTCCCGGAAACCGGCATGTATGCAATCTCAACCCGTTATATGCAGGAGCTAAGTCCTGACGGCAGACTTCAATATTTATCCGTTAATGGTGTGACCAAAGGTTCCTATATGCTGCCTTACACGACCACATGGAATGATTTTAATTTTGGCTTTCATAAGCTGAATCAAGGAAGCAATACGATTGAGCTGAAGGCAGGCTGGGGATTTGCTTATTTTGACACCTTCACTGTGGATCATGCAGTTCTAGATCCCTTGGATGTACAACCGGTGCTCACCGATTCTGGGGCCACACCTGAGACTCAACTGCTGATGAATTATTTAACAGAGGTTTACGGTAACCACATTATCTCCGGTCAGCAGGAAATTTATGGAGGCGGGAATGACGGCAATACAGAGTTGGAGTTTGATTGGATTTATAATTTAACCGGAAAGTATCCTGCGATCCGCGGCTTTGATTTTATGAACTATAATCCGCTCTACGGATGGGAAGACGGCACAACGGATCGGATGATCGATTGGGTGAATAACCGGGACGGCATTGCTACAGCTTCATGGCACATCAATGTGCCTCGAAATTTTACCACCTATCAGCTTGGAGAACATGTGGATTGGAAGGAGGCCACCTACAAGCCAACAGAAACTAATTTTAATACAGCCAACGCCGTGATTCCTGGTACGAAAGAATATCAATACGTCATGATGACTATCGAAGATCTAGCGGAACAATTGCTGATTCTGCAAGATAACAATGTGCCGGTTATTTTCCGTCCTTATCATGAGGCGGAGGGCAATGGCGGTTTGAATGGGGAAGGTGCGTGGTTCTGGTGGGCTTCAGCAGGTGCGGACGTATACAAGCAGCTTTGGGATATGCTCTATACCGAACTTACAGAGACATACGGTTTGCATAACTTGATCTGGACATACAACAGCTATGTGTATAACACTTCTCCTGCATGGTATCCTGGCGATGATCAGGTAGACATTGTTGGCTATGATAAATACAATACGATCTACAATCGCAATGACGGTTTGTCTGGCGTACCTAATGAGGATGCCATTACTTCGATTTTCTATCAGTTGGTTGACTTAACGAACGGTACGAAAATGGTGGCCATGACGGAGAACGATACGATCCCAAGCGTTCAGAATCTGACAGAAGAAAAATCAGGATGGCTCTATTTCTGCCCATGGTATGGCGAACATCTTATGAGTTCCGCATTTAATTATCCGGCCACTCTTACAACACTTTATCAAAGTGATTATGTTATCACACTGGATGAGCTGCCCAATTTAAAGGGTAACCACCCTAATACAAGCGCATCCATCACACCTGCAACCGTTGAATTTGACAAATATGCACCCAATCAAAGTGACAAAACCATTTCCCTGAATCTAAACGGAAAAACATTAAACGCTCTCCGGGTAGGGACCCATACATTAACCGCGTCTCAAGATTATATTTTAAACGGAAGTATGCTGCTGCTGAAAAAAGAATTTTTGGCCGGGCTGCCGGCTGGTGATCATTTGATTGTCTTTGATATGAATCAGGGTCAAGATCCTGCATTAAAAGTTAAAATCGTCGATTCAACACCAAGTGCTTCGATTTCGCCCGTGAATGCGACATTTGATAAAGCCGTGAATCTAGGGAAGGATATTTCCGTGTCTCTTACCTTAAACGGGAAACAGCTTACCAGCGTAACGAATGGAAATTATACGCTTGAATCCAGTCAGGATTATGTGGCATCCAACACTAGTGTCGTTCTGGGTAAATCCTATCTTTCCACGCTTCCGCCGGGCCAGAATGCGATAACCTTTCATTTTAACGGTGGAAATAATGCTGTTCTTACTGTAAATGTTATAGACAGCAGTGTTCCTATGCCCTCGGATGGCTTGGCAATTCAGGCTTTTAACGGAAATACAAGTGCGTCCACCAACGGTATCTCACCTAAATTCAAAGTAGTGAACAACGGTAATTCGGCGATTCAATTGAGTGATGTGAAAATAAGGTATTACTATACGATTGATGGGGAAGAGGCACAGAGCTTCTGGTCTGACTGGGCCAGCATCGGAAGTGCAAATGTAACCGGCACATTCGTTAAATTGGCAACGCCAGTTACCGGAGCGGATTATGCTTTGGAAGTTGGATTTTCGAGTTCGGCTGGAACGCTTAGTCCTGGACAGAGCGCAGAAATTCAAACCCGATTCTCCAAAAATAACTGGTCCAATTACAACCAGGCTAACGATTACTCGTTTAAGGCATCCGCCAGTCAGTTTGCAAACAATGAACAAGTCACCGGGTATATGAACGGCCAGCTTGCATGGGGGATTGAACCGTAAGAAGAGGGGAATAGCGGGTTGGGCTGGGGAATTTACTCTGTCCCGACCCCTTTACTGTGGGGGGTGAACGTTTGGAGACAACTATAGGGTTCCATTGAGTCGCTATTTTAGCGGCTTTCGTATTATTAGGTCAGCCAGAAATTTTCTGGTTGGCCTATTTTTATGGGTGTTTTACGATGGTGGTAGCCGGGAGAACGAGGGCGGCTTAGGGACAAAGAACCCGTACAAAAAACTGTTCTCTCACTACCTTCCAACGACCATGTTTGAGCTGGTTGAGGCTATGACCTCGTATCACAAGCGAAGCTATGGGTTTGGAAACCAGGTGGGAATGCCGGTAAATCGAATTAGGGAGGTTTTTATGCAACCCGTTGTTGGAATTGATGTGGCGAAAGGATGTAGTGTTATTCAGGCCTTCAAAAAGCGTAACGAACCATATGGAAGGATGGAGACCCTTCACCATAGTGAGGAAGGTTTCGAGCGGCTAGGGGAAGTGCTCAGCATACTGAGAGAGACAAGTGGTGTGGAGCCTGTCGTTGTCTTCGAGGCAACCGGACATTATCATCGAGGTTTGGCAGGATATCTGAAACGTAGCGGATGGATTCACTACATCATCAATCCTTTGCAAGCGAAACGATCCAAAGGCACACAACTTCGAAAAGTGAAAACCGATGCAGCAGATGCCTGGCATTTGGCCGAGATGTATTACCGTGGGGATGTTAAAGCGCATCGCGAGTGGAAGAGTCCTACAGTGAGCTTCAGCACTTGACTAGGCAGCATGAGTTTGTGACCGCTATGTATGTGCAGGCGAAGCTAAACAGCAGAGCATTGCTTGAGCAGGTGTTTCCTGATTTCATCGGAGTCTTTGCAACTTGTGCGACAACGTCCCTAAAGTGCTGCAAAGATGCTTGGAGAATAAGACTGAGAATGTGAACGTCTAATTCAGGAATGTGTGGGTAGATCTCATTCGAAGCGATGGATTGCAGAAAAAACGGAACGATTGAGGGAACTTATGGAAGGCTGGAACAGACAAAGAAGAAGCCAATCTCAAACCGTAGCACTGGCCAGCATGGTCGTGTTGCTGCTGGAGTTTGACAAGCAGTTAAGCCATTTGGAACAGCAGATGGAAGCACTGGCGATGGAACTGCCCGAAGTAGGTTTGGTTAAAAGCATACCAGGCATAGGAGGCAAACTAGCCGCTGCCATCGTGGCGGAACTCGGGAATGCAAGTCAATTCCAGGATGCGAAGCAGCTCGTCGCGTATGCAGGGTTGGATCCAGGGATTTACAGCTCAGGGAAGTTTACAGCGACAAGCAGCCGGATTACGAAGCGCGGCTCCAAGAGGCTTCGACGAGCGTTATATCTGGCCGTACAGTGCGGAATTCGAAAAGCAGACAACCGAAGGTTAAAAGAGTATTACGACAAGAAAAGAAAAGAGGGCAAGCCTTACAAGGTGGTCGTGATCGCTTGCGCCAACAAGCTTCTCCATCACGTATACGCCATCTTGAAAAAGGGCGAGCCCTATACACATTAATACCCATAATTATCCAAATAACCTCCACGCCAATGGAGGTTATTTGGGGTACAGAGAAAATTATATCAGTTTCTTGTAGTCCAGCCAAGACAACAAGGCTTGACAAACATTAGCTGGTTTTTTTTGTTATGATGGGTAGGATGCTAAAAGCTCAGAAGGAGATTGATTATTAACAATGTATTTCAAAAAATGTTTAAGTGCTATGCTTATTATTCTAGCGACTATCTTGTTTACGGGATGTTCACTCGAAACGGCTTCATTAAATGACTCATCTCAAGCTAGTTCACCTCTAACGCAATTTGATGAAGTAGCTGCGTATATTTCGGAGCATCATGAACTGCCAGAAAATTATATAACCAAAAGAGAGGCCAGGGAACTAGGCTGGGAGCCGAGCAAAGGAAATTTGGAGAACGTGGCCCCAGGCCAAAGTATAGGCGGTGATGTATTTCAAAATCGAGAAGGGTTGTTACCCAAGAAAAAGGGAAGGACTTGGTACGAAGCAGACATTAATTATTCAGGAGGAACGCGAGGAAGCGATCGGATCCTATACTCCAATGATGGCTTGATCTATAAAACAACCGATCATTACCGTACGTTTGAACAAATGGAATAGTGAAGGGGAGATATTATGAAAACCATTGTCATCCAAGGAAAGGACATTCATGGCCAAGAAGAGTTACATGACGTTCTTCAGGCAAGACTTGAGTTAGGGCCCTCCTACGGCCGGAATTTGGATGCATTATGGGATTGCTTGACTGGCTTCGTCTCCATGCCACTTACCATTCAATGGATTGATTTTGATACAAGCAGGAAGTACCTTGGAGAATACGCGGATCTTTTATTAGACTTAATGCAAGAAGCGGAAGAAGAGTTGGAAGAGTTTACATTTGATTTAATCATATAATGGCCATATGGTGGACAAGAAAATGAAGTAGTTTCCTTCTTGGACACCCGGTCCATTCAGCTAACGGTATATGACAGAAAATAAGAACCAGCAGCCAGTAAGTGGCTGCTGGTTCTTATTGTGATATCCAAACAAAATCAAATCATAATAATACGCTACATCAAGACTTGGAATGTTCATTTTCTTTGGCATTGAGCGTAGCAATCAGCTTCTCACCTTCGACATCAAGGTTCGGCAGAATGCGGTCCAGCCATTTCGGAAGTGCCCAGGATTTGTCACCGAAAAGAGCCATAATGGCAGGAACCAATCCCATCCGAATGATGAAAGCATCGATCAGAATTCCTACAGCTAATGTGAAACCAATCTGTTTAATCATGACGTCATCCGTAAATATAAATCCTGCAAATACAGAGACCATGATCACCGCAGCGGCTACAACGACACGACTTACCTGGTTGTACCCATGAACAACGGATTCTATCCCCCTGTGGCCATGAACGTAGGATTCCCGCATAGAACTAACAAGGAACACCTGATAGTCCATCGCCAGCCCATACAAGATGCCGGTCACGATGATTGGCATAAAGCTTAGCAGTGGACCACCGGTATCGAAGCCAAAGAGAGAATGCAGCCAGCCCCACTGAAATACAGCTGTAGTGATCCCGAATGTAGCCAGAATGCTGAGCAGGAAACCGATCGTTGCTTTAATTGGAACGATGATTGAACGAAATACAAGCAGTAGAATGATAAGCGACAGCAGGATAATAATTCCTACATAGATAGGGAATACCTGTGCCAATTTGGATGACATATCAATGTTAACGGCAGTGAGTCCAGTAACACCAAGCTTAACATCATTCGTCTGTGCGATGTTCGATTCGGTAGATCGTAAATCGTTCACCAGATCTTTCGTGATTTTATCGTTAGGACCTGTTTTCGGAATGAGACTAAAAATAGCCAGATCCTCTGTCATGCCCAGCGGGGTAACCTGTGCAACATTATTTTGGCTTTGGAGCTCCTTCATGAGATTGCCTAAGAGTTCCGGAGTAATCTGAGCAGAAGAATTATTAGGTTCTGCGACCAGAATAAGCGGGCCGTTAAACCCATCTCCGAAGCCTTCGGAGATGGCATCATAACTTTGTCTTGCGGTTGTATCCAGGTTCGCTGAGGATGCTCCCGGGATGCCCATTTCCATTTTGGTTATAGGCGTTGCTGCTACACCAAGAACGACGATGATGGCGATAATTGTGATCCAACGATATTGGATAACGAATTTTACCCATCTGTCAGCAATCCCGTGGCCACCCTCTTTAGAATCTTTCGTGCTTTTCTCGCGGGCTTTGGGCGAACAAATGCGTTCACCTACCAATCCAAGCAGAGCTGGCAACAGGGTTAGAGCAACAAACACGTTGATGAGAACGGTAGCAGCAGCGACCAAAGCCATCGTGGATAAGAACGTGAGTCCGATGACAAGCATACCGCAAAGCGCAATAATAACGGTCAAGCCGGCAAAAAATACAGCGCTGCCGGATGTGCCAATCGCTCTTGCCGCAGCCTCTTGTGCGCTCAAGCGTTGATCAATAATCATTCGACGTTGGCGATTGACAATGAATAGAGCGTAATCGATCCCCACAGCCAATCCAACCATCAGAGCCAAGACGGAAGTAACACTGGGCATTTCTATAAATTTGGAGATGGAGAAGGCCCCACCTACTCCGATGCCAACACCGAGAAGCGCAGTGACAAGGGGAAGACCTGCTGCAACGACGGAGCCGAGTGTTATCAGCAAAACAATTACAGCAATGATTAGTCCAACAATCTCTGCCGAACCAACACCGATGGATACCGTTTTGAGAGTTTCGCCAGGGAGCACGGTAATGTTGGTTCCATTCTCAACGGTCATGACGGAATGAATAACGGAATCAAATACATCTTGCGTAATTGCAGATTGCTCGATGGTAAACTGAAATTGAAACAGTGCAATTTTGCCGTCAGAAGAAATTAGGACACCAGGAACAGGCACACCCTCCACAATCAGAGGCCCATAGGGAGGAGGAGAGGATGTTGCTGTTTGCTGCATCTGGGCAGCTTGAGCCATGTCAGCGGCAGCACCCGAACTGCTTGCCTCAGCTGCATAATCGGCAGGGTTTATCACATCGTTCAACCCGTATACTTCACTAACACCCTTCATAATTGCAGCCAAGCGTTCAGGGGTATCCAAACGCTCGTGATCAGGGGCTTTGAATACTACACTTCCTTGACCACCAGAGGCCGCAGGAAGTTCTTTTGCTAACTGGTCCAGAACCTTTTGCGACTCAGTACCTTCAATCTTCATTTCGGAACTGATGTGAATCCCATTAATGCTGATCATCGAAATGACGATCCCCAAAATTAAAATCCAGCCAATGATGAAATACGCGGGTTTGCGAAAAGCAGTCTTTCCCAGTTTGTATAATAATGTAGACATTTCTCTATTTTACACTCCCTCTAAGGTGAATATGGATTGTTAGCGCATTAGAATCCTTTGCGCAAATAAATAAACATGGTTTCTAAAAACTCGTCGAACGTTACAGCCCCAGCCCTTTGGTGATCACTCATGCTTTGTCCAGGCAGCAATACGTTAAGTCTTCCGTCAATCAAAGGAAGAACGATCCCGTATACCGCATTTATTAGAAGATAAGTATATACCTCGTCATCGTTTCCGTCTGACAAGTCCAACAATGTTTCTTGAGCAACCGTTTGCATATGGTGCAGTACCCTGAGGAAATGTGGTTCTAGCACAGGATATTTTTGGGAAAGTAATAAAAGTTCACGCAATCTTCCGATAAGATCCGTTGTAAGCTGCATCTGGATTAGTTGATACAGAACGTCAAGCAAAGAGGCATTTGGGGGGATTTGCGTGAGTAAATTCTCGAACTCAGCAGTGTTATGAACTGCTGTTGATCCCATCGCTACTGCTTCTTCCTTGCATGTGAAATAATTTGCGAAGGTTCTTCTGGAGTAACCGGCTTTTTGCACAATATCTTCAACAACCATGCCGTCCAATCCATGTTCAAGCGCAAGTTCGAATGCCGCAATGGCAAGCGATTGCTCTGTCGCTTCTTTTTTTAAATGCCGCAAGGTTTGTTTCGCCATCATTTTCCGCTTATGCGTACAGCTCCTTTCTCATCTAAAGGTGTTTTTGAAAAGCACATCATTACAAAGCACTGAAAAAATGAAATATTTATTCAGAGATATAATGTTCTAGGGATTATTTTAACTTTAATTTGCCCAATGGGCAAATTTGCTCAAAGTGAAAGTATTTTAGAAATGTATTCTTTATAAAAAATCATTATAAAGGTAGTATATGAAGTATGGCTTTCAGCTAATTTCGTGCAAGGACAAGATAGAGGGAAATCATTTTTTATGATTGGCTATCTTAGGCGTGTCTCATTTCGCTTATTATGTAAGGAAGAATCTATAACGGGAGTTGATAACATGACTGAAGAAGAACGAATTTTTGAGGGGATTTTATTTAGTCCAGGTCATCCTGACCTTAAGGCCATCAAGCTTCGCTCACACAATCTTAGTAGTCAATACAGTCGTACCTTTGAGGATCAAACAGAGGAACGCGAAGCATTACTTATGCAGATCTTGGGCAGAAAAGGTTCGCATTGTTTTATCCAAGGTCCCATTTTCTTTCATTATGGCATTCACACAGAAATTGGTAACCATTTCTTTGCGAATTACAATCTGACCGTCCAGGATGATGCCAAAGTTACGATCGGTGATCACGTCAGTTTTGGACCTAATGTTACCATTGTTACACCGATTCATCCTTTTATTGCTTCAGAACGTCGACAAATGCTGGACCCCAACGGTGAACCCAAGATCCTCTGCTACGCCAAGCCTGTCACGATCGGAAATGATGTTTGGATATCAGCTAACGTTACCGTGTGCGGAGGTGTTACGATTGGCGACGGATCTGTCATTGGCGCTGGTAGCGTAGTGACCCAAGATATCCCTGAGGGCTCATTTGCAGCGGGTGTTCCCTGCAGAGTCATTCGTCCGATCACAGAGTCGGACAGCATGCGCTATAAACCGGATGTCCTGGCCGATTGCAGCGTAATTGAATAAAAACAAACAAAATGAGCAAACCGTCCCTAGACATGGGAACGGTTTGCTCATTTCGATTCGTACATCTTTGTTTAGTGGGAAGCTATACTATGTTTTTACTGTACGAAATGATCCAATTCCGGCTGCAATTTATTCCGCAGAACATACAGCATGATGGCCCCAACAAGGAACGCGGCAACATCGGCAATAACAAGCGACCACACCACCCCATGAAAGCCGTTCAGTCGGTTAGCGATATAGAGCACAGGAATTAGAGTAATTCCTTGAATGACTGACATAATGAAGGCGGCTGTACCTTGCGCTGTTGCTTGGAAAATCCCCACAAACAACGAGGTCATGCCTGTAATAAATAAGGATAAGAACGTGACATGCAGAATATAGCTGCCCATTTCAATTAATTGCGGGTCATTTGTAAATAAACCAATTAAGTGGTCGGATATCAGATAGACGACAATGCCGAACACAACAGCTAACGCTAAAATGGCTTTGATCGTAAATCCAATGGTATGCTTCATACGTAATTTATTCGCTGTAAAAGAGAAGGCAATCAACGGCACAACTCCCTCGCATAAGCCCATCAGAATAAACTCAGGAAATTGCAACAAACGTGATGAAATTCCGTACCCCGCTACGGCCTGATCTCCATACTCGACAAGAAAATGGTTCAAAATGAGCGACATTGCACCCAAGAAGATACTCATTATAAAAACGGGAACTCCGATTTTGAAAACATTGCTCATAATTTCCTTGGAAGCCTTGAACCATTTTACGGAGATGGTCAAAAATTGGCTCTTATATCCCATATGGAATGCGTAAAAAACACTTGCAATCAAGTTAGAGATGACCGTAGCAGAAGCAACGCCGATCACACCCCAATGGAAGATGAAGACGGCTACAGCATCAAGAATAATATTTACAACCACACTGAGAATCATACCGACCATCGACGTGATCGCTGAACCCTCGGAGCGCACAATATTCTCCAGTGTGAAAAATAAGATGACGAATGGTGAACCAATAAGCATAATCGTGACATAGTCCTTCGTAAATCCAAAGGATTCAGGCGTTGCTCCCAAGCCATGAACGATTGGATCGATCATTGGGAGGCCAATGGCTATCACGATAAGGCCAAGTACTAAACTGCTGTAAAAGGCGAATGAAGACACATGTTTCAGATCATCATATCTTTTTTCGCCCAGCAAACGGGAAATGAATGTACCGCTACCCATACCAATCAAGTTACCGAGCGCCATAATCACAGCAAATAACGGCAAGGTTAGAGCAAGGGCGGTTAACATGGCCGTATTGCCCAGTGTACCCAGGAAATAGGCATTCAAGATGGAATAGATGACACTCATTGACGTGCCTAACATCATTGGTACAGCAAAGTGGGCTACGGCTTTTGCAATCGGTGCTTTTTCAAAATAATGGAGGTTTTCAGCATCCATGTGGATCACTACTTTCTTCGTTTATTTTAGTCTTGAAATGAACTGGAATGATGGAATTCAGAATTCGATCTATATATCCAACTCACAATCTAACAGTGTTAGTTTGTACCTTACAGTGTTAGATGGTATCATGAACCTATGAAACTGTAAAGCATAAACTTACACTGTTAGATAAAAGGGCGGATATGGATGAAAAAACAACAGCCTCAGATTTCAGAAGATATGATTTTGGAAACCTCGTGGAAGCTTCTAGGGGAAGAAGGCATTGAAAAATTCAGCATGAGACGATTGGCCGATCGGCTTGGTATTCAGGCTCCCTCTCTGTATTGGTACTTTAAAAGCAAGCAGCATCTTTACCAGCATTTGGCCAACCAAATATCAAAGATAATTTTGGAAGAGTTCCAATCGGAGGGGGATTGGAAAGAGCAAATGTCGGGACTTGCGGTAACGATACGAAGTGTGCTCCGTCAGTACCCCTGTTCCACGCAGCTCATGATGCTCACACTGCCCCACGAGCCGGACATGATTCGTTTCACCAACCGCATGTTGCTCTGCATGGAATCGACGCCACTTGAGCAAGAGCAAAAATTGCAAGCAGTTCTTACGCTTGTGAACTATGTTTTCTACTTCGTTCTGGACGGATATCAGCATCAACGTACAGTTTCCGTTATCTCCAAAGACCAAGGGGGGCTTTCCAGCGGGGAGATGATGCACCTTTTGGACTCCATGAGCGAGACGGAAGTGGGACTGTTCCGGAGAATGTATGGGAGCGGGCTATTTGAGATGATGGGGACAGATGGGGCGTTTGAGTTCGGGTTGAAGTTGATTCTGTTGGGGATTGAACACGTGATAAAAGAGCGGGAGAAGTATGATGCAATATGATTAAATGAGGGGAGCTAGCAGAAATGAGTTTATACCTGGAAATCCCGGAACTTGACAAACGACTTCCGTTTCGGAGCTTTATTCACAAAGGGGATGTGCTTTGTTATCCTCACTGGCATAAGGAAATCGAAATTATTTATGTGACTCAAGGAAGCTTGGATCTGGGGATGAATGATAAGGTGATCCGCCTGAAGCAGGGGGAGGTTCAATTCATTAATGGCGGGGACGTCCACTTTTTTTTGTCATCCCCGGATAGCGAACGAATCGTTATTCAATTTGACCTGATTCTTTTCCAGGACGTATCCACACTAATTTACGATGACCGGTCGCTTCGAGACATCTTTACTGAGATGGAGCAATCAAGCTGGAACTGGCCTCATGAAACGGTAACCAAACTTATTCCTCTTCTTCAAAGCATAAGCACAGAAGATATCGAGCGCAAAGAGGGCTATGCTTATATGATCAAGGCCAAGCTTTATGAAATGTTGGCTTTTATTCTAAGAGAAATACCGAGGAGTATGGAGCAGCATTGGCACCAGAGTTCAGAGAATACCTTGACTCCGACCAAGGAGATGCTTATGAAACTGGAACGAATCTTTGAATATGTAGAAAACCATTATCAAGAATCAATTACCCTAAAGGATGTTGCCGACTATATAGGGTTCAGTCCTTATTATTTCACTAAGTTTTTCAAAAAGAATACGGGAATGACCTTTGTAACTTTTCTAAATGAATATAGAATTAATAAAGCCAAATGGATTTTGCTCAACGAAAACTATTCGATTACCGAAGTAGCTGAGGAGGCAGGTTTCAGCAGCGTAAAGACGTTTCATCACTTTTTTAAGGAAGCGACGGGCACATCGCCTTTAAAGTATCGCATGACAATATCCGGGAATAAAACAGCAAGAATATAGGAAGATAGTCTTTAATCAGACTTGTATGATAAGGGTGGAAACAAGTTGGGGGCTAGAGTTCTTTGCATTTTTGATATCATCGTTAAAATGTGATCAGCTGCTCAACTTTTTTACATATACCAAAACCAAAACAATTAAAGTTCATACAAAAAGAGAGGAATGTTACGATGAAACTGGGCGTTTTTGATCCGTTATTTTCTAATTTGTCGTTAGATGACATGCTGGATAAGTTAGTAGCTGCCGGTTTGGATGCCGTTGAGATCGGTTCCGGAGGCAACCCGGGAAATGCGCATTGTCCTACAGATGAATTGCTTGCGAGCGAAGAGAAACGAAAGGCTTATCTTGAAAAGTTTGAGCGACGCGGTTTGATCATCAGCGCTTTTAGTTGCCATAACAACCCGATTTCTCCAGATCCTGAGGAGGCCAGGGAAGGCGACGACATTTTGCGTAAATCAATCAAGCTGGCTTCACTTATGGGCGTACCTGTCGTTAATACATTCTCTGGTACTGCCGGAGACAGTGAGGATGCGAAAGCTCCAAACTGGCCCGTTATTCCATGGCCAACTGTATACAGCGATGTTAAGAAATGGCAGTGGGAAAATAAGCTTATCCCCTATTGGAAGGAAATCGGTAAGCTGGCTGAAGAGCATCATGTAAAAATAGGAATTGAACTACATGGCGGATTTTTGTGCCATACACCCTATACGATTTTGAAATTACGAGAAGAGACCAATGATGCAATTGGCGTAAATCTGGACCCTAGCCATTTATGGTGGCAAGGTATCGATCCGGTAGGTGCCATTAAAATATTGGGCAAAGCCGGCGCGATCCATCATTTTCATGCCAAAGACACTTATCTGGATCAGGATAACATTAACATGTACGGATTGCTCGATATGCAACCATATGGGGATGTGCAAACTCGCTCATGGACTTTTCGCTCTGTAGGCTGTGGTCATAGCCTGTCTGAATGGTCCGACATTATAAGCGCTTTGCGAACTTACGGGTATGACTATGTTATAAGCATCGAACATGAAGACCCTCTGATGTCTACTGAGGAAGGATTCAATCGTGCTGTTACCAACCTGCAATCTATCTTGATTCGCGAGCAGCCTCACGATATGTGGTGGGCCTAGTCAGAATAGGGAAGGATGATAAAAATGAATAACCGAGTCTATAATGTAGCAATTGTTGGATATGGAGGGATGGGCAGTTATCATGTCCAGTTGATTGAGCCTGTATCTCAGATTTCAGTAATCGGTGTATATGATACCGTTGAATATCGGATGGAATTGGGAAAGGAAGCCGGCTACAAAACGTATGAAAGTCTGGATGCCGTTCTGGCAGATGAGCTTGTGGACGTGGTCTTGATTGCTACACCTAACGATGTTCATAAAGATATAGCGATCCAAGCCCTTCAGGCTGGTAAACATGTCATTTGTGAAAAACCGGTGACGATAACCAGTACGGATTTTAAGGATATCGTCAAGGTAGCGAATCAGGAGAATCGTGTGTTTACGGTGCATCAAAATCGTCGCTGGGATGAAGATTTCCGGATTGCCAAGGACCTCATCGACAAGAAGACCTTGGGAGAACTGTTCCACCTGGAATCCCGGGTTCAGGGAGCCAATGGTATCCCTGGTGATTGGCGTCAACTGAAGGATTACGGTGGAGGTATGTTGTTGGATTGGGGCGTGCATTTGCTAGACCAATTGCTTCTGGTTACGGACAGCCAAATTGAAAGCGTGACAGCTACTCTAAGTTATATTTTGGGAACCGAAGTGGATGATGGATTTACCAGTTATATTACGTTTAAAGATGGCTTGACGGCACTTGTTGAGGTGGGAACGACCAACTATGTGAAGTTACCGAGATGGTACATCAAAGGGACGGAAGGTACGGCGGTCATTAGGGACTGGGATTTGAGCGGGGAGATCATCACCCGGAATCCGGATGTTGCTCATGTGGAGCCGAAACCCATCAAAGCGGGGCAGGGATTGACCAAGACGATGGCGCCGCCGTCCGAAGAGTCCACGCTAAAGTTTGCAATAGAGAAGCCGGATTTAAAACCGCAAAGCTTTTATGAAAATTTTGTCTCTGCAATTGAAGGGAAATCTGAACTTGCAATTAAGCATGATGAAGTTCTCAGAGTACTTGTGCTGATTGAGACCATTTTTGAGGCGGCAGAGACCAAAAGTGTGATCCATAGAAGTATATAATATGCTTTCTTTGTTTCTTTTGAGCACCTTCTTTGTCAAGTAGACCGTCTTTAAAAGCAGACTTGAACAACCTTATTTCGGTATTTCAACCGGACTAAGGTTGTTTCGTTTTTGTGCTATGCAAATGTATAATGAGAGCTTGAAGGGGGAGGAACGCCATGACCATCGAAGCCAGCTTCCGCAGGGCCAATCACATATGCAATCGTTATATTACCAAAGTGGAGCAGTCAGGGCTTTCATTGTCCATTTTATATTGGGGATTCATGCCCGATCATTTCGACAATGCCTTCCATCGGCATTCCTTTTTTGAAGCGTGTTATGTAGTAGACGGTGAAGGAAGCTACATCGAACAAAATCAGCATTATGTATTAAATAAAGGCACGGCTTTTCTATCTCTTCCAGGTGCTTGGCATCAAATTCGCAGCCAGACTGGTCTGACACTTTGTTATGTTGCTTTTGAGCTGGATGAAGCCCATACAGATGTCTATTATACCGAATCCTTCCGACGTCTTGCCGAACTTGGGCAAAGCGTTGCCCAGCATGCGGATCTTACGGCGACTGGTCATTTATGGCAAGCGCTTATCGCTTCTGTTGACTTGCCCGGGGCAACTCTTCCTCTTGCTGCAAAACAAATTTCGGCTTCCTTGCTGTTATCCATAGCGGATTTGCACACTCCAGCCCCAACAAACTCGGCCAGCACGGGAGAGCAACCCGTAGAATCGAATACGCTGTTCCGTCAGGCTAAACGTTATATTGATGATAATTTGATCAATGAGCTTACGCTTATGACGGTGTCAAGGCATCTCCATATTTCTTCCCGCCACCTGACACGGTTGTTTCAGGAAAATCTGGGGCAGTCCTTCGTCCACTATATTCAGGAACGGCGCGTGCAGCATGCCGCATGGCTCCTGTTAAATGAGCAGACTCCAATCAAAGATATCGCCATCCAGTGCGGGTTCCAGTCTGTGCATTATTTTACCCGGGTCTTTACCCGTGAACGTGGTGTTTCCCCGGCGAAATTTCGCCGCATTCAGTTTGCTGAAGGCCGTTCTGGCAAAATGCACTATCCGCCCCAAATGTCCTGATTGTACAAAAACATAGCTTGATCGTTTAAATACAGCACCTCCAACTCTCTATACAATAATGAACATAAATCGATATAGAGTTGGAGGTAAATCATGCCCCGAATAACCCCTTTGACCTTTCATCCCAAGCCAGTCAATTTCATACAGCTTCCGATCGACCAAGAGACAGAATCAGGGATCTGGAATGGGTACGAAGAATGGTTTGATCACGTTTGGTCCGACTTCGTACGGAGTAATCCGCTTCCCTTTTATATGGTCATTGATGGTACGCATGGCGCCGCATTCAGCGAATGTCTGGAAAGCCTCCGGTCGCGCTGCCGCCGGGAAAACAGGCTTTTAATTGAATTAGATAGCACTGATTATTTGAAACCTACAGCAGATTTGCTGAAGCAATTTCACCCTTATCTGACGGAAAACCGCACTTTTGGCGTTGTAGCCTCGGACGTAAGCGTCGAGGATTATTTCCGGCCACATGCTCAGGAAGCGTGGTTCAGTGATGTGGAGCATCAGTTGCGGCTTTGTGATTCCGTTGAAAATGGAGAGGCCCAGTTGCCGATAGCAGATCAATCCGCCCCCATCGTTGTAACCTTTGGGCCTGGCTCTGGTTTCCTTTCGGCAGCATGGAGGGCGGCCGACGTTTCTCTTTTTTGTGACTTATCCAGAGAAGCTCAGCAAAACCTGCACCAGCAGGGGATGGGTTCCCTGGGATTAGGCCCTTGCCGGGATACGATCGAAACCTACAAACAGTGCTTGTTCCTGGAGTGGCCCGTCTGGGAGGAGTATCGCAAACGCCGCTTGTACGATGTCGACTACTATGTGGATACGAACAACGGGGAAAGGCCCGTTTTGGTCACCGTCCCCATGCTGCACCGACTTTTGGCTATGGCAGCCCGGCAGCCTTTCCGGGTAAAGCCATTTTTTGCACCCGGGATTTGGGGCGGACAGTATTTGAAAAGGCTGTGCGGCCTGCCCCGGGAATGGAATAACTGCGCCTGGGGTTTTGAACCTGTCGCTCCGGAGAACACTCTTCTCATCGGCTATCGGGATTTTATTCTGGAGCTTCCCTTTCCGCTGCTCTTGTCAGCTCATCCTGAAGCAATTATGGGGAAGCGCAATGTCCAGCTGTTTGGGGACTACTTTCCGATCCGGTTTAATTATCTCGATACAATAGATGGGGACCATCTGTCTTTGCAGGTCCATCCCCGGCAGGATTACATTGAGCAGACTTTCAATGAAACGATGACGCAGCAGGAATCCTATTACATTATGGAGCAGAAGGAAGGGGTTAAACCTTTTGTGGGTCTGGGTTTCACCGAAGGAACGACCGGGGAAGAGCTGCTTCAGGCGGTTGACTCTGCACATACTTCGGGAACACCGCTAAAGATCGCAGCATATGTGAACATTTTGGACGCGAATAAGGGCGATCTGTTCTTAATTCCGCCGGGAGCCGTACATTTTTCGGGCAAAAACAATCTGGTGATGGAGATTTCTTCGACAACATGGTGGTATACCTTCAAAATTTACGACCATTTGCGGCTCGACAGAGACGGGCGTCCGCGGCCAATTAACGGCGATCATGCGAGACCCAACATGCAGGACCAGTATGACATCCATTACGTTCAGGAATATTTGATAGCGGTTCCAAAGGAAGGTCGGGTACAGGGAGCCAGCAGCGAAGAGTTGCTTGGTGAACGGGAGGATCTGCTTTTCCAGATAAAAAGATTAAAGCTGGACGGGGCGTGGATCGATGATACGGCAGGAGAATTTGTCATGTTCAACCTCGTAGAAGGCGACCGCGTGCGGCTCACTCCACTTGATAATGATGCAGCGGCCGTGGAATGGGGCTACGCAGAGGCTTATATCGTTCCTGCCTCCGTCGGTGGTTTCCGTCTAGAGTCTTTGGGAGATCACTCGTGCACCCTGATCCGGGCACAGGTTTCGCCAGAATGGAACATCCCCCTGCTCCCACATCACTGGAAATCTGGTGAGGGCGTATGAATACTGACGTCACCATTGCCATTGATGCCGGCGGGACTTTTTTGAAGGCTGGCGTCCTGAGAGGCGGGCATCTTCTGCCTCAACTCTATGTCAAAAAGTCGTCCCTATCCAATGGCAGCGCCTACGAAATCGCCGCCAATCTGGCCGACGTAATCCAGAAGCTTGCCGCGGCATACATTGCCCATATGAAGTTGCTTAATTCAAATATAGACAACGCGGCAAGCTATCCCAAATTTCATATCGGTTTTGCTTTTCCCGGCCCCTTTGAGTACGAAACAGGCGTATCCCGTATCCAGGGATTGAATAAATACGATCAGCTATATGAACACAATTTAAAAACGCTGCTGCGGCAAAAATTAATCACGCTTGCGGCAGAACGCTCCGCCCCAATATGGATGACACGCCTTGCCGCTGCAGACATTTGTTTTGGCAATGATGCCGTCATGTTCGCTTTGGGGGTCAGCAGGCTATTTCCGAAGGACCGATTAATTTGCCTTACCCTGGGAACGGGCCTCGGTTCCGCTTTTGTTGAGAACCGGTCCATGGTCAGCGGAAAATGGAACATTCCCGACTCAGGCATGTTGTATGCTGAGCAATACAAGGGAGATACCGTGGATGATTTGTTCGGAAGCCGAGGAATTTTGGCCTTGGCGGACAGCCTTGATGCTCGAAGGGAGGGTGAAGATGTATATCACCTGGCTATAGAGGCTCGAAGGGGAAATTCTTCCGCCGTCCAGGTATGGAAGCTTTACGGACAGAGACTCGGGGATATGCTGCGTCCGTACGTGGCAGCGTTCCGCCCCTCATGTCTGATCCTGGGTGGACAGATTGCCGACACCCAAGATTTATTTGGCGGCACACTTTTGGAAGCACTTTTGCCCGAGAGGATCTCGCTGCATGTTGAGAAGCAAATGCAGGAACATGTGTTTCATGGGATTTCCCAGCTTGTAAACAGTACTTAATCCATCAGTGAAGGAGAAAATAAATATGACACTCGAACGACAAATCAAGCAGGCCGCCATCCCGACGCTTAAACGAAAATGGAAAATATACGTCATTCACCATTCCCATACCGACCTTGGTTATACGGACCGTCAGGAAAAGATTGAACAATATCATATCGATTTTATCCGACAGGCGCTTCGAATTGTTAATAATGCCCATAACGGATTAAAACCCGAATGGAAAGGGTTCCGCTGGACCTGTGAGACCTTCTGGGCCGTGGAACAATTCCTGAAGCAGGCCGGGGACGAGGAGAAAGTTGCATTTGCCGATGCCGTGAGGCGCGGCGATATCGAGCTGTCCGGCACGTACCTGAATATGACCGAGCTGCCCGACCTGCAACTGCTGAACAAAATCCACAGTAAAGCTCAGGCCTACGCCACCTCGATCGGTCACCCATTAGACAGCGCGATGACGGCGGATATCAACGGTTACAGCTGGGGATATGCTGACAGCCTGCTGAATAACGGAATCCGGCATTTATTCAGCTGCATACATACCCATCACGGCATGTATGCGCTGGGCCGCAAACAGTCCCCTTTCTGGTGGGAGGCGCCAAGCGGGGAACGCCTGCTGGTCTGGAATGGAGACCACTACATGCTTGGCAACGAGCTCGGCTTCTGCCCAGGTGCGCTTGGCAAATACATGATTCGTGATGAATTCGGGCATAGGCTTGTAGAACCGGGGGACATTCACGATCCAATCGCCAACATCCGCATCCACAGGTATTTGGCCGAGCTTGAGAGGGAACGGTATCCGTATGATTTCGTGCCGGTGATGCTGTCTGGACTGCCCACAGACAACGGATCGCCCAACAGAGCGATCATGGAATGGATCGATGCATGGAACCGTCAAAATGGAGGGGGAATTTCCGTGCAGATGATCACCTTGAGCGGTTTTTTTGCCCGGCTGAAAGAGGAAGGAACGGATGACTTACCCGTGCATAAAGGGGATTGGCCGGACTGGTGGTCGGACGGGGTAAGCTCTACGCCGATGCACACCCAAATTTACCGAGATGCACAGCGAACACTCCGTAAGGTGGAAAAGCTCGATCCCGACCAAAATAGCGTCAGTCTTCAGGAAATCGAGGCAGTGGAGCAGGCGCTTGCTCTGTATGCCGAACACACTTGGGGTTATCATTCCTCCGTGTTTGAACCGTGGCACAAAAATGTGCAGCTGCTCGAAGTCCGCAAGACGGCCCACGCCGCAGAGGCAAGCAGGCTTGCTTATCGCGCGCTGGATCAGGCACTGCTGGCCGATAACGCCGCCACCTTATACCCAGGGCGTCCTTACCGTTTCAAGGTTACGAACCTGTCGGAACGAGAGGTAACCGAGTTGGTTGAGCTGAAGCTCGAAGGATGGGAACCAGATGAGCTGTTGAACGGAGTGGAGGTGATCCGGGAAGACTCAGGAGAGGTACTGATCCAACAGTCAACCCATCCGCAGACGATTATAGCGGAGCTTAAGCTTCAAGGGATGGAGAATTGCATACTGATCCTGCGCCCACTCCTGGCCGCGCAGCAGGATCATTCTTGCTTAACGTCAACCTCCAATTCAAAGCTAATCGGCGCTGATCAGGTTTACGATATGGAGGATATGTATTCCTTAACTCCTGCTGGACTGCAAGCACCAATCTCCGTTTCCCAAAATGGGCTGGAGTCCCCTTTTGCACGCTTGACTTGGTCGAAAGAGCGAGGCATCGTCTCGTGGATCGATAAGGAGACAGGGCAAGAATTGTTGAAAGCGGATGATCCGTATGGCGCCTTCACACCTATCCATGAGGTGACGAATCCAGCAAACCCTGCCGATGCTTCCCAGGTGTGGAGTATCCGTTCAAAGATGGGGCGCAACCGTAAAGGGCTGAACGTGGAGCGTTCGGTTGGTCAACTCATCTCCGTCCGTGCGGTGGAGAATGGACCGCTGTACGCTACCGTAGAGCTTGGCTTTCAGCTAAAGGGCATCTCCTATTTTTCACTGTTCCTGCGGATATATGCTTGTCAAAACCGGCTGGATATTTCGGCACGGTTCCATAAAGAGAGCGTTTGGAATCCGGAGAATGTTTATCTGGCCCTGCCGTTTACCCCGGGAGGCACAGGGCCAGTCACCCTATTTGCCGACAAGCCGGGCGGCCTCGTTCGCCCCTGGAAGGATCAGATTCCCGGAACCTGCCTGGACTATTCCTGTGTGCAGGCAGGCATTGCCTGGGAGGATAACGACCGCTGCCTTCTGCTTGCTGTTCCGGACACGCCGCTTGTCCAGTGGGGAACACTAGATTACGAATCCAGAAAGGTACACACCCAGCAATCGCCTGACGCTCAGCCGGAAGCCTATGCCTGGGTGATGACGAATTACTGGGAAACCAATTTTAAGGCAACCTTGGGTGGCTTCTATGAATTTCAATATCATATTTCGGTCGGCGACAGACTTTCGCCTGCCGATATGGCCGCCGCTCTGCAGGCGTTGAACGAACCATTTGTAGTTACTAGAGTCAATGAAAAATAAACTAAGCCGATGCACACTGCCCATGTAGATGAATAATAGACGGAAACACGTTTCCCATATAAAAAGTGGTTTCTTTAACCCGCTGTTCATAATAGTTGACAAAATATTCCTTAATCCAATATAGTAAATTTAATTAATTTCATTTAAATGCGATGAAGAGGACAAGTAGATATGGAAACGCCGTTCAGAGAACTGCCGGTTGCTGCGAGGCAGCGGATATCCTTATCAAAAATCGCCTCTGAGCAGGCCTCCGAACTAATAGTAGACGGGCCCGGGATTCTGCCGTTACCAAGAAGCATCGTTGTTGGGCGATGGCGAGTGGGTGTATTCATTCATACACCAATCAGGGTGGTAACGCGGAGATGACTCCGTCCCTTATGGGACGGAGTCTTTTTTGTGTTATAGGGTCAACCGAGGAGGAATTAAGATGCTGCAACAATTGGATTCGAACGATCGAGTACTCAGTCAGAAAATGTTTTTAGCCAATGAAGTTCAATACAATCTCTTTCATCGTATTTGCGAATCAAGAAACTCTAGATGCCTAAAAACAACGGATGAACAGATGATCTTTGCCCAATCAGAAGGCCAGAACGCTTGGCTATGGATTTCCAAAGAACTCTCAGAAGATAAAAAGCACAAAGTTTGCCAAGAACTCGTAAGGTTACTCAGCGGAACGGCATTGCCAGGTGTATCTGGAGATCCAGCGATGGTAGAACACTTTGCACAGGTGTATTCCGAGACAAATGATATTCAATACTTTTCTCATATGATCATGGAATCCTATTCTTGTTCAAAAGTAAAAAAACCACACAACGTACGCGGGACAATGCATCAAGCGAAGAAACATAATGTGGAGACCGTAGCAGCGTTTTTGGCTGGATTTTCAGAAGAAGCTTACGGGCTTTCAGTTGATCCGGATAGTCAGATTCCAGCAGCTGAGGAAATGATCAAGGCAGGGAATTTATATCTCTGGTATATAGATAGGCATCCTGTTTCAATGGCTAACATTGCACATCGTTCTCCCAGACATGCAAGAATTAACGCAGTCTACACTCCATCCGTCTTCCGTAAGAGAGGATTTGCAAGTGCAGTGGTGACTGAAATATGTTCGGTCCTTGAATCAGAGGGCTTACAGCCGATGTTGTATGCTGATTTGAAAAACCCAGATTCAAATAGGGTGTATCAGAACATAGGTTTTCAAGAAAAAGGAAAAGTTGTTGACATCAAATTCAAGTAGGATATTTTTGTGTTCCATACTATAGCAAGGAGGAAATTGCCATGGGAGAAGCGATTTACTTAATCACAGGTGTTATGGCTTCTGGAAAGTCAACGGTAGCCGAGCTGCTGGCTTCCAAACTGGTAAAGGGTGTTCATCTGCGTGGCGATGTCTTCCGTCGCATGATTGTAACAGGACGTGAAGAAATGTCCGCTGAACCATCCGCTGAAGCAGTTCGTCAATTATATTTGCGTTACCGGTTAGCCGTAAATGCCGCAAAGACCTATTATGAAAATGGTTTTTCTGTTGTATTGCAAGACAACTACTATGGAGCGGAGCTATCCTACATGATGGAGCAGTTAAAAGAGTACCCGGTTCAGTTAGTTGTCCTGTGTCCCAATGTAGACGCAATTAATGAGCGTGAGCAATTAAGAGGAAAAGTCGGGTACACTGGTTTTACGGTAGAACATTTGTATTCAGAGTTTATAAGGCAAACGCCAAAAATCGGGTTTTGGCTGGACAGTTCGGAGCAGTCACCAGAGCAATCGGTGGAAGATATTTTACTGCACTTTGGAAAAAAGGAGGAAGACTGACAAGATGAAAAGGTGGCCTAAAGACACCATTGCGGCGGGTCGTCGACATACCGTAGGTCTCATATCGGACGGCACGGTGAGGGCCGTCGGTGATAATAATTATGGTCAGTGTGATGTAAGCGGCTGGTGCGATATGGTGGCGGTTGCAGCTGGCAATGTACATATGGCGACAAACACAGGTAATGCTCATACCATTGGTCTTACATCTGACAGAACGGTAGCGGCTGTGGGTTGGAATAAGCATGGCCAATGCAATGTGAACGACTGGTGCGATATTGTTGCGGTAGCGGCGGGTTGGCGTCGTACCGTCGGACTGAAGTCAGATGGCACAGTAGTTGCTGTGGGTCGGAACAATGAACGTCAATGTGATGTAAGCGGCTGGCGTGATATGGTTGCGGTAGCGGCGGGTGACTGGCATACCGTCGGGCTTAATGCAGATGGAATAACGGCGAGTGTAGGGAATAATCAGTATGGCCAATGCAATGTAGGCGACTGGTGTGAGATAGTGTCGATCGCGGCGGGTTACCTTCATACGGTCGGTCTACAATTGGACGGATCGGTGCTTGCCGTGGGTGGGAATAAACATAGCCAATGCGATGTAGGCGACTGGCGCGGTATTGTAGCGATTGCAGCGGGTAGTCATCATACCATCGGGCTTAAATCGGACGGAACGGTAGCGGCTGTTGGTGGCAATAAGTATGGCCAATGCAATGTAAGTGGCTGGCACGATATTGTGGCGGTGGCCGCGGGTTGCGCTCATACGCTCGGTCTTAAATCAGACGGAACAATGGTTGCTGTGGGTGATAATGAATATGGCCAATGCAATGTAAGTGGCTGGCGCGGCATTCAACTGCCTGTGAATTAGTTATATCGTATGCGTTAATCAGATTGGTCCATCCGAACGATTTGTACGATAAATTTTCTCAACAAAATGTGACCAAATGCCGACCTTAGGAGTGTTAGAGGGGATATATAACATCTGACTTAACAAGATGGATAAACTCGATGTAAACTTAAGAAGAACCCAATCTACTGAATGAGGAGAACATATCGATGCCTATTCAATTAAACAGTAAGCTCTGTGAAAGCTTCAATATTCGTTATCCAATCGTTCTTGCGGGAATGGCGGGTATTGCAAGCATGATACCACTAGTCACTGCAGTTTCTAATGCAGGTGGGTTAGGTACTCTTGGCGCTGCGTATATGAGTCCTGAAGAACTAAGAAATGCTATACACGAGATCAAGAAACGGACTCACGCACCGTTTGCCATAAATATTTTTGCTCATGTTGGACCGGATCAATATATGAATTTTGATGCGGTAAACAGAGAGTTGATTCCAATTCGAGAGTCTTTGGGTGTGGAGCAGCGTACGGAAGACGAAATACGTACACCGAATCATTTTGACGAACAGTTTGGCATGTTGTTGGAAGAAAAAGTTCCCATTATTAGTACAACTTTTGGATTACTTTCTGATCGTCATATGGAGAAGGCCAAAACGTTAGGAATTAAAGTCATTAGTAAGGTCACAACGGTAGAGGAAGCTGTTCAAGCGGAGAAACGCGGATGTGACGTGATTGTTGCACAAGGCAGTGAAGCAGGAGGGCATCGAGGAACTTTTGATGTATCATCTCAGCCCAGTGGAGCAAATATCGGAACCATGGCACTTGTCCCGCAAATTGTAGATCACGTCCATATTCCTGTTCTTGCTGCTGGCGGAATTATGGATGGCAGAGGGCTCGTGGCTTCACTCGCTTTGGGAGCACAAGGTGTACAAATGGGGACACGTTTTTTGACATCAGCTGAGTCTGGCGCACATGATGTATATAAACGTGCGTTACTTGAGAGCACGGAGGAAAGCACCGTAATTACTAATGCATTTTCTGGACGACCAGCGCGTGGAATAAAGAACGACTTTATACAACATTGGGAAGAATCCCGAATCAAGCCGCTAACATTCCCTACCCAAAATACATTAACACGAGAGATTCGAAATGCTTCTGCGCGACAAAATAATCCGGAATATATGGCTCTCTGGGCAGGTCAGGGGACGAGAATGTTAACAGATAACCAATCTGCAGGCGATATCATTAATCAAATCGTAGAAGAGGCCAGAACAATCATTCAGTGACTTCCAATGCTGTCCTTTGGTTTTAAATGACCATACCCTCAATAATTATTCCACGTTAACGTTGGAAAGGGATGCAGATTCAATAACTTTTGAGAAGTAAAGTATAAGGAATCGACTTAAGTGTTCATCTTCAGGAACGAAAAAAACTTTGATCCTTCAAAGAACGAAGGTTCAAAGTCTGTCCGGTAGCATAACACGAATGAAATGTTAAAAAAGGCCGTGTCAATTTTATTTCACATTTACAGCATATCGATTGCGAAGAACAGACAGATGGTGCAGCTCATGTCCAACCAAAACATAGGCGATGGATCGAGCCGAAGCAGGGTTATCACTAACGCTCCCTCTGCAAAGCCAAGCCTCCGGCGTGAGGCGACGGAGCATGAGAATGGTCGAACGGCGTGTGACCGTATATTCTTCGTTTAAATCGGCCACGGTGTACGCATCGAAGGGATGGTTTTGCATAAGCACGTCCTGATCGTAGCCAGGATGATTCGCTTTGTCCCCTCTGGCGATGCGAAGCAGGCGGCTGCTCATGATGCGTTCGTTATCCATAAGATGGCCAATGACCTCCTTCACGCTCCATTTGCCTTCGGCGTAACGATAATTTGCTTGCTCTTCTGTCATTGTGGAAAGCAACGTTTGTACGATGTTGGACTGGTGCTCCATCAGTTCAATGATGTTCCCTTCGGGAACAAGTTGGATGTACCTTTCATAAAAAGCTGCATATTCCTCTGAAGTTGGTCTTTCAACCATGTCAATGCCTCCTCTGGTATTCATAGCTTGGAATTATATTGTAGCATAGGTGGATCTTGGAGGAAGCAAAAAGAATTGAAGCCTTGCTTGCTGAAATGTAAATGGCTCTCCGTATTTTGGGTGGAAGGGCCATTTCATGTGAAATGTTTGTTCCATTTTCAAACCGTACGTCATATCCCCTTTTTTTGGACAAACTTCTTCAAAACCGAAAAATCCTCAGTCACTTTTTTGAACGGCAACGTTTCAAGCACCTGTTCCCGGTAATTTTTTTTAGCCGAGGCGCTGAGGCGGGAGTCAAGGATGCTGAGTACGCCAAGGTCTGTTTCACTGCGAATTAAACGTCCGGTTCCTTGCCGTAACCGGAGAAGCATGTCCGGTACAAACACCTCCATAAACGGATTCTCCGTTACAGCTGCCTTATATTCATAAATAGGATCCGACGGAACAGGAAAGGGCAGACGGAAAACAATGACTTGCGACAGATCGGGACCCTCGATATTCACGCCTTCCCAGAATACACCAGTACTCAGGAGCACGCCTTTACTTTCCCGGAATTCGGCGATCACACCGTCCTGGGAAGATCCCTCTTTTTGAACATGAACAGCCCATGTATAGTCACTAGTCCCGGAAATCAATTTCTTATGAATGAACTTCATGTCATCCTTCGCTGAAAAAAGGACGATAGTTCTTCCTTGTGTTAAATTACAGAGTTGAACCATTTCTTGGTAGGCTGCTTCAAGATAAACTTCGCGCTGCTCATGATGGTAATGTGGAACCTTGCTGGAGATGTACATCATGGCATGGTTGGTATAGTCAAAAGGCGAGGATTTGCGATCCATAAAATCACCCTTATAACCGAGAGACTGCGTTAAATAAGAGTATTGTTCCTCCAGCGTATCCCCGCCTTGGCACAGGGTTGCCGAAGTTAGAATGACAGATGTCTTGCTGTTAAACAACGTGTGTTTTAGAAACTGGCTTATATCTTTGGGACAGATGCTGATCGTGACTGCTCGCAGGGAATTGCTTGCCCACAAGAGATAGTTGTCTTCTATTCCGGCCAATACATTTAAGAGGGTAATAAGTCCGTTTATTGCTTCAAAAGTGTCATCGATCTCTCGCTCATGGCGGGATGTCAAAATGGAAAGTCGAAGACTGAGATCTTTCAAATCGTTCGCAACTTGGCTTAATGGGATTCCTTTGATCTCTGAAACTTTTATACGGTCGCTATCCTGCTTGGCATGGTGGAGCAGATCCGCATTTATTTGTGTAAAGATACCTTCAATGCTTCTTTTTATAAACTTGGATTGTGAGAGGAGACGCTTATCTCCGGACTGCTTCGTGAGAAGCTGCTCTGTGGTATCCAGAATGCGGAAAATCCCCCGAAAAGTGAACTCGAGCGTTCTTGCGTCTCGAACTTTTGCTTCCAGATTATGCGCTTCATCAATGACGATCAGAGCCGGCCGTTCCGAGATGATGCTCCTGGTTCCTTCTTTTTTCTTCATCAAATCCCGTATGAGTAGATCCTGATTCACGATAATAAAATCAATCTCGTGAGCCTTTGCATTCAATTTCGCTCTCATATCGTAAAACAAGCATGCATTTTTATGAGGGCAACGTTCAAATGTGCAATCATTCACGGACACATTGGACCATTCGGCATCACTAATTCCACCTTTAATATCTGCTCTTTCATCAATTTCATAATCTAACACGCGCTGGGCAAGGGCAGACAGTGAGGAGTTCGGATCATCAGGCCTGGACAATTCCGCTGCTCTGCTTCGGCAGGCATACTGGCCCATTCCTTTTCCCACGACGGAGCGAACCGTTGTGAAACCGAGCCGGCTACCAATGACCCTTAAATCTTTATGTATCTGTTCCGAAAGCTGAATGGAGGATGTTGCAATAATGATTGGTTGCTGTGACTTCTGATTAATGAGCAGACTGGGAATGAGATATCCAAAAGACTTGCCGATTCCCACCCCAGCTTCAATCATGGCGTTACGTCCGTTAATATAGGCATCCGTTATATCCAAAGACATATCCTGCTGTCCTATCCGTTCTCGAAGGCCAATCCGGGGAAACCGGTCATAAACCCGAAAGATGGCTTCAACCAAGGAGCGTTCGAGGTCCTTTTTCGGGTCACGCTGCTGTGATTTATAGAGTTCATTTAACCAATTCATGACGATCACCTCACTTTATGGATATTTTTAGTGAAACTATAATTATCTTTAAAGCTGCGATATCAGTCAAGTGTTCGGTTACAAGCGCAACAAAAATGTTGATGCCTGATATTAGGCAGGCAGGTCACAACATTTACGCACAAGGAATCAGACAATCTTCCATAGATAATCTGGACTTCTTCGTGAAAAATGGGATAGGAAGGTAGGTCTTATCATTTTCGATGCGCTCACCATGAAAGCGGTTGATTAAATCACGCAAATAACCATCGGTGTCTCGATTGGATAATTATGACATTGACATCTACAGCTATTTTCAAAATAATAGAGTGTAATTGAATACTGGTACCTTTAATTCAGTCCAGAGAGGCTGGCAAGGGCAGCGGATTATTATAATCACGCGTGAATCAGGGCATATCCCGTCAGGGATGCTCTGCGTCTTCGCGCGGATTATGATGCAAAAAGAGGCTACTTGTCAGTGTAAAACTTGACGAGTAGCCTCTTTTTTCTGCTTTTTTGGTATCAGGACACTTTAAGTTGGAGGTATTCTGATGAGCACACAAGATCAAGAGTTTTCATGGCAGGAAGTGCCAAAAACGCAGAGAAACCATTTTTGGAAGACGTTGTCCGTGATGTTGGGATTCACTTTTTTCTCGGCAAGCATGCTGGCCGGAGGAACGCTTGGCGTCAGCTTAACGTTCATGGAGTTCATTGGCATTGTGCTTGCGGGTAACTTGGTGCTGGGGATCTATACTGGAGCACTGGCACATATCGCGGCGAAAACAGGCTTGTCCACACACTTGCTGGCCAAATATGCCTTCGGTGAGAAAGGTTCGTATCTGCCTTCGTTCCTGCTCGGCTTTACGCAGGTCGGATGGTTCGGTGTCGGCGTAGCCATGTTCGCGATTCCAGTCGCCAAAGCGATGGATTGGAACGTGTACATGTTAATCATCGTGTTTGGTCTTGCCATGACGGCATCAGCCATTTTCGGTATGAAGTCACTTGTCATTTTAGGTTATATCGCGGTTCCGGCCATTGCCATTCTCGGGGGTTACTCCATGTTCGAAGGAGCAGGATCGCTGGGCGGTCTGCAAGGATTGCTCGATTACACGCCAGCACAGTCGCTTACTGCAGCAGCGGCACTAACCATTTGTATCGGATCATTTATCAGCGGCGGAACGTTAACGCCTGACTTTGCCCGGTTTTCCCGTACGTCACGCCAGGCCGTTACCGCAACAGTCATTGCATTCTTCCTGGGTAACTCGCTCATGTTCCTGTTCGGTGCAGTTGGCGCGATGGCGTATAATCTGGCAGATATCTCAGAAGTCATGTTCCTGCAAGGTTTGCTCATTCCCGCGATCATCGTTCTTGGACTGAATATCTGGACAACGAACGATAATGCCCTTTATGCTTCCGGACTGGGTTTTGCCAATATCACTAAAATTTCAAAAAAATTCTTCGTCATCGTCAACGGCATCGTGGGTACCATCTTTGCTATGTGGATGTACAACAACTTCGTTGGTTTCCTGAATGTGTTGGGTGCAGCGATACCGTCCATTGGGGCCATCATCATTGCAGACTATTTCTTCGTGAAGCGCAGAAACTATAAACCATTTGCCGATATGAATTTCAAGACGGTAAACTGGGTAGCGATGGTGGCTTGGGCCATCGGCGTGGCATTCGCCCAGCTGGCCCCAGGTGTAACACCATTAAATGCACTAATCGGTACGGCGGTGGCCTACATCGTGTTGATGCTGATCCTTCCTATGAAAGAATCCAACAAAGAAAAGGGGAAAATGAATGATTATACAGAACGCAAAATTGCGGGGTAAAGAAGGTCTGTGGAATATTGTCGTGAAGGACGGGAAGTTCGAACAAATTACACAGGAGCAGCAAGCAACTGCAAGTGAGGAAGTACTTGATGTCAATGGTTCACTTGTACTGCCGCCGTTCATTGAGCCTCACATCCATCTAGACACAACGTTAACGGCTGGCGAACCGGAATGGAATCTGAGCGGTACGCTGTTCGAAGGTATCCAGCGCTGGTCGGAACGCAAGGCATTCCTAACACATGAAGACGTTAAAACACGATCCAAAACGGCACTCAAATGGCAAATGGCCCAGGGAATCCAGCATGTACGAACACATGTGGACGTTACGGATCCTAGCTTGACGGCGGTCAAAGCGATGCTTGAAGTAAAAGAAGAAATGGCTCCCTACATCGACATTCAGCTTGTGGCTTTTCCGCAGGAAGGCATTCATTCCTATCCGAACGGTGCAGAATTGCTGGAGGAATCGCTGAAAATGGGGGTTGACGTGGTCGGCGGCATTCCGCACTTTGAATTCACGAGAGAATACGGTGTCGATTCAATGAAGGTCGCGTTTGACCTCGCCGAAAAATACAACCGTCTCATTGACATTCATTGCGATGAAATCGATGACGAGCAGTCGCGCTTCGTGGAAGTCGTTGCGAAGGAAGCCTACGAACGCGGACTGGGCTCCCGTACGACGGCAAGTCACACGACGGCGATGGGGTCATACAATGACGCATATACGTACAAATTATTCAGATTGCTGAAGATGGCTGACCTGAATTTTGTCTCCAATCCGCTGGTGAATATTCACCTGCAGGGACGCTTCGATACGTATCCGAAAAGAAGAGGGCTGACTCGCGTCAAAGAGCTGCAGGAAGCTGGTCTCAACGTGTGCTTTGGTCATGATGATATCTTCGATCCATGGTATCCGCTAGGCACTGGTAACATGCTTCAGGTGCTGCACATGGGCATCCATGCTTCGCAGCTTCTCGGTTACGATCAGATTGTGAATTCGGTTGATCTCATTACGAAGAACAGCGCAAGAACGTTGCACATCGAGGATGTATACGGCATTGAAGAAGGAAAGCCTGCCAACTTCATCGTTCTTGAAGCAGAGAACGAATATGAGGCTGTTCGCAAACAGGCTGGTGTACTCTACTCGTATAGAGCTGGCCGCAAAATTGCAGAAACGAAGCCGCGGGACACGTCCATCATTTTGGAGAGTGGTACAGAGAAGGTTACTTTCAATAAATAATGAAGAAATATAACCCATTAAAAGTCGCTATTTTAGCGGCTTTTTTTATTTTAGAAGATGAGGTGGAAATAGAGGGAAATCAAATGGAGGACATGGTACAAACTGGGATGGCTTCGAATCAAGTACTGGAGTTCGCGACAGAGTTATAGTTGAAATTTTGGAAAGATTTAACGTATATTTAGGATTGATCTTTATGCTATAGACAGAGGTGATTAATTGAGCACATCAAAAAAGCGCTTCCAAATAATTGATGGACTGCGCGGATTCAGTCTAGCCGGTATCGTGCTGGCGAATATGCTGGCTTTCCAATACGGAATGTTCGGCCAGAGTAAACCCCAACTATTCGGGATAGCTGGTGTAAACCAGGCATTTCTCTCGTTTCTGCAGATCACTGTGGTAGGTAGTTTTATGCCGATCTTTGCATTCATGTTCGGCTTCGGTATGATCAAACTGTCAGAAAGCCTTCAATCGCGAGATTTACGACCAAAGTGTCATCTTGCTCGACGTTTTCTATTACTGTTTGGTATCGGATTGCTGCACATAACCTATCTTTGGGAAGGGGACATCCTATCCTTTTACGGTGTACTCGGTTTCTTTCTGCTGATGTTCCTGAATCGAAAGCCAAAAACGCTGCTCATTTGGGCAGTACTGCTACTTGTCGGAGCAGGGCTGCTTGGTTTGCCGGCATCCAATCCGATGAATCCGCTATCTATTGAATCCACTCATATGGATAACTACATCATTCAAAGTCAGGATGTATACGGTAATGGCAACTACGAGGAGATCAGGGATTTCAGCAATAACGGCGATCCATTCGGTGGGGATTTGGATGTGTCATTTGCCTTGTTGGCCCTGGTATTAGCCCCGCTAATGACGGTACCGATGTTTCTGCTTGGTATGCACGCTGCCAGAATTGGCACGTTTAGCGATCCTCAGGCAATGAGACATATGTATTTACGTCGTGCCTCGTTGTTGATTCCAGTTGGTTTGATACTCAAAGCTTACAGTGTATTGGCGCCACAATTTGGTGCGGAAGGTTGGCCCGGAATCGGAATCGGCGGGACGCTCGGGGGAATGTTGCTTGCACTCGGATACATTTACGCATTTGCACTGTTATACGCAGGAAGACGCCGTTCTAGCCTGATGCGCAGGTTTGAGGCGGTCGGCCGTCTCTCACTGACGAATTACCTGATGCAGAGTGTCATCTGTACGACTATTTTTTATGGTTACGGTCTGGGTCTGTTTGGGCGTGCTGGTGTATTCATTGGAGCAATTATTGCACTTGCTGTCTATGGTACTCAATTATGGCTCAGTCCGTTATATCTTAAGAAATTTAGCAGTGGACCAGTCGAGTACCTCCTTCGGATCTGGACATATCTGTCTTGGAAAGGACAGCCAAGACAGAAGAACAGATCGAACACGAAGTTGCAAGATAGTGCTCCTAGAGTGCACTGAGCATACAACGTTGCTTCAAACCCTGGAATAAGACGCCTCAGACTCGTTAACGCTCGCTTCATGCTATGTTTCAACCGCGAGCTGAGAGGACAACCCCTAATCCATCTCGGAGCGAAGCTTATTATTGAAAGAGAGAAAACCGCTTGTATGGCATCTCGACATCTTGTCCGCACGTGAACCACACATTTGCACATTCAGAATGCAGCGAGTCTAATACATAAGCTAACTATTATAGTGCGGGCAGCGTTAAGGTATACAAAATGAAAGATGCAGCGTATACATCCGACTGTTTCCACCCGGACTTGAAAGGATCGTTATTGTGCTAAAAATAATTAATTTTCTTCTATTATTGCTGATCATTTGGGTAGCAATCCTGTATCCTTTTCGTTTTGCTTGGTTTGAAGGCTTAAAACAGATTCCTGAAGATCTTCATGGTGTTTATTTACTTTTCTTGTTCTTTGGATATCTTATATGCTCATCTGGTATGGGACTTATTGTTGGAAAGATGTGTTTTAAACGAAAAGAACAGTAAACGTTAGAGGAAACCTTTCGTATTCAGCTAGGAAGGCAATGGTTGTAACTTAGTGAGCGCATCAGACTAGCTGAAGTTGGAGGGAGGGGCAGAGGTCCTTTTCAGAGTTGCCTCTCAAATTCGGAAAACTTGAAAAGCTCGACAATACTCCCTCTTCCAAATGTTGCATCTTCTTATACTGCATTTATGAGACGAGTGCCCTTACAATGCAGCTACGACGGCATTTTTTAATTTGAATACGCCTTCCTGTAATTGAACATCTGACAAATGTGCAAATGATAAATAGATACCATACTTCGTACCTTCAGACGTTGAACTGCTGACCTCTGAGTATACAACCCCTTCCGATCTAGCCGCTGCCCGAAAGACTTCAAAAGTGGTCGCATCACCTCGCCACCAGCCAAACACGTGCAGACCCGCTTCATTTTCCACCCAATCAAACCATGTTGAGAGTTGCTGGTTCAAAAGTTTGAGTAACAGATGGAATTTGCGACTGTATAAACGATTCATCCTACGCAGATGACGCTCATATTGGCCGCTTGTCATAAATGCAGCTAATGCCCGCTGCTCGATTAGATTGACGGGTCTTGGCTCGTATAATGCCTGTGCTTTTCTAAAGGTATCTGCCAAAGTGGGGGGGAGAACCACATAACCAAGCCGTACTTCTAAAGGCAATGTTTTCGTGAAGCTGCCGAGATAGATTACGCGTCCCGCTTTATCCAATGTTTTTAGCGGTTCAACATGCATTCCACGATATCGGAATTCACTATCATAATCATCCTCGACAATCATGGCATCCTGACGATGTGCCCAGTCCAGCAAAGTTTGTCTACGTTCAAGGCTGAGCATTTCGCCGGTAGGAAATTGTCGTGATGGCGTGACAAACAACATACGTGCTTCCCAGTTCTGGGGAACAACTCCCTGACCATCTAGATTGGCTTCAATCAACTGTGCACCCGCAGCCAAAATCGCTTGAGAAATCCCGACATAACAAGGACTTTCCGTTACTACACGATCCCCTGGATCTGCAAGTAATTGAGTGAGTAGAGCGATAGCTTGCATAGAGCCTGCAGTCACTGCAATATGATCTGCATCGACTTGAATCCCTCGCATCCGCCGAAGATAGGCAGCAATGGCTTCTCGCAATTTCGGCTCCCCAGTTGAACTAACAAGAGCGGTGGTTGTTTCTATGTGATGCTCGCGATTCCGTATCTCTGCATACAATCGATTGTTCCATTCATCGTAAGGGAATTTGGAAAAATCAGGCTGGTATTTGCTAAAGTCAATTACTTCGTCACGCTCTATTCTGGAATCACTTGTTTGTGCATTTGTTTGTGAATTCCTTTGAGTTGTCTGCTGTTCAAACTGCTGAATACGATTCCCCCAGGCTGATAAGTGATGAGCGTAAGCTTTCACGGTGGATGCATCATTGCTTAAATCCAACTGATAAGCAACAAAGGTTCCTCTTCCATGCTCTGATTGAATGTAACCTTGAGCAGTCAACGTATCGTATACCTGATTTACTGTGCCTCGGGAAATGTGATACGTCGCAGCTAACTCTCTCGTAGATGGTAACTTTTCGCCATACACCAGATTACCTTCATGAATAGCGTCACGAATCGCATGATAGAGAGCCTTCATCTTGGTATATTTTCGGTTCAAATATGAACTGTAAGCTACATGAAATTGCATATGCCCTCCAGAAGTTAATTTAGAAGTGGTACAATAAAAACCGAAAATATTGGATCTTTTTAGTTGTCCATTTTCATTTTATACTAATTCATAGGATGAAGTGAAACAATAAATTTAATTAGGGGGAATACAATCATGCAAACAGGTACAGATCGTGTAAAAAGAGGAATGGCTGAGATGCAAAAGGGCGGCGTCATTATGGACGTCATGAATGCAGAACAAGCTAAAATTGCTGAGGCGGCAGGTGCAACAGCTGTTATGGCTCTTGAACGGGTACCTTCCGATATTCGCGCAGCCGGCGGTGTAGCTCGTATGGCAGATCCAACCATCGTTGAAGAGGTTATGAAGGTTGTATCTATTCCAGTTATGGCCAAAGCACGTATCGGTCATTACATAGAAGCCAAAGTGCTTGAATCCCTAGGTGTGGACTATCTCGATGAAAGTGAAGTTCTTACACCTGCAGATGAAGTGTTCCATATTGATAAACATGAGTTTACTGTACCATTTGTATGTGGAGCCAAAGATTTGGGAGAGGCTCTTCGCCGTATTGGTGAGGGTGCATCGATGATTCGTACAAAAGGTGAGCCTGGAACGGGCAACATTGTTGAGGCAGTTCGTCATATGCGTCTGATTAACAGCCAGCTCCGTAAAGTGCAAAACATGTCCAAAGACGAGCTGTACGCTGAAGCAAAAAATTTGGGTGTAGCTTATGAATTGCTGCGCGAAGTTCATGAAAATGGAAAACTTCCTGTCGTTAACTTTGCAGCAGGCGGTGTAGCTACTCCGGCGGACGCAGCATTAATGATGCACCTGGGAGCAGACGGTGTGTTTGTAGGATCGGGTATCTTCAAATCCGATAGCCCTGAGAAATTCGCTCGTGCAATCGTTGAAGCTACAACACATTACACAGATTACAAACTGATTGCCGAAGTATCCAAAAACTTGGGTGCCCCTATGAAAGGGATCGAAATTTCTAAATTAGCTCCAGAAGAGCGCATGTCCAACCGCGGATGGTAAGAATGAACGAACAGAACAGCGGTTTTAAAGTAGTGTTACGATTCTACACAGCGCTGTAAATGAGCATTAAGATTGAATAGAGTATAAATAGATATTAGACAAAGCCGATCAGTGGAGCAAATTGATCGGCTTTGTTGTTTGTTATTTTTGACAATAATGAATTGAAATGCAATATATGTGGAAAACAGAGAAGAGAGGGAAGCTGAACATGGTTTATGGACAGTATAAGCTTAATCTCTCTTGTATACCGTTTAGGATTTCTTCCGGAATCTCCTTGACCTTGATATCTTCACCTAGAAAAAGCAACCAATTAGTGATTTCGGTTAATTCTTCTAAATGATAAACATTGATACATGTCTTTATAATCGCTGTGGTTTGGTAAGGATTTGTATAAGCAAGTGAACAGTTTAAAGGATGGTATTTTTTGAACTGAGCAATCGCCTTTGGGCCAAGTTCAAGGACAAGGTTGATTACCTCTTCCTGCTTGCTTAGTTGTTCTAAAATCTTTTTCTTACTTACCCTTTTTTTCTTTGGGTATGGTTCTATTTGTGTGAGATTGTCGACGGATATAATCCGTCTCTTCTCTTCTTCTAAGTCAAAGCCTCCAATTAGCCATAGACATTTCTCACGATACAGGTGCAAAAGATAAATGGGATAAGACTTTATTTCTCGCTCTTCTTTGACAGTAACCATTAAATAATTCTCTAAGAGAAGAATCTGAATGAGTTTTTCCAACATAGGGTGGGGCAGGTCTGACAGATCAAGCAAATCGGGATTATGAGGGTTAGTCCCTTCAAAGAGCAATATTTGATTTAACAGGACCAGGTCATCCTGCTGATTTTCTGAGATGAGGCCCAATAATTTTTCTGTTAAAGACTGACGACTCTTCAGATAAGGGAGTTGTTGATTTCTGGTGGCCATAAAGGCGATAAACAGAGCTTTGATTTCATTATCGGTAAACCGGACAGTGGGCAGGATAGAGTTATTCATGACAGAATAACCCCCGTCTCTCCCGACTTCAGCGACTAGCGGCATGCCCATGCCTTCAATTTCTTTAATATCACGAATAGCTGTCGAACGAGAAATGTTGAATTCTTGCATGATTTCAGAGATGGTAAAGTGGGCGCGGTTGTTGATATAGCGCATGATGATATTAATCCGTTCAACTTTTTTCATTGGGCCCCCTAAACAGTATCATATTTTGACATGATTTAAGGTTATTATAAACCCATCAAGTGAAAAGACAAATCCATTGATAAATTTAAAGAGGACGGTGTTCATGATGAGTAATTATAATTTTGAAGAAAAAGACAGCTTTATCGTTTTAGGAATTGGAACTGAGCTTAAGAGCCCCTACACAGACTTTGCTGGCATCAACAAAGAAAAGGCGGATTTTTGGTCGACTGTGAAACAAGATGGAAGCCTAGACACTTTAAAAGCTATAGCGACAAATGACTACATTTTTGCCGTGAACGAAGCGGTGAATAACAAGATGATGCATTATGCTGGCGTTATGACAGAAGCATCTCTGCCAGAAGCAACCCGAGTGATCCAATTCCCTAAGGGAGAATACCTGGTTGTTAAGGGTGAAGGGGAAACGGCTGAGGAGTTGAGTAATCACCTTACTGGCATTGCTTTTGGTCAAGTCCTGCCACAAGAAGAGAGCTATGCCTATGTTGGTGGGCCAAATGCAACGGTTGAGATGGGGCAGCGTAACGGCTTGGTATTTGGTGAAATGTGGATTCCGGTTGTTAGGAAATAACGAGAAGGAGGATGGGAATGTCGTATATCGTTGATTTTAAAAATGTCTCTACGGTTGGTTTGGAGTCTTCACCGGTAGCAGAGGCGCTTGCTGGTTTGCGTGCGAATGAAGCCCGTTATTTTATGAACAAATATAAACATGAATTTACGGTTGTATCAGCCAGCGAAAGTCAGGAGACCCTTGATTATGTAAAGCGAATTTTGAAAGAAGAACGTGATATTGAGTTTGCGGCCAAGCCTCTGCAAACGTCGTCTTTTCAAGTGGAAAATATTCAATTTTCCTATGTCTTTTATGAAGATGGTCTTGGTCTCAATGTCATGTATACAGTTGATGACCCTAAGAAGCGGGCTGTTGGTTTTAAGCTTTCTGAGGGGATGGAGGTACCAAAAGAGTTAGAAGGAAAGTTTAAGTTCGCCAGACAGAAATCTAAATTAGCTGGAACCATTAGGGGGTCGTTTTTTGTAATTAAAGGAGCGTATTAACGTAAACAAAAGTGTATGTGAAGGGGAATACCTATGAAGACATTAGGGTCAATGAATGTGGATGTTATAACGTTATTTGTGGAGGACTTGCTCAAGGTGAGGGCATTCTATCAAGACGTATTTGGATTGTCCGCTGTATATGAAGACGATGTTTCTGCGGTATTCAACTTCGGAAATATGAGTATCAATCTCCTGAATATTTCCGAAGCACACGGTCTGATCCATCCTGGAACAGTCGCAAGCCGAGAATCCGGATCTCGTTTTCAGTTTACCATCCGAGTGGAAGATGTGGATGCAGTGTGTAACGAATTGAAACCACATGGCGTTGCTCTGCTTAACGGTCCAGTAGACCGACCTTGGGGAGTACGTACGGCCGCCTTCACAGATCCGGCAGGACATGTCTGGGAGATTGCACAGCAATTAACTTAGAGATCATGTATGGACATTAACTTATATCCACAGCCAATTTAGATGATGTGTCTAATGTTGATTAATACGGATAAGGCGACAAGATTATACACGATTAAAAGCCGCATTGTTGCGGCTTTTTTGAGTTTTAACGCTATATGTCCTTGTCCAAATCGTAGTGACAAACACAGAAGTTAATTCAACAGAGTATTTTATTCGAAACACTACCTTGACAGTCATAGTAGTATATCGTATGATGCAGATGTGGAGGTGCTTACATGAGCGATAACAAAATCACATCCGACCTGCTGCGCGGCCATACCGACACAATGATTTTACGACTTTTATCCGAAGCTGACCGGTACGGCTATGAAATTGTCAAGCTGATTGGCCAGCGCTCGGGTGGAGAGTATGAATTAAAAGAAGCCACGATGTACTCCAGCGTACGTCGGCTTGAGGCCGACGGTGATATCGAGTGGTATTGGGGCGATGAATCTCAGGGCGGAAGGCGTAAATATTTTAGGATTACCGAAAAGGGCAAAGTGGCTTATGCCCGCAACAAAAGCAACTGGGAGTATGCAAAGCGTGTGCTTGAAAATTTATTATAAGGAGAGTTGATGTAATGAATGACAAATTGAACAACTATTTGAACGGCGTGTTCGCACCTTACGATGGGGTAAAAAGTGTTACCGAATTAAAGGCTGACCTGCTTTCCGATCTGCAGGAGCGGTTCCATGAACTTAAAGCCGAGGGCAAGGACGATGAAACTGCGTTTGAAATGACCATTGCAAGCATCGGCGACATTGAGCAAACGGTACAAGAGGTGGCTAACCTTTCCCGATCGCTGGAACGACAGGTGGTAACCAATTTAAGCGCGAGTAACCTGGTGAAGAGTGACTTTGCGGGTGTCATCGCGCATAAAGGGAAATTTGAAGGGAGTGCGTTACCGGGCTCTGACTTTACGGGTGCTGACTTGACTGGTAGCACATTTGCGAGCAGTGATGTCCGCGAAGCTATTTTTGACCAGGCCAATCTGACGGATTGCAACTTTTCCACCCTTGACCTATCGCATGCGAGCTTCCATAAGTCCATACTTGTACGAACCAATATCAGCAAATCGGGGCTGGACGGAGCAAAATTCAAAGATGTAAAACTGACTGACGTTAAGCTGACCATGAACGACCTCAGAAAAACCATCTTTGAAAACTGTATCTTTGATGGCGTGGAGTTCAAATCTTCCGATCTGGGAGGGGTGTGTTTTGACGGGCAAACCTTCATCGGCGTCAAGTTTGACAAATCGGCGCTAAACAACGTTTCGTTTAAGGACGCTACCCTCAAAAATGTGTCTTTCCCTGTGTCCGTTCTCTCCAAGAAGTATTACCGTGCCATCAAAACCATCTGCTTTGATGGCGCAATGATGGATAAACTGACCTATGCCGCCCTTAAAGGCATGGATGCCGATTTGTCAAAGGTTACCGTTATTTAAGGAGGGGAAAACATGCAAATCAAGTCGATTCAAGTGAGTGGGCTGCAAAAGTCCTACAAGCAGCTGCAAGTCCTAAAGGGCGTAGACTTCGAGGTGGATAAGGGAAGTATTTTTGCCCTGCTCGGCTCCAACGGGGCGGGCAAGACAACGGTTGTCAAAATTCTCACCACGCTGCTCAAACCAGACAGCGGAACTGTCACCGTAAACGGATTCGACGTTGCATCCAAGCCGGACAATGTGCGGCAGGAGATCAGTCTGACCGGGCAATTTGCCGCAGTGGATGAAATGCTGACCGGACGGGAAAATCTGATCATGATTGCCAAGCTGCGTTACCTCAAAAATCCGCGTCAGGTTGCAGACGATATGCTTACACGTTTTGGTCTGACAGAGGCTGCCGAGCGCAGGGCGTCTACGTATTCAGGGGGTATGCGCCGCAGGCTCGACATCGCCTTGAGTCTCGTGGGAAAACCACAGATCGTTTTCCTCGACGAGCCGACCACTGGGCTTGACCCCGAGTCACGCATCGAGGTTTGGAAGATTGTCCAGGAGCTTGCCGCCGGAGGTACGACGATATTTCTCACTACACAGTATTTGGAGGAGGCTGAGCAGCTTGCCGACCGAATTGCCATTCTGCACGAAGGCAGGATTATCGCGAATGGCACGCTCTCGGAGCTGAAAAAGCTGTTCCCACAAGCCAAGGTGGAGTATGTTGAAAAGCAGCCGTCATTAGAGGAGATATTCCTCGCAATCGTCGGTAAGAAGGAGGCCGTGTAAATGGAAGCCGTAAAGAAACACTTTTTTAGCGATATGGGTGTTATGCTCGGGCGCTCCATGCGCCATATTACCCGCAGTATGGACACCATCGTCACCGTCACCATCATGCCGATCGCAATGATGTTGCTGTTCGTCTATGTGTTAGGCGGCGCCATTCAAGCCGGAACGGATAACTATGTGAATTACCTGTTGCCCGGCATTCTGCTGATTGCGATTGCCAGCGGAGTATCCTACACGGCTTTCCGTCTGTTCACCGATGTGCAGCGGGGCATAATGGAGCGATTTCACACCATGCCGATTTCACGTTCCGCCGTTCTGTGGGGACATGTGCTGACCTCGCTGGTATCCAACGCCATTTCGGTCATTGTCATCATTCTCGTCGCGCTTGTTATGGGCTTTCGTTCATCGGCAGGGATTCTGCCATGGCTTGCGGTAGCCGGCATACTCTTGCTGTTTACGCTGGCATTGACTTGGGTCGCAGCAATCGCAGGTCTGTACGCTAAAACGGTGGATGGCGCAAGCGCCTTTTCCTATCCGATTATCTTCCTGCCATTTATCAGCTCGGCGTTTGTGCCGACCGAGTCGATGCCATTGGTTGTTCGCGCCTTTGCCGAAAACCAGCCGGTGACGGCGATCGTGGAAGCCATTCGTGCGCTATTGTCAGATCAGCCGGTTGGCAATGATATATGGATCGCTCTTGCGTGGTGTATTGGGATTTTGCTCGTAGCGTACTTTTTTGCAATGAGGGCGTACAAAAAGGGAATAAGAACTAACTAAGGAAGCATTTAAAAGAAAATGCCAGGCCGGGAGATATACTCGCAGGCTTGTGTTGAGGGGCAAAGAAACATTATCCCATTAAAAGTCGCTATTTTAGCGGCCTTTTTGTTTTATGAGGATACGTTTTTAGGGGTCCAGCATTTTAGGGTCTGAATAATGCATTTCATCCCATATTCGCTCCGAAACCTATGATAAAATAGTATATTCGAGAGTGAAATTCAGAGTCGATGTCAAAGAAGGGCGGATGTTCCCACATGTTCAATGTTGCAATCTGTGATGACGAGGAGAAACAAAGAGAACTTGTAAAAATGATGCTAATCTCCTTATCCCTAAAAACGAATATTGATTTCCAAATTACATTATTTGCATCCGGTGAGCAGCTCGTCTCTCATTATAAAAACGTGGGGGACACGTTTCATGTTCTGATCTTGGATGTAGAGATGAGTGGAATGAATGGAATCCAGACAGCCAAAGAAATCAGGAATATGAAGTATCTGGATGTACAAATCATGTTTCTGACCAGCTACCCCGAGTATATGGTGGAGAGCTTTGATGTAGTAACTTTTCAATATCTGATCAAACCAATCCTGCCGGATATCTTCGAGGAAAAAATGATTAAGCTGTGCCAATATTTTAAAGCGCTGGACAAAAAGTATGTACTGATTAAGTCAGATTATGAAGAACTTCTATTGAAATACGATGATATTCTCTGGATTGAAGTCATGAAAAGTTTGACGATCAAGAACAAATTAAAATTTGTGACTCAGGAGAATTCGCATGAGAGCAAAGGCATCCTTTCCAGTTATGCCACCGCCTTGAAAGACCATGGTTTCCTGCAGATTCATCGTTCAATTATCATCAACCTGCTGCATGTTCAGAAGTTTGCGGGTACCCAGGTCGTCATGTTAAATGGCACCGTGTTGCCTATAGGGCGTTCCAAAGTCAAAGAAGTCAAGGATGCCTACACCAAATTTATGATTATGAGGATTCAATGATATGGATACTTATATGATCTTGTCCGTCATCGGGATTCCCTTACTTATGGCATTCCAGGTGAGTTTTTATTTCGATTCAGTGCTAGGCAAGACTAAACGAAAACCATATAGAGCAATCTACTTCATTGTATTTGTCGTGCTGGGTTATTTCTATTTGGCATCTTCATTTTCACCCGTCGTTTCGTCCGCTTTTGCATTGTTATTCATCTTCAGCCTGGCACAATCCTATAAGGTGGAATTTATAATAAAACTTGTTTTTACTATCCTCTATGCAGTACTGCTCACAACGGTAAATTACATTGCCGTATATATTATGAGTGCGATCGACTCCACGGATTATAGCATATGGGATCATTTCGACGTGGAATATCATTGGGTGTTCTCCAAAGTGATGCTGCTTGGTTGCAGTATCATGTTCATTGTTATCCAGATTGTTCGTTTGATTGCCAAACGGAGAAGTTTCGCTATGCATTATCGTTATTATTTCTTGTTTCTGATCGTACCCACCATTACGATCTATCAGATCAATGTGGCCTCGACTTATAGTGAAAAAAACATATATTACGTCGTCTCCGTACTGGGCTCCCTTTTTCTCAATGTGTTCATTGTTTATATATTCGATAATATGGTAGAAAAGGTTCAGCTCGCGAATGAAAATGCCCAGTTGCAGCGTCAGATGGATTATCAGGATGCCAATTATGAGAAGACGGTGCACAGTTTTAAAAATGTGAAAAGCATTATTCACGATATCAATCAGCAGTTCCTATACATTGATGAATGCATTAAGCAAAACAAGCTGGATTCGGCAGGAGATCATATTAAACTCACATTGAATAAGATTGAAGGAGCATACCAGCGGGTGAACTCCGGCAATCTAGTCATCGATGCGCTTGTTACGAATACCATTGCTCTAGGGCAGGCAAACGGGATCAAAATTGATACCCGAATTCAGCTCCATTCACAACATGTCCTCATTGATCGATATGACCTGTGCGTTGTACTCGGTAACATGCTGGATAATGCCATCGAAGCTTCCAAGAAAGTAAGACATGCCGAAGACAGATATATCCTGATCGCGATTCATTCTACAGCGTCAGCTCTTGTCATCCAGATTCTGAATCATGTGGAGCAAAAACTGGCTCACTTAAAGACGGAGAAACCCAACCCGGAGTATCATGGGATCGGTCTGACCAATATATCGAGAATGTGCGAAAAGTATGGTGGACATATGAGTATTGAGAACCATCATCGAACATTCAATAACATGGTCGTGCTTCCTTTTGACATGAACAATCCCTGAACATACCGTTCAGGGATTGTTTTTTTCCGTTCACGGCTCATTATCGTTCTAAATGCCTCTTCCCGGATATGATGAATGCAATCATACAAGCAGCATCATAAGGAGGAAGTTATTAAATGAAAAAATTAATCAGTATGTTATGTACAGCTGTGCTTGTGATCACACCCATGACACATGCCATGGCAGAGTCGAACAAGGGCTCAACGATTGAAGATCAGGCCAACAAAATTGCCACAGAGATGGTGCAAAATTATGGGGTTACAGGACTCCAATATGCCATCAGGGATGAAGGGAAGATCATTTTGTCGGACAGTGTTGGATTTCATGACAAGGCATCCCAAAAACCAGTCGACAAGGACACGATGTTTGGCATAGGCTCGGTTAGCAAAATGGTTGTTACGGCTGCCACGATGATGCTGGTCGATTCCGGTAAAATAGATCTGGATCAGCCTCTTACTTCGTATATCAAAGACTTCGAAATGGCCGATGCCCGATATACTCAAATTACGCCGCGCATGCTGATGAACCATTCATCCGGGCTCTACGGCACACATTATGGGAACAGCATGTTGTTTGACGATAATGATACCCGCAATCATGATGAATTATTTCTCAAACTGAAGTCAGAAAAGCTTAAATCTAAACCGGGAGCCTATTCCGTTTATTGTAATGATGGCTTCCAGTTGCTTGAGATATTGGTTGAACGGGTGAGTGGATTAAGCTACAGCGAATATATTGCCAAGTTCATCAGCAATCCGTTACAGCTGGAAGCAACCAAGACCCCTCTTGATTCTTTTGATAGAAACCGACTATCAGAAACATATTGGCCTACGATTGAAACAAAACTCCCTATTGAAAATGCCAATATTATCGGTACAGGTGGTATCTATTCGACTGCAGAAGAATTGAGCCAATTCGCTGAAGTGTTGATGGGGAACAGACCCGACATTCTGTCCAAATCTTCGGCAGAGTCCATGCAAAATCATGAATATCGTCATGGAATCTGGGTGCCTGAAGAAAGAAATACCTTCAACTACGGTCTGGGTTGGGATGCTGTTGCACTTGCACCGTTCAGCGATTACGGCGTTACTGCACTTACCAAAGGTGGAGACACCATGCTGTATCATGCCTCGTTAATCACTATACCTGAACATGATATATCGATGGCGGTTCTTTCTTCTGGCGGATCTTCCATCTATAACCAGATGTTTGCCAGCAAAGTTCTGTTGGAGGTTCTGGAGGATCAGGGTATCATTGAGGAAATCAAACCCGATCAAACGTTCTCAGCACCCGTCAAAGTGAAAATGCCGGCAGAGTTGACTGCATATTCCGGCCTTTATGGCACGGTAGGTACAACGCTGAATATAGACATTAAAAATAGCGAGTTCAAACTGCCGGCTTTACAGGGAGGACTTATTCCGGAACAGAAATATGTGTACACAGGTGAAGGACAATTTACGAGTTCCGATGGAAGTGTGAAGGTCCGTTTTGAAAAAGAACGTAACGACAAGGTGTATGTTAATGTTCAAGCGAATATAACGTTACCCGGTTTAGGCCAAACGGTGATGAATACCTATGATTATCAAAAACTGGAACAAAATCCATTGGACGTAACAACGAAAGCGAAATGGGAAGCACGCAACGGCTCGAAATATTACGCGCTGGATGAAAAAATAACGTCGATCTTCTATCTGCTTCCTTCGATGCTGATCAAGAACCTGTCCGTCGATACGGAGAATGGATATACGAATGGCACAAAAGTCATTGATCCGAACAACGCAAAGAATGTGGTTGAGATTCCTGTTATGAATGGAAGAGATGCATTCGACTTGCAACTCCACACAAAGAATGGAGCTGAAGTTTTGATTCAGGATGGACAGGAGTACATCGCAGAGGATGCCATAACACCGATCTTTGGCGGCAAAACAGGAGTTACCACCATTCCGTCAAACGGGCAAGCCCGGTGGTATGCTATCGACTCCCGTTCCGCGAACAAATCGTTAACCGTTGATTCTCCGGAGAGCGGAGGGTATGCCGTGTATAACGATAAAGGTGAAGTGGTTCACTTTTCCGTAGCGACCCATCAACAATCGACGCAGCTTCCCAAAGGTGGTTATATCGTTTTTGGTGGTGAAGCCGGAGATAGCTTTAAAACCCACTTAAAGTAAATTGCTGCTTAACTATTTTAAACACAACTGACGCAGAAAAGTGAGCTTATTCCACTTTCGTTCATGCAAAAAAGAGCCCTTCCCTTCGTATTGAAGGGAGGGGCTTGTCGTGTTTTGAATATCTTGCCCTTTTTTATTCACAGCCTTGTCAAATTAATCGAAACTGAATAATCTATCACATACCACAAAAGAGGGGGAAGAAGCATGAGTGAAGTAGGAAATAGAAATGTAGGAGGACTTGGTGGAGGATACGGTAGTTTCACGTCCATCGGTGCAATTCTGGTTCTCTTTATTTTGTTGGTCATTATCTCCAAAGCTTTCTTAGTTTAATATTTAGCTTGCAATTTGGGAAAAGAACAATGTTCTCTTCCAAGCCGCTAATATAGCGGCTTTTTCCATTTCATCAAATATGATTTCACGCCAGATCATCTGTTGTTTTCATCTACCATTGCTTTCTCTGCAAATACAAAAGTATATGGTTGCCAAAGGCCCTAATATATGAGGTAATATTGGTTGATAAGAATGGGATTCAATGGTGTTTTGGAGAAAAGGACATAACTAATGAAAATTGGAGGATCGCATGTATAAACTGATGATCGTAGATGATGAATTACTCATGCGGGTTGGAATTCGTTCCATGCTGAGTTGGGAAGAGTACAATTTCCATGTAGTTGGTGAAGCCGGGAACGGAAAAGAAGCGTTGGACCTTGCGCTTGAAGTGAATCCCGATCTGATCATTACGGATATCAAGATGCCGATCATGGATGGGCTGCAACTTATACAAGAGGCTTCGATCGTACTGAACACCTGTAAGTATGTCATTCTTAGTAATTTTGACGAATTTCATTATGTGAAAGAGGCATTAAAACTGGGTGCCTCAGACTACTTGATTAAAAGCGAGATTACCGAAACCTCCCTTATCGATCTCCTGATCGCCATTGAACAGAAATTGCAGAGCGAACAGGTTAACCCGACAAAAATCCCCTCTATGGCATATGATTATTCAAAGAGTCTTAGACATTTAAAGGATAGCTTCTTTCAAGATGTTGTAAGCGGATTCATAAGTGGAAAGGATACGGTCACCAAAGCTGAAGAATTGAATTTGCGGATCAGATCGGATCAGCTGGTTGTCATCAAATTCATCGTAAACTATTACGAGGATGCAAAGAAAAAATATGTGGAAAAGGGGGAGAAACTTCTCCGATTTTCCATTCTTAATATGATGGAGGAGATCATTCCGTCCAAATGGGAGAAGGAGATTTTCGTTGAAAGTTCGTCTGAGTATTGGATTATTGTCAATGTCTGTCCTGAGAGTGGATCAGTACACACCGATCTAAATAAACGATGTACTAAGCTTCTTTCCTCGATTAAGGACTTTATGAATCTATCGCTTACAGCGGGTGTAAGTACAATCGTTTCCGGTTTCCATTGTATTAGAACGGCATGCCAAGAAGCGGAATTCGCCCTAAGGCAGGGTTTCTTCACAGGCAGCAACCAGGTACTGTATTACGAGGACGTGATTCGAGCTCCAGCTCGGAAAGAAGTGAACGGAATGCTGACCTCCCAGCAAGAACGAGATTTTCTAAAATTGTGGGTAAGTAAAGACTACAAAAAGGCAGAGGATTTCCTTGAAGGAATACGATCTAATCTGGAGACGCTGCAAGCGGATGAGAGCAGTATCCGCAAGCAGTATATTATGGTGATGGAAACCATACACTCCCATTTATCACGGGCTGCAGAAAGAGGCAAACCTTCTTTTAAGGAGAGATCCCCTTATGAAATCGTTCTGAAGGCAGAATATTGGGAGGATATTCACCAAGATATGCTGGCTCATATTACGTATTACTTTAAAGCCGATTTCCAGATTATGCAGGAACGTACCTATACTGACCTCGCCATTGAGTTGATCGACAAGTATTACGCCGAGGATATTTCATTGCAAAGTGTAGCTAACCAAATTAATGTCAATCCCTCGTATCTCAGCCGATTGTTCAAGCAGGAGAAGGGAGAGAACTTTATCTCTTACTTGACACGAGTTCGGATCGAACATGCGAAGGCATATCTACTCAGCAGGGAATTGAAGGTATATGAAATTGCAGACAAGGTAGGTTACCATAACTACACCTATTTCAGTAAGATTTTCAAGAAATCTGTAGGGCTGACACCTGAGGAATATCGAGAATTGCAGCAGAGAATCATGTAATCCGTGAATAGAGGTGCATCTTATGAGGCGTCCCCAACTCTTTCGAATCCAGTACAAAATTATGATCATTTGTATAATCGTCATTATCCTTCCGGTATTTGTGATGACGATCAATTCGTATTACTCCTCTGAGCGGTTATTGGCACAGAATTACACGAAGCTGCTTGGCGATCTGGCCAAACAGACGAATATTCGCATTGACGAATTTCTAAAAGAGATTGAGAAAATCTCACTGCTGGCCAGTAATGGACTAAGCAACAATCTATCTGCGACACATGAAGGAAGCTTTCCGATCCAGGATTTCCTGCGCGATGGGGACAAGCAGCATGAGATAGCTGCCTATAATATTTTGATGAATTATATCATGATGAAGGATCGCGTATTCTCGATCTACCTTTACAATTTGAACGGGGGGGAAGATCTGTTCGTCAGTCCTCATCAACCCATTGACCCTAACTTTAAAGTGGCAAACGAGTTGTGGTTTAAAAAGTTCATGCATGACGATGATCGTACCATTACCCTGACAACCCGAATGGATGAGCAATTGAAGAATAACATTCTGGCAGTCTCGCATGCGCGAAAAATTCATGATGTCACAAGCGGGAAGCTGCTTGGCGTGATCGTCGTCAGCATTGATATCAAATTCATCGAAATCGTTAATCGTAACTTGCAGGAAGGGCTACGCTCCAGGTTCATGATCATTGATGAGAATGACAAGATTGTATATAACGTGAATGAGCGTTTGATCGGAACACTATTCCGGGACAACGTTCGCCCATCCGAAACAATGAATGTCGTGGTGACAAGCCCCCTTAGTCAGCAAAAATGGACAACATACTTATATATGCCTATGGATGAGCTGACTGCTGATGGCAAAATATTGGGCCGTAATCTGGTAACGCTGGCCTTGGTCATGTTTCTTTTTGCTGCGATAATATCCATCTTTTTGTCTCATGTCATCACAACCCCCATTAAGAAACTGCTGCGCAACATCGCCTTGGTCGAGAAGGGGCAGTTTGAACAAATCGAACATATTCGCTCGCGAGACGAGATTGGACATTTATCCATTCGATTTAACAAGATGTCGCATGAATTGAAGCGTTTGGTCGAACGGATACAGCAGGAAGAAATAGAGAAAGCCCAAGCCGAGATGCGTGCGCTCCATGACCAGATCAAACCTCATTTCCTGTATAACACACTTGGGTCGGTGAAATGGATTGCCTCCATGCAACAAGCTGACAAAATCGTGGAAATGACAGATGCACTCATCTCTATGCTCCGCTATGCGACAAGATCCGATGGAACCCTCGTAACGATTCGTGAGGAGATCGATAATATAACCAATTATGTGACCATTCAGAACGTCAGGTATTATGGTTGTATTCAGATGAGATATGAAATTGAGGATCGACTGATGGGTTACCATATGCCCAAAATGATCCTTCAGCCTCTAGTGGAGAATGCGATTTTTCATGGTCTGGCCGAACTCGAAGAAGACGGAGTCATTACCATTCGCATACAACCGAGGGACAGTGATATTACGATCGAAGTCTGTGATAATGGAGTCGGTATGGATCATCATGCGATCCAGAACATTATGGAGAAAAAGCTCGAGGCGAGTTCCGGAACCACGGGAATCGGTCTGCAGAATGTGCAGAGGCGTATTCAACTTCATTTTGGCAAGCCCTACGGCATACAGGTAGCCAGTCAAATGGGAGAAGGTACGATTTTTACTATTCTGCTGCCTGCCATATCAGACAACAGGTAGTATTGTTGGTAGTATTGTTCATGGGTTAACAGAGGTTGAATAACTTAAAAGGCTTGCAGTCAATACTGCAAGCCCTTTCATCTACCCTTTAACGCTACCGAGCACCAAACCTTTGGTGAAGTACTTCTGGAGGAACGGATACACGAGCAAAATTGGAATGGCCCCCAAGAACATTTGAGCAGCGCGTCCAGTTCTGGCATTCATCATGGATAGCAGTTGGGTATAATCGGATCCTGATTTCAGCATGATTTGTTCAAAGCTCTGCAGAAGGGTCTGCAAGTAGCTTTGCAATGGGTAATTCTCTGGATTGTTCATATAGATAATGCCATCGAACCACGAATTCCAATGGCCGACGATGCTAAATAAGCCGACAGTTGCGAGAGCGGGCTTCAGTAGCGGAAGTAGAATACGAAGTAATACCTGTACAGGCCCGGCACCGTCAATAATCGCCGATTCTTCGATTTCTTCTGGCAGCCCCCTAATGAAATTCATAAGAATAATCATACTGAATACGGGAAGAGCACCGGGCAGGATCAGAGACCAAATCGAATCAATTAGTCCCATTTTGACGACTACCAGATAAGTGGGGATTAATCCTCCACTAAACAACATGGTTACGATGAAAAATCCCATATAAATATTGCGACCCATCAATTTTTGTTTCGATTTGGAAAGTGGATAGGCAGTCAGCACGATCAAAACAAGATTCACAAGCGTTCCGAGAACCGTTCGTTGGACAGCAACCCAGAGAGAGGAAAAGAACGACCCTCCAGTTAAAGCAAATTCGTAGGCTTTTGTCGTGAATTCAACCGGCCAGAACGTTACGCTACCGGCTGATACAGCCGAACTGCTGCTGAATGAAACAGCCAACAGGTTGATAAACGGAAGGATGCAGAGTAGAGAGATTAGAAGCAATATCGTGTAGTTTATAATATGAAACAAGCGCCTGCTCATACTTTTATCATGAATCATAACGACAGTCCCTCCTTAGAAGATACGATAACCAGCTACTCTGTAGGCCAGGAAGTACGATACGGCCACCAGAACACTAGAAATGATGGATTTGAATAAACCGACTGCGGTTCCGATCGAATACTGTGCCTGCTGAATTCCCAGACGGTATACATAGGTATCAATGATATCACCGGTTTGGTAGACGACAGGGGAGTAGAGATTATAGATTTGGTCGAAGCCTGCGTTGAGGACGTTACCCAGTGATAACACCGTCATTAAGACAATCGTCGGCATAAGCAGAGGCAAAGTTATATAAATGGTCTGCTTCCATCGTTTGGCTCCGTCAATCACCGCTGCCTCGTAAAGTCCCGGATCGATGCTGGTTAGGGCTGCTAAGTAAACAACCGTGCCAAAGCCGAATCCCTTCCAGATGTCACTCACGATCATCGTCCATGGGAATATGGATGGTGTGCCAAGAAAGGAGATAGGCGCAATCCCGAATACGCCTAGAAATGTGTTGATGATGCCATCGGAGCTAAGTATATCCAGCATGATGCCGGCCATAATGACCCAAGAGAGAAAATTCGGTATATATACCAGAGTTTGAAATGTGCGTTTGATTCCACTATTCAGTACTTCGTTAAGCAATAATGCGAAAATAACGGGCACGATAATGCCACCGATAATCTTGAAGACAGACATGTACAGTGTATTCCAGATAGTTCTTACGAAATTCGGCTGATTAAATACATGCGTAAAATTATCCCATCCTACCCATGGTGAGTTGAAGCCAAGGCCTGGATTGTATTTCTGAAATGCAATAATAAGCCCGTAAAAAGGGATGTAACTGAAGATGAAAACCAAGACCAGGCTTGGGATCAACATTAGATGATAGGGACTCTGCTGCTTCCATTTTCTCAGCATTCATATTCCTCCGTCCTTGGTGTGATAAAATTGTAACCGCTATAAGAAAAGTTTCTGATCGAAGCACGATCGGTGATGATACATTCGTTGTTTGGCGGTTGCTTTTCTTGCGATGATCGATCCTTCAGCTCCGCTGAAAACGTATACATTCTATAATCTTCAAAAAGGGACGAGAACTATTCCCGTCCCCCTCTTGGCAATTGCATTTTATTTTCCGTAGGCCTCATTGACTGCCTGTGTTGCGTCATCGCCCCCGGCTGCTCGCCAATTCTGGACAACTACATCGAAATAATCGATACTTTCGCTACCCATAATGATCTTGGTGAAGCCTTCTGTCAGGATATCATCCAAGGTTGTGCCGTAGCTCGACAGAATCTCTGGTGTAACACCCCATAGAGCCGTCTTTATATAGTTCTCACTGTCGAGGACTTTTTTGGCAAGACCATATGCATTTTTGGGAGCACCTTGTTGCAAATAATCACCGACTGCTCCTGGTGTTGCATTTTTCATGAACTCAACACTGTTGTTATATTTTTGCCACATTCCCGAAGTCGTGAGTCCACTGGTATCCTTGGATTGAAGGGCTGCTGATACAGCCTCAAACTGCTCGTAGTCGGAGTTCGGATTAAGTACACGGAACGCTCCAACAACATGAGCAATATCGTTGTCCAGCAAGGCAGACAATGTTTCTGTGGATTCCTTGCCATTGCCTTCATCCACGATATAAGCATAGTCATTCAAAATCTTGATCACTTCTTGCGGGCTCTTGAATCCCTTTTTCATCACTATATAGTTGTTGTTGGCAAAGAAGATGGATTGTTTCGCTTCCTTTCCATCGATGGTCGGAATGATATAAGGATAAAAGATCGCGTCCTTACCCAGATTGGATACCGTATCGACACCCGGATTATAACCCCACCACTGGTAATAAGGCTGCATGCCTACTTTGCCGGCTACGATATCCGCGTTCATTGCATTAAAGTCTTTGATTGCAAATTCCGGATCAATGATGCCTCGCTTGTACCATTCCGACCACTCAGCCAGTGCATTCTTCATCTCAGGCTGAACTGAGCCATACACCAGTTTTCCACTGTTATCCTGCATCCACATATCCGGATGTGCATTCCATGCAATGGCGAGCAAGTTGAGGTAATCCAACGTTTGATCTACCGCTATACCATAACCGCCGTGCTTTTCCATAAATTTTAAGGCAATATTCTTGATGTCCTCCACAGATTTCGGATCCTGGAGACCCAGTTCTTCTTTCCAATCGTTCCGGATCCAGATGAAGTCTGGCTGTTCAATTAATCCCCAGTGCATCTGCGGAATACCGTACAGCTTACCGTCTTTCTTTCCAGACTCGTAACTGTCTGCATCTGCTTCCATGTAACCTTTGAGACGGTCTGAAGCGTTTTGCTCAAAGACATCGGTAAGGTCCATTACCATATCCGCTTCGACCAACTGCCTCAATTGTGAAGGATTGACCCTGAACACGTCGGGAAGATCGCTGGACGCTATTGCCAAATTCAGTTTGGTATCGTACTCATCGCTGACCCAGTCTGTTTTGACATCGATATTAAACTTCTCCTTGTATCGCTTAATCCACACATTGTTTGTGATATCATCGCCCTTTGGATATTTCGCAGAAGAGTATTCAGACGTTACCGTGTGAATGGTTGTTGTTCCGCCTTCGTTGGCATCCGAATCTGTATTGGTCGAACTTTGCTCGTTACTACTTCCATTTGTACAGGCTGCGAGTAATAAGGTCGACATACATAAAGACAACATCAAGGTTTTCGTTTTCTTTTTCATATTGCTCCCCCTTTTTCTCGATAGTTAATGGTGACTTGCTTAAAATATTGTAAACGAGAAAAGAAGCAGGTGATATAGACGTTATTGACGAGCAGCAGTAAGTTTTTTTACTTTCAATTCACTGGAGAGAAACGAGAAAGGAGGATCATGCACTTATTTTACTTCGAACCTATCCTTTTTTTACTCGCAGTGAGCTTGACTATAAAATAGGGAAACAAAATGGGCTTGGTAGCGTCTAATGATCGAACACAGAACATCAACAGGAGTGAAGCAGATGCATATAAAACGGATGACAATGATTGCTACCGTTCTCGGTTCTATGCTCTTATGGGCAGGAAGTGCAGCTGCGGAAGAACGATTTGTCGATCTGCAGCATTCAAAATGGGCAGAAGACGGTATTTCATATATGGCAAAACGGGGAACTGTGGCTGGATACGGCAAGGGGATATTTAAGCCCGAGGGGTTTGTAACCCGGGCACAAGCCGTCACGTTCATGGTGCGTGAGCTTTATCCTCAAGAGCTTCAGCTATCAGCGAAAGGAACGACATATTCGGATGTTCCGACAACCCATCCGTTTTATCGCGAGATCGCCATTGCTGCAAAGCATGGACTTGCCAGTGGGTTTCCTAACGGTACCTTCCAGCCGGATGCACCGATTAATCGCGCAGAGACTGCAGCATTCCTAACACGCGCATATTCACTCGTGGAAGGCAGGCATCCCGTAAGTTTGACTGATACGGATAAACATTGGGCGGCTGCGCCTATTCGTATCATGAGCTCAAACGGATTGGTAGGCGGTTATTCGGATAGTACTTATCGCCCGGCTCGACCTGTCACACGAGCGGAATTTGCCGTATTCATGGCGCGAGTGATTCGCTTCGAACGTGATGCAGCCATTCAGGCACACGATTGGGATCAGCTCATTTCATATATGACCATCAACGAGCAAGTCGGTCAGATGCTTATGCCTGACATCAGGCAATGGAACGGTAAAGTGACAACGACCATTAATGAAGGACTGAAGCACAGTATTCATAACCAAGATTTGGGCGGATTTATTCTTTTTGATAAAAATATTGTAGACGCTAGGCAGGTTACAACGCTTACGCATGATCTGCAATTGGAAGCAGGCGACATTCCTTTGTTTCTTGGCATCGATCAAGAAGGTGGTGTTATTAAGCGAATTCCGGGCGGGACGAATCTGCCAGGTCAAATGGCGCTTGGGGCAACCGGAGATGCGACGCTGGCTGAAGCGGCTGGACGGCTGACAGGGGAGGAGCTGAAAGCACTTGGGCTGCAGATTAATTTTGCCCCAGTACTCGATATTAACAGCAACCCTGACAATCCGATTATCGGTATGCGATCATTTGGCTCGGATGCGGATTTGGTGACGCGGCTGGGCCTTGCAACGATCAAAGGGCTACGGCAATCGGGGATGATCGCCGCAGTCAAGCATTTCCCGGGGCATGGCGATACGACGGTAGATTCCCATCTTGGAATGCCGGTGCTAACCCATAACCGAGAGCGGCTTGATGCAGTGGAACTGAAACCTTTTCTAGCTGCGATCAATAATGGGGTAGACATGATTATGACCGCGCATATTGCTTTCCCTGCTGTAGACAACGAACATGTTACTTCACTCCACGACGGAAAAAGTGTGCCGATCCCTGCCACGTTATCCAAAAAGGTATTGACTGGGCTCCTCCGGGAAGAGATGGGGTACGAAGGTCTCATCATTTCGGATGCCTTCACCATGAACGCGATCGCAGAGCATTTTGGGGAAAATAAAGCGGTAGAACGCGCGGTTTCCGCTGGCGTGGATATCATCCTCATGCCGCAAGATTCGGCAGCTGCCCATCAAACCCTTGTGAACGCCGTTAAAAAAGGGACTATCTCGGAGGAAACCATCCATGCGTCCGTAAAGCGAATTTTGGAGATGAAATCCAAATATGGTTTGTTTGAACGCAGCGAGTCGCTTGCAAGCAAGCTATCCAAGCTGAAGGATGTGATCGGTTCGGAGGCCCATCGCATGGTCGAACAGAGCATCGCAGAGCGAGCGGTCACCTTATTGGCAAGCCGTGAAGGTGCGAAACCAGATCCAATCCACCAAGGCGACCGGGTTGTTATTGTTGCAGCTGAAGAAGAACAGGGGAACCAACTAGAGAAGCAACTGGTGCAAGCCGCAAAGAGCCAGTCGATAAAAACAGAGGTTACCGTTATGCTTCCAGGGAAGATGAATGAAACGCTCCAGGCGATGACTCATGCAGATTACGTTATCCTGGCTTCCTACCAATTCCGTAATGTAGCCAGTCAGTTCGGATGGACAGACTATCAAACCTTAATTAATGAGATGAACAGACGTAATCAGCGATACACGCTGTTATCGCTCGGTAATCCTTACGAGATGCTCCATTTACAGAACGTACGTTCAGGGCTTGCCGTGTACGGAAAGCAGGAGCCAAATACTTCAGCTGGAATTAACGTGCTTCTCGGGAAACTGGAAGCACGCGGCATGCTCCCAGTGAAAACGGATCAAGGTATCGTACCGATTAAGTGAAACACCATGGGCGTTTATGACATCGCCGTAGACGTGTGAAAGAAAAAGCCAGAGTGTCCTTGAACAATTAAATGTAGCAGAGAACACTGGAGTACCCGGATATTTCATCACTACAAATGAACACAGAGCAATGAAAGTCGCTATTCTAGCGGCTTTTTTGTCTTCCATAGCAAGAGCAGCTCCACGATTCGCACGTACTGATTCATTCGAATTGTTAGCTGAAATAAAGAAAGAGATCTGTTCTGATAGAACAGATCTCTTGAAGCATTGTATGTTTAGACAAACTCATAGAGGCGCACACCATGCGGCGGTACAGTCACATGTAACAATGTCTCTCTGAACTCGGCTGGTTCTCCGCTCCACAGTTCAGTACCTTCGGTTATACCGCAGATTCCAATTTCCTCTATGTTCAAATCCAGTGGAAGATCGCTATCCCCAATGTTGAATACAGCAGCGTAAGTGGACCCTTCAGCATGCTGAGCTGTCCATACTACAAGATCACCTTTACGAACAGCTTCTCTGGCTCCAAAACTCTCTCGGTGCATGCGCAGAACTTCACGGTTGGTTAACAGTGACAGCGTCCAGTCATCGTTGTCTCGCAGTTCACCACCAAAGATGAGCGGGGAACGGAAAATACTCCACAGTGACATCATAGTCAACTGTTCATCACGCGTAAATCGGGTCCAACGATCCGCGCCTCCGCCATCCACAGAACGGATACCGATGTGTCCCAAAGGCAGCATATCACAATCCGGCCAACAGCCTTTCCGGGGAACACCCTCCCATGTCCGGCAGCGGTCAAACATATCCAGTAACAATGGCCAAAGGTCCCAGAAGTCGTCAGTGACACGCCACATGTTGGCATGTTCAGCGAAAAACGCAGCGTATTCTACCGGAGCTGGTCCTGGGGACAGACTCAACACCATTGGCCGGCCGGAGCGCTCAATGGCTTTAGAGATCATTTCAATCTCCGGATGATGGGTATCGTATAGTCTGGAAGCGGCAATATCGTCTACCTTCACCAGATCAACGCCCCATTGAGCATACAGTTCAAAGAGGGAATCGTAATAAGCCTGTGCTCCTTCTTTTGATGAATCCACACCGTACATATCCGTGTTCCATGGACAGATAGAGTTCGTATGGGCAATATCACGTGCAGTTGCGACTGAGCCCAGGATCGGGGTAGCCGCGTGAACCGCTTGCCGCGGAATGCCGCGCATGATATGAATGCCAAATTGTAACCCAAGACTATGTACATAATCCGCTAACGGCTTAAACCCTTGTCCTCCTGCGGCAGAAGGAAAACGGTTCTCCGCAGGCATAAGACGGGAATATTCATCCATAACCAGCGGAACAAATGGACGGTATTGCGAAGAATTTGCATGAGGTTCATACCATTGAATATCGACAGTAATGTAGCTCCAGCCAAATTCTTTGAGATGTTCTGCCATATATTCCGCGTTACCACGGATTTCGTCTTCAGTTACGGCCGCGCCATAGCAATCCCAACTGTTCCAGCCAAGCGGTGGCGTTGATGCTGTAAGTGTATGATTCATGGTAATACTCCTTTACTGATTAATTATTGCTCTTACTAATTTCATCATAGTATAGGAGTTTATTAATAATCCACAGTAATCTTGAAGGTGAAATAGCATAATATTGCGGTTAGTCGAAGAAGAGCTTGCGATAAGCCAGACTTTCTCCGCCACTGCGGAATTCACCCGGGGTAAGCCCGGTCAAACCGCGGAATGCCTTGATAAAATAGCTTCCGCTGGAGTAACCGACCCGTTCGGCGATGGCTTCAACGCTAAGGGACGTCCCTCGAAGCAGTTCCATAGCCTTTTCGGTACGTACGCGGGTCAGATAAGCTCCTGGTGTCAAGCCCGTGCTGGAGGAGAACCGACGGATAAAATGATATTTTGATAGGGAAACATGCTCAGAAAGTTGATCAATACTGATCATCCTGGAATAGTTATGCTCTATAAATTCGGCTGCACGTTGTATGTTATATGACCAGCTTTCCCTGTTCCGTAGCGTTGTTTTTTGTAATCTGACCAGTTCTGTCATGAACTGATAGACGCAAGACGAAGCGATCAGCGGATCGGTGATCCTGCCTGCTGCCGCATCGGTCACAATCATCCGCAACAGCCGGACTGGGGTACAATCGATGGGGAGATAAGGAACCTCCCCCGCTTCACGATAGAACTTTTGCCAATGGGGCAGAATCAGCTTGGGCCGGAATAGCAGGAACAGGAACTCCCACGGTTCTTTCGATTCCGAGTCATAATAATAGCGATGCGGGCCTGGAATTTCGGCCAAAAAAGCCTGTCCTGTAGTGACATGGTGAATCTTGCCTTTCGATTCAAAAACACCTTCACCGGAGAGCGTATACTGGAATAACAGCAGGGGGCCATCCGTACGTTCCAGTCCATCCCAGCGATAAGTAGGGTCGGTTATCGAATCACATCCTGCTGCAAATAAAACACATAGCTGGAGCTCCTTATCTTCGGCGAACCGAAAACCATAGGTACCTCTTGGAATGTTCATAGATGTCCTCCTGATGATCGTAAATAGGCTCACTGGTCAGAGTCATGATCGTTATTCTGTGACTATGGTACCTTTTTTTGTTATAAGGAGTCCAGTTCTTGTGCCAAACTTCTGCCAGTTCGATATTGATGAAAATTATTCGTCTACACTATACGCCAACAATTGTCTCAGGCTGTCCTCAATATATTGATTATCCACGTTGTTCATACCGCGACCGGCAAAGTGTCCCCAGATCGAATCAACGGGACAAAACACAGCATTAGGCATCCGCTGAGCCTCGTATTCATTATCGGCCGCCGTGCAAAAGAGGTCGGTGGACCCAGGCATGATACACGCGCGCGCTGTAATACTTTGAAGGGCCTTATCGAAATTTCCGTTATACAACGGGTTAACACTAATATCTGCGAATTGGCCTGTCCATAACATCGCCAACACATTGTGAGGGTCCATTTTCATAAACGCCTCTTCCCAGAACCCAGCTACGAAATCCGCCAATGAATCATATCCGATCCCCCGATAAAGTTCCTCTCTGTAAAACGCCTGTGACAAACCCCATCCCGCATAGACACGGCCTACAGCGCGTAAGTCGGCAGAAGTTAAATGGTCTCGTTTGCTAGCATCAAAGCGAGAGGCAGCCATGAGGGGAGCGATTACCCCGCTCAGGACAACAGACGTATGTGGCCAGGTCTTCGCCATGCCGGCAATGGGCGCAATTCGTTCCACCATGTCTGGATAACTTGCTCCCCATTGAAACGCTTGAATGCCTCCCATGGACCATCCAACAACAAGTGCAATCTTCTGAATGCCGAATTTTTCGGTGACCAACCGATGTTGAAATGTAACGTTGTCATAGATCGTGACCTGCGGAAAGTTCGCTCGGTCGAATGGAGGCGGCGTGTTACTGGGAGACGAAGATAACCCGTTGCCCAGCAGATTCGGAACGATAATGAAGTATCTTTGCGTGTCTAATGCTACGCCGTCGCCAATCAACCATTCATTCTGAACATGCTGGTCTCCAAATGCGGTCGGATAGATGATGACATTATCTTTCTTTTCATTTAATGTTCCATACGTTTTATAAGCCAGAAAAGCGTTAGGAAACGTTACTCCGGATTGCAATGTCACATCACCCAAATTAAAAATTTCATAATCCATTTTGTTTCTCTCCCTTCAAATAGAAAACCACATCAGTGGCATGTGATTTCTTGTTGTCAGTATAGACCTGTGGTACTCTCAGTAAAAGTGAATAGAATTCAACGCCGTATTCAATAAAATTGAAAGTAAAAGGGGGACTGCAGTATGGAACTACGCCAACTGAAAACATTTCGCACAGTTGCAACCACATTAAATTTTACGCGGGCTGCGGAAGTGCTGAATTATGTTCCCTCGAATGTCACGATGCAAATCAAAGCATTGGAGGATGAACTTGGCGTTCGTCTTTTTGATCGCCTCGGCAAACAACTTGCGCTTACAAATGCGGGTATACGATTTTTAACGCATGTCCAGGACATTCTTAACCAGTTGGACGAAGCTCGCAGCATGGTTCTGGACGATGAGAATCTAAGCGGTACTCTGACCATCAGTGCCAATGAGGTTCTATGCGCTTATCGACTTCCTGTTGTCTTTCATCTGTTTCGTTCGCGTCATCCGGGAGTGCGTCTCATTTTTCGTTCCGTTCCCAATCAACAGCTTAAGCAAACGCTCTTTGATGGCACTGCGGATGTCGTCTTTATGTTGGATGAATCCATTCGTTCAGGCGGCCTGACCGTGGAACCGTTGGTAGAAGAAACGTTCCGCCTTTACGCTGCTCCGGACCATCCGCTCACGAAACGAAGCGTGCTGCAACTGGAGGATTTTCATAGCGAAGTGTTCCTGACAAATGAAAAGGGCTGTACGTACCGCACCATGTTTGACCGGGGATTCGAGAAAGAAGGTATGGATAGCATTACGTATTTGGAGTTTCAAAATGCTGAGGCTATTAAACAATGTGCCATAACGGGAATCGGCATCGCCTTTCTTCCTGAAATGACAGTAAGTGCTGAAGTTGCACGGGGCGAGCTTGTTGCGCTTCCGTGGGAAATACCGGACTTGCATGTGCATACTCAGATGTTGTGGCACAAGGACAAATGGATCTCGCCAATCATTTTGTTTTTCATAGAAGCAGCCAGGGAAGTTATTGGTGTGACAGAACATCATTGAATTTTTGAATCATGGAATATGATCAGAATATATATTGGAAAAGGAGACGATTGTGGCATGCAGGAACCCATCAAAGTATACAACACTGCAGTCGAGGCTCTTCTTGATGTAATTGGCGGCAAGTGGAAGCCAGTTATTCTATTCCATCTTACTTTTGGTAAGAAGCGTAATGGGGAATTGTTGAAGCTGATCCCCGCCATTACACAGAAGATGTTGACACAGCAACTCAATGAATTAATAGAGGCAGGAATCATCTTACGCATCTCACATCACCAAATTCCGCCAAAGGTGGAGTATGAATTAACGGATTATGGGTGGAGTTTGAAAGAGATTCTTCATCTCATGTGCAGATGGGGGGATATGCATGTGGAAAAAGTTTATGGTGATCGAGGGAAGATTCTATTCAAGCCTCCAACCTCTAATGATTGAAAAACAATAAGTCATAGCCGATTCCAGACAGAGGAATCGGCTTTTTCATCATATTTTCATTACGGAATGATCTTGCGTTCTCTTAAATTTGTAAATATATCCATAAACATCGTTTCTGTGTCAATGAATTCATGAAAGCCGAACCGGCGCGCTTTGGAGCCATCTGCGAAGAAATCATAATCCCATGAGAAAACAAAGTCACCGAATGCCCATGAAGAGACGGATTCATAGGAATTATTCATTAAGCCATACTTCTCAATCATCGAATTCCACAGGACTTCTTTATCGGCCATTACGGTTGCAAGCGAAAGGGTCAATGGAGGGGCTGTTTCCAATTCGAAAAAGTCGGCAATTTTGGGCCAGAGTTCATTCCAGCGAAACAGATCGCCGTTGGTAATGTTAAACGCCTGATTGGCACAGCGCGGACTGGTTGCTGCCCAGACGGTCGCCCGAGCGAGCAGCGATGCATCGGTCATTTCGAGCAAGGAATGGTAAGCTCCCGGTTTTCCGGGAAAGCGAAGCGGCAAGCCAAGCTCTTTCGAGATAGAAGCATACATTCCAATTACCATCGCAAGGTTCATTGGATTACCAAGAGCAAATCCGCATACAACAGAAGGGCGCAAGGCTGACCAGGTCCAGTTGCTTGCTGGCTGGCGTTCCTCAAGAAACCGTTGCTGATCCACATTGAATTCAGGCGGCATATGATAAGCATCCGTTTCCCTTGCAGGTGTTTTGAAGGGGCCTAGATGTGCGCCATACACCTTATAACCCTGCATCAGACTGATATGTTGCAGGTTGGGGGCGATTGGTTCAATTGCATTGACCACATGGACGAGCATCGCCAGGTTCGGTTCCACCAATTCGGCCCAAGTCGGGCGATCCTGATAAGCAGCATAGAAAATATGAGTAACCGTCGTTAAATCGCTCAGTTTTGCTTGAGTATCCGCTTCGTTCAGTAAATCGGCCGAAATATAACGTAAACCTGAAGCATCTTTGCCTCCACGGCGGGATACGCCAATGATATCCCATTCGGGAAGGGTCATAAGATGATCAATCAGATTTCTTCCAATGACTCCTGCAGCACCGATGACAAGGGCAGTATATTGGGGAACAGATTGTTCGGGTTTCATTGGGCATTTCTCCTCTCTTCTTCTGTTCATTATTGTGACTCAGAACCAGAAAGATGAGAAGTACGCACCTTAAAGTTCCATACGTACTTAAAAGTAAGATATGGCTGTTATATGGGATTAGAGGAGTAAGTGGGAAACCCTCTATGTACAAGTCGTTGATTCTAAGTGAATCAGCGGCTTTTTTTACGCAAGTTCATAATCTCCTTGTCTTTTCGCGCAATAAATAAAACAATCTGTGCAATGAAATTGCAAGGGGGAACCTATAAAATGGTAGCATTCTGACAGATTCAAACAGAATTATGCAAACGTTTTCCAGTCGTGGGTATGCAAAGCCATTGGCGGTGCTCATATCAATAAGAAGTTACAGCATGAACCATACTGGATTCCGCCGATAGGAGAACATGCTGCCGGCGGTTTATTTTCGTTTGAGGAAAGGGGTCGAAAGGATGTTAAAAGTACTTTTGGTAGACGACGAGATGTATGTTCGAAAGGGGATGCATGAACTCATTAACTGGGATGAGCTTCATATGGAGATTATCGGAGAAGCAGAGAACGGACTTGAGGCACTGAATATGGTGGAATGCCTGCAACCTGACGTAGTCATTACGGATATACGGATGCCAATTCTGGATGGACTGGAACTTATACGTGCCGTAGAGAAATTGCCACATCTGGAGCCTGTGTTCATTATCATTAGTGGTTATCATGACTTCAAGTATGCCCAGCAGGCCATCAAGTACGGCGTTCATGACTATATCCTGAAGCCCATTGATGATGAAGAAATGACGGCGACGTTACAGAAGTCGGCTCAGATGATATGCAATAAAAGAAAACATATCCTTTTGGCAGAGGAACAGGCCTGCAGCATCATGCTGGTAGACATAATCAAAGGTCAGGTCCGGAAGGAAGATGAACATCGGTATGCCGAGGTGCTCGGGATCAATCGTAAATCCAGTCTGCTCATGGCTCTTATTGAACTTCAGACGGGATTAGACAAAAGAAAAGTCACCATTGAACAACTACGTGAAGCGCTGCATGCTCTGGAGGATGATTACTCCACTATGTTCGTTATTGAGCAACAGCGCGGCAGATTTCGCCTGTTGCTGCTGTGGAATGAGCATGAATACGACGGTGAGAACCCAGTGCTCAGGGACAAGCTTCTTGGCATTCATCTGGCGCTGAGCGATCGACTTAAACTGGACATCGGTCTTTACGCAGGGACCCTTGTAAAAGAATTAGGCGATGTCCCGCAATCCAATCAGGAGGCAGAAGAAGCGGCCAGGCATAAATTTGCAGAAGAGGGTGGTGTCGTGCAGTATGCGGAGATCAGGGATAAACCGCTGTACGTTTTCAATGTATATCAGGACGAGGTAGATCAATTAATCTTGAGCTTGGAAGAAGGGAATCGGCCTGCTTACCATAAGATTGTAGAGGATAAGTTCAAATTGTTTCAAGTTAATCGATTCTCACCTCAGGCTGTAACTGGGTCTCTTATGCGCTCTATAACGGGCATTTTGGCTGTGGCCAAAGAAATGGGCGGGAATGATGAAGGGTTGCAGCAACTGAAAGAGTTGGCGCAACAAAGTCATGAAGGCTGGAATTTACGGTTATTGAAGGATGCTTTTCTAATCGCACTCGAGGAAGCCGAGAATTATATCTCCCTTTTACGAAGTGAGCAGTCCAAAGGGGATATTCACAAGATCAAGCGATATATTGATGCACATTATACCGAAAACATCAGTCTCAAAAGCATTGCTGCGCTGTTCTACATGAATCCCGTCTATCTTGGACGATTATTTCGCAAAAGCTACAACTTTTATTTTAATGAGTATCTGCTCAGCCTGCGCATCCAGGAAGCGAAGAAATTGTTGCGCCAGACGGACCTGAGAATGTACGAGGTCGCTGCACGTGTAGGATTTCAGAATGCGGATTATTTTGTAACGCAGTTTGAGAAGCTTGTTAAGTTTTCTCCTACAGAATATCGTAATCGGATTAAGGGAAATGACCAGCGAGGTGCACGATGAAACGATGGAACCTGAATTATATGAAGCTTCGGGACAAGCTACTGCTCATGTACGTCCTGTCCGTGTTCATCCCTATCGTCGTCACCAATGTGGTGTTCTACAACGTGACCACGAATAATATTCGCAGTCAGAAAACCCGTGATGCCGGCATGGCCTTAAACAATCTGAAGAACGACCTGCGCGTAACCATTGATCAGGGTGTTGGCTTGACCTATTCGTTATATGCTGATCCTGTATTCAATGACACACTCTCCCGACAGTTCCAAAGTCATTTCGAGTATATCACTGCCTATAATTCGTATCTAAAAGGGGAATTCTCCGGTCAGTTGAGTGAGGGAATTCGCTGGTATCAAGTATATACCGATAATCCGACCATTTTATCGTCCGGTTATATTGAACGCTTAAATGATGCCGTTCGAAGCTCCAACTGGTATGTCCAGTTTCAGGCAAACTCCGCGCCTTACCCGGCACTGATTGCAGCGGATCAGATGTTAAGTCTGATTCAACGAATGGACAATTTTGATACCGGTGATGTAGAGCAGTTGCTCAAAATTGACCTGAACATGGATTTGATCAAAGAACACTTTCACAACAGTGGTTTTGACGGAAACGTGTATTTGCTTGATCCGCAAGGGCACATCCAGCTCTCAAATGATCCGACAGCAGAACAATCCCAGATAGGGAAACGTTACAGCGAGATCCAGTTTCCGAACAAAACGATTCCGTTTGAACTTACGTATACAGGCATTAACTATCTGGAGGGCTGGTCGTTGCAAGGGGTCATGGATGAAGAGATTGTATTACAGGAGGTTCGCAAGTCCCGCTCCTTTGTCGTATGGCTTGCTTGCATTAATTTTGTCTTGCCTACCGTCATTATCGCGGCCATGTCCAGATCCATTCATGTCAGACTGGTGCGGATTCTTAAACATATGAAAAAAGTGAAAACACAGAATTTTCAGACCATTCCCCCTGAAGACGCAAGAGATGAGATTGGTCAGCTCACGATGGAATTCAATCGAATGACCGAGACGATCCATAACCTGATCCATGAGGTATATCTGACGGACATTCAGAAGAAAGACTTGGAGTTAAAACAACAGCAAGCACAGCTTCATGCACTCCATAGTCAAATCAATCCGCATTTTCTATTTAATACCCTTGAATCGGTACGGATGCGGAGTCTCATCAAAGGCGAGAAGGAGACAGCTAAAATGGTGCACAACATGGCCAAAATGTTTCGCAAATCGATCAGCTGGAACCAGAATGATGTGACGGTGAAGGAAGAATTGGAACTCATTGAGAGTTTTTTGCAAATTCAGAAATACCGCTTTGGAGAAAAACTCCAATACAGCATTGAAGCAGATCCTGCGGTACTGATGTGCCTGATCCCCAAGATGGTTATCCTTCCATTTGTTGAGAATGCAAGTATTCATGGCATTGAATCATCTCCGGGGGTAGGCGTAATTCATCTACTCGTTTCTATTGAACATGACCAGCTCCAAATCAGACTAACAGATAACGGTATAGGTATGTCACCAGCCAGATTGGAAGAGTTGCTGACCTACCTGGCTCAGGACACAGATATGGGAGAGCATGTCGGCATGAAGAATGCGTATAGTCGCTTAAAGCTATGCTACCAGGATCGCTTTTCTTTCGAAATCCAGACATGGGAAGGAGAAGGAACGCATATCCAGATTAAGCTGCCGCTTGATCATGGGGCACTGCAAGACGACTGAAGCGAAGGATATACTTTTCAAAGCAGAAGGTACATTTTCATGGGTAACGTTGAAAGCGCTATCTTGATATATTGAGAAGGCTTACAAATAAAAAAACATACGTAAAGGGGGCATTTGCTACATGTTTAGAAAAAAAGCCTTTGTAACAAGTCTAGCAATCTTACTCGCCGTAACGCTGGCAGGTTGCAATAAAGCCGGCCCGGAATCGAGTACTCCTGACAGCAATGATAACACCCCAGTCACCTTCAAATATTTCACGTTTGGCGGGGGCAAGAAGGACATTCTCGCAAGCAGTACGACTATTGGCAAGAAGCTACAGGAACAAACAGGCGTTGACTGGAAGATGGAATATCTGGTCGGCGACGGTGCAACCAAGGCAGGCGTAATGATTGCGAGCGGAGATTACCCTGACATTATTGACTCCAGCGGGGAAATGGCCAAGTTGATGGATGCAGGATCTTTTATCCCGTTGGATGAACTGATCGAACAATACGGGCCTAACATCAAGCGAGTATACGGTCCTTATATGGACAAATTCAGACAGGAAGATGGGAAGATTTATTTTTTACCGTACACTGCAAACATCGGTTATGTGTCAGAGCCTAACTTTCAGACCGGCTTCTATATTCAGCGTGCTGTGTTGAAAGAGTTTAACTACCCCAAGATCAAGACGCTGGACGAATATTTTGACTTGATTGAGCAATATAAGCAAAAGTATCCGCAGATCGATGGAAAGGAGACCATCGGCTTCGCGACACTTGCGGGTGAATCAGGCAGCTTTTTCACCCTGCTAAATCCCGCCATGCATCTGGCTGGTTATCCTAACGATGGCAGTGTGATGGTGGATATGCAGAGCCATGAAGCCAAACTGGTAGCCGGGTCTGATTATCAGAAACAATGGATTCAAAAACTAAGCGAGGTTAACGCACAGGGAATGTTTGACCCGGAATCTTTCACAATGAACCAGGATCAGTATCTCGCCAAATTGACGTCCGGTCGGGTGCTGGGATATTTCAGTTATTCCTGGCAGGTTGGAGATGCAACGAACAACCTGAAGAAGGCCGGTATTGACGATAAGCGTTACGTGTCGCTGCCGATCGTCTTTGACAACAATGTCAAAGACCAGTATCTCGACCCACCGGGCTTTGTGAACAACTATGGTATCGGAATTACCGTAAATGCCAAAGATCCGGTGCGGATTGTTAAATATTTTGATAACCTGCTCAAGGAAGAAAACCAAATTCTGGTTCAATGGGGCATTGAGGACGAGACGTATAGTGTTAATGAAAAAGGCCGTTTTTATTTCAAAAATGATGACCAACGCAAGGCACATGAAGATCCGGAATTAAGCCGAAAATTCGGCTTTGACTATTTTAACTACAGTTGGCCTCGTTACGGCAATAACTCCATACTGGAGGATGGCAATGCCTATGGGCCAGGCAATCAACCAGAGGTGGCTACCTATAGCTACACGGATGGTGACAAGCTGTTGTTAGAGAAATATGGCGTGGAGACATTTTCGGAATTATTCAGCACACCGGATGAGCGTCCTTGGTCTCCTGCATGGTCCATTGCACTGGAGCAGGGTTCTCCTGAACAGATTTTCATCACAAAGGCGGAAGATCTGCAAAAGAAATACTTGCCCAAAATGATTATGGACTCACCTTCCACTTTCGAGAACACATGGAACGAATATATGAGTCAAATGAGTCAATTGGACAAGAAAACATATGAAGAAACGATAACACAGGCCGTGAAGGATCGTGTAGCAGGAAAATGGTGAGGGAAGTCAAGTCAGCCAAATCGAAAGGGGGGGACTTTCACATGTTGAAATCAAAATTTAAAACAGCAGGTTTAGCTGTACTCCTGACAGCTCTGTTAGCTGGGTGTAGCCAGAATAATTCATCCTCAGCGCCCACAAGTGATGATGAGAACAGTCCAGTCACGTTCTCATATTACATGTTCTCTTCGGGTAAGAAGGATACCCTGGCAAGTGAAACAACGATTGGTAAAGCATTGCAAGAACAGACGGGTGTGGACTGGAAGTTGGAGTATCTAGTAGGCGACAGTGCCACGAAAGCTGGTGTCATGATTGCCAGTGGAGACTATCCTGATGTCATTAGCTCCAGTGGTGAGATGTCCAAGCTACTGGATGCCGGGGCCTATATTCCGCTGGATGATCTGATTGAGGAATACGGTCCCAATATCAAAAGGGTATACGGACCATACTTCGACAAAATGAGAAATGCAGAAGATGGAAAAATCTATGCACTGCCCTACACTGCTAATCAGGGTGAGTATTCCGGTAGTCCAAATATAGGCGGAGGGGCCTTCTGGATTCAGCGCTCTGTGCTCAAGGAGTTTAACTATCCCCAGATCACTACACTGGATGAATACTTTGATCTGATCGAGAAATACAAGGAAAAGCATCCAACTGTGGATGGTGCGGAGACGATTGGATTTGTCTCACTTGCCGGTGTGGCCAATAACTTCTTCACCTTGCAAAACCCAGCGATGCATCTCGCCGGCTACCCGAACGATGGAAGTGTCATGGTGGATATGAATACCCATGAAGCAAAAGTAGTTGCCGGAACAGATGCTCAGAAAAAATGGATTCAGAAGCTGAATGAAATCAATGCTAAAGGCATGCTTGATCCTGAATCCTTTACGATGAACAAAGACCAGTATTTGGCCAAGCTGACCTCGGGTCGTGTTCTCGGGTACTTCAATTATGGCTGGCAGATTGGAGACGCGTCCAAAAACCTGCTCTCAGCAGGCATTGATGAGAAACGTTATGCAGCGCTTCCGATTGTGTTTGATGAAGGAATTAAGGATCAATATATAGATCCGCCTGGATTCGTCAACAACTACGCCACAGGCATCACGGTCAACGCCAAAGACCCTGTTCGTATCATCAAATATTTTGATAATTTGCTGAAGGAAGAGAATCAGATTCTGGTCCAATGGGGAATCAAGGACGAGACGTACAGTGTCGATGAAAAGGGAAGATTTTATTTTGCGAATGAGGATCAACGCAAAGCCCATGATGATTTGGAATTGAGCCGCAAATTCGGGTTCACTTATTTTGGCTCAGACTGGCCGCGTTATGGCGGTGAATCCACGCTTTCCGATGGTAACGCTTATAGTCCTGGCAACCAGCCGGAAGTAGCCTCTGCCTCCTACACAGAGGGGGATAAGAAGTTTCTTGAGGCTTACAACATCCAAACCTTTAGTGAATTATTCAACAAGCCGGAAGAGCGTCCATGGTTCCCGGCATGGTCCATCGCGCTCGAGCAAGGTTCACCTGAACAGATTTTCACCACCAAATCGGATGATTTGCAACGTAAATATTTGCCGGAAATGATCTTGGGAACACCATCGAATTTCGATAAGCTGTGGGATGCCTACATGGCTGAATTGAACAAATTGGACAAAGCAGGCTATGAAAAAAACATTACCCAAGTCGTTCAGGATCGTGTCGCTGGAAAGTGGTAATACGAACGCTTTAAAACAAACTGTTACATGCAGAGGGGAAGACGAACGCTCAAGAAATCATTCTTCTCCTCGCATGAATAACAGCATAGGAAAGGAGCCGGTTCACCGTGGAGAAACCTAATGTCTCCCTTAATTCGCTGCCTCCAGCCTTGAAGCCAAAGGGGAGTAAAACAAACTCGTTCTTCAAACGGCTTGTGCAGCAACGAACGCTTGCCTGGATGTGTATTCCTTTTGTCGTCTGGGCTTTTATCTTCAAGTACCTGCCGCTATGGGGATGGACGATGGCATTTCAGAACTTCAAACCGGCAAGATCCTTCTCGGATCAACAGTGGGTAGGCTGGCATCATTTTCGTATATTGTTTGAAGACAATACGTTCTACCGGGTTCTGCGAAATACGCTCGTCATGAGTTCTATTAAACTGGTATTGGGATTTGTTACAGCGATCACATTGGCTCTATTGTTGAATGAACTGAAAAATGTGATTTTTAAACGTTTTGTGCAAACGGTCAGTTATCTGCCTCACTTTATTTCGTGGGTTGTCGCTTCCAGCATCGTATTAACGGTTTTGTCACCAGACGGAATTATCAATCTGCTGCTGATGAAGCTTCACCTGATTGACAGCCCGGTGCTGTGGATGGGGAAAGGTGAATACTTCTGGGGCATTCTGGGAGCAACCGAGGTGTGGAAGGATGTTGGCTGGAACACCATTATCTATTTGGCAGCGATTACAGCCATTGATCCTGCACAATATGAGGCTGCCGAGATTGATGGAGCCAGCCGTTTCAAGCGGATGTTATATATCACACTACCTGGTTTGAAGCCGGTTATTGTTATTTTGTTAATCATGAACATGGGAAGCATCCTGGAATCCGGTTTTGAACCGCAATATCTGCTGGGCAACGGGATGAATATGGACTATTCGGAAAACTTGGATATCTTTGTACTGAAATATGGTTTGGGAATGGGGAATTTTTCCTTGGGTACCGCAGCAGGCATATTCAAAACCGTCGTCAGCTTTATCTTCCTTTTCTCCGCCAACTATATTGCGAAAAAAATGGGAGAGAGCAGATTATTCTAAGAGGAGGCCTATGCCATGCGTAAAGGAAAACCATCCCGCTTGCGGAATAGCAGTACCGGGGATCGAGCGTTCGATACCATAAATATCATCTTCATGGTGTGCCTGATGATTGTAACGATCTATCCCTTTATTAATATGATAGCCGTGTCCTTTAATAATGCTAACGATGCCATCCGGGGTGGAATATATCTGTGGCCGCGGCTATGGACGCTGGACAATTACAAATACATTTTTGGCGAATCTGATATCTATCACGCGACTCTGATTTCGGCGCTGCGTACGATCATTGGAACCGTGGTGTCCGTCTTCTGTACAGCGATGCTCGCGTATACGCTCAGTCGTCAGGAGTTTGTACTTCGCAAGTTTGTTACAATGTTTTTTGTATTCACAATGTATTTCAGCGGGGGGTTAATCCCGGGTTATCTGTTGATTCGTGACCTCGGATTAATCGGTTCCTTTTGGGTATATATCATTCCGGGTGTGATTGGTGTCTTCAATATGATCGTCATCCGGTCCTTTATTGAAGGTCTTCCTGAAGGCATTCTGGAGTCAGCCCGTATTGACGGGGCAGGGGAGTTCATGACATTTATCCGTGTTGTCCTGCCGCTGACGATTCCCGCAATGGCAACGGTGTCTCTCTTTGTAGCCGTGGGACAATGGAACTCCTGGTTCGATGTATTCCTGTACAACTCTTCCAATAAAGAACTAAGCACCCTGCAATACGAATTGATGAAGATTCTGCAAACCTCGACGACATCAGCGACTTCATCAGCAAGCGATGCTTATCAGTCTGCCGAGAGCAATGCAAGGGCGGTCACGCCAACCTCGATTCGAGCGACCATGACCATTATTGCAAGTGTTCCTATTCTGATGGTGTATCCATTCTTGCAAAGATACTTCGTACAGGGCATGACGATTGGAGGTGTGAAGGGATAGGTGATCCTGCAGGGATCAGCAAGCCGTTAGGACGTTAGCGAAATATAAAAGCCCATATTCTCTCGATTGCTTTAAAGAGAGAATTATGGGCTTTATTAATAGTAAATCGGTATATTCCTGGCCAATTGGCAAATGCCAATGGATAACAGGCCAGACAAGCCTCAGCCATTAATTGTGTGAAAGATCTATTGGAAGACGGTTATGTTGGAAATGTATTGTCTGCCAATCAAAGAATCTTTATTGATGGAATGGGTGGCGTGGGTGATAAGTCCACTGTATGAGTGTTATGTTTATTATTTTATTCGTGAGTTGAAATTCTCAATCAGCATACGCCAAAAGAGATTCAGCGAAGGTGTAAGAAGCTTGTTACGGTGACGAACAGCATATATGGTCCTTACAGGGTTCCAATCAGGAATGGAGCAGGATTTCAATTCTCCCTTGACAAGTTCTTGAAGGATTGAAGCTTGGGACACCATGCCTATGCCCATGTTAAGACGTACCATTGATTTCAATGCTTCGGAACCTGACGATTCCATCACCTCTGTAAATTGAATATCATTGTTGGCAGCCCATTGATCGATAAGCTGGCGACTAGTAGAGCCTCTTTCATGAGCAATGATGGGGAGCCCTGCTAAATCTTTCGAGGTGATATTTGTTCGAGCAGCAAGGGAATGATCTGGATGATAGATAATCACCAGATCATCTTTCATTAATGGCTCATAGATAAAATCAGTATCATCTGGCTCCGCAAGCGAAATGACTCCGACATCCAGGTCATAATGTTTAATCTTATCCAAGATTTGGGCTGCAGGCTTTACATCGATACTCAAAAAAAGTTGATGTTCCTGTCTGATTTTGGACAACAACTCAGGAAGGATATATGTAGCAGGGGTATGTGTACTTCCAATTCTCAAACGCCTGGAAGCTGTTCCCCTCTGTTCTTCAAGCGTGCGAAGCATCTCCTCGTTTAATGCAACCATTTGTGCAGCGTAATGATACAGTGATTTTCCAGCTTCAGTCAATTTGATAACATGATAGGTTTTCGTATGGAACAAAGCTACGCCGGCATCATCCTGAAGCTTGTTTAGATGGAACGTCACTGTAGGCTGCGTAATATTAAGTTTGTCCGCAACCAAATATAATTTCTGCATTTCCACAACATGTACAAACACTTTTAACTGCTGCAAGTTCATATGCAGGGCCTCCTCTTGTCCAAACATAGATAATATCTATCTTATTATATAATTCATTAATAATATTTAAAATAAGTTTAACTCTAGCATAATATGAATCTTCAAGATCCCCGTTATGATGATTAAAGGCTTTAAAAATATTATCTAGGGGGATAAACATGAATTTTAGTTGGAGAAAACGTTTGAGTGGAATCAGTCTATTGCTTGTATTGATCGTGGCAGGATGTGGCGGGGGAAACGTCACGGGCAGCAACACAACTTCGGGGGGATCCGAAACGTCAACAACATCGTCCAAAGGGGAGAATGCCAGCTCTTCCAATGAAGATACGGGGGAGACCATTTATTTATATGGTAATGATTTTGTGGATATTGTAGCTCCCGAGTTTGCCAAGCAGACTGGCTTCAAAATTGAAGCAGTCCATTATGGTGGGGGAGAGGCGCTGGCCAAGATTGAAGCGGAACAGGGCAACCCCCAATGGGACGTAGTTATGATGGATGGTCACGGTTCCATTCGAAATCTTGCAGATCGAGGATTCCTCATGACGGATTGGGTACCGGATAACATCGGAAACCTTAGCGATTATGGAGCATCGCTTATTCCTGAAGACCACGCTTATACGCCTATCACTATTCATGCTTCGGCTGTCATTGCATATAACACTAATCGTCTTACCAAAGAACAGGCACCCAAGTCATGGGATGACTTCTTCAAGTATGACGGCAATGCAGGCCAGGCTGATCCTGCGGTTGCAGCGCCTGCATATCCGCTCGTTTCTTCCCTGTTCCACCACTGGGGAATTTCCGATGCAGAGCAAAAGTATAGTCAAATGATGGATAAGGGCTTACGAGTATATCCCAAAAACGGTCCTTTAGGAAGTGCTCTGGTTTCGGGAGAAATTGATATTGCCGCCCTGCAGGAAAGCAATGCTTATGACCTCAAGCTATCCGGAGAACCAGTGGATATTATTTGGCCGGAAGAAGGGGCCCCAGGAAGCCTAAGAGTCGCTGCGATCAGTAAACATACCAAAAACCCGGCTGCGGCAAAAGCCTTTATTGAATTTATGCTCAAACCCGAAACTCAACAAATGCTGACCTCTCTGGACTCTTCCGACAGCTTCTTCACACCACTTGTGCAGGGCGTTGAACCTCGGAAAGACCGTGAGCTGAACCCAACATTCATGCTTCCACCAGCCGAATGGGCTGCGGAACACGAAGTGGAAATTAAAACATGGTTTGCAGACCAAAACGTAAAATAAGGAATTATCTATGAAAAATTCAGGTACTCGTTGGGGATTGGGCATTGCAATTCTTTTATTCATCGTCATCTTTCTCCCGTTGCTGGCTGTTCTGTTAAATGCCTTTTTGCCTGGCATATTTTTTGGAAACATACATTTTCAGGGGTTCGGATTACTTGGCGAGATTTTTCAACGTCCGTTATGGCGCCAATCATTATTAAATTCGTTATGGCTAGGCCTTGGAACTGCCCTATTAGGAACTGTGCTCGGTACTTGCCTTGCCATGATGAGAGCACGTTGGCAGTATGCAACAGGGCGTCTATTGGATGCAGGAGTATGGCTTTTACTCATTACACCCTCTTTCATGCTGGCACAAGGCTGGGTGCTTTTCGGTGGGGCCGATGGAATTGCAAGTCGTTTACTTGGCATGGAATGGTTAACATCGTTCTTGTTTCAACCCGTCGGGCTAATGGTCATTATGGCTTTGAGCAAGTTCCCCTTGGCATATCTAGCGGTGCTTGCTTCAGCAGAATGGAGTGTTAGTCATTATGGACATGCTGCTCGCATGAATGGTGCAGGTCCTTGGACGGTATGGCGTACTGTAGAGCTTCCGCTTGCGGTACCATCGATCATCGCTGGAGCTACGCTTGTATTTATTGATACAGTAGGGGATTTTGGGCTGCCGGCGGCACTGTCGACAGTGTATCGTTTTCCAACGCTAACCTATTCAATTTATTCAGCGATTTATCAATCACCGGTCCGATTTGATATGGCCGGCGTGCTTGCTTTCTATTTAGTAGTTTTATTAAGCCTGGCGATGTTCATTCTTATGATGAGTCTGCGCAAATCCAGATTTGATTTTCTGAGTGCTAAGGCAACCAAAAGCGTGAAAACAAAGCCCCAAAAAAGCTATTTAATTAATGCGATTACAATGGTTTCGATAGCAATAAGTATTGGCATTCCTTTAGGAAGCAGCTTGTGTGTGTCCATCATGAAAAGGATAGGCGAAGGCTTCACGCTTCCAAACTTAACAATGGATCATTATCTTTCACTCTTTTCGAAAGCTGCAGCAGATCATACCCAGCTCAATTTTATAGAAGGAATGGTCCATTCGCTCGCCATAGCGGCACTTGCAGCAGTTCTCAGTATTATCATCGGTTTCATAGTCGCGTACGTGCTTACGTTTACCGAATCGAAGATGAAGGGGGGACTTCAATTATTTTCTATCGTCTCTCTGGCCGTGCCGGGAATTGTTATGGGCATCGGTTATATCTTCGTCTGGAATCAGAAATGGCTTGAATACTTGCACCTGCATCTATATGGCACACCTGCCTTGCTTGTCATTGCAGTTATAGCGGGAGCTATTCCTTATGCCGTTCGCGTTCAATTGGGATCGTTCGGAACCATCTCGCCATCTGTATTAAATGCAGCAGCTGTACAAGGAGCCGGAACAGTTGATCGAATGGTACATATCGTACTGCCGTTGGTGCGCAGATCATTGCTCCTTGCGATGCTGGCTGCTTTTGGAACAAGTGTGTTCGATTTGGCTTTAGCTTCCATGTTGCAGCCAGCAAATTATGTTCTCATGCCAATCGTAATTGACCAAGCCTTTGAATTCGGTCGATACGGATACGCAACAGCAGCTACAGTTCTAAGTGGAATGACGTTACTTCTTCTCATCCTCCTGATTCAGTTTGCAGGGGAATCCATGTTTCGATGGAGTGACAATCGCCGAAGCAAGCGTACGGAGATGACCATTCCAACAGAAAACCAACGAATAACACATGGAGGTTCATCATATGAATTCGATTCTTAAACTCGAGGGAATTCACAAGTCCTTTGACAAACAGGAGGTTCTTCGCCCCTTATCTTTTGCATTGAACCATGGCGAAAGAATCTGCATTCTCGGTCCTTCGGGATGCGGAAAGTCCACTTTGCTACAACTCGTCGCCGGGTTACTGAGAGTAGATGGGGGAGTAATCGAAATGGATGGCAAATGTGTGGATAGCCTGAAGGATTTTACGCCTCCAGAGAAACGGCCGGTCAACATGGTGTTTCAGGATTACGCATTATGGCCGCATATGACAGTTCGCCAAAACATTGAATATGGCATGAAACGATCCAAAACGGAATCAGCTATGCGAAAACAAAGGCTTGATCACCTCCAAACCATGCTGCAATTGGAAGGTTTGCTGGATCGATTGCCATCCCAATGCTCAGGGGGACAGCAGCAGCGAATCGGGATGGCGCGCGCGCTTGCAACAGAACCCTCCATCCTGCTGATGGATGAGCCGTTGTCTAATCTGGATGTGAAGCTGCGCACCGAAATGCGCAGTGAGTTGGCCTCCCTTTTGTCCGATCTTGAAACAACCGTGCTTTACGTTACTCATGACATGCTTGAAGCTTTTACGCTGGCGGATCGAATCATGGTTTTGAGAGACGGAGGAATCGATCAGTTCGCTAAACCCCATCAGCTATTCAATCGCCCAGCAACCCCTTGGGTTGCCCAGCTTATGGGTTATCACAACAAACTTTTCGGAAGCTATACCATAGATAAATCGGTAGTTATGGCAGAAGGCCAGTGCATTACCGGGCAAATCATGGACCATGGAATGGGTGGTCAACGAGCAGTTGTTATGGTTCACCCACAACATATAACAGTTGGTAGCGAGCCGGAGGATGGTTCTTTTAATCAAGTTCAAGTTTGGGTAAAACAATCCATTTTTGAGGGCATTCATTGGAGGATCATTATGCAAACCAAGGATAATCAAAGTGTTCATGCTTTCAACACAGAATATATTGAACCCGGATCTGAGCGTTGGCTGCAGTTTCGTTCAGAGCAAACTATGATTTACCGAGGAGGAACAGAACCGGAAAATGGGTAGACTTCTTGCTGTGTCCGATATCCATGGATATGGACATCTTTTAAAAGAGCTTTTGAATGCTGCGGGATATCGCGCATATCGTGACCAATTGGTTTTGCTTGGGGATTATGTAAATAAAGGTCCCGACTCCTGGGGAACTCTGCAGTTGGTAGATGAACTAACCCAACAGGGAGCGATTGCATTACAAGGGAACAATGAACGTAAGTGGTTGAAATGTATGCACAATTCGGATTCAGTTAGTCCGGATAAAATTCAATTTTATCGGAACTTTCTGGATCGCCTGCCACTTTTCTTTATAAGTGAATCATACTTGTTTGTGCATGCCGGAATACGACCAGGTGTTCCTTTGGGCTTTCAGACGCCTGAAGATCTGACCGAAATTCGACAACCGTTTTTGGAAAGTCCAATGGACTCAAGGTATACTATCATTTTTGGTCATACGTCAACATTCCGGTTTCACATCCCTCCGTGGCAGATATGGTCAGGCGATGGAAAATTAGGTATTGATACTGGGGCGGGTCACGGGCACTTTCTCACCCTCGTGGATCTTACGAATCAGGTACGTTGGTATGTTTCCGTTCAGCAACCTTTAAACATTCAGTTCGATTCTTTACTTGGAAATGAGTCGGTATAACTCAACAAGGCTGACGTAGATTGAGTAGCTATTTTACATGATCTAATGAATGCGTGGCTGAGGTTACGAACGGTGCGAAAACAATAGGGGGATCAGCAAAAATCAAAAAAATATATGCGAGTGCGAAAACAATCTAGCGATAAAAGATAAGAAGGCCTGACTTCTTTTAATAGAAGTACGGTCTTTTTTGCATTTACAGAATATTAACACGATGCAGATACGCGCCTGATTTTTCACCCGTAACATAAGGAATAGATGTGGGAACGGTCCCACATTCAGCAAAAAGTGCATAACGTAAATCATCAAGATAACGCAAAAATGAAAGGTGGTGCGATCAATGAAGCTGCTGGATCTACAAGGCCATGCATCTCCGGAGGATTCCAAGACGCATATCCGCATTCCTTTTGAGTTGGACGAGGGCTGTGGGAAGCTGAACCTGCGATTACAATATGCGCCGAAGACGCTTGAGAATCGGGAGAAGGCGATACAGCTACTCAAGAATAGTTACGACCTATATATCTTGCCGGAAAATCGGGAATACGCAATGGAGAACGCCGACCGGCATCTTCCCCTGAAAAATTTGATGACACTCTCCCTGGACGACACGCGGGGATACCGCGGAGCGTGCCACCGCCAAGACGAGTTGCAGGAGCTGTTCGTATCAGAGCGAGAAGCTTCACCCGGCCTGACGGCGGGCGAGCTGGTTCCCGGATCTTGGAGCGTCACACTCAGCCTGCATTGCATCGTGACGGATACCTGTGATTACCACCTGCAAATCTGGACGACGGAGGAGGACGCGATATGAAATGGCTCGCCTGCGAACTGCATACGCATACGCTGCACAGCGACGGCAGTCAAACGCTGGAGGAGTTGGCGGCAGGAGCGGCCAATCTGGGCTTCGACGCCATCGCGCTGACCGATCACAACACGATGTCCGGCCTGATCGGCAAAGAAGAAATCGAGCGGATATACGGACTGCTAATTATTCCTGGCATGGAGTGGACGACCTTTTATGGTCATATGGTGACGATTGGCTTGAGCGCTTTTGCCGACTGGCGTCAAGTAGATCGGGATAGGATCGATGTGGGTATTGAGTCCGTGCATCGTCTCGGCGGAATCGCCGGGCTTGCCCATCCGTTCCGCATCGGCAGTCCGGCCTGTACCGGTTGCTTCTGGGAATACGAGATCGGAAATTGGTCCGCCGTCGATTATATCGAAGTCTGGTCCGGCACGTTCCCTTCCATACAGACGAACAATCGGCGGGCATTTGATCTGTGGACAGACAAGCTGAACGAAGGGTATCGGATAGCAGCCACTTCAGGCAGGGACTGGCACGCGCAGGGAGAGACGGACGAGCCAATCTCGGTTACGTATCTGGGCATTGAGGACGACGCAGTGGCAGAGAACGGGGATGAGGCAGCCCTGTCGATCCATGAAGAAACACTGATTCAGGCGCTGCGGGAAGGGCGCGCATCCGTAACGATAGGTCCTCTACTGACCTTGAAGCTGAACGCTGATGATGTAGACTATCCAATCGGCTCCACGGTTCCATCAGTAGTCGAGAGACCGGAAGTCGCAGCCCAACCGATCTTGGTGAACTTGACGCTGGACTTCTCGGTCCGCGTCGGACTATGGGCGCTGCCGAAGCAGATCTGCAGATTGAAGCTGTGCTCCAATCTGGGCGAGGAACTAAGCTTGGAAGTCCCCTCTTCATCGGACGGACAGATGATGCAGTTCGAAGTCCAACTAACGCAGTCCGCTCCTGATATTCCACGCAGGTGGATTCGCTCCGAGCTGTGGGGAACCGTACAGGGCGCTTATGTACGTGTCGCCTTTACCAACGCGATCTATTTCGAAGAAGGAGGGTACCCGCGATGAACAACTTCCCGTTGATCACGGCCCATACCGGCTGCATGGGTCATCCCGATCATTCGTTCGAGTCGCTACAGGCGGCCCTGACACTTGGCGCGGATATTTACGAAGACGATATTCAGTTGACTCGGGACGGCGTACCGGTGCTCGCACACGACGAAGATATTACTTTGGCGGACGGCCGCCGCGGCAGCCTTGCAGAAATGACGCTGAAGGAGTTAAACGGCAGCATGTCGGCACCAATTCCGACCCTTCAGGATGTGCTAGAGCAGATCCGCAAGGCCGGTAAAATCATGAATCTCGATATCAAAACGGACAGCGCTCTGGAGCCCGTATCCGTCCTGGTTGAACGGATGGGTATGGCGGAGAGGGTGTTCCTCAGTGGCTGCGAATACGGGATGGCAGTCAAAGCCGGTCGGTACGCTCCGCACATCCGCAGGTTGCTTAATGTGAACATTCAGAGCTTCGAAAGTCTGCGCTACGACGAGGCCATGCTGCAGGCATGTGCAGAAGGCCGCGAAGCCGACTGTTTCGGGCTTAACGTGCCGTATCAGGTGGTGCGGCCAGAACTAATAGAAGCCGTGCGGCGGTATGGTTTGGATCTCTACGTCTGGACGGTTAGGGAGGCAGACGACATGCGGCGACTTGCGCAGTGGGGCGTCCATTCGATAACAACCCGCGATCCGGGGAAGCTGATCGCCGTCCGGGGAGAAATGGAGTATGCAGAGGAGAATAGGGATTGGACAATAAGCTGAATCATAGTTTGCGGGAGCTGGCACAGCTCGCTGGTGTATCGAAATCGACTGCTTCCCGGGTCATCTCCGGAAACGGCTACGCGAGTCCCGAAGTTCGGGAACGCGTTCTCAAGGCGGTCGAGCAGCTTCGCTACAAGCCAAGCGCCGTCGCCCGGGCAATGGTCGCCAAGCGGACGCACAACATCGGAGTAATCGTTTTTCGTGACAGGCTGCCGATCGTGTCCCACACGCTGTATGGCAGAATCATCGACGAAATTCTGATGGCCGCTGAAGCGCTGGGCTACTCGATCTTCCTGAAAACCGACCGGGAGATGTCACTGCGCTCCACCGATTATATGCTGGAGCAGCGGGTTGATGGACTCATTCTGGTTAGCCGGCTGCAGAAAAACGTCATCGACTACGTCAAAAACTTCAATATTCCGTACCTGATGGTGAACGGATCGACGGAAGATCCGGACGTGGTGCATCTCGTGAGTAACGACGAAGCTGGCGGAGAACGGGCTGCAGAGCATCTGTACGCATGTGGACATCGCAGATTCTTTATTATCGCCGGGCCGGGAGAGCATCGGAGTCACTCACTGCGACTGGGGGGCTTTCGCAAACATCTGGCATCCCTCGGTATTTGTTCCGGCCAGGACGGTTTTACCATCGTTGAGTCATCGGAATCCAGCTTCGATTCTGGCCGAAAGCTGATGGAGGAGCATTATGCGGCATTCCGGGAGGGACGATACACCGCCCTGTTCAGCACCAATGACATGCTCGCACTGGGCGCCATGAAAGTGCTGCTGGAGCGCGGCGTCCGCATTCCGCAGGAAGTGTCTGTTATGGGTTATGACAATACCGAAGTGGCCGATATGTATCACCCGTCGCTGACTACCGTCAGCGTGGATGCATCTGGAATCGGCCGAGACGCGGTATCCATTCTGGACCGTCTGATCAGCGGCGAGGGGAGCGTGCCGCGCCTGATCGAATACGAAAGCGAAGTGATCGTTCGTCAATCGACGAATAGCAAGGAGGAAGAGACATGTTTTGGTACTGGAAACACATAGGCCTGAGAAGAATTATTGAATTTGTGCTGCTGACCGTGTTCGCTGTTTTTTTTGCGGGTCCGTTGGTCAACCTGCTTGTGCTTGCCTTTAGCGAAAAATGGAATTATCCGGACATTTTGCCCCAAGTATGGGGCTTCAAATGGTGGGAGTTCGTGCTGGCGAAGGATGATATCGTCTCGTCGATCTCGCTGTCGTTCCTCATTGCCACCCTCGTGACCCTGCTGTCCATCGTGGTCTGTATTCCAGCAGCGTACGCCTTCGCAAGACTCCAGTTTCCGCTGAAGCGGATGTTCCTGTTTTCGTTCCTGCTGACGCACGCCTTTCCGAAAATGGGCTTATACGTCTCCATCGCGGTCCTTTTCTACCGGATCGGACTAATGAATACACTGCTTGGCGTTGTACTGATCCATATGATCAACGTGTTGATGTTCATGACCTGGATTCCAACCTCCGCTTTCCGTAACGTGCATCGAGCGCAGGAGGAATCGGCGCGGGACGTCGGGGCGAGCCCGTTCAAAGTGTTCCGCAGCATCACACTGCCCATGGCGATGCCGGGCATCCTGGTCGCTTCGATCTTCACGTTCCTCAATTCACTTGACGAAGCGCAGGGGACTTTCCTGGTCGGCATTCCTGATTACAAAACGATGCCAATCGTCATGTACTCCATTATTTCCGACTTTCCGAGCAGCGCCGGGGCTGTATTCTCAATCATCCTGACGCTGCCAACCATCATCCTGCTGGTGGCAGCCCAGCGGTTGGTAAGTGCGGACGTGCTGGCGAGCGGTTTTCAAATGAAATAGAAATGTTTCGGTCTACATACCGGGGCAAAGGGAGGCAGAAGCATGCAGTTGTCTGTACGAGAGTTAGCCAAACGCTACAAAACCGGTGACGGGGTCAGCGGCATCAACATTGATATCGAAAAAGGCGAGCTGGTCACTCTTCTGGGTCCTTCGGGGTGCGGGAAAACCACCGTGCTACGGAGCATCGGCGGTTTTCTCGAACCGGACTCCGGTGACATCTTGATCGAGGGCAAGAGTGTCATTCAACTTCCACCGGAGAAACGGCCGACCTCAATGGTGTTCCAGAGTTATAATCTGTGGTCGCATATGTCGGTATACGACAATCTGGCGTTCGGCCTGAAGATTCGCAAAATGCCAAAGGCGGAGATCCGCACGGCGGTGGAGGATGCGCTCAAGCTGGTCCGGCTGTCGGGCTTCGGGAAGAAGTATCCGGCCGAGCTTTCAGGCGGACAGCAGCAGCGGGTTGCGCTGGCTCGGTCTCTGCTGCTCAACCCGGCGGTACTGCTGTTGGACGAGCCTTTCTCGGCGCTGGACGCCAAGCTGCGGCACGAAATGCGAGAGGAGCTGCGTGAGATCCAAATGAAGACCGGACTCACGATGGTCTTCGTCACGCATGATCAGGAAGAAGCACTGTCGTTATCTGATCGTATTATTGTCATGAATCACGGGCACATCGAGCAGATTGCTCAGCCGCAGAAGATTTACGATGAGCCAGCTTCATTGTATGTCGCCGGTTTTATCGGAAAAATGAATTTCCTGAAGGGGGTGGCGGAAGGGGAGAGTATACACATTGGAAATCTCCGCCTGCCGAACGAGAAGGGCTTAAGCGGCCAGGTGACGGCGGCGGTTCGCCCAGAAGACGTTCAGGTGAGTGGTACTACGATGGGTGAAGGTATTTTGGCAGGCAAGGTCAAACAGGTGATGATTCTGGGACATTACGCGGAAGTTACCGTGGAACTGCTGGAATTCGGCATCATACGTGCTTTTCTGAACAAGGAATTCGTGGAGCAGCTGCAGGTAGGAAAAGACGTCGGTATCTCGATAGCAAAAATGACCGGATTTCCGGTTGATGAATCGAACTGAGGAGGATGAATGATATGCGTTTGAAGAAGCCATTTGTATCATTGTTGACTGTTGTGGGATTGTCCATGTCACTGCTGGCCGGGTGTGGAAACGGAAGCGAGAATACAAGCAGCTCCACCGGGGGGAACGCTGCGGCATCAGGCGATCCGGTATCTTTTAACTTCTATTTTACTGGTTCGCAAAACGTCAAGGACCTATGGGATTCCCTGGAGCCGATGTTTGAGAAGCAGCATCCGGATATCGACGTGAATCTGGTCTACATCCCATCCGGTACCGGCGCTGAGCCGACCTACGACCGGATCGTGGCCGCTAAGAAGGCGGGCAAGGGCTCAGGAGGGATCGACCTGTACGAGGACGGCATCACCTCCGTCGCGCAGGGTACGAAAGATGGTATCTGGGCGCAACTGAATGAGAAGGACGTTCCGAACCTCAGCAAAGTCAACGCGGACACGATGAAGGATGTGGATAACTTCGCGATTCCGTATCGTTCGTCTGCCGTGGTTCTGGCCTATGACAGTAGCAAAATCTCTAATCCACCAACTACACTGGACGAGCTGCTGAAGTGGATCAAAGCCAACCCCGAGCAGTTCGCCTATAACGACCCGTCAACGGGCGGTTCCGGAAGCTCGTTCGTTCAGACGATCGTCTATAAAGATCTGCCGGAAGAAGACATTCATAACTCCGATCCGGCAATCATGGAGAAGTGGGATAGCGGCTTCAGCACCATCAAAGAGCTTGGACCGTATGTCTACGGAAAGGGCATCTATCCGAAGAAAAACCAGGGCACGCTTGATTTGCTGATGAACGGCGAAGTATCCTTAATTCCGGCTTGGTCGGACATGGTGCTGCAGCAACTGAACGAAGGCCTGCTGCCGGATACGATCAAGATGCAGCAGATTACGCCGGGCTTCAACGGCGGACCGACTTACCTGATGGTCAACCAGGAGTCGGACAAGAAGGAAGCGATCAACGAATTCCTGAATTTCGTCCTGTCCCCTGAAGCGCAGGAAGTCATTGTCGACAAAATGAACGGCTTCCCGGGCATTGAGCTCTCCAACATGTCTCAGGATATGCAGAATAAGTTCGACGGTGTAGCCGAAGGCTTCCGCACATTCAACATCGGGGATCTGGGCACAGAGATTAACAAACGCTGGCAGAGCGACGTTGCCGCGCAATGAGTAAGGAAACCAGACAGTCAATTACGGGTCTGGCGATGGTGCTCCCCTCCTTCGCCATCCTGTTGATCGTCGTCATTATCCCGATCATCCAATCCTTTATCATGAGCCTGAGCAACGGTTCGGGTGGATATGATCTGAGCCGCTATATGTATCTGTTCACGGATAAGGGGATGCAGAGCAATATCGTATTTACGCTTCGAGTGACCGCCATTACGTGTGTTGCGGTGATATTGGTCAGCTACACGCTGGCGATTTACATGCGCTTCAACCAGGGGCCAATAGTCAATCTGATTCGTAAAACGTACATGATCCCGCTGTTCATCCCTGGCGTCATTGCCACCTACGGCCTGATCAATCTGCTTGGCAACCACGGCTGGCTTGCCCGTATGCTTGAGGTGGCAGGAATCACGCTGCCGCGCATCATTTTTGACGAAAAAGGAATCATCATCGCGAACCTATGGTTCAACATTCCATTTACGACGATGCTGCTCAGTTCCGCATTGTCGGGCATTCCTTCGTCGATCATTGAGAGCGCAAAGGACGTGGGTGTTGGCAAACTGACACTGTTTACACGGTTTATTTTCCCGCTGTCTTACAAGACATTTCTTGTCGCCCTGACCTTTGTCTTCATGGGAGTCATTGGCTCGTTCACCGCGCCCTACCTAATCGGAGCCAACTCTCCGCAGATGCTGGGTGTTTCCATGCAGCAGGTGTTCAGCGTCTTCCAGGAGCGTGAACAAGCCGCGGCGATCGCGTTCTTCTCATTCCTTCTCTGCTCGGTACTGGGTGCTTTTTACATCCGGTCGATGGCAGAGGAGGAGAAGGCAAAGATTTAAACGGGGATGTAAACAGCACGCCAGAGTGATGAGAAGCATTTGGGAGGGTCGCGTCTTTTGGCGAATGTCTTGGACTCTCCACGAATTACCCCTCTGCTGTTGGATTATTTTGATTGTGGAAGGTTTTGAAAAAGCTAAAGCGCTCCTTTATAGGGAGCGCTTTTTTTGATGAAAATACATGAACCTTGTATGAGAACGGTCCACAAACTCGGAAGGTTTATATTAATAATTTTCCCCGCGATAATAACGCTCCAATTTTTTGTCCAAATGAACGAGCTGTGCCTTTTTCTCCTCGATATCTGCCAACAGCTTTTGCCTTTGATCTTGAATCAGTTTGGTTCTTTCCGGCAGGGTTGAGGTGCCTTCATTTACTTTGTCATAATACGTTTTGATGTCCTCCACACTCATACCGGTTTCACGAAGACATTTGATAAATACCAGCCAGTTCAGATCATCATCCGAATAAAGACGGTTATTCTGCTCGCTTCGCGCAGCAGGTTTCAGCAATCCTTTTCTTTCGTAAAAGCGGATCGCTCCGATCGTGATCTCGACTTTCTTTGCCACTTCTCCAATCGTTAACATGCTAACCCTCTTTTATCAAAATTTATTGTTGACCTACACTAAGTGTAGCATAGTAATTTATACATTGTTAATGAAAATCAAATTAGAGAAAGAAGGATTCGCATGAAAAAGACCGCTTTTGTAACAGGAGCCAATAAAGGAATCGGATTCGAAATCGTAAAGCAGTTAGGTCAAGCCGGCTGGAAAGTTGTCCTTGGCGCACGCAGCGCCGAACGGGGTGAAGCAGCTGTTTCCGAGTTAACTTCCATAGGGTTGGACATCGAATTTGTACAAATCGACATGGGTGAATTAAAAACCATCGAACAGGCAGCCGCTGCGATTACCCGGAATTATCCGAACTTAACCCTTCTAATCAACAATGCTGGTATGCCTGGTGCTTTCTCTCGTTCTTTTACCGATACCAAAGAGGAGGATCTGAGAAACGCTTTCGAAGTTAACTTTTTTGGAACCTTCCGTTTGAACCAGCGTTTGTTCCCGTTGATTAAAGACAACGAAGGCACAATCGTCAATGTCTCGACCGACATGGCTTCTCTGGATCATATGCAAAATGCAGGATTTGCTTTAAACGCATTCGATTATAACTCATCCAAAACGGCCAACAATGCCATGACTGTTTCGATGGCTTATGAACTGAAAAGCAGCAAGGCTCAAGTGTTTGCGGTAACGCCTGGATTCACAACAACAGATCTTAACGGTAATGCGGAAGGCGGCAAATCGAAAGAAGCCGCCGCTGCGATTATAGTGGGCTATGCAACAGATGGCAAATATCATAATGGTGAATTCTTGGATGAGAAAGGCATTTACGCCTGGTAAAATTAGTTCATATTGAAAACCGCACGCTTATAGATAAAAAAACAAGATGGCAGCCGATCAGAACATGATTGGCTGCTTTTGTTAAACTTACGAGCTGGAAGATTGAAGAACGTGATGCCAGATGATAATGTGAAATAACGGCGAGTCTTCCGAATTGGGAAGTATACTATTAGAATCGAGGGTCTCAACATGCGGGTAAAACGGATTGTTACCAATATTAATACGCAGAATACGTCGGCAGCAAAAAGCTTTTATCAGGAAGTGCTTGAACTTGATTTATTAATGGATCATGGTTGGATTGAGACATATGGCTTGCTCGGGGAGGAGAACGTTCAAATAAGTTTCGCTTCACAAGGCGGCTCCAATACACCTACGCCTGATCTTTCGATTGAAGTTGATGATGTCGATGAGGTGTTTGAACGCATGAGGAGTGCTGGATACACGATAGAATATGGTCCTGTAGATGAACCTTGGGGGGTTCGTCGATTCTTTGTCCGCGATCCATTTGGTAAACTTATTAACATCCTTGCACATGAACACTAGAACTGCGGCCAGAAGCCATGCCCCCAGCAGAGGAGTGGCTTAACACCCTGATACGGGGATGAATTTGCGGTGTTATATAGATATCATTGTTTTTGATGAACTGACCTATAGTCAATACCGCACGGATGTCCCATTCGCACAGGCAAGCAGTCCAGTTATCGCGTAAACTGAAGTAAATCAGTGGAGCGAGGTGAAATTCAATGGCTAAAACCAACGAAATACGCCTAAAGGCAAAGCGGTATGAGGCCCGGCCCGTCTGCGTGACTCTTCATAGTGGTGAAACATACATCGGTTACATCACTGACGTGAATAATGGAGGCGTGGTGCTTTCCGGGGGAGGAAAGGTATCGCAAACGGTGAAAACTGGGGTCAGTTCCCGTTCTTCCAACCGAAAGGCTGCTTCAAGCAGCAAGGGTGGTTGTTCTCAGAACCGGAAACGGGTAAATGGCACGCGCAAGTCGTCTACTCGTTCGCGTCCCGTGCCGCGCGCACAGGTTTCATCCTTTCTGCCCATGATGGGGTCGCTGTTTGGCGGACTTGGCGGTGCAGCTTCAGTTGGCGGCATGCTTGGCGGCGGCATGCGGCTATTCGGCATGATCCAGCAATTTATGCCGGTAGTGAAAATGGGTTACGGCATGATTAAGTCCATTCACCCGTTTATGGGTGCCGTCAAAGGTCTGATGGCACCGCCTAGCCAGGCCGAAGAGGAAGAGGCCTGACCCGATGTTTTGTTTCAGCCCCTTTAAGACATAAGGGGCTTTCTTTTTTTTGAAGGCAAGGATAAGGACTTGTTTCGATACCGATTACTTAATAAACAGGCACCTTATCACCACTAAGAGCAAACACAGCTCAACCTGTCTGTTAGATTTTCATAGTCACGACGTTTATAAAAAAGTTGCGAAGCTTTGCACCTTTGGATATGATTATCTAATGGGATGTTTTTGGATCGAAAAGAAAAAGAACATCTAGAATCGAAAAGTGGATTATACAGGTTTTAATTGATGATAAAAGATAGTGAGGTCAGACAAAATGATTGCAAAAACAGAAGAAGACTTTAATGGTTTGAAGGAAATCGGCAAAATTGTTGCATCTATTAGAGATGAATTGGTACAAAGAACCATTCCTGGCATAACGACTAAAGAACTGGATGATATAGCCGGAGAGCTTTTTGAGAAAGAAGGCGCAGTTTCAGCCCCAAAAAGTGAATATAATTTTCCTGGCTATACTTGTATTAGTGTTAATGAAGAAGTGGCACATGGTATTCCCGGAAATCGGATTATTCACGAAGGGGATCTAGTAAATATAGATGTTTCTGGTTCAAAAAACAGTTATTTCGCAGATACAGGGATTTCGTTTGTAGTAGGCGAGGGAGCAGAAGTGTTAACGAAAATATGCGCCGTGGCTAAACAAGCATTTGAGGCTGGGCTTAAGAAAGCAAAACCTGGTTCCAAAAAAAGTGGAATCGGAAAAGCGGTATTCCTAACAGCGAAACAGCATGAATTAACGGTTATTAAAAACCTTACAGGACATGGTGTTGGACGTGCAATACACGAAGCACCTGACCACATTTATAATTATAATGATACATCGGATGATGAGTTGTTGAAGGAAGGTATGGTTATCGCATTCGAACCATTTATCTCAACCTTAGAAGAAGAAGTATTCCAAAAAGAGGACGGTTGGACCTTTGCTACAGAAAAAAGTTATGTAGCTCAATTGGAACATACCATAATTCTTACTAAAAATGGTCCGATTATTGTTACACTTTAATGTCGAAGGACAAGAACATAATCCATGGAAAGTCGCTCTAGTAGCGACTTTTTTTTGTTATGGCTTTAGCCAGTTGAGTGCGTGAAACGTGCGAAACAAAAACCAGCTAATGTTTGTCAAGCATTTCTTGTTGGGTGAGTTCTCTTTTCGTGGTATACTTTTTCCGACCAACACGAATAACCTCCACTGCTATGGAGGTTTTGGTTAAATATGGGTTACGATTGGTAGGGCTGGCTCTTCTGCAAGATGGCGAAAATGTGATGCAACAGCTTGTTTGCGCAGGCGATCACGACCACCTTGTAGGGCTTGCCCTCTTTTCTTTTTTTCTCGTAATACGAACCAATTTTTGCATTCACATTCTTTCGCATTCCGCATTGTACCGCTAAATATAGCGAACGTCTGAGCCTTTTAGAGCCTCGTTTCGTTATTCGTGTGCCTGTTGCTGTAAACTTCCCTGAACTGAAAATTCCCGGATCAAGACCCGCAAACGCCACGAGTTGCTTAGCGTCCCTAAACTGCCTGACATCACCTATTTCAGCTACTATGGCTGCAGCTAGTTTCATTCCGATTCCCGGGATGCTTTTCACGAGTTCGACTTCAGGTAGATTGGTCGCGATGTCCTCCATTTGCTTTTCCAGCTCGTCCAATTGCCGGATCATCGTCAGCAATAACTTAACCATCCCCAGCAGTGCTTGGCGTTGTGATGGGCTACGCCGAGCTTCTCTCCAGTCACCCAGCACTTCCTCCAGTTTTCTGACTTTTTCAATGACCCATTGCTTGGAACGAGACTTTCCTGCGCTACCCTGAATCACTTCAATCCAATCCGCTGTACCTTCTTCTAAACAACAAGCCAGTACCGTTAATGACGTTGCGGAAAATACATTCGAAAATAACCCTTCGTACTCCGGAAACACTTGCTCAAGTAAGGCTCTGCTGTTCAGTTTGGCCTGTACAAAGATTCCTGTAACAAATTCATGCTGCCGGGTCAAATGCTGCAGTTCCGTAAACGTCTCATCCCAAGTTCGGTGTGCCTTCACATCGCCTCGGTAGTACATCTCAGCCAAATGCCAGGCATCCGTTGCATCCGTTTTCACTTTGCGTAACTGCGCTCCCCTGGCTCGCTTGGATTGCAAGGGATTCACAATGTAATAGGTGTATCCACTCTGATCCAGACAGCACACCAAGGCACGATGATAATGCCCTGTCGCTTCCAAAACGACCACTGGAGCAACGCCTGTTTCGGCTTGAAGCGCGCCTAACATCTCCGTGAATTGGTCGAATCCGCTTGGTTCATGCACAATGTCTATGGCTTTGCCAAACGGCTCATTTCGTTTTCGAAACGCCTGAACCACACTTGAGCCTTTAGCGACGTCTACACCCACAACAGGTTCCATTTCTTCACTCCCTATCTTTCGTTACGCCGGCCCTTTCCACGATGGTTCCAAACCCATAGCTTCGCTTGTTATACGGGGTCGACTGCCCCAACCAGCTCAAACATGGTCTTTTGGAGGTCGTGGGAGAACAGTTTTTGTTACGGGGTCCTAGCCCCTAAAACCACCTCGTTCTCCCGGCTCCCCCATCGTAAAACGACCGCAAAAAAAGGCCAACCAGTAATTACTGGCTAACCTGATAATACGAAAACCACCCGCTATGCGGGTGGAGGGATTGAAGGTTTGACCACGATGACCATTCCAATACAATTGAGATGTTCAGGCTCAAAAGAAAGGAATGGTCATTCATGGCAACCAAGAGCTACAGTCTAGCTCACACAAAGTGGATGTGCAAATACCATATTGTGTTCACCCCGAAGTATAGACGGAAAGAAATCTATAATCAAGTGAGAAGAGATTTAATCGAAATCTTCAAACGTTTGTGTAAATACAAGGGAGTAGAGATTATAGAAGGTCACATGATGCCCGATCATGTCCATATGTTGGTAGCAATTCCACCAAAAATTGCAGTTTCAACGTTCATGGGATATTTAAAGGGGAAAAGTTCTCTAATGATATTCGAAAAGCATGCCCAGTTGAAGTATAAATACGGGAATCGTAAGTTTTGGGCTGAAGGGTACTATGTGAGTACAGTGGGGTTAAATGAAGCAACCGTAAGAAAGTATATTCGTGAGCAAGAAGCACATGATCAAGCGGTAGATAAGCTGAGTGTAAAAGAATACGAAGATCCATTTAGCAGTAACCGGAGCAAAAAGAAGTAGGACCAGTTTCACTGGTAAGTGAAAGTGACAAAAACATTGAGCCTGAACGTATTTGTGGTCAGGCTAGCGTCTTTAGGCGCAGTTTGGCAACAAGGGGTTATACCCCAAGAGCAAACCACCCGTTGGACGGGTGGTCCTGATTTTGTTGTATCGGAACAATGTTCTCTTCCCATAATTGAGAGCATGTTCGAAACTGAGCAAAAAACGGGACCCGTTCGAGGGCGCTTGGACTATGTTGCAAGATAACCAAAGTCCGAGAGAGTTACTACGAAATGGTCGTCGCTTCGGCTTGCTGAATAAAAACTGCTGTACGATTGGAGAGCAGGAAATCTCTGGGACGTTATTAAAAGGTAATTACGATGAGTTTTCCTTGATAAGAAATAAAGATCATCCTGTCATGGCTTGTTATTTGCAAGCCGATGTTTTATATTGACATTATAGCAGGTCAAAAAAAGAGGTGAACAGACGAGATGACTCCACGCACAAAAGAACAAAACGAAGAGATCCGGCTGCGACGTCTGGCACAAATCCGTAGAGCAGCTGCCGATGTGTTTTTGAAAAAGGGGCCCTTACTGGAAATTCGCGATGTAGCCGCACAGGCAGGACTCGGCTATGGTACGGTATACCATTATTATAGCAATAAGGGTGATTTACTCCACGATTTACTGTGGGACGCGTTGGAGCGGGCATCGGGTTGGCTGGAGCAACCGCGTACTTCGGCTTCGGGGGAGGCATCGGTGGATGGATATTTGGAATCGGTTGCTGCGGATTTCAAAGGCGGCAGCCGTGAAACGACCAATGCTTCAGTGCTGGGTCCCGTCGCCGTTGCCAGCGTCCGGCTGCTGCAGATTTGGGCGGAAGACCACGCCTTATACCTGCTGCATAAGCTAGCCATTGAGGGCTTTTCCTCGCTGCCTGAAGCTCGCTCGACCACACTCTCGGCCGCCTTTCACCAGGAGATGATCGTGCCATTTGCCACGCTGCTCGAAACCGGGCTTGCGGTGGACCATGCGGCCACTTCCGACGAAAACGCGGGAGCAGCGCTGTATTTGCTACAGCGTGCGGAAATGCTGCTGGCTGCATTGGTCGGCTGCGCCTCGCTTTCGCTTCGCCGCGGAAAGCTGCACGAGGAAGCCCGGGATATTGTCCTATTTTTAAAATTATAAATGGATGGGGAGCGTACAACCAAAGATGATCATTTTAAAATCACCTAGGGAAATCGAAGAGATGAAGCCGGCGAGCCAAATCGTTGCAGACTGTTACCGCAAGGTGACCAAACTGATCGAGCCTGGGATCACGACAAGGGAAATCAATGACTTTGTTGCCAGACATATCACCAAGCTGGGCGGCAAGCAGTTTACGAAGGGGTATAACGGTTTCCCGGCAGAAACCTGCATTTCGATCAATGATGTGGTGGCCCACGGCATTCCGTCGGACCGGGCACTTAAAGACGGTGACTTGGTGAAACTCGACATCGTCGCGGAATATGGCGGCTGGTTCGGCGATTCGTGCATGAGTTATGCGGTGGGCAATGTTCGGCCGGAAGTGCAAAAATTAATGAAGGTGACCAAGGAATGCTTGGAGTTGGGGATCGCCCGGGCGCTCCCCGGTGGCCGGCTTGGCGACATAACATCGGCGATTCAACAGCATGCGGAAGCAAACGGATTTTCGGTCGTACGTGATCTGTTGGCGCACGGGATCGGGCGTAGCCTGCACGAGGAGCCGAACTACGAGCATATCGGCGTAGCCGGTAAAGGTATTCGTTTAAAGGAAGGCATGGTGTTCACGATTGAACCGATGATCAATGAAGGTACGTTCCGCATCACGATCGACGATGATCAATGGACGGCAAGAACAGCTGACGGCAAGTGGTCGGCTCAATATGAGCATACGGTCGCAGTCATGTCGGACGGACCGCTGATTTTAACAGCCCAGTAAAGAATAGAAGCGAACGAATTTCGTAATTCGAGACGATGAAAAAGGCGAGGGTAACTTACAATGCATTATGACGTAATTGTAATTGGAGCAGGTTCGATGGGGATGGCGGCAGGCTATTTTTTATCCAAGAGTGGGAAAAGCACGTTATTAGTAGATTCCTTCGACCCGCCCCATAATAAAGGGAGTCATCACGGAGAAACGAGAATCATTCGGCATGCGTATGGTGAAGGTGAAAAATATGTTCCGTTAGCGCTCAAGGCTCAAGAATTATGGAATGACTTGGAGAAAGTGACGGGAAAACAATTATTTCTCCAAACCGGGGTACTAAACGTGGGTTACGAGAAAACAAAATTTATCCAAAATATTATCTCAAGTTCAAATACCTATTCATTGCCGCTCGAGATTTTAGGTTCAATTGAAGTGAATAAACGTTGGCCGGGAATCACATTACCGGAAAACTACATTGGGTGCTTCGAGCCAACATCAGGAGTGCTGAAATGTGAGGAATGCATTGACGCATATCGAGAACTCGCAAAACAAAACGGAGCTGCGATCATAACCAATAGTAAGGTAAAAGAAATAAAAGTTCATGATAAAAGAGTTACCATCAAGACCGATGATCATGCGTATAGTGCTGATGCGTTAGTGATTTCAGCAGGGGCATGGTCAGGAAGTCTCCTTTCCATGTTAGATCTAAATCTTCCTCTTAATCCAGTAAGGAAAACATTTGCCTGGTTTGATCACAATGAAGATTTATATCATCATAACAATTTTCCGGCCTTTTCGTTTGAGACCTCTGAAGGAATTTATTATGGTTTTCCAAGCATCGACGGTTCCGGATTAAAAGTAGGCCGACATGATGGAGGACATACAATCAATCCAGATGAGGCCATCCTGGAATTTGATGAACTGGAGCAAGACACGACAGATTTAAAACAATTTTTACATCGCTATATGCCTTCTATACAACAATTGAAGTACGGAAAAACCTGTATGTATACAATGACTCCTGATGAAGATTTCATTATCGATACACATCCTGACTATTCAAACGTTGCCATTGCATCAGGTTTCTCAGGACATGGCTTTAAATTTAGCAGTGTAGTTGGACAAATTTTAAGCGAGTTGATTATATCAGGGGAAACGGAACATAACATTTCTCCTTTTTCACTCAATCGGTTTTAATAAAGAATGGTCAAGAAACTTCTCGGCGCATGTCGAGGAGTTTTTGTTTTGAATGGCCTTATTTTCTGATGACGAATTGACAACGGACAAGTTGTCCTCTATAATAAACCTCGAACGGACAAGTTGTCCGAATTTATAGTATGAAGGGTGAGACTGGATGTATGTCAAGAAGCTGTATTTTTTACCTGTAGGTGAATGTTTCCTAGATCAATCGGCAGTTAATCGAACCCTTGCCCCCGGAAAATTAGTCGGAATGCCTGTGTGGTCTTTTCTGTTGGAAACGACCAGCGGGCCGATACTCATCGATACGGGAATGCCAGACGCTTTTATCAACAATCCCGATTACTACAAGGGGACTAGACGTGAAGGGCGCGTCGTCCCCAACATGTCAGAAGGCGATTCGATCGTGAATGTGTTAAAGCGTGTCGGTTATCGACCTGACGATATTCAGATGGTCATTAGCTCCCATTTACATTTGGATCATTCTGGGGGAAACGGGCATTTCCGCAATACGCCGATCCTTATTCAAAGGGCAGAGTATGATGCGGCCATAGGCAACGAGGATTACTCTCCTCTAGAGTGCAGGCTGCCCGATTTACAATATCAAATCATTGAGGGTGACCATGAATTGATGCCGGGAGTTCAAATTTTCTTTACTCCAGGTCATTCCCCTGGCCATCAATCAGTCCTCGTCACAACGGAAAAGTCAGGCCCAGTGCTTCTGACGATTGATGTTGCTTATACTCGGGAGAACTTCGAGAGTAGCGTACCGTTCTTGACATTCGATCAAGAGATGGCTGCCAAATCGATTACTCGCATGCAGGAGTTGATTGAGGATGTTCGGCCGTCCTATGTTTTCTTGGGACACGATAGAGATCAAGCGCAAACATGCCGCACCTTTCCTGACTTCCTGTAATGGAGGAATAGGCTATGGATACTCAATCAATGGCTTTATCCGGTAATGAGCGGAAATTAATGGGGACACTTTGCTTACTCATTATTTTCGGAAACATCAATATGACCATGTTTAACTTGGCTATACCGTCGATTTCCGCTGACTTTGCTCTGACCTCCTCGCAAGTAAGCTGGGTCATGGTCGGATATAGCATTTTGATGGCCATCGGCGCCGGTACTTACGGCAAGTTAACGGAGTCCTTTTCCTTCCGTCAGCTGTATGTCATTGGTTTAATCCTTTTTGCTTTCGGCTCTATGATCGGCTTCTTTGCAGCTTCATACTTGCAAGTCATTATTGGGAGATTAATGCAAGCAGCAGGGGCTTCGTCCATCTCGCCCCTGTCTTATGCGGCAGTAACCCTATATTTTAAGCCTGCCGTCAAGGGACGGGTACTGGGAACGTTGTCCGCCACAATTGCCTTTGCTTCCGGCTTCGGGCCTGTGTTCGGCGGTTTCGTGGAGCAATACTTTGGCTGGCGCGCTTTGTTCATCGTGTCCAGTCTAAGCCTATTTGTTATCCCTTTGGTATTCAAATATGTCCCAAGCAAGAAACACGACCGCGGTTCATTCGATATTCTCGGAGCTGTTTTGTTCTCCGCCGGACTGGCGTTTGTAATGCTAGGGGTTACGAACTATTGGTTTATGCTCATTGCAGGAGCAGCAGTTCTTCTATGGTTCGGTACTCATATTCAGAAAAAAGAACATCCATTTATCGATGCATCTTTCATGAAAAATGCTCCTTACCGACGAATTCTAGGGATTGGATTCCTTACCTTCGTATGCAACACGGGGTTAACCTTTACTCTTCCTGTCATGATGAAGAATTCCTTTCATTTACCAACTAGTAAAATCGGTCTGCTGATGCTTCCCGGTGCCGCCTGTGCAGCCTTGCTCGGATCCCGGATCGGAGGTTGGACGGATCGTTTCGGAAGCTCCCGCGTGCTTGTCATATCGCAAAGTCTCGTCATCAGCGGATTTATACTACTGGGGGTATCCGTGCATTTGCCGCCATGGATCGACGCTTTATTGATCATTATCCTTATGATTGGATTCAACGGTGTCCTCACCTCTAGCAGCAATTTAGTTTCGACGACACTCCGTTCGGCTGAGCTGGGTGTGGGGATGGGTATTTTCACACTGGCCTATCTCCTAGGCGGAGCATTCGGCCCTGCGCTGGTCGGCCGACTGATTGATCTAAAGATGCCCTTTTCCGTTGTTTATTTTACCATTGCCCTGTTGGCAATCCAGACATACTTATTAGCAAGAAAAGCAAATCCTAGCGGAAGCTATGGTAATTAGTTTGGTAGACTTACGACATGTCCGAAAGATACGGAGGATGAATAGATGAGTAAATTAAATTTCCAACTGTCCTTTGCTGCTATTCATGAGCTGGCCGAGGGGATCCGATCAAGGGAAATATCCCCGGTAGAGATTACAGAACATGCGCTTCACCGCATCGAACGTTTGAATCCGAAACTGAACGTTTTCGTTACCCAAACGTCCGAACTGGCGATTGAACAAGCGAAGCAATCGGAACGCGATATTATGCATGGTCGGTACAAAGGGCCCCTTCACGGGATTCCCATCGTTCATAAGGATCTATATTACACTAAAGGGATCCGAACAACTGCCGGTTCAAAAATATTGAACAGCTTCGTCCCCGATTACGATTCGACGGTTGCAACTAAGCTACATGAGGCTGGAACAGTTCTGCTAGGCAAAGTACAGACTCACGAGTTCGCTGCGGGATTGACAACAACTAGCCCGCACTTCGGTCCTTGCCTCAATCCGTGGAACACTGAACTTGTAACGGGAGGTTCAAGCGGCGGCTCGGCTTCTGCTTTGGCGGCTGGACTTGCTTATCTGGGCACAGGCTCGGATACCGGAGGTTCGATCCGCATACCCGCTGCATTGTGCGGCGTCGTAGGAATGAAGCCGACGTACGGTCGGGTCAGCCGGTATGGTATCATTCCAATGGCCTGGTCATTGGACCACTCGGGTCCGTTGACCCGAAGCGTCATGGATGCGTCCCTGTGCTTGGATGTGATGTCAGGCTTCGATCCGAAGGATGAATCGACGGTCGACCTGCCTGCGCCAGGTATCAAGATGTATCCGAATGGTCTCAGGGGTGTACGTATCGGATTGCCGACAAGCTACTATTACGAGGATTTGATGCCGGAAGTGGAAGCTGCGATGAAGGCCGCTATCAATAAATTCCGAGAACTGGGAGCAGAAATCATCGAAGTTAGCCTGCCCCTGATCAAACATGTTAGAAGTGCGACGATGGCCATTATGATGGCGGAAATGTACTCGTACCACGAGAAGTGGGTTGAGTCAGAATTGGAACAGTATGGACCGGACGTCCGAATGTTTCTTGAAAGCAGTAGAGATATTCCGGCTTCCATTTACCTTCAGTCTCAGCGGGCCCGGCAACTAATTGTCAATGATTTTTTGAATGCATTGTCCGGAATCGATATCTTGTTGACGCCGGCAACACCGATCACTGCGCCGCGTGCAGATGATGATGCTAGTGTATTCAGATTGAACTCATTTACGGTTCCGACCAATTTGACTGGCTTGCCTAGCCTGAGCATGCCTTGCGGCTTCTCACCTTCCGGTCTGCCGATTAATATGCAATTGATTGGCCGCCCCTTCGAAGAAGCGACAGTACTAGGTATCGGCAATACTTATGAGATGAATACCGACTGGCACAAGAGACATCCGGATTTGTAAGCCTGACTATATTTGATGGAGGGTATCCTATGGAACAGAAGCAACTCGACTCTGAAGTTAACAGGAAAGCATCGACCGTAACCGGAACAGATACGGCGAGCGACAACAAAAAAACGTACGAGCAGTTTATTCCTACGATTGCAAGTTTGAAGGAACTGGACCTAACGGGCATTGAACCGCTTTTGCCTCCCATTCACAAAAGGTACTATACCAACAAATAAAAAAAGTACATCGGTCCCCCAAATGAATGTATTTTTAATTTTTCACGAAATGTATTATAATATGATTTAACGGACAACATGTCCAATACACGAGAGACGGACATATCGTCCGTTTTTCGTATTAAATAAGAGTTAATTTAAGATGAAGGGAGATGTTTATAGTGAATTCAGAATCGCAACCTGCCTCTCTGAAAATTCCCAGAGAGGAGTTAAACCGAAGACGAATTTTAGCGTCAGCTAGAGAACTTTTCATCAAAAACGGTGTTGACAATGTCAATATGCATCAGATTGCGAAGAATGCTGGAGTCGGACAAGCAAGCTTATACCGCCGCTACTCAGATAAGGGCGACATCTGTCAGGAGATCGCACGTGAAGAATACCAACCCTTGTTTGATGAAGTTCAAGCATTTCTTGATCGACCCCCGGAAACCGCTGCCTTGGACCGACTCTACCACGTAATCGTAAGATATGTTTCTTTTTTAGAGGCGAAAGTTCCTTGGCTCTGTGAGGTCAGTCGGGCCTCAACCGGGCATCGTCCGCTACAATCTCCGTTATGCCAATGGATGCGCAATATAAGTAGAAATCTGCTAAATGAGGCGGTTGAACGAGGAGACGTATCCGGGGTGGACATTCCATATACCATTGAAGCCCTGCTGGCCGTGCTTCACAATATCGATTACCATCTCCAAGATGAAGGCTTTACGAGCCAACGAGTTCTTGATGGTTTACAACGTATATTTATTGAGGGTTTAAAAGCTCATAGACATTAATTGAGGGACTGGCCCAAAGCCACACAACATGCAGAACTACGTAGCTCACAATGACGAAGGAGAAGGCATTGGTCATGATCTAGAGTCAGTTGTTACGTCATGATCAACCCCCTAGCAACGTAAGGCTAGTCGTTACGGTTACGGGGAATTCAGTAACTTTTATGGGAGATGTAGAAAAGGCAACCTATTACTCTGCATCAGAACCAGCTTTATTGAAGAAAACGCTGACCAAAGATGAGACATTTATCGTGGTAAACACGAGCTCACAAAGTGAAACCATTCAATACGTAGGTGGTGCGAAAAAGAAATTCAGCTACCATATTTTTAACAGTGATGGATCAGTCAGTAAACAGGCTGTCGATACCACGCCTTCCCAACCGTATAAAGTGAATGTTTGTTATCCTCCCTCTGTCCACTGCGATAGACCCTTTCACATGCCGCTATTCACTTTTCCCCGTTGCTCCCAGATCACGCACAGTTGCACTTTTTTCATCCATTTTCCCCATGTTGTTATAGGCTGTATCGGACGATGCGCTACGTATCGTATATAATAGTAGTAACGATTGCAGGGTTACTTTATTACCCAACAGATACCGGTAATTCCTTTAACTCAGGAAAAACCGGCTTTTTATTGGACATTACATACAAAATCCCCATTTATACTGTTCGCGGTCTCTGAAAAAAGTGATCAAATGGAACGGGCTTTTGAAGATTTTTTCCAATGATTACTTTGCGGGTGGTGTCAGCTACGCTGATACTACCCCTTATAAGAATCAAATATCTATTGAAAGGGCTCAGAACTTTGCCAGCTGTGATCACTTGAACACAAAAGTGTAGACAACAAAAGGGATATAGTTTAGGCTGCTTCATAATCGAGACACGTTCCATCCTTTAGCTGCCCGTGCAGTATCGAGTTTGATCGCTGTGATGAACCCGGAAACGATTGCTTTGACAGGTGATTTAATGAGCACGGGGGATGTTGAGTTAATTCGAAATGAATGTCTAAAGTATATTCCAGAGATACATATGCCCCATTTAATATTGCTGGATAATCCAGATGAGGATTATATGTGTGGATTAATCAAAATGACACTGGAAAGCCTTTCTTATTCTCTGCAGCTAGTAGAGAAGAGGAGGTGAGGCTCACTTTGATATTTAACACAAATCATCCCAAAATTACGCGTAATGTCTTGCTTTTTCTCTTTATTTTACCTGGAATTTCTTCTGTACCTTGGGTCTTACTAATGCCCTGATTCTTGTACTCAGAAAGGATAAAAACGACTATGAAAACAGAAAAACAAAAAATGATTGATGGAGAATTGTACAAGTCTTGGGATCCAGAACTTACACGTGACCGGGCATATGCCAGACAAATGACACGAATGTATAATCTGACCACTGAAACGGATGGTGAACGAAGAGTAGAAATACTTAGAAAATTGCTCGGATCTACAGGCGAACACTTAGGTATGGAACCCAATATTCGTTTTGACTACGGTTATAACATCCATGTGGGTGAACACTTTTATACTAACTTTGATTGCACAATTCTGGATGTATGTGAGGTTCGAATCGGTAATCATTGTATGTTTGGCCCAGGTGTTCATATATACACGGCTACACATCCGCTGGATCCCATGGAAAGAAATAAAGGACCGGAATATGGAAAGCCAGTAAACATCGGAAATAATGTATGGATCGGTGGTCGAGCAATCATCAATCCAGGTGTAACCATAGGTAATAATGTCGTCATTGCCTCTGGAGCAGTTGTAACTAAGGACGTTCCGGACTACATGGTAGTTGGTGGCAATCCGGCGAGAGTAATTAAACAAATTGAAGAGACTCATGCTGTTTAAAGCTTTGATTAAATCCATGGTTCAACGATGTATTGTCCAATATTTATTTATTGAAATGAGGCATTAAGAAATTCTAGATTCACTTGGTTATGGCGGAGCAGTCTAAAACTGCTCCTTTTTATCTAGTCAAACAATTCTTGATCCATTAAATTCCGAAATGCTAAACTTCATCGTGATAGATTATATATTAATAAATTATTATACTTATCTGCGTGTTTTTGTTCGTCGGTAATAATACCCCACAGGGTATCTTTATATATGCCCTGCGGGAGTCCGAACCAAATACTTCTGTACTTCTCAATTGCGGCTAATTCACCTTGAAAAGCTTTTTGTAATCCCAAAATATAAGATTCAACTGGCTCCGCTTTTTCATTGCTCGCTTCCATAATTTTTTGTCCTGTGAAATCCGTATACATTTGTCGAAACATTTGATTGTGCCCACGTTCATCATTTCTAATTCCTTCGATAATTTCGGCTTGATAAGAATTTGGGGCAAGTTTGATTAGAGAGTCGTAAAACAATTCATCGTTCCGTTCTCCTTGAACGGCCTCCTTAATCAATTCGATGGCTTCGATTGTGGATATGGCCCAAATGGGTGTAAAGGGGGATCTGTAGTAATAGGGATAAGATAAATACATATAAAAAAACCTCCAACTTAAATAATAAGCCAATATATGCGCATGCGCCTATAAGCGTTACCCCTACATAAAAGGTGAAAATATATCGACAGTGGAAACAAAGAGGAATCATTGAGCAAAAGTTTATTCTCTTACTGAACCTTTTTCTCTACGGGAGCGAATTAAGGATTGTAACACGTTCAGGAGGGGCCCCTATGAATGATAAAGAGTTAATTCCGTGGCTTGAAAAAGCGGTGCAAGGCGACGAGTCGGCTTTTCAGCTTGTCTATCAGGCGACTCACCAAGACGTCTATCGTACAGTAGCTTTTCTCGTCTACAACAAACAGGAAATTGAGGATATTGTGAGTGAAGTTTACATGCGCATGTGGCGGTCATTTCACAACTACGACCCGAATCGGCCGTTTCGGTTATGGTTGCACGGAATTACTGTCCGTCTTGTCCAGGATTGGAAACGAAAGACCTGGCGGCGAATGCGTCTCTTTGAACGAAACCGCCAGATGACTTGTGAACCACAGTTCGACTGGACGGACAAAGCTGTCCTGCAGTCTGAAATGCAGCATGAACTGTTCAACCTTGTCCGCCAGTTGTCTTATAAACTACGTGTCGTCGTCATCCTGCGCTATTTTCACGACTATACTCTGGAAGAAATTGCAGACATGCTGCAGATTCCCGTGGGCACAGTGAAATCCAGACATCATCTTGCGCGGAAAGAACTCCGTAAACGATTCGAATTGACGGGAGGAGACGCGTATGTCCATTGATAAGGAGTTGCGTGAAGAGCTTCGCCAGGTGGCGGATTCGATGCATTGCCCACCCGAGTTGTATCGACGCGTCGAACAGTCCTATCAACATTATGTGAATGATAAGAGAGGTAGATTACCGATGAAAAAACGCATGCTCGCAGGTATTGCCGCAGTAGCAATCCTGATTCCGTCTGCCGCCTTCGCTGCTTCCTATCTGGCCGATGATATTTTTGGTTCTTCTACGACCATTGAACAGCACGGTGGTACACAGGAAGAATATCAAGAGATTGAAGGTATGCTTCAAGCAGCCAAAGGTAAGCTTACGGAAGACGAATTCAAGGAATTTATGGAACTAACCAAGCAGGTGGTGCAATTAAAGCTGAAGATTACTGATGAAAAAGGAGTCAAACATGAAGAGAAGTTGACCAAAGAAGAACAGCAGCAGTTTGAACAACTTTCCTCCAAGCTGGCCCCGTACTTTGAGAAAATTAACAGTCATTAAAAGGAACCGTTTCTGTATAATACCACTGGCTCTTGTTTGGGGTGCTTGCACCTCATGTGATTACGTTCTCAGCAGATGATTTTAATCCACCAGTATTCCTCATTTAACGTATACTTCGGATGAATAAAAAGGGATCTGAAATTACAGAAATAAGAATATATATCCCCCTTACATTACCAGTTTTTGTAACTGGTAATTTTTTTGTCTTGAGGAGCTTCTTCCTATCCATAATAAAGCGTTCTTTATGCTATGCTTAATTCAAATACTTGAGATACAGGAGACAAAGAATGCCTAAAATATTGATCGTGGACGATGAAGCAGATCTTCGCAAGCTGCTGACCGATTATTTTGAAATCAACGGATATTCCGTCATGACGGCCAAGGACAGCCGGGAAGCCCTAAGGAAAGTTGAACAGCAGCCTGATCTCATTTTGCTGGATATCAACATGCCTGAACAGAACGGTCTTCAATTGTGCGAGAAAATCCGGGAGTTTGTCACTTGCCCGATCTTATTTTTAACAGCTCGAATCGAAGATGCCGATAAAATTGCCGGATTTCGAGCTGGAGGCGATGACTATATCCTGAAACCTTTCAGCATTCGCGAACTGGGGGCCAGGGTCGAAGCGCATATACGCAGGGAGCAGCGAATCCAAAGCAAATCCTCGGTGAAGTTTAACGAGGATTTGGTAATTGACTATACGGCCCGGGAGCTTTATTACAGGGAAAGACGCATTCCTCTGGCCAAAAAGGAGTTCGACATTATCGAACTGCTGTCCATGCATCCCGGCATGGTGTTTGAAAAAGAACGCATGTACGACACGATATGGGGCATGGACAATCAAGGCGACAGCAGTGTGATCGCGGAGCATATCCGGCGTATTCGCTCCAAATTAAAGGAATACAGCTGCGATAACCGAATCGAGACCGTTTGGGGAGTCGGATACAAATGGCCAAGCTCATGAATAGGCTGCTGCTAAAGCGGTTTACCTTACTGCAATCTTTTATCCTATTGTGCGTGGTCACGCTCATTGTTGTGCTGGCCGTCATAACCATGGAGTTTGCTTGGGCGGAGAATCTGCGGCTGCGTTTCGGAGAGACGGATTGGGTGCTGCCTTCCCTGGTCACGGCGGTGCTGCTAACCGTGGCCGCTGGCATTGTCACCATGGCGGTTCTATTTTACAGATGGAAACTAAAACGTCCGCTGGAACTATTAAAACAAGCATCCGAGAACATTTCGGCCAACGATCTAGGCTTCCGCATTTCCTATGACAGCCGGGATGAAATGGGCGAGCTGATTGCGGTATTTGAAAACATGCGCTCACAATTGGAGAAAAACGTAAAGACGCTCTGGCGTTCGGTTGAGGAGCGCAAGCAGATCAATGCAATTTTTGCCCATGATTTGAGAACACCCCTGTCGGTGTTGAAAGGAAACGCCGAGCTTCTCGCCACCTATCTGCCCGAGAAGAAGTTGTCGGAAGAAAAGGTGCTCGACCTAATTCATACCATGAACCTTCACATTCAGCGTTTGGAGAGCTATGCAGAGGCCATGAACTCCATTCAGAGGCTGGAGGATGTCCCGTTGAATTGCCAGTCGATGGATACAATCTCATTAGCAGCTTTGCTGAACGGCAGCGCCGAACAAATCGCAAGGCAGTTCGGTATACGCTTCGTCTCTTCCTTGGAATATGATAATGCCTCAATACATGTAGATCCCTATCTCGTCATGCAAATTTTCGAGAATATGGTGGCTAATGGGGTGAGATACGCAGCCAGTCAAGTTAACGTTCACTATGTCATTCAAGAAGGTACCATGAAGATTACCGTTTCAGACGACGGTCCAGGTTTCTCGCACGAAGCCCTAGATAAAGCTATACTTCCTTTTTACCGAGGCGAGGTATGGGATGCGACTGAACATCGCGGGTTGGGACTTTACGTTTGCAAGGTGTTTTGCGAAAAACATGAAGGCAGTCTCCGGGTTGCAAACGGAACTCACGGCGGCGGAAGCGTGACAGCAAGTATTGGGACCCAAGTTGATAAATAGTTGAAAATGATCTGATAACATCTCCTTATCTTGAATTCAAGGAGTGTTATCATGCTAAAACTGAAAAAAAGAATGTATATCACAATCACATGCTTATTGTTGTTATGTAGCGTGTGGGCAAACCCCGTGTCCGCCAATGAAATCCGAGACAGGGCAGAAGTCCTGCAGGATATCGACGATTATATGAATCGGAGCATGCAGGCCAATCACATCAAGGCTGCTTCATTGGCAATTTCCAAAAACGAAGAGGTCTTTTACGCAAAAGGCTACGGGACATTCGCGGATGGGCAGAAGGTTACGGGTGACACCCTTTTTCCCATTGCTTCGTTAAGCAAGTCCTTTACTGCATTGGCCGTTCTACAGCTGGTGGACAAGGGAGAGATCGACCTGGATACTGCTTACGCTTCCTATTTTCCCGAGCTTTCTCCACAGGATCCTCGTGTTCTAGACATCACGGTCCGTCATTTATTGAACCAGACCAGCGGTCTCAATGACAAAGCAAATCCGGATATGACGAGGACTCCGCAATTCCATACCTTGCATGAGGCCAACCGATTATTAAACAAGGTTCAGCTTGCCCATACCCCCGGAACCGCCTACAGCTATCATAATCCCAATTACGTGCTGCTGGCGAACCTCGTGGAAAGCGTCAGCGGGGAGCTCTTTTCGGATTACCTGAAAAAATATATTTTTGTACCGCTGGGAATGAACCATACCTTCAGTGTCAGTACGACACAGCAAATCATTGAGAACAAAATGATACCCCTGGGACATTACTTGAGTTTGGGACGTTCCATAGGTCAATCGGAACCACTTTGGTTCATAGACGGCCCTGCCGGCATCGTTTCAACTGCAGAGGATATGTCGCTATGGATGCTTGCCCAATTTCAGGGCCAACTCATTTCCCCCGCGCTGATGAAACAATATCATGCAGCAGGAGCTATCGGTCCGTACGGCATGGGCTGGCTTGCAAACCAAGATGAGTCCAGCGGTCGAACGATCTCCCATAGCGGCATTTTCTGGACCTACAAATCTGAAGAAGTGGTTTATTTGAACGAGCAGCTGGGCATTGCATTGATGTTTAATTCGGGTATAAACGCTTTTGTTAATTACGCATCATTTATTGATGGGATTACAGATATCATGAGAGGGGAGAAACCCGAAACCTCTTTTCTAAACGGCCGTAATCTGGAAACGTTCATGGTTGTGCTGACCCTCGCTACACTTGCATGGGGCATGTTCGCTTATTTTCGCATCCGTCGGAAGAACAAACGCCTAACGATCAGCACATTAATTCTGATAACTGCCGGAAGACTGATCCCGATTCTAATTCTCTTATCCCTGTCCCCGCTTGTAACATTTGTAGGGGGAGGACGCGTGCTGCCTGCGTTTGGTATCTGGACTACCCTGTCGTCTCCAGTCATATGGCTTATTGTATGGTCACTTGTGAATTTCGTGCATTTGGCTTGCTATTATTATGTCTACATTCAGAATACAAAAAAAGCTTTTGTAAAGTAATTAAATACAGATTTTCCTGCACGAAAATCTTTAAAAATGAATATTCATTCTTTAAAGTTTGCTATAGTTAGTCGGTACACATCCATATAAAATGGAAACACCAACCATGTAAGCGATATACAAGTAGGTTATGGCAAGAGAATTTACCGGTTCTACGGCGAATCACTTGCCTCAACTCTTACATGGTTGGAATCATTCATGGAGGTGTATGATGAAAAGGAAGTCTTGGTACACATTGGTGGTAACGGGTATTGTTGCTTTGTTCTTTTCGGTAAGCGCTTTCGCAGGGTATGTGTTCTGGGAACCGTTAAGCTACTTCAACTCAAGTACGTGGCAAAAGGCAGATGGTTACTCTAACGGAGGAATGTTTAACTGCACCTGGAGGGCCAACAATGTTAATTTCACAAGTGATGGCAAACTCAAGCTGGGCTTGACCAGTTCTTCTTTCAACAAATTTGATTGCGGGGAATATCGCTCCACCAATAATTATGGGTACGGCTTGTACGAAGTCAGCATGAAACCTGCCAAGAACACCGGCGTAGTCTCCTCCTTTTTTACGTACACCGGGCCTGCTCATGGCACACAATGGGATGAGATTGATATTGAATTTTTGGGAAAAGACACAACGAAAGTCCAGTTTAATTATTATACAAACGGGGTTGGTAATCATGAGAAGATTATTAATCTCGGCTTTGATGCATCACAAGGGTTCCACACCTATGCTTTCGACTGGCAGGCAGGGCATATCAAGTGGTACGTTGATGGCGTATTGAAGCACACCGCAACCAGTAATATCCCGAAGACACCTGGTAAAATCATGATGAACGTATGGAATGGAACAGGGGTAGATAGCTGGTTAGGTCCATACAACGGAGCGAATCCATTGTATGCAGAATACGACTGGGTTAAATATACGAGCAATTAATTAATATACAGCCATCGCAAGCAGCCGTTTAACGGCTGCTTTTGTTTTGTGACAGCCCATAGTTGCATTTATTTAATATAGGTATTCAATTTCCAATATCCTAAATTAGTGCAATAAATGTTGCAAAATTAGTATGGGCATAAATATCATTCCTTCATTATTATTAATCTGTAAAGCAACATTACATAGACTGGGGGAATTGAGTTGGACACAAGTAAAAAGAGACGAATAGGCAGCCTGGTATTGGTAGGTGTATTGTCCCTGTCAGCACTCTTGAGTGGTTGCAGCAGCAATGGGGGGAGTAAAGAGGCAGAACAGACCATTCCAGCCAAAGCGTTGGAGCTGAAAGACGGGAAATATGAACCTCCGGTAACGATTAGCTATTTGCGGCCTTGGGGGCCAGACGTCAAATTCAAACCAGGCGAAGACCAGGATAACAACGTTCATACCAAATGGGCCAAGGAAAAGCTGGGAATCGAGCTGAAAAATCAGTGGATATCTCCATCCACCAACAATGCCTTCGAGACCAAGCTGCGTCTGTCCCTTGCATCCAATGCGGAGATGCCCGATATTATCTCGTATCGTGGTGAATTCAATCTGGTGCGTGAATTGATTGAATCCGGAAAGTTTGTGGATGCAGGCGAGTTATTTGATACGTATGCTAGCGATACATGGAAAAATGCTGTAAATGAAGACCCTTCGGTATGGTATCCATATATGCAGGATGGCAAACGAATTGGTATTCCTATTCTGGATTATGCCTATAACGGTGACCCTGTAATGTGGATTCGTGAAGATTGGCTGAAGAAATTCAATCTGAAAGCCCCCCAAACTTTGGATGAGCTTGAAGTAGTCATGGAAACGTTTACGAATCAGGACCCGGATGGAAACGGAAAGAAGGATACGTATGGACTGACCATCGGCTTCAAAAACTGGCTGAACACATGGATGTCTGAAGCCGGATGGGTCTTTGGCGCATATGGAACGATGCCAAACCAATGGAATCTGACGAAAGAAGGAACTCTGGAATACGGTTCCGTGACACCAGGAGCAAAACAGGCCCTGGAAAGATTGCAAAGCTGGATGGGCAAAGGCTACATACCGGAGGAAGCAGGCGTATATGATGAGACGAAGGCTGCAGAAGAATTCACTGCTGGCAAGGCAGGGATTGTGGTTGGCCCTCACTGGATGCCGTCTTGGCCGCTGGAAGACGTGAAGAAAAACAATCCAAACGCGGAATACAAGGCTTATCCTATTCCTTCCGGTCCTGACGGTCAGGCAGGCAGACACGGTACATCAAATGGAAATGGCGTAGTGCTCATCAACAAAGACATGAAGAATCCGGAAGTCTTTTTCACTTATCAGAACGAACTCTTTGATCATTATGCTAATCCCAAAGAGGGTGATGAGTTCGAATTCGGATTTGCCGAAGGATACGATTGGGTTATGGTGGACGGAAAACCATCAACCGATGCAAGCCTTACAGGCGGTATTGCTCCCGAGAAATACACATTGACCTTTGACGGTGCGCGGATTCCAAGTCTGAGCATGACCACATTGGCGAAGCTCGCAAGCGGTGAAGCTCCAACGACGCCTTTTGAAAGAAAAATCAAATCTGGCGTACCGACACCTATGCTTGATGCAGCCAAGGTGGTTCTGGATCAAAAGGATATCGTTTTCAATCAGATGTTTACAGGCGCACCTACGATGACCATGCAAATGAACAATGACATTTTAACGAAGATGGAAAAAGACACCTTCTCCCAAATCATCTATGGCAAAACCTCTGTTGATGCGTTTGATTCATTTGTAGAAAAGTGGAAATCATCTGGCGGGGACCAAATCACCAAAGAAGTAAACGAATGGTACCAATCCGTGAAAAGCGGAAAATAACAATGGGTAGGCCGATGAATATATTATTGCGGCTCCAATATCAAAAAAAGCATTGCGGGAGAAATTCTCCTGCAATGCTTTTTTGAACAAATGGAATACGGGGAAAAGAGGGAAGAAGGCCAGAAACTAAGCTTTGAAACAAAGGCCGGTTCATTTATACAGGCAGTTTTTCCCGATATTCTTGTGGAGTAACATCATAGAATTTTTTGAATACACGGATGAAATAGGCGGTATTGTTGTAACCGACCAGTTCGGCGATCTCAAAAACCTTTGTTGTGGACGTACGTAAATAATATGCTGCCTTTTCCATTCTTAATCGATAGACATATGCAGTAAGTGCTTCTCCAGTCTCCGCCTTATACACCTTGGACAAGTATACAGGATGCAGATGCACGTGGTCGGCAATTGCTGGCAGCGACACGTCTGATGCCAAATGCAAATCCACAAAACTTTTAACGCTGCGAACAATGGTGCTGTGGTTGTCCTTCAGCTCTTGATCAGCGTCATCACGTATGTAATGTAGTGTACGGATGGACCATTCCTGCAATTGCTGTGCGGTAGAGTAGTTGGGAGCTTGAAAGTAGCGATAGGATTCCATCGGCAGTACAGAAGATATTTGCTTGCCATTTTTATGAATGATGTAAGCAAACGCACCAGCCAAAGCATAATACACCTCAATCGTTGACTCTGCGATATCATGCTGTTCGCCCGAATGCAGGAGTTCCTCAAAAATAATTTCGATTTTCTGCTCGATATCCTCAAAACGGCCTGCTTCCAACAGGCTTATTAACGTTGGCGGCTTATATAGGGATCTGATGGCAGGAAGAGGATGGATATCGGTTTCATCTGAAGCTGTCACGAACAAACCCTGAGTCTGTCCCATCCGTTTGCGCATCGACATAACCGCACGTTCATAAATCTCTTCTATTTCATAAGGGAATTCCCCCCAGTTGGACACGGAAATGGAGATTGCACCCTTCAAATACGACTGCACATTCGTTTGAATCTGAGCCGCATAATGCTCAAGCAACGTTTGAGGCTTCTCGTCCTTCTTAAGGCTCATCTTGCTTGCAGGCTTCATCGTGACCAGGACAACAATGTAATCGTGAACATCCCGTGTATGCCAAATATGAAAATGACCCTGCATGACTTCGCTGATGATATTACAAATGGCATATTCCATCAAAGCAAGGTCGCTCTGTGCCATCTCGGACAGATGTTCCTCCATGCGAATGACCAGCATACCCAGATCCTCCCCGACGGAATAGGGTAGTTCCAGCAAATCAAGCTTCTCTGACAGCGTCTTCTGATCATAGATTTTCCCTGTCAGCAGCTCATGCAGCATCGTGGATCTCAGCAATGGCAAATTATCCTGAAAGACGTGCAAGGCCCTTTGGTAAGAAGCAGCCGATTCCCATTTTTCCTTGATTCGGTTGACGACGCGCTGGACCGATTCGATGAGATCTTCATCACTAACAGGCTTCAGCAAATAATCAAAACTTTCCTGAGCAATCGCCTGCTTCGCATATTCAAAATCAGCGTGACCGGATAATAGAATAGTCTGCACATGCGGCCATTTTTCGTGGATGGCTGTAATAAGTGCAATACCTGACATCTCGGGCATGCGTATATCTGTGATAACAATGTCAATGTCGTGATTTTCCATGATTTCGAGCGCCACCGCTCCGGATAATGCTTCATGGACGGTGCCGATCCCGCAGCTTTCCCACGGAATCGTTTCGGCTAGCGTCTCCACAACTGAACGTTCATCATCCACAAGCAATAATTGCAGCAAGGGAGTTCACCTACTTATCTGTATTCTCGTGCCATATGATATTGACTTTAACGCCACCTAATGAAGAGTGATTATAGGCCAGTCCTGCCGCCTCACCATACATAAAGGACAATCGCTGATGTACATTCCATGTACCGCAGCCCATATCCTCATCCAGCGGTTTAAGCAGATCCGATTTCAGTTGATCCAACTGTTCATCCGTCATGCCAAGTCCACTGTCTTCCACGGTAATGGTATACATATCGTCCTTGCAGTCGGCATAGATTCTGATCTCGCCATCCTCGGACCGGGGCTCAAGACCATGAATAATAGCGTTTTCAATGATAGGCTGAAGTGTCAATCTGGGCACTGTTTTATCTAAAATAGCATGGGGCACGTCAATTGTAAAATGCATTCGCTCCAGTCTAAGAGACTGAATCTCCAGATAATTTTTGACCATGGTCAATTCTTCACGAATGGTTGCCAGGTCTTTTTCAGACCTAGTTATGTATCGATAATATTCTCCCAGATTAAGTGCCATGGCAACTACAGCTTTTTCATTTTTCATCCTCGCCATATTTTTGATATAAAACAGGCAGTTATACAGGAAATGGGGATTGATCTGGGATTGCAGCTGTTTTAGCGTAGCTTCTCTACTTCTTAATTTCTCCTCGTATACATTTTCAATCAGCTCCTGAACTCGCTGCGCCATGATGTTGAAACGGGCAAACAGTAGGCTGAATTCGTTGCGGGCCGTGTACTTCAGGCGAACGGAAAAGTCCCCGGTGGATAAGCGGTTCGTTCCTCTTACAAGTTGGAGAAGAGGGAGCTGCACACTTCGATAGAGTGTATACAGAACTATAACGCTCATCACAATCAGAACAGCAATGGATGCATAGAAGAGATTTCGACTGCTTGTAATTGGCCTCAGGATTTGCTGCATCGGCACATAGTCTACATAATACCAGCCGAGGCTTTTGGATTGTATGTACGAGACATAATACTCCGTTTGATTCAGTGTGGTTGTGAATCCTCCATTGGCCTGCAACTTTGTATCTTTCAACGAGGACTGGATAGCTTTCAGTGTATCCATTCCGGAGCTGTTGCTGATTAAGCCATAATCAGGATGAAACATGAATGGATCACCTTTGTTATTTAGTTTGTTTTGATTGAGCAGAGATACTAAATGGTGAACCGGAAAACTGATTTTGGTAATTAATTTCGCTTTATCAGGTTTGGCCATCGCAGTCGTCGGATCAGTCGTGTGCCAGATAAAATGATTGTCGGCATAGGTCCAGGATTGCGACAGCGGTTCTGTAAATTCATTATCACTGTATGGAATGTAAGTATAATAATCGGTTGATATCACTTTTTTCATTCGGGGGAAGTAGAGGGTAATGGTCGAATGCCATTTACTTGCTGCATTATACAGATTCATCTTCTCCAGAATGGCACTCCCTACTTTGACACGCTCATAAGGAACATCTTTATAGTCCGGACGCTGATATTCCTGAATGCTGGAATCCTGTCCGATCGACATTCCGTAGAGAGACAATTGGTAAATGTTGGATTCTACAGAGTCGGCAAACGTTGATAGATGATTCATGGTGTTGTTCTGGATTTCATGTTCAATAACTCGCACACTTTCTCTGTTCGAGTAGGTGTAGAGAAACAGCACCAGAATAAGCAGCATCACAAATAACAACGTTATTTTGGTAAATACATTCAAACGGCTGAGCAAAGTGAAACCTCCTCAATCTCATTAAAATAGTGATATCGTTGTTGCAATATTAGGATATAGATTGCAAATTTCGATTGCTATAATTTTAATATACAAGTTCACGATGACTTGTAAAATACAAATTTATAGACATGGGGGATGTAGGGGTGAAGGAACATACTTTAGAAACGACTCACAAGCGGCGTTCTACCAGGGTGAAGCAGCGCTGGAACATGCAAAGGAACTGGACCTTGCATATGATGCTCGTTCCGGCTGTATTGCTGGCACTGGTGTTTCAGTACATACCGATGGGTGGCATTGTGATTGCTTTCCAAGATTTTAAGCCTTACCTTGGATTTTCAGAGTCTAAATGGGTAGGATGGGATAATTTTAAATATTTGTTTTTATATCCCGATGTAGGTCAAGTGATCTGGAATACACTGGTCATTGCTTTTTTTAAAATTGTTGCAGGGCTTCTTGCTCCTTTTTTGTTTGCCATTTTATTAAACGAAGTACGTCTGGTTGCTTTTAAAAGAGTGAGTCAGACGCTTGTATATCTGCCGCATTTTCTATCATGGGTTATCCTCGGTGGAATTTTGCTCGATATTCTGTCACCGCAAGGGGGCATGGTTAACCAGCTGGTCGTTGCATTTGGAGGGGAGCCTATCTTCTTCCTTGGAGATGGAACATGGTTCCGGATCACACTCATTGTCAGTGACGTCTGGAAGGAATTTGGTTTCGGGACAATTGTGTTCCTGGCTTCTCTATCAGGGATCAATCCTGCGCTTTATGAAGCGGCCGAAGTCGATGGGGCCAATCGGTTCAAACAAACGCTGCATATTACGATTCCGGCATTGATGCCAATTACGATTGTACTGATGACACTTTCCATCGGCAATATTCTGAATGCCGGCTTTGATCAGGTATTCAATCTGTATAATCCACTCGTTTATGACAAAGGGGACATCATTGATACCTTTGTATATCGACTGGGGATTTTAAACGGAAAAATGAGTTTTGCCACAGCAGTAGGATTGTTTAAATCGGTTGTCGCTACAATTCTGATTGTCGTATCGTATAGAATGGCTTACAAACTGGCCAATTATCGAGTTTTTTAGAGAGGAGAAAAGGGCTTGTATTACAAAACTAGAGGATATCGAATATTCAGCAATGTTAACTACACGTTTCTTGGTATTTTATCATTACTCTGCATTTTGCCTATCATTCATATATTAGCTGTTTCATTCAGCAGTATGGCGCCCGCGTCCTCCAATCTGGTCAGCTTCTGGCCCATTGGTTTTACAACCGACGCTTATGTAAAAACGTTCGGAAATTCGAACTTTATTAACTCCCTTCTCGTATCTGTCAAGCGGACAGTAATTGCTACCGTCATCGGTATGGTCATCATGCTGATTACAGCTTTTCCATTGTCTAAGGAAGATATCAGTTTCAAAGGGCGTTCATTGTACACCTGGTTTTTTGTTTTTACCATTTTGTTCAGCGGTGGATTGATTCCCAGTTATATTCTGATACAGAAGCTGGGTTTAATGAATACGATCTGGGCGCTTATTCTGCCGGGAGCTCTGTCGGTATGGAACGTCATTCTCATGATGAATTTCTTCCGGGGATTGCCCAAAGAGCTTGAAGAAGCCGCCTATTTGGATGGAGCAGGCCATATCAAAACATTGATTCTGGTATACGTTCCATTATCGCTTCCGGCAATCGCTACGCTTTCCTTGTTTACCATGGTATATCAGTGGAATTCCTGGTTCGACGGCATGATCTACATGTCTGATATTAAAAATTATCCACTTGCTTCCCTGCTCCAGACGATCATTGTTCAGCAGGATCTCAGCAAAATCAATGTGGACCCTTCTATGCTGGAGAATATCTCGCAGCGGACGGTACGCGCAGCACAGATTTTTATCGGTGCACTTCCGATCCTGCTTGTCTATCCATTTCTGCAACGCTTTTTTGTCAAAGGAATCGTTATTGGGGCAGTTAAAGAGTAGAACAGCAAGCACCACCAACAGAGCTAAGGGAGGATGTAAGATGAGAAGAGGATTAGCAAGTATGGTTGCAGGGTGTTTAGTGGCTTCACTCGTTTTGCCATCATTCGCTGGAGCAGAACGTTTACAGGGACAAGTGGGGACGGGGGACTTGCAGGCGAAAAGCCTGCAATCCTCTGTTCCGTATAAAGACCTCACGGGTCACTGGTCACAATCCGCTGTTATGCGGATGCAAGAGTTGGCTTTACTGCAAGGGTACACAGACGGTACGTTCAAGCCAAATCAGGTGATTAGCCGGGCTGAATTTGTTTCGATTCTGGATCGGGTTTTTGGCTTTGCAGGCGGACCGTCCAATTCATTTGCAGACATGGCAACAGAAGCTTGGTATTATGACGCGTTAACACGTGCAAACGCTTCCGGAATTATACAGGGAACTGATCCTGAGCATCTTTCTCCAGAAGAACCTATAACCCGGCAGGATGCAGCGGTCATGGTGGATCGCGCTTTTCAGCTTTCGACGGGTACCGAAAAGGAAAGCGAACTATTGAACTTTGATGATGCGGATAATGTTTCCGGTTACGCTAGGAAAGCGCTTACTTATTTGGCGAGTGAACATATTATGAAAGGATACCAAGGCAAATTAAATCCCAAATCCCCGATAACTCGCGCAGAAACGGCACGGCTGTTGTCCGCCATGATCGCAAATGTCGAAGCTTCACCTGGTACATATGAGTCCCAGGTGGATGGCAACTTGATTGTACGGGCATCCAATATTAACTTGAAAAATACGGTTGTAAATGGGAATCTGCTGCTTGCGGAGGGAATTGGCGATGGCTCAGTTGTGCTCCAGGGGGTAACTGTAACTGGAAGCGTCATCGTTAAAGGTGGTGGCAGTCATTCGATCGACATCACCAACTCCAAGCTGAATCGCATCGTCATTGACAAACGCGGGGAACCTGTCAGAATCGCCGTTGCGGAAGGAAGCAACATACAGGAGATGATCGTAAAGCAGAAAGCGATCATAGAACTATCTGCAAATAACTTGATCGATTCCCTGACCGTTCTACAGGAAGCGAATCAAACTCGGATTGACACTAAGGGTAAAATTAAAAATCTAAGTGTGGATGCGAGCGATGTTGTGATCAATGGCGAGAAAGTAAAATCAGGATTGCGCACATCCATGACGGGAGAAGAGAAACAATCCGCTTCCTCTCAGCCTGGTGATTCAACGAATGCAGGAAATACCCCAACGCAATCAGCTCCGAGTGGGCAACCCCCAACTACACCATCAACACCAAGTAATCCGTCCGGTGAAAAGCCGATTCCTGCAACAACGATCCCCCATGATCAATGGGATCTTGTGTGGAATGATGAATTCAACGGGTCAGCAGTTGATTCTTCCAAATGGACTGTGCAGGATACGGGATTGGTCTATAACAACGAATTGCAATATTACAGTCCGGATAATACACGTATTGTAAAGGATCAGAATCGAAGCGTGCTGCAAATTGAAGCGAAACGCGATCAGAAAGACGGTAAAGATTACACCTCTGGCAAAATGATTTCCAAGGGGAAAGGTGACTGGACCTACGGCAAGGTGGTTGTTCGTGCAAAGCTTCCTGTAGAAAAGGGCATGTGGCCAGCCATATGGATGATGCCGACAGATGAAGCGCATTATGGAGGATGGCCTGCGTCTGGAGAAATTGACATTATGGAGCTAATCGGTGGGAAAGAGAACAGCAACAAGGTATACAGCACATTGCATTATGATGCTGTTAAGCCTGATGGTTCTCATGGACACAATCAGGGCAGCCTCACGCTCCCCGAAGGAGAATCCTTCGCTGACGATTATCATGATTTCCAGGTAGAGTGGCTTCCGGGCATGATTCGTTTTTATGTCGATGGCAAGCTGCATCATGAAGTAACCAACTGGCAGACCAAGGCTGCGGGTCAGCCGGAATATTTTACTTTTCCTGCACCATTTGATCGTCCATTTTATCTGATTCTGAATTTGGCGGTTGGAGGAGACTGGCCGGGATCGCCGGAAAGCGATTTTACTTCTGAAGCGATGAATGTTGATTTTGTGCGTGTCTACTCATACAAAAATTTAAACCAATGGCCTGATGTAACCACGAATCCAATTGAGCCTGAATCACAACGTGAACCACAAGCCGATGGAAATCAGATCTACAATGATCAGTTTACGGAAGGTTCTGCTTCCAACGGTGTCCCTTTTCAATGGCAGTTCATTACAAATGCTGGGGGAGCCGCTGAGGTTACCGTTGTTGAGAATGAGCAGAAAGGTAAAGCAGCGATGGTAAGCATTGCGAACGCCGGAACTGAGAATTATTCGGTTCAGCTCACACAGATGCCGATCTACGTTAAGAAGGATAAAAAATACAAGATACAGTTTGATGCCAAAGCATCTGCAGATCGTACCATACGTTCCAAATTAACCCAATTTGAAAAAAGCTGGACGAATTATTCGGGAGAGCAGTCCTTTGCACTCACGACAGATTGGCAATCCTACGAATATACATTCAACATGCGGGATGGCTCCGATAATAATGCCAGATTCGAGTTTAATTTGGGGCTGGATGACAAAACCGTTCTGCTTGCCAATGTTCGACTGATCGAGATCGGTGAGGCAGATCCGTTGATTGCAGAGCGTAAAGCATTGCCTGATGGTAACTTCATTTTCAATGGAACGTTCGATCAAGGCAAGGAACGTCTGGGATTCTGGTCCAGCAGCATTCTGGAAGGTGCTGCAGCCAAGATTAGTGTAAATAACTTTTCGAAATTCCCGATTATGGAGCGCCAACTGGTTGTTGATGTGACGCATACGAATGGTGAGCCTGAGCAGGTTGCGGTAACCCAGCCGGATATGAAGCTTGAGGCGAATACAACATATGGCTTTTCCTTTGATGCTAAGGCAGATACCTCGAGAAGCATGGACATGGATCTGGTCAGCGCGGAAGGACATTCTGTTCAGGTGCATCAGGGCCAAAATCTCCAGCTTGGACAGGAGATGAAGACGTATACGGGAGAAATCACGATTGGCGATGGAGTGCCCACCGTGAATGCTAATCTTAGACTACTGTTTGGCAGCTCCAAGGGCACAGCTTATGTAGACAATGTTCGTCTGACGAAACGCGGCAAACCTGTATCGGTCAATGGCTACGCACACGTGCCTGCAACTGAAGCCTGGAATATGCAAGGCTTGCAGCTGGAGAATTCCGACGAAGGAGGCAAGCATGTTAGCTACATGGATAAAGGTGATCTGCTGCAATACAAGATCGATGTAGCGAACGACGGCGTTTACGCCCTGTCTGCCCGTATGGCAAGTGGAAAAAGCGATTCGAGCGTTCGTTTCAGCATCAAAGACGAACAAGGGATCTTTGTCGCAAAATCTGGTCTCAATCTCGGGGATACAGGTGGATGGCAGACCTACAAAACAGTCTATTTCCCGGCAGTGTCCTTAGCAGCAGGAAAGCAATATTATATTAATTTTGAAGGTGAAAATTATAATACTCGCTGGGTGGATATTTCAAAGAGTAAAGTTCAAAATGGAGAACTTGCAGCAGACGGTAATCATTGGGAGCTGATCCCTAATGTTCTGACAGCCACCTATTCAGAGAATGCAGGCGTGACGATTGACTTGCCTGACACGAGCACGAATTGGTGGGATGCCTTGCTGCAACAAAGCCAAATCGAGCTTGGAGCAGGAAAAACATATCGGCTTACATTTGAAGCATCGGCATCCAGTCCCAAAAAAATGCAAACCGTAATCTCGCAGAACGCTGGAGATTACACAAAGTATATGGATCAGGAAGTAGAGCTAACCGATAGCAAACAGCAGTATGCTTATACATTTACCATGGGGGATACCTCAGATGCCGCAGCAGTACTTGCATTTGGCTTGGGTTCTCCGGCAGCCGGCCCACATAACATTTCTATCCAAAACGTGCTGTTATTTGAGGTTAATCAGAACGCAGAACAAGGGGGACAGCCTGTTCAAGTCAATCTGATCCCGAATGGCGACTTTGCGAAAGGTGGCGAAAGCTGGTTTAAACACGCGGATGGAAACGCCGAAGATCTTGTGATTAACGTAGCGAACCAGCAGCTCGAAGCCCAGATCGGTCAAGCAGGGAACAATCCGTGGGATCGACAGGTCATTAATGAAGGCTTTGGGATGCAACAGGGTTATAAATATAAACTTACTTTCAATGCCAAAGCGGATAAACCACGTAAAATGGGCATTGGCATCGGCTGGGTCGACGTTCCAGCAGGCTACGCTTGGCACGGATTCTTTGGAGAGCGAGTGGACCTGTCCACAGAGGAACAGGAGTATACCTACACGTTCGAAGCAACGGAGCCAAGCTATACGAACAGCCGAATTGTGTTTGACATGGGTAACATTGCTGGAGCCTTAGACGGTAACACAACGATTACGTTGTCTAATGTTAGTTTGATTAATATGGGGCTTGCCAAATAACCTATGACCCTATTTGACTAAAGTATCATTAGGAGTAATCATTTCACACCAGTTCGATTAAGCCCCACAACAGTCTGGATATCACAAGTGCTGCTTGTGTCTGGAGGCTAGGGTCGTGCATTTTTCAATAAATAATTAATGAAGCCTTAAATGCTTTGACCAGAACCAGCGTCTTTGAGTGTAATCGTGAAGGCACGATATAAAACTCAAACTAAAGAATAGTAAGCTATTTCGGGGGACATCCACAGTCCTGCGGAATAGCTTTTTATTTTTTATAAAACAAAATGTGACCAAATGCCGTCCGTAAAAGTGTTAAGGATATAAAGGAGGGCAAAACAACCATGCAGCGATCAGTGCCCAAGCCGGGCAATCATGTGATGAACATCTATGAGACATACGCAGATACGCTGTTCCGGATTGCCATGGTGCACCTCGGCAGACGAGAGGATGCGGAGGAAGCGACTCAGGATACCTTCATCAAACTTATTGAAAAAGCCCCCACGTTCAACGATGCAGAGCATCAAAAAGCATGGTTGATTCGGGTAATCACCAATCATTGTAAATCCTTGTTAGGCAGAGGCTGGCGCAAACGGGAAGTCAAGCTGGAGGGTATAGAGCCGCTCATGACGGATAACCCCGAAGATCAGGCTTTGATTGAGCTGGTGCTGTCATTGCCTGTGAAGTATAGAGCGGTGGTTCATCTATATTACTACGAAGATTATCCAATCCGAACCATCAGCGAGATTCTGCAGATTAGTGAGTCAGCGGTAAAGATGCGTTTACAGCGGGGAAGACAGCTGTTAAAACTGGAGCTTGAAGGGGAGGAGCACCCATGAACGAAGAACGATTCAAACAACAGTACAAGAAAGCGGTGGATCATATGAAAACAGACGATCTAATGAAAAAACGGGTAGAGCAAAGACTGAATACACAGCGTCAACAACCTAAACGCCAGCGCAAACCGCTATACATCGCAGCAAGCGTCGTTGTAGCTGCAAGCATAGGGCTTGCTGCACCAAGCGTATGGCAGCAATGGAATAACCCGATAGGACCTGAGACAGAAGTGGCAACGAACGGGACAAATACTCCGAACGGATCGTATGATCCGGTTGTCATTCCGAAGACCGAATTGCCGGTTGCGAAGGGCAAGGGTGCCATGGCTGACATGATGCAACTGGTGGTCTATCAGGGTAACGTCTACACGCAATCGGCTACATCGCTTGAAGGTGCAGATGCACTTGCCCTGCGCGGTGAGAAGCTCGGGACCACGACCGGAGGCATCGATGAGTTCAGCAAACAGGATGAGTACAAGGAACTGGCTTCCAATATTGGCGAGGCAGATATCTATGCAGTAAATGGTTACGGCACAGATTTTCGCATTATGTCCTATACCGAGATCGACGGGCAAGTGTATGCCCAGTTGTTCGACAAGACCAACGATATGACAATCAGCAGTGGTGCTGACCTGATCGGCAAGTTGAATATTGAAGGCCACATCACTTCGGCAAAATGGGAGACCTTTGACAGCTGGAACAACGGATTGCAGCAAATGCGACCGCTATCGGCAGACAAATCCCTTAACAACTTCATCTCGGCGATATATGAGGCGAAACCGATCGCACCGAGCCCTGAACTACAAGAAAGTCTTTACAGTAAGGAAGATCGCAAGATGATCTACCTGACGCTGGAAGACAAAACCCAGGTTTCATTGTTTCTGTTTGGTGAAGGTTTGGTTCGTTACGGCAATGTACCGGCATTTCTTAAAGTTGAGCAAGGTGCCTTCCAGTCCTTCTGGAACAGCCTGAGCGAATAAAACAAAACCAAGATTGAAGAATACTAACTTCCGATCCTGAGCCGCTAATTATAAGGGCTCTTTTCGTTTTCTTCATCTTTATCTCCGCTCTTGCGACAGGTGTACACATACACGGGAGGGAAGTTCAAGGGTATCCACTCAATATTTTCGGACCGCAATAATACAATCCAGGTGTTGGACCTGCTCCTCATATATTCTTTTCAACAAATAGGAGGCATTTCTCATCCTCTGGTCTCTATCAAACAAAAAATCAGTTGCGGAAGCTGGTAAATGTGCTGACATGAGTCTTGTGACGGCACCTGTTCCGGGACCAAGCTCTGCGATTTTTTGAATTTCATTCCATCGGACAGACTGGATTATTTTTGTTGCCAGAAGTTTGGAGCTGGGCAGAATACTACCCACTCGTTTTGGGTTTTTCAGAAAAGCTTGCAGAAAAAGAAATGATTTAGATCGGTTCACTGATATGTCCTCCCTTGTTGTATGACTGGACCTGGGAAGGCAAATTTAACTGAAACGTAAATACGTTATGGATATGCTGAAGTGTTAAGCTGCCTTGATGTAACTCTGCAATATTCCTCGCGATGGAGAGGCCCAGGCCAGACCCCGTTTGTATGCCTTCGCTGCTCCTTGAATAATCAACCTTATAAAATCGCTCAAACAGCTTATCTTTCTGTTCTTTCGTAAGAGGTGTTCCTTTATTCTCTATCTCAATCGTAATATGTTCAGGGTGCCTGTTCATTCGAATGTAAATTGTTCCTGGCTTCAATGAATATTTGAGGGCGTTCATTAGGAGATTATCGATGGCACGTGCAATCTTATCACTGTCCATGAATGCCATGACCGGATAATCGCCGATATTTTTCTCGATATGAATGCCATTCTCCAGGGCCAAGGGCTCGAATTCAAATAATAACTGGTCCAAAAGTTGAAATAAATCAATCCTTTTTAGATTTAACTGGGTATCGGCAGAGGTAAGCCGTGTATATTCGAATAGATCATCCAGCAATTTTTTCAGATGTGTTGCTTTGTTATGCGCGTTTTCTACGAACCGGGTATATTCCGCTTTATCTTGAAAGGAATCTGTTCTCAGAAGCTCAATATAGCCAATAATACTTGTCAGTGGTGTACGCAGATCATGTGAAATGCCTGTGATCATATCCATCTTGGATTTCTCCAATTCACGTTCCTTCACAATCTGTCGTTGTAATTGTTCAGTCATGTGATTGATGTTGGACGCGACTCGCCCCAATTCATCCTGACGATTAACGGATACCCGGTAGTCCAAGTTCCCTTCTGATATGAGCTGAAGTCCTTGCTCCAATGAGATCAGATCTCTTACAATTTTCCGAGTAGATATCAAAAAAGTAAACGTAAAGATCAAGATAAATATGGGTGTCAGCACATAAGGGAAGATGTTGAGAAGCCATCGCCACTCCAGCCCTTCACTGATTTTCGAAAAAATCGTTATAAGGATATTATTGATCAATACAGAGCCAACAATTGAAATGATAAAACTAATCACCATTCGATTGAGAATATGAAGCTGTATTTTTTTCGTCTGTTTCGATTGGGTTAATGGTTTACTCAATTTTATACCCAACTCCCCACACGGTCTTAATATATTGTGGTTCTCTTGGATTCATTTCCAGCTTCTCCCGCAGATTACGAATATGGACCATTACCGTATTATCCGAGTACCCATAGGGTTCTTTCCATACGGTTTCGTAAATCTTTTCTGAACTAAATACTTGTCCGGGATGACTGGACAGTAGAACCAGAATGGAAAACTCCAGAGGTGTTAGTGGAATGTCGTTCTCTTTCAGCTTCACGGAATGTTTACTTGTATCAATCGCCAAGTCCCTAATCAAAATGAGTGAATTGAATTCTGCTTTTCCAATTAAAGATTGACGCCGAAGTTGAGCCTTAACACGAGCCAGTAATTCTAACGGATTGAACGGTTTAACCATATAATCATCGGCTCCCGTTGTGAGGCCAGTAATTTTGTCAATGTCCTCTTCCTTGGCAGATAGCATAATAATGGGAGTGGACGAGATTTCTCTTATTTTCAAACAGGCTTTGATTCCGTCCATAATCGGCATCATGACATCCAGAATTACGAGGTGAATCAGGGTTGTTTGTATGACACGCAGTGCTTCTTCTCCATTGGCTGCTTCAATGACGTGATATCCTTCGTTACGCAAATAGACATGGATGACGTCCCGAATATCGGGTTCATCATCGACAACGAGTACAGTATGCATTAATCAACGCTCCTTTAATCTAAGTGTAAACGATAGCCGAAGAATGTTTAAATTGTTTCCTTTTTGCGACAGACATAAACAAACGCAGGAGGGACGTTCAAAGGCTCGAAATCAATTGTTTCAATTATAAAATGTTCAGATAACAGCTTTTTCATCTGAAGTGAATATTGAAAGGCGATGAATAATCCTCCAGGTTGCAATGCCTTATAGACCTGATCTACCAAGGTATTTCTTAATTCAGGCTCAAAATTGAAGAATGGCAATCCGCTAAAAATAAAATCCAGCTGATGAACGCCTTCTTGCTTCATGGATTCTACTAAGTGAGCAGCATTCGGATAACAGGAGAAGCTCGGGTATGCGCCCTTCAGATTATTTCTCATGATCTCATCCATCTCAAACAATAACACTTTCGTTGAATCCTGTACTTGTTGACGAATACGCTGAGTGATGGCCCCGGTGCCTGCACCCAATTCGGCGACAGCTTTAGCTTCGGGCCATGGTGCGTGACCAACCATTCTGCTGGCTAGAAATCGAGAACTGGGGATGATACTACCTACATTTTTGGGATTGTGAAGAAAGCTTTTTAGAAATAATATCGTTTTATTGGAATTCATGTTTCTGCCTCCGTGGGATAAGTATGATGTCAAAATGGATTAAAACTGAAATAAATGAAGTGCAGCTAGAAGGGGATATCCCAAATAGGTGCCTGCTATAAAATAAGTTATGGTCCACAATAAAGCGCTGGAATAGGAAACAAGAGCAAATTTTCTAAATTGCACACTGCTTATACCAATCACTAATGGAAGAACATATCGCAAGATGGGAATAAACAAACTGACACACATCGCCCAATTGCCGTATTGGTCCAATAACCGTTCAGCCTTGATGAATTGCTTATTATGTTGAAATCTGCATTTTAACTTTGGCCCAAATAATGATCCTGCAAAATAAGCAATCGTAATGGCCGTTAAAAGTCCCGATAATATACACAAGTATGTGATCCAGCAGTTGATAACACCGGTGTGACTCAGAATGGCTCCGCTGATAATCGTGATCTCGTTTGGAATCGGTATTCCGAAAGGCCCCAGGGAGAAGGCAAAATAAAAAATCAGATAGCCATACTGGTTAAGCAGTTCCAAAATCGTATTACTGATCATTGTTTTACCTCCTCTCTTGTCGATATTGAAATCATAATGAAAAAAAATGAGGAATTAATGCGTATAAATCTGAAGAAAAACTAAAGATTACATAAATAAAGCCAAACAAATACGTCAAAAAAAGCCTTGCCAATTGGATGGCAAGACTTATGGTTCCGGCAATTCATTGCTGTATCAATGCAGTTATCTGATCTGTTTGACTCCAGCCTGCTTGGTTTTAAGTCGAATGACGTTCCACGATGCTTTGTTCAAAACGGATTGGACTTTTCCCTGATCCAACTTCGTATGTCCGCCGTTGTGCGGAACTACATTATTTGGATTCGACTTGGTGTTGACGGCTTTCAGATCAGGACTTTCGAGTACAATATGCTCGATGAAGGTAGTTTCCCCGAAGGAACGAAGATCTACATTGAGTTCCATCTTTTCGTCGAGATGTCTATTGACCGCAAAGATGGTGATCACGCCATTCTCTTCATCATGAACGCTGATGGCTTCCAGATAAGGCACATCGGTGAAGTCTTTGGAATCATATTTTGGTGAAGAGACAATGGAATGAAGCACAGTCCCACGTCCGAAGTTGGATGCATGCATAAACGGGAAATACGTGGTCTGGAACCAGATTGCTCCGTTGTTTTCGGTCATGATTGGTGCAATAACATTGATCAGCTGTGCAAGACAAGCCATTTTTACACGGTCAGCATGCTTGAGAAGGGTAATCAGGTAACAGCCCACTGCCAAAGCATCTTCGTGTGTGTATACATCTTCAAATTCCGGAGGTGCAATCTGCCAGCGTTCTTCCATACGGCTTGTACCAATAGAGTTCCAGACGTTCCATTCATCCAGGGACAGCATCAATTTCTTTTTGCTGCGTTTCTTGGCTTGCACATAATCACAGATTGAGGCAACGCTGTCGATGAATTGGTCCAGATCCAGCGATGTAGCCAGGAAATTGTAGGTGTTGTCTTTGTTATTGTTGTAGTATGCGTGCAGGGACAGGTAATCCACATTCTCGTAGGAGAGATCGAGGACTGTCGCTTCCCAATCGGCAAATGTACTCATTCCACGGCTGGAACTGCCGCACGCCACGAGTTCAATATTCGGATCAACCCATTTCATCGCTTTGGCCGTTTCGTTGGCAATACGTCCGTACTCATGTGCGGTCATCGCACCGATCTGCCAAGGTCCGTCCATTTCATTACCCAGGCACCATGTTTTGAACTTATGCGGGTCTTTGTAGCCGTGAGAGATACGCAGATCACTCCAATAAGTTCCCGAAGGATGGTTGCAATATTCCACCAGATTTCTTGCCGCGTCGATACCTCTTGTACCAAGGTTGACTGCCATCATGACTTCGGTTCCGACGAGCTTGGCCCAATCCGCGAATTCGTTAGTGCCGACCGCATTGGTTTCAATGGTCCACCAGGCAAGCTCAAGTCTGCGTTTCCGTTCTGCTACCGGGCCAACACCGTCTTCCCAATTGTAACCGGATACAAAATTCCCGCCAGGGTAACGGATAATGGGTACGTTCAGTGCTTTAATGGCTTCAATCGCGTCCTGACGAAAACCTTGTTCATCCGCTGTCGGATGACCCGGATCGTAGATGCCACCATAAACGGCACGTCCCAGATGTTCAACGAATGAACCGTAAAGCCGCGGATCAACTTCAGCGACATGAAAATCTTTATCGATAAGCATCTTGGATGTAAGCAAAATAAAAACCTCCATAGAATTAATTAGTTGTATTAAACATAACTGTCAAATCGAATTGAATTCGCCATAAAGCGAAATCAAAATATTGATTTGTTATCTAATGTGTATCATAATGCCAATATAGGAGCAAGTTTATTTTATAGGGTTTGCTAAATAACGAATTCAAAAACAGAAGGGACATGGAGTCAATGATGCTTGGTACGGATGCATCTTCACTCATTATATATGAGGCGCTTGCAAGCGAAGCACGGTTAAATATCGTTCGTCTCTTGCTGCAAAACCGGGAAATGCATATCAATGCGCTTGCCCAAGAGCTTTATCTGAGCAAAGCTATCGTAAGTACCCATGTAAGCAAGCTGCAAAAGGCCGGGATTGTAGGCAGCCGAATGAAGCGGGAGAATGGTGGAACTTATAAATATTGTTATATTCTGCAAGAGTTCATGATGATTAATCTGTCACCGGAACTAAACGATGTATCATTCCACGAGGTGTCCATTCCGGTAGGGCAATACACCGATTACGAAGCGTGGCCAACTTGCGGCATAGCGACGACAACCCGGATGATCGGACAATATGATACGCCGGCCTGTTTCATGGACCCGGACCGGGTCCATGCCGGAATACTCTGGTTAGCACGCGGATTTCTCGAATATAAAATCCCTAATTATCTGTATAAAGATCAGGAACTAAGGGAGATTGAAATCTCACTGGAGCTTGGCTCAGAGGCTCCGCAAGTCAATGAAAACTGGCCGTCGGACATCCGTTTCTCCCTTAATGGTCACCACCTCGGAACCTGGACAAGCCCCGGTGACTTTGGCGACCGCAAGGGCAGACTTACACCGCAATGGTGGAAATCCGACGTCAACCAATATGGTGTGCTGAAAGTGCTGCGTATCAATCGGGAAGGTGCCTTCATCGACGGCCAGCGCATCTCGGATGTCCGCATTCATGATCTGGATCTCCACGAGGCCACATATTGGACCTTTGGATTAAGTCCGGAAGAAGGAGTGCCGGGGCGGGGCGGACTTACGCTGTTCGGAAAGGGCTTCGGTAACTACGATCAGGATATCTTGATCCGGTATTATTATGATGCCCCGCATCATCAATAACAGAAGGCAATGAAAAGGAGATTCTTAATCTTTTTGATCTCAAGAATAGGATGTAATTTTTATGTCAATCCAAATAAAGACAGGAGATTTAGAAGTATATAACTATTCCAGAACAATGGTATTGACAACGATTACATAGCTGTTATAGAATACAGCTAATAAGGAGTGTCACTGATTCGATCAGGCACCACCACAGTCTGGAATTCACAAGTTTGTTTAAGCTTGTGTTCTGGACAATGGTGGTGCTTTTTGCATATTGGGGGGGTGAAAACATCATGAGGTTTAAAAAATCGCTTAACAACAACATCGCCCTGGCGGAAGACGCCGAAGGCTGTGAGGTCATTGTGATTGGGACAGGAGTTGGCTTCAAAAAAGCAAAGGGGCAGTGGATTGAACGGGACCAGATTCAGAAAACGTTCAGAATCGGATCGAATGACAAGTACCAGCGATTGGAGCAGTTTTTCAACGATATACCGCTGCACGTCATTGATATTACCGATCAGATCATTGAAGCAGGACAGACTATCATTGGAAAAAAGCTGAATGACTCCATCCTGTTAACGCTCGCTGATCATATTCACTTTGCCCTGGATCGCTATAATAGCGGCGTGGAGGTAGGAAACCCGCTGCATTGGGATATCCGCCATCTGTATCCTGCAGAATACCGCATTGGAGAATACGCCGTGGAACGAATCAACGAAGCTTTTCAAGTATCCTTGCCTTCTAGCGAAGCAAGCTCCGTTGCCCTTCATTTTGTGAATTCACAGTTCGATTCTGGCAGCATGAACCAAACGATCAAAATCACTAAAATAATCAATGATTGCCTGGAGATCATGTCCCATCATTTCGGCATCGCGCTGGATCAGGAGTCTGTGAACTATTCCAGATTCATCACTCATTTGCGCTACTTCATCGTCCGCCAAATGAACCGGGAGGTACTATCGTTCAAGGATCAGCATTTCTTGTTTGACGTGCTGTCGGAAAGGTACCCTTCAAGCTTCCAATGTGCGCAAAAAATAAAGGAGTTTATGGAACGGCAGCATGAGTTCAATATTACTCCTGATGAGATGGTTTACCTAATGATTCACATCGAGAGAGTGACGTCGCATTCCGATGCGGACTGAGCATCACGTTTGAATAAATTGAATATGGAGTGTTACTGATTCGATCAGGCACCACCAAATGTTACCGACTCTGCACATGCAGCGGACCGGTTTAGCATTTGGTTTTTTTTTCGCCAAAAACAGAGGAGGAATCAGCATGAACCACAGGGATCTGTCCACGGAGATCATCCAATTAACAGGAGGAGAAGAAAACATCATCCAGGCCTGGCACTGCATCACCAGACTCCGCTTCAATGTTAAGGATGAGAAGAAGGTTCAACTGGAGCAGATTAAGAAACTGAATGGTGTCCTGGGTGCCCAGTTTCAGAACGATCAATTCCAGGTTGTCATCGGAAATAACGTCGCTGCGGTATATGAGGAATTGGAGGGACAGCTGAAGCAGGGCGCTTCCACGGAGCATAAAGAAGAACAGAAATCCCGCTCCAGAGGTCTCAATGCTGTACTGGATACCATCTCCGGCATATTTACACCGATCCTTCCGGCTATTGTGGGGACAGGTATGCTCAAAGGGATTCTGGCACTCCTGGTTACGTTAGGACTTCTGCACGAGAATAGCGGCGAATATCAGGTGCTAGCGTCCATCGGTAATGCTGCCTTCTATTTTCTGCCTTTCCTGTTAGCCGTATCGTCCGCTCGCAAATTTAAGGTGAACGAGTATATCGCTCTGACGCTTGCCGGCACACTGTTATATCCGACCATTCTGGATGCTTTCAATGCCAATCATCTTGAACCGATTCGTTTCCTTTCGCTCCCGGTGTCGATCGTGAATTACACGCAGTCCGTCATTCCAATTATCCTGGGTGTGTGGTTGCTAAGTTATGTGTACCGCTGGGTAGACAGGATCATTCCAGGCCCGGTAAAAGTCATTTTCACTTCGATGATTGTGCTGGTAATTACGGTTCCGGTTCTGTTGATTGCCATCGGCCCGTTAGGTACTTTCATCGGCACTTATTTGGAAATGGGTACATCGTGGCTCTTTGCCCATTCCGGTCCTCTGACAGGAATTATCCTTGGCGGCTTGATGCCATTAATCGTCATGACGGGTATGCACTATGCATTTTTCCCGGGCACGCTGCAAAATTTGAGTAAACTTGGTTATGATGTGCTTTTGTTACCCATCAATTTGATCACGAACATGAGTCAGGCTGGCGCGGTAATGGCGGTGTTTCTCAAAACGAAAAACCCGAACATGAAGTCGATTGCACTGTCGAGTGGAATTTCCGCCTTACTGGGCATTACAGAACCTGCATTGTACGGAGTTACGCTAAAGTTAAAAAAACCGTTCTACGCATCGCTCGTTGGCGGAGCCGCAGGCGGCGGATTTATAACAGCAGTTGGCCTGAAATGTTTTGGCTTTGCTGTACCCGGATTGCTGTCACTGCCGTTATACATCGACCCGAAGGGGGGAATGTCCAACTTCTGGTATGCGTTGATTGGAGTCGCCATTAGTTTCACCGTTTCGTTCGTCTTGACCTTGATGCTGAAATGGGATGATTCCGAGCCACAGCCATCGGCTGCATCAGACTCCCCACTGATGGAATTGAGGCCTGAACCACTGCGTGAACAGAACGAAATGCCACTAACGGTTCGTTCCATCGAAGAGAAGAAAGGTGAGGTACAGAGCCCACTTACCGGAGAACTTGTTCCACTTGCAGAGCTCCCAGACAAAACATTTGCGGACGAGCTGACAGGTAAAGGGATTGCAATCAGACCGACAGAAGGCAAAGTGACCGCACCTTTTGACGGAACAGTCACGATGGTGGCCAAAAGCAAACATGCCATTATGCTTCAATCCACGGACGGGATTGATATACTCATCCACATCGGACTAAATACGGTCTCGCTCAAAGGGAAGTTCTATGATGTCAAAGTGGTGGCGGGACAAGAAGTCCGCTCGGGTGAAATACTCGTTGAATTCGATTTGGAGAATATCAAGGCTGTAGGACTGGACATCGTTTCACCCGTCATTGTGACGAATACACCGGATTATCTGGATGTTGTGCCAGTACATGTGAAGGGGGTGATTTCAATGAATGAATTGCTTCTTCTCACCGTTCGCTAAATGTTTTTCACATTTACCATAGGAAGTCATCTTATTTTATTTCAAACTATTGTATAAAAAGGAGCACAACCATTATGACAAACCAAGAGAACAAACAAGTATTTCCAGCCGGGTTTTTATGGGGAGGCGCAACAGCAGCCAATCAGTTGGAGGGCGCATTTGATGCTGACGGGAAAGGGTTGTCCACTTCGGACATGGCTCCATTCGTACCCAAGGAACTTCGCAATGGCAAGGATTTTACCTTTGATGTCAATTCTGTTGAGCTTGAAGAGTTCCTGGGAGGAAACACCGATGTGTATTTCCCGAAACGCAACGGAGTAGATTTCTTTCATCGTTATAAGGAAGACATTGCCTTGTTCGCCGAGATGGGATTCAAAGTATTACGGATCTCCATGGCATGGACACGCATTTTCCCTACAGGGGAAGAAGAGGTGCCTAATGAAGCGGGCCTGGCGTTCTATGACAATGTGCTGGATGAACTCTTGAAGCACAACATCGAACCACTCGTGACCATCTCCCATTACGAAATGCCTATACATCTAACTCAGAAATACAATGGTTGGGAAGACCGTAGACTCATTGACCTGTATCTAAAATTCGCCAACACCCTGTTTGACCGTTATAAAGACAAAGTGAAATACTGGATTACGTTTAATGAAATGAATATGATCCTTACAAGCCTGTATACGGGTGGCGGTATCCTTGAGGATAAAATCAAGGGCAGCAAAGAGCAGGTTGCCTACCAAGCGACTCATCACCAGTTTGTAGCGAGCGCACTGGCTGTAAAAAGCGGTAAAGAGAAGATGCCAAACGCCCAAATCGGCTGTATGATATGCCGTCTGGAAACGTATGCTGCATCAAGCAAACCAGAGGACGTCCTGCAAACACTGAAGGAAGATCAGATGAATCTGTTCTATCCGGAGGTTCAGGCACGGGGCGAATACCCATCCTACATGAATAGATATTTTGAAGAGAACGAGATCGAGCTGGTGAAGGAACCTGAGGATGATGCAATTATTAAGAATAACACGGTCGATTTTATTGCATTCAGCTATTACATGACCTACATCGGAAAATACGACCCCAATGATAACAGCAATTCCGGTATGCTGGTAAGTCAAGTTAAAAACCCTCACCTGGAAGTTACTGAATGGGGTTGGCCAATCGATCCAATCGGTCTTCGTGTTGCGCTGAATCGTTTGTACGACCGTTACCGGATGCCTTTATTTATCGTAGAGAATGGTCTTGGTGCTACCGACAAGCTGGAGGAAGACGGCTCCATTCATGATACCTATCGAATTGACTATCTGCGTCGCCACATTGAGCAAATGAAAGAAGCAGTCGCAGATGGTGTGGAGTTGATGGGTTTCACTAGCTGGGGACCTATCGACATTATTAGCTGTTCCACATCTGAAATGGGTAAACGTTATGGCTTCATTTATGTAGATCAAGACAATGCCGGGAACGGTACGCTGCGAAGATACCGCAAAGACTCGTTTGACTGGTATAGACAAGTCATTGAGAGTAATGGGCAAATCTTATAACAAGCATAAAATATCTGTACAAAACAGCCGATCCATGGATCGGCTGTTTTTGGTTTGAGGCTATTATTCTTTCTAATAAACGAATGAATATTTAATATCATATCTGTATAGTTCGTAATTAACTGTGAACAGATGGGTTGATTCGTTGACAATCCGTGTTATTTTTATTAAAATACGAAATGGACATCAGGTTGAAACAGATATGAGTATCCTTATTTTTGGTTTACAAGCTTTAGCTGTTAAATCCTAATGACGAATATAGGAGCGATAATATCACATCCTATATTAGATTAGGATTTTTTTTGTTTTTACCTTTGGAGAATAATTTGAAAGTTGGAGGATGGCTTTACCATGGACAATTGGTTCAAACTAAAAGAACGAGGCACGAGCGTTTCAACAGAAATCATTGCAGGGATCACGACATTCTTTACGATGGTATACATCGTTATCGTAAATCCAGGAATACTCAGCAGTACGGGGATGAACTTTAACGGCGTATTCATTGCTACAGTGCTGGCGAGTATTGTAGCGACTCTGATTATGGGGATATGGTCCAATTATCCGATCGTCTTGGCACCTGGTATGGGCCTGAATGCATTCTTTGCCTATAGTGTAGTCTCCGGATATGGCGTATCTTGGCAGGTTGCACTTGGAGCGGTATTTATAGCCGGGCTTTTGTTTATTATTTTATCACTGACTTCATTTCGTTACATGCTGCTTGATGCCATACCTGCAAGCTTGAAACATGCCATAACAGCAGGGATTGGACTCTTTATTACAACGGTAGGCTTGCAAAATTCCGGGATTATTGCCGATTCAGAATCGAATTTGATAACCCTCGGAAACTTGGCAGAGCCGATGACTTACCTGACCCTTATCGGATTGATTATTACGGTTGTGCTGATGGCTTATAATGTAAAAGGTTATCTGTTCATCGGAATGGTGATAACAGCGATACTTGCCTGGATTTTGGGTATATTTCAAATGCCTGAATCGATTGTATCCATGCCGCAAGGCCTTACGACAACTGCTTTCCACCTCGATCTGGCAGGCGTATTTTCCAATGGCTTGTATACGATTATATTCACTTTCCTGCTAATTACACTGTTTGATACGACCGGGACGATGCTCGGCGTAGCTGAACAGGCAGGATTGCTGAAGGATGGTAAATTTCCGCGCTCACGTGGCGCGCTACTGGCGGATGCCGTAGGGACAACCACTGGGGCGTTACTCGGGACGAGCCCAACCTCGGCTTATATCGAGTCCAGCACAGGGGTAGCTGCCGGAGGAAGAACCGGACTGACGGCAGTAACGGTAAGTGTACTGCTTGCTCTTACTTTGTTCTTCACACCTATCGTAAGTGTGATATCAGGCATCCCGGCGATCACTTCTCCGGCACTGATCATTGTGGGGTATTTTATGATTAGCGTAATCAGCAAAATCAATTGGAAGGATCTCGAAGAAGCATTTCCTGCCTTCCTGATTATCATACTCACTCCGTTAACACACAGCATTGCGACAGGAATCGGTGTAGGGTTTATCTTCTATCCTGTACTCAAGCTGCTCCGCGGAAAAGGCAAGGATGTTCATCCGATATTCTACATTTTTGCAGTGTTATTCTTCATTCAGCTTGTATTCCTCGACCACTAAGAACTGTTAAGAAACTGTCTAATCAAAGGGGCTTTTGAAAAGCCCCTTTTCATATTAGCGTTTCGGCATTTTGCTCTCATCCATGTACAGCAGGTTCCAGCGGTGACCGTCCAGGTCGGCAAATCCAGCTCCGTACATCCAGCCATCCACTTCACTCGGCTTGCCAAAGATCTTTCCTCCGGCAAACTCCACTTTCTGAATAAAGGCATCTACTCCTTCTCTGCTTTCAGCACCAATGGAAAATATGACCTCTGCGCTATGGGAGGTATCTGCGATTTTTGAACCTGTAAATTTCTCAAACGCCGCCTCCGGGAACAGCAGAATCGTTGTTTGGCCTATGACAAGGCTGGATCTCTCGTTACCGACGCTCACTGCATGGAATCCAATCTCATTGAAAAAGGCGGTTGACCTCTCAACATCTTTGACCGGCAAGTTAATCCAAATTTCCTGTGACATGGCTGTAGCCTCCTGGAATATATTTTTTACTAATTTTACTATACTCTAATTCTCGCAGAGGAAGCGAAATCTTTTAAAAGAAACTGCAAGGAAGACATATTTACACCAATGAACCAAACCTTTGACACTTGTCTATGGAAACATTTATTATAACTTTAGTATTTTTTGTTTCTATCAGGTAGTAAATTCCATTAGAAAGTAGGTAGATATTACATATGATTCCATTAGTATATGACCAGATTAACCACTGGGGAAGAGACGATGAATTTTTCTTAGCACTGCTAAAGAAATTAAATGTAGAGTATATAGCGGACCTAGGCTGTGGAACAGGGAGGTGGACTACTCATCTTGCCCAAAACGGTTACATCATCACGGCTATAGACCCTAATGAAGAAGCGATTGATGTGGCAAAAAGTAAAGATCATCCAGGCAATGTAAATTGGATTGTAGGTGATAGTACAGATTTACCAATCAATACGTATGACGCGGTGATCATGACAGCCAATGTTGCACAGGTGTTTCTTACAGATGATAGTTGGGAGCAAGTCATTTCAGATGTCATTCAATCCCTAAAAGTTGGAGGTCACTTTATTTTTGATACAAGAAACCCTTTAGCAAAAGTATGGAAAGAGTGGGAGAGGGACAAGACTCCTGACTTAGCAAAAGACAGACTTAGTGGAGATTCTCTAGAAATCTATACAGAATATGAAGGATTTGAGGGAGATGTTTACACTTTCTATGAAATTATAAAAAATACAAAGACAGACGAAGTCCTGATTCATGAAAAAATGCAGCTAAGGTTTCGAACTCAAGAAGAATATGATGAGTCGTTAAAACAAATCGGATTTACGCAAATTGAAACGTATGGTGATTGGGAATTTAAGCAAGCGAATTCTTCTGAAAATAAATCGTTTATTTATCATTGTGTGAAATAGAGCAGCATGAGGCTCCACTCGAACCTTAACGAGGCTAATCATGGGTGGGATTGCACTTCTACTATTTTAGTAGGAATGCTCCATTATTTTTATGTTCACGTCCAAGCAAACGAGTTACCTATGAATATATTATATTATCTTCGTGATAAGGAGGTAACACTATGACAACGTTTTTGGATGCGAGAACATCGCAAAATGCAAGTTTGGCAAACTCGATCGCTATACCCATCCTGGTAATTAACACACCACAATTGTTTGGTCAGATTGGTTTGCAAACAGCAGGGGCTGGAGCTAACCCTAGAGTGCAATTAAAAGGAACCGTTTCTGTATCATTACCGCTGGCTCTTGTTGGAATCACAATTACAATTGTACGCGGTACAGTGGCAACAGATCCGGTGATCTATTCGGCGACGTCCACATTTAGTTTGAGCGTGCTTGCACCTCAAGTGATTACGTTCTCGGCAGATGATTTTAATCCACCAATTACTCCTCAATTGACGTATACTGCTTTTATCAGTTCTAACTTGCTTGGTACAATCCGTGTAGGACCTGAGAACTTCGATGGATTTGTTGTATCGGACTAATCAAAGGGTCTGAAATTATAGATATAAGAAGATATTCAACTTTATTATACCAGTTTTTATACTGGTATTTTTTTGTCATTCCGTTCAGTTTGGCTGCAACGAATGCTTCCAAGGAAACTATTGAAATTCTATTAAAATGAAATCATGAAGGCAGTCGATCAATGTGATCGCCTGCCTTCTTATTCGAATTCATTGTACAGGGAAGTCGAATCGATTAACCCAGTTGCTGCACCCCATTGAACCACACTGATTGTATCGACAAGGTATCTGAAATATGAGTGGTTGGATCGCCGTCTACAAGAATAAGATCAGCGCGTGCACCTTCAATAATACGACCGCGGTCATGAAGACCAAAGCAACGAGCCGGTTTGGCAGTAGCCGACTGAAGAGCTTCGATCGGAGTGAACCCGGCCTTCACCAGCAGCTGCATTTCGTGGTGGACACTGGCACCATGAGCAAGGCCGCCAAGATTCGGAACGGGAACCGGCGCAACATCCGTCCCTACCAGAATATCAACTCCGGCACGGTGCAGATCCATCACATTCTGAAAGCTGTTCTCCATATTACCTTGCGGAAACGTATTGAAGCTTGAGTTCAAAATATCGATCCAGTCTGGACTTAATTTGGAATGAACACGTGGATCTTTCGCCAATTCCGATGCCGGATTTCCAATAATCGATGAATTCAACACCAAGCACGGTATAACAAAAGCGCCTGAACTCACTATGGACTTCACTAAGTCGGATGTGTACTCGGGTCTGTCGATAAACAAATGACCTAAACCGTCGACTCCAAAATCGATAGCTTCTTGCGATGAAAGAGCTGTCAAGACGTGGGCAATGACCAGCTTATCCAACTTGTGGGCTTCTTTCACGGCAGTTTTTAAAATCTCGTCACTTAGCACAGGCAGGCCAGGTGCCCCCATGACCGTTCCTTCTTCAATCATGACCTTAATATAGTCGGCTCCATTATCCACCTGGGTATGCACATGCTTAATCGCTTCGTCCACTGTTGTCACTTGCGGTATTTCTTCGTGATCGTGAGCGTATGCGGCCAACATTGCTTCCCGATCTTCCTCGGATAACTTCTCTAGCTCCTTCAATACGAATTCCGGTATTTCATCTCCATCGGGCAGTAACTCATCTGGGTGTCCACCCGGAGCGCTGATCGCTGTGCCGGCAGAACGGACATCAGCGACGTCATTTACATTTTTCAACTGAATCTCGCGACCTCTTTGAGTAAAATCGCCGTTCATTTCGAGTTCGGTTGTAACGCCGAATTTTAAGGCATCTCGTAATCCTCCGATCGAGGTGTGAACATGTGCATCAATCAGACCAGGCAGTAGAGTCGCATCTTCTCCATCGATAATCGTTGCATCTTCCGGAAGGTCTCCGCCCACTGAAATAATGGAATCCCCTTTAATGACAATATGTCTGGGAGCAATAATTTGATCTCCATCAAAAATACGTACATTTGTAATCGCCGTAACTTGTTCTAACGCATGATTTTGAATGACCTTCTCCATGTGAATTCCTCCAAGTGTTTGTTGTTTAACAATTAGAATGTTAACTGTTAGATTTCTAACTGTCAACAAACTAATTTTTATTTGACAAGCATGTAGGATCACCGTATAGTTAGTTTACTTACAATTAGATTTCTAACAATGACAGGGAGGTCAATCATGAAGTCCCCAAAGGATACACTTTATCTGGATTTGTTTCAGATTATTGGTCTCAAGTTAAAGAAGAGAGCAGACGAGAGTATAAAGGAGCTCGGGTTAAACGCTCAACAAGGGAAAGTGATCGACTATATTTATCAGAACCAAGATAATCATATTATTCAAAAGGACCTTGCAGATCGGTTTCATCTACGTGGGGCCAGTATCACTAGCATGCTTCAAGGTCTAGAGCAAAAAGGATTCATCGAGCGCAAAATTCCTACCGATAATGAACGGCAAAAAAATATATATGTATTGCCAAAAGCGATTGAACTGATTGAAGACTTTCAAGAATCATTCCAAAAGGTGGAGGAAGAAATCGTTCAAGTCCTTACCGACGAGGAGAAGCAAGTTTTAAAGAAATTGTTGATCAAAATCAATGAGCGCATATGAAAAAAAAGGTGAGTTTCTATCCATTTTTGGAGAATTCTTCAAATGAATAGGTACCTGTCACAACTAGTAGAACGAGAGATGTCCCAATAAGGTTTATGATGGGAACGAACGTTTTTTTCTATGATCAAAATTGATTTGATGTCAAAGGAAGAGATTATAACCCATTGAAAGTCGTCATCTTTAGCGCTTTTTACGTATTATCAGGTCAGCCAGTACTTAGTGGTTGGCCTTTTGTGGTTGTTTTACGATGAGGTACGTGAGATTTGTAGGTTGGGGAAACAAAGCATTAATGGAGTGACTGAATATGAATATAAATGATGATACTAGGATCGTGGTCAACTCCCCTGGACGGGTCAGATCATGTTTATGGCGGAACGAATTGGTTAATGTAACTTTGAACATATCAGTCCATGCAGACAGGAGGTAATTAGGATGTATACGGATCTTCAAGGACAGACAGTTGTCATTACGGGAGCGGCTACCGGCCTGGGAGAAGCAATGGCACTGCGTTTTGGTAAGGAAAAAGCAAATGTTTTGATCAATTACTACAGTAGTAATCAGAACATACAGCCCCTCATTGAAAAAATTAAATCGTACGGTGGGCAGGCCATTGGAGTAAAGGGAGATGTCTCCAAGGAAGAGGACGTAAAGGAGCTGGTGCAGGCGGCGCATGAACATTTTGGCTCCCTGGATATTATGATCAACAATGCCGGCATTGAGAACGAGGTTCCGTCAGAGGAGCTGAGTTTGAAAGACTGGAAACGCGTCATTGATGTGAATCTAACTGGAGCGTTCCTCGGTTCAAAGGAGGCCGTGAATTACATGCTGGAGCATGATATCAAAGGCCGAATCATCAATATTTCCAGTGTACATGAAGTTATCCCATGGCCGCATTTCCTTCATTATGCCGCGAGCAAGGGCGGGGTCAAGATGATGACTGAGACGCTAGCTCTGGAGTTTGCGCCAAAGGGAATTCGTGTGAACAGCATCGCACCGGGTGCAATCAACACACCCATTAACGCAGTTAAATTCGCCAATCCCAAACTGCGAACATCGGTTGAGGATCTGGTGCCGCTCGGTTACATCGGAAAGCCGGAAGAAATTGCAGCGGCTGCTGTATGGCTCTCCTCTTCGGAATCCAGCTATGTTACAGGTATTACCCTGTTCGTTGATGGAGGCATGACAAAATATCCTTCCTTTCAGGGAGGCCGTGGGTAAGCGACAGACTCAAACGAAGCATTTGCAGACCGAGCAGCAGTTAGAATGTTACAAACCAGCCTACTATGTATTTTTAATAGGGGCTGGTTTTTGTTACTTGATGAAGGGAAGAAACTACATAAACAAAAAAATGAATCGCATGACCATTTTGATAAACATTGGCTTGATGCAATTCATGATGAAGTTTGTAGGAAAGGGGAAGGATTTGAGGAGAAGCAAGTTGTCCCTTAAAATGTATCCCAGGTGCTATCCGAGGAGTTCTTTGGCTCCGTTCATCATTAAGGGCATTGTCTGTTTAACGAATGCTTCCGCACTTAATTGACACCCTTCATTGTTCCAAACGTAAGCGGCCCCATACATCCCCCAACTTAACATGATAGAAGATGTATTTATTAATAAGTACGCGTTTGGACTTGATAGCATCTTGTCTTTATCTATAAAGGATAGGAGAATCGATTGGATTTTTTCCTTTATTTGAATTTCGAATACAGATCCAAGCGATGTATACCTTCTTTTGCACATTGTGCTTAAACCCTCGTGAAAATCGCATACACCCAGAAAAACACTCTGAATAGTTTCTTCATTTAATACTTCGTGACCGTTTATTCTGCGATTTATGATTGTCATGAATGATTCCATTAATTTTGCTTCCAGAATCTCAAATTTATCGACAAAGTGCGCATAAAAGGTCGCTCTGTTAACCGTTGCACGCTCTGCAATATCCCTAACGGTTATCGATTCAAAATCTTTTTCTTGAGTTAATGAAGCAAAGGCGTCCTGAAGGAGTCGCCGTGTACGTTTCACACGAGGATCAGCATCATTTTTTTTAATTGTCATCGTTAAGATCCCCCCTAATAAAACGACATTATAGAAGTTGTGTTGTCTATCCAACGGTTTATGTTTATTGATGATTGCGTACCATTCGGTCGGTATTATACCATATAAATACAACAAGTGTTGTTCAATTTATGTTGTATTGAAAGAAAATAAAGAATGCTGCTTTTCAAAAGGGAGGAAAGAAACATGTCGGTTTCACAACCATCTGTAACAATGGGGCATCAACTTTTTTTTGATGTTATTGGAGAACGCCGTTCGGTTCGTAGTTATAATGCCGAAGCCAAGATTTCGCGGGAGGAATTGACCGACATCTTGCGACAAGCCACGTTGGCTCCTTCAGCCGCTAATCTGCAGCCATGGCGTTTTCTCGTTATCGATTCGCCGGAGCTGAAGCAGAAGCTGCTTCCAATCGCATTCAATCAACAGCAAGTCGTCGAGGCTTCGGCAGTCATTGCGGTACTCGGAGATTTGGAGTGTTATACATTGGCCGAGAAAATCTATGGAATGGCTGTCGAAGCGGGTTACATGCCTGCAGAAACAGCTAAATCGTTCGTGGAACGCTATACTGGGATGTATTCGAGCATGCCACCCGAGGCTATCCACGAAAAAGTGTATACCGACGGGGGGCTAGTATCGATGCAGCTCATGCTTGTCGCCCGTGCTAAAGGCTACGACACGGTATCGATGGGCGGCTATGACAAACAAAAGTTCAAGGAAGCTTTCCGCATATCAGAACGCTATATTCCGATTATGTTAATCGCCATTGGCAAGGCTGCGAAGCCCGGACATCCGACGGTGAGGTTGGCAGTTGATGATGTAGCTTTCTTTAACGAAATGCCTAACGAATAACAAAATGTAAAAGACCCTGGCGCCCGCATAAACAACGGCAAACTATGGTCTTTTACAGGTTAAGCCCTCACGGAGGATACTCCCACATCTACGTTATACAGGGAGGACTTGTGGGCAGAATGGTTTGACTATAAAAATGAACCAATCGATACTTCATTGATACTAATGGAAACACTTCACAATCACTTTATCACGTTACTTCGTTCATTAAGCACAATTGAATCCTCAAAACAATTTCTAAGTCCTACTCATGGAATCATGAGCTTAGATGTTGCAAAAATCAACTTAAAAATCGAATGAGTGGGTTGTCTAGTTAACAAAAGGGGCAGGCGTATGAGGAACTTCTTCGTTATGGCTCCCTTTATAAAGTATACTCATGCTGGCAATGGACAACGCTTAAGGTAAAATACGATATTACGCGGGAGGTCTTCGAGCCTTGAAGTTTGAATTAGGACGTTGCTTACTGAATGAACGATTGATGGAGTCCGGAAAGTCAGCGGAATGGCTGGCTAAAGACTTGCTTTTTAAACCGGAACGAGTCTACGACTTTATCGAAAACAAAAGAGTGATGCCACTCAAAATTGCCATATCGATCGCCGATTCTATCGGTTGTGATGTTCGTGCCTTGTATGAATTAATTCCGAACGATAACTAAATTACATCAAGGAGGCAGCCTGCCAAGTGAACTGCACCCCATTTGTTAGACAAAAGAATGGAGGTGCAGTTTATGAATCAGGCTGCTCTTTTATTGGGGACGCGACGGATCGACCTGCGAGCAATATTGGGGAAATGGGTTCGTTCAACATACACTTGAGCATAGAACTATACATATACTAGCAAACTCTCCCGTGATAACTTTTCACAGGAATTTATTCTTTGCATGACAGTTGTCATATTGACTATAGAAGGTGATCGGATTAATATTTAATTAAATGATAGTTAAAGCTATCAAATTGTATAAAAAAGTATCAACCCAATGAACTTAATGAGCAAAATACATTGTCGTGAAGGAGGACAAACATGTTGATCAAACGCTCTATGGGTACGATCACTTTCTCTAAAATCGGTGAAATCCACATTACAGTTGAAGGATTCACTCTTTCTTCCAAACCTTTAAATTTCAAATCAATCCGATGAACAGGAGCATTAATAAATGACAACAATTTCAATCGACAAAGCCAGTTCTTATTCATTACTCGGAGCGAAGCTTCATGTAATGGCAATTGGCAATATGGCTCACACCATCGCAGGTTCAAATAATCAGAACGTAGTCGATGCTACATTCAGAAAATTATGGCAGACGAAAAACAATCGTTTCAGTCATCAGTATGCATATGAAGCAAAATTAGGAGAAAAAATCTATGGAATGATCTCATGTTTGCCAATCACAGTGCTCGATCAATTGACCGGGTCTACGATGAAACAATTGTTTTTGCTTAGAAAAATGGGACTGGTTTTGTACAATTTAGTTCGCCCAATGGGGTTATTTTCCACCTTAACACTAAAAGAAGGATTTCAAGGTGAATTCCATATTGCTTCACTGGCAACGATGCCTGAAAGCAGAGGCATGGGTATAGGTTCCCAGCTTATTCATTTCGCTGAGGAGGAAGCTATTTCACGAGGTTATGCAATCAGTTCCTTAACAGTGAAAAAGGAGAATCATCTGGCAGCTAGATTATATGCAAAACTCGGCTATGAAATTACCTCAGAAATTAATAAACCCACGATGTCGTTTTACAGAATGGTCAAGAAACTGAAATGATTTGATGATTTGTTGAATTCCAAACCTGTGCTGCATTTGGTCTGTTGTATGAGCAGACGAATCATTGAATTTTTGAATTGCAAATGTCGATTTGTATACGGGAAACACCAAAAGATCTCTTCACTAAGTGAAGAGATCTTTTGGTGTACAACAACTTTTAAAAAAAATCACATTACAAAATATAACGGATGAGAGCGTGAATCTGCTTGCATGGCACGGTTATGGAGTCTATTGTCCACCTGTATTGGAAGCCCAGACAGGATACCACCCCAAAGCCGGATTTTCATTGTTGTACAGTACCAGATTGCCATCAGTTTGCATGATCAACACATTGCCTCTAAGATTGGCTGGCACATTGTCTGCTCCATACCATGCCTTAGCCCACGCCAGGTTATCCGATGTCCAATAAGGTGTGTTTTGCGGATCGGATATGACCAACTTACCGCTGAAATAATTAATCTGGAGTTTATGTATTCTCGGGTCTTTAGTCTTGGAGTTCCATATCATCTTGCGAGACTTGACGTCCCAGATCTGCGCATCACCATAATTATCAAATTGAAACGAAAACCTGTTATTGTTTGACACTAGCCCTCCACCAGCGACATTATACATGATGTCATAAATCAGCCGATCTCCACTCGCGGCGGTAGTCACAGGGGAAAATGGAATCAAAAACATGAGCATGGCAAGACAAGATAAAAAGACTTTTTTCATATAACATCCTCTTTTCCTGAATACGTTTTAAGTTGCTTGTCAAATATATCATATATTTTTCTTTTATGGATAAAAATTCAATAAATAAAAGGACTCATACTGGATCGGAAAGAAGAAGGAGATTCGGTTCAATCCTTTAAAGAAGAATTCTTCTTAAGATTTAATACCTCAAATGCTTCTTTTAAAAAATCCATGGTATGCTTAGGCACCAACGACTCATAGGGTTTTACGTTTTTATACAGTTCTTCGTTATTTACCTCGTCATTGAAAATCAGATTACGTAATGGAGTATCTGTTACTATGTCATGCAACTGCTGCTGTATAACAGGATGATCTGGTTTAAGATCGTTTACGATCGCTCGTTGGACAAGCAATAACAAATGGTAGAGTTGTCCATCCAAGTACGTTTGCTTAGAGATATCCTCTGGAAACACCTTATCAATAATATCTTTAGAGACATACTTTTGAAGCAGTTTTTTTTGAGCCTCCTCAACACGCATGGAATTCATAAGTAGCATGAGTATCTCTGAGTTTGATTCATGGAGTTGATCTTGCTCGGTTAACCAATTTATTCGTTCAATTAACGCTAAAGAGCAATCGATTGCTTCTCTCCTCTGTTGAAGGGATTGTTCTTGAAATCTAATTATTTCATTGAAAGAATATTTCGGATCTTCCAAACAGGCTTTAATTTCGTTTAATGAAAGACCCAGACTTTGCAATAATTGAATTTCATGAAGCCTTTTAAAATCCTCATTTATATATACATAATGGTCATTTTCATTTTTTTGTGAGGGCACTAAAATTCCAAGTTGTCGATAATGTCGTAACGTACGAACCGTTGTGTCTGCTAGCTTTGCAAATTTACTCACCGTTAATCTCATCTAATTTCCTCTTTTCAAGAAATCATTTTTTGTATTTTTTCGCCAGAATAATTCCAATAGAAGTATTATAAATCCCATGGGCAAGCATGGGCGGGATTAACGACCCGGTAAAATAAAAGAGTAGTGCAAAAATCAACCCATTTACAAACACACCTATAAGGATACCGGTTGCACCTTTATATTGTGGAACATGTATTACCCAAAATAGAAAAGTACTTATTAGAATGACTAGCCAATCCACTATTAAAGAGTATCCAATAAATAATCCGATCAGGACACCTCTAAAAAGGAATTCTTCAAATACACCGCCACCTATTGCAGATACAGCTACACCACTTGGTTTGATCATTATTTTTTTAATCATATCTGATCCCTCGGTTTGGGGTAGTTCTGTTCTTGTTTTAATGAATGTAACTAGAACAATAGTCGTTATAAACAAACTGGAAATAAGACCAATGAGTATTGCGGATAAAATACTAATCTCGTTTGGTATAAATAAGGAAGCTATAAATGGTAACATTTCTCCCCGTTTAACTATCCAAATAAGAACCAATCCAATAAAAAGAAAGGTTGTTAGCGTTAGTGATGCTCTCAACAGTATTTTGTACTGTTCCTTTGCCTTGGTTTCAGTCATAATGAACGCTCCTTTTATCACATTTTTTTCATTATAGATTGTGACGTAGCGTCCCAAGCAACAATAGCTTTTTGTTCAGAAAAAAGCTCGACGCTTGGCGTGTTGACCGTCCATAGAAGGAAGTAGATATATATTCGAAAGTTTCCCTAATTTCACTAATACTTAATAACCGGTTGTGCCTTCCGTATAAAATGGATGGCACAGCCGGTTTGTCTATAGGTATAATACGATACGGCTCTCCTATATTTTCATTGAAAAGTATCAAGGTTAGAAGGGCCTAGACTATTCCCTTGTCCATTGCTTTGCCGATCAGTGTAGCAAACAAACTGTTGGACCAGGCAAACCATTCACGTGAATAATCGGAGGGATTATCCGGGTGAAAGCCTTCGTGCATATATCCGGTATTCGCATCAGTCCGAACAAGCATATCAATTAATTCTTTGACCTCCTCATCGTTATCTGCTGTCAGCGCCTGCATGGACAATGCCATATGCCACACATAACCTCCAGGGGTATGCGGACTGCCGATGCCTTTGGCATGTTTACCCTCGAAATAGAACGGGTTATCGAAGCTGAGGGCAAAGCGGCGAGTGTTCTGATAAATTTCATCCTCCACACCCACATAACCAATATAAGGAATAGATATCAGTCCTGGTGTGCCGGCATCGTCCATCAGAGAATAATTACCGTATCCATCCGTTTCGTAGGCGTAAATTCGGCCGTATTTAGGATGATTCACAATTCCGTAGGTCCGGATGCCAAAGTCGATCTCCTTGCGCAGCTTCGCTGCCCGGGCCGCCAGTCTTTCGTCCTTATAGATGACGCTTGCGATCTCGCGAATATAGTCCAGAATCACTACAGCGAACATATTGGAGGGAATATTGTAGCCGAACTCACAGCTGTCATCACTCGGACGGAAGCCCGACCAGCTCATGCCGGTGTAATTAACAGGCATGCCGCGTCCGTTATTGTGCAAAGTCTCCGTATCCTGAAGCGTCTCCCGGATGAAATGGTACGGTGATTTCTCTCCGTGGTACTGTTCCGTTTCGATAACGTTCACGATGGAGGTCAGCGCCTGGTAGCAGGCCGTATCAAAGATATCAGTCTGCTCCGCTTCCTTCCAATACATATAAGCCAGCTGGACAACGAAGCAGAGGGAGTCCAGCTCGTATTTGCGCTCCCACATCCACGGGTTTAGATTACAGTCATCCGTAGCCCGATAATGTTTGTCATTTGCCGTTTCGTTGAAGGCATTGGTGTATGGATCAATATTGACATAGAACATCTGGCGGGCGATCAGGCCGCGGAGAATCCGCTGCAGCGCAGGGTCATTTTTGGCAAAAGGGATATAATGGCGCACTTGCTCCGTAGAATCCCGCAACCACATGGCCGGGATATCCCCCGTAAATACAAAGGTGGTACCGTCTTCAAGCAGCTTGGTTGTTGTCTCCAGCGTATTCGGGAAGCAGTTGCGGAACAATTGCTGTAATTTCGGGTGATGCGCGAGCCGTTCATCGGCTTCATTAAGATAAGTAGTAATGGAAGCTGGCATGTTCATAGTCTAACTCCTCCTGTAAAGTTAAGATTACGGTCGTACCACCGCAGGACAATATCTTAATTTGGTTGGCATTCGTAGCAAATGTTTGCATACCTTTCCGATGATCACAATATGTGACTTATGAAGTGTGATAGTAGGTTCATAATTGACATATTTGCAGCCATGTTCCATCTGAAAATATTCACATCAAGGCAGGCAGGAAAATACCACAGCAACGCGGTTTTACACGCTCTTAACATGACAATGCAGAACCTACATATTTACGGTGTCAACTTTGTTTCACTACACTTTGAATTGTAAGCGTTCGCAGTAAGGGGATGAGCATGAATGCGAAGCGGATACATTACATTATGTAACGAAAACTACCATAGAGAGGAGTGGGAGAATGAAGGGGAGTCATGCTGTAGTATCCGTAAATCCTTCATTGAAGAACAAATCCCTTGGCAAAAGAATCTGGAAAAATTGGGAACTCTATCTGTTCATGCTTCCCGTGTTATTGTATTTCCTCGTTTTTCATTACGGTCCGATGTACGGTATTCAGATTGCTTTTAAGAATTTCGTACCTTCGAAAGGAATTACGGGTAGCGAATGGGTCGGTTTTGACCATTTTGAACGGTTTTTCAATTCCTATTTTTTCTGGGATTTGCTATGGAACACGTTCAGCATCAGTTTCTATGAACTTGCTATCGGTTTTCCGCTTCCGATCATTCTGGCACTGGCTTTCAATGAAGTCCGCAACGGCCCGTTCAAGAAATCGGTTCAGACGGTAACCTATGCGCCGCATTTCATTTCTGTCGTTGTTATGGCAGGGATGATCATTACTTTTTTATCACCCTCTAGTGGCATGATTGTCCGGTTCATCGAGTTCCTGGGCCTACAACCAGCGGCGTTTCTGACTGATCCGGCCTGGTTTAAGACAGTGTATGTCTTCTCGGGCGTCTGGCAGAGCACAGGGTGGGGAACTATTATTTATCTCGCGGCTCTGTCAGGCGTAGATCCCCAGCTGCATGAAGCGGCCATTATGGATGGAGCAAGCCGGTTTAAACGGATGCTGCATATCAATCTGCCGACGATCGTGCCCACGATAACGATCATGCTGATCTTGAATATGGGTAATATACTGGGCCTTGGCTTCGAGAAGATTCTGCTGCTGCAGAATTCGCTCAATATGGAGGCTTCCGATGTAATTTCCACCTATGTATACCGCGCGGGCCTTGTGAACGCCCAGTACAGCTTCTCAACAGCTGTAGGATTGTTCAACTCGGTAGTCAACGTTATTTTGCTTGTTACTGTTAACCAGATCGCCAAGCGCACCAGTGAGAATAGCCTCTGGTAGAAAGGAGTTGAAGTCAGTGGTTACTGCCATGAAAGAATCCAGGGGGGACAAGCTGTTCCTGATTAGTACCTATATCTATTTGGGCCTTGCACTGCTGGTGGTTCTCTATCCGCTAATCTATATTCTCAGCGCTTCAATCAGTTCACCGCAGGACGTCAATTCGGGAGCTATGTGGCTATTTCCGAAGAATGTGACACTGGATGGCTACAAGCTTGTATTTGAGAACCCGAAGATATGGAATGGTTACTGGAACACGATCATTTACACTGTAGTGGGGACTCTGGTCAATCTTGCCGTTACTCTGCCGGCCTCGTATGCACTAAGCAGATCTGATTTTGTCGGGCGCCAGTTGTTTATGGGTCTCATTCTGTTCACGATGTTCTTCAGCGGCGGAATCGTGCCGACGTATCTGCTGGTCAAGAATCTTGGCCTCATTAACAGTATGTGGGCATTGATCCTGCCCGTGGCCGCTTCGGTTTGGAATATTGTCGTAGCCCGCACCTTTTTTCAGACGACCATCCCAAAAGAACTGCAGGAAGCGGCGCATATTGACGGTTGTACGAATTTAAAGCTGTTTATACGCATTATTCTGCCGCTGTCGGCACCGATTGTGGCCGTTATGGCCCTGTTCTATGGAGTAAGCCATTGGAACAGCTACTTCCCGTCCCTGATCTATTTGAATGATGAAGCCAAGTATCCGCTGCAGATGGTTCTGCGCCAGATCCTTGTCCTTCAGGAAATGTCGGCCGAAACCACAGGCGCTTCGATCAATGGCGAGGTGGCGACCGCTATGAATAATAAGGCAGAAACAGCATCGCTGATCAAATACGGTGTCATCGTTGTCTCCACACTGCCCATCGTTGCAGTCTATCCGTTCCTGCAGCGTTACTTTGTACAGGGGGTCATGATTGGCTCTGTTAAGGGCTAAACGATTAGAAAGTTTATATAACAAGGGAGGAATTATTCATGCAGACCACACGCAAACCATGGAAGCTTCTGCTGTCTTCGGCTCTAGTTCTTACACTGCTGGCAGGATGCAGCAATTCAAATGAAGGTGCAGCAAATAAAAGTACCGGAGACGTTGCTGTGAATAAAGAAGGTTTCCCGATTGTCAATGAGTCCGTTACTCTGTCGCTTATGGCGCCGGATGTAGGAATTCAGAACTGGGAGAACATGGTGGTGCTTCAGCAGATGCAGGAGAAGACCGGCATTAAGCTGGAATACAAGAATGCACCGAAGGACAGCTTCGAGACCAAAAAGAATTTGGTACTCGCCAGCGGGGATTACCCGGATATCCTTTATGCTGCCGGTCTGACGACCGCAGAGCAGATGAATTATGGAGAGCAGGGTATCATCATACCCCTGGAGGATCTGATTGAAGAATACGCTCCCAATTTCAAGTCACTGCTGGAGGAGAATCCGGACGTCCGTAAATCAATTACAGCACCGGACGGGCATATCTATTCCTTGCCAGTAGTAGAACTTAGCCAGCACTGGTACCGCAATCCGATGTGGTATAACGGGGACTTCCTGAAGGCTCTGAATATCGACAAGCTTCCCGAAACGACGGAAGAGCTGTATACCTACCTGAAGCGTGTGAAGGAGGAAGATCCAAACGGCAATGGCAAAGCCGATGAAATTCCGATTTCCTCAGTGACAACACCAGCTGCGAACCTCCGCGATATCCGTACCTGGCTGCTTGGCGCATTCGGTATTTATGAAGAAGAAATTTATGTGGACGATGCGGACAAAGTGCATTATACACCGCTTGAAGAAGGTTATAAGGAATATTTGACCTATATGAACCGCCTGTGGTCCGAAGACCTGTTGGATCACGAGAGCTTCTCGCAGACAGCAGAGCAGAAGAAGGCCAAAACGCAGAATAATCAAGTTGCCCTCTTCTCAGACTGGCATGCCTACATGTCCAAGGGCGGAGAGCCTTCGACGGCAGATCCGATGTTTGCGCCCGTCCGCAGTGAATCCATTGCTGCTCCTGCGATTGCAAAGAACAGAGGAATCACAACTGGCGCATTTGCCATCACGGAAAGTAATCCCGCACCGGAAGCATCAATGCGCTGGGTGGATTATCTTTATTCCTATGAAGGTGCGATGTTCTTCAATAAAGGGCCGGAGGGCATTCTCTGGGAATACACTGACAAAGAGAACCGGGTTAAGAAGTACTTGCCGGTACCGGACGGCAAGGAAATGGAAGATTACCGGGCAACACTGACGCCCAACTACGGCATTCCTGCTCCAACCCTGTCCATGGATGATATTAGTAAGGGGCTGAAGACAGACTTTGACGTCTGGGTAGAGCAGGAAACCAAGCAGAAGCTTCTCGATAAAGGTGCACGGATTCCGTTCCCGACCTTGTTCTTCACCGTGGAGGAGCAGACCGAAATCAGCAGCCTTAATTCTGATTTGAGAACATATGTGAATCAGATGGAAGCGAAGTTCATCACCGGTGCCGAGCCGCTTACGGGTTGGGACAATTATGTGGCGACCGTCAAGAAAATGGGCGGAGAGCGTGTGGCCGAAATCAACCAAGCTGCCTATGACCGGTGGAAATCCAACTAATGCAGGAGGGATAGATATGCAAATTACGAGACATCCGGATAATCCTATTGTCGTTCCGGGCGGCTATGAATGGCGAAAGGTTACGGTCTTCAATCCTGCAGTCATCATTGATAACGGCAAATTTTATATGATTGAGCGCACCGCAGGGTCCCTGACGCCATGTAAGAATTACCTGGGGCTGCTTGAGAGCGAAGATGGCGTAAACTTTACCCATGTGAGGGATGAGCCGATTGTGACGCCCGATATGCTGGGTTTCCCTTATGGCAGTGTACAGGACCCGCGAATTGTCAAAATCGAAGGCACATTCTATTTGAACTACGCCCTGCGCCCTTGTGCAATGAGCTATTATCCTACTGGGGCAGGTGTTCCCTTGCGCTCTATTCCGGAATATCCGGACGGATGGGGGGAAGAGGAGGGGCATTGGCTGACCCGATCCTCTATTCTAAAATCGGATAACCTGTTGGATTGGGAGTTTGTGGCAGACACGACACCACTTGATATCAATGACCGGGACAACATTCTGTTCCCCGAGAAAATAGGCGGCAAATTCGTGCTGCTTCGCCGTCCCGAGGAATATGTGGGAGAAGCTTATGGAACAGATAAAGCGGCCATGTGGATTACCTACTCCGAGGATCTTGTGAACTGGGAAGAGCCCAAGCTGCTCGCCACCGCCGGAAGCCTGTCCTGGGAATCGCGGAAGATTGGAGGCTCCACGCCACCGGTACGCACGGACAAGGGCTGGCTGGTACTCTATCACGGCGTTGATGAGGACATTGTCTACCGCGTGGGGGCGATGCTGCTGGATTTGGAGCAGCCGGAGAAAATTATTGCCCGGACAGCGAATTTTATTATGGAGCCGGAGACGTATTATGAGAAGTTTGGGTTCCAGATTCCGAATGTCATCTTCCCAACCGGAAATGTGGTCAAAGACGGACTGCTCTATATCTATTACGGGGTAACGGATACAGCGATTGCGCTCGCAACGGTTCCTTTGGATGAGCTGGTGGAGCATATTCTCCAGGAAGCGTAGTAGCAAAATAACCACAAAATGAAGCTTAGCTTCAAGCATAAGGATTTATGTGCTTGGCGTTGTAATGTAAGCTTTCCAGAAAGGGCGGAAGGTCCGCCAACTTAAACCGGTCTTTTCGCGGCAGCCCCCTTCAAGGCATGTTCCTTGCGGTACTGCCCTGGCGTCAGACCGGTTTCTTTTTTGAACTTGCGAATGAAATTCGGCGTATCCAAATAACCGACCTGTTCAATTATTTCTTTGAGCGGTGCACTAGTGCTCTGTAGCAGCCGTATGACCTCATCCACACGCCGCTGCCAGATATATTGTGAGAAATTGCTGCCGGTTTTATCTTTGAAGCTACGGCTTAAATAAGAGGTTGAAATGGCAAACTTAAGCGCCACATGCTCCAGGCTGAGGGTGTAGTCTGCGAACTGCCTGTCCACATAAGCCAGAATGTCTTCCATTAATGAAGGCTCGCTTGTCTCCTTATTCTGTTCGACCTGCGCGCAGATAGCAGAAGCCAAAGAGAGCAGACGGTTCTCAAGCTCTTCGAGGGTTTCAAAGGAGGTCAATTCCGGCATGTTGGCGAACACTTCGTTCATGCCAAACTCAGAGGCTGTGCGCAAAAAAACGTTCAGCAAATCGAAGCAGATGCAGCGCAGCAAATGCACCTGCAGCGGCTCGTCTTTGATTTTATCAATGTTATCAGCAATCATCTGGGCGGCTACCGATTCATTGCCCTGCTTCAGACTCTGCTCCAGCTTCAGCATGGATTTACGCGGAATCCAGAAGCTCTGAGCAGCGGAAGGAACCAGTTCAGCGAGCTGCTCGAAGTAAGACACCTGCCCGCTGCGCCGGATCATCCGGTGCTCCAGAGCTGCCGCGGCTTCGATGAAGGATTGATTAAGGAGAGCCAGATCCCGATAGGCCGTACCAACTCCGATACTCAGAGACAGCTGCGAGTGTTTGCGGATTACCTCAAGAATGGCTTCAATAACCTGCTCCATCCGTCTGTGAACCGGTATATCCATATCGTCGGCAAGCGAAATAATCAGGGCAAACTGGTCCTTAACCGAGAATTCCACACCGAAGATCTGTGCATCGGGACCGGACAGACATACATTGCTCAGTATTTCCTGCAACAGATGGCGTTCCTGCCAGAACTTGTCGCCTGGCAGAGTTTCATCCCAGGATAGGATTGCCGAGAAATAGAGACCTTTTCCTTGAGGATGCTTGAAGCCTGCGCTGAGGATCATCTGCTCAATTTCAGGATCATCCGGCTTGCCGTGCTTGAGCAGCAGCAGCATGCACTGATTCCGGACGAAGGGTTCCTGAAGATCAATTCTGGCACTGTAATCGTGGAGAGTCTGCCGTATCCATTCCCATTCATTGCGGAGCTTGGGAGCATCAGGGCCACTTCCTCTCAGCTTCGCGAATTCCATTAGATCCCTAATTGGATGGTACTGTCGTTTGGCCAGCAGCAGTGCGGCAGCTATGCCGGTAATGACTGTTATACAGAAGACAATCAGAATCAGGGTCTGGACATGGGCGACACGACTGAAAAACTGGAAGCTTGGCATCGTTGTCACATAGGTCCAGCCATTTTCTTCAGATTGTACGGAAACGACGGAGTATGATTCCCCGTCCAGCTCCAGGTTATGAATACCTGGTTCAAGTGCGGATAAATTTCCAAGCTCGTCCTGGGGGAGGCTGACGCCATGGTTGTTCGCTGTTAGCACCTCTCCGGAGGGACCAAAAATATAGCTGCTGCCCGAAAAATCACTCAGAATTGAATCCATGACCCCGGTAAGATTGGATTCTTTCATTAAATAGAGAACGGTCCCGTATGGATACGGGTCATTCGGTTTAATGGGTACGAGCATGACGAGCATCGGATCCTTGCGGGAATTGACCGTTACATTCTCAGCGGGACGTACCAAGGGCTGCCGGGTTTCATTCAAATCTCGTCGCAATTCTTCCGAGGTCCAGTGCTCGAACTGATAATAGGAATCAAAGGTGACATGAAGATTAGCCAGACCGCGGTATGAATAGATGTTGGAATCGCCATGAAAATAGAGAAGCAGATCCTCTGCTATGTTGCTGCTGGCTTTGTAATTCGCCAGTGTCTGAATCGCCTCCAGGCTGTAATAGGGATGCCGTACCATATAGGGGGTCAGATGCCTGTCATAGGCGATTCTCCCCGCTAGTTCCTGAAGCTCCTTCATACGGGTATCAATGGTGCTCTTCACCTGATTGAGCTGATTGACATTGGATTGTTCAATTTCGACACGCAGGCCCTTGACAGCGTTCTCATAAACAAAAATGGTTACACCAGTTAGAGGGATAAGAAATATTAAGATGTAGGAAAATGCATATTTCAGCAGAAGCCTTGATTTGAAATGATTCCAGCTGAGCCGGAACCTTTTGAGCAAGGATGGCTTGAGTGCCGGATTTGCCATAAAACAGTCCCTCCAGAGTTAAATATTCGGATGATAGATCTTGGGATTATAAATCACTGTTCTCTTCTAGATTACACCGTGCTAATATAAACATTATAACATTATAATCTTTAAAGTGGAGCAGCTCACCACGTTTATTATTCAATTTTGAGATGTTTTGCTTCAAAGACACTAATCATCTTTTTGAATTTTTTCTGTATACCGGGGTTGAAGAAGGAGATGGGATGAGTGGGCACAGAGAATGTGCTGCGCAATTTGCAGCTTGTGGATGGGCGAATAATGGATATAGCCATTCAGGATGGGATTATCACCGCCATTACACCGGCAGCCCACGCGGAAGGAGAGAGCGGGCTAGACTGTACAGGGTTATATGTGTCCAGCGGATGGATTGATTTGCATGTGCACGCCGTGCCGGAGCTTGATCCCTATGGCGATGATATCGACGAAATTGGAGTGAAGCAGGGAGTAACGACACTGGTGGATGCCGGAAGCTGTGGTGCAGATCGAATAGGAACTTTGTATACCGCAAGTCTGAAGGCTGATACCCGAGTGTTTGCTCTGTTAAATATTTCGAGAATCGGGCTTGAACGGACAGATGAATTGTCTCAGCTGGAATGGATTGACCGGGACAAGGTTCTGGAGGCGGCAGTGACCTATCCTGAATTCATCGTCGGTCTGAAAGCCCGCATCAGCCAGAGTGTTGTCAAAGACAGCGGTATACAGCCGCTCAAGCTGGCACGCACTCTGTCGGAAGAAACGAAGCTTCCGCTCATGGTGCATATTGGCTCTGCTCCGCCCGCGATATCCGAGGTGCTGGAGCTGCTGCAACCGGGTGATGTAATCACCCATTACCTTAACGGCAAGTCCAACAATCTGTTCCACGCGGACGGCACTCCCCTGCAAGGGTTGCTGGATGCAGCTGCCCGAGGAGTTCATCTGGATGTAGGGCATGGCACGGCGAGCTTCTCCTTCCAGATTGCAGAACAGGCCAAGGCGGCAGGCATTGCGCTGAATACCATCAGTACGGATATCTACCGCGGCAATCGTCTTAACGGACCGGTGTACAGTATGTCAAATGTGCTGACAAAATTTTTGATTCTCGGCTACAGCCTGGAAGAGGTCATCCAAGCTGTAACAAGCAGCGCAGCGAAGTGGCTCGGCAAGCCGGAGCTTGGAGAGATAAGGGTGGGACAGCAAGCCAACCTGACTTTGTTTGCACTGGAAGCAGGTGAGAAGCAGCTTAAGGATTCGGAAGGCGATGTTCGGGTTGCGCAGTACTATATTGAGGCTAAAGGAGTCTTTACGAATGGGTCATTCATTACAGGCTAGATATGGATTGAAACGGGTTATTAATGCCAGTGGAAGAATGAGCATCCTTGGTGTTTCCGCACCAACAGATTCGGTCATGGAGGCAATGAAGCAGGGCGGACAGCAGTACGTGGAAATTGCGGATCTTGTGGACAAATCCGGAGAATATATTGCACGACTGCTTGGTTCTGAAGGGGCGGTTGTCGTGAACTCGGCATCCAGCGGCATTGCGCTGTCGGTGGCAGCCTTTGTGACTTCCGGAGATCCAAGGCTCAGCCTTCGACTGCATCAGGAGCCGGTATTGAAAAATGAGATTATTATGCTGAAGGGCCATAACGTGCAATATGGAGCGCCGGTCGAAACCATGGTATTTCTTGGCGGAGGCAGAGTGGTGGAAGTTGGATATGCCAATGAAGGCCGCAAAGAGCATATTGAACAGGCGATTGGTGAACGCACCGCAGCCATTCTTTATGTCAAATCCCACCACGCCGTCCAGAAGAACATGATTTCTGTAGAGGAAGCGTGGGAGGTTGCAGTGCGCAGAGGAGTGCCACTGATCGTCGATGCGGCAGCGGAAGAGGATCTGCGCAAATATGTCCAGTATTCGGATCTGGCGATTTACAGCGGATCAAAAGCTATTGAAGGCCCTACCTCAGGCATCGTCGCCGGCAAAATGAAATATGTCGAGTGGCTAAAGGTACAGCTGCACGGGATCGGGCGCAGCATGAAGGTCGGCAAAGAGACCACCTTCGGGCTGCTTCAGGCTTTGGATGAATACCAGGACAAAGCCGACAACAGTGAACGGGAGAGACACGCGCTGGAGGCTCTTCAGCCGCTTGAGGGGCTTCCTGGAGTTTCAATCCGCATCGTGCAGGATGAAGCGGGCAGAGCGATTTTCCGTGGGCGCATCCAGATTGATTCCTCTGTTGCCGGAGTGGATGCGAGGCATGTTAATGATCGGCTGCGTGAAGGCGTAATTGCCGTATACACCAGGGATTATGGGGTTAAGCAGGGGTATTTCGATATTGATCCAAGGTCGCTTCAAGGTGATGATCTTCAGGTCATCGTCAGCAGAATACATGAAATCGTGGGGGGAAACAAGAATGAGTAATATTCTGCAGCGTCTATATAAGAACAGAGCCGCACTTAATGTACTGGCAGGCAGTATCGAGAACGCGAAGGAAGTGTACGAGGCTGCGGAAGGATATATTTTGGTAGGTGTGCTTTCCAAAAATTATGCTACGGCGGAGGAAGCGGCAGCCGCGATGACCCTATACGGTCAGACGATCGAGGACGCTGTATCCATCGGACTGGGGGCCGGAGACAATCGACAGGCGGCAGTTGTGGCGGAGATTGCCGCAAGTTACCCGGGAAGCCATATCAATCAGGTTTTTCCAGCAGTGGGGGCAACTCGTGCCAATCTGGGCGCCCGAGACAGCTGGATTAACAGCCTGGTCTCTCCCTGCGGGAAGCCGGGTTATGTGAATATATCGACCGGTCCCGTCAGCTCGGGGGCGGAGGAACAGGCCCTTGTTCCGGTTCATGCCGCCATTGCGCTGGTTCGTGACATGGGCGGCAATGCGCTGAAATATTATCCCATGCAGGGGTTGCAATTGGAGGAGGAGTACCGTGCTGTTGCCAAGGCCTGCGGGGAAGCCGGATTTGCCCTGGAGCCTACGGGCGGAATCGGCTTGGATAACTTCGGACCCATTTTGGAGATTGCACTTCAGGCTGGGGTGCCCCAGGTTATCCCGCATGTGTATTCATCTATTATTGATCCGCAGACGGGAAGTACGAACGTCCAGGATGTGGTCAGATTGCTTGAAACGATGAAATCTCTGGTGGACCGGTATGCCTAGGATTGCGGCTTTTGGTGAAGTAATGATGCGGCTGCAGGTCCCGGGCCATGAAACGCTGGTCCAGAGCAACAGGCTGGAGTATTCTTTTTCCGGCAGCGGGGTTAATGTAACGGCAGCACTGGCTGGGTACGGCCATAACGGTTCGCTTATTACTACCTTACCGGAAACACCGGTTGGCGAAGCGGCAATTGCTTACTTGCGTAAACTTGGGGTGGATACCTCACTAATTAGCCGGGGAGGCAAACAGCTGGGCATGTACTTTCTGGAGAATGGCTTTGGAGCCCGCCCCGGCAGAGTCACTTACACAGATCGGCTGGGCAGCAGCTTCAATACCGCGGAGGCAGGCAATTACGATATGGTTGCTCTTGCCTCCCGGATCGACGTTCTTCATTTATGCGGAATTACGCTGTCTATGAATGATGGTGTGCGCAAGCAAATGAAACAGCTTGCTGCGGAAGTGAAAAGAGCCGGGGGCAAAGTTGTTTTTGACTGCAATTACCGTCCAGCATTATGGGGAGCGGATGGCTATGCCAAGGCCCGCCCGCATTATGAAGAACTGCTGGAGCTGACGGACCTGGTGCTGATGAATGAGAAAGATGCACTGTTTATCCTTGGCTTTGGAGCTGGAGGATATGATAGAATGACACAGTTGAAGCAGGCGATTCCCGAAGTGGTTGAGCGCTTCGGAATCGGAACGGCAGCGGGAACCCACCGTGAGATTAACGCTGACCATACGCATTCCCTGACAGGATATATCTATCATCAAGGTACGTTTCTGTTTTCTCGCAAGCTGACTTTCCCGGTGTATGACCGGATCGGTGCCGGTGATGCCTTTGCCAGCGCCATCATTCATGGGGAATTGCAGCAATATCCGCAGCAGCAGACGGTCAATATGGCAGCGGCAGCAGCAATGCTGGCTCATACCACTCAAGGTGATACAGCGCTTTTTACCGAGAACGAGGTACTCCGAGCGCTGTCGGACCATACCTTAGATGTTGAAAGGTAGTGAACAACGAGTGTCTTTGAAACGCAAGCAAGGCCCTTTATATCAGCAAATCCAGAAAATACTCAAAGACCGGATTTTGCATGGCGTATATCCTTTAGGGAGCATCATCCCCTCCGAACCGCAGCTGGAGAAGGAATTTGGTGTCAGTAAAATGACGGTCCGCGGCGCGGTTCAGGAGCTTTCCCAGGAAGGTTATGTACAGAAGAAAAGCGGTATTGGAACGATTGTCATGCGCAATACCTCCCATCAGAAGCTCTCTAAGGGCAAACGGTTTACAGAGCTGCTCGTAGAAGAGGGACACAAGCTGGAAAAGAAACAGCTGAAATCCCAGTTAATTTCGAATGATGCCGGTACGGAGGAATATGACCGATACGGGCCGTATTGTCAGCGAATTGAACGGCTCTATATTTTGAATGGACAGCCTTATATTCATCTGATACACTTCTTGGCTGCAGCTGCATTGCCCGGTGGAGGTATAGCAGAAATGGTCACAAACATTCAGTCGCTGTATGACTCACTGGAGGAGAACGACATTGCGCTGGAAAACTTCAGAGACCGTTTCTTTGTAGAGAAGGCAACTCCTGAGGTGTGTCAGTTGCTGGAGATCCCACCAGGGACGCATGTGCTCAAACGCCTGCGTAACTCTTTCGATGGGGAAGGCAGACTCATTGAGCACAGTATCGGCTGCTATAACACAGAGCTTCATCACTATCTGGTCAATTACGATACTTGAAGCCGATTAAGCAGTTGCCGGATAGTTCGATAAGCAGCAGCCGTGTGGTTTGAAAGATGGCGTGTGAGCGGGGCATTGCAAACGGCTTAGTACTTTAGGGGAATTAAGGTTGGCCTGAATTGAGGCTTACACCAGCAGTAAACCACGGAATCCCGTGGTTTTTTTATTTTATCCGTAAAAGCTCTTGTTACGTAATACGGTTCGATATGAACATGTCTGGTACTAAATCCACAATTTACAAATTCACTAGAAACTTTTTCCTGAAACTAGCGTCTAATACTATGACTTTTTATGTAGGTAAACATTACTTGGGAGCAGAAGGAGCCAAAGACAAAGCATGAATCTGAAGAAGAAATTGTCCATTTTTACCGCTTTAGCCGTTATTCAAGCATTTGCAGTCGGTTCTGTGAGTGCGCAATCAACACCGCAAGATGACACAGCGTCAGTAAATACAGCCACAACAGAATCGGTTGAGGTGCTAAAGCAAGAGCAACCAATTGCAGAGCAAGAAGTGAAAACGGGTAGCAGTAACGCATCCAGCAGTACTCCGTCCACTAAGGTAAAAGAAAACGCAACTTCAGCAGCCACTGAGGCAACACCTAAAACAGATATCGAAAAATCCGCCATTGATGGCGAAGAGGAAGCTACTACAACCGAAACTAAAACGGGATCTACGATCCAGGAAGGAACCACTGAGGATGCTGAAACTCAAGCTACACCTGCTCAAATAGAGCAACCATCCATTGATGGAAATTCTGCCGTAGCAGCAGGTGGCAATCTGACGTTGTACATGAATAGCAACAAAATGGAGCAGGATGGCAAAACGTATCTTGCTGGCCAGCCAATGACTGTAAAAAACGGTGTATCCTATGTTGCGATCCGCGCACTCGTGGACCGTGTGGGATACGGGGTCAAATACGATAACAAAACCAAGGAAACCATCATCATCAGTGGTGCTAATGAGCTCCGATTCAAAACCAACAGCACGGTCTATACCGTAAATGGAGAGTCCAGAACGATGAAGGGCCCTGCTTATCAGCAAAAAAATACGTTTATGGTGCCGTTAACTTCCATTACTCAAGCTCTGAACATCACCTATAAAGTGAATCAGTCCGCTAAAACGGTTGTGCTGAATCTAAATACTAAACCCGTAGCAAGCTTTGTGATTTCCCAAAAGGAAATTTTTGTGGGCGATAAGGTGGACTATATAACTTCTTACGTTTCTCCAAATGGACTGAAGATCGTTGACGAACGCTGGACAGGTCGTCAGGAATCGTTTGATCAAGCGGGTACATATACGATTTCATATCAAGTTCAGGATTCAAGCGGCCAATGGAGTGATCCCTATACCATTACGATTCAAGTTCTGAGTCCTAATCTTCCCCCTGTAGCCATGTTCACAACCGACAAGGAACAATATAAAATGGGCGAAAAAATAACGTATATTGACCAGAGTACAGATGATGAAAACAGCATTGAAAAAACGGTATGGGAAAACAATTCGCTGGCCTTCTTTGAACCCGGTCCCAAAACGGTGACACTCACCGTTACTGACAATCACGGCGCGACGAACACGTACTCCAAAGTTATAACTATAACCAATGAGACATTATATTCATTTTCCGATTTTAATTTACTCTTCACGCCGGTAGGACAGAAATTTACCTTTAACGGTGGCGAAGTGACTTCTATGGAAAAAGTACCTTATACGTACACGGATGAGCCAAGTCTGCTGATCCGCAGCAACAGTCCGGAAACGGTGAATACGGAAGGCATCGTATATAAAGAATCGTCTTCGGGTCAGACACGTTTCATGATTCATCATGTCAACAATACAGGCAAAAGAGTAAAAATGTACGTTATTGTAACAAATAACAATCCAAATATAGCAGTATTCGAGCAACAAAATATGGGTTTTGCAGGACCTACTCCTTATGCTACTGTAGCTGGAAAACTGTCTATTGATAAATGGTTTAAGTCGATCCAGACCGGAGCCGATAAAAAGAAAGAGGTTATTCAACCTGGAGAAAGTAAACTGATTTTGACCGAACTAAATAAAACTCCGATGAAAGAAGGACAAGTGATCTCACTCTATTCGGATGCTTACAGTGATTATTCCCTGGACTATAACGTTATTCTGGTCGAAGAAAATAAAGATCCGTTCGAGGCTTTGCCTATGCTGCCTGTGCTTGATCGTGACGGTGTGCACAACCGTGGAACGTACCCGAATGCGACTCGTATCATAACGTATGATCAGCAAGTGGGAGCCAAACCAGCTCGTCTTCCGCTTGGTGATAACGCAAGCGATCCCAATCTGGTTGGAACCGATCCAATGGCTTATACAGATGCGTCCAATGCGGGTAATTTCGGCGTATTATACAAAATCACGTTGAACAATGTCGCTCCGCGTACACTAATCTCATTTAACCCTCGTGGAGGGAAGTACTCAGGCGTTGCTCTAGTGAACAATCAGGTTATATCCATTGCTGATGGTAACGCTGCTGTTAGCAATTCAAGTGAACAAAGCGTTCTTTACCGCACAGGGGCATATGGAGAGAGCGTAACGATTCTTTTCTCTGCTGCGCCAGGAAGCAACCTGCCGGTCAATCTGCTCTTTACACCGCTCCCATCGGAGAAGTAATGTAGTTGACTCTCAAAAGCTAGAGCGGGAACGAATTGAGTTGGCTGGCGTGTTAACCATCGAAAGAAGAGACTCCATAAGGGAGTCTTTTCTTTTCACTGGGCAATATGAGGACATACGGAACAGATGCCGCTTAAAGAGCCATATGAGCTGCTACATATAGATTTTTAGATCAACTTGGCGAATACGAGCTTACGATTTAAGTCATTTCTTACACTTATTTCTACCGAGGAGGAATCAAATTCCAATGAATGTAATCGTCAAGTTGATACGTGAATTCAAAGAACGCGACACCCGGCGTTTGTTGAAAGATTATCGGGACAAAGTGGAGCTTATCAGGAAACGGAATTTGGAAGCTTGGGACGATCAGCGGCTGCAGGCGGAATCCCTTCGGCTGCAAGAAGAAGCAAGATCAGGCACGCCTTTGGATGAGCTGCTTGTCGATGCTTATGCGTTAGTCTGCGAGGCGGCGAAGAGGACTCTCGGATTACAGCCTTACGATGTCCAAATCATGGCTGCTATCGCTTTGCACGAGAGATATTTGATCGAACAGCATACCGGTGAAGGAAAAACACTCTCTGCTGTTATGCCTGCTTATCTCAACGCGTTGACAGGCGAAGGCGTTCATGTGCTGACTTTTAACGACTACTTGGCAAATCGAGATGCGGAGTGGATGGGCCCGATCTACCGCTTCCTCGGGTTAACCGTAAGTTCGGTTCAAGCCGGCATGAGCCTGTTCGAGAAACGGGAAGCGTACGCCAAGGACATAACCTATGTTACGGCTAAAGAAGCTGGGTTCGATTATTTGCGCGACACAATCGCATTAAATGAAGCTGATACCGTACACCGTCCTTTCCACTATGTCGTCGTCGACGAAGCGGACTCACTTCTTCTTGATGAAGCGCGGGTGCCGCTAGTCATTAGTGGCGATTCGAGTTCTTCCAAGAGTGATGGTGTTCTTTTCGCAGAAGTGGCCCGGCAGCTCCAGCCAGTTGAGCATTACGATTTTGACGAGTTCCAGCGGAACGTTTACTTGAATGATGCGGGTGCTGCGAAAGCGGAGCTGCTGCTGGGATGCGGCAATTTGTACGATAGCCATAATAGTCATTTGTTAACGTCATTGAATTGTGCGCTGCATGTGGAATCGTTATTAAAAAAAGACGTCGATTACATCGTCCGGGACGGTGAAATTGAGCTAATCGAAGAACATACCGGCCGTGTGGCCGAGAACAGGTATTTGCCGGACGGGCTGCAAGCTGCGCTTGTGGCGAAAGAAGGGTTGCAGTGGAAGGCCGGTGGTAGAATTCTCGGTACGATCACCATTCAACACTTCATTAGCCTGTACTCAGGAATTTGCGGAATGACGGCTACGGCGCACGCTTCAGCAATGGAATTCGAGGATATCTATGCGCTGCAGGTCGTGCAAATTCCGCCGAACCAGCCAAATATACGGATCGACCACCAGCATCGGATTTACACTCATAAAGAAGCCAAATATAAGGCTCTTATACAAGAAATCTCTTCTGTCCATAGGGTGGGACGCCCCATTCTTATTGGTACGTCAAGCGTCGAGGAGTCTGACATGCTGGCGGAGGAACTTGCGGTTGCCGGCGTACCTTGCCAGGTTCTCAATGCAAAAAACGATGCGAAAGAAGCCGAAATCATCGCCAAAGCGGGAGAAATCGGGGCCGTAACGGTATCTACGAATATGGCAGGGCGCGGCGTCGACATTCGTCTCGGCGGCGGTAATCCCGCTCAGGCAGAAGTGGTTGCCAAGCTGGGCGGATTATACGTGATAGGTACACATGTGAACGAAAGCATGCGGATAGATAACCAGCTGCGCGGGCGCTCTGGCCGCCAAGGTGACCCGGGAGCTTCCGTGTTTTATATAAGCCTGGAAGATGAGTTGATGCTTCGGTTCGGCATTCATAGACTGTTTCGCGCTCCCAGGAAGGACGAGGTTCTTGATGATCCGGGGCTCCGCAGCAAAATCGAGCATATTCAGCGCGTTATCATAGGTCAAAACTTCGATATTCAGCGGGAATTGAACGGTTATTCGGATATGGTGGAGGGTCAGAGGCGAATCCTATACGAAGAACGGCTCGGAATATTAAAAGGCGAGAGACCGATGAGCCCATCAGAGCAGCGGGTACGGCTTTTTTATATCGACGAGTTCTGGGCTGACCATCTGGCATACGTTTCTTACATTCGCGAAAGCATCCATCTTGAGAGCATTACCAGTCGCAACCCGATCGATGAGTTTCATACGCAAATTACCCAAGCATTCGAGCAAATTCCGGCTAAAATAGATCATGAGTCGGCGAATATGCTTAGAAAACTTGGAGGTTCGAATGATCCGGCGAAATGGGAAGAGTTCGGTCTGAAGAGTCCTATTTCGACTCGGACTTATATGATCAACGATCAATACAGCCAAGATAAGCGCAGCTCATGGACCGGAACGACGGTATTTGCTTTTTGGGGACGCGAGATTTTGAGGTTGGTACTGTGGCCGGTACATCGGCTGTCAAAATATTGATGGGAGCGTGACGATCGATGAACAGTAGAGAAAGGTTCATTGGTTCAATTCCCAGCCGAGGTGGCTCGGGGTGTTTTAGAGGATCTGGATTTACTGCGCAGCTGTGCAGCTACTTCAGACGGCGTTATTCATCTGGCATTTAACCACGATTTCTCTAATTTCGCAGCATCACTGGCAACTGATCTAGGCGCCATCGAAGCGATGGGAGAGGCGCTTGTCGGCTCCGGTAAACCACTTGTTATTACAGCACATGCGAATGGTAAAACATCGGAGGATGCGGCACTTGCGTTTATAGAACAAGGCGTGAGAGCATCGATCGTCTCGCTTGCACCTTCCGTTTATGGAGAAGGAGATAAAGGCTTCGTGCCGGAATTAATCCGGATCGCTCAGGAAAGAGGCTCTTCGGCATACATTGGAGACGGCTCTAACCGTTGGCCAGCGATTCATCGCTTGGATGCGGCAGTTTTGTTCCGCCTCGCTGTAGAATCTGCGCCTGCAGGCTCACGACTGGATGGCGTGCATGATGAAGGCATTGCGTTCAGCGACATTGCCGCAGCTATTGGTCGTTATGTGGATGTGCCGGTAATCAGTATCCCTCCTGAAGAAGCGCAAACCATCTTCGGTTTTCTAGGCATGATTGCGTCGCTTGACTTAGCAAGATCAAGTGAAGAGACGAAGGAACTGCTTGGCTGGAAGCCTGTCCAACATGGACTTCTCACAGATCTGGAGCAAGGACATTATTTCTCAAAATAGCTAACCGGAATGAAACAAACGTCTTGCTGTCGATGTTATATTTAACAAAAAAATCATCGTTGCCTAAGTACTAACTAGGTAACGATGATTTTTTTGTTTTTTTAAATTTTTATCAACCTTCATCTAAACTATCCAAGAAGGCTAGTTTTCGCGGTACAAGTCCAAGATAAGCAATTAATCAACTGTTCGGTACTGACCACAAAAGGGGATGGCACACTTACTTAATATCTTGTAAGAAATTCTTGAAATTTCAGAAATTTATCCGATAGGGGGGTGCTAATATACAAATACAAACCAAGACGAGGTGATGATATGCAAACAAAATTGGCAGCGGACGCCATTCCCCTCTCCAAAAAGCGAAAGTCATGGATAAGGACGATCCAAAAATATAAAGTGATGTATGCTCTCTTATTACCAGCCTTAATTTACTTTGCCGTATTCAAATACATTCCTATGGCAGGAATATTGATTGCTTTTAAAAACTACAACCTGGCTTTGGGAGTATGGGATAGCCCGTGGGTGGGATTCAAAAATTTCACGGATTTTATGAACGGCGTTTATTTCTGGGACATCATGAAAAATACGATTGTTATATCGCTCTATAAGCTGTTGTTCGGTTTCTCCGCTCCCATCCTACTTGCTTTACTGCTCAATGAAGTTCATACCCAATGGTTTAAGAAAATCGTTCAAACCATTACTTATTTACCCCACTTTCTGTCTTGGGTCATTGTGTATGGATTGATGGTAGCATTATTAGCCCCAGGCGATGGCCTTTTTAATATGATTTTGAAAGAAAGTGGTTTTCAGCCCATTTCATTTCTAACGGAGCCTGCTTGGGGAAGACTGCTGGTCATCGCATCTGAAATATGGAAGGACATTGGATGGGGAGCGATACTATACCTCGCCGCATTAGCAGGTATTGATCCAAGCTTATATGAAGCGGCTCGAATGGATGGCGCTTCCAAATGGAGACAGCTCTGGCATATCACTTTACCAGGCATTCGAGGAGTCATTATTCTGATGCTGATTCTTAAATTAAGCCATATTCTGGATGCCGGCTTTGACCAAATATTCATGTTTGCCAACACCTTTAACCAGGAGAAGATCGACATTATCGACACATGGGTATACCGTGAAGGGTTGGAGCGTCTTAAGATTGGCTTGGCTACTGCTGTAGGATTGTTTAAAGCTGTCATTGGATTTGGTTTAGTTTTAGCAGCGAATAAGCTCGCCAAAAAATTCGATGGGCAAATCTGGTGAGGTGGTTAACAAAATGATCAATTTGACAATCGGGGAAAAAGTCTGGCAATCCGTCGTTTATGTTATTCTTATTTTTTTATCACTACTTTGTTTACTGCCCTTTCTATATGTGATTGCTGTCTCAGTGACGCCAGAATCAGAAGTATTAAGAAGAGGGATTGTGATTATACCAGAATCTTTTACCTTTCTGGCCTATAAAGAAGTATTCGTTTCTCATGGGATCTGGCAGGCGTATAAAATTACGTTGTTTCGAACGATTGTAGGTACGATGCTTAATGTGCTTTTTACGGTTTTAGCAGCTTATCCGTTATCCAAAAAGTATTTGCCGGGACGCAGTCCGTTTTTACTATTCATTGTGTTTACCATGATGTTTAGTGGGGGGTTAATTCCGACTTATCTACTAATTCGCTCTCTGGGGTTGCTAAACAGTCCGTGGGTATTGGTTATTCCAAATCTCATTAGTGCATTTAATCTGGTGATCATTAAAGGCTTTTTCGAGCAATTGCCTGGTGAAATCGAGGAATCAGCGAGGGTTGACGGTGCAAGTGAACTTCAATCGTTATGGCGGATCATTTTACCACTGTCTTTGCCCGTCATTTCCACCATTTCTTTATTTTACGCAGTGGGGCATTGGAACAGTTATTTTGATGCCATTGTTTATATCAATGATTCCAACTTCATGCCGCTTCAAGTCGTCTTACGCAACATCCTGCTTAACGTCGCAACACAAAGCGCTGAGTCGCTCGCCAATTCCGGAACGGTGAGTACGTTCGCTGTCCAGATGGCTACCGTTGTTGTGACTACGGTTCCGATTTTGATCGTTTACCCATTTTTACAAAAGCATTTTACCAAAGGTGTGCTCTTGGGATCCGTTAAAGGTTAAAAGGTGTTCCAACCTAACTTATTACGGGGAAACCGTGATAATATACAATCAAAGGAGAGGTCAATATGCAGCGTAAGAAGTTATCATATGCTATTCTGTCGGCAATCTTAGGACTGGGAACGCTACTGTCAGGATGTGGAGGAAACGAAGAGGTTACATCAACAGCTTCTAGTCATTCGCCAGGGCAGTCTGGTCAGTTTGAAACCAAAATGAAAATCTCGATGTTTAACCAAGGTACTTTCAATGCTGCTGCTCCAATCCCTCCACGGGATGAAGATATTCAACGCCAGATGTTGGAGAAAGAGATGAACATCGACTTGGATATGATGATTCCTCAAGCTGGGCAAGCAACAACCAAACTGAATACGCTCATTGCTGGTGGAGATATTCCAGATTTGATTTTCTTAAAGAGCCGGGCTGATCTCGCTCAATATTATGACCAAGGCGTTCTTGCAGATTTGACACCGTATCTGGATCAATTCCCTGAATTGCAGAAACGATTTGGCGACGACTCCTGGGAGGCAATGTCCTATCAAGGAAAAACGATCGGAGTTCCAGGCTATGATAATGTTAACGGTATCAGCCGAAGTTTCTTCATCCGCAATGATTGGCTGAAAAAGCTGAATATGGATGTGCCAACGACACCTGATGAGCTGTTCGAAGTTATGAAAGCCTTTACAGAGCAAGACCCGGACGGTAATGGCAAAAACGATACGTACGGATTTATCGGCGGTATGAATAAAGAAGGTAATCTGCAAACCTACGGCTTCGATAGCTTGATGTGGATGTTTGGCGTCAATCCTCCTTCGGCCGTTGAAATAAAAGATAATGAACCGATCTTCCTGTTTATCGATCCCAAAATGAAAGAGGCGCTCGCTTACATTAACAAAATGATGGCAGCTAAAGTGGTAGACCCAGACTGGGTGACGATGAATTCGCCTGATCTGTTGGACCAAAAGATGTTTAAGGGTAAAGTTGGCTTCATGATCAGAGATGCCCGCAGACTGGAGCCGGATTATCAGCAGAAAATGAAAGAAATTAGTGGCGAGGTGCCGGAATGGATTGTCATTCCTCCGATGAAAGGTCCTTACGGTGATCAAATTGTAGAGAGAAAATCGTTCCAAGGCAATTCATGGGCTATTTCTGCGAAAGCGGATAAGGACAAAATCATTCGAATCCTGTCCATGCTGAATTATCTCTTTACGGACGAAGAAGCCTATCCGAACTTTGCATACGGAATTAAAGGTATTCATTGGGATGTGGTGGACGGCAAAATCAAAAATAAAACCTCCGAATTATCGAAGGAAATGAAAGAGAAGTACCTGTGGGTCGATCATTATAGAATGCCGCGCCGTGGTGATGATGCGGAGTACTTCAGCTTCCAGAATCCGAAGACGGCAGAGGCATTCAAGAATAATCAGCAATATGTGGGGCCAACGTTGCCCGGAAATTTATTGACCCCAGACCCAAGCGATACCTTGGATGCTGACCGCCAACGTTTCATTAATGAAAGCTTGGTTAAATTTATGACGGGCAAAGATCCTCTTTCCAACTGGGACAATTTCCTCCAAACCTTGGATACCAAGTTTGACATGCAGAAATATAAGGATTCAGCAATCAAGCAATTTAAAGAAGCCGGCCTTATCAAATAAAATATAAACGAAGAGAGTGGCTATTCGTAGCCCTCTCTTTATTGTCATATGCTATTCTTAGTTTACTACGGAAGTAAAAGGAAGATGATCGATGCCAAGAAGGTTCAGCTTGCCCTTAAAATTATTTTTTATCGTATTTGCATTTGTATTAAGCTGCATCATCTTGATAAGTCAATTGTCTTATCGCTATGTCCAAAAGGAAATACGAACCAATGACCTTTATTACACCAACCAAATACTTGAAAAGGTAGACCAGTATTTCACCGTTAATTTTTCCTCCTTTCAGACGATCCTGTTCTCGGTCGAAACATCAGTGAAAGCCAATATTGAGAATACGGAAGTGATCAAAAAGCAATTAAGAGAGCTCTATGAACTCAACAGTAATTACGTCAGTAATATTTATTTGATCAAAAGCGATTTATCCATTCTGGGCGGAAGTACAGCTACCCGGATATTCGATGAACCTTTATCTGAAAGGGAACCTTTGTTTGATGCGGCTGAGAAGAACAGAAGGACCACCTTTGTTAGTGAACCTTACAAATCGAAGTATTCCGGCTGGACCGTTACGATGGTTCGATATCTGAACAGTGCTCCGTTTCCTATGGCCATTGCGGTTGATTTGGATCTAAATGCCATTGAAGAAACCTTGTTCAAGATTAATAAACAAGAACAAATGAATCTGGCTCTAATTACCGCGTCAGGTAAAATCATTGCCGGATTCTCTGGAAATAAAGGACTACTGAATATTCAAGATCATACGTTTTCAATCGGGGAAACGTCAGCGGAACAAATCCTGGATACGACAGAAACAAGCCTTCAACTGCATACCAAGGATGGCATTCCGGTCTCCCTTCTGAAAAAACCGACGGAGAAATTCAACTGGACCATCATCTCGATCAACGATGAATCACGCTTGAAATCAGCTTTGTCCAGATTGGAAACCTATTATATTGGGCTTCTAGCTGCGGGTTTTCTGTTAAGTTTGTTCATTTCTTTTTTGGTTGCCAAATATATAAGAAAGCCACTCTATACGCTCAAAACAAAAATGAAGCAGGTGGAGCAAGGTTTCCTCACAACGACAATAACGATTAATCGAAACGATGAGTTTGGAGACCTTTCACGAGCATTCGATCGTATGCTGCAGCAAATTGTGGAACTGATTCGGCGAGCGGAGCTTCATAATGAACTTGAGCGAAAGCTGGAAATCCAGGTGCTACAGTCTCAAATCAATCCTCATTTTCTGTATAATACACTTGGTTCGATCAGCAATGTTATACGTCTCGGCCAAATAGAGAAAGTAGATGTGGTGATTGGATCGCTCATTTCATTATTGGAATACGGAATAGACGATGCCTCAGAGAAGGTTTCCCTACGCCAGGAATTACGAAATGTAGCGGACTATATCGAGATCCAGAACATTCGGTATAACCGAAACTTCCACTTGATTGAACATATCGAAGCAGGGTTAATGGATTTTCCGGTTTTTCGAATGCTGCTGCAGCCTCTTGTGGAGAATAGCATCTTCCATGGTTATAACGGAGGGGGAATTGAGGGGCCTATTACGATTCATGCGTACAGGGAGGACGGTATCGTCATCATAGAAGTTGTTGATCAAGGCGAGGGAATTCCAGCTGAGAAATTAAAGCATATTTTAATCTCAGAACCGAGTGAAATGGAAGTGAAAAGGAAAAGAATCGGGCTGAATAATATTCATGGCCGAATAAGACTTCACTACGGAGACCAATTCGGACTGCAAATCATTAGCATACCTAAGGAGATAACCCGTGTACGCGCATTATTCCCCTCAGAATTACAAAAAGGAGATGCATAATGATGAGAGACTATACCTGTTTCATTGTTGACGATGAAGACCTGATCATACAAAGATTGGAATTGTTTTTTAGTGAGCTCTCTTATAGGGATAAGCGATTTGTTCTCGTGGGAAAAGCAAATAATGGGCTGAATGGGATCGAAGAGATCATAAAACTTAAACCGGATATTGTCATATCCGATATCGTTATGCCGCGAATGGACGGAATCTCCATGATTGAGCAGCTCAAGGCTGAGCTCCCCCATACCCAGTACATACTTTTGACCGCCTATTCATCCTTTGAATACGCCCAGCGAGCGATTCAAGCCAACGTATTGGAGTACATTGTAAAGGTTCCGCTGAGGGAAGCGGATTTGAATCGAGCTTTGGATAAGGCTGCCGGAATTTTAAATGAGTTTAAGAAAAAAGAAGCAGAATTTCAATCGTTAAACGTATCCGTGCTTGAAAATAAATATAGAGTCCGCAAGCAATTTTTTAACGAACTGATCAGAGGCGAAATTCCTTCTCATCGTGCATCAGATTTTGCCAATCGCATGCAGTTTCATTTCTTTCAAGCCAACTATTGCTGCTTCATCGTTGAAATGAATACGTATGAAAGTTTCCGAAACGAATACGCAGCCGCTGATCAAAACATATTGAAATATGCGATTACGAATGTAATTGAAGAAACGGTGATGAATGGTGGCAGCGGCGTAGCTGCGGATCTGTCCGATAATCGTTTTATTGGTTTTTTATCCTGGGAAAATAACCGCAGTGATATGGAAACGGAATATGCTTGCCAATCCTTGGGAGGGCAGATCGTCTCCCACTTACATCAATATTTGAATCAAAGGGTATCCGTCGCTTTTGGAGGTCCGTACCGAGGTTGGGAATCGATCAAACAAGCGTACACGGAAGCTAAAAATGTGAGTGAGGATTTCTATTACCATACAGAGAAAGTCGTAAAAACACCCATGCATCGGTTCCAATACCATAATGACAAAAAAGCAGACTTTCAGCAGAAGCTGGCTGATTTTCTGTTATCGGTGAAAAGGAAGATTTCCAAGGAAGAACTGGACAATGCAATCGCCGATCTGAACCAATTTGTTACGGATTATAAAATCCACAAGTCCATCATGGCACCGATGATTAGAGACTTATACAGGGACATTACCAAGAAGTTTAAATCGGGGAACAAGCTGTACACGGAAGCAGCAGAATTCCCCATGGAATTTATGGCATTTCAGGAGCAGCTCGCCTATATTGGCGACTTCACATTCGAATACGTACACGCGGGCCAACTATTACATCGTGCAGAAATCATGAGTGCTATGCATTTTATAGAGAAAAACCTGAAACAGCGTTTAACGCTGGAGGCTATTGCTGAGGAAGTGAATTTGGCACCATCCTATTTTAGCAGTTTATTCAAAAAAACAATGAACGAAGGCGTGATCAGCTACATCAACCGAAAAAAAATCCAACTAGCTCTCGAACTATTAAATGCTAAGGATTATTCTTTATTGGAATTGTGCGAAGAAGTAGGCATCGTCAATGAAGGTTACTTTTGCAAACTGTTTAAAGAATATACGGGAGATACGCCCAAGCAATACCGGATAAAAATGACACGGTACGAATCCAAATAAGGATGCAAAAAATGTATGATTTTTTCGCGAAATCCTGTAAAAAAAAGAGGACCCCAACCATTACCATGATAGAAGCATCTAATCATGGAGGTTATCAAAATGGAGCTTATGAAAGCAGATGTAACCGTCGTAGGCGGAGGTATTGCTGGGATATGCGCTGCCATTGCTGCCGCACGCCAAGGGCTGCAAGTTTCACTTATTAATGATCGGCCGGTCCTTGGGGGAAATGCGAGCAGCGAGGTCAGGGTTCATATCAACGGGTCGGCATATCTCGGAAACAGTCCATCCTATTATGCACGCGAGGGGGGGGTGGTGGAAGAACTCAAGCTGAAGATCTTTCATTATAATCCGTTATATAACAAGAAGCTTATGCTCTCGCTCTCGGATACGGTCTTGCTCGACATGGTTTATGATGAGCCTAACATTTCTCTATTCCTGAATACATGCGTGCATGAAACAGGCATGGAGAACGGCAGAATTAAATGGGTGGAAGGCCTTCAATTGGCTTCCGAAAGAAAATTTCGTTTTGAAAGCCCAACCTACATCGATTGCTCCGGCGATGGAATTGTTGGATACCAAGCAGGGGCTCACTTCCGATGGGGAAGAGAGGCGAAGCATGAATACAACGAGGAGTTAGCTCCTGAAGTGGCGGATCATTATACCATGGGTGATACGATTCTGTTTCAAGCCCGTGACGTAAACTATCCCGTTCCATACAAAAGACCAGGCTTTGCATATGACATTACGAAGTTGGCCTTTTTCGATAGTATCAGAAAAGGCTTAAACCATCGGTCTTTTCCAAGGAAAATCAACGGGCTTGGCGGATTATGGTGGCTGGAATACGGCGGACATATGGATATTATCAAGAATAATGAAGAGATCGCATTGGAACTGCGAAAATTGGTTTATGGAATATGGGATTATATCAAAAATAGTGGCGAGTTTGATGATGTGGACAATCTCATCTTGGATTATGTATGCCCGATTCCGGGAAAGCGGGAGTCGAGGCGGTTTATAGGGGAGCACATGCTGTCTCAGAACGATCTTACAACAAAGCCCCATTTCGAAGATGCGGTATCTGTCGGAGGCTGGTATATGGATCTGCATGCGAATAAAGGCATTTACGATGAGGGGCCGGCTACAGCCTGGAATTTCGTGCCGGGATTGTATAATATCCCTTTCCGCAGCTTATTTTCACGCAATATTCCTAATCTGATGTTCGCTGGCCGTAATATAAGCGCTACCCATGTGGCTTTTGGATCGACAAGGGTCATGGCAACTTGCGGTTGTATGGGGCAGGCGGTAGGAACGGCTGCTGCGTTATGCTTGAAATACGAGGCAGACCCCGCGACCATCGTCAAAGCCCATATGGGTGAGCTTCAGGCGCAGCTGCTTCGAGACGGGCAAACGATTGTAGGGCTTCAAGAGCAGTTGGATCCTTATTTCGCTGACGGATTGACGATTCGTGCCTCGTCTCAGCGAAGCTATGAACATCTTCATCCAACCGAAGAGATATCCTTGGACAAAGCGTTATGTTTGGTCTTGCCGATTCAGACATCTGTGGCTGAAAGCGTGCGAATTAAAATTAAAAACAGGTCCGAGCAATCGGAGAATTTGCAAGTGAAGCTGTTTGGAGGGGAGCGCAAGGAAAACTATATTCCCACCAGCGAGCTGAAAGAGTACCACTTGGTTATTTCAGCGGGTCACGATGACTGGATTACACTGGACCTGGGCTGCGAGAAACCGGCTGATGACAAAATCTATATTGTTTTGGAAGGCCCGGGGAGCCTTGCCGTACACGGAAATGAAGAGAAGTTGACAGGAGCGGTCAGCTTCCTTTATAAACCGGAAGAGCCGTCCAGGCTGAAGAAATTCAATAGGAGCATTTGCTTCAAAGATCTGAACCCATCCCAGGATATGTATAATCCCGCGAATGCCGTTAACGGATACTCCAGACCTTATGGTCTGCCAAACAGCTGGATTTCTGAACGTTCGGAAGGACAGGAATGGTTGGAATTTGGTTTTGCAAGCCCCAAGAATCTGGATGAAATCCATCTTGTTTTCAATTCGCAGCTGAATTTGGAGCATTTCGACGATCCGATCGAACCCTTGATTCAAGATTATGATGTGACCTTAACCTTAGAAGACGGAACTGAGAGTCAAATGAATATCCGTGGGAATTATCTTTCATTGAATAAACATCTAGTGCATGCAAAAGGGGTAACTCGAATTCGGCTTGATTTCAGTGCTACGTATGGTTCTCCTTATTATGAAGTGTTTGCTGTAAAATTTTTTGCTTCTAAAAACGCTAAGTGAGGTCGGGTGAAGTCGCGATGAAGGAATTTTTCCCTCGAAGAGGGCTCCCTAATGTCATTCACAAGTTGGAAAATGGGGAAACTGTAACTATTGTCTATTTCGGCGGCAGTAATACGCGTTCTAAAGGATACAGAGTTATGACGGCAGAATGGCTTCGAGGGCAATATCCCAATGCGGATATCCACACTGTTAATGCAGGCATTGATGGGACAGGATCGGACCTCGGCTGCGCCCGTTTGGAGACAGATGTACTGAGTCATCAGCCTGATCTCGTATTTGTTGAATTTGTTGGAAACGATGGGGGAGTTCCTGAATCCAAGGCGCGAATCGAAGGAATTGTCCGACAGATCCGCAAGCGGAGCCGTTTTACCGATATTCTGTTCGTATATACGGTTAAGGAGCGGGATTTGACCTCATTTCAATCCGGCAAATACCAGAAGGGAGCTCTTATGCAAGAGGAAGTCGCCGACTATTACGGCATTCCTTCGATTCATCTGGGTGTAGCGGTCTGTCAATTGGTTTCAGATGGAAAGCTTATTTTTACTTCAAGGGAAGACGTGTCCATTCCCGGAGCCGTTATTTTCACACATGATTCCATCCATCCAACGATTCCCGAAGGACATCAGATTTACACAGATACAATCACCCGGTCGTTTGAGAAAATCAGAGAACTTCGAGATCACGTGGGAAAGGTCGAACAACACTTGCCACAGGAACCTTTGATCCTGGCCAATCCTTGGGAGTATGCAACCATGCTGCCACTGGATATTTTTACTCATTTTTCCTCAGGGTGGACTTACATGACCCCAGATGATTTTCCTTTAGTGCGCGAGTACGATTGGTTGTTCCCCGGTCTATGGCGAGCAGTCGATCCCGGAGAGACGATCACAGTGGAGTTTGAGGGAACCCACATCGGATTATTCGATATCGGGGGGCCGGATTCAGGCAGATTGAAGGTAACGGTGGATGGAGGGGAGCCCTTTCTTATCGATCGATTCACACCTTATAACGATCATAATCGTAATCAGTATGTTTTCTTACCGGAGCTACCGAACGGGAAACATACGGTTCGCTTCGAAATCGATAACAAGAAGACAGACAAAGCGGCCGTGTTTGAGGCAAGTGGCAATGAGAGAAGTATGGAACATGTTCGGCAACATCCCGCTTGGTATGATCAAACGGTCATCCAGCTTGGAAAGTTGCTGCTGGTGCAGCCTCCATTATAATGGATTGGTCCACTTGGAAGACCTACATTCGAACTGACTGCAATGGAGCAATCAATTAGGATGTAGGTTTCTTTTTTACTTAAAATCGTATAAGAAATTCTTAAAATGAAAGAAATTTCACGGTGATGTGACATGCTAATATAAAAACGACAGAGCGGGATTAGCCAGAAGGAAAAGGTTGATTGCATTTTTGCGATCGATTGAGCAAAGGAACATCATTTCTTGGAAGCGTTATCATTAAGAGGAGAGGCTGTGATTTGTATGATCCAAAGGAAGCTGTTTTTCTTCATCGTTTTCATGTTGACGATAGTAATTCCTTTCAGCCTGGTCGAAATAAGGACCGCTTATGCGGAAACCTTACCGTATCAGACGATTATCATCGATGACGGGAGCATCACGATCAATGATGTTGTGACACCTGATGCGGGTAACGCGAATAACGGGTTCTCCGCTCCTTATTGGACCACAAGCGCAGGAGTGAAGGGATACAATAATTCCAGTTCCAAATATACGGATGCCGTAGGTAGAAGTATCACATGGAATCCACGCTTGGAAGCAGGGACGGCGAGAATATCATTCTATAAGCTTGATTGGGCAGATAAAGCAGATAGTAATGTAAAAATTGAGATTGTTCATAACGGGATTACAGATGTCATGTTTATGGATCTTAGACCTTCATCGGGTCCATCGGCCGGATGGGTGGATTTGGGGGAGTATGAATTCAGTGGTGATGATACCGAATTTGTCAGGCTGACTCGAACACAACCTACGACGGGCAAGATTATTACTCGGGCCGATGCAGTCAAGTTCGAAGGGAATATCCAGCAGCAAGCACCGCCATTACCCCCGCTGCGGAGCCGCACATTAGCTAATCTCAGTTACACGGAAAAAGGAAGCATCGAAAATGCAGAGTATAAGGCGACCTTCTATGAGGCAGCATGGGATGGGGGCAAATCCATCGTTCGTGACATGTTCTACAAGAACACGGACACGGGAAACTGGGTGCCGATCAATACTGTGGCGGAAAGACTTGAGGAGCAATGGGTTTTATTGGATGGGAATGCGGGGAGCCTAACCAATTACTACGATACGATGAACAAACGCTGGATTACATTCGACGGGATCACTTTTCCCGACAACCACACGGCGGTATTAACTGATTCCTCTCATGGCAGTGATTACGATTTTGAAGTGAACTGGTCCATGGCAGGGGAGAAACCAGATGTTTCCTTCGCCTTTACACCTCGTCGCAATGGCAATTATGTGATTGGATATCAGTCCTTCACAACAGAGATAGTCTCGGGCATCAATGAAGTGTTAAGTGGATTCAGGTCGCATGCAAAAATGGTAGGTACGGTGGAATCAACAAGCTTGAGGGAGCTGAGCGCCCCGATGAGTCTGATTGAGAAGAATGACGGTTCAGGGAATCCTTTGACATATGGGGTATTTGTAGCATCAGAAGAGCTTCCGGTTGAATTTGAACCGACGGGAGGCGTTACGAAACAACGGCTTGGCATGAGCCTTGTCAACAACGAAGGCAGCGTGCAGCCCATCCTGTATGCGCCTCAATTAGATACTTATTCGCAAATGACCGCGGAAAGCACCTATCAATTTCATATGGGTCTAATCGCTCAAAAAGGCAATCTGTATGAGTCCTACGCGGATATTCTTCGCAATGAGTACGGATATTCGGCATACCGGGAAAATGTCTCTGAACAATCGCTTACTGACGCGATGTTCAATATGATCGATCTGCTTAAGATAGAGCCGCAAGGGGATGACTCTGTTGATTATGTCCCGTCACCCAGCGGGTGGTGGAGCCGTGCCAAGGGCTTTATTGATATCGAAAACGAAGATAGCGTTCGAACAAGTTCGAATGCGGTTCTTCTGGGGGCTTACTATTTGACCGGGGATGACCAGCTTTACGATACGAGAGCATTGCCGTCCGTCCAATATGGCGTATCGCGAAATGGTATCGGATGGTCGCCGACGAAGAAGACCGTGTACGGCGTGCCTTCGTTATGGAAAATGGCCACCCTGCCGTTCGATGTTTCAAGCGTAGCCGCTGTGAATCAGATGATGGGCACTACGGCAGGAATTGGGGCGATGGCACAGGAAGAGTACCTTATGCGTGATCCTGACCAGAAAGACAGGGGTCCTGTCATTCAGCCTCTGATGATGTATCGTATGACAGGAGATGCGCAGTATTTGCAGGCTGCCAAGGATGCAGCCGACAGCTATATCCTGCAGCATATCGATACGCCTGCATCCGTGAATATAAGTAAAAATGAGTTCATTTATTATTATAGCAAACTGTGGATGGAGATCTTGGAGCTTTACGAGGAAACGCAGGATCCCAAATACTTGAATGCCGCTTATAAGGAAGCCAAAAGGTATGCCACCATGTTTGTTGCTCGTCCGGTTCCTGACGGTAATGTTACGATTCCGCAGCCCGAGACATATAATTACGCGGAGTCGTTCCATTGGCCGGAGAGCGGTAAATTTCAATATCCTAGGCTCAAGCTTCCAGAAGATATAGCCGGAGGCGTTCAAGCGGATCGCTCGCTTGTTTCACCGAGCGGATTGACGTTTGAAGCAGGAAGTACAACCGGCTATTATCGGATGAATGCCCAGGAAGCTCCATTCATGCTGAGATTGTCGCTCTATACAGGGGATAAACTGCTGCAGGATATTGCTCATAATGCGGTTATTGGTCGATATTCCAGTTATCCAGGTTATTACTATAAAGGCTTCGCCGTTAGCCAACTTGAACCGGACTTTCCTCTGGAAGGCCCAAGCGGGGCTACATCCATCTATTATCATCATATCCCGGGGCAGCTCGGGCAAACGATGGATTATTTGATCAGCGAACAATCATTGAAGTCGAATGGGAGTATTTCATTTCCTTCCGTATTCGAAACGAATTTTTTATGGTTCAAATATCACCTCTATGGGAATAAACCAGGCCAATTTTATGGTAATTCCGACGTTTGGCTCTGGATGCCCAAAGGAATTATCCAGACAAACGATCCTCAATTGAACTGGATAACAGGAGAGAGCGGAGATAAATTCTACATCGGATTAAGCAACGTATCGTCAGATGAAGTTCAGACTTCAATCGAATTGAATGAACAAATCATTGGGTTCAACCCGGCACAAGATTATACCGTAACGATCATCCGCGATAATGGCACACCAGAACAAGCGGTTATGAGTGGCGGAATCATCCAAGCCACGGTTTCAAGCAAGGGCATCACCGCTATCATTGTAGAAGGACTCCACATTGATGTGCCGCTGCATCAGGTCAGAACTGCGGATACATCGGATGCTAGCTATTTCTTCGATACCCACAGTCCAATCGATGCGGTTAAAGGCATGTTGATCGTTAAGCCCGACGAAACGGTTTATGATGCTTATGTGCAGGCCAAAACGACAAAACCAGCGACAATCCATTATTCCTTGGATGGCGGAGCTACGTATACGACCATCCCGGATACGATCTATCCGATGGAATGGTCGGTACGGGTGAACGATTTATCCCAAACCTTCACGTATTATGTGGAATCGGAAGGGAAACAGACCCGCAAGCGTACACTCTATCTGCCTGATCAGGTAACGGAAACTCCAGTCCAACCCGATGATGGGCAGGATGGTTCATCTATCATTGTAGATAATACGGAGGCGGAGACAGAAGGGGTTTGGATAAGGGATACGACGGCTAACGACTATTACTATGATAACTATGTGTATGCCAAATCGACAGCCAGCACAGCGACAAGCAAAATGAAATGGCGGCCGGAGCTGCCGGAAAGTGTTACTTACAGTGTGTATTACAAGCTTCCGCAGATAACGGCTGCGACTGAAAATTGGGCAACGAATGCCTCATTTACCGTTTATTATAGCGGGGGCTCCGAGACAGTTACCGTTGATGAGACAACGGCCAATGGTACTTGGGTACACCTAGGTGACTATCCTTTTGCTGCAGGCGATAGTCGCTACGTGGAACTAACCAATAAGGCCAACAAGTCAAGGGTAGTAGCCGATGCGATCATGTGGGTGGATTCGAACAGGATACCGCAATTGGAATCGGCGGTGATCCTGTCCGATCGGAACGAGTTGCAAATGACTCAAACCGCACAACTGAGCGTAACCGGCTATTTGGATAACGGTTTGATCGGTGATCTGTCACAGGCCAATGTGCAGTATTTCGTTGACCGTACGGATCTGGCTGAAGTGGATAGCAGCGGTAGGTTAACCCTTCTAAATCTCGATGCGGGAACGGATCACATTGAGGTATGGGCCACGGTCACGATTGACGGGGTGACCTTAACAACTCCTTCTTTGTCCATAACGATCAAGGACCTAACGGTTATCGTCGACAGTACAAATACAACGGGGTTGTACACGACAGAAGGGTCTTGGAACCAAAGCAATCTAGCTGGATACAAAATTGGGGTTAAGTCGCGTTACACTACAGTACAAGGATCATCAGCAACGTGGAAAGGCCAGTTTCCGGAGGGGAAATATACGGTCTCCATCTTCAAGCTCGTCCATACGACGGCAAACGATAATCATGTCAAAGTGGAAGTGAAGCATAAGACGGGTACCGAGGTCACGTATATCGATGCAACGGTCGGCTCATCAGGTTGGGTTAATCTGGGCACGTTCGACTTTACGGGAGACGGCAGTGAGTATGTTCGTTTAACCAGGGAGACTCCTACAACGGTAGACCCGCCAACGCTTCCTGCCGATATGATCTATACAAGGGTTGATGCAGTTATGTTCGAACGTCATTCCGATGATTCAGAGCTGCTTGCAAATGAGGTGCCAGATGAACCGACACTTTCTGAATAATAGCGGTGTTGAGGTGGCAAATACGCAATTTTCGGGAAAAGCTCCTGACATTGATCAAGAGTACATGAATGGAAGTGGAATAACGGTCAGTGATGTTATACAAATTATTGTAAAATAACCCTAAGGGCTGAGTGGATGAGAACCATCCATTCGGCTTTTTTTTTCAAGAGAGAAGAACTTGTTTCGCCCACTGTTGCCATAAACATAATCAAGTATCTCCTGCTGGCTGAATAGTTATAGATGGTTTGCTGTACTACAACCAGGATTGGGCACGTGAAGATGCGGTATATTTACGATTCCGAGAACAGAAAAATAGGGCATAACGCATTTTGTCGGTGCTTATTTTTGTTAACTAAGAAGGGCATTTAACAGTGGGATGTAGTGTAAATATCTGGTATGATATAGCTAAAAATTATGGATGTGAAGGTTGCATGGCTAAATATTCTCAGTGTCGATGCGAACGAAAAATATGTGATCGACCCGGCCGTACCGCGGGGACTCCCTCTGGAGTTCCATGCCGATGAGGGATGCTGCGGAGGGTCAGCAGAAGTACGGGCAGCAGGAGCACATCGAGACGCTGCCACTATTCTCCACCATGGACAAGGGCGGACGGATGACGGCGCTCCGGCCGGGACGTCGCGTCGGACGCGCGGCTCCGCTGCTGCCGTGGTTGCTCGCAGCCGCTGCACTGTGGGCTCTGACAGGCTCCGTGCCGTTCGGCGCCCTGCTCGGCCTAGCGCCGACAACGTCGATCAGCATGCTCCTCGGTCATCCGATCACGGTGAGCGTCGCTGTGGTGCTGCTGTACGTCGCGATCACTGCGACCGTCACACTGTACTCGCGAGCGATCGAGCAGTTCGGACAGATCAGGGTCGCTGGCCTGTTTGCGACGCTCGCGGTCACAGGAGGGTTCGTCGCAGCCGCGGGAGTCCTGCTGCTGTGGACGCTGACAAGTGATCCGTCGCGATCCTTTGACCTCGAGGCCATCGCGACGTCGCCGACGATCCCGCCAGAGCTTGGCGCAGTCGTCGGGGCCAGTTTTGCCCTTTGGGCCACCATCGCGCTCCTGCGGTTGCTCGGCTCAATCGCTCACGCCCGGCGACGTCAGGCTGACATCGAGCGCCTCCGCATTGAGGGCTCGTTATTCACCGGGACGCTAACCGCCGTGAGCTTCGAGAACAGCTGGCTCTTCGATTTCCCGATGTTCACGGTCGAGGTAGTTTACATCGTCGACGGTGCTCCTCGTGTCGTCTCTGCACACATGCGCACCAGGGCCGACCGCGTCCCCGTCGTCGGCTCGCGTATGCTCGTGCTGACCGATAATCGCGGAACCAGCTACATGGAGCTGGACCCGTCCATTGGAGCAGCAGGATTCGAGCCGGACGTGAGGAAGTACGCCGCATCGGATCAAGGATGAAACGTATACGGAGCTGCAGCATTTGACAATGCAGCATGAGTTCGTCACGGGAATCTTTATGCAGCCGAAGCTGTACAGTAAATGCTTTACTGGAGGAAGTGCTTGCTCATTGGAACTTTATTGCTAACGATAATCCAGGAGGAAATGGCGGCAAGCTTGCCCGAAGTCAAATTCGTGAAAAGCTTCCCGGGAATCGGAACGAATCGGGCCGCAACTATTGTAGCTGAAGTAGGTGATGTGTAAGGGGGCAAGAACTTGTTCAGATTACCGATAAGATAAATGTCTAACTGAATTTTACAATTTCGCCTACCCGGCTGCCCCTTAACTGTCAAAAGAGTTAAGTAGATGGCCGGGCGGTCAAGGGGAGCATAAGAGGGAGAAGAGCAAACAGAAAAGAAAAATGAAGTTTTTGTTAGGTGCGATCACGATCGGGAGTTCACTTCAAACATATCTCTTTTTTATAATTGTTTCAATTGTTTAACCATAGCAGTCCAAATTCTTATACCAGTCACCCATAGCGTCAGAGCAGAACTGAAACCGATAAAAGTAGATGTCACAATCAGGGATACATGGCTAACAGTAGCATTTATTGGTAAGAAGAAAGTAATCACGCCTAAAATACAGAGTGTTATACCTGTACCATAATAAAACTTTTCTCGAAACAATCGAGCTAAAGGAAAAAAGTGGATACCAACAATGATTGCCATGATAGGAAAAAAAACTTCAAAATAATTAATCATGTTACATATTACACTTGCAATAAAGATAGCAAGCCCTTCCAGACCAAAGACCCAACCAAATTTTCGATTTATGTTTCTCCTCTGTTCTATCTCTTCTGGTGTTGCAGCATGGTTCATATTACGAGCTTTACCAAAAAGTGATATCGCTCCGCCTAGTAAGATTAATGTCACAATACCTGAAAGAACAAGGGACCAAGGATCTCCAAGTCCATGTGAACCAATAATACCAATGGAAGCCCAAACAGCCCCAAAAAAAGTCATGAACATCACACCATTTGCAGCACCAAAGACCGCAGCTTTCGGTAATTTTACTATGCTCATTAGTTCACGACTCCTTGATCGAATTTTATATTTGTACTTATATAACCATCCTTCCTCCTTATTGTCTAGTTTTTTTAATTGTTTTCTACGCACATTATTACTGGTTTTGTTTCGTCCCACTATTATGGATGGAAGAAGGGGAACGTTCAATATATTGCAGCATGGTACTAGCAAAACAACAATCATGAATAACTTAACAGATAGGAGAAGACCAAAATGAAACTAGACGAAATCGTAGAATACTGTTTGTCTTATCCAGCCTCATATGAGGATCATCCTTTTGGAGAGGGTTGGACAGCCATACGCCACAAAGGAAACGAGAAGATCTTTGCGTTAATATTTGAAAAAGATGATCATCTTTGCGTTAACTTGAAATGTGATCCTGATCGCTCTGATTTCCTTCGAAACGCATTTGAAGAAGTTAAGCCCGGATATCATATGAGTAAAGAACATTGGAATACAATCATCCTGGATGGAAACCTTCCAGAGGATGATCTTCACGATATGGTAAAACATAGTTTCGACCTGACGAAACCCAAACGTAAAGTGAAAAAATAATTTATAAACCGATTAGGCAGGTACCCAATCAATTTAGCCTTGTCCAATTAAGAATTTCTGAATAATTTAAGACTGTTAGCTTCGCAAACGTTTTGCTGATGTGCGGAGCACGATTGTTTTAAACTTTTACCCTTCATAGATTCAAAATTGCCCCCCCCCCTAGAATTCCATCGGTTAAACCCAGGGGTTTTTCCAGTGTCTATTCTAAGGGCCTGCGGTGCATAGCACGCAATACACAACGGCGAGCTAAGGTCTTTTACACGTTCTACGCATCAGATTCTAACAAGTCATACAGTTATATAGCTGGATGGTGCTAGACTCAAAGGGTATAGTACTGGTGCACAAGAGAATGGAGAGTTCAGGTGACATCATCAGTCACTTGCACTTCTTGCCCATATGCCTCGAATTGTGTAAGTGCAGGGAACAGAGCCGGGTCATTGGATTGAATCAACTCACTCAGTTTTACCCATTCCACTTGCTTCGGCTCCAGCAGGATCGTTTGTGCTTTACCTGACTTCACGAGAGATGCCATCTGAGAACTGCCATCGGAAAAATGCAGGGTAACCTGTTCCCAGTAATTATCATGTGGAAAATCAGCCCTCAGGTACAATACAATCTTGTCGATCTCCACAAGGCGGCCAAAGTGAACGGTAAATTCTGCGTCTTTCCGCTGATTAATACCCCATGACTCAAATGGCCAACCTCCATGTGAATACGTTACCGTATTGCCGTTAATCGCATTTCTGGCAGCAAACACTGCCTCACCACGAGTTTCGACATTGGCCGAAGCGTGAGGGTACAACGAGAGGTTGGTATGATGATCGTACGCATTGGCAGCAACATTTTTGTAAGAAGTAATCTCATGGAGCGCTGCAACTCTGGCAGTCAGCAGATGCATCTTACCTGTAAACGACTTTGGTGAGTATGAGGCTTTCTTCTCATCAAAAGGGATGCTAAGGCGATACTCCTGCCCGGAATAATAGACAAATGCCGGATTTATAGCATCATCCAACTGGATGTACAAATAAACATTGGCCTCAGAGCTTCTCAGAACAATCGAATCTCCCGGTTGGTATGGATATTCATATACCAGATGGGTATGGTTCGTATCCGTATGTTCGGCGAGTGTAATCCCATCTTTGCTTTGCACTTCAATCGTTAAATGAATCATACATACACCTCAATCTCAAAGATATAGAAACCCAGTGAAGATGGACAACAGTAAACCGCTTTCAGTATATCATCTCATAAGCCCGAAAAATCCAGCTTAGTCAGACAAAAATAACGTTTTATTTCACTCTTGATGAGCGACAATTTCATGGTTGTCTTGCTTGGTATTCAACCTGTACTTCAAAGGTGTATTACAATGGGTCTTTTTGAAGCTGGAGATAAAATGGGAAACATTCTGAAAACCGACTCGATTGCTAATGGTTTCGACAGACAGCGATGTTGTCTCAAGCAAGTGAGCCGCAACTTTTATCCGCTTGGCGATGAGATACTCGCTCAGATTGCTGCCAGTTTCTTTTTTGAACAGACGCGACACATAGGATCTGGTCAGATGAAGTTCATTAGCCAGCTTGTTCAAAACATCAGACTCCATATAATGAGTCTCAACCCAGTGCATCATCATTTCCGAATACTCTTCCTTGCGCCGTGGCAATGGGGAGACAGTATCCGCTGGTGAAACAAGTTTTTCCATCGCACTGAGCAGCCGAAGCATAAACACGGTAATTTCCTCCTGCGAAGCCCCGCGATCCGTATGTGCGATTCGCTCATAATCCTCCACACATTGGACAAAAAGCTGCCAATGATCCCCGAAATCAAATGCACGCTCACGATCATTGGCATAACATAAACGGTCAAACCACTCGCGCCGACGTGGGAAACCACTCAAATACTGATCAATAACCGTATGATTCAAATGAATCACCGCTCTTTCGTAAACGCAATCGTCCGTAATCTTCGCATACACTTTATGAATCTCAAAGGGTTGAAACACAAACAGCATGCCTCTCCTGATGTCATAAGTCTGGTTATTCATCACGACAATGCCCGTACCCCCAAACACAATTAACAATTCGCAGCATTGATGCCAATGATAGAACTCAATGTTCGGTTTACTTGTAACATGACGGTCCGTCCATACTACAGGTTGTCCATGAAAAGGAACAGCTTCAAAACCGAGAGCCATAACACCACTCCAAATCCATTGTTTTCAAAATTGTAGCATTGCAGCTTCTGCACCGACAAGTGAAATAAAACGTGATTTTTGTTATACAGAACAAAACTTTTGATATGATTCACATGCTATACTGAAAACGCTTAAACGGATAGAGGAGCAAGATGTTCAACAATGAAAACAATCTATATGGAAAGCGGGAACGTATGTATGCTGACAGTAGAAAAGTCCAATGTTTGGTTACAGGATGTCATTCGAAAAATTACGGATAAAATGGACTGGGTTAGTGAAAAGTCCAAACACAAAATTCCCTATACAACGATCCATGGTGTGCATGATGATAAATCTGTGTCGAATTCCAATGCGGGGAGCGGTGATGGAATCAGCTGGTGGACCAATGGTTTCTGGGGCGGCATGATGTGGCAGATGTACCACGTCACGGGTCAGGAAAAGTATAAGGAATTCGCGAATCTTTCTGAGAACAAATTGGATGCGGGCTTGCAGCAGTACTATGGTTTACATCATGATGTCGGGTTCATGTGGCTGCCCACCAGTGTGGCCAATTACAGGATTACCCGGAATCCGGAATCCCGCAAAAGGGCGCTGCACGCCGCTAATCTGCTGGCAGGTCGCTATAATCCGGCAGGAGAATTCATTCGGGCTTGGAACGATCTGGATGGAGAAGATACCCGCGGATGGGCCATTATCGACTGTATGTTTAATATACCAATTCTCTATTGGGCAACGGAAGAAACGGGTGATCCACGCTTTATGCAGATTGCCATCAAACATGCGGATACCGCAATGAATACATTTGTACGACCTGACGGCTCTGTCAATCATATTGTTGAGTTTGATCCTTTCCATGGCGGGGTGGTAAAAACATATGGTGGACAGGGGTATGAAGAAGGTTCCTCCTGGACGAGAGGACAGTCTTGGGGATTGTATGGATTCATGATGAGCTTCATTCATACAGGCAAAGAAGAATATCTCCATACCGCTAAGCGGATTGCGCACTATTTTATCGCCAACATTCCGGAGAATGGAATCATTCCAATTGATTTCAGGCAGCCCAAGGATCCAGCTTATGAAGATTCAACGGCAGCAGCGATTGCAGCATGTGGACTCATTGAAATTTCCAAGGCTGTTGGAGAACATGAGAAAGACCTCTATCTCGGGACAGCATTGAAATTGCTGAAAGTACTGGACGAACTTCGAACAGACTGGACCAGGGACTGTGACTGCATTCTCAAGAATGGTTCAGCCGCGTATCATGCCAAAGAACACCATCAATCAATCATTTACGGAGATTACTACTTTATGGAAGCGATCTTCAAATTGAAGGGGAATGACTTGTACTTGTGGTGAGCGATCATATCTGATGTGATCAAAGAAGGAGCCGCCGGCGTTACACCCAAGAAATATCGAAGAAATACACTGGAACAAGGAATTACAACAGAACCGACGGGTGAATGCAAACTGTGGCCAGGTCAAACGGTGACATTTCAGGTTGCACACAAATAGTGATTCGCCTATATATTGTTGAATGAGAGGAGATGGCGAACTGTGTTTAATTATGGTCCTTTTCATTACTATCCTGCTTTTCGACAAAGCGATCACTTAATGTGGACGCCAAAAAGTGTGGATTTAAACAGGTAGTTAAGAACACTGTGGGAACAACATGTTTACTGGACGAGATTAACGGTGAATAGTATCGTCGATGAGCTTGATAGTGTCCAACACACAACCGAAAGACTTCTTCGGAACCCTAGTGATTTTGCGACTGTTCTGGCACCGATTTACGGCATAACTATTGCCAATGGATTTGAAAAATTGCTCAGAGATCATCTATTGATCGCAGCAGAACTTGTCACCGATCTGAAGTCAGGCAACTCTAACGCAGCAAAAGATGCTCAGAAAAGATGGTACGCCAACGCGGATGACATTGCAGATTTTCTTGGCAGAATCAATCCATATTGGTCCAAAGAAGAATGGCAACGTATGCTTTACGAGCACCTAAGACTTCTTAGTGAAGAGGTTGTTACTCGTATAGCGAAAGACTATACGAGTAACGTCGCAATAAGTGATCCCATTGAACAACAGGCATTAGAGATGGCTGATATGATGACAAGCGGAATTGTTCAACAATTCCCTCAGATATTTCTTAGTTAATCTAATGTTAATCGCGATGTTCTCAGTTTCACTACTATCCACCGACACAGGGATGATCAATCAGATGCTTGGCCTGTTCGGAGTCGAACCGATTTCCTTTTATAACGAGCCGGGATACTGGCCTTGGATTCTGGTGATCATGAAAATATGGCAGGGTGCCGGCTTCGGTTCCATCGTCTATCTGGCTACCATTACGGGAATCAATCCGGATATCTATGAATCCGCTTCCATTGATGGGGCAAGCCGTTGGCACAAAATCCGATTTATCACATTGCCTTTGCTGAAGTCGACGATCATTTTGATGCTGCTGTTGGCTATGGGCGGTATTTTCTATGGCGATTTCGGTATGATCTATGCGCTGGTTGGGCGAAACGTGGCGTTGTACCCCACAACGGACGTAATCGACACCTATGTCTATCGCGCCTTGATGGATCTGGGGGATATGAGCATGGCGGCCGCTGTTGGTTTCTTCCAATCCCTGGTCGGGTTCATATGCAGATCGTCTAAAACTACTGAAAGTATTGCCATAGGGAGAGAATAAATTTGTACAAAAAATAGAAGGAGAATCCGATTAAAAGTACTCCTGCGAGTGCAGAGACAAGCTGGATCATTTTCTGACTCATCATTTTTCGTGTAACAGAAACGATGGTGAGCAGGCCCAGATCATGTATGAGAATGCCGCACAATACACCCAATGCCGCAATGACAAAACTCAATTTGCCTGCTGAATGATATGAATCAGACAACACGACTCCGAATACGGATATCCAGAAGATTAGATTCCCCGGGGAGATGGCAACCAATAACCCGTTCCGGTATGTTCTCCAAAATGATTTTTTGATTTTATCATCAGTTGTCGTTATATTCAGTTCTGCATTTCGAATCGAATCATAACCCAGATAAGCCAAAAAACCAGCACCTGCAAGCCATAATGGAATCTGGATATAAGGGAGCGATAACAGGGAGGCAAACCCGAAATACATTGCAAGAATTAAACTCATATCTATGGTCATTCCACCAAGACCGACAGCCCAACCATGACGGAATCCGTTTCTCAATCCCTGTTTGGTCATTTCAACGGTGATCGCTCCGACAGGCATAGCGATGGCAAGACCGATTAGTATGAATTTTAGATAGATTTCCATAGTCATTTCCCTTTCATTTGAGATGAGATTCTGCATAATCTAGGGGGTTGTCCACTATAAGTCACGGCTTGTACATCAAAGCAAGGATTTACCGATCTCAGGTTGATTGAGGTAAACAAAACTAAATCCCAGGTTTATGTATTTCTCCGACCTTGAAGTTGAGTGCGCTCCTCCCATAAACTGATGGTATACAGCTTATTCGGAGGAGAGCCCTTTTAGAATGCGGCTTTGTACTAACCCTTAATTTTATCCAGCGGAAGTGAACGCAGAAACGGACAAGCAGAGAGAGAGGTATCATCATCTCGCAAAAAATACTGTTTATACTCCAGATTTCCCTGAGCTCCATATGGTTTGAGTTCAGGATGGGCAGGGACGGTGTCGTACGCGGCTAATCGTTCACGAATTTTTGGTGCGATGGCTGCTGCTTTTTGAGGTTGTGCATTCCATATATCGAGCACCCAACGTGGTGTCATCGCCAACATGAAGTAAGGGAAATATCGACTCTGACGTGAAGTATGGGCAGGCGTACCGCAATAGACGAAATAACGTTCGTCACTGAAACAGAATTCCCACATGGGTTGCTCCGGATCTTCAGGAATACCTTCTGGCCAAGATTTGTCGTCCAAACTTCTCATCTGACTTAGTAAACTCCAGAATAGTTCTTCATATCGTCTGACATCGAGGATCTCTTGCTCCTTTTCGAAAAAGACAACCAATGATGAATATTGACCAAAGGAACGCGAAGATTGACCATATTCCTTAATGATATTCGATAATGTAAGGCCGGCGGATTCGCTTCCAGGGGAAGCAACAAAACCATATCGGAGGTGACCCAGAGCAAAGGCTTTTGTAGCCGGTATGCAGGGGAACCGGGCTTCTCGATTACTCATTTTGGTGGAAAATAAATGATATGCATCTCTCTTCCAGGCCTCAAGATGAACTTCTTCATTCTCCATTTCACAAGATGAAAACAACAACGACATGAGCAGTCCTCCTTTACCTATAGGATATAACCCAAGGGCAAAATGGTGACAGTCCACATGAGTTCCTTCAAAAAAGAAACATCAGCGCAAAAATTACATAAATTCATGCTAATCCTCCATTCTTAAGTTTATTGCTATTCTAGCTTCTACGATCTTCCTGATCATCATGCAATTTTTCTTTCAAAGCAGTAATTTTCGAGGTAATGCAGGGGTGAACGGTGCACCACTGGATGAAGTGGTCAAACTAAGTCTTTTCCTATAACAACAAAGTTAAACTAAAAAAGGAACCCTTTTTAATATAAAAGGATTCCTTTTTTAGTGTTTTCATGCAGCTATTGGGGGCGATGCTGATTCGAATAAGTTCCGAATGATTGGCCCGCAGAAATATTGGGGTTGTTGTTATATGGCTGTTCTAAGTAGGAAACTTGCTGTGTAGAGGTATTGACAATTTGTTGTGCAAGATTGGAGATTTGTTGCAGTTGCTGTATGGCTGTCTGGTGTCCTTGCAGAGCTGTTTGGATGATATGCGCAGCTTGTTGCTCCCGTTGTGCCAACTGTTCGAGTTGTTGAGCGTTGCTCTGTTCTTGTCTCAGAAGTTGTTGATATTGCATTGAAGCCTGTTGTGTCTGTTGCGTGAGCTGTTGCGCAAGTTGAGTGATTTGTTGGGTCTGTGAGAATTGATTCATGTGTAATAAACCTCCTGTATGTGTTGGATTTACCTGTTGTAGTATGCAATGAGCTCAATATAAATATTCAAACATCCAATTTCCATGAAATCTGCTATGCTCTACAAGCTGCATCTTCAAGTCAGGACAAATGGATGAACATGTTTAACTCTGAATTGGGAAGGCTACCTAAAGAAGCCTAAAATGATACAGAAGAGGAATGACAACATGAGCAAAGCATCAACACGTTCAACAGAAGAAAAGAAACTGAAATGGTGGCAATTAAGTCTGCTGGGTGTGGCGGGCACGATTGGCACCGGATATTTCCTGGGTTCCAGCCTGGCCATCTCTATTGGAGGACCGGCTGTATTGCTAGCCTATGTCTTTGCTGCTTTAGGTACATATGTAGTTTTTGATGCTTTGGCGAGAATGACTTCTGATCACCCGGAACAGGGGTCCTTTCGTTCCTATGCGAAGAAAGCGTTTGGAAGTTGGGCTGGGTTTGCCAGCGGTTGGATGTACTGGTTCTCGGAGCTACTCATTATGGGAAGTCAGCTAACGGCTTTGTCCATCTTTTCTCGCTTTTGGTTCCCATCGGTTCCACTATGGATCTTTGCTGCGGGATTCGGTATTTTAGGGCTGTGCATTGTGTTCTTTGGTAACAAAGGATTTGACCGGGTTGAGAATGTGCTGGCCATTATTAAAATCGCAGCAATCATCATGTTTTTGGTTATTGCTGTCGCACTTCTGGCAGGGTGGATTGGGGGAACGAAGTACGAGCATAAAGTACCAATGGACATGGAGACTATTTTTCCAAAGGGTGGAATCGGCCTGTGGTCTGCATTTCTTTTTGCGTTCTATGCCTATGGAGGGATTGAAGTGCTTGGAATTATGTCCTACCGGCTTCAAAAACCGGAGGATGCCCCGAAGGCCGGGAAAGTCATGCTCATTGCGCTATCAACAGTATATGTGGTGTCCATTGGACTCACGTTGGTCATGGTTCCGTTGAAGGCATTCAATCCCAAAGAGAGTCCATTTGTGCTGGCCCTAAGTAGTGATCATTTGGCGTTTGTTCCACATTTGTTCAATGGTGTACTGATTGTGGCTGGATTTTCGACGATGACGGCTTCTCTCTACGCCGTAACCTCGATGATCATTACCCTGGCACAGGAGAGAGACGCTCCGCAGTTATTCTCTCGAAAATGGAAGAAGAAGTATCCGTTAAGTGCCCTCTCCCTCATTGGTTGTGGGTTAATTGGTACCATTATTATGTCTCTATTACTCCCAGGAAAAGTATATGAATACATTACGACTGCAGCAGGTCTGATGCTTCTGTATAACTGGTCGTTTATTTTGCTATCCTCCGGCAGACTGCTGAAATCAGGAAAGTTCGATTACGTCAAGCGATGGATCGGATTATTGCTAATCGCAACTGCGATAACGGGGACGCTTTTTCATACACTCAGCAGACCAGGATTCTATATAAGCTTACTGCTTGTCTCTCTGATTGCCATTAGTGATGTCATTGTACAGCGTACTCGCAAGAAAAAGTCCACGACTAAAACATCCAACACCCTAACGGAAGAAGAGGACGAAGATGAACACGTCGCAAAGGATCTGTCGGGTTATCACAGCACAGGTATTCGGTTACGCAAAAAAAAGCAAACTTAAATAAAGAAAAGAAATTGGAGCCAAAAATGACTGCACCGCTATAAATCAACAATTGGTTCATAGGAGAATCATTCACAGCCTTAGCCAGAACAGAACCGTAAATTCCAGAACATGAACAAAATTCTTTAAAGTGCATTTATAGGACACATAGGAAGCGGTTACAAAAAGCAGTGTGAAGATTCCTAAAAGGAAATGAAGGCCATATGCTGGTCATAAAGAGTCCCGCATGAGTATTATTCACATAGTATTGAATCAAAAAAACGACTCATTCAGACACTGAGTCGTTTTTTGATAACCAATGTAGTTGTCACATCTCATCCAGCAATTTCAAGCCGTATCTGACTTCTCCAAAAATAGGCTATTGAACTATTTATCGCTCGATTTCCCATCCAGATCATGGTGAAGTTCTGTGGCAGGGATAACAGGTTCATGAATCTGTCCCTTTGGGACAGGATTGGAGATGTATACATAGTCCCCGGTTCCATCAGGAGCACTTCCTGTCGCCCATAGCCCTTCACTGGATTCAGTTCCCTCGGACAAATTCCAGAACTCATATGCCTGTGGCTGAGATTCTTGTTCTGCCTCAGGAGGGAAGGAAGCAGGAACAACGACTCCGTTCTTTTCCTCCAGTTCCTGAATGGCTGCCATCCATTGATACTGATGATAGCGGTCGCGTGCCAGCATTTTACGGAAAGTTGCCCGAACGCCCTCATCGGTTGTCATATGGTACAGCCTTGCTACCTGAAGGCGGCCCTGACTTTCGGCATGAAGGTTAGAGCGCATGTCTGCAAGCAAATTACCGCTTGCCACGATATAGGCTCCATTCCACGGAACACCGTTTGAGTTGGTAGGTAAACAACCAAGACCACTGACCAGCAGATGTTGCGGATTAATACCACCCATAATGGCAGCTGTCACAGGATCTTCAGCAGCTTTTTGCTGTTCGGCAGGTGTTGCACCATCGAGTAACTGGCTAATTAATGAGCAGAGCATCTCGACATGTCCAATTTCTTCGGTGCCAATATCCATGAGCATATCCTTATATTTTTCCTCACCTCGACAATTGAATCCTTGAAAAAGGTACTGCATCATGACTGTCATTTCGCCAAATTGTCCTCCCAACACTTCTTGAACCTGACGTGCAAACATGGGATCAGGACGATCTACTTTGACTTCAAATTGCAACTCTTTCTGATGTCGAAACATGTGAACCCCTCCATATGAATATCTATTAAATTCAAAATAAATTCAAAATTAATTAACCTGATCATAGGAAATTAAACAGAAGAATAAACAAAAAAGACCAAGAAGAAGAATCGACGATTCTTCTTCTTGGTCTCATAAATTCACTACAAAATGAGTTAGGTCACCAGACTTTAGTTACTCCGAATCCGGTCTTTTAACTTGAAGCGGTGGGGGAATAAGCCAGCCTTTTTCTTTGGTCAATTGAAGAATTCGAACCCCTAAAGCCGTTTTGGTTGCATGATATTTGGCGAACAGAGCACCGATATCTTCTCTGATTGATTGACCCATCGTTTGGCTTGCAGCAACCAGACCCAACGATGTATCTGCTGCCACTATTGCAGCAATCTCTGGATCCGTGAATCTTGCGCCTGCCGGAATATCTTCCAACTTAACAGGAGGTCTTTCCGGAAGCGTTGGAGCGGGAGCGATGCCATTCTCGGTTAATAGCGCATCGCATTCTTTAATTTCGAGTTTGGCCTGGTCGATCAGGTCATCCAGAATTTTTTTCAAGTCTTTGTCTCCAGCATGGTTCGTGAAGGCTTGGTAGCAAGATACAGCGCCTTTGGCTACCATGGAACATTGCCACACACTATAGATTTCTCCATAATGCATAGGCTCATTTTTGGGATTGCCGCTTAGAATACCCATGATTGATTTTCCTCCATTAGGTTGATTTTTCACCGACTTATGATCTCCTATATGCCAAGATCTTATACGTAGGAAAGAAAGGGTAGGGTATCTTAATCTTAAAATTAACGTCATAATTATTATGTAAACCATTACTGAGATCTATTCCTTTTACGATTTAAAATTAAACAAGCCAGCAGTACAGGTCTGCTGGCGAGATCGTGGCGTATTGAGTATTTATGCTGGAAACAACGGATTTCCGTTCATCCCGATCCAGAGTTCTGAGGCTTCAAGCTGGCCAGCCAGATGGAGCAGCCAATCTTCACGTCCTTTGGTCGCCATCACTTGAACCCCCATGGGCAAGCCTTCTGCAGTTGTATGAAGTGGTACACTCATAGCAGGTTGTCCTGTGAGATTGGCGAGTTGAGTGAACGGTGTATACGTGAGACTGGGCTCAAACATCTCGTATATTAATTGCTGCTGCTCGTTATTGTTCAATTCGCTGATGCGCATCAGGTTCTGAATCTGTTCGTCATGAGGCGTCAATTCTCCGACCTCGGGCGCAGGAAAAGCATTGACGGGGGTCACAAAGAAATCATAGCGCTCAAACAATGTAGACATCTGAGCTGCAGCAACATCCCATTCGGCGAGACTGTGTACGAATTCCGCAGCAGATACTTTTTTGCCGGCTTCAGCCAGAACCCAGGATTCAATCTCCATGTCATCCGATGTTAGCACTCTGCCCATGGATCGCTCCATGGAAGAAATCATCGCAGCCATTTCGCCGCTATTCATCATGTAATAGTTCTCCATCAGCTTGACTCCATTGACCGGACTAAGCATTTCTTCAACGTGATGACCTTGTTCTTCCAGCCAGCGAATAAGCTTGTAGACGGCTTCTTTGGCTTCTTCACTAACAGGTGTGTCTACGGGTGAATCTGTCGTATATGCAATCTTCAGTTTACGTTGATGTGGATAATTCATATCAGCAAGGTAGCTCCCTGGGAAAAGAGGAGTATGAAACGCTGCCTCAGCCTGAATGACTTGCAGCGTATCAAGCAGCGCAGCACTGTCCCGAACAGAACGGGATAGGGCGAAGTCAATAGATGCCCCCTGCCATTGACGGCCAACACCGGGGCCCACGGGTGTGCGCCCACGGGTGGGCTTTAGTCCAAACAACCCGCTGAAGGAAGCGGGAATGCGGATTGAACCGCCGCCGTCACTGGCCCCGGCTAGAGGAACAATGCCTGAAGCTACAGCGGCAGCGGCACCCCCGCTTGAACCGCCGGGTGTGTGATGGATATTCCAGGGATTCCGACTTGGGCCATGCAGGCGGGGTTCGGTAATATTTTTCAAGCCAAACTCCGGTGTATTGGTGTGCCCTATGATGATAAATCCTGCTTCACGGAGTCTAGTGACATAATTCGAATTGCGGATTGCGCGATGCTTGCTGAACAGTTGGGAGCCTGAAGTCAGGATTTCTCCCTCCAGGGATTGAGAAATATCTTTTAAGAGCAGGGGGACGCCGGCGAATGGTTGTTCCCCCGGACGAACAAGGCCTGCTTCCCGACGTGCTCGTGTCTCATATGTACGTACCACCGCATTAACCTGAGGATTTACTTCTTCCATGCGTACAAACGCCGCTTCCAGTAATTCAACGGGGGAAACCTCCCGGGATCGAATCAGTTCTGCCAAACCTACGGCATCGTAGGAAGTATATGAAAATGAAGACATGATGATCGTTCCTCTCTGAATATAATTCATCTATATTATCCATATCTCATCGTACCATTGCAGTTGATAAAAACATACAGAAAAAAAGAATCTGAGATTAGTTCATATACTCATATATCGAAAAGCACCGTTCATCCATTCGGACGACCAGTGCTTTTGTCTTTAGCTTTTACTATATTTACGTTCTATATATGATGCATTCAATCTGTACGAAGCTTTGGTGCAGCGTCAGCCGGAGTCGATGAGCGTTCCTGCTGTTTGGAGATGGCGAACAGCGCAACCCAGATGAGAATGAATCCAACCAACTGCTCCCAGGTAATCAATGTACGGAAAGCAATCCAGTTAACCAGCACCCCAGCCATCGGGAAGCTAAGTTCCGCGAGCGTGGCAACAGAGGCTTTGGTGGAAGAAAGCCCTTTGTAATATAACAGAAGACTCAGTAACCCTGGCAACAATGCCTGGCCCAGAATATTGAGTGCCACAGCTGCCTGTTCGCCTGTTCCGGAAGGGAAGGTCCATGCAGCGCCCTCGTTCCATGTCATAAAGATCAGCAGTGGCAAGGCTACGACAAATCGCAGGGAGGTGACCGTTTCATAACGGGTTTGTCCCAGCATCAACCTGCCCATAACAGTTGAACCTCCCCATAAGGCAGCAGCGCCCAGCGAGAGCAGACTGCCTGCATGAACCCAGTTGTCCCAGTTCCCAAGAGGAAGGGTGAATCCGAACGTCAGTAGATATGTTCCTGCAAGTGCAATGATAAACAGTCCGCCAAAGCGACGTGGTAATGTTTCCTTCAACAGCAGCTTTGCCAGAACAATCGCAAATAGCGGCTGCATCTTTTGCAACAATAAAACGGTGTTGGGATCATTATGTGTGAGCGCTAGTGTGAATAATACCGTGGCGAGCGCTGATCCACCCCAGGAGATAAAAATCACGGCAATCCAGTGGCGGGCACGCAGGTTTTTCAGATCGGCCCGAAACTTCCACAGCACGGGAATCGCCACCAGGCTGACAATGATATGTTCCACAAGCACAATCTGAGTGGAAGTCATCGTTTTGAGCAAAATAATGCGGAATAACGGATCTACACCCCAAAGGGCAGCGCCGAGAACAACCAGCCAAAATCCGGTATTACTTCGTTCCTTACGATAAATTGTTGATGCAGATTGGGTCTTTTCCATATTCAGGACTCCTTCGTCAGAACACGGAATCTTCAGTTGGCAAAATCGACAAAAGCCCCCGTTTTGGTATACACCAAATAAACGGGGGCTCAATCATGGACATGTCGTAAGGAAATAAGACTTCCCGTAAAGGCATGCCAATGTGTTGATCTTCTCTCATCCGGACTGTACCGTCGGCCTTGGAGTCACACCAAGTCAGTCGCTGAATATGCAAAGTCTGTTCAAACAGCGAGTCGCGGGCTGGTTCTATAAGAACATCACCGCCGGTCGGGAATTGCACCCTACCCCGAAGATCCTATTCAATTATATAGTGTATTGAACAAGCTGTAACATTAATAAGTTCATCTTATTCCTGTAAGCGCTAGCAGTTCAAGTGTTTTTTTAGAATATAATATTCCAACTTCCTTGTTGCCTACGCAGCAGTACAATCTGGCCAGCATGATAGGCATCGTGTAGGACCCAGCGGGCAAGTGCATGTGACCATTTTTCATCGGAGTTCATGTAAGGAGCTTCGAGATCGGATTCTTGTAATGTAGCAAGCTGATCACGGAGCTGCCCTGCTAATTGAGTTGTGTCTTGCATAAGTTTACTCCAGCCTTTGATATCGGAAGGGTCCCCGGGATCACCGAAGGTGGACTCATTGTTTTCGGCAGGTGTACCAGAGGGGGTTACACCCTGAATGCGATTCAACAAGCGTTGATTATAATAGTACATATGGTTAACCAACTGCCAGATACTTAATCCACCGGATGATGGAACCCAGGCTGCTTGTTCAGCAGTTAGTCCTTCGAGCGCCTTGGATAAAGGCACAATCCAATTACATTGATCCCAGGTGTCATCTTTCTGAATGAGCAATAGATCTTTTGCCGTTGTAGTCATTGATTTTCCTCCCTAAAATGAATTTCGTAGTAACTAGCTAAAGTACTTGAATGTGGTTACAATTAATATAACCCAAATTTGATTGGTTGTAACTATCTTTATTCATTTAAATGGTTACATTTTAGTGGAGGTACGTATGGATAGACTATGGACTGATTTTGTGAATAGTGATTATCATGACTGGCGTGGTGGGGATCGTTCGGAGGACAGGCTTGGCAAAAAAGAGTGGCAGCAACGTTTTCTGGAACAATGGAAAATGAGCGCATCTATACCCGCAACTCCTGAAGAAGAGAGTGTCATGAGAATTTTCAGAAATGAATTGCAGACGCTTGCGACTCGTTTATCTGCCGGAGAATCTTTAACAGACAAAGATCAAAAATGGCTTAACGGCAAGATGGCTGAAGGACAGGTGATCCGAAGACTGAACTCTGCAAATGAAGGACTCGAACTTTCGCTAATTCCTGTACAAGGTCATTGGCAGCAGGTCATGGCAGAGGTCGCTGCTGATTTTGCCATCACCGTGGTTGAAGGGGATGGGGGAAGAATTCGGATCTGCGATAATACGGATTGTCGCTGGATTTTCTATGATGATACGCGCAGTCGCACCCAGAAATATTGTGATGATAAGATGTGCGGCAATTTAATGAAAGTTAGAAGGTTTCGGGCGAAAAAGAAGGTGGCTCAGCAGAAGGAGTAAGATGATGTACCAGAAAGTAAGGTTTTTTGTTCGTTAAGCAAGGAGAACACTTGAATTGAGCCAGAAACATGCTGGAATGGAAATATTCAACTTCAGAAATTGAATATTTCCATTAGTTTCTATATAATGTATATGTACTTAAAATATTTCAGTTTGTTATTCAGGTAATAACCGTATTTCAAGCGTATATCCAACAAAAAAACAATGATTGGAGATGTGTCTTGTGAGGACAAGTTATCTACTGAAGAACGGTTGTGTACTGTCTATGGATTCGTCGGTGGGTCAGTATAAGAGGGCGGACGTTCTGATTGAGGATTCTCTTATTACTGCCATCCAGCCCGACCTGAATTGTACGAAAGCGGAAGTGATAGATGCATCAGAGATGATCATACTCCCTGGATTCGTCGACACTCACCGGCATATGTGGGAGTCGCTTGTCAAAACAGCGGGCACCAATTGGTCACTGCCGGTCTATCTGCAAAATCTCTACTATGGAGCGATGGGAAGCAAACTCCGGCCACAAGACAGCTATATCGCCAATTTGCTGGGTTCTTTGGAAGCGCTTAATGCTGGAGTGACCACGGTACTTGACTGGAGTATGCCGTATTCCCCAGAGCACACAGATGAACTGATTCGCGGACTTCAGGATGCGGGCATTCGATCGGTTTTCGCTCATGGCGTACCGGGGGAGACACCCTACTGGAACAGAGAAAGCCATCTAACCTACTCGAATGATGTGAGAAGGGTCAAGGAACAGTATTTCTCCTCACAGGATCAGTTACTTACGTTCGGTCTTGCCATTCGTGGTCCGGAGTTCAGCCATTGGGATACCACTGTGAAGGAAATTCAGCTGGCTCAGGAACTGGATGCGATATGTTCAATGCATGTTGGATTTGGCAGCTGGGGATCTGTAGATCGTTCGGTGAGTAAATTGTATGAGGCTGGTTTACTGAGCCCCGCTCTGAATATAGTCCACGGAAACACGATGGAAACGGATGAGTATAAAATGTTGGCCGATAGCGGTGCCTCACTGTCGGTCACACCGGAAGTGGAAATGATGATGGGGCATGGATATCCCGCAACGGGTTATTTTCTTGAACATGGGGGAACCCCAACGCTTGGAGTCGACGTTGTAACATCAACAGGCGGGGATATGTTCTCCCAGATGAAATTCGCACTTCAGGCAGAGCGTTCCAGAATGAATGAACAGCTCTTGCGAGAGGGTGAAATGCCGGGGGAGCTGAACTTGCAGTCCAGCCAGGTTCTGAGGTTTGCAACGTCAGCTGGGGCACAGGCTCTGGGGCTTGAGCGGAAGATTGGCTCACTTGCGCCCGGTAAAGAGGCAGATCTGATCATGATTCGTACCACCGATCTTAACTTGTTCCCGGTACATGATCCGGTTGGAGCCGTCGTTCAATTTGCCAATCCGTCGAATGTGGATACCGTATTTGTAGCCGGTCGGCCAGTGAAGCGTGCAGGCAAGCTGCTGCATGTCGATCTGAACGAGGTCCGTCGTAAAGCGTTGGAGAGCAAGGAATATCTACTATCCCAGTATCGGATGTCGGATGCGGAGCGAATTATATTTTCTTAAGTGTTAATGAAGCATGGTGAAAAGGATGGGACTCGTTTCTGTTTCATAGATTCATATCGTTTTAAAGGATGAAGGGCCGCATAAGGGTATGCGGCCCTTTAATATGCCCTTTTACCGAGGGATAAGACAAAATTAGCAAAGGACAGACAGCGAAAAAAGGGGAAAAGGTCCCTCATTTCAGGAAGTACATATAACAACGAAAATATGATATTTTAGTCCGGAAAAAGACCATTAAAAAACTGCGCATAATATAAATTATACGCAGTTTTGTTTTAAATCCATTTTTATATGGAGCCCTGTCCAACAGATCATGATATTTTTCGTCCGAAAAGTACAAAATAAAACAACATAAGAAATAAATTTAATCAAGCAACGCGACAACGTGTAGAAATTGATAGTTTTTTATAGGTGTTCGTTAAGATAGAACAAACGACTTTTTCATAGAACAGATGAACCGAATGATCCATTGAAGCAAAGCGTCAGACCGTTATCATTTTCATTACGAGAGGAAATTGGGTATGAACCAAAACCAGGAACGAACTTCAGTGTTCAGAAAAAAGCCGATTGATACGGGAGGCAGTGAAAGCAACATGCTGAAAAGAGTGCTGGGTCCACTTGACCTGATGACTCTCGGGGTAGGGGCAATCATCGGTACGGGGATCTTTGTCCTAACAGGCGTTGCTGCTGCCACATATGCAGGACCAGGATTGGTACTGTCTTTTCTGCTGGCAGGTATAATCTGTGCCTTCGCTGCATTATGTTACTCCGAGTTTGCATCCAGTGTTCCTGCATCAGGAAGTGCGTATACGTATAGTTACACCGCTTTTGGTGAAGTCATTGCCTGGATTCTCGGGTGGGATCTTATCCTGGAGTATGGATTTGCAAGTGCAGCGGTTGCCAGTGGCTGGTCGGGATATTTTCAAACGTTATTGTCAGGATTCGGATTGGAACTGCCACATGTGCTCACTAGTGCATTTAGTCCTGAAAAGGGAACCTATTTTGACATCACCGCAGCGGTCATTACGTTAATCATAACGTTCCTGCTTACTCGAGGGGTAAAAGAGGCTGCGCGAGCCAACGGAATTATGGTAGCGATTAAAATTATTGTGGTGTTGATCTTTGTTGGTGTAGGTGTGTTCTATGTGCAGCCAGCTAACTGGCAACCGTTCCTTCCGTTTGGGATCTCGGGTGTAACTGCAGGAGCGGCAACGGTATTTTTTGCTTACATTGGATTTGATGCTGTCTCTACAGCTGCGGAAGAAGTGAAACGACCACAACGGGACTTACCGATCGGAATTATTGCGTCCCTTGTGATCTGCACCTTTCTATACATCGTCGTATCGTTGATCCTGACAGGGATTGTACCTTATCACATGTTAAATGTGAGTGATCCGGTTGCCTTTGCGTTTGAATTTGTGCAGTTAAAAGGATTGTCCTGGATTGTTTCGCTTGGGGCGATTACTGGCATTACTACGGTGTTGCTTGTTATGATGTATGGTCAGACACGTCTGCTCTATTCCATGTCACGGGATGGACTGCTGTCCCCGGTATTCTCCAAGGTCAGTGGCAAACGCCAAACACCGGCTATAGGGACTTGGGTGGCAGGGATCATCATAGCACTATTCTCAGGGTTTATTTCACTCGGCCATCTGGCGGAATTAACTAACATCGGGACATTGTTTGCTTTCGCGGTTGTAAGTCTGGGGATTATCGTATTACGTAAAAATAACCCGGAACTGAAAAGGGGTTTCCGAGTGCCTCTCGTTCCATGGATTCCTATACTCAGTGCCGTTGGCTGCATGTATCTCATGACACGGCTTGCCGCGTTAACCTGGATTACGTTCTTTGGCTGGTTGATTATAGGTTTAGTGATTTATTTTGCCTATGGTCGTCATCACAGTCATCTGAATCCGGCACGACGCATATCGGACAGCTTCAGAACGAAGGGGAAATAACAGTATATATAGAAGTTCAACTAATGTTTATTTAACGGGTACTCTGATGATAGAACAACCTTTTTAGCTTCGCTTCTTCGGGTTATTTCAGGGTTAACGAAGAATCGATATCGATTGGGTTGACCGTAAATCAAGTGAAATGGTGAAGTAAGATGAATTTGCCCCTATCGTGATTCGCCAAGGCGAAGCGGTGAGGGCTTTTTTTGTGGAAGCAGATCATTGATCCGCGCAAAACGAGTTGGTTTAGGCGGTAAATGGGTATGTAATAAGGGATGCGTCAGTCCTTGTGATCGGAACCGGGGTTGCGGTCAGATCAAATATGAAATATATTTGGGGATGTGACATGGCATCAGACATAGGAGAGGGGATGTATCATGAACACACCATTACATACGAATCCAGATCACGTACATTCGCATTTTGGCTTTGCATTAGCTGATTCAACCGTGCTTGCCGAGACAAAAGTAATCATTTCTAATCCAGAGGACACCCAAGTTGTTCAACTGGATATCGATCCAGAGCGTCGCTTGAAGGATGGGCGAAAAGTATCGGTTGTGGCGCAACAGATGAATGCACCGCTGCATCGAAAAGAGGCAACAATCTTATATGGTGAGGAGTTTGGTTTTGTACAATATACAGTGAATTTGCGACCAGAGAGTACATTTACCCTTGCTCCCATAGAAGGAATAGACCAGTCCATTCAATTGCATTGGGCGAACTTTGCAGAAGGGGAGTACGAACTGCGGATTTCCTTGCATATTAAAACACCCCGGATCGCAGAAGGGCCGCTGGAGCCCGAGCAGCATGCGATGGTAAAATATGCTCAGGTCGTAACTGTAGCCATCTGTCTGTTTCCAGCCGATGCTGTGCAGAGGAGCACAGAACCCGAAGCGGTGTGGACACGGGAGAATCATGTGTTTGACTCCTACGGTAGTGGCGGCTTTATTCTCGCTGATTTGCCTCGCATGGCCAAACGTGTGGAAGCGTTGATCGGACCCGGAAACCATAATCTGATCGAACAAATCGCTGAGGGCGACCTGTCGGATACCTTGCTGGATGAAGGGCTTATGGCGATGGCATGGGGGTTGAGCCCATGGTGTTATTCGATCTATTCGGCACCTGATGAAGCTTCCGGTCTGAAACTTTCGGTGGACAAGCTGGGAGATGAACCGCTGACAATCGGTCTATATCGCCTGAATGCGGAAAGTAAACAATTAAGCATTGTGCCGGTGAACGAGTTAGCGAACTGGCCTGCCTGTGCGGAGAAAGCATGGCCTGTCATTAATGTTGCAGGTGAAGGGGAGACGCTGCGCATGGACCTGTATGTTCAGATCTGTGAATCGGTGAATGGGCTGCACGAGAATCCGTTGCCTTCCTTTGTACTTACTCGCAGTGAGGGCCGTCCTGAGGCAATTGTTCCACTAATCGACGTTGTGGTCGTTGACTAATAATAAATAGAATCGTGGTGACGAATACAGATGATGACCGAGGAGATTCAGGAGCAATACGCCGATGAGCTTGAAGCTTTTCACATATGGATGAAGGATGCCGGTTACACAGGACATACGGTGAAATCATACACGGGTGACGTTGCAGAATTTCTCATCTCTATTCAAGGAAAGTCACTGGATCAGGTCAAAAAACTTCATGTGTTATCCTTCCTGTCCCGAGCCCGGGAACGCGGGGTCAGTGATGCAACGCGAAATCGGAAACATGCAGCGGTAAACTGTTTTTACAAATCACTGATTGAACTTGAATTGTTGACGAATAATCCGGCATTTGGGATCAAGAAATCCAAAACCGAACAAAACCGGGCCCCCGTCTTCCTGGACGAAAGCGGTCTGGAACGATTTTTACAATCCGTCGAGGGCAAATACCGGACACGCAATCTGGCTGTTTTTCTGCTAATGGGATACATGGGATTGCGGGTTGGAGAGGTGCATGCCTTGAACTGCAAAGATTATAATGCGGAACGGCGTACACTGGACGTATTCGGCAAGGGCCGAAAATGGCGTACACTGCCTGTACCGGAGACCGTTGCTGAACTGTTGTCCCAGGCGATCCAGGAACGCTTGTCTCCGTGGCGTGCGAAGGAAGAAGCATTATTCGTCTCACAAAAAGGAAAGCGTTTATCGATTCGCAGCATCCAGCTCATATCAACCGAAACCTTTGAACGCTTTCAGCGGGAGTCGCCTTCCAATCAGCGTTTGAATTACTCCAGCCATAAGCTGCGCCACTCATTTGCCACCATGATGCTCAGACGTGGGGCGGATCTGCGAACCGTTCAGGAACTGCTGGGTCACTCTTCCATTCAAACCACGACGGTATACACTCACGTAACCAGTCGGGAGAAGGAGGAAGCAATGGCCCTGCTGGATGTCAAACTTCCCGCGTTTGTGGCTGAAGTATGATGGGAACGTTAATTTTGACCAATATTAAAGTTGACTCCATCAAAAACAGGATTTGTGAGAATAAATTCGACTTTAATGAAACAGAATATTTATTATGTAAACCAAAAATAGAATCTTATTTATATCTAACCCGAATGTATGTCTTTCAGGATATCGCTCATCCTATTTATAATAGGACCAAAGAGCCACGTGCATCTTCTTTAAAGAAGAAACATGTGGCTCTTTGGTTGTGCAATCTTGATAAAAGATGTTAAGAAATAAGGTGTAAAGGTGTATCCTTTAAACGTTTGGGGATTTACTCCAGTCCGGCAATTTGTTCCTTCAATTTGTTCGCAGATGCCTGGAAAGCAACTTTCTCCGTCTCATTCAAAGGAAGCGGCAGAATTTCGCGTACGCCGTTGCGATCGACTACACATGGAACACCCAGATATACATCCGATACGCCATTGTAATCTTCCAACAATGTGGAAACGTTCAATACGGAACCTTCGTTACCCAGAATGGCAGCCACGATGCGGTCCAATGCAAGCGCAATTGCATAGGACGTGGCTCCTTTGGCATTAATAATCTCATAAGCTGCGTTTTTGGTCCGGTCAAAGATATCCTGCTGCGTTTCTTCATCCAGCTCCAGATCCGTACCTGCCACATTCGCAAGACTCCATACCGGTACTTCTGAATCACCATGCTCCCCGATAATATGAGCGTGAATGCTGCGTGGATCAATGCCTTTGTTTTTACCAATAAGATAGCGGAAACGCGCACTATCCAGTAAGGTACCTGAACCAATGACCCGGGAAGCCGGCCAGCCGCTTTGTTTCCATGAAGTATAGGACAAAATATCTACTGGATTCGTAGCAATCAACAAAATACCATGGGAATTAACCTCAGTAATACGTTCAATGATTTCTTTGAAAATGCTTGCATTTTTCTTCAACAGATCAATTCGTGTCTCACCCGGTTTCTGGGAAGCACCCGCCGTAATGATGATGATATCTGCGTCCTTGCAATCCGAATAATCGCCTGCCCATACTTTCACGCCTCCGGTAAATGGAAGACCGTGGTTCATATCCAGCATTTCGCCGGTAGCCTTATCATGATTCACATCCACAAATACCAACTCGGACGAACGCTGTCTTAACATCAGCGTGTATCCCGTTGTTGTTCCTACCGCACCCATGCCTACAATAACGACACGACTTGGTTTGAGCGCTGCACTGTTTACCATTTTCATATCCTCTCCTTTTTGGGGTATACTTCCATCCATATTAAGGGATACGTGTCCGAAAAGCGAGCGAAGTCTATAAACTTTTTCACATTCCCTGTCTATTTGCGGAATATTTCGTCGAAAACAGGGTTTTGATTCATAGAGAAAATAAACGCTGCAAGCAGATCGCTTCCTACTTCCAGGGTGGAGAGGAGCCTTTTCGACATGGTTTGTGTTAGAATAGGAGCAGTGGATTCAGATGAATCGTAAATACAACTTGAATGGACAGGCATGCGCGCCTGCTTATTGGATGAGAGAGGTGGAAACCACTTGCGTTCGCAATGGATCAAAATCGCGCAGACAGCATTGCTGTCTATCGGTATAGCCGCTTTGCTGGCAGCTTGTACGGATTCAGGACCGACACCGGTAGCAAAGCCGCCGCAGGAGCAAGAAGATAGCGGGAATGTGGGCCAGACATTAACAGTGGTTCCCCCCGCAAACAGTACACAATCTGCAGATACTGCCAAATATCAAATTCAGACCCGGTTAACCGATTTTCAGCTGCTTAATGGGAATGGTGGATTAGCCTGGGGAGTGACGCGAAACGCCTTGCGTCTGTATTACACTCAGGATCAGGGAAGCACTTGGACCAACATTTCTCCATCGGAGAATGTACAGTTCCCGGCGAATCCGCAATACGGACAAAGCATTTATTTTGTAGATAGTACACATGGATGGATCGTTCGTGAAGGGATGGGCGGAACGGATACGATGGTCCTCCGCACGAACAACGGGGGAGTGAGTTGGAGCTTATCTTCTTTGTCGAAGACCGATAAGGTGACCGCCATAACATTCGTATCTCCTGAGAAAGGTTGGATACTGACCACGGCCGATACTTCCATTGGCAAACAGGATAAGAAATTGTATCTGACCGAGGATGGTGGCATTACCTGGAATGAGATGTCATCGAGTGATGTGGAGGGCAAGCCGGCCACGACGGAGATCCCAACAGGGGGATATACTACAGGCCTGACCTTTTCGGATTCAAACCACGGGTTCCTGACAGCGCTGGAGTTCGGTACACCAAAACTGTATGTCACAACGGATGGCGGCGAACATTGGAAGTCGGGACCGTCTTTCTTTGACCGAAACAAATTTAACGGATGTGGCAATTTTAATATCAGCTCGCCACAATTTTTTGGAAGAGAGGCTCAGGGAGCCTGGATGTCCATGTCATGTTCTCAAGGAGAAAGCACGAAATTTAATGGCTTCTTTACAACAAATGGTGGACAGAACTGGACTCTGTCAACGTTCAGTCTGAACAAACAAACCGGCATTAATCGTAATCTGGCTCCTTCATTCCTGAACCCCTTAGAAGGTTGGGCCATGCAAAATGGAAAAACCTATTATACCAAGGATGCCGGTAAAACATGGAAGGCACTTCCTGTGAGTAAAGTATTGGAAAGCATTCATAAAGACTACCCGGAAATTGTTAAGCTTCAGATGGTTTCCTCGAAGTTAGGCTGGATTTTAGTGGAAAATACGGATGCCAAACGATCACTCTTACTCCAAACCGTAGACGGTGGGGTACACTGGAAAGTACTATAATGCGGTGGAATTGAAGAGCTTAAGAAGAGGAACCTGCGGGTTTCTTTTCTTTCGAACTATTTTGTGAAATAAATCACAATAAATCACTTCAAAAGATGTTATATTGAATTCAAGAAGAGATGGGAGTGATGAACATGAGAACGAATGAACAAGCTCAATTCACGCAGGCGGACGAGTTAACCAGATACATGCTTCAATTATGCTATACATGTGACGATGCCAACCGTTGTACAACCGAGGAAGAGGTCAAAGCTTGCATGGCCAAACATGCACAGGCTAACGAGACGGAGCAGGTTGAGGGTGGAGAAGTAACACGCGGGTTCATGGACCTGATGTACGCTTAAACTTATAAGAAGAGTGTAAAGCATACAGTGATCTGAATATTGAAGATAAGTCATCAGGGAACGACTCCAAATGGGGGCGTTTCTTTTTTTTGCATGTTAAATAAACATAATACTTGAGTTGTACATTAGCCTCTTTTTCCTAAATATAGGTTGTAGTTTAGTTGACTATGGTTTGTCGTCCATACACCAAACTAACCACATACGTACGTTAAACTATATCTGTAGGGAGGTGTCCACACAATGAGCAGTTCAGAAGAGAACAAGCGGTCTAAGAGAAAAAAGGTAGTGACATTTCCTTGTAAAGCTAAAAGAAAAGAAAGCAAAGTGAAGATGGCTAAAAAAGTAGTTCGGGTAAAATGTCCGCCACCTAAAGTAAATATTATTACGCCTACGGTTACGGGTCCAACTGGACCGCAAGGGATTCAGGGGGTACAAGGTATTCAGGGCGCTCAGGGAAATCGGGGTCTGCAAGGGGTACAAGGACCAACCGGAGCGCAGGGGCCAGCCGGAGGCCCTCCAGGGCCTCAAGGGCCTCAAGGCCAACCCGGACCAGCGGGAGCCATGGGTCCACAGGGGGTGGCTGGTCCAGCTGGACCGATGGGCGTGCAGGGTCTCCCTGGGGAACAAGGCTTGGTGGGTCCACAAGGCCCGCAGGGTGTGCCGGGTCCGGTTGGCGCTATTGGACCGCAAGGCTTTCCTGGTGCGACTGGGGCCACGGGTGCTGCAGGAGTAGCAGGTCCAGCGGGGCCAGCGGGGCCAGCGGGGCCTGCCGGAGTGACAGGTGCAGCTGGCATTGCCGGTCCAGCGGGTGCCACCGGAGCCACAGGTGCTGGAGTAGCAGGTCCAGCGGGGCCTACCGGAGCGACAGGCGCAGCCGGCGCTGCCGGTCCAGCGGGTGCCACCGGAGCCACAGGTGCTGGAGTGGCAGGTCCAGCGGGGCCTGCCGGAGCGACAGGTGTTACCGGAGCTACAGGTGCAGCCGGAGGTGTTCTGGGATTTGCTGATTTCTTTGCGCTGATGCCTCCTGATAACGCAGCAACAGTTGCTCCAGGTACGGATGTAAGCTTTCCAGAAAATGGCCCTACGAGTGGAACAACAATTACTCGAACAGGACCTAGCTCATTCAATCTAGCTGCAATAGGCACTTATCAGGTGCTGTTTCAAGTGAGTATAACTGAAGCCGGTCAACTTATTCTGACCCTCAATGGAGCTGATCTGGCTCCCACGGTAGTTGGTAGAGCAACAGGAACGTCTCAGATTGTTGGGGTAGCCTTAGTACAAACGACCGTTATTAACTCAATCCTGACCGTACGGAACCCTGCCGGTAATTCAACGGCATTAACGATTACCCCTCTTGCAGGCGGAACACGACCTGTATCCGCACATCTTGTCATCACACAATTAGCTTAAACTAGATCAAAAGCTAAATTGCTTGTCTGGGATCTGCTTAGATCGCCATTCAGAATGATGACTTCGGTTAGCTTTGACTGAGATAGCGGTCTTTCATCAGGCTGTTATCTCAGTTGGAGCCAACGTTGGATCTTTAAGGAAAGCTGAACGAGATGATCTGGCTACATACCTGGCTTCACTTGGTTTGACAAAGACTTATAGGTTAATCAGATCTCGCGTCAATTTGAATCCGAATAACAAGTTCCCTGTTCATGCGCATATATATTACAGGAGACGGGTCAAGACTCCGGCTGTCCTAGGTTTGATGAACGGAGGGGAGAGACATGGGCATTGAATCATCCTGGATGTTTGATTTTTTTGGAACCGTCTTTCCGGTAGTATTTGTCCTGATTATAGGTATTGTTCTCTTGTCGGTTGGGAAGGAAGTATGGAGATGGGGGCGGAACAACTCGGAGCCGCTGCTAACCGTACCTTCACGGATTACCAGCAGGAGGATGCAGATGAGTCAGTCGCACTCCGAACCAGGAAGCACAGCCCGTACGCTGTATTACATCACTTTTGAAGTGGAGAGCGGGGATCGTCTCGAATTCAAAGTGAATGGTGATGAGTATGGCTTGTGTGCCGAGGGAGATGAAGGCCGACTCTCTTTCAAGGGAACGCGTTATGTAGGCTTTGAACGCTACAATCGTTTGTATTCAGAGCGTGTACGCGGATAAACCGGCGGGCTTGCGCCACAGTGGCGTAAGCTTTTTTTTTTATCTTTTGTGGACAGGCGTTTCTTAATGGGGTTAACGTGTTTCTATATAAGAAGAGACTTTATTCAATTTATGGTCATATTCAGTGAGTTGTATGTCGACTTATGTGCTGAAGGGGCCATCCCAATAGAGGAGGCAATAAAGATGTCATTTACTGATCAGGTCGTGGTTGTAACGGGAGCAGCCCAAGGTATCGGACGGAGTGTGGCTGAGGCCTATGCGATTGCAGGGGCTAAAGTCGTACTTGCCGACTATCAGGAAGCCGAGGGGGCCGCTGCGGCAGCTTCCATTCGCAATGAAGGGGGAGAAGCCATCTTTGTCCATTGTGATGTACGTCAGGAGAAGGATATAACGAACCTCATTCAAACTGCGATGGATGAATTCAAACAGATAGATGTGCTCGTAAACAATGCAGGTGTCTCCAGGTGGAAGTCTCCCTATGAGCTAACGCTGGAAGAGTGGGACGATATACTCAATACCAATGTGCGAAGTTGCTTTCTCGCAAGCCGGGAAGCGGCCAAACATATGAAGCATAATGAAGATGGAGGAGCGATCATCAACATGGCCTCTACGCGTGCCTTTATGTCTGAACCCGAAACAGAGGCTTACGCTGCATCCAAAGGCGCTATCGTGGCGTTGACACATGCCATGGCGGTCTCCCTGGGTAAGGATCAAATTCGGGTCAATTGTATCAGTCCGGGATGGATTGAAACTGGTCATGTCAAGGAACTGAAGCCAGAGGACCATGAACAGCACCCAGCAGGCCGGGTAGGTGTTCCTTCGGATATCTCCCGTGCTTGTTTATATTTGTCCGATCCAAGCAATACCTTTGTCACAGGGACTAACCTGATTATTGATGGGGGCATGACCCGAAAAATGATATATGAGGACTAGTACCGGGATTTATGCGGCCGATTGTAAACTTTTGAAAACATAGCAGAAATAAGCCCAAGTTAAGCACTTGGGCTTATTTGTTTTTGATAACTCGGTTGCTATAATAAATGTGATTTACCACAGTACAGGAATGGAGGGAGAATATGTTCGGGAAACCATCCCGGAAAGTGTTTTGGCTATTACTGTTGATTGGAGGGATTATAATGACAGGCTTCGAATCTACTGCAAAAGCTGATGCAGATATACGAGCAGCCTGGGTATGGCAGGCCAAGTCTGTCAGTGACGGAGGAGATGAGCTGCTGGACAACGCAGCTAAACATAAGATAAACAGACTATATGTGAATGTGGATATGAATCTTTCAGAGGAGGTCTATCATACATTTATAGCCAAAGCCAGTGAAGCTGGAATTGCCGTGGAAGCTCTTGGCGGAGATCCGTCATGGTCAGTGAGTGGTCGTGAAGGACCGATGCTCAAGCTGGCATCCTGGGTGAGCAATTATAATCTGGCTGCCGAGCCGAATGAGCGGTTTGACGCCATACACCTGGATATCAAACCTTATGTACTGCCACAGTGGAAAGAAGATGCCAAGCCGCTGGTTCAATCCTGGGTTGCCAATATGAAGCTGTTGCTGGAACAGGTGAAACAGACCGGGGCAATCGAAGTTAATATCGACATGCCTTTTTGGTTGGATTCTTACACCGTGACAGGCAGCAAAACGGCTGAAGATGCGGATAACGAGTCATTGTCACACTGGTTTATCGGACAATTTGATCATATTACGTTGTTAGCTTACCGTGATAGCGCCCAAGGAAACAATGGAATTATACGTTTGATTGAACAAGAAATGATATGGGCTGACGCCAGAAATGTGTCGGTTACCATTGGAGTCAATACCAAACCTATGCCTGGTGAAGAGTTCACCACTTTTGCCGGGAAAGGTACAGCACAACTGGAGAATGTCATAAAGGAAGTGGCATCCGCATTCACGGACCACACCTCCTACGCGGGCTCGGCTGTACATGACATTGTATATTGGGGACAGCTGGAGCCGGATGAGCAGCCTTTGCCGGAGAATCCAGCCAATCAACCAGAAATTCGGGGTACGTATATCTGGCAGGCCTCTGAGGTTACGGATGATGGTGGAGATCACATTCTGGAGTTTGCTAAAGAACAAAAAATTAACTGGCTATACGTCAGGCTTGATTTGGATCAACCGTACTCCAGCTACCGGAGTTTTGTGAAACGTGCTCAGGCTCAAGGTATTGAGGTTCACGCCATGGGAGGCCATCCCATCTGGGGCAAAAAGGAGAACCGACCACGGATCCAGCGTTTGATCGATTATGTGAAAAATTATAATGCCGAATCTGAACCAAACGAACAATTTAAGGGGATTCACCTTGATATTGAACCCTACACCTTACCGGAATGGGAAAATAATCGGGATATGCTGCTGACCGAATGGGCTGCGAATATTGCTTATTTCCAGGAAGAGACGAAAAAGGATAGCCATTTGGAAACGAGTGCAGATCTGGCTGTTTGGCTCGATACGTTCCCGTTACCCGGAAGAGACATGTCTGTCAGTGAATACATGATATCGACACTGGATCACGTATCTTTGATGGCCTTCCGTAACATTGCCGAAGGCTCCAATGGAATTGCCAGCGTAGTCAGTCAGGAGATGGCCATTGCGGATCGTCTGGGTAAACGACTGCTCATCTCGGTGGAGATGAAAGAAAATTTTGAAGGGAATCATATTTCCTTTTACGATAAGGGAGCTGCGGAGATGGAACGACAATTGGCCCTGCTTCCAGATCTCCTAAGTGAGTATAATGCCTATAAAGGCAATATCGTTCATGCTTATGATTATTGGATTGAAGCCAAGCCCTGAAGAACGGGGTATATAGGAAATCATTTTTCTCGGGACTTCACCTGCAGTGAGGTTCCGGGCTTTTTTTTACGCCAAAATGTGAAATGGTGTCACCGAATGGGCGTCTGCACAATACGATGTACGGTGAAGAAGAGATTCAACAAGGGAGGAAACAGGATATGGCTGTAATTAAAGCCAACTCGGGAGACGTCAGGTTACTCGCAAGGCTGATGAGGGCCGAAGCTGAAGGTGACGGCGAACAAGGCATGCTGCTTGTGGGTAATGTGGGTGTAAACCGGGTGCTGGCTGATTGCCTGGACTTCGGCGATATTCGGGACATTAATCGAATGGTCTTTCAGAATCCCGGTGGCTTTGAGTCCACGCAAAAAGGATACTTCTACCAACGGGCAAGACAATCGGAAATACGCTTGGCACAGCGCGTCATCAATGGTGAACGTATATGGCCAGCCAGTAATTCGTTGTGGTTTTTCCGACCTGTAGGGGAATGTCCGCCAACCTGGTATAACCAGCCTAATACAGGCCGTTTCAAAGCGCACTGTTTCTTCAGTCCGACAGGTGAAGACTGTCCGAGTGTATATTAAATTTTGGGAGGAATCGCAATGATTAACCAGCCTTATCAACCAACACAAGTTATGGGCCAACAGGCCAATTCGCAAGTACAAGGGACTTCTTACAAAATCGGTAACGGTATGCCAATGATGTCTCCAACACCAGGCATGGTATCACCTAGTTCCACAAGTGTCCCCCCGCTCGTATCGAGCGGTGCTCCAATGACTCCGGCGGGTGGAGTTGTAACAACAACTGCACCACAGTTTGAACAATCCTATATTGAGAATATCTTACGGCTCAACTTGGGGAAATATGGAACATTCTACATGACTTATGAAGGAAATAAAGAATGGAATGCTCGCATTTTCCAAGGTATCCTGGAAGCAGCAGGTCGTGACCATATCATTATCAGTGATCCGAATACTGGAAAACGGATTATGCTTTTGATGGTCAATTTCGACTACGCTACATTCGATGAGCCATTGTTGTATCAATATCCTGGTGTGATCGGGAACTATCCGCAAGCACCAAGCAGACGGTAATCGTAGTGGAAAATAGAACATAATAGAACTTGCCCTTACACAGGCTGTCTCAAATGTGGATATTTTTCCGCATTCGGGACAGCTTTTCCTATAATATAAAAGTAACCTTTTCCTCAAATCAGGGCACTTAAAGATAAATACATCATGCAGCAAGCGCACAGGAAGGAGCCGGACATATTGAAGACATGGATCGATGGAGCAATCCAGGGGGAAGCTGAGGCTTATGAACAGCTGGTGAAGCAATTTCGGGGGATGGCACTGGCTGTCGCCTATCAAAAATTAGAGGACATGTTTCTGGCCGAAGATGTGGTTCAAGAGGCATTCACCGAGGCCTTTGCTAATCTGTCAAAGCTGGAGAATCCCGATGCTTTTCCCGGGTGGTTCAAAGTCATCGTGGAAAGACAATGTTACCGTCAAATGAGGCGTAAACAGCATGCCACCGTTCCAGTCCTGGAAATTCAGGATCTCATTCAAGAAGAGGATGAAGCTCACAATCCTGAGGAACAGGCTTTGAAAAGAGAAGTGCATCGTCTCTTGCGAGACTCAATTGCCATTTTACCTTCTTCCATGCAGCTTGCTGTGGATCTGTTTTATTTTCAAGGCTATTCACTCAAGGAAATGTCAGAGTTCCTTGGTGTCAAGGTTCCGGCGTTGAAGAAACGTCTATATGATGCCAGGTCCAAACTCAGGAGATCACTGCCTGTGGCAGATGTCATCTCGGTATTTAGCGATCTATATGAAGGGGGAAAAGGAATGCTTCACATTATGAATGGTGACCATGCAGCTGATCGGTTAAGACAAAGCGGGATTCAAGGTGACATTTTGGTCTGGCGAGAGCTCTATACATTTGGACCAATAACGAGAAATATGAGGAATGAGAAGGCGAGAAGTGGACGTGCACAATATTTGGAGCAGCATTTGGGCATTCCGCAGACTGAATATTTGAAAATTAAAGAACTGGAGCAGAGGTTAAGCTCATTCCATCAATACAAAGAGATCGTTCTGTGGTTTGAGTATGACCTCTATGATCAGTCGATGCTATCGTACTTGCTGCACTATTTTAAGGAACAGAACCTAAAGGATACGAGGTTGAATCTGTTATGTATTGATTCTTATCCGGATATTGAGCATTTTCGGGGACTAGGACAGCTAACCCCTTCGCAAATAGGACGTTTATCCGGTACTTGGCATGTGATGGAATCAGAAGAAGTCGAGGCTGGTAGCGAGTTTTGGGCTGCCTACGCATCGTCTGACATTCAAGATCACCAGGACTATTTGCGGGGAGATGCATCGGTGCTCCCTTTTGCACACGCTGCATTCAAGGCCCACCTGTCCCGTCTGCCTTCTGTATTCAATGGACTGAGCATAATTGAACAAACCACGCTGGAGGCTGTAAGCGAGGGTGTGGATCACCCCTATCCATTATTCAAGCATGTTGGAAACCAACTGCATACCTTGGGGATGGGGGATCTGGAGTACTGGGCTCATCTGAAGAGAATGACAGAGGAACCTCATGCCTTACTTCAATTAAGCGGTGTACAAGCCTTTCCTGATTTCCAGGAGCAACATGAGGATTTCCGTCAAAGTGTCCTTTCTCTGACCGAACTAGGTATTCAGGTGTTGAACGGAGAAGTGGATTGGGCGCTAGTAAGAAAAGAAAGATCATGGGTTGGCGGTCTTTCGGTCGAAAAAGGGGAAGCAGCTCCATGGCGTTGGGACACGGATAATGAGAACGTAGTGATACAGTAGCGATACAGTAGCGATACAGTAGGGTGCTATAGTGAAAGAAAGTATTTGTAGTAAAAGGAGTAACGCATTAAAGGGAGTAACGCATTAAAGGGAGTACAGTAAGTGGGCGTACTAGCCATGCCTTATCCATATATCGTGAACAAAGAGTATCCCCGCCATGCCTGAGCATGAGGAGGATACTCCTTTTTTGCCTAACGTTATTTTACTTGGACGCATCCAATTTTAATGCGGTTACCATCTTGCGGAACACATCCGTATTATCCAGATAACCGGAGAACAGGCGGGACCCAGGGCCTGAGGCATTGATTGGCACATCGTCGAATGTGTGGACTTCCTGGCCTTCATCATGAGGCAGGTTACCCGTATAGTGGACACCGTCCGGATCTTTATCCGGGTTAGCGATATACCATGTTTTGTCCTTCACATTAGGGTCCTGAATCGTAGGACTGATTGGCACCGGATTGGAGAGATAATCCTCATTGTTGTCCGGCATATTGCCCCAGCCAACGGCAATCTTCCACTCCGAATCCGGATTGTCCGGGAAGCCATCTCCGTTTGCATCCACATATGTCGGGAACTTGGAATCCGCATATGTGCCGATCAATTCACGGAGTTCGTCGCCCGATTTACCTTTGGCGGCTTCCGTGTTATATGTTCCGTTTAGGGTAAGGGAATGACCATGGTCGGATGTGACGATAACGAGCGTACCCGGGTGTTCCTTCGCATATTCCTTAACCCGACCCACCGATTGATCGAATTCTATTGCATCCCATACGGAGCGTTCAAAATCCATGGTGTGAGCCTGTTTATCAATCGATGCGCCTTCGACCATCAGGAAAAATCCGTTCTTGTTCTGTTCCAGGACCTGAAGGGCTGTGTCCGTCATTTCCATCAACGTTGGCTGATCGGTATCCTTGCCCACGATTTCTGTGTTGTTGGGCTGAGTATATTCCCGATCATAATATACACTCATGTTGCCTTTGCGGAATAATCCAAGCAAGGATTTGGTAGAGGAAGACTTGTCCAGATTCGTTGCATCTGTAACGTAGGTATAGCCTTCTTTTTTGAACTCCTCCACGATATTGCGTCCGTCTTTGCGTTTTCCACCATCCTTCGCTGGAAGGAACCACTCCAGTCCACCGCCCAGAATAACATCCGGACGATTGGCTTCATTCAGATACATACTTGCAATTGCTTCTTGCTCCCCGCGTTTACGCGTGTGAACGGCCATCGCTGCCGGCGTCGCATCCGTCACATCCGCAGTCGTTACAAGGCCCGTAGCCATGCCACGTGTCCGCTTAACCAGCTCAACGATGTTTTCCACCTTTGGATCGTCAAAAGGATCAGGTGTATTATCCGGGTAGACCCCTTCGGCATTTACGGCCGTTTTATGACCGGTTGCATAAGCGGAAGCACTATTGGCTGAATCGGTGACGATGGAATCCATGCCAGACGTGGTGACCATGCCCATGGAATCCATTTGTTCCATCTCCAGCCAGCCATTGAATTTGCCTTCGTGAATACCCTTGGATACAACGCGAGCGGCGGTGCGAATATTGGCACTCATGCCATCGCCGATCATCAGAACGACATTTTTGGCTTGCTCACCGTTTGTTAGTAGGGCCGTATCTTTGGAAGGATCAAACACTTGGTATACGACCCTTGAATATGTACGCTTGCCTGTAGCAATCGTTTCCGCGGTTACCACAATGGAATCACTCTCTTTAAAAGTAACATCCCGAATGGTGTATTCCGTGCTCAAGTCGTTGCTGCTTGTCCACGTTCCGGACTTGCCGAAGTATTTGTCCGGAGACAAGCCATTAACCTGGATTTTAATATCATTCGATTTCAGCTTGGCACCATTCAGCTCAACCCGGAAATCAAGCTTCTGGCCTGCCAGAATCTGAGCACGGTCAATAGGTAAAATGGTAAATGCGGCAGGGGCCGTCTGTTGCTGGGCAGATACGGGTTCAGCATTGACCTGCCAAGGCACGGCTGTCATCGCAACAGCCGCGCTGAGTAGTAAAGCATTCCATTTCATAGCATGATGGCTTTTCATGAACATACCTCCGAGATCAATTTGTTGTTCTATTTGGAAGTATATAGCTGAATGATTAACTGAGCGTAAGAGAAAAGTTAAACCGCAAGCAAGAAGATGCATATATTTGTTAGTAAAACGTAAAAAAAACGGAGTATTCAATACATTTGTTAACGAAATAGCCCGTATGCATCATTTCGTTGTCATAGGACACGGATTGACTGTGTAGTGTAGAATTATATAATAAAAGAAGCATATCCTTGTTATTCGACAGAAAAAGGTGGAGGTGAACGCATTGGGAAGTTGAAACTGCATATGAGCGGCAGAATGGCAAATATCCTACATTTTCGAAGGAGGTGGACCTATTTGCCGAAGAATGACGGCGAATAGGATGATAATTTGAGTGACCCCTTACCGAGTATATTAAATTTATTTTTAATTGCTTTGCTTGTATTGATGAATGGTTTCTTTGTCTCGGCAGAATTTGCCATGGTCAAAGTTCGTGGCAGCCGGATTGAAGCTTTGGTGGAGACAGGTAATAAAAATGCGATTTATGCTTCCAATATTGTACGCAACCTGGATGCTTATCTGTCCGCGTGCCAATTGGGTATAACGCTTGCTTCACTTGGACTCGGGTGGCTGGGAGAGCCAGCGATTGCTCACCTGTTAGAGCCCATGTTTACTGCATTTGGACTGGGTCCGGTATACGTACACGGCATCTCCATTGCGATTGCTTTTGTTATTATTACGATTTTGCATATTGTACTCGGGGAACTTGCTCCCAAGACGATGGCTATCCGCAAATCAGAGACGATCACGTTATGGTCTGCGGCGCTGCTTACGTTCTTTTACAAATTAATGTATCCCTTCATATGGGCATTGAATGGTATGGCGAACAGCCTGCTGAGAGTATTTCGCATGGCACCGGCCTCGGAGCATGACTCGGCGCATAGTGAAGATGAAATACGCATTCTGATGAAAGAAAGCAATAAGAGCGGTTTAATTGACAATACTGAATTGGCGCTTGTTGATAATATATTTGATTTTACGGCAACAACCGCCCGTGAAATTATGATTCCGCGGACGGAAATGATCTGCCTGAATGCCAATCAGTCCATGCTGGAGAATCTGGAAATTGCCAGTGAAAGCATGCGTACCCGTTATCCGGTTTATAACGGTGACAAAGACCATATTATCGGTTTTATTCACATTAAAGACCTGATGCGATCTCAGCTTACAGATACCATCTCGGTGATTCGGCCGATTCTCGCCGTACCCGATTCTACCCCGATCAGTGACCTGCTCAAGCGGATGCAGCGCAGCAAGACACAGATTGCGATCCTGATTGATGAGTACGGAGGAACCTCCGGCCTTGTAACGCTTGAAGACATCATGGAAGAGATCGTAGGCGAGATTCAGGACGAATTTGACCAAGAGCGTCCGGCGATTGAGAAAGTGGATGAGATGGAATACTCCATTGACGGCCTCATGCTGATTGAAGAGGTTAGTGAGCGCTTTGGTCTGGATATGGACCGGGCGGACTATGATACGATTGGCGGCTGGTTATACTCCAGAGTAGAGGCCATCCCACCAGAAGTGGGGCAATCGGTAGAGTATGGTGGATATGTCTTTGTTATTCAGGAGACCGAACATAAGCGGATTTCCCGTGTGAATGTGATTAAGCTGGATCTGATGGTTGAAGGCGAAGGCGCCTAATCCAAAGTATTATTTTTGGAGACAGGAGATTCCGGTCTATAGAGAAGCCGTGCGGTGGATGATTTCACTGTGCGGCTTTTGTCTATTCTATAATCGTAGCATGCACGGCTGCAAACAGGGTATAATGGAACAACTTTGCAAGATAGGAGAGGTTGAGATTGAGCTATCGCATTGAGGTGGGATTTACGCCCGTATTTGAATTCATGGCCAGTTTGCATACATATATTTGCCGGAAATCACATAAAAAGATTGATTTATCCATAGCTTGGGCGCAAGGTACAGAAGAGCAGCTAACCCCTGAGCTTGCTGCTGTTTTGCAAAATATGAACGTGGATGATGATTGGAAATGGATGTATTTGCTTGTCTGTTTGCGAATGGAGGCTGAGGAACCGGAGGATTTTATTGAATGGTTCAGCCAACGAACAGTGCCTGAGCTTCGTGACATTTTTGCCCGGTACAGTTTCCCGTATACGGATGATATCGCTGCCTTTCAGACCAAGATGACCTATGTCTTAACCGGGTGGAACGAGCAATATTTTCGCTTATTGGATCCCGTAATCCTACAACATCTGCGCCAAGAGGTTCTGAACCGTAAGGAACAGTTAAATCAATCTCCCCAGGAAGAGGTACTCGACGATGCGACCAACGGGTTGATGTTCCGGGACATGAAGGGGCTGGATAGACTGCTGCTTGTGCCACAATTTCATTTTCAGCCGCTAAATGTCATCCTGCATTTTGGGGATACGCTGCTGTGCCATTATTCCTCCAGATTGTATATGGGAGATCATGAGTATATTCCGACCCATCATTTGCGTGTAATCCGCAGCTTGGGAGAGAAGAACAGACTGAAAATCATGCGTTTTCTGCATCAGGGACCACGTTCATTTATAGAAATTGTTCGTCACTTGAAGCTCTCCAAAGGAATTACTCATGACCATCTATCCAAGCTTCGTGGGGCAGGGTTGGTCTATGCTCATTTTGAAGGAGAGAGCCTGGTTGAGTATTCACTTCGTCTTCATGCGCTCGAGCAAATTTTACCGAATGTCATGAATTATTTGGAGCAATAACGTTTATCAAAATGTGGTTTTTAGAAAAAAAGTATACCTTCGATACAGCCGTATGTTTGTTGTGGCCGAACTGAAATTTATTCAGGAAATCCGCGCAAAACATACGGCTATTTTAGCGCTTTAAAGTGGATATTAATGGGTTTAATATAAATATTTTTTTGTGGTTCTCTATTTACAGAACCAAACGCAGTTCTTATAATAGGGCTTATCGAACTTATACCTTACTAATTCCATAGGAATTATATATATTCTGGATTATTTCGGGAATTAGGAACGGCTGAGCGAGAAAAATATGGATCATTTATGAATTGGGGAGGATTTTATGAGAGTGAAAGGTTTATCCGTGGCATCGTTAATCATCAGCAGCGCAATTGTGTTATCGGCATGTGCTGGAGGTGGGGAAGCAGAGACCACTACTGCTGGAAGCGGAACAACAAATTCGGGCACTCAAGCGACTCCGGTTTCAGCAGCACTGGATGCACCATATCAGGCAACAGACCTGAATCAATTACCTGAGACGGCAAAAAAACGAACGGATACGGTGATTGTGGGACTTACGGATCCCAGCGGGGCTTTCACACCATACTTCCATCAAAGTGGATATGATGGCAACGTGGCTTCATTGCTATTTGCTTCACTTGTAACCGTAGATGAGAAAGGTTTACCTGTTCCTGATCTCGCTGAAAGCTGGGATGTGTCCGACGATCAGCGTACATACACGTTTCATCTAAAAAAAGATTCCAAGTTCAGTGACGGCTCCACGCTCACCGCAGATGATGTGGCTTTTACATGGACCATTCTGCATGACAAGTCATATGACGGTGGATTCGATATTTTCTCCACCAAGGTGAAAGGAGGCAAAGCATATACCGAAGGAAAGGCAGATCACATCGAGGGTATTAAGGTCATTGATCCGTTAACGATCTCGGTCACACTGGAACAGCCAAACGCAACTGCTCTGCTTACATTGGGCTCAGAGGTGTTGTCCAAAGCCTACTACGGCAAAGACTATCAATTCGGAAAGCTTGAATACATTAAAAATCTTCATGCAACACCTGTAGGCAATGGCCCTTACAAACTCGAAAAATTTATTCCGGGTCAGGAAGTACGATTTGTTGCCAACGAATTCTACTACAAGGGCAAACCGAAAACTGAGCACTTCATATATAAAACATCGGAAGGAGACACCTGGCAGTTTATTGAGACCGGAGAGATCGACTTCACTTCGTTCACGGCTACCCAGGAGAATATTGATAAGCTGAAAAACATCCCATACCTCAACCTACTGCCTTACACACCAAGTACATACGGATATTTACAGCTCAATCTGGAGCATGAACAGCTTCAGGAAAAAGAAGTACGGCAAGCCATCACCTATGGCCTGGATCGTCAGTCCATCTATGTGGACGCCAACCAAGGGGCAGGCGCTGTTGCCAACATTCCGACTTCACCTATTTCCTGGTCATATACGGAAGAAGGCATTAATCCATACGCCTATGATCCAGACAAAGCCAATCAATTGCTGAACGACGCAGGCTGGGTACCTGGAGCGGATGGCATCCGTGAGAAAAACGGGAAGAAGTTGTCCCTGCATTTCCTCGGAACGAAAAGTCCCGCCACGGATATCTTCATTGCTGTAGCCAAAGAAAACTTTGAAGCAATTGGCGTACAGTTCCAGCCTGAAGTCTTCGCTGATTTCAACTCGCTTGTCTCCAAAGTGGAGAGCGGCGATTACGACATGGCTTCCTTCTCCACACCGATGCTAACGGATCCTGCGGACGGGGTACTGCAATTTGTGGATGGTGAGCTGAAAGGGTACGACAATCCCAAAGTGAAAGAGCTTTACAACAAAGGCCTGGCTACGACAGACATTGAGGAACGCAAGGCAGTATACAAAGAGCTGTACCAGTTGCTCAATGATGAGCTGCCTGTCATTTTCACCAGTTACAAAAAAACAGTCTACGCCTATAACGGGCGGATCGATGGGCTCTCAGTCAGTCCATACCGAGGGATTGCAACCAGTGTGCCGGAATGGTCTCTGAAATAAGTGGTGGCTTAAATCCTAAAATATATACCGAAATAAACAAACGTCCCTTGCGTTTGCGATGTCGCAGATGCAAGGGATGCATTGATAAGGAGCCTGATATGAGCACTTACATTGTGAAACGGATGACATATATGGTTCTTATTTTGCTGGCCGCTTCCGTTCTGATTTTCAGCTTATATGCACTTACTCCTGGAGACTATATCTCCAGCAACATTAAACTGAGTCCTGAGCGCAAGGCCGAGCTGCGCGAATTGTACGGGCTGGACAAGTCCGTTATCGAGCGGTATCTGATCTGGATGAAAAATGCTGTACACGGGGATTTTGGATATTCATTGGCCCAGCAGAAGCCCGTGCTCGCGCTGTTCAACGAATATATCTGGAATTCATTCCTGCTGGCTGCCGTGACCACGTTTCTGACCTGGTTCATTGCGGTTATTATCGGTGTGATTGCCGCCTACAAGCAGTACTCGTGGTTCGATACTTTCGTGATGATAGGCATATTTGCAGCCATGTCCGTGCCATCCTTTTTTATCGGATTGTTTTTGATTAAACTGCTGGCGGTTGACTTAAAATGGTTGCCACCGGGCGGCATGATGACCACTGGAAGTAATGCTACCGGTCTGGCATATGTCAAAGAGGTGATTCAGCATATGACCTTGCCTGTAATTGTTATGACCCTGCTCGGAGTAGGCTCGCTTACCCGTTATTTCCGCAGCAACATGATTGATGTGATCAAGCAGGATTATATTCGAACAGCACGAGCCAAAGGGTTAAAAGAAAGCAAAGTGTTATATACTCATGCTTTACGTAATGCTCTTTTACCCGCGATAACATTGATTGGCTTCGAGCTGCCTTCCTTGTTCGGCGGTTCACTGATTATTGAGAAAATATTCAGCTGGCCCGGTATCGGTCAGTTATATATGCAATCCTTCTCGTTGCGGGATTACCCGCTGCTGATGGGCTTCACAATGTTTATCGCCATCCTGACTGTCATTGGAACGCTGCTGTCTGATGTGCTCTATCACATCGCAGATCCGCGTGTCCGCTTGCAATAAGGGGGATATGAAAATGACAATCTCTTCATCGTCTGTAACGAGAAGTGCCGCAGAAGCTGCCTCACCTATAAAGGTTCCGGCCAAATCTTCTTTATGGAGATTATCGCTCCGAAGACTGCTCAAAAACAAACTTGCCGTTGGCGGATTCATCGTGGTTTTGTTGATGTTTGTAGCCTGCTTTATTGGACCGCTATTCTCACCTTACACCAATAACAAGATTAATATGGCAGCGATGAAACAAGGTCCAGGCATTCATCACTGGCTTGGTACGGATGCGTTAGGCAGGGATGTGCTTACCCGTGTGTTAATGGCTGGTCGTATCTCGCTCACCGTTGGTTTAGCTTCCATGGTTCTATCCGTATTTATTGGCTCCTTGCTTGGAGCTATTGCCGGATATTATCGAGGCATTGTTGATCAGGTCATTATGAGGATTGCCGACTTGCTGCTTACGATCCCGGGACTGCCGCTGCTGTTCATTTTCGGCGCGTTGTTATCGGATTGGAAAGTTCCGCCGGATTCCAGAATGTATATCGTCATGCTGATGCTCAGCTTTGTCAACTGGCCCGGTATGGCCCGGATGGTACGTGGACAGATGTTAAGCTTGCGGGAGCGTGAATTCATGCAAGCTGCTGTTGTTCTTGGGTTACGTGACCGTCGTAAATTGTTTCACCATCTTCTGCCCAATATCGTACCGCTTCTCATCGTCATGGCGACTCTGAATATCGGAGGGTCCATTCTCAGCGAGTCGGTACTCAGCTTTTTTGGACTCGGTGTCATGCCGCCAACGCCTACATGGGGCAATATGATCGATGCGGCCAACAACATGATTGATTTTCAGCAGCATCCTTGGCTATGGATTCCGCCAGGGCTGTCCATTTTCGTGACCGTTATTGCCATTAACATTTTTGGTGATGGTCTTCGAGACGTATTAGATCCCAAACAGAAGAGAAGGTGAGCACGCCTCATGCAAAATATGATTGAAATTGAACAACTTGAAACTCATTTTTACTCGGAAGAGGGCAGTGTCAAAGCCGTTGACGGCGTAAGCCTGAATGTACGTGAAGGGGAGACGGTGTGTATCGTTGGTGAATCAGGCTGCGGTAAAAGTGTAACTGCCATGTCGATTATGGGCTTGATCGAGGAACCAGCAGGCAAGGTGGTAGGCGGTGCGATTCGTTTTGATGGACGGGATCTGCTCCGTGAAAGTAAATCCTCGCTGCGTGCCATCCGGGGCAATGACATCTCTATGATTTTCCAGGAACCGATGTCCTCGTTAAACCCCGTGCTGAAAATCGGTGAGCAATTGATGGAGCCGCTGATTGTACACTTGAAAATGAGTAAAAAGCAGGCTCGCGCACGAGCAATTGAACTGATCGCCGAAGTTGGTATTTCACGCCCGGAACAGATTGCGAACAGCTATCCGCATGAGCTGAGTGGGGGCATGCTGCAGCGCATTATGATTGCCATTGCCATCTCATGTAACCCGAAACTGTTAATTGCGGATGAACCAACCACCGCACTGGATGTGACCATTCAAGCGCAGATACTGGATATGTTGCAGCACATCAAATCCCAGTCAGGAACCTCCATTCTGATGATCACACATGACCTTGGAGTTGTAGCCGAAATGGCGGATTATGTTGTTGTGATGTATGCAGGCAAAGTGGTGGAAGAGGGGGAAGTTGTGCAATTGTTTGAGTCTCCCAAACATCCATATACTCAGGGATTGCTTCGGTCCAAGCCAATTATCAATCAACGGCAGGATGAATTGTATTCGATACCCGGACATGTACCTGATCCACTATCCTTGAAAGATTCCTGTCATTTTGCTGATCGGTGTGAGCACTGTATGTCGATATGCACCACACAAATGCCGATGCTCAAGCAGCTTGGACCTGGACAGAAGGCTGCATGCTGGCTGTATGAGGAGGCATTAAGTCATGTCTGAACCTTTATTGGAAATCGAACATCTTAAAACCTATTTTCCAGTGCGTAAAGGCTTATTGAATCGTACAGTAGCCCATGTAAAAGCGGTCGATGATATCAGCATCACGATCCATGAAGGCGAGTCATTTGGATTAGTGGGTGAATCCGGCAGCGGCAAGAGCACCGTTGGAAGAACCATCGTACGCTTAACAGAGAAAACAGAAGGACAGATCCGTTTTCAAGGTGTAGACTTGCATCATTTGTCTATGCAGGAAGTGCGGAAGATCCGTCCACAGCTTCAACTTATTTTCCAGGACCCCTACAGTTCACTGAATCCGCGCATACGTATTGGTGATGCGATCGGGGAGGCTGTACTGGATCACGGATTGGCGACCGCAAGCGAGGTGCGTGATCTCGTCAAGGAGGTGCTCGGGGCCTGCGGATTGTCATCCTACCATATTGATCGTTTTCCCCATGAGTTCTCTGGTGGACAGCGACAGCGGATTGGGATTGCACGAGCTTTGATCTTAAATCCAAAGCTGATTATCGCAGATGAACCGGTATCTGCATTGGACGTGTCTATTCAGGCTCAGATTATCAACCTGTTCAGACGGCTTCAGCAAGAGCGTGGCCTTGCTTATTTGTTTATTTCGCATGATCTGAGTGTGGTGGAGCATCTGTGTGACCGTATTGGCGTAATGTATCTGGGTTCCATGGTCGAGACGGCTTCCAGAGACGAGTTGTTCGGCAATCCACTGCATCCGTATACGAAAGCCTTGCTGTCTGCCGTACCCGTACCAATTCCCAAATTGAAACGGGAACGAATTGTGCTTAAAGGGGATATCCCAAGTCCAGTGAATCCGCCAACTGGCTGCAAGTTCCATACCCGTTGTCCATGGGCAGAAGATATCTGCAAGCAGCAAACTCCAGCGTATCGGAACGTTGGAGCGGATCATTTTGTAGCCTGTCATTTGGTCTGAACATCGTTATTGCGAAGATGGAGCATGAATGATGAGGTCGGCATAAAATGACGGTGTATTTATTTGGATTGATGTATACGCAACTTCAAAACCTTTTTTTATTTGGCATTTTACGTACCCGGGTAATTGATTTGACTATAGCTTTTATGCAAACATCTCCATAACTCTACTGTACTATTTTAAAAAGGAATTTTTTTGAAACCACATAGTTTCATATTGCGTAAACACCTATGAATATCCATAATATGAAATTGGAGGAATGAACTAAATGATGAAAAAGAGTTTGAAGCCCGTCTTAAAGGTGACATTAGCAGCCGCATTAACTTTACCTATGATCTTCGCAATACCTGATGGAAAAGTCGAAGCTACTCCAGATATTTCGAGTGTTAAACCCGTAGCCTTGACCGCACCACCACCGGAGAGCCAAAGCATTCAGAGCTTGGCTCAATTCGAGAACATTTATCAAGCAAGTGGCAATGTTATTCCTGTAGGAGGACTTACTGCATTGGTGAATACAACGACAACAACTTACACCAAAATGAACAGTATAACGGTACAGTATAGTCTCCAACGATGGACAGGATCCGCATGGGTCAACTATCAATCGAATTCTGTCACGCAAAATAATGTTTCGGCATTGAATGCAAGCTCCAGCTGGACAGTTATAACTGGTTACTATTATCGTGTGGTGAGCATTCACAGCGTAAATAATGGCTCAAAAACTGAAACAAGCACACATACATCATCAAATGTGCTATTCTAGTCAACTTTAATGACTGTTCCAAGGAAACCTTTGATTCTGAAGGTTATTGGCAATGGATAACATCTCTTCTTCGCTGAGAGTACCGAACAAGCTGACGTTGGTTGAACCCATCATCCATTGAAAAGTGTTATAGCGAGGGCCAATTGACATAAACGCCTCGCTACCATCGCCCAGTTTAACGAAACTTGTCTCTCGAAGTAAAGGACCTTCAACTACTTCACCAGGATGGATCCAGGCATAATCAAATTGTAATATTTCTTCTTGTCTATCTTTGATTTTACCAGTGTAGAGTACTCGCATATGGGTTGATTTAATATTACTGTCTATAGGGAGCGGCAACTCTGCATCAAGCATCAGCTCGAACTTGATGTCGGTAAATCGCTCGGGGATTACATTTGAAAGTAGAAAGTCACCAATAAACCCCGAGCGTGCTTCTTCCTCAGTTACTTCAACAGGAACCAAAATTTGTGTTGAATCTATATCGAATTCATAGGGATTGTCATCATAATTTTCAGTAGAAATTTGAGGAGCGTCCTCGCTACCAGGCTCAGGTGGTGCAGACGTCTTTGCTGCTAAAGGATCCAATCCAACTATTTCGTTTGTACGGTCTTTAATAATAATGGATTTCATTCCATTACCCCAATCCTTGATCGTTTGCACAAAAGGGGACACTGCCTGTGTGTTCGTAGGAACACTGAATAAAACTGCACCTAAGGCGACTGAAGCGGCGATAACGAAAGAAAGCCGCAAGGTCCGCCTTCTTTTTTTGCGTGCGTTAATCTTATTAATTTCATATTCAACTTTAAGCCAGGACTCATGCATAATTTGGAAATTTGTGTTATTTGGATCTAGGGGAGCAGATACAGCCTGATGGAAGGCTTCGTCAAAAGCCATATCAAACGCGGCATCGAAAAAATCGTCTTCTAGCTCTGAATCGAATGAATCAATATGCTTATCGGACTTGCCTTTGCTCAATACTTCCACCCCATTCCTTATGTAATTTTTTCTTGATACTTCCGCGGGCTCTGAACAAACGTTGCTTCACAATTTCTTCAGATGTATCAAGCAGATCGGCCATTTCCCGATAGGAAAGACCCTCTTTCCAGCGCAGCTCTACGAGAACACGATATTCCGGTTTAAGCTGTTCCAGGTAGAACTCGATGGATTCCTGCATCATTTGTGTCTCCACTGTGCTCTCCACGGAAGCTGCCGTCTGATTCATTGTCTCCATATCTATAAAAACACTATCCGTATCCAGTTGGTTACGGTTATTTTTATTTTTTCTCAGATAATTAATGGCGGTATTCCGTGTGACTACCTTCAGCCAGGCTTTCAGTTTGACCTCGTTGTCGAAGAGAGGTTTGTTTTTAATGATTTTGATAAAAGCTTCCTGGATAATATCTTCTGCTGCTGCACGTTCTTTGATGATGTAAACGATGAGACCATGTACCATATTATAGTATTCGTAGTACACTTCTTCTTGAAGTTGCGGGCCCAAATTATGGAAATCCGAGGCTAAAAGTAATTGGAGCCGATTGGCCATGATGTTCTCCTTTCTGGTGAACAATCCACAAACATTGGTATCATTTCATTTTACAACATTATATGGAAGCGATACAATGGGAGGTTAGTCCGACAGAAGAAGGGAAGTAGATTCTAAATTAGAGAAAGGCCGCCTTACTAACCTCTAAAAATGATGGTCAGTAAGGCAGCCTCTAAATGATGTTTAATAATTATTGGGATTATCAGATTCAACTCGTTTCAGAAAGCCCAGTCGCCTTTTAGGAAGATGGCTTCACGCTCGCCATTCGCTGTCACGCCGTAAATGTTCGTTTCCGGCGAACCCATCATGAAGTCCACATGAGTAATGCTGGAGTTCATGCCGCGAGCTGCAAGTTCCTCGGTTGACATGGTTTTGCCACCATCGATATTGAAGGCATAGGAACTGCCGATCGCGAGGTGACATGAAGCATTCTCATCATATAACGTTGTGTAATAGAGAATACCGCTTTCCGAGATTGGTGAATGGAAAGGCACCAAAGCAACCTCACCGAGGTAATGGGACCCTTCATCCATGTTAATGAGCCGTTCGAGTGTATCTTGCCCTACTTCGGCATGAAAATCAATGATGCGCCCCTTCTCAAATGTTAGGGAGAAGCGATCAATGATACTTCCGCCATAACTGAGTGGTTTGGTACTGGTCACTTTACCGCTCACTCCGTATTTGGCTGGGGCAGTGAATACTTCCTCTGTCGGAATGTTGGCAACAAAGTGGGTACCTTGTTCGTTAATGCTTCCCGCCTGCGCCCAGATATGTCCTTCAGGAAGCTCAACGGTAAGGTCTGTTCCAGGTGATACAAAATGCAAAGCTTTATATTTTTTGCTGTTCAGGGCAACTGCTTTGTGCTCTAAACGCTCAATATGCTGCTCCCAAGCCGCTACAGGATCATCCAGATCGGCTCTTACAGCAGCAAAAATGGCTTCCCAGAGCTGTTTCATCTGCTCGGCAGGTGAAAGGTCGGGAAACACTTTCGCAGCCCAATCCGGTGAAGGACAGGCTACTCCTGTCCAGCTCATTTTGTCGGCCTGCTGATATTGACGATATTTGGACATCGCCTGACCGTATGTACGCTGATGGGTGGAAATGCGTTCAGGATCGATGCCTTTCAATAGGTCCGGGCTGGAGGACAATACGGTCAAGAATGCAGCATTGTTCGCTGCCAGCTCCTCAAGTTCAGCAGCATGCCATTTCGGTGGGTCCTGGAAGGAATCCTCAGGCGCCATTTCAAAACGCAATCGATTGACAGTCTCGTCCCCGTGTTTGACGATGACTTTCTTAGCTCCGGCCTCGTAGCCTTTGCGCACCAACAAACGCACGAATTCAGCTGTATCAATCATGGCGCTGATGACGAAGATTTGTCCGGGCTGAACGTTGGCTCCAACTTTTACGGCCAGTTCAGCATAATGATCCAGTTTTTGTTCAAAACTCAACATATCGTGTTCCTCCATATCATGAATGCCCCGCTTACGCAGGAAAAGAGAGGAGTGACCCTCTCTCTCATTTACATCGTTTAAATTAGAAAGCCCAGTTTCCTTGCAGGAAGATCGGTTCTTCGCTGCCTTCGGAAGTGACACCGTGAATGTTCATTTCTCCTGATCCAATCATGAAATCCACATGAGTGAGACTGGAGTTCATGCCATGGCTGATCAATTCATCCTTGGACATCGTTTTGCCACCTTCCAGACAGAAGGCATAGGCGTTACCGATCGCCAGATGGTTGGATGCATTTTCATCAAAGAGGGTGTTGTAGAACAAAATATTCGTATCGGAAATTGGCGATTGATGTGGAACGAGAGCTACCTCACCCAGATAATGTGCGCCTTCATCCATTTCGATCAGGCTTTTCAGTGTATCGAGTCCTTGATCAGCAGTATAGTCTACGATCCGACCATTTTCGAAAGTCAGGGAGAAACCGTCAATCAGGTTTCCGCCATAGCTCAGTGGTTTCGTGCTACGCACAGTGCCGTTAACTCCGGTTTTGAGTGGAGCGGTGAACACTTCCTCTGTAGGCATATTGGCAACGAAGACATGTCCTTGTTCATTGATGCTGCCACCGGACACCCACAGATGTCCTTCGGGAAGCTCAATCGTAAGGTCTGTGCCAGGGGCAGTATAGTGAAGCTTTTTGTATTTTTTTTCGTTGAGCAGATCGGCGCGGGAATCGAGATTCAGCAAATGCGTTTTCCATTCTGCGACAGCATCCTGCTCACCAATGCGAACGGTTTTGAATATAACATCCCACAATTTATCGATTTGCTGCTCTGCCGGAAGATCAGGGAATACTTTGGCTGCCCATTCAGGAGAGGGAACTGCTACAATGGACCAACTAAATTTGTCTGCCATTTGATAGGAGCGATATTTCTCCATTGCTTTACCGCGAACTTTCTGACTCGTCACGATCCGTTCCTGAGGAACACCCGCAAGCAGGTCCGGATTTTCTGCAATAACGTGCAGAATGGCGGCACCTTCTTCTACGAGTTCAGTCATTTCACCTGCAAACCATTTTGGTTCAATGGAGAAGGATTCCTCTGGTGCGAGATCATAGTGAAGACGTGTGATGACTTCATCACTCCAGTTTACTTTGACCAGCTTGGCACCTGTGCCATAAGCGGCTTTGACAATCAGGCGCACAAAATGTGCTGCCGAGATTGGTGCGTTCACGACGAGAGTCTGCCCAGGATGGACATTGACACCGACTTTGACAGCCAGTTCGGCATATTGTTGTAAATTCGTTTCGAAATTGTTCATGCTATTTTTTCCTCCCGTTTGGTATAATATCGTAGCTGTTTGTTATTATAGTCCTCATTACAGGTATGTAAGGAGTCAGTATTGTTCCCTCATTGAATAAGGTATACGTTGCTACGATATATATTGTACAATTAACCAATAATAATTACCAAACTAGGTTTACCATAAATTGTGGAGACCCGCAACAGATGAGAGATTAAAGGAGAGAACGAGTGTGAATATTGAGATTATTCGTGCAGAGATGCGTCGTGAAGACGAAAAAAATTATGTGGGTAATACCGTTTTTCGTGCAGAAGGCGAAAAGTCAGTATATGAGATTACGTTCATGAGCAAGAACGGCAAGGATTGGGATTATAGTCTGCATTTCACCGAACAGTCCGGTGATGAAGAGGAATTGCTGCGCATGGACCAACTGCTGGAAAACGACGACGATATGTACAATCAGTTGCTTGATGCAGCACTGGATGCTTACCCGGCGTAATTTGTCCGAGATGTTCTTGTTCTAATATGGAATGTAGCTGATTATACTAGACGGTGTATGCCTGAAACAGGGTGTACATCGTCTATTTTATTGGAAGTAAGGAATAGATGCTCCAGAAAAGGGAAGTCTATGACAGATGAATGGAACCAGAGAGACAATCCGCCTGAATGGGAGGTAACCGTGAATGGCATCTGACAATCTGATTACAGCAGGGATGACGGGACTCGAAGAAGTCGCGCACGATATCCTCAGTCTGCGTACACTGTTCGTTAATGTTGTGTTTATCGGTGAGCCGGGAAGCCGGAACTGGGTGCTCGTGGATACAGGAGTAGCGAGTTTCACCGATCAGATCCTTCATGTTGCATCTGAACGATTTCCTGGTCCTCCGTCTGCTATTATTTTGACACATGGTCATTTTGATCATGTAGGGACCGTCATCGAATTGGAACAATTCTGGGGTGTCCCGGTGTATGCACACTCGCTGGAACTGCCTTATTTGACAGGTGCGAAGGATTACCCTCCAGCGGACCCTTCCGTAGGTGGTGGTTTGATGGCACGGTTGTCATTCACGTATCCCAATGAAGCCATTAATCTGGATGATCGGATATTCAGTCTGCCGGATGACCATTCCATTCCGGGAGTTTCGGCTTGGAGATGGATTCACACCCCTGGTCACACGCCGGGACATGTTTCACTATTTCGTGAAGAAGATCGTATCCTGATTGCCGGAGACGCGATTGTCACGGTAAAACAGGAATCGCTCTGGAATGTGCTGCTTCAGGACAAACAGTTACACGGTCCGCCCGCATACTTCACGACAGATTGGAAGGCGGCTCATCAATCCGTACATCATATTCGCCAATTGCAGCCGAAGGTTGCTGTTACAGGGCATGGACATACCTTAACCGGCGATATGTTGAGGGATTCGCTGAAGCAACTCGATCTGGATTTCGAAGAAACTTCCGTTCCGGATCATGGCAAATATGTGGACTGAATGAGCCGAAGTTATGAATACATTTCAAGGAATTACGGAATGGTTTTTTGCGGTATCATGTGCCTGTAGAGACAGCTGCGTAGCTCCGTGGCTGTCTTTTTTGTCTTTCCATCATGAATTTGTTCTCTATCATAGATTGGTATTTTGTGCATGGGCATGATATAGTCGAGCCGTATAATATAACCTTAGTATGCAGGAGGTACATATAACGATGACACAGCAAAATGCAGCTTTTGAAGAACAATTTGGAGGTATACCCGCTGTCTGGCTTCACTTTGATCAGTTTGAAGCGGCTGTCATTCCAAGCGTGGGTGCCAACCTTGTCGCTTTCCGCGATACAGAGCGGGGATTCCGCTATTTGCGGGAGCCAGATCAGGAGCATATGGACGATTTTATGGCTGCTCCTGCCGTATATGGAATTCCGATTCTTTCTCCACCAAATCGCTATGAGGATGGTCGTTTTCCCTGGGATGGCAAAGTCTATCAATTGCCTATAAATGAACCAGCTACAGGCAACCATTTGCATGGGTTCTTGCACAATGTTGAGTGGAAGGTTGAGGGTTATGGATCTGATAAGCTGGAGAGTTATGTCGTACTTAGCCAGGAAGTCAAGGAAGGACATGTGTTCCATCAATACCTGCCATTCACATTTACTGTGACGCTTCGTTATTCGCTAAGCAACCTTGGACTTCAACAGCAATTGAATGTTCGCAATAATGGTCAGGAACGTATGCCGAATCTGTTTGCATTCCATACAGCAATCAGCGTTCCATTTGCACCGGAAAGCCAAGCATCCGATTATACGGCCAAAGCAACCATTGGACAACGCCGGGAGTTGAATGAACGTTCCTTGCCTACGGGACAATTTCAACCGCTTACACCGGAAGAAGAACAGTTAAAAGGTGAAGGTGTCAGTCCGTTTTTTGCAGCCATGGATAATCACTACACGGCAGAACCTCAGAATGGGCGTAACTATATGGAACTGACTGATCATCGTACCGGCGACAAGCTGGTGTATGATGTAGGGACTTCCTACAAGCATTGGATGATCTGGAACAACAACATGGCGGGCGACTTCTTCTGTCCTGAACCACAGATGAACCTGGTTAATGCTCCGAATGTACAGGGCTTACCTGCTGAAGAGATCGGTCTTATTGGTCTTGAGCCTGGTGAAATATTCGAACAATCCAGTCGTTTGTACCCGATCAAGCCACAAAAATAAACATTTGCACATTTTGCGTCACGCTTACAATTTTGTCGAAAAGGTGAAAACCTGGCAGGCAATCATGTATAATATGACAAGATACACAAGCTTTTCTCAAAAGAGCATTTTGCATAAATCACAAAGATCACATTGGAATCAACAAATGCAAGATGCTGTGAAGCAAAGAATGTATGCGTATTTTGTAGAGACACAAACCATCTTTTTGGAGGAGGAGAAGCAAGTGGAATACCGCATTGAGAGAGATACGTTAGGTGAAATGAAAGTACCAGCCGACAGGCTGTGGGGAGCTCAAACGCAGCGCAGCAAGGAGAACTTTCCGATTGGTCGCGAGCATATGCCGATGGAAGTCGTACGTGCTCTTGCCATTTTGAAAAAAAGCGCTGCTGCAAGCAATCATAAATTGGGTAAACTATCGGCTGCCAAATCAGATGCGATCGCTTATGCCGCTGATGAAATTATTGCTGGCCGGATTGATGATCATTTCCCGCTCGTGGTATGGCAGACGGGTAGCGGAACACAGTCCAACATGAACGTGAACGAGGTCATTGCCAATCTGGGTAACCAGTTGCTTGAACAAAAGGGCAAGGAAGAACGTCTGCATCCGAATGATGATGTCAACATGTCTCAGAGCTCGAATGATACATTTCCAACCGCTCTGCATGTTGCGGGTGTGCTCGCGGTTGAAGATCAGCTCTTGCCGGCAATTGCGGTGCTGAAAGCTACTTTTGCAGACAAGTCGGAAGCCTTTAAGGATATTATCAAAATTGGCCGTACTCATCTTCAGGATGCGACTCCAATTACGCTTGGTCAAGAGATCAGCGGTTGGGAAGCGATGCTCGACAAGAGTGAACGCATGATCCGGGATAGTGTTCAGTATATGAAGGAACTGGCAATCGGTGGTACGGCTGTTGGAACCGGAATCAATGCACATCCCGACTTTGGTGATTATACAGCCAAGGAGATTGGTAAACATACAGGTAAGGATTTTGTATCCGCTCCAAATAAATTCCACGCCCTTACGAGCCATGATGAAGTCGTTTATGCTCACGGCGCCGTTAAAGCGCTTGCAGCTGACTTGATGAAAATTGCCAATGATGTACGCTGGCTCGCGAGTGGCCCACGCAGTGGTTTAGGAGAGATCCGGATTCCGGAGAACGAACCGGGTAGCTCCATTATGCCAGGTAAAGTGAATCCAACCCAGAGCGAGGCGATGACCATGGTCGTTACGCAAGTGATGGGGAACGACGCAGCGATCGGCTTCGCGGCAAGTCAGGGTAACTTCGAGTTGAATGTGTTCAAACCGGTTATTATCTATAACTTCCTGCAATCGGTTCAGCTTCTTGCGGATTCCATCGTTGCATTTAATGATAAATGTGCAGTCGGCATTGAACCTAACCTCAGCCAGATTGAACACAATCTGAATAATTCGCTTATGCTGGTTACGGCTCTCAATCCCCACATCGGTTATGAGAATGCAGCCAAAATTGCCAAGCTCGCGCATAAGGAAGGGTTGTCTCTGAAAGAAGCAACATTGCAGACAGGTCTGCTTACGGAAGAGCAATTCGATCAGTATGTTGATCCAGCGAAAATGATAGCTCCGAAAGCCTAATTCATTCGGATTGAAAACATCGTAATCCTTAAGAAGACGACCTGCCCCGAGCAGGTCGTCTTTGGATTGGAACAATGACCATATAAATGCTTGTCAGACTATACATATACGTATAAACTACAGATGCACTCTTTGCTAGGTTTGGGAATTGTTTATTTCATTGGAGGTTTCAGCGTTGTCGAAAAAGAGAAGATTTACGATACGCTCCAAAATTCTATTGGGCTATCTTATGGTGGTGCTGCTATTTGGTGCCGTCTTACTGATTCTATCAGCTCAAATCAATGTATTGCAGAAAGAAAATGATTTTATCAGCCACCACGACCTTGAAGTGCACAACCTGACCAACACGATTGAGAAAAATGTGCTGGACATGGAAACAGGACAGCGTGGATACATGATTACAGGGGATGAAAGCTACCTGGAGCCGTACAGACAGGGGCTTGCGCAGTGGAACTACAACTATGACCAGTTATTTGCATTAATAAGTGACAATCCTTCTCAGCAGCGGAGTTTGCAAAACATCAAAACACATATTACACGGTGGATTGAAATTGCTGGAGAACCGTTGGTGGAACTGAAGAAACAAGGGGATCAAGCGAAGGTCATTGCGTTTTTTCAATCCGATCCAGGCAAAAATGAAATGGATTTGTTGAGGTCTCAGCTTGATGCCTTTCGGACCACAGAGATTGCTCTGACCGAAACGAGGGTAAACGAACTGGCTTCACGAAGTTCCGCGTTACTTACAATCATGTACACATTATGGGGAATTATTGCTGCATTGTCCATTACGGCAGCCTTTGTTGTATCAAGTAATATTGTTAAAACTTTACGAGACGTAATGCACACGATCACTGATATATCCAGAGGGGGGAATCTAACGCAGCGGATTCATGTACGAACACATGATGAAGTAGGTGATCTTGGGCGAGAGACCAATAACTTGCTTGATACGGTCCAGGAACAGAACCGATTGAAAAGCAAGATTGCCGATATAGCCACTCTGCTGCAAAATCCAAATCATTTGGAGGGGCTGTCACGGCTGTTCCTGAATCAAATCGCAATTCTGTTGGAAATTCCTTATAGCGTCTTATATTACTGGAAGGATAATCGACTGATTCGTATTGCGGCATATGCGGCTGATGGAGAAAACGAACGTTCACTTGGTAAAGTATCAATCGCACCCGGTGAAGGCCTTGTCGGTCAAAGTGCTATCGAGAAACGGATTTTGTGTATGAATGACCTGCCGCAAAACTATATTCGCATTTCCTCAGGTCTTGGACATACAACAGCTACGTCGGTAACGGTTGCTCCAGTCATATTTGAAGGTAAAACAATTGCTGTGATTGAACTCGCCTCTATGAAATCATTGCAGGAGAATGATATGAAGATGCTTGGCGAATTGATTGAAATTTTCAGTGTCTCCCTGCATTCGACTGCTACCCGCATGGAATTGCAGCAATTATATGATGAGTCTCAGGTACTCAATGAAGAATTGCAGGCACAATCTGAAAAACTTCAGCTTCAAACCGAAGAGATGGTATCTCAGACGGAAGAGTTACATATGCAGACTGAAGAACTGCATATACTGAACGAGCGTTTGGAAATACAGAAAAATGCGGCAGAAACTTCTGCCGGGGAGCTCGCCAAAGTAGCGGATCAGCTGCGGACCAGTTCCGGTTACAAGTCTGAATTTCTCGCGAATATGTCGCATGAACTGCGTACTCCGCTCAACAGTATGCTGATTTTATCCGAGATTTTGGCTAAGAACAAGCATCAGCACTTAAACAGTGAAGAGCAGAAATATGCTTCGGTGATCCATGCATCAGGCAAGGACTTGCTCAACCTGATTAACGACATTCTCGACCTTTCCAAAGTGGAAGCCGGGGAGATGGAAGTGGATTTTGATGATGTGTATCTTGAAAGTCTGCCCGAAGTGATGAATCAATATTTCCTGAAAACGGCTGAACAAAAAGGAATTGACTTCCGGATTCAGCTTCAAAGCCCTTTGCCGGAAACGATTGTTTCTGACGAGATGCGGTTACACCAGATTTTGCGGAATTTGCTCTCCAATGCATTCAAGTTTACCAATGAAGGTGAAGTGGCATTAACGATCTCCAGAGTGAGTCTGGCCAGTCCTGAAGGGAACAGGATGGAGAGGGATGCTATTGCCTTCTCGGTTAGTGATACGGGAATTGGCATTGCTGACAACAAACTGTTACAGATCTTTGATGCGTTCAAGCAGGCAGACGGAGCTACGGCCCGAAAATATGGTGGAACCGGACTGGGACTGTCGATCTCCCAATCCCTTGCCAATCTGTTGGGCGGATCCATCTCGGCCACAAGCCGTGAGGGACAGGGAAGTGTTTTTACCCTGTTCCTCCCGCTGAGAACGGAAGAGCCAGAGGTTATGCAGACTTCCAGATTGTTCTTGAACGAGGTTGCAGTCACGGCTCCTGAAACAACTAATACTTCAGAATTGACTTCAACAAACGTCGAGACATTGCTGACTCCACTGGAAGAATCGTTACTGAACGGGCGTCAAGTGCTTGTGGTGGACGACGATATTCGAAATGTATACGCCTTGGCGAACGCCCTTGAACAATATGGCATGAATGTGATCACAGCTCAGAATGGATACGAATGTCTGGAGATGCTGGAACGTGGGGAGGCGAAGCCGGATATTATTATGATGGACATCATGATGCCAGAGCTGGATGGGTATGAAACTACTCGCCAGATCCGTGAGAGATTGAGTCTCAAGCAGCTCCCCATTATAGCTCTAACTGCGAAGGCTATGAAAGAAGATCGTGACAAATGTATAGCAGCAGGAGCCTCGGATTATATTAGCAAACCGCTGAATATGAAAGAGGTACTGTCCCGAATGAAATTATGGCTGAGTCATGAAACATTGGGAATCTGATCTTCAGTACCTGGATAAACCATATTGAAACTAAAATTGAAACCTATGCCAGTTGCGCAATGATTGCTGCAATGGTGTCATAGGTTTTATTTTTTTCTCATGTAAGCTTTAAAAAACGAAATGATGTTATAATACTTAACAACATTCCAAGTGGATTTCAAAATATGGACGAAAATAAGTGTAAATCCTTGGTTGTGTCCAAGAAAACCGCTATAAGTGTTATATATATGGGAGGTAATGTCCATGCAGCTTACAGTTAAAGAGGCTTTAAAGGTATATCCATTGTCTGAGGCCAGACTGGTTGCGGGTGGGGAAGGGACTTCGCGGATGATGAAATCCGTTAACGTCATGGACGCTCCAGATATAGCGGATTGGATCAAATCCGGAGAATTGCTGTTTACAACAGCGTTTATTATGAAAGATAACGAGACGGATGCACTCCGTTTGATGCGCCGCCTGAATGAACGCGGTTGTGCCGGACTTGGCATTAAATTGGGCCGCTTCTGGCAGTCCATTCCGCAAGGAATCATTGAGGAAGCGGATCGACTGAGGATGCCCCTGCTCGAGCTGCCGTTTCAATTTACGTTTTCCGACCAGATGAATGCGTTGTTCAAGGCCGAACATGAACGCAGCAATCGGTTGCTCCATGAGGTAGTACAGAAACAGAAAAAATTGATGCAGTTTGCACTGCAACAACAGCATCGGAATGTATTTGCCGAACTTGCCACTGTTTTGAATTACCCGCTTACGGTGATTGGCTCTCGAGGACATGTGCTCTATGGAAGCGATGGTATCGCCGGAGACGCGGTTGTACAGGGTTGGCCCTGGAAATCCGTCATGCACCGGGTGAAGTGGAATCAGGGTAGTTGCCACCGGGTGCCCATCAAGCAGAATGATGAAGAATACGGTTTTTTGCTCGTCTTTACAGACGCGGCCCTGTCTCTTAGAGCGGAGGAAGAATTATTCCAGCAGGCTGCGGATGTTCTGGCATTCTATATGGATATGACCTATCGGGAACACATTAACCCGACCGTTCAGGATGAGATGCGTACGCTGCTAACCCAGTATCTGGATAACAAAATGACGGTAGATGAACTATCCAGGCTCAGCGAGAATAAAGGTGTTCACCTGTTTCAGGGGACCTATCAGTGCGTGTTGATCACATTGGAACCGTCTGTTTTTGCCGAAGGAAAACTGCTGAAGCAGATCCACCGTGAGTTGCAGTACAATCCGCTGATGCAGTTCACAGCCTCACAGCATTTTCAGATCGAAGATGGCATTTTGTCCATCTATACCTGTCCAACGGGACGGGATTATGGAGAGGAGTTATCAGCTTTCCTGCTGAATCGGTTCGGTGATGTTCTTGCGGCTCAGGAAGCTAAGGGGGAACCTGCTCCGCGGTTCTGGATCAGCAAAATGAAGCATGAGCCAAAATCGTTGCGAGAAGCTTATCAGGAATGCCTGGATACCCGTCAATTGGCTCGTCGATTCGGCATGAAGGATCGGGCTCTCCAGTTCGAGATGTTGGAATTTGCCTATGTATTCCAACATGTACCGGATAACATCATGGAAAATTACTGCAACAAAGTACTTGAGCCATTATTGGCCAGGGATGGTGATCCCAATCAGGTGCTCATGAACACGCTGGAATCTTTTATCGAGAATGATGGACTCATTAACGAAGCTGCGAAGCAACTGTTTGTGCATCGGAACACCGTTACCTATCGGATGGAGAAGGTCGGAAGTTTGCTGCAAATGGACTTTAAGAAGACGAATGATCTGCTGAAATTAAAGCTGGTGTTCACCTTCCGTAAGTTTGTTCGTGACCAACCATCGGCAAAACCGCATTCGCAGCAGCATTAATCTGACGGCGGGCCCGTATACTTATATCTTTTAGGATGATCATCAGTATCCTGAACAAGTGTTGTGCAGCATAACAATGAAACAGCCAAGTTAGATAAAACCGTATTTCCCTTGAGGGAATGCGGTTTTTTTAGGTTTTTATTGCATTAGAGTAATCAAATCCCGTGCATTGCAAACAAATCACATCTCTGATGTTATGTTATATTACAAAATTGCGTGATTATTGTTGCCGCTGTGCAGAGCGACACTTAGAATGAAGAACAACAATCTACAAAAGACCGGAGGTTCTAACATGACCGACTTCATTAAACTCGTTAACAGCTGGTCTATCACACAGTTCGTGCATACGTTTGGCGGACTGTTCGAAGAATCACCCTGGGTAGCAGAGCGTTCCTGGCCTTCACGGCCATTTGCCTCATTTGAACACATGATGAATGTAATGAAGGACGTAGTTCAGACATCCGATGAAAAGATGAAATTGCAGTTGCTGTGCAATCACCCGGATCTCGGAGCGCGAATCAGCATGAGTAACAATTCCGTGCAAGAACAGGCGGGTGCAGGGCTTAATTCACTCTCACCGGAGCAATATAACGAATTTAGCAAATTAAACCAGGAATATACAAGCCAATTCGGCTTTCCTTTTATATTGGCCGTGAAAGGGCACACAGCTCAGTCGATCCTGGAGTCCATGCGGCAACGCAATCAGCGAGGCAAGGAGGAAGAATTCCATACCGCTCTGAAAGAAGTATTCAAGATCGCTTCTATTCGATTGGAGCAATGGCTGGTGCAGGTGGGTCATGAACATGAACATAAATTTGAGTTTATGCCATTCGAAGTGAAGCAGCGGACCATGTTTTACGGGAAAGGGGATGTATGGATGTATCGTTCATACGTCAAACCATTGACTGGCATCCAGTCCATCCCGGAATCTTCATTTACCGGACGCAATAATATCCTGTTCGGATTGAACATTAAAGTAGCCGTTCAAGGCGACGAATTTCTGCCTTCTTTTATCGAAGGAGATAATTCCCGTGTCGTTGCGACGGATTCAATGAAGAATTTTATTTTGAAACACGCTGCGGATTACGGAGGAGCTACCGTTGAAGGCTTTCTCGCTGCCATCAGCAGGCGTTTTCTGGAAACATATCCTCAGATGACCAAGGTCCAGATGACGGCAGATCAGATTCCTTTTGAAGATGTACCTGTTGGCGGGCAGGGGGGCTTTCGTGCAAGCGAGCTGGTATTCCGTTGTTCCCAGAATGAGCGGGCGACGGCTGCAATTGAAGCGCAGCGAAAAGGAAATCAGGTTGAGCTGAGCAATCATTTCAGTGGTGTCGCAGATATCAGGCTTATTAAGGTCAAAGGCAGTGAATTTGCCGGGTTCGTCAAGGATGAGTACACCTCCTTACCCGAGACATGGGACCGTCCACTGTTCATTTTCCTAAATATCAATTGGCGTTACGAGGACCCGAGAGATGGCATGGACGATCAGCGCGGGCGTTATGTAGCAGCGGAGCAGGTAAGAGATGTAGCTGCTGCCGTGTTCCATGCAATTCGTTCCGCCTCCATTCAACATCTGATTTATCAGATTGGATTAAGGCTTTTGAAGCGATTTGGACAGCTCAGTGAAGTTTCCTTCGAGTCCAATAATCGGACTTGGGAGATGGTGCTGGATGAAGTGAAAGAAGGAGAAGGCAAAGTATTTACCGAGCCCAGACCTCCTTATGGATTCCAGGGCTTCTCGATGACAAGGGACGATCTAGAGGCTGACAGTAGTCGCTCGAAGAAAGAAGGGGAGGCATGATGTCGGTGGCTGGAGGACGGATCACTACGCATGTGCTGGATACATCCAAGGGTGTACCGGCTGTAGGCGTGCGGATTGAACTCTATGTATTGCACAGGGACGGCGAGAAGGAATCCAAAAGGAAAGTTGCTGAATCGGTGACGAATAGCGATGGACGTCTGGACGCCCCATTGCTGGACAGTGGGAAGCTTGAGCAAGCGGTATATGAGCTTCAATTCAACGTTGAGGGTTATTACGCGGAGCGATCTCTTGAGGAACTGGGGCAGGCGTTATGGACGGTTGTACCAATTCGTTTTGCCGTATCCGATACTGCAAGCCACTACCACATTCCTTTATTGATTGCTCCAGGAGGTTACAGTACATATCGGGGAAGCTGAAATACATGAATCCGGTGCTGATCAGAGGAGGGTCATCCATATGACAAGATTAGATACGATCATCCGGGGGGCCCGGGTTGTATTGAGAGATAGCGTCGAAGAACTGGATATTGGGATTACAGGTGAAAAAATAACAGCTTTGTCCTCACAGCTGGTGGGTGATGAAGACACTGAAATCATAGAAGCAAAGGGGGTTACCGTGATGCCGGGGGCGGTGGACATTCATGTTCACTTTAATGAACCTGGACTCGCGAGTTGGGAGGGATTCAAGTCGGGATCAGCATCACTGGCTGCTGGCGGAATTACCACGTATGTCGATATGCCGCTCAATAGTGTCCCCCCAACAATTAGACCGGATGCGTGGGATCTGAAAATGAAAGCAGCCGAAGGTCAATCCTATGTTGATTATGCGTTCTGGGGAGGACTTGTTCCCGGCAATCGGGCTGAGCTTGCTCCATTGGCCCATATGGGGGCGGCCGGATTCAAGGCATTTATGTCCGAACCCGGCGGAGAAGGGGAAGATATCTTCGCGAGAGCCGATGACGATACACTTTTGAATGGAATGTATGAAATTGCAAAGCTAAACCGCGTGTTGGCGCTTCATGCCGAAGACGAAGTAATGGTTGGCGAACTGGGGTCCAGAAGTATCGCAGTTGGACGAACCGGACCGATGGATTACGTGCAATCTCGTCCAGCAGAAGCAGAAGTTCGGGCGGTGTCCCAAGCGCTGCAATATGGGGAGCAGACCGGATGTGCACTGCATTTTGTTCATATCAGTACACGGGAAGCGCTTGATCTGATTGCAGAGGCGAAACAGCGCGGACAGGATGTAACTTCGGAAACATGTCCGCATTACCTGACTCTGACTGATCAAGATGTTGTTCGGCTGGGGGCCGTAGCCAAATGTGCACCGCCATTGCGGAGTCAGACGGAGCAAGATCAGTTATGGGATGCGCTCGAAGCAGGCCTGATTGATATTATCGCCTCCGATCATTCTCCTTGTCCGCCATCGATGAAACAATCGGATAATTTCTTCGACATCTGGGGTGGCATCTCCGGGGCGCAAAGCACGCTGCTGCTTATGTTGGAAGAAGGGCATCTCCAGCGAAATATAGCCCTTCCGTTGCTCGGAAGAGTTCTGTCTTTGCAACCTGCCAGAAGGCTTGGACTGGAGAGCAAAGGTGAAATCGCCATCGGCAAGGATGCGGATCTGGTACTGATTGATTGGGAGAAGAGTACTACTTTGAATACGGATGAGCTGCTCTACACACATAAGCAGAGTCCCTATGTAGGGCGCACGTTTTCCTCCAGCATTGCAGACGTGTTCTGTCGGGGCGGGCGAGTATACAGCTCAAAAACAGGATTATCTGATGAGCCCATCGGACGGTTTGTCCATACCAACTCATCTGTTCAAGCTGTAGAGGAAGGAACGGAGGGAATATCATGACGGACTTTGAAGTACATACAACGTCGGGTACGGAAGATCCCATCCAGCCTTTGCCGCAATTGGAGCAGGTGGAGCTGCAAGCTTTTCTTGACTGGTTGTCCACTTATGGAGCTGATGCCCAGGGGGGTGTGACACGTTTGTTGTATGACCAAGCATGGTGTGAAGCACAGCATGCACTTGCGGCAAAAATGAAGGAGAAAGGGTTGGCTCCTGAATTTGATCAATCGGGCAACCTGTATGGCACGCTGCCCGGTACGGGGGCGGGAAAAGGAACAGGTATGGAAGAGGCGCCGATTGTTACAGGGTCCCATATTGATACGGTCGTCCATGGTGGAAAGTATGACGGCGCATATGGGGTAGCTGCGGGAGTGCTTGCACTGGAGTATCTGCAAACTCAATTCGGGGCACCGAAACGAACACTTCAGGTGGTATCGCTCTGTGAAGAAGAAGGCAGCCGATTCCCTTTCGCTTATTGGGGATCGCGGAGTATAACGGGTGTAACCGGACTGGAAGAAGTCCAGCATTTGAAGGATCAAGAGGGGATCACCTTTGCAGAGGCGATACGGGATGCAGGTTTTGGATTAGACCGTAAATATAAACCCGCAGCGAAAAAATACGGCACCTTTATCGAACTTCACATCGAACAGGGCCAGGTCCTGGAACGGTTGGGACATTCCATAGGTATCGTAACGGATATTGTCGGCCAGAAACGTTTTAGTATCACCGTAAGTGGCGAAGCCAATCATGCAGGGACGACACCGATGTCCTGGCGCAAGGATGCACTTGCAGGTGCAGCCGAGATGATCACAGCCGTAAGAAGCATTGCGCTGGAAGCGGGAGAACGGCTTGTAGCGACCGTGGGACGAATAACAGCTGCTCCGGGCGTCGGCAACGTTGTTGCTTCGCAAGCGGTATTCTCACTGGATATCCGGCACATCAGGCAAGAGAGCATTGACCGATGCTGGCAAGACATGCTTCAGAGCTTTAGCCGGATTGCAGCCGAGCAGCAACTTGGACTGAACTGGGAAGAACACTTGTCTGTCACGCCTATTCCGATGAATGAACAGATTATCGCAGACATTCGTGATATCTGTGAAGGCGAACAACTCTCCTATATGTACATGCCAAGCGGCGCAGGCCATGATTCCCAGATCTTTCAGCCGACATGTCCTACAGCGATGATCTTTGTACCCAGCCAGGATGGCATTAGCCATAATCCCCTTGAATATACAGCTGAAGAGGACCTGATGAAAGGTTTCCGGGTTCTGGTCCAGCTACTCTATAAATACGGTTACGGGAGTTGAGTGAAGATGTCCAACTATAAAGAATTGTCCCCTTCCTTGCGGACGATCATGACACCGGGGCCAGTTGAAGTCGACCCTAGAGTTCTGAGGGCATTATCCTTCCCGATTCTGGGGCAGTTTGATCCAGAATTCACTTCCCTGATGAATGAGACGATGGCGATGCTGCGTGAACTATACATGACAGATAATGAGTGGTGTTATCCGGTCGATGGCACATCCCGTTCCGGTATTGAAGCTGTGCTGGTCAGTCTGATCCAGCCGGGAGACAAGGTGCTTGTGCCGATCTATGGACGTTTCGGGCATTTGCTTGTGGAAATATCGGAGCGATGTGGTGCCGAGGTTATCTTTTTCGAAACAGAGTGGGGAACGGTATTTGATCCCGAAGAGGTAATTAAAGCCATTCATGCCCATAAGCCGAGTCTGGTCGCGATGGTTCATGGTGAGACATCAACCGGGCAAATGCAGCCTCTTGCCGAGATTGGCAAAGCCTGCCGTGAACTCGATATTTTACTCGTGGTTGATGCAGTTGCCACAATCGGAGGTACACCTGTCGAGACGGATGCCTGGCATCTGGATGCGGTGATGGGAGGTACGCAGAAATGTTTGTCCGTTCCGTCCGGGATGGCGCCATTAACATATAACAGCCGTGTAGAGAAGAAACTGATAGGCCGTAAAACCGTCGAACGTGGGCTTCGGGACACGACAAGTGCTAGAGCCGAAGGTTGTACGATTGCCAGCAATTATTTTGACCTAAGCCAATTGCAGGATTACTGGAGTTCGGCACGGTTGAACCATCATACGGAGGCCACCTCCATGCTCTACGGTCTTCACGAAGGGTTGCGTATTCTGCTTCAGGAAGGGCTTGAGGCCCGTTTTCAGAGACATCGGATCAATGAACGAGCGCTGGTCGCGGGGATTCAGGGTATGGGACTGCAATTGTATGGAGAGTTGTCCAGTAAACTTCCGGTGGTCACTTGTATCCAAATTCCAGACGGTGTGGATGGTGAGTCGGTACGAAGCATGCTTCTGAACGATTTCAGTATTGAGATTGCCAGTTCATTTGGACCACTGAAAAGCAAGATTTGGCGCATTGGTACGATGGGATTCAGTTGTCAGCGGAAAAATGTACTGCATGTGCTTGGGGCACTGGAAGCTGTTCTGCTTCGTCACCGCCACGCATTACCAGCGGGTGAGGCGGTGCAGGCAGCGTTGGATGTATACGCCGGGAAGGAGGGCGTCTTATGTTGAACCAGATGCCGATATCCAGAGAGGTGATGGTTACCTCTCCTCATTATTTAGCGAGTGCGGTTGGAAGTTCAATTCTCCACCAGGGTGGTAACGCTTATGATGCAGCGGTTGCGGTTAGTGCAGCACTAGGTGTGGTGTACCCACACATGACAGGGCTTGGCGGCGATTCGTTCTTCTTGATCCACGATGGAACAAGTGGTGATATAACCGCCTACAACGGCAGTGGTCGTTCAGCTGCGGGAATTCATGCCGATACATTCAAAGCGATGGGCATGAGTTCCATTCCTCAGCGGGGTGTGTTGAGTGCCATAACCGTTCCGGGAATGGTGGATGCATGGTGGGAGGTATGGTCTCGCTATGGCAAATTGAAATGGGAACAGCTGCTTGAACCTGCAGCGCAGTATGCAGAAAAGGGATGCCCTGTATCCCGGAATCTGCGACTGTGGCTGGAACGGGATGAGGATTTCATTATGGGGCATACGCCGCTGCGAGCGGTATTTGCCCCTTTTGGTACACTTTTGCAGGAAGGGGAGCTGCTCCTACAACCGGACTTAGCCGGATCTATTCGCCTTATTCAGGCGGGAGGAAGGGATACTTTTTATACAGGAGAGCTTGCCGATCAACTGACATCGGCTATTCGTGAAGATGGCGGCATGCTTGCACCAGCGGATTTTGCGAGTCACAAAGGGGAGTGGGTGAAGCCGGTCAGCACGAACTACCGTGGTTATGAAATTCACCAGATGCCCCCTAACTCCCAGGGTTTCTCGATGCTGATGATGCTTAATATGCTGGAGCATATTAACCTGTCCTCTGTGGCCCGTACGTCCCCCGAGTTCTACCACCTGATGGCTGAAGTCGTGAAAAAAGCTTTTCGCGATCGTGACCGTTATCTCACAGATCCGGAATTCAGGGATATTCCATTAAACCATCTGTTATCCAAGGTATATGGAGATGAATTGTGGAATGAGATTCAGTCTGCTCCGCCTGTGGCACAGCCTTTTCTGTCCAAAACGATGGGGCAGGATACCGCTTATGCTGCGATTGTGGATAATGAAGGCAATGCCGTTTCATTTATTCAAAGCCTGTATTTTGATTTTGGCGCAGCCTATGTGCCTGGGGATACGGGTGTAATCATGCAAAATCGCGGTTCCTTTTTCTCACTTGATCCGAAGGACGCCAATGTGCTGGAGCCGAATAAACGCTCTTTCCACACACTGATGCCGGGTCTTGTCACTCGTAACGGAAAACCTTATATGCTTGTGGGCACGCAAGGTGGAGAAGGCCAACCCCAGACACAGTTATCGGTTCTTACCGGTGTGCTGGACTATGGTCTGAACATTCAGGAAGCGATCGGTCTGCCGCGTTGGGTGTATGGGCGCACCTGGGGCGAAGAAGACGACATAATGCGAGTGGAGAACCGTTATCATGACGACGTATGTGACACGCTTGCCCAATGGGGGCATAACGTCGAAGCCAGAGCGCCGTGGGACGGCATTATGGGGCAATCGCAAGGGATCGTCATCCGTGAAGATGGCATGATCAGCGGCGCAGCAGACCCCAGGGGAGATGGCATGGCTATCGGGTGGTAGCGTAATTCGTGTAGACCTTTATGGTTAGATCCTAAGAGTGAATTCAATGTGCAGGATCATAGAACTAGTGAAATGTACGCAGATAGATACGGATAGGGGAGATTATCATGGGAACGATCCTGCTGAAAGGCGCACAGCTCGTCACAATGAATGAGGAAGAGGATGTATTTACGGGGGATCTGCTGATCGAGGATAACAAAATCAAAGAGATTGCAGAGCATGTTGACGTTCAGGCTGATCAGGTCATTGATGCTCGGGGCAAAGTGCTGCTGCCAGGTTTCATCCAGACACATATTCATCTGTGTCAGACTCTTTTCCGCGGACGTGCGGACGATCTGGAGCTAATGGATTGGCTCCGTCAACGTGTTTGGCCGCTTGAGGCAGCGCATGATGAGGAATCTGTCTATTATTCTGCAATGCTCGGCTTGGGCGAATTGATCTCTAGCGGGACAACGACCATTCTCGATATGGAGACGGTGCATCATACCGATTCGGCTTTTCAGGCGATGGCACAGAGCGGGATTCGGGTGATTTCCGGTAAGGTGATGATGGATCACGGGGATGAAGTTCCTGAACCGCTGCGTGAAAATACAGCCACCTCGTTGCAGCAAAGTGTCGACTTGCTGGAGAAATGGAATGGGTTCGGCGGGGGGCGCATTCAATATGCGTTCTGTCCACGCTTCGTCGTCTCGTGTACGGAGGAATTGCTGGTTGAGGTGCGCGACCTGTCGAATAAGTATCATGTGAAAGTACACACCCATGCCTCCGAAAATCGCGGCGAAATTGAACTTGTCGAACACGAGCGCGGCATGCGCAACATTGTCTATCTGGATCATATTGGCTTGGCTACCCCAAGACTGGTGCTTGCTCACTGTGTATGGCTGAGTGAGGAAGAGAAAGAGATCATTCGCAAACGCGGCGTGAAAGTGACTCACTGTCCTGGATCGAATATGAAACTTTCCTCTGGCATAGCGGATATTCCTGATCTATTGAATCGCCAGATTGCAGTAGGGATTGGTGCTGATGGCGCGGCGTGTAACAACAATCTGGATATGTTCCAGGAAATGCGTCTGACCGCTCTTATGCAAAAGGTGCCGCATGGCCCAACAGTGATGGATGCCCGGACGGTGCTGCGCATGGCGACAATGGGTGGAGCAGAAGTGCTTGGAATGTCCAAGGAAATCGGCAGTCTGGAAGTGGGTAAAAAGGCAGATATGCTGCTGCTGGATCTGGATGATTTCCATACATATCCTTCCTATGAGACGGATGTGTACTCCCGGGTCGTCTACTCTGCAACTCGCAGCTGTGTAGATACCGTTATTATTGATGGAAGCATTGTACTCAATAACCGAAAGATTCAAACGATTGATCGTGGCATCGTGCTTCGTGAATCGGATAAAAGTATTGCAAGATTGATGAAACGCATCTAATGAATGCAGCCGGATGAAGTTTACCCGGGCAAATGTCTGAGCAGAAGTTGGGTATTCAGCCCTCACAGTAAAGCTCTGATTCACTTCTTCGGATCTTAATCCCTGAAAGGACGGAGACAATGATGGAAATGCATGATCTGTGTGCAATGGCAGCGAGGGAAGCGCGCTGTGTACTCGCAACAGCGATCAAGGTAGAAGGTCATGCTTACCGTAAGCAGGGTGTCTCTATGCTTTTGACCGAAGAAGGGGGGATGTATGGCAGTATCAGTCCGGGATGTCTGGAGAGTGATCTGCAGGCCAGAGTGGATCGGGTGCTGGATACGGAGCAGCTGGAGTTCGTGGAGTATGATATGCGACCCGCAGATGATCTGTCCTGGGGAGAAACAATTGGCTGCGGCGGATTGATTATTGTTCTGCTAGAGCCGGTTTGTGGTGAACTCAGATCGATCTTGTCCCATATGCATACGTATTTTCAATCTGGATCAACGGTGGAGCTAACCCGCTCATTCTACCATCAATACACAAGGATTCATTATGTAATTAAAGTCCTTATTCATCCGTCTGAATCTGCTGCTGCCGCTACTGATTCTGGTTTTGGTTCTGGGAAGAGTGAGTTTCAACGGGAGGGAAGGTCCGAAGCAGAACGTTGGGATATTCCGCTACAGATCTCAACGAGATATGTCCCCAAACCCCGTCTGATTATTGTCGGAGCCGGAAATGATGTGATTCCTGTAGCCCGTCTGGGCCAATCAGCAGGATTCCGCGTGGTTGTAGCCGATTGGCGAGAGACTTTGTGTACCCCTGAACGGTTTCCGGGTGTTGAGCTTGTCCAGGGTTTCCCTCGTGAGATCATCTCTGTACTGGATATCCAAGGTGGGGATTATATCGTATTGATGAGCCATCAATTTCCGAGAGAACGGGAATTTCTTGAATTGCTTGAGGATCGGAATTATGCATATCTTGGCATTATGGGGTCCAGAACACGGACAGCACGTTTGCTGAACGATCTCCCTCCAATGAAGCATGTGCATTCACCCGTCGGCTTGACCATTGGTGCCAATGGTCCAGAGGAGATCGCGATCAGTATCGCAGCAGAACTTATTGCCTGTAAACGTGCGGCTTCTGCCAAAGAGCGTCACAACCTACAGAGGGGGAATGCACATGCGTCTGACGGGCATCGTGCTGGCAGCAGGTAAAAGCAGCCGACTGGGTCGGGATAAACTGTCTGTTGTCATGCCTGATGGAAGGTGTTTAGCCGCATGGACCCTGGAAGCTGCCTTGAACTCCGATTTGGACCAGGTTATTTGTGTGGTCAAACCTGAGGATTCATTGGCGTGGATCCCTGCCGTCCGCCTCAATGAAGTTTCTTATGGCATTATTCCAGAAACGGAGACGAGACTACAGATTGCAATCTGTACCGATTACGCATATGGCATAGCCATGTCTCTTCACTGTGGTCTTCTGACTGCTATGCCCCACCAACCTGAAGGTGTGATGGTGATTTTGGCAGATCAGCCGTTATTACAGCCACGGGATATCAACAGGGTTGCTGAGGCATTAGCCGCCAACAAGCTGTGTGATTATGCAGCAGCTACGGATGGGAGAGGAGGCAAGCCACCTGTAGCCTTTCGGGAGCATATGCTAGGGCCTCTTTTGTCGCTCAGCGGAGACGAGGGGGCGCGAAAGATCATGCGCAATGCCAAGTATGCAGGAACGTATGTATCGTTGTCCGATTCCTGCTTCTGGGATGCGGACAACGAACCAGAGCTGGAGCGCATTTTGGATTATGTGAATGGGATAAGGTGAATGAAGAACTCAGCAGAATGAGCGGATCACTTGTTATCTTTTCCTGATTTCGTCAGGTCAGCCAGACCGTCTGGTTGGCCTCTTTATTGTTTTTTAATGGTGAGGAATGAATGAGCTTGTGTTCGCTTTTAGGAGTGATTAATGCATCAGGCACAAATTAAACCACGTATTTATACATTTATCCAAAATGATGTGAAGATAATTGACGTTACCCTTGCCGTCTCATATGATTTGAAGAATTATTATGTGGATCATTCGGTCATATCCAACGCCCCACAGATTCAATATGGAGAAGGGAGATGAAACGATGGCCATGCCGGCATACGGTACTGGAGCGCAGCCAACGGTTTGGCAGCCAGATAATCTGGAAGAACTTCAGGCTTTGAAGAGTAAACTGTTCGGGAAGTATTGTTATGCAGCAGGGGGGACACTATTACGCACTCAGTGGGAAGGTGGCCTTGTTCCTGTACCTGAGCATATGATCAGCCTTGCTCGTATTCCAGGTGCAGGCAGCGTGTATGTGGATGGAGATCATCTGGTCATTGGAGCACTGACGCGATTGAATCAATGTGCCACACACGTTCAACTGCAACAACTGCCCTTACTGCAGTCCGCAATGAATGCTATAGCTGCTCCTTCGATTCGGAATATGGCGACAATTGGCGGAAACATCGTATCCGGAGTGGGTGACTCCATACCCGCACTGCTGGTCTACGATGCACAGCTGCATTGGATAACGGACAACGGCTCTGAGATCAGCAGTCTTTCGTCCTGGCTGAACGGTGAGCATGACGGCAGTCGCAATCCGAATGATGTGTTAATTGCTATTCATATTCCAATGGCGAACACGGCTTTCCCATATTCCCATAGCAAACAGTCCTCAGTTTCGCGTGAAATTTCATTTTACCGCAAGTTGGGACGGCGGGAGACCTTCACGGCCTCGCTGGTGACGATAGCTTTTCACGGAGAACTCGGATCGGATGGGCGTTGGAAGAAGTTAGCGATAGCTGCAGGGGGAGGTTCAGGGATGGCAATGCGTCTTCCCGAAGCGGAAAAGATGCTTCTTGGCAGCGTGGCTTCTGCTATGCAGGCTTCAACTCTGGCTGTTGCGGTTCGATCGGAATTCGAGACTTATAGTGATGCATTCACATCGGAACAGTACCGCAAACAAACAGCAGGTAATATGATAGGTGCCGGACTGTGGGAAGCACTTTGCTCATAGAAGACTACAGATGAAGAAAAGGGAGAGAGTCCATGCTGCTGAATCGGGAACAAAGCGGAAAACGCTGGCACCTGCGGCCGGATGGGGTGGGCAAAGTGACAGGAAAGCTTCAATATCTGACGGACATGACTTTGCCTGATATGATCCATGGAAGAGTTTTGCGCAGCTCCTACCCCTATGCCCGTATAGTATCCATCGATATTACCGGAGCTGAAGCCATGGAGGGTGTATTTGCCGTACTCACCTCCAAGGATGTACCCGGATTGAACCGCTTCGGCATTGCAACTCCAGATCAGCCTGTATTTTGCGAGGATGTCGTTCGTTATGTCGGTGATGCCATTGCCGCGGTTGCTGCGGATTCCCCGGAACGTGCGGCACGTGCTCTGGAGGCAATCCGGGTAGAGTATGAGGAATGGACTCCGATGGACAGCACAGAGGCTGCATTGGCACCCGGTGCACCAGTGCTCCATGAACATGGTCCCGGTAATGTGCTGCACCGTACCGAAATCAAGCGTGGGAATGTAGAAGAGGCTTTTGCTGCATGCGAGCATATCGTGGCGGAAACGTATTATACTCCGCGCCAGATGCATGCTTATATGGAGACAGAAGGCGGGTTGTTTGTTCCTGAAGAAAACGGGAGACTCCATGTCTATGCGGCTACACAGCATGGTTATAAGGACAGAATGCAGCTCTCCCGAATAATCGGGTGCTCCGAAGAGGATATCAGGGTGGTCTCATCTCCGATTGGCGGTTCATTTGGCGGGAAAGATGAGCTGAATGTACAGCCTTATGGCGCACTTCTTGCTTTGAGAAGCGGACGTCCTGTGAAGATGCACAATTCACGTAAAGAATCTGTACGGGCAGGATTGAAGCGGCATCCAATGAAAATTGAAATGCAGACTGGCATCAGCCGTGAAGGGATGATTCAGGCACATCGAGTTCGAATTACCGCAGACACAGGGGCTTATGCCACGCTGGGAGCGCCTGTCCTGAATTTTTGTACAGAGCATTGCCTTGGGCCTTATTCCATCCCGCATGTAGATGTGGAAGGCATCTCGGTGTATACGAATAATGGAGTGTCGGGAGAGTTTCGCGGATTTGGCGGCAATCAGGCGATCTTTGCTATGGAGGGTCAGATGGATCGACTCGCCGAGATCATGAAGATGGACCCATGGGAGTTTCGGAGACGCAACATGAGGGAAAAGACTGATCCTGGACCCTTGAATCAACGGATTCTGGGCACGGATGGACTGTCACAAGTATGGGAGGCAATGGACCGTTCGGAGTTATGGCAAAAACATCAGCATCTCCCGGCAGATCCTTCTCTGCCTCCCTGGATTAAACGCGGTGTCGGTGCAGCTATCGCGATGCACGGGGCAGGGCTGGGTTATGGCATTCCCGATCCGGCAGGGGGGCGCCTATCCCTGAATGCCGAAGGCAAGATTGAAGTGGCATTCAGTTACGAAGAATTCGGTCAGGGTCTCATTGCCACCCTGGAAATGATGCTCTGCGATCTGTTCCACTGCTCCACATCCGATCTGAGTATCATTATTGGGGATACGGATCGAGTGCCGCACAGCGGTTCAAGTACGGCTTCGCGTTCAACGACAATGGCCTGGATGGCTCTTCAGCGATTACAGACACCATTCCGTTCCAAAATTTTGTCGGTAGCCTCTACCTTGTCAGGAATTCCGGCTGACGAACTGATTACTGGAATAGGGGGAGTATGGCGCAAGGGACAGCTGCCTCCAGCAGTTACAGCGAATGATACGACGATTGATTCCAGAGTTGTTGTTTCTTACGCAGATCTGGCGAAGGATGGGGAAGCGGAAGAATGGACTTTTGATACTCATTTCGAATATCCGACCACGCCGGACAATGTTGTGGGCGGGCATTATCTATATACGTATGCGGCAGTAGCCGCAGAGGTGGAGGTAAACACGCTAACCGGGGAAGCCAAATTGCTGGATACAAGGCATGTGGTGGCGGCTGGCCCTGTCATCAACCCAATGGGATTCATCGGACAGATTGAAGGCGGGAGTGTAATGGCTCTGGGTTTTACGTTGACCGAAGACGCCGTTATGCAAGACAGTCGCTATATAACAACCAATCTGGACACCTACCTGATACCGACGATTCGGGATATTCACACCCACCTGGAAGTCGAGGCGATTGAAGAGCTACCAGAGGGTGATCCGTATGGACCTCGGGGAATTGGCGAGATTGGTTCGGTAGCGCTTGCTCCGGCCATAACCGCTGCGATTCATCAGGCTACAGGGGTGTGGGTTAATCGTTTGCCCGTTCCGCGAGATCAACTGATCAAACCACTGGACGTACCGCTTCAGGAAGGAGTGAATCGATCGTGAGTGAACCGTTGGAGAACCTGTGGGCAGCTGTGGTGAATGGCGAGGAGAGGAAATTGCAAATCGCCCAGTCAACCCGTCTTGTGGATGTACTGCGGACGCATTTGAATCTGACCGGAACGAAAGTCTCCTGCGAAGTAGGCCGTTGTGGTGCATGTATGGTACTGATGGATGGAGAGCCGGTCAATTCTTGTCTCGTTATGGCTTATCAATGTGTTGGCAGTGAGATAACAACAATAGAAGGGCTACATGGTGAAAAGGAAGATGAGTTGCATCCGATTCAGCAGGCTTTTGTGGAAGAGGGCGGCTTCCAATGCGGATATTGTACTCCGGGAATGGTGATTTCCACCAAGGCATTGCTGGATCGCTATCCACAGCCTAGTCAGGAACAGATTGAAACGGGATTATGCGGCAATCTGTGCCGCTGTACCGGGTATGGAGGGATCATTCGTGCAGTTCGAACCGCAGGAGAAAACTGTGTATCCTCATTCACTTTAATCACAGGAGAGAAGAAAGTGAATGACCTGTAATTGGATAACGGAATTAAAGAAGACCGGGTGCTGGAGTGCATTATCTCCGTTTCGCCCGGTCTTTGTTAACGATTAATATTTGATAATGTACCATCCGCCCCAAGTCGAATAATTCAGGCCATTTCCATAATTACGATCAGCTGTTTGTGGATTACGAATCGAATTGCCGCTGGCATCTCTAAAATCAATAGCTGTTAGTCCACGTTTATGTGACCAGCCACCATCAGCATCCTGTCTGTACCAATGATAATCATAGTTTGGTGCAATAACAAGTGCTACCTTATACTCTCTGTACCCCGGAACTTCACTATATGTAGAAGTCCGTAAGGATTTATTTAAATATGGCATGTCAAGCTTAGAAGCACTAATGATGCTCGAAGAAGTTAAACTTGTAAATACATTTCCAGCAAGTTCACCGGGTTGTAATTTATGTCCAGAATATGTGGATGTATTTAACATGTATGCATAGCAATTAGCTTTATCAGTCAAATTTTCCCATGCACTTGTTGAATATGGGTGTTCATAACCACCTGTAGGCATTGTTTCAAGAGCTTGAAGAGTTAATTGATCATTTGAGTTTGTTTTGGAATCGATAGTCTGGTTATTGTATTGGGTTTCATGAATAGTGACTTCTGTTTTATTCAATGTGACGAATTCAGCAGGTCGGTAATTTACCTGTAATTGTTGTTCTTCTGTTAAACTGTTGAACCAATTCAACCATTCTTTAGTATCTGGAGCGAAAGAAGCTAATGGATCTACATTGGATAACGTTAAATGGGTATTCTCGTCTAAAGATATTAATTCAGCTGGTTTGTAATTTACTTTTAATTGATCTTCTTTAGTGAGTTTGTCAAACCAATTCAACCATGTTTGAGTTTCAGTTGTAGGAGAAGTATCCCTTTTGGTATTGTTTGATTCAGCTAATACAGGTAACGCGAGTGTGAATAACAAGATCACCGCAAATAATGATGATACTAATTTTTTCATTGTTACGTTCCTCCTGAAATTTGAATAAATTTTTTGATTACAATGGCGATAAACTTTGTTTAACCAACTAAAATCCTTATGATTGGTCAATACCCCCCTCGAATTAAATTCAAAAAAATGTAATATACGGTAATTATGCTATGGTATAATAGTGATAATTGCAAGATAAAAATTACAACTAATTCCATATTTGATTTTGAGGAGGAAGCCTAGTGCCAAAATTTATTCCTAGTAAACTCGGTTTAGCATTGTTACTTTTGGTTACATTTTGTTCAGGTTGTCAGACAAATAATGGTCAGGAAGAGTCGAGTTCATCCATTCCATTAAAGGAATTGAGAGCTCTGGCTGAGAAAGGAGAAAGCCTTTCATGGAATGATTTTAAAGCGTACCCTTATGAAGATGAAGGATCAGGACTATACATCCGAAAATACAACGTGGAAGGGGGACACCAATTGATAATTAGTGGTAAAAGCTTAGACAATAAGCCAGATCATATTTATGTAGTGAATAAAGATGGAGAAAAAATCGACCTTTCAAAAGAAAATATTAAAGATTTGAATTTTTAACTACGTAATAATTATTATGTAAACTTATTATTCTCGATCACTTCCAAAAGCTGTATCTATATTGCTTGCTAACTATCTCTAAGGGGCGGATAGAGCAGGATGATTACAACGACCTTCATAAGAATTTTATAGACCAACTTATGCTCAGCGGGTTGGTCTTTGTTGTTCAATAAAATATCTTACGAAAAGAGTGGACACGGGCACAGTGAGAATTTGTTAGTCAGAATGCTTTTCATTTGTCCATAGGTTACTTATAATAAATGTCCAATGAAGATGGTGTAATGGATATTACATACAAGGAGGGGTGGTTCTTGAACAAATCAGATCGTATGCTGGCCATCGTACTTGAACTGCAGCGAGGTAAGGTTCAACGTGCGGAAGATTTAGCGCTCTTGTTTGAAACAAGCGTTCGAACCATATACAGGGACATTCAGGCGTTATGTGAGGCGGGTGTTCCTGTCGTGGGAGAACCCGGAGTAGGCTATTCACTTATGGAAGGATACTTTTTGCCTCCGATCAGCTTTACCGCTGAAGAAGCGGTTACACTTTTGATCGGACTTGATTTTGTAGAACAGCGCTTCGATAACGATTACAAGAGCACATCTCTTACGTCCCGTTCCAAAATTGAAGCAATCCTGCCTGGCCCTCTTCGGGAAGAGGTGGGACAGATACAACAGGGTATCCGTCTCCTTCGTTCAGCGGACAGTGATGCACGCGAGCGAGAGATAGAACATATGGGAGTCATCCGAACCGCAATGCAGCATAAGCTCAAAATCCGCTTTCATTACCATAAGCCTGGCACTGTTAATGAAAATGTGCAAAGGACCGTTCGTATGTCCTCTCCTTACGGGATGATTTGGATGCAGGGTTCATGGATGCTGATTGCCCGATGCGATTTGCGACAGGAGATTCGTCATTTCCGTATATCCCGCATGAGCGATCTGGAGATTAGCACAGATCCGTTCGATCTTCCTCCGGGTTTTAGTATTCATAGCTACTCACCACCTGACAACCGTGATGTATATGTCCGTGTATGGTTTCATGGTCGAATTGCAGACAGAGTAATTGAGGCGAATAATTACTACATGGAAAAAGCAGAACTGCAAACGGATGGATTATACGCAGATTTTCGTGTAAGGCATCCTGAGGACGTGCTGCGTTGGATACTTGGCTGGGGAGCCTCGGCTCTGGTTTTGGAGCCTGAATCATTGAGAATCCGTATTCGCGAGGAAGCAAGCAATCTTCTTAAACACTACTGACATAACGTTGTCAGTAGTGTTTGTGTATGATCGGTTTATAACCGATTGAAGGAGCTGTGTATTTGTATGGAAACGACAAAAACAAGAAACAACGATGAGATTCGGCATCATTTTGAAAAGTCACTGGCGCTTTATTTGCAGGAACTGGAGTCGATGAGCGATGCTCAGTTAAGTTATAAACCCAGTGAGAATGAGTGGTCGGTGGGCCAGATGTACCAGCATTTAATTCAGTCTGCGATGAAAATGCATTTAGCCAATGTTCGACTTTGTATAAGTGCAGACGAGATGGCAGTCCAGAAGAAAGAACAGGGCAAAACTGAAGCAGGCGAAGCTGTTTTTGCGCAAGCAAGTTTTCCGCCGATACGTATCCACGTTCCTGCTTCTCCTGAGTATACTCCACTTCAACCGGATGGAAGAGAATCCATAATTCAAGGATTCAATGAGGTAAGGGATGAGATGCGGAGAGTAGAAGTGCTGCTGGAAGGAGCAACGCGGGAATCTACGGTGCCACATCCCAGATTCGGCGGTTTGAATGCAGAGGAATGGTTTGCATTGGTGGAGATGCATTATCGTCATCATTTTTTGCAGCTTGAGCGTCTGAAGATGGCATGGGAAGAACGTGAGCAGAGATGAATGAGCAGTCAAAACATGATTTGCTGGCGAACAGCAAAGAAATTCAGCAGAGTTACACGAGAGAGCACTTGTCCCAACAGTTAGATGTCGAAACAGTATCGGAAGAAGGTAATCGCTACTGGATCGGCGTTGTGTCCGCCTCACATGTGGAAAAAGGGGTGGAAGGAGGCTTCGCCCAGCTCTGTCATGGCAAGGCAGCATCTCTGCGCAAAATGAATGCAGGAGACTGGCTGATCTATTATTCGCCGCGAACAAGCCTGCAAGGAGGCAAGGTACTTCAAGCTTTTACTGCGATAGGACGTGTAGCAGACAATCAGGTGTACACGTACCGTATGTCGGATTCCTTTGTACCGTATCGGAGGAATGTCCAGTATTTCCCTAGTCAAACGGTGAGTATCGCCGATTTGCTGGATCAATTGATCCTCACTCGGGGACAGCCACGTTGGGGATATCGTTTTAGATATGGACATTTGCAGATTCAAAGAGAGGATTTCCTGACGATTGCAGCTGCCATGTTGGGAGCTGAGATAGAAAATATAAAGGATTTGAAATTTGGATAACGTAAAATTTATTATGTAAACTTATTATTTTCGATGACCTCCATAAGCTGTATCTATATTGCTAACCATGTCTAAGAGGTGGACAGAGCAGGATTTAAGTCAATCTTCAGTTGGAATTTTAGGAGGGAATCCCCCTTTTAAGTGTCTTCAAAATTGCTCCTTCGTCAGTGCAGGGCAGTTCTATGGACCTGGTTGTAAATCGTTTTCGATAAATGTGAGACTGGATGATATATTTCGCTGTTGAAGTAGGTTCTGTTTTATAATGGCGTTGTTATAAGAAATATACTGCACTATTATGTTCCTTTTATATTCTCCAGGCCATAAAAATGGAAATATGAGAATTATAAGATGGTGAAACTGCTTCCAACCCTGATATAACTCGTTGAAATCGACCCTTAAATGAGTGCTTAAAGCGTTGTAAACTTATTCATTTGGGGATGTGGATAGGGATGGGCAATCTTTCCAATATAGGCCTCCTGCGTCTGTTTTAGATCAATTTCATATGGATTTGCGATGGATTTAGTACCGCTTTCAATGTATGCTTTTGGAAACTGGAAAGGAAGTGGGAAAAATGGAACGCGAACTGGCGTTGGAAATTGTCCGAGTAACAGAATTGGCTGCGTTAGCTTCAGCACCCTGGATGGGGAGGGGCGACAAGAATAGTGCAGATGAGGCGGCTACTTTGGCCATGCGCGCCATGTTCGATTCCGTGTCCATTCGCGGCACGGTAGTAATCGGTGAAGGAGAAATGGATGAAGCACCCATGTTGTATATCGGCGAGGAAGTCGGCAACGCGGAGGGACCCGAGGTTGACGTGGCTGTAGATCCATTGGAGGGTACAGAGATCGTAGCCAAGGGCCTGAACAATGCTTTATCGGTTATTGCAGTGGCGGGAAAAGGAAACCTGCTCCACGCACCGGATATGTACATGGAAAAGCTGGCTGTTGGGCCGGCTCTGGTGGGCAAGGTCAGTATCGAAGATCCGGTTGAGGTGACATTGGAGAAAGCTGCTGAAGCATTGAACAAAAACATCTCAGATTTGACCGTTATGATTCTGGACCGTGTCCGGCATGAGAGCACGATCAAAACGCTGCGCAAAGTTGGAGTGCGCATCAAGTTCCTCAGTGATGGAGATGTTGCGGGCGCAATGGCACCTGCCTTCCCGGAAGCGGGGATTGACCTGTATGTCGGATCAGGCGGAGCACCGGAGGGTGTGCTTGCTGCAGCTGCACTGTCCTGCCTCGGCGGGGAGATTCAAGGCCGCCTGATGCCTGCGAACGCAGATGAATTCCAGCGCTGTTTGCAAATGGGGATCGATAATCCCTATAAAGTATTAACGATGCAGGATATGATCGGCACGGAAGACGTCATTTTTGCAGCAACTGGCGTTACCCCGGGTGAGATCCTTGGCGGTGTGCGTTACCTCGCAGATGACCGGGCAGAGACCGATTCCATTGTCATGCGTGCCAAAACCAAAACCATTCGTTTCATCCGTTCTCAGCATTTCCTTCCGAATAAGGAAGTGCTGCATAAAGTGCGGCAGCTTCAATCAACACCCGAGCCTTCGGATCGCATTTCAGGCCAGGTCCCCATTTTGGAACAGGCTGAGTTCATTCAATCATCTGTCAGTAACAGTGTGACGACTTAAATAGAAGAGGCCTGTTGTTGGCTTGGCTGGTCCATGCTAACCTATGTGTAGCCAACTGAATCGGCAGAGGTCATTGGACAAGTTACAAGGAAATGGCGTACGTATAAGATGGGGAATTTGTTTACACAAATCCTCATCTTTTTTTGTGTTAAAAGCATTGACAACGGTTACAGCACATGAGAAAATGTACGCGCGTACATAAATATTATTTTTTAAACAAATTGCATCTGTTTGGCATGGGTTCAGGTAACGTGAAGGAGGTGAATTCCATGGCATCCCGTAAAGAAGTGGCTGAACTTGCTGGTGTATCCGAAGCTACAGTGTCACGAGTTCTTAATGGCGTTGGTCCTCTTAAAGAGGAAACCCGTCGTAAAGTGCTCGAAGCTTCCGAGCAACTGGGGTACGTGCCCAGTGCACTGGCCCGCAGCTTTGCGAGAAGTAAAAGTGGTAACCTCGGCGTCGTGTTACCCTACGTTCCGAAGGCGCACTTATTCTCGGCGTATTTCTTCTCGGAAATGTTGAGCGGCATTGGGAGCAAAGCCAGAGACAGCGGCATGGACCTGCTGGTCATGTTCAGGACACCAGATGAAGTGATGAATTATACGGATCTGTTTCGCCGTCAGAAAGTGGATGCTTGCATCATTCTCGGCGCGCGAGATGATCATGGGGAAATGGTTGCCTTGCAGCAGCTTCAGCAGGCAGGACATCCTTTCTGCATCATGAACCAGCATTTTGCAGGAGAATCATTCATGGAAGTGGATGCCGATCATGTGGAGGGCAGCAGGCTGGCAATACGCCACCTTACCGATCAGGGATACCGAAATATTGTTTTTCTTAATGGTCCGGACAGTTATTCCAATAGTCAGGAGCGGCTTCAGGGCGTTCGGATCGGACTGAATGAAGCCGGAATGAATGTGGATTCCAGTCTTTTGCTGGAGGGGAATTACAGCAGACGAAGCGGGGTGGAGGCGGCAGCTGCCATCGCGTCTCGGCTTGACGAGATCGATGCTGTATTTGCAGCGAATGATCGGATGGCGATCGGTGTCATGCATGGCTTGCGTGAGCGAGGGATCAAGGTTCAGGACTTCCCCGCGTTCGTGGGATACGATGACTCCGATGCGGCTGAGATGGCGGTTCCGCCGCTGAGCAGCGTCAGAGTTCCCTTTTATGAAATGGGAGAACTGGCTGCATCCAAGCTTATCCATGAATCATTGGGGGCAACAGCTTCAATTGCGAGTTCCGAAGTTTCCTCAGAAAATGCAAGGCAATTATTGCCTACAGAACTGATTATCCGTGCATCTTCAATCCGTAATTAATACATTGCTGTAACCTGAAGAAGCGAAGCGTTCGCCTGAAAGCTTTCTGAAAGAAAGCTGCTTCGGAAGCATACGCTTATCCCCGGATTTCCCCTTCTGAAAAGGATATCAAAAAAATCTGGGGATAACAGCGATCGGAAGGTTGTTCTGTCATCGGAGTGGCAAGTGTAAATATTCTTTAATTCAACTTGTATAGTTAGATTCCAAAGGAGGAAATGACCATGTCAAATCGTCTTCATGTCGGAATGGTTGGATACAAATTTATGGGGAAAGCCCATAGCAATGCTTATCGCAGTCTGCCCATGTTTTTCCCGTCAGCTCCGCTACAGCCAGAGATGTCGGTTATCTGTGGACGTAACGAAAAGGGAGTTCAGGAAGCCGCCAGCCAGTTCGGCTGGTCTGAGAGTGTAACAGACTGGCGTGAACTGGTGCGACGTGATGATATCGATCTGATCGATATTAACGCGCCAAGTGATGCCCATAAGGAAATCGCACTGGAAGCCGCTCGTCAGGGTAAACATCTGTTCTGTGAAAAGCCGCTGGCTCTATCGCTTGCTGATTCGCGTGAAATGCTTCAGGCTGCGGAAGAAGCAGGCGTCGCGCATATGGTCGGATTCAACTATCGTTTCTCTCCGGCTGTGCAGCTGGCCAAAGAATTGGTGCAAAGCGGACGTCTGGGCAAAATCTATCATTTCCGCGCGTTCTTCCTTCAGGACTGGATTATGGACCCTTCATTCCCGCTGGTATGGCGTCTGCAAAAGGAAGTGGCAGGTTCCGGCTCGCATGGGGACCTTGGCGCACACCTGATTGATCTGGCACGCTTCCTGGTGGGTGAATTCAAGGAAGTGATCGGGATGAGCGAAACGTTCATCAAAGAGCGGCCACTTGCCTCTGAAATGACCGGACTTAGTGCCAAAGGCAGTTCAAATGCAGATGCGCCGAAGGGCGAAGTGACCGTAGATGATGCTACATTGTTCCTGGCACGATTCGAAGATGGCGCATTGGGAAGCTTCGAGGCTACGCGCTTTGCAGCAGGTCATCGCAGTACCAATTCATTTGAGATCAACGGCAGTCTGGGCAGCGTTCGGTTTGATTTCGAACGGATGAATGAACTGGAAGTGTATTTTACGAAGGACGAGGAAGACGTGCAGGGCTTCCGCCGAGTTCTGGCGACGGATCCGGCACACAAATATGCTGAAGCCTGGTGGCCTGCGGGACACACGATTGGATTCGAGCATACGTTCACACATGAAATGCTGGAACTGGTGACTGCGATCTCTGAAGGACGTCAGCCTCAGCCGAATTTCCACGATGGCGTTGCGTGTCAAGCAATACTTGAGGCAGTGGAACGTTCCGTTACAGAGCGCCGCTGGGTGTCGCTGGAAGAGATGTAAGTGTCCACAATTACTACATTGTGAAGTGGATGTCATGTGGGCACTCTTTTGAAAGATATGAGCTAGATATAAGCCAGGATGTTGAACTTGAAGAGATCTTGAATTGGTGTAAGGTCCGACAGATGGACAATAACTTAATTTTCGGAAAGCGAGTGATGGGTGATGAGCAAAGCACTAATCGTATGGGGCGGCTGGGATGGACATGAACCGGAGCAGGTAGCAGCAATTTTTGAACGCATTCTGAAGGAAGAGCAATTTGAGGTTGAAGTATCGGATACACTGAATGCTTATGCGGATGCAGAGAAACTGATGGGTCTGGATCTGATCGTTCCGCTGTGGACGATGGGGCAGATTGAGCAGGAGCTGGTCAATAACGTATCTGCGGCTGTTCAGAGCGGCGTAGGTCTTGCGGGCCTTCATGGCGGGATGTGTGATGCGTTCCGCAACAACGTTGACTGGCAGTTCATGACGGGCGGCCAGTGGGTTGCGCATCCGGGGAACGACGGCGTGGAGTACACGGTAAACATGAAGCGCGGTTCCAGTCCACTCCTGGATCATATTGAAGATTTCCAGGTGAAAAGTGAACAGTACTACCTGCACGTGGACCCTGCTGTGGAAGTGCTGGCAACAACACGTTTTCCTGTTGTAAATGGTCCTCATGCAGCGAACGGCCCAGTGGATATGCCCGTCGTTTGGACTAAACGCTGGGGTGCAGGCCGTGTGTTCTATAATTCGCTCGGACACCATGCAGATATCGTGGAGATGAAACAAGTTACCGAGATGATGCGCAGTGGTTTCAAATGGACTGCCGCAGGCAAAGCGCTCGCGCAGAGCCGCACCGATGCAGTCGCTGAGGTTTACACAGGAATGGCAGATAATCAGAGTCATTAGTTTTTATTCATACTAAATCCAAATTGAATCCGTTGAGATAAATATATACACCCACATAACCGCGTTCTAATGATTGTTATGGAAGCGCTATATCAAGTGGGAATGCGAAGGGAGCCCAGGCATGAAAACAATGAAAGTAGGCATTATCGGCTGCGGTAAAATCAGTGGTATTTATATGGAGAATTGTCACCGGTTTGAGGTGCTTGATCTAGTTGCGGTTGCAGACCTTGACCGGAATAGAGCAGAGGAGCAGGCAGCGGCCTATAATGTTCCTAACGTATATACGGTAGATGAAATTTTGGCAGACCCCGAGATTGATTTGATTATCAATCTGACCATTCCTGCCGTTCATGCGGATGTATGCTTGCGGGCACTTGAAGCAGGTAAGCATGTCTATGTGGAGAAACCACTCGCTGTCACACGAGAAGAGGGTCAGGCTGTGCTTGAAATGGCCAAACGCAAAGGTTTGCTCGTAGGCTGTGCGCCTGAGACATTCTTTGGATCAGGCATTCAGACTGCGCTCAAGCTGGTGGAGGAAGGTGTAATTGGTAAACCTGTGGCGGCTACCGCATTTATGATGGCTCGTGGGCATGAACACTGGCATCCTGATCCGGAGTTTTATTATGCCGCTGGCGGTGGTCCGATGTTCGATATGGGACCTTATTACCTCACTGCGTTGGTGCAGCTGTTGGGACCGATCCAGGCCATTGCAGGCATGACGGGAAAAGCCATGGAAGAACGAACCATTACCAGCGAGAAAAAGAGAGGGCAGACTATCCCAGTCGAAATTCCGACGCATGTGGCGGGGTTGTTGCAGTTCGAACAGGGTGCTATTGGTACGCTGATTACGAGCTTTGATATTTTTGGCGGTAGCACGTTGCCGCCGATTGAGATATATGGCACACATGGCACTTTGCAGGTGCCTGATCCGAATACCTTTGGCGGTCCGGTTCGATACCAATTGATGGGTGAACGGGAGTGGACGGAAGTACCTCTTCTTCCAGGGTACCAGGAGAATACACGCGGCATCGGTGTCGCAGATATGGCTTATGCAGTGAACAGCGGTCGCGCTCACCGGGCGAGTGGAGAACTGGCCTACCATGTGCTCGAAGCCATGTGGGCGTTCCATGATTCGTCGGAAGAACAGACTTTCTATAAAATGAAGAGCACATGTCAGCGTCCTGCTGCATTGCCGGCCGATCTGCCCTTGTATACGCTGGATCAGTAATTGATCCATTTTTACTGTAATTAGACTATAGCCCTGTCTCCCGGTACGAGGGAAGCAGGGCTATTTCATTTTATAGCCAAATATGATTAAGGTTCGAATCCAGCTTGGCTAATCCAGATTTCATTTTCTGCAAAATGCGCCTTCATTCGTTGGACTACCTTTTTGTACGCCTCGGGGCTATACCAATCCTCCTGCCCCACTTGCTGATAAAGCGATTCCATGCCAAGTCTGCGGGTGCGCTTGCCTTCACTGCCATCTCCCATAAAATAATCGTCAATGCATACCCGCTGGACGAGCGGTCTCAGGACGGCTGCAAATTTTTCGCTGCTGGGCAATACGGGTGCAATAGCAGCCTGTGTGGGGATACCGGCATCCCGTAGTTGTTTCAATGCTCGCAATCTGCCAGCAATTGGTGGAGCTGCTGGACTGAATTGCTTGCGGATATCATCCAGATCCGTTTCCACGGTCATGCTGACACGCACACGGTTACCCAACTTTTGCAGTAGATCGATATCTCGGGTCACCAGTGGACTGCGGGTTTGAACCAATATAAATTCGGGTGGATATTCAACCATGACTTCAAGCAAAGACCGCGTAATCTGCTCCTTATATTCAACCGGCTGATACGGATCAGTGCTGGATGACATAAAAATGGTGACTTTCCCTTTCGTTTTTGCGCGTTTCAGCTCTTTGGCGAGCACTTGGGCGGCTTCCTGTTTCACATCAACCCAGCTTCCCCAGGGTTCTTTGCGAAATAAAGATACGGGCATTTGCCTCACATAACAATAGGAACAGCCAAAAGCACAGCCTGTATAGGGATTTAGCGTATGCGTATAGCCATCAAGGAACCCGGTTCCTTTGTTCAGCAACGTTTTGGGTACTTTGTATACCAGGCCGGTCTTCATCATTCATCACGCCTTTGTTCACGGTAATTGGCAGGTGTACATCCTGAATGTTTGCGAAATACAGTAATAAAATACGTTGGATTGGCTATACCAACCTGACGGCCGATATCTGTTACAGTAAGCCCGGTGCTTTCAAGCAATTTCCGGGCTTCGGTGACACGTTTTTCCTGAATATACTCTACCGGGGTTAGGCCAGTAATCCGTTTGAACACCCGATGCAGATGATATGGACTGCCGTGACTAACGTTCGCAAGAATATCAAGAGTTAGGGGGGCGGCAAAATGATGTTCTATATAGTCCGTTACAACGGAAATCCACTCCTGATCAGGGACACGCTCGCCCGTTGGTTTACATCGTTTGCATGGACGGAAATGTCGCGCCAATGCTTCTTCAGGGTTGTTAAATATAGAGACATTCTCATATTTGGGCGCTTTTGATTTGCAGGAAGGTCGGCAAAAGATACCTGTTGTTTTGACACCGTAATAGAATTTTCCATCAAAGCTGCTGTCGTTGTGGATAATGGCATTCCACTGTTTGTCTTCTATAGGAACAGAATCTGGTTGATAGGAATTGGGACTTTCCAAAAGAATCACCTCAAGTCTCATTATACCCCTGATTCATAGAGATCGAGGGATTTCCATTTAAAAAAGCAAGATATCAATATGTTGGAAAACGACCTCCCTTCATTCTGAATGAAATATAAGCTACAATGTACAGGATGACAAGCTGTTTAAGCGTGAAATTTATTTACGAAAGAGGTAGGTAGAATGGTTCGTTTTGGAGTGGTAGGTACCAACTGGATTACTGAGAGGCTTCTTGAGGCCGCTGCACAAGTCGAAGGATTCGAATTGACGGCCGTTTATTCAAGAACTGAAGATAAAGCTAATGCATTTGCAGATCAATATCAGGCTGCGCTTCGATTCACTAACCTGGAAGAGATGGCGACGAGTGATGGTCTTGATGCCGTGTACATCGCTACACCGAATACCTTTCATGCCGAACAGGCTGAATTGTTTCTGAGAAACGGCAAACATGTCTTGTGCGAAAAGCCTTTGGCTGCCAACGCGGCAGAGGTCCGTCGTATGATTGATACCGCGCGAGAACATGAAGTTTTGCTCATGGAAGCCATGAAATCAACCCTTGTTCCTTCGTTCAAAATGGTACAATCTCACCTACATAAAATTGGCCCTGTACGTAAATATGTGGCGAGTTACTGCCAATACTCTTCCAGATACGACAAGTATAAAGAAGGAATCGTCCTGAATGCGTTCAAACCCGATCTCGCTAATGGTGCATTAATGGATCTTGGGGTATATTGTCTCTATCCATTAATTACACTGTTTGGTGAGCCTAACCAGGTTCAGTCCCAAGCGATGATGCTGGAATCAGGGGTAGACGGACAAGGCAGTGTCATTCTGAAATATGAGGAGATGGAAGCGGTAGTGACATACTCCAAAATCTCCAATTCTCATATTCCAAGCGAAATTATGGGCGAACGAGGCAGCATCATCATTGACAAAATTGGTTCACCCGAACATGCGGAGATACGCTACAATGATGGTACGGTGGAAAAACTCACTGCCGAGCAAATTCATCCGTCGATGTATTATGAAGTGGAGGAGTTTGTCAATCTGATTCAGCAGGGCAAAAGGGAATCGGATATGAACACATATGAACGTTCCTATGTTACCATGCAGGTGATGGATCAGATCCGGCAGCAGATTGGTCTGGTTTTTCCTAACGATTAATTCAGGAAAGTGAGCTGAGACGAGATGAGCAGAGATGAGCAGAAGAGCAAAGCAGCCGGGCTTGAGCTGGCGCAGATTATATTTATTGGGCGAACTTTCGAGGAATATATGAAGATGTTCAACCTGACCGTGGATGAAATTAAGGGGAAATCCATTCTCGATTGTCCGGGCGGGGCTTGTTCTTTCAGCAGCCATGCGCGAGGGTTGGGTGCCGATCCAGTGGCAGCGGATATTGCTTATGAATACGAGAGCGACCAACTGGAAGTGAAGGGATTTCAGGATATTGAACATACGATGAAGCAAATGGAACAGGTACAAGACAAATATAGATGGGATGATTTCGGTTCGATCCATGGTCTGAAAGAAGAACGTAGACGTGCAATCACCGATTGTGTAGCGGATATGAGACGTTTTCCTGACCGTTATGTGGCCTCTGTACTGCCGGAGTTGCCGTTTGCCAATGAACAATTCGATCTGACATTGTCCGCACATTTCCTGTTTACCTATGCAGATCGTCTGGATGTCGATTTCCATCTTCAGACCATCCTGGAGCTGTTGCGTGTGAGCAAGCGGGAACTGCGGATTTTTCCAACAGTAGGCTTGTCTGGCAAACGTTATGAGCATATGGATGAACTAAAGGCTATACTGGAAGAACGCGGATATATTACTACTGAAGAGAAAACCTCATACGAATTCCAGCGGGGAGCACACACGATGCTCCATATTGTGAAACCCCGATAAAAACACCTGAATTGCAACAACACAAGCAGCACTTTTCATGAAGGTTTAAATAAGGTACGCATGATAAAAAGAGGTTAGGAGGTCTTATCGGATGAAAAAAGTACTTATACTTGGTGGGACACGTTTCTTCGGCAAACGTCTGGTTGATCACTTGCTTTGGGAAGGAAAGTCTCAGATCACGGTCGCGACTCGCGGCAAAACAGATGTAGACTTCGGAACTGAGGTGAACCGGATAAAGATGGATCGCGAAGACCCGCAGTCTCTCGCCGATGTGGCGCAGATCGACATGTGGGACATTGTCTACGACAACATCTGTTACTCGCCAGATGCGGCGAAGTCTGCATGCGAAGCCTTTGCGGGGCGCACCCAAAGATACATTTTGACATCAACGCTCTCAGTATATGGAGATCCCAAACCTGGGTTTAAGGAAGCGGATTTCGATCCGTACACCTATCCGGTGCAATATGGAAGCCATGAGGATTTCTCCTATGGAGAAGGTAAACGGCTTGCGGAAGCTGTATTTTTCCAGAAAGCGGACTTCCCGGTGGCAGCGATGCGTATTCCGATTGTACTCGGAATTGATGATTATACGCGAAGACTTCATTTTCATATTGAACATGTGCAAAAAGGAAAACCCATCGGCATGCCAAATCCGGACGCCGAGATTGGTTTCATCAACTCCACAGAAGCTGCTCGATTTCTCGCCTGGCTTGGACATTCATCCATTACAGGACCTGTGAATGCAGCGTCCAAAGGGGCTATCAAACTCTCTGCCATGATGAAACTGATTGAAACGGTAACGGGTATGCAATCCCAGGTACTGACCGAAACGATCAAAGAAGACATGTCACCCTTTGGAATCTCGGAATCCTGGACTATGGATACTTCCAAAGCAGAGCAGGCGGGATATACGTTTGAAGCATTGATGGATTGGTTCCCTGGACTGGTTCGCGAAGTGGCCCTGGCGCTTCAATCCGAAGGCTAAAATCCATATCTATACTTGAGTCACCTTTCATACAAAGAAAACAGGACGCAGTCAGAGAGAAATTCTCCGATGCGTCCTGTTTGCAATTGCTTCAACAATAGCGTTTCTTCCGAGTCAGGTTTGATCTTCAATTGATTTCACTGTTTATCTGGAAGGCACAGTGGCCGACGCTCGAATACGGAGTTCAGACGGCATGATGACAGTCTGTGGTTCCTCAGGAGCCTTGCCTTCAATACGGTCGATCAGCATCTGCATACCGATAGCACCGAAGTCGTAGGCTGGCTGTGCAGCGACGGTAAGAAAGGGGTCAAAGGCGGAAGCCAGATCCAGATCATCAAAACAGACGACCGAGATGTCCTCAGGCACTCTCAGACCTCGTTTACGCAAAAGACGAATAACGCCAATGGCGAGCATATTATTTGCCGCAAATATGGCTGTAGGTTTGTCCTGATGTGCAAGCAATCTGTCGATCCCTTCTTCATCGCTGAAATCCCGATATCCTGTTCGAAGGATTAAACCTGAATCAAAAGGAAGCCCGGCTTCCCTAAGTCCTTCCACATATCCGTCTTCTCGCAACCGTGCAGTCGAAACTTCGGAAGAGCCATTGACCAGAGCTATGCAGCGATGCCCCAGACTGGTCAGATATCGAATCAATTGCAATGCACCATCCCGGCTGTCTCCGGCAATAACATCGGATGTAATCCCGGGTACGGTTCGATCCAAAATGACAAAAGGAATATTACGCTCATGCAGCTGCTTCAAGTGATTCAGTGAGCGATCCCCTGCAGGTGCAAACAGTACACCATCGACGCGGGTAGACAGGATCGTGTCCACATAATTTTTCTCTTTCTCGTAATCCTCATCACTGTTACTGAACAAGAGGCGATAACCGCGCAGATTGGCTGCGTCTTCAGCCCCCCGGGCCAGTGTCGTATAGAATGGATTAGTGATATCCGTAATCAATAGTGACAGCATCTGGGTCCGTTGCAGAACAAGACTGCGTGCGTTGGAGTTGGGAATGTATCCGAGTTCTTCAATGACTTGTTGTACACGTTCTCGTGTAGCCGGACTGATCCTGCCTGTTTGATTAATAACTTTGGAGACGGTCATGGCCGAGACATTGGCTTTTTTGGCAATATCATAAATGGTAATCAATGGGATCTAACCTTTCCGCAACATAGTCTTTCCATTCTATAGGATAATGCCGATTGACAGCAACATAGGCTCATGCTATGTTAGGGTTACCGATAACCCAGATGATAAAAAAAGTAATTTTCTCTGTCTAACCGCTCTTCATTTTTGCTCACATCGCTGCCTCCATACTTCAATACAGGCCAGCATAACGGAGTCGATAATTAGAGCGGTTTATTCAATTTACTAATTGTAAACGCATTCAACAGGAAGGGAAAAGGATTGCCGCTTGGCATGAATCGATAGTGTTTTCCCTCGGGTATCGGTGAACAGAAGGAATAGAATCCTTAATTTGCCCCATCAAATCACTTACGGACAAGTCACAAGTCATTCGTACCTATTCTATGAGACCATTGAAGGAGGACGTTTTAGTATGACACATCAGGATTACCGTTATAAACAGGCATTTCCCAAGATTGGTATTCGTCCCACGATTGACGGAAGACGCAAGGGTGTTCGCGAATCATTGGAAGAGCAAACGATGCGCATGGCGACGTCCGTTGCCGAGCTGCTCGCAGCTGAACTTCGTTATCCCGATGGATCGCCGGTTGAGTGCATCGTTGCCGAATCCTGTATTGGCGGCGTGAACGAGGCGGCGGCAGCGGCAGAACTATTTAACCGCTCCAACGTGGGTGTGACCATTACTGTTACACCTTGCTGGTGTTATGGAACAGAAACGATGGATATGTCTCCTTCGATTCCTACAGCGATCTGGGGCTTTAACGGGACTGAACGTCCGGGTGCGGTATATCTTGCAGCAGTACTCTCTGCACATGCACAGAAGGGGATTCCGGCATTTGGCATCTATGGCGAGGATGTTCAGGATGGCGGAGATACAGCAATTCCTGATGATGTTCGTGAGAAATTACTTCGCTTCAGCCGTGCGGGTCTTGCCGCTGCAACGATGAAGGGACGCGCCTATCTGTCCATCGGTTCGGTATCCATGGGTATCGCAGGCTCGATTGTGAACGATTCTTTTTTCCAGGAGTACTTGGGCATGCGCAATGAATATGTGGATATGAGTGAATTGACACGCCGCATAGAAGAGGAGATCTACGATCCCGAGGAGTATAAGCTGGCACTGGCCTGGGTGAAGGAGAACTGCAGTGAAGGACCGGATAACAACCCTGCCCATCTGCAGACCGACCGCAAACGCAAAACGTATGAATGGGAAACGGTTGTGAAAATGACCCAGATCGTACGCGACCTGATGTCGGGCAATCCGAAGCTGGCAGAGCTGGGATTCACAGAGGAATCCATGGGCCACCACGCAATTGTGTCAGGGTTTCAGGGACAACGTCAATGGACGGATCATTCACCTAACGGAGATTTCCTGGAATCCATCCTGAACTCTTCCTTTGACTGGAATGGCAAACGCTCGCCTTATTTAGTGGCAACAGAGAACGATAGCCTGAATGGTGTGTCAATGTTATTTGGTTCCCTGCTTACGCATACGGCGCAGATCTTCGCTGATGTACGCACCTATTGGAGCCCGGATTCAGTGAAACGGGTGACGGGCCATCAGTTGGAAGGAAACGCGAAGGACGGTATTCTGCATCTGATCAACTCCGGTTCAGCGGCATTGGATGGTACGGGTCAACAGTCAAGAGACGGTGGGCCTGCGCTCAAACCTTTTTGGGAAATCACGGATGAAGAAGTTCAGAACTGCCTGAAAGCAACCTCATGGAGGCCGGCATCTGTGGAATATTTCCGGGGAGGCGGCTATTCGGCTGACTTCCTGACCAAGGGCGGCATGCCTGTTACAATGACGCGATTGAATCTGGTTAAAGGACTCGGTCCAGTGCTGCAATTGGCTCAGGGTTACACCGTCGATCTGCCTGAGGATGTGCATGATACGCTGGATCAGCGTACCGATCCGACTTGGCCATCCACCTGGTTTGCACCTATTCTGACAGGGTCAGGTGCTTTTACCTCGGTCTATGAAGTGATGAATCAGTGGGGCGCGAACCATGGCTCCATCTCTTATGGACATATCGGAGCGGATTTGCTGACACTCGCCTCCATGCTTCGTATTCCTGTGAGTATGCATAATGTGTCGGAATCCGAGATTTTCCGTCCACGTGCATGGGGACTCTTCGGTACAAGCGAACCGGAAAGTGCCGATTACCGGGCTTGCAGCGTCTTTGGACCTTTGTATCGTTAACATCCAAACGGCTTGTCGCGAAAGCGAAGGAGGCATGAGAGATGGGAACCCAAGCAACACATGTGCTTGCTGCCGATTACGGTGCCGGAAGCGGTCGGGTCGTCCGGGGGACTTTTGATGGGAGTAAGCTCTCGTTACAGGAAGTACACCGATTCAGTAATGATCCTGTACACCTGGGAGATGGATTGTACTGGGATTTCCTGCGACTTTTCCACGAACTGAAACAAGGGATTGTAAAAGGCATGCAAGGCATCTCCCAACCGGTTCGTTCCATCGCTGTGGATACATGGGGAGTCGACTATGGAATAGTGGACGGGGAGGGAAGATTATGCTTCAACCCCCGCCATTACCGGGAGGCACGCAATGCACAGTGGATGGAAGAAGCTCTGCACCTTGTGAAAGAAGAAGAACTGTATGCCATGTCCGGCGTTCTGCCGCAGCAAATCAATACGGTATTTCAACTGCTAGGAAGTGTACGAGATCATGCAGAAGGTTTGCGTCCGGATATGCGCATGTTATTTATGCCGGATTTATTTCACTATTATCTATCCGGTCAGCAGGCTTGTGAGTATACGATTGCAAGTACGAGTGGGCTGTTGCATGCAGGCGAGGCGCGTTGGAATGAACATCTGATCGGACGTCTCGGTATACCGGAAACATTATTTCCAAAGCTCGTTCAGCCTGGTACCGTGCTGGGTCAGTTAACGGATGACTTGTGTGCGGAGTTACGGACCGGACCGATGCAGGTGATATCGGTAGGTTCGCATGATACAGCATCTGCGTTGGCAGCCATCCCTGCAACAGGTTCGGAATTTGCTTTTATTAGCTGTGGTACCTGGTCTCTCATGGGTGTGGAACGCGATACACCAGTATTGGATCATCGGAGCCGTGAACTGGGGTTCACCAATGAGGGAACGGTAAGCGGCAAGGTGCGAACCTTGAAGAATCGTTCAGGTCTGTGGCTGTTGCAGGAATGCAAACGACAATGGGAGCGAGAGAACCAACGTTTTACCCATGAGGAACTGGTCCAGCTCGCAGCTGTGGCATCCGCTCATCAATGTTATGTATCGCCAGGAGATGGAGTATATTTGGCGCCAGGAAATATGCCTGAACGAATCAGGCAACAATGCAGCGCCAGCGGGCAAGCAATACCTGAAACGATCGGAGCGGTTGTACGCAGTATTCTGGAAAGCCTGGCGCTGGAGTTCAGACAGACTCTGGATGAACTGGAGCTAATTACAGGAGCACGGCCTCGTATGATCCATATGGTTGGTGGCGGCGTACACAATCGTTTACTGTGCCAATTTACCGCAAATGCAGCCGGTGTTCCTGTCATAGCTGGCCCTGCAGAGGCAACCTCAGCGGGCAATTGTATGCTTCAATTCATGGCACATGGCGAAGTGAACAGCCTGTCTGAGGTCCGGGAAGTCATGAGGTCTTCCTTTTCTCCCGAAATCTATGAGCCAGAGGACAACGCAAGATGGCAGGAAGCTTATGAAGTCTATCAACACCTGAATCAGACGTTGGCGAACAGACCAGTTAGATGAGCACTTTGCACTTGAGCAATCAAAATCGAATTCGGCAAATTGCTAAAATAGAAGAAGTCTAAGGAGTGGAGAGGATTATGTCTGAACAACACGTAAGAGAAGAGCTGACGAAATATGCTCGCAGGGCAGTTGCCCAAGGACTGGTGGTAGGACCAGGTGGGAATCTGAGCGCACGCTCCGAGGATACGATGCTGCTTTCGCCGAGTGGTTATGCACTAGAGGATCTGGAGCCCGACGAATGGATCGCCATTGATATTGCAACAGGAGAGACACGTGCGGGGTCGACACGTCCTTCTTCCGAAGTATTGATGCATCTATACAGTTATCGCGTAAATCCTGATATTCAGGCTATTGTGCATACGCATCCGGCATACACCATTGCACTGAGTCTCGTTTTCGATGAATTGCCACATTTGTTCCCTGATCAATCGGCACTTGTGGGCGATATCGGCTTCGTTCCTTATGTTCTGCCTACGACCAAACTCCTTGCCGATGCAGTAGCTGCCAAGGTTGAAGAACATACAGCGCTTATTCTGGTCAATCATGGATTGGTGACTACAGGCAAAAATCTGCGTGAAGCCTACTACCGCACTCAGGTAGTCGAGGAAAGTGCCAAAGTATATATGATCGCCAAGACTGCAGGGGAGCCCAAAGTCCTTACTGCGGAAGAATACAAGGAGATCCAGTCTCTTGAAAGTGAAGCCTACCGCGTACAGCTGCTGCAACAACTCAAGTCCTGACACCTTATTTGACCATTAATGATTTTAAATATTGCTATGTTAAGGGCAGATTGCATCCTCCAGTTAAACGCTGGAATAAAGGATGTGAAATGCTCTTTTTTAATTTTAATGTTGAATTGAAAAGGCGAAGAATGTAGCTGGGGGAAATAATTCATACTAATTTGATGAGAATTATTGAAAATGAGATGATTAGAAGTTATACTATCGTTAATCATCAATGAGTAACAACTATGAGATAGAAGATAAAAAAACAATTAAGTATCTAAGAGGGGTGAAATTCAGTGGGTCCTGAGCTAAACGAAATGGAGTTGGAATACGAACTGCTGAAGCAGCTTCGAGACGCGAGCGCTCCCATCGGGGCTAGTACGTTGGTTCATACTTTGGGCAAAACGTATGGTCTGAGTCAGGCAACCATCGGAAGAAGACTAATGGAGATGGATGTTGAAGGTTTTACAGTTCTGGAAGGACGCAAGGGAAGGACTTTGACCGAACAGGGTCTGGATCGAATGAAGACGTTGGAAAGAGATTTGCAGCAAAAAAGCGTGAATTCACAGTTAATTCAGATGCTGAACCATTCGGGGGAAAAGGCTCTATTGGATGTTCTCGTTGCCAGAAGGGCACTTGAGCGGGAGATCGCTTCCCTGGCAGCACAGCGTGCCTCGAAAGAATACATATTACTGTTGCAAGCATCGATTGCGAGCCAGCATGAATTGCTTTCCAAGAATATTATACCATACGAGGAGGACCGGGAGTTTCACAGATTGCTCGCTTATGCTGCGCAAAACCAAATTCTTCTGCACGCGGTTGAACTGGTATGGGAGACAAGCCGCGATTTTCTGGAAACAGCGTATATTCGCCGGAGAGTAGGAAGTGAATTAGTTGTAGATCATCAGCAGATTCTGGATGCTATAGTAGCGGGCTCTCCGGAGCAGGCTGAAGCGGCAATGGTGAATCATATCAACCAGATGATTGATGATGTCAAACGTTATTTCGCCATGCAAAACCAATAACATTCCTTATAATGAGACCTGTACTAAAGGAGTTGATTTTGTGGACACAATCTACCGTTTAGGCATAGATATCGGAGGTACTTTCACGGATGCGCTGGTGATGGACCATCAGGGCAGCGTGATTGCGGCGCTCAAGACGCCATCGATTGCAACAGCTCCGGAACAGGCAATTTTTAACGCACTTGATCAACTTAAGGTGAATGGTGTGAACATTCGTGAGATTGATCTATTTGTGCATGGAACAACACTTGGCGTCAACACGTTAATCGAACGGAATGGTGCAGTTACAGGTCTGTTGGTCACTAAAGGATTCCGCGATATTCTTGAAATCCGGCGGTTGCGACTTGAGGATACAACCAATCTGTACGGTGACAAGACAGATGCGTTAGTACCGAGACATCGTGTCAAGGAAGTTGATGAACGGGTGATTGCAAGTGGGGGGATACTTCAGCCACTGAATCAGGAACAGCTGCTGCAAGCGGTGGATGAGCTGGTGGAAGATGGCGTTACTGCTTTGGCGATCAGTTTTTTACATGCTTATGTGAATCCTGCTCATGAACAACTTGCGGAAGATCTGATCAGGGAACGTTATCCGCAACTGTTCATCTGCCGAAGCAGCGCCATCTGGCCACAACAGCGTGAGTTCGAACGAACACTCGCAACGGCCATGAATGCTTATGTGGGTGAACGAATGGGGTCTTACTTTCTGCGTCTGCAAGAAGGGATTCAGGCATACGGCCTCAAAGCCAACTTGCTGTCGACCATGTCCAACGGTGGAATGATGACTGCTGCCAGAGCGGCTAATGAGCCGGTACGTACGCTTCTGTCCGGGCCTGCTTCCGGTGTAATCGCCGCGACCCATATCGCTGAACGAGCTGGGATTCATCAGGTCATCACATTTGACATGGGTGGGACAAGCGTGGATGTTGCTCTCATTGACAAAGAACCGGCCTATTCATCCGAGAACAAAGTTGGTGATTTTCCTGTCATCATTCCTGCTGTTGATGTGACGGCTATAGGAGCAGGTGGTGGTTCAATTGCCTGGCTTGATTCCGTCGGCGTACTCAAGGTGGGACCACGCAGCGCGGGAGCCAACCCCGGTCCGGCCTGTTATCAGCGTGGGGGAGAAGAGCCGACAACCACAGATGCTTATCTACAGCTAGGTATCCTGCACGCTGACCGTTTCCTTGGCGGACAAATGCGTCTGTATCCCGAACTTGCAGAGCGTACTCTTTCCAATCTGGGAGAGAAGCTTGGTCTGAAGGCTGAACAGACTGCGCAAGCCATTCTTGATGTGGCAACCGCTAATATGTATGCCCAATTTTCTCCCCTAATGGCTCGCAAGGGTGTTGATCCACGCGATTTTACGTTGCTCGCATATGGTGGAGCTGGACCGATGCATGCTTTTCTGATGGCACGCGAGGTAGGCATTGGCAGAGTGCTGATCCCGCCATCTCCGGGAACATTGTGTGCCATGGGGTGCACGGTTGCCAATCTCCGCAATGATTTCGTTCATACGTTACACAAAAGTAACCAGACTCTTGGGCCCGGTGAGTTAAGCTCTCTTTTCACTGAATTGGAAAACCAGGGACGTAGCTGGGTCGATGAGGAAGCTCGTGGTGGTGTCAAGCTAGACAATATTTATTGCCTATATAGTGCGGATATGCGCTATGAAGGACAGGCCTTTGATCTCGAGGTCACGCTGACATTGGAAGAAATTGAAGATCCCAAAAAGGCAGGGATGAAATTCCATGCGTCCTACCAAAACGTGTTTGGCATTAGTCAGCCAGAGGCAGAAGTTATGTTTGTAAGTCTCAGAGCAACCATCGTTGGTGTTTTGCCTACCCATAACACGGTAACTCCGGCAAATTTGCCATTCGATGAGAGTGAAGCGGAAGAACGGATCATCACCTTTGACCATGTGCAGCAGACAGCGAAGGTACTGAAAAGGGGACAGATTCCATCGGTGGATGCTCCCATCCCCGGACCCATTATTGTGGAGGAATACGATACAACAATCTTTATCCCGCCTGGATTTAAGGTATACCGGGATGTCCACGGGAACGTGATTGGGGAGGTGAAAGCATGATCGGCGACAAGGTCTTTCTTGAGATTTTCAACAACCGGATTCAGGCTGCCGTGGAAGAAATGGCAAATGTCGTTCTGCGCACAGGATTCACCGCTTTTGTCAAAGAAACGGGCGATTTTGGAACCTACCTCTTATCTCCATCTGGGGAAACGTTCGGGTCGCCGCTGGAGACGGGTTACAATCTGTCCCTGGGCATTCCTGCCGCTGCGACCATTAACAGCATAGAAGACTGGAAAGAAGGGGATCTCGTCATATGTAATGATCCTTATTCCACCAAAGGCATGGTCACACACCTTCCAGACATTCATCTCATCAAGCCTTATTTTCACGAAGGGCGAATTATCGCATACGGCATGTGCTTTGTTCATTCTTCTGATGTGGGTGGCAAGGTACCGGGGAGTGTATCTCCCAGCGCCTACGATATTCATATGGAAGGCATTCGAATTGCACCAGTCAAGCTGTATGAAGCCGGTGTTCTGAACGAGCAGATCCTGCGCATGTTTCTGGACAACAGCCGAATTCCGGAGCAAAATCTCGGTGATCTCAAAGCGCTTATGGCTGCGTTGAACCGGGGAGAGCAGAGGCTTGAGGAACTCATTGCACGTTATGGCGTAGAAAAAATCCAACAGGGCATCGAAAATTTGCTGGAGTATGCCGAGCTGAAGGCCCGTGCGATCGTGCAGGATATCCCGGACGGTTCCTATGACTTCTGGGACTATCTGGAGAAAGGACCAGGGGGATATCCTATCCGGTTGCGCTGCAAAATGACGGTCGCAGGCAGTGACATTCATCTGGATTTTAGCGGCACCGATCCTCAGGTCAGGGCTTCATTCAATATTCCTACCCACAATCAACAGGGACATTACATGCTGGTACCCGCACTCATTCGTTATTTCCGTACACTCGATCCGACCATTCCGTGGAATTCGGGCATGATTCGCATGGTGCGAAATTACGCGCCGCCCGCTTCCGTGCTCAACCCGGAGCCGATGGCAGCTGTGGGGGCTCGTGCTGCGACCTTTATCCGGCTGATGGATGTTATCACGGGAGCTCTGGGGAAAGCTCAGGGTAGTATGGTTCCCGCAGCAGGAGCTGGACAAGCCTGCATCGTCATGATGGCGATGACAGATGCATCCGATGGCAAGAAAAAGGTGGGCGTAATTCAGCCGATCTGCGGAGGTTCGGGAGCAAGGCCGATGAAAGACGGAATTGATGGCATGGATTTTGCGGTCGGTCATCTTCGAAATATCCCTGCGGAAACGGTGGAATCTGAAATGCCTGTGTTGATTGAGCATTATGGTCTTCGTGCCGACTCTGCAGGTGCAGGTACCTTCCGCGGTGGAAGCGGGATTGACCTGTGCGTCAGAATTCTAACACCGGATACCGTGATGACGGCCAGAAACATGGAGCGTATGGAGTTTCAGCCTTGGGGCAGGCTCGGTGGCGGTGTAGGTTCACATGGAGAAGCGATTCTTAATGCTGGACGTGCAAGTGAGGATAATCTGGGAAGAATTGATGAGTTGCTGCTTCAGCCTGGAGAAACGGTTACGTTCCTTTCGCAAGGTGGAGGCGGATATGGCGATCCATATGAGCGTGATTCACGTCTGGTTCTGGAGGATGTAAAAAGAGGGCTGGTATCCACGGAGAAAGCCCTTGAGTTATACGGTGTTGTGATTGATGGCCTGGAGCTGAACGAGAGCGATACCGAACACCTGCGCGCCGAGCGATCACGGCAGCAGGAGGAATTCGCTTATGGCAAGGCAAGGGAGCAATTTGAAGACATATGGAGCGATGAAATGCAGGTATCGCTGAATCAGGCATTGCTGAATGCTCCGCTTGCACTGAGAGACTACCTGAAACGTCAGACCATGGGCGTTGTAGAGGAGAGGTATAAGGACTCCCTCTCTGTAGATCCAGGGGAGATATCCGACATTATGGAAGAATTACGCCAGCAAATAGGGTTGTATTGATCAAGTGTACGGAGACTATCTAGTTCTGTCTTATCGATAAAACCAACTACATGGATGGGGGAAGTTGCATGTTTAAATCAAACAAAAAACGCTTTCTCAGCCTCGCCTCTCTGACACTGGCCGGTACATTGGTGCTTTCCGCCTGCGGTGGAGCAGGCAGCTCAAGTAATACTGCCGGAGAGACCGACTCCTCAGGAGCAAGCGGAGACAAAGTTAAGCTGACGATGTTTATCTGGGCTGGTTCCAATCAAGACGTCGTTCCGAAAGAAGTGGTTGCCGAGTATGTGAAAGAACATCCCAACGTTGAAGTCACTTTTGAGGAATCCTCCAATTCGGTAATGTATCCAAAGATGGTGGCTGGCAAGCAGGCTGATGCCAACAATCCGGTGGTTAACTTTGGTTACTTCAATGCAGATGCGACGGCAAAAGGCTTGAATGATGACATGTGGGAGCCGCTGGATACAAGTATCGTGACCAATATCAAGGATATCCCGGAGTCCTTCCACAAGCCTGATAATAAAGGTGTGGTCTGGGGCGTTTCGAGCTTCGCCCTGGTGTATAACAAAGACCTGGTGAAAACGCCGCCTACCAGCTGGAACGATCTATGGGATAACGAGGAGTTTAAAGGAAAAACTGCGCTTTGGGACTACATGTTCTATTCCTATATCTCTCCACTGATTGCTACCAAAGGTCAGGAGATTGGCGCATCTTATGATAATCCAGAGCCAGCCTTCCAGTTCTGGGCAGATCACAGTGACCAGATTGGCACATTGGTTTCATCCAATGATCAGCTGAAGGCATTGCTGGAGGCAGGTGATGCTCTCATTGCCCCATTCAGTGCACAGGTTGCGCAGACATGGATTGATGGAGGTTCTCCACTCGCTGTAGCGTATCCGAGTGAAGGTGCCATCTCCTTCCCGTACACACTTCAGGTCGTGAAGGGCTCGACACCGGAGCAGGCACGTGTTGCAAACGAAATTATTAACGAATTGTTGAGCGCAGAGGCGCTGTCACAATACGCAGAAGCAACGGGTACGCCAGTAACCAGTACGACAGCAGCAGTTCCGGACAAGTACAAGGATGATCCTTCCTTCTCCGTCGAAACGCAAAGTAACGGCATTAATCCAGACTGGGATGTGCTTGCACAGAACAGCTCTTCTTGGAAGGAACTATGGGACCGACTCGTGAAAACAAAACTTCAATAAAAGGATTGTTGCCAGGCACACAACGATTCCGGGTTCTGCTCTGAACCCGGAATGGATGGGAGGGAATCAGAGATGAGCAGCGGACAAGAGACCATATCTATTGAAACAAGGGAAGTCACGAAGACCTATGGTGAACGAGCCGCAGTTGATCAAGTAACACTCCAAGTGAAAAAGGGAGAATTCGTTTCCTTGCTTGGTCCGAGTGGTTGTGGCAAAACCACACTGCTGCGCATGCTCGGCGGACTTGAGCAGCCGGATCAAGGCACCATTATGCTGGGAGGCCGGGATGTTACCGGCATTCCGGCCTATGGACGGAACAGTAACATGATTTTTCAGCAGCTTGCGCTTTTCCCTCATTTGGATGTATTCAACAACATTGCCTATGGGCTAAAGGTGAAGAAGTTACCAAAAGCCGATATAAAACGGCAGGTAGGTGAAATGCTTGATCTGGTCCAGCTCGGAGACTATGGCAGGCGTGCTGTATCCGAGCTGTCCGGGGGTCAGGCTCAACGCGTCGCCATTGCTCGCGCACTGATTAACAGACCGGAAGTGCTGCTGCTTGACGAACCTCTCTCTGCATTGGACATGCAGCTGCGTCTCGATATGCAGCGCGAACTAAAACGCATTCAGCGCGAATTCGGCGGAACGTTTATCTTTGTGACGCATGATCAGAGCGAAGCCATGAACATGTCTGACCGAATTGGCGTCATGCGCGCCGGAAAGCTGCTGCAATATGCAACCCCTGATGAAATCTATGAAAGACCTGCAGATAGCTTCGTAGCCAAGTTCATTGGAGATACTAACCTCTTTGAGACGGAAGTGTTAGGGCATGATGCCAATGGAATTCGGGTAGATTGCTTCGGCCATTCATTGCTGGTGAAAATCATCGATGGCAATGCTGTACCGAAAGCGGGAGCACGACATTCCTTATCGATTCGCAATGAGTATATTCGACTCGGAGAAGATGCATATCATTGTCAGAACAAGCTGAATGGACATGTGATTGAAGCGGTGTACGGTGGAGCAAATATTCGATACAGCGTGCAGATTGCTGAGGGTTTTCTGGTTCAGGCCAGTGTGCTGCATCAGCGGGGAGCCTCACGTTATAGTCCAGGCGACCCGATACAAATTGGCTTTGATCCAGAGGACGCGCTTTTGTTATCTGAACCCATGCATGACCATGTACAAGGTGCAGGAATATGAACCGGATCGCGGAACGGATCGTGAATTTGTATTCCTTTGGAAATCGCACATGGGTAACCCGGTTGCTGCTTCTGTTGCCTGCACTTGCTCTGATGGGCATCGTGTATCTGGGCGGGTTGTTGATCTTTGGCAGATATAGCTTCGATATGTATGAGAATGGAAAGCTTATTCGCGGCTGGGATTGGGGGGCCTATCGTGCTTTTTTATCTGATCCTTACTATTGGAAACTGATTGGCACGACATTTCGCATTGCCTTCAAGGTTACGCTATGGAGTCTAATGCTTGCCTATCCACTGGCCTATTGCATAGCGGGTCTTAAGAAGCCTGGCATGAAGCAATTGTTGCTGCTGCTCACGTTTCTACCGCTACTGGTCAGTGCGGTTGTGCGTTCTTACGGATGGCAACTTTTATTGTCGAAACAGGGCTTCATGAACTGGTTGTTCATCCGGCTGGGGCTTACCGAGGAAGGATTCAGCATGATATACAACGAGACTGGTGTTGTTGTTGCGCTTGTCCATATTTTCCTGCCATTTATGGTCTTTCCCATCCTGAACGTATTGTCCCAAAGTGATGCTTCCTTAAAGGCAGCTGCTCAGGATCTGGGGGCGGGCAGCTGGCGAACGTTCCTGACCATTACCCTGCCTTTATCGGCAAGAGGTATTGCAAGCGGGGTACAGATTGTGTTCACGTTATGTCTCACCGCCTTCACCACACCTCAACTGATTGGCGGGGGAAGAGTCATGACACTTCCGGTATTTATATACCAGCGTACCTTGGATACCAACTGGCCGATGGCTGCGGTTGCCAGCTTGTTCTTGCTTGTGTCTTCCATCGTTGTCTCGTTGCTTGTGAATAAAGGAGCAGAAATGTTGATGTTTCGTCGTTCCCGTAAGGGAGGTCAGGCGTATGGTTAAGTCGAACAGGGGCACCAAGCTGCTGCTCTATATCTTTGTGGGCGCGGTAGCGATTTATTTGCTGCTGCCACTGCTGATGATTATGTTGACATCTGTAGGCTCTGGTTCAGCCAGCAAATTTCCGCCCGAAGGTCTAACCTTGAAATGGTATGCCAATCTGAGTGAGCAGACCCAGTTTCTCGCTGCATTCAAGAACAGCCTCATTGCTTCGACAGGAGCGGTTTTGCTGGCTTTGATTACGGGTACACTTGCTGCGCTAGCGATCGTGCAGTATCCTTTTCCGGGTTCTGGCATCTTAAGGGGATTTTTTGGTTCTCCGATGGTTATGCCAAAAATTACGCTGGGTATCGCATATCTGATTTTATTCTCGAAAATGCATATTGCTGGCGGACTGTTTGCACTTATTTTGGGTGAAGCGGTCATTGTGCTTCCATTCGTGCTGACACTTGTGGGCAGTGCATTGGCCAATCTGCAACCCGCACATCGAGAGGCTGCAGCAGACCTTGGAGCAGGGCCACTGCGTATCTTTTTTACAATCACATTGCCACAGCTTAGACTATCTCTGCTCCTTTCAGGGTCAATCGCATTTGTCTTCACTTTTGACCAGGTAGAGGCTGCACTACTGCTGCTTCGTCAAGACAGCTACACACTTCCGATACAACTTTTCCTGTATATGGAGAAATGGCAGGACCCAACGATTGCGGTTGTATCTGTCGTACTTATCGCTTTTGCACTGGCCTTGTTCATGATCATCAAGCTGGTACTGCGCTCAGTACCCGGACTTGAGAGTTTGTTTGGGGGCAGGAAAAACAAAAGGAGGTCTGGATCATGATAAATTCACATCATATATCCCACAGTTCTGGTCTAAACCGGGACCGAGCGGAAGATGTAATGAAAACTCAAGGACTTAGTGCCCTGATCGCAACCACCCCGGAAAATATTCATTATGTCATTGGCTCCCAGCTACGCGCGAGCAACTGGACCATGCAGATTTACGCCATTCTGCCTGCCGACCGATCCGTTCGGCCATGTATCGTCATTCCGACGAATCGTTTGGGCGTTGTGGCTCAATTCGGTATCACGGGAGTAGATATATTTGCCTACAGTGACTTCTTCGTGGAAGGTTCGATCAAAGGCAAACCTTCTACGGATGACATTGATCTGTTCTACTCTCTGCTACAAACGACAGTCATTCATCCAGGGCCGATAGAAGCACTTAAGGCTGCACTGAAAAAGCTCGACATCGAGAATCAACCGATTGGAATCGATGAGATGCGAATTGCTCCTGAACTTTTAGCACGGGTCAAGGAGGATACACCTCAAGGAGCGGTTGTTCCCGCGTACAAGCTATTTCGCCAAATCCGTTTGGTTAAGACGCCTTTCGAAATCGAGCAACTCCGACAGGCTGCACAGGTGAATGAGAGGATTGAGCAAGAGCTAATTGATCTGATTGCAGCTGGCGTTCATGAGAAGCACCTTGCCGACCATTATCGACTGGCAGTGATGAGAGCAGGTGGGACTCCTGCAATGACTGCGGTAGGGGCGGGTCCGCGCAGTGCGCTGCCACTCATCGAAAATTATTTTCATACCATCGAGTCAGGGGATCAGATCCGCTTTGATCTGTGCTTGCAGTTGGAAGGATACTGGGGAGATACAGGACGTACCGTTGTGGCAGGAGAGCCAACTCCCTGGATGACAAAGCATTTTAATGCAGTAAAAAGCGGATGGGAGACTGCACTTGAAACCGTGCGCCCTGGCGTCAAGGCTTCCGACGTATTTCATGCAGCTGTGTCTCGTGTGCAGCGTGAGGGAATTCCGCATTACCGACGTCAGCATGTTGGTCATGCCATTGGCTTGGAACTGTACGACGACATGACTCTCTCTCCTGGTGACCAGCGCATACTGGAGCCCGGCATGGTACTGTGCGTGGAGGTACCATATTATGAGCTCGGCGCTGGTGGCTTCCAAATCGAGGATACGGTTGTTGTAACTCCAGATGGATATGAGTTTTTGACTCATATGGAGCGTAAACTATTCATTAAATAACGATTAATGGAAGGCTTCAGCCAAGCGATCAGTCAGCAGCCGATCATGGAGCTTTCCTGCCGAGAAAGTTGGAATATCATGATTCAGCAGGGAACTAAGACGTTTCGTAACATTAGCCTTGCGCTGTTTGCCGGAGGTTTTGTGACTTTTGCGTTACTATACAGCCTCCAGCCCCTGATGCCCGAGATTAGCGATGCATTTGCGATCTCGCCTGCACATTCCAGTCTTACCCTCTCAGTTACAACGATTGCCATGGCACTGACCATGTTGTTCATCGGTTCCTTATCCGATTCATTGGGAAGACGTTTCATTATGACAGCTGCTTTAGTTGTCTCATCTATTATTACTATGATTAGCGCGTTTAGCTCTGGATTTACTGAGCTGCTTCTGCTTCGCATTCTTCAGGGAGTTGCACTTGCCGGGCTGCCCGCGACAGCTATGACATATCTGTCTGAAGAGATTGAGCCTTCCAGTCTAGGGTATGCCATGGGCCTTTATATCAGTGGAAACTCGATTGGAGGTATGGCTGGTCGTTTTATCAGTGGCGTGATCACAGACTGGATCAGTTGGCGTGCTGCAATTGGTTTTATCGGTATTCTTGGCCTATGTGCGGCTGTTATCTTCTGGCTTGTCATCCCGCCATCCCATCATTTCGTCAAAGCGACTCCTGGATTCAAAAAGATCATTCCTCTTTTGTGGTCACAGTGTCGAAATCCACGTCTACTTTGCCTGTACGGACTGGGCTTTCTTCTGATGGGGGGCTTCGTGACGTTGTTCAACTACATCGGATTTGAGTTGACTGGAGCACCATATCATCTTAGTCAATCTGTCGTTGGTAGCCTTTTTGTAGTGTACCTTATGGGTACATTGAGCAGCACCTGGATGGGCAGGCTTGCAGATCGGTATGGAAGATCGAATGTCCTTGGAATCGCGCTGGGTATTATACTGTCTGGTGCAGTTTGTACCATTCACCCAGATCTTTGGGTCAAAATAATTGGACTTGCCCTGTTTGCCTTTGGTTTCTTTGGCGGACATTCCATCGCAAGCAGCTGGGTTGGACTCGTGGCGGATCAGCATAAATCCCAGGCCAATGCCCTGTATTTGTTTTTCTACTACGTGGGATCAAGTGTCAGCGGAACTGGAGGGGGCATACTTTACAGTCACCTGGGTTGGATTGGCATTGTGGGCTTGATTGGTGTGTATGTGGTAATCGGCTTTATATTGTGTCGGTTGCTTATAGAACGGGTACAAGAACATACCAAGCTTACTTTTTAACTAAACATAGATCGAAAGTTTGTTCATAAAAAGCACTCATTTTGGCCCATAATCATCCAATAGTCCCTAATACAAAAATCAACTTTTTCCGACAGGTATTGCATATCCTGAATTACCGAGTATAATACTGGGTAAATAGATGCAAAGGGGATGCAATAAACGATGAAAACACATGCTGAATTGAACTCACTTCTTGTTGACGATTATCTGGATCTCCTGAACATAGCGAAACAGCTGGATGATGAGGAATGGAAACAGGCCATTCTGCAAGCATTGAAAGAAGAAGTGGATGCTAATCATCATCTGGATTCAACAGAGGTAAGGCAGGATCTTTGGAGTCAATTTGAAGGTATTAATGAGCAGATGCATGATTTGTTGATTCAACTGAAGCATGCCGATCATCCGGATGAGAAAGAACAGATTATCGAAGCTATCTGGGGACTAAAAGTGGATCGCAATGCAATCACACGCAAACTTGAAACCATGAGCCGTGCCAGTGCTGGACAGCAATAAGCTCTTCGGTTGATTATACAAAATAGAAACCCGCGTGCTGGCCTAAGATATCATCTTGGGTTAGCACGCGGGTTTTGTGTTTGTTGCTGCTGTACCAATTTATTTAAAGGTTAAAATTGTTTGGCGAATGTTCTTGCCTGTTCCATGGCTTGCTGTTTGATCTCACCTGCACGTTCCTTATATTGGTTATGGCCTTCCACAAAAATACCTTCAAGCTTCGGAACACCCAGAAAAGACATAATAATGCTCAAATAACGATGGCCCGATTCCATTTGGGCTGCGGGTCCTTCAGAATAAATGCCGCCTCGGGCCTGAATGTGCAATGCTTTTTTGTTGGACAACAGTCCGACCGGACCCTGTTCGGTATAACGGAATGTTTTGCCAGCCACGCAGATGGAGTCGATATAAGCTTTCATAATAGGCGGAAAGGAGAAGTTCCACATCGGTGTCACAAAAACATATTTGTCGGCAGAGGCGAATTGATCGGACAATTCATTCAAACGTTGTACTTTGGACTGTTCTCCAGAAGTCAATTCGCTGCCGGATTGAAGTTTGCCCCAACCGCTGAACACATCAGCATCAATATGAGGAATGTCAGATCGATACAAATCCAGGTGGACGACCTCGTCAGAGGGATGACTTTCACGATATGCATCAACAAATGCTTTACCTGCAGCCATACTGAAGGAGGTTTCATGATCATGAGGATGGGCAGTAATATACAATAATGTAGACATGCTTTTCTTCCTCTCTATGATGTTTTTTTGCAAAAAAGGTCCCGCATTAGTAAGCGACCGGTGTAGTATGCATCGTTTTTAACGTTTTATACCTGCATAGTGACCTGGTCCTCAATCATGTATAATACTATTGATGTAAGGTGAATTCGAACGATAACAGGAATGAGTGAGATGAGCGCATATGGGAATGGATCTGGAGAAACAACGATTAAGCATTGAAGCAGCGAAATTGTATTATCAGTCGGATTACAGTCAGCAAGATATTGCGGTCAGACTGGGGGTATCGCGTCCAACGGTATCGCGGTTACTCCAGTATGCCAAAGATCGTGGATACGTTCGTATTGAAATTATGGACCCTCTGGAGGATATCGACATTATCGCCGGCGAGCTCAAGGCCAAGTATAACCTGGATACTGCGCTTGTCTGTTTTGCCCCGTTGAAGAGTGATGAAGAGATTTTGAAACATATCAGCAAAAGAGCGGCAGATTATTTACAGGATACGGTTCAGGATGCAGACATTATTGGCGTTACCTGGGGAACAACGATGAATGCCGTAGCCCGTCAACTTCGTCCCAAGCAGGTCAAAGGAGTCGAAGTTGTTCAACTAAAGGGAGGCGTAAGCCATTCCCATGTGAATACGTACGCGGCAGAGATTGTTCATTTGTTTGCTGAAGCTTTCCATACGGTTCCCCGATATTTGCCTTTGCCCGTGATCTTCGACAATATTGAAGTCAAAAAAATGGTGGAAGCGGACCGACATATTGGCAGAATTGTGGAGCTTGGGCGACAGGCTAACATTGCGATGTTTACGGTAGGCACAGTGAAGGAAGATGCACTTTTGTTCAGATTGGGGTACTTCAATGATGAAGAACAGCAATTGTTGATGCATTCAGGTGCGGGTGACATTTGTTCACGTTTTTTTGATGCCGAGGGTCAGTTGATCAGTGAAGAGATTAACAACAGAACTGTCGGAATTGATCTGGCTGAGCTGCGAAATAAGGAAAAATCCATCCTCGTGGCTGGTGGGCACCGTAAAATAGAAGCTATTCATGCCGCACTTAAAGGTCATTATGCGAACATTTTGGTTACAGACCAATACACAGCTCAGGCTCTGCTACGATTTTAATTGGATTGCATGACAACATCTGCCACGTGACATGGGCGGATGTTTTGCTTTCTTAGGCAGAAAATATACAGGTGATTACATCCTGGGAAGTCATTTCTTTAATGAAATCACCTTGAATTGCGTCATGATTCAAACTTGAACAAAAGTTCATATTGATTTTTACATATGTTCATGTTAGGGTAGGGATATAGAAAATAACTTGTTCAGATAAGGGGAGATTCAATTGACAACACCACAATTAGCCAAAATGATAGATCATACCTTGCTTCGTGCAGACGCTACACAAAGTGAAATGGCCAAATTGACAGAAGAAGCAAAGCAATATCAGTTTGCTTCGGTATGTGTTAACCCGGGCTGGGTTGCTTACGCGGCTGAGCAGCTTCAAGGTACTGGCGTAGATATTTGCACCGTTATTGGTTTCCCTCTGGGTGCTTCCACTTCCGAGACCAAAGCGTTCGAAACCAAAGACGCTATTGCTAAAGGTGCTACTGAGGTGGATATGGTCATTAACATCAGTGCTTTGAAAGACAGCAAAGATGATGTTGTGGAACAGGATATTCGTGCAGTTGTTGAAGCCGCAGCAGGCAATGCATTGGTGAAAGTCATTATTGAAACTTGTCTGTTAACGGATGAAGAGAAAGTACGCGCATGTCAGGCAGCCGTGAGAGCTGGAGCTGATTTTGTCAAGACGTCCACAGGGTTCTCTACAGGCGGAGCAACACCAGAAGATATCGCTTTGATGCGTCGCACTGTAGGTCCTGACATTGGTGTGAAGGCTTCCGGCGGCGTGAGAAGTCTGGAAGATATGCAAAAATTGATCGAAGCAGGAGCAACTCGGATTGGCGCCAGTTCTGGTGTGAAAATCATGCAGGGCCAACAGTCTACATCGACTTATTAATACGAGTTGTTGGACGTTTCAATTGAATTGAGTTAAAGATCTACAGGAGGAACTTGTTCTTCATATTCCGTGGGAAGCGGAGGTGGAGAACAGGTTCTTGTCCTGAAGATTCTATTCCGTTTTTTTATCAAAAAATATTCCTTAAAAAGACCGAATTTGTTGTAAGCGCTTTACTTGTTTTCTGAAAGGATAATTCATCACATACATGGTAAACCTTTGAGCTGAATGAACATCCGGCTTAACTACCTTCAAAGGAGAGATAGAATGAAATTCCTAATTGCCCTTCTTGGTATACTTGTTGTCTTTGGACTAGCCTATCTGGTCAGCAACGGTAAAAAGAAGATCCGATATCGTCCACTAATCATTATGGTTGTTTTGCAAGTTATACTGGGATATGCATTGTTAAACACGGAAGTGGGTACCTTTTTGATTGGCGGTTTCGCGACCGTATTTGAAAGTTTGCTTGCCTATGCGAATGAAGGTATCTCATTTGTGTTCGGCGGTTTGACTACCGTAGGGGCAGAAAGTGGGGGCGCGCCGTTCTTCCTCAGTGTCTTGATGCCAATCGTCGTCATCTCAGCGCTCATTGGGATATTGCAGTATATCCGAATCTTGCCTTTTGTTATAAAATATATTGGTCTGGTACTAAGCAAAATCAACGGAATGGGCAAACTGGAATCATATAACGCGGTTGCTTCGGCTGTATTGGGGCAATCTGAAGTGTTCATTTCTGTGAAAAAACAAATTGGGTTGTTGCCTAAACATCGGCTGTACACCTTGTGTGCCTCAGCGATGTCCACGGTATCGATGTCGATTGTCGGTGCCTATATGTCCATGATTGATCCAAAATATGTGGTTACGGCTCTCGTGCTGAACCTGTTTGGCGGTTTTATCATTGCTTCCATCGTGAATCCTTATCAGGTAACGGAAGAAGAAGATATATTGGAAGTGCAGGAAGAGGAGAAACAGTCCTTCTTCGAAATGCTGGGCGAGTACATCTTGGATGGATTCAAAGTTGCCATCGTCGTTGCTGCGATGTTAATCGGTTTTGTTGCCTTGATCGCGCTCGTTAACGGGATCTTCAGTGCGGTGCTCGGCATTTCGTTCCAGCAACTGCTTGGTTATGTGTTTGCACCATTTGCCTTCATTATGGGTGTTCCTTGGAAGGAAGCGATTCAGGCGGGAAGCATTATGGCTACCAAAATGGTATCCAACGAATTCGTTGCTATGCTTGATCTGACGAAACAGACTGCATTGTCTGCCAGAACAACAGGGATCGTATCCGTCTTCCTCGTATCGTTTGCGAACTTCTCCTCCATCGGTATTATCGCCGGTGCAGTGAAGGGACTTCATGAGAAACAAGGTAACGTGGTGGCCCGCTTCGGTCTGAAGCTGCTTTACGGTGCATCGCTTGTCAGCGTACTGTCTGCGATCATCGCCGGACTGTTCTTATAAGCCGGATTATTGGAAGGAGTGCTTAAGTTATGTCAACTTTTAAAAGAGTACATCTGATTGTTATGGATTCCGTAGGAATCGGTGAAGCGCCGGATGCGGCTGAATTCGATGATTTCGACGTCGACACCTTTGGTCACATTGCACGTGAACGCGGAGGGTTGAAGATGCCTCATATGGCCAGTCTTGGACTGTCCAATATTAAGGAAATAGAGGGTGTCCCTGTAGCGGATGCACCAAGAGCCTTTTACACCAAGATGCAGGAAGCATCCAGAGGCAAAGACACCATGACGGGTCACTGGGAACTGATGGGCCTGTACATTGATACCCCTTTCCGTGTGTTTCCAGACGGATTCCCGGATGAATTGATTCAGCGCATTGAGGAAAAAACAGGTCGCAAGGTGATTGGGAATAAACCGGCCAGCGGAACGGAAATCATTGATGAATTGGGCGAAGAGCATGTGAAAACAGGCGCCCTGATTATATACACATCTGCAGACTCGGTTCTGCAGATTGCAGCTCACGAAGATGTTGTTCCTTTGAAAGAACTGTATGAGATCTGTGAGTTCTGCCGTGAGATTACGCTTGATGATCCCTACATGTTGGGACGTATCATTGCCCGTCCATTTGTAGGTGAAGTGGGTAACTTCAAACGTACAGCCAACCGTCATGATTACGCGCTTAAACCGTTTGGCCGCACTGTGATGAATGAACTCAAAGATGGCGGATTTGACGTAATTGCCTTGGGTAAAATCGCAGATATCTACGATGGCGAAGGTGTAACCAAGTCCGTTCGCACCGTCTCCAACATGGATGGCATGGACAAATTGTCCGAAACGATGGATGAAGAATTCACTGGACTCAGCTTTTTGAACCTGGTTGACTTCGACGCCCTGTACGGCCATCGTCGTGATCCACAAGGCTATGCTCAGGCGCTTGAAGATTATGATGCTCGTCTGCCTGAGATTTTCAGCAAAATGACCAACGATGATCTGCTTCTCATCACAGCTGACCATGGTAATGATCCAACCTACCGCGGTACGGATCACACACGGGAGTATGTGCCACTGCTTGTCTACTCGCCACGCTTCAATGGAGGTAAAAAACTCGAGCTGCGCAGCACGTTTGCAGACCTTGGAGCTACGGTAGCTGAGAACTTCGGGGTGAAACTGCCGGAATACGGCACAAGTTTCCTGAAGGACCTGAAGTGAGATACACGCTTTTAACGGCACACGGGGAATAGAAGTTATATTTTTTATGAAAAAGTAGGACAGGACAACGACTGGGGCAGTGCTGCTGCTCCGGTCCTGACCTTCATTCAATCACATGGATAACTGGAGGAGATTAATTATGAGTACACATATTGGAGCTAATCCCGGAGATATCGCAGAAACGATCCTTTTGCCAGGAGACCCATTGCGAGCAAAATTTATTGCGGATACGTATCTTGAAGATGTCGTTTGTTACAACGAGGTTCGCGGCATGCTCGGATTCACGGGTACATATCAGGGACATCGTATCTCGGTGCAAGGTTCCGGCATGGGGATTCCTTCGTTCAGCATTTATGCTAACGAACTGATCAGCGAATATGGCGTAAAAAACCTGATTCGTGTAGGGACTTGTGGGGGCATGCAAGAACATGTTCATGTCCGTGATGTCATTCTCGCTCAAGCTTCTTGTACAGATTCCAGCATGAACAAGCTTGTATTTGGTGGATATGACTTCTCGCCGATCGCTACGTTCTCCCTGCTCAAAGAAGCGTATGATCGTGCAACTGCAAAAGGCATGAAAATCCATGTCGGTAACGTATTCAGCTCCGATTCCTTCTATCGTGACGATCGTTCCGTGACTGAGAAATTGATGCAGCACGGCGTACTGGGCGTTGAGATGGAAACAACGGCATTGTACACACTCGCAGCCAAATTTGGCGTAAACGCACTGACCATCCTGACGGTAAGTGATCACTTGCTGACAGGTGAAGAAACTTCCGCCGAAGAACGCCAAAAAACGTTCAACGACATGATGGTGGTAGCCCTGGAAACAGCAATCACGCTGTAATTGTTGCATTTTATATTCAATAATCAATTGATTGTATCGAAACTTTTGTTCTGAGCACGTAGTGGAGGAACCGGAATCGATTCTGAAGAAGCGAAGCGTTCACCTTTGTCTCCGTGTTTTCTCCATTACAAAATGGATTAAAAAAACTTGGAGACAACAGCGATCAAAAGAACGATCCGGGGCCGGAACGAATGCAACACAAAGTGTTCTTTTTAACAAACTATCAATTGATTGTATCGAAATTTTTGTTCTGAGCACGTAGTGGAGGAACCGGAATCGATTCTGAAGAAGCAAAGCGTTCGCCTTTGTCTCCGAGTTTTCTCCATTACCAAATGGATTAAAAAACTTGGAGACAACAGCGATCAAAAGAACGATCCGGGGCCGGAACGGATACAGCACAAAGTGTTCTATATAATCACCTACAACGAAGGAGAGATCATCATGAGAATGGTAGACATTATTGCCAAGAAACGCGACGGAAAAGAACTGACAACAGCTGAGATTGATTTTGTTGTACAAGGATACACACAAGGTGAAATTCCGGATTACCAAGTCAGCGCATGGGCGATGGCAATATTCTTCAAGGATATGACCGACAAGGAACGCGCGGATTTAACTATGTCCATGGTAAACTCAGGCGAAACAATCGATTTGTCCGCAATCGAAGGCATCAAGGTAGACAAGCACTCCACAGGTGGTGTGGGTGATACAACAACGTTGGTACTCGCACCGCTCGTTGCTGCTCTGGATGTTCCTGTTGCCAAAATGTCCGGACGTGGATTAGGTCACACAGGTGGTACAACAGACAAACTGGAATCCGTTGCAGGCTTCCATGTGGAGCTGGAGAAAGAAGAGTTCATCCGACTCGTGAACGAGTACAAAGTTGCTGTTATCGGTCAGAGTGGCAACCTTACGCCAGCAGACAAAAAGCTTTATGCTCTGCGTGACGTTACAGCTACCGTTAACTCCATCCCACTGATCGCCAGCTCCATCATGAGTAAGAAAATTGCAGCAGGTGCTGATGCCATCGTACTGGATGTCAAAACAGGTGCTGGTGCATTCATGAAGACTAAGGAAGATGCGAAAGAACTGGCACATGCCATGGTAAGCATCGGTAACAATGTTGGACGTAAAACGATGGCTGTCATTTCCGATATGTCCCAACCTCTGGGTCTGGCTATCGGTAACGCGCTTGAAGTGAAAGAAGCCATTCTTACACTGCAAGGTAAAGGACCGAAGGATCTGGAAGAACTGTGTCTGGCGCTTGGACGTCAAATGGTATACCTTGCTGGTAAAGCAGACTCTCTGGAGCAAGCTGAAGAGAAATTGAAAGAAGTGATTCAGAACGGTAAAGCGCTGGAGAAATTCAAAGATTTCCTGGCAAACCAAGGTGGAGACGCTTCAGTAGTAGATCACCCGGATCGCTTGCCACAGGCAAAATATCTGGTGGAAGTACCAGCGGATAAAGACGGATATGTAGCTGGCATCGTTGCTGACGAAATCGGTACTGCGGCAATGCTGCTTGGCGCAGGCCGTGCAACGAAAGAATCCGAGATCGATCTCGCCGTGGGGTTGATGCTCAACAAAAAAGTGGGTGACCCGGTTAAAGCTGGCGAATCCCTCGTAACCATCCATGCCAATCGTGAAGACGTGGCAGACGTAATCGCGAAGATTAAAGAAAACATTACGATTGCGGATCACGCCGATGCGCCTGTATTGGTTCATGATATCGTTACTGAATAATATATCAAGCAAACAAGGTTTAACCTTATGCCTGAATTAAATTCAAAGCCCCGAAGGCTATGCACTCCATAGCTTCGGGGCTTTTCTTATTTATTTTGTAGCTTATCATATGCCTTTACCGAATCTGCATTCGTGTAAATGTAAGGGGTGGATGGCTGCTCGACAGGTGTTACCTTTTCTGCTCGAATCTCAATGGTATCTTTACCATTCACCTGAGCCGATCCAATTGTGCCATCGATTTGTACCCAACTGTCTGTTGGAAAGCTGTCTGCATTCGGGACATGAATCATCACACCAAAGGGAGCAGCGTCTGCGGGGCAGCACATCACCAGAAATCGCCCTAATGCAAAATGAGATTCCTGATCCATGCTTTTATCTCGATATACAAACCCTGTCAGGGAGATGTCCTTGCCTGCAAATTGTCGTTGGAACATGTCGATGGAGCCCAACGTCTCGGAGAAGATTTCGGGGAATACCTTGATGACCGATTCGGCATTTAATTTCTCTGCCAGTTCGGCAAATTCACGACTGTACTCGTCCGGGGGAACGAATTGTACTTTTGCGGCTGGCGCAGATAATTCAACAGTTGCAGTTTTTTTGGATAGATCTTTAATGTCCAGCTCTGCTGTATCAGGTAAAGGTTCCTTTCGACGAATCTCCGGAGGTCCATAGGAAAGTGACATGCCTTTTTGACTGGCCATGGAACTGCCTAGCGCCTGATCGGGCAAAAGAAAACCAAGTACTAAAGGAATGGCAATCAAGCCATAGATCAGCGTGCTGCGTGCCCATCCCGAAGGAGGCGGATGCTCACAGTCACAATGGAGGTGGTTATTGCCAAACAGTCCGTGCCAGGCCATGATAGCGGCAATAAATAAAAAGGGAACAGGACAGCAGAGAAGCAATCGTTGCATCGTTGGTGCCAGATAATAATGAAGAGAATCGCTTGTATTCAAATGAATGATGTATACAGCCAGCCCGCCGATCCACAACGCACGAATCAGGTTATGCCATTGGATGGGTGGGGATTTGGAAACAGGAGCTTTGGACATCGTATAACCAGGATGGTTCATATAATCACCTCTTTATTCAGATCATGACTTCGTGAATGCTTTCTCGGATAAGCGGGATAATGAACGAGCCCATAGTAGCCAAAATGAAAGTTCATACACTTAATAATTAATGTCATTAAACATGTTCATCAATGTTCATGCCAAAAGGTTAATCAACCACGACCCGGCGAAAACCAACATAATAATGGCCAGGCTCAAACCAATAACGAACCGGGTTCGGAAGGTGGAGAGCAGCATCAATGTGCTTTTGAAATCTAGCATTGGACCGAGAACGAGAAAGGATAACAGCGGCCCTAATGCAAACGTGTGAGAGAAGGCAGAGGCTACGAATGCATCGGATGTCGAACAAAGAGACAATACATACGCAAAACCCATCATGAATGCATAGGAGGCGACAGGGCCGTTGCCCAGAGAAATGAGATCACTGCGGCTGATAAAGGTTTGAATGCTGGCTGTAATGAGAGCGCCAATCACCAAATATTTGCTCATATCGACGAATTCGTCACCGGCATGAATGAAAAAACTGCGCCAGTTCTTATCACGCGCGTGATCATGGTCGACAGCGTGCGAATGAGGCTGTGCCATTTTAAATCCAGGATGTGTCTTGACCTCCGTCACTATAGCCTTCGGCTTACGTAGAGGATTCTGGCGGACGAACATATAGACCAGACCACCAATGGAAGCTGCAACAGCAAAGGCCAGTCCCATACGGGCAATCGTAATTTCAGGATGGGAAGGAAAAGCGAGCAGAGTCGCGGTAAAAACAATTGGATTTACAACAGGGCCGCTAAGAATAAAGGTCACCGCGATATAGGGCGGCATGCCTTTATGCATCAACCGACGTACGACCGGAATCATGCCACATTCGCAGATGGGGAAAATAATTCCCAGCAGACCAGCGACCAGAACACCTCCGACGGGGTTCTTGGGCGTGAGTTTACGAATCATTTCCTCCGAAACAAACCATTGCATTAGCGAAGACAACAACACCCCTATGAGCAGAAATGGAGCCGCTTCGAGGAAAATGCTGATGAATATCGTTTTCATATTTTGTAAGGCTTCACTGTTCCATGCTTCTTTCAGATCAGAAGCCATTGTGATTAACACGGGAACAAGAAATGCACAGGGAATAAGGAATGACAGGAGCTTTAGATTAGCTGCCATTTTCATCGGAACAGACCTCCAGAACCGGACTTTGGTGAAATATATGCTTGTACTGTCCGCATCATACACATTCCCTTCAATTAATCAACATTTTTACGATTTACAGGTCCAAGTTGCCGTTACTTTATATTTGCTCTGAACAGAGTTATTTTCACGTAAGGGATAATGATCCCCAAATTCGGTTTCGATTTAGAGCCTTTAAAAACTTGTAATGTTGACAAAAGAAAAAGCATAGGCTAATATCATTAAATAGTAATGATTACGATTAAAAACCAGAGGAGGCCATATCTATGAGAGTCATCGTAACTTTAGCCTGCACCGAGTGCGGAGATCGCAACTATACAACAACCAAGAACAAGCGTAACCATCCGGAACGGATCGAATTGAAGAAATATTCACCACGATTGAAGAAAATGACGATTCACCGGGAAACCAGATAATTTTTTTTGTTATTTTTACATCGTAATATTTACGAAAAGAGGAAAAACCATGATCTTATCTTCCATGCGTGATGTGGTATTTGGATACGCCAAAGAGCCTGTCATTGACCAATTGTCGCTGGATATCCATGTTGGGGAGTTTGTGGGCATTACAGGCCCCAACGGTTCTGCGAAAACAACCATGTTGAAGTTGCTGCTGGGGCTTTTACAGCCCTGGAGCGGCACGGTACATATGAATGCACAGTCCATACGTGGCAGCAAGCTGAACATTGGGTATGTACCCCAACAGGTCGCATCGTTCAACAGTGGATTTCCCAGTACGGTAATCGAACTGGTGCGCTCCGGATGTTACCGCAAACTCGGCTTGTTCCGCAGATTCACATCCGAGCAGGAAGCGATTGTGGAGCGCAGCTTACGGGAAGTTGGCATGTGGGAATACCGCAACGCCCGGGTTGGCGAACTGTCGGGTGGACAAAAGCAGCGGATCTGCATTGCCAGAGCCTTGGCAGGCGAGCCGCAGGTACTTGTGTTGGATGAGCCGACTACAGGCATGGACCGACGCAGTCGTGAAGGGTTCTATGATCTGATGCGCCATTATGCCGACGTTCATGGGCTAACTATCGTTATGGTAACCCACGGACTGGAAGAGATGGGCAATCGGTTAGACCGGACGATTACCCTGGAGCGGCAAGAAAGTGAGGAATGGCAGTGTTTGAGTACGAATTCATGCAGCGTGCTTTCTGGGCAGGCGGACTGATCGGAGTCATTGCTCCAATTTTAGGAGTCTATCTAATGCTTCGACGCCAAGTACTGATGGCGGATACGTTATCCCATGTTTCATTGGCTGGGGTTGCTCTGGGTTCCATCATGAACCTTGATCCGGTGATCTGTGGATTTGCGATTGCGATTATCGGCGCATTGCTGGTAGAACAACTCCGGCGAAATTACCTGACGTATAGCGAGGTGCCTGTAGCGATCATTATGACATCGGGGCTGGCCCTTGCTGTGGTGCTCATGAGTCTGAAAACCAATCTGTCCAAGACATTCAGCTCCTACTTGTTCGGTTCCATCGTTGCAGTTAGTGATATGCAGTTATGGATTATGGCTGCTGTGTGCGTCATTGGACTGATTTTTTTCATCGTGCTCCGCAGACCCTTGTACAATTTGACGTTTGATGAGGAGACAGCTTCCATTGGAGGCATTCAGGTTAAAAGTTTATCATTTGCATTTGCTGTTCTGACAGGGATGACTGTAGCTTCAGCCATGCCGATTGTCGGCGTATTGCTTGTCTCTGCATTAATCGTACTGCCCGCTGCCCTGGCACTGAGATTGTCACGCAGTTTTGCAGCAGCGATCCTTATCGCTATCGTCACCGGATTAATCGGTATTTTTAGCGGACTGACAACCTCTTATCATTTAAATACACCACCGGGAGGAACGATTGCTCTTATCCTGCTCGTCTTTCTATTGATTGGAATATCGGCACAGAAGCTGATTGGACGATATAACCGTAAACGTCATCGTAAAGAGAGAAAACAACAACGTGCGACTCTATTCATACATTCAAGGGAGAATACAACACATGAAATTCAATAAAAGTTCAGCTCTTGCACTATTATTCAGTCTTACACTCATCGTAGCGGGTTGTGGACAAAAACAGGCAACTTCCGAATCCAGTACCACCCCGGCTAACAGGCCAGTACCCGCAGAGACCGAAGAAGCCAAACTGAACGTTGAAGTCAGCTTCTATCCGATGTACGAATTCACCAAAAATGTGGCTGGTGATCTGGCCAATGTTCATACACTTGTTCCTGCCGGTATGGAACCCCATGACTGGGAACCGACACCACAGGATATGGCAAGCATCGAGAAAGCGGATGTACTTGTTTATAATGGAGCGGGTATGGAGTCCTGGATCGGTCAAGTTACGAATAGTCTGACCAATGCCAAACTCATTCAAGTGGAAGCAAGCCATGGGATCGATTTGCTGAAAGGTTCAGAAGAAGATGAGCATGATCATGAACACGAACATGCCGATTCATCGGACACGCATGACCATGCGGATGAAGCCACGACAGAGGAGCATGATCACGACCATGATGCAGGAGCAGATGCAGGCCATACACATGATCACGATCATGGTGGACTTGACCCCCACGTATGGTTGTCACCTACACTTGCCGTGAAGGAAGTACGGAATATCGAGGCTGGACTCACACAGGCTGCACCTGAACATGCTGAACAGTTTAAGCAAAATGCCGATGCCTACATAGCCAAACTGGAGGCGCTGGATCAGGACTTCAAGGCGGCTGTGGCAGACAGCAAACGTAAAGATTTCATCACACAGCATGCTGCATTCGGTTATCTTGCACAGGAATATGGTCTGCAGCAGGTACCGATTGCCGGGCTGTCTCCTGACCAGGAACCTTCGGCAGCACAAATGGCATCCGTTATTAATTTTGCCAAGGAGCATCAGGTCAAGACGATTTTCTTCGAAACGCTGGTTTCATCCAAAGTGTCTGAGACCATCGCCAGTGAAGTAGGGGCCAAAACGGCTGTATTGAACCCGATTGAAGGGTTGACGGAAGAGGAAATCGCAGCAGGAATGGATTACATCGGTGTAATGCGCCAGAATTTGGAGGCACTGAAACTGGCATTGAATGAATAGAGCCATTGCTTCGTCAGGAAGCTGAGTACATGTAAAAGATTAACCCATTTGATGCCTGTCATCGAAAAAGGTACAATAATACAACATGCTGAGGAGTGGCTGTGCCATTCCTTTATCTTTTGCCACGCAGAGAGCACAGGGATGTGCTCTTTTCGTAGTTCAAGGTGATCGGAGATTACGCAGGGAACGGGAGGAAGTGCTTATGGATTTAAATGAAGAACAGGAAGTGCTGTTAAGCCAGCAGCCTGCCCATCTATGGAGAAGACGCAAGCTGGAGTTAATGCACTGGACGGAACGCGAGAAGCAGACGGTCGCAGAGAAGAGAACGGAGATCTGGAACGGTGTTGAAGTGGATGCTGAGCTTGTCGATGCCTTGACTTTGCTTCATAAAGCAGGCGTAAGCACCGAGTTTTCTTGTGCAGGTGTAAGCCCGCTGGACGAACCGGTAGATCATTCCCTGTATGCCTATGTTACACTTGTACAAAATGAGGCAGCCGATCAATTTGTGACTTATGCGCTGACGCGGATGCGCAACAGATTGCTGGTCACATTGGAGACAGGAACGGGTCGTTATGATCTGTCTTCTTTTTTCATCGGTCATAATCGGAGTTTTTGTTGGTGGATGCAATATTGCGCAGCACATTTTATGGATCGAAACGATTACAATGTAGCGACGTAGTATACAGACAGGCAGTTTTACTTGATGGCAAGGGAGGTAGGACCGGATTGAATAAATGGCTCAAAACCATACTGTTTCTGATGGGTTCAGCGATACTGACCCGTTTTATCCCGTTTTCTTCATTGTTTCGTAACCTGGATACAATGATTCACGAATTTGGCCATGCGCTGGTGACATTGTTGTTATCCGGCAAAGTATTGCGTATTGAATTATATGCTGATCACAGCGGTGTAACCTATTCGTCCATGCTGACACCAAGCAGATCCATAGTGGTTTCCCTGGCGGGTTATATAACCGCATCCCTCTTTGCATGGTTGCTATTTTATCTATATCGAAAAGGACGGCACATGTGGGGACTCGGCATCATGACAGGTGTAGCTCTTGTGTCGCTTCTCTTCTATGTAAGGGGAGAATTCGGGATGTTGTGGCTTACAGGCTTCATTGCCCTGAATGTCGTGATTATGATTTTTGGTGCCAAAATTGCGAAATTCTATTATTTGTTACTGGCTTTTCTTACATTGGAAGAGTCCGTTGTCAGTGCAATGTACGTCGGGCTGATGTCCTGGACACAACCTTCGCGGGCAGGGGATGCGGCGAATCTGGCTCAGCAGACATTCCTCCCAGCGCTTTTCTGGGGAACGCTATTTGCACTGTTTGCATTGTGGTGTGCGAAGGGTGCGCTTACGCTCTTTTTCCGAAAGGAAAGCACGGCCCGCACGCCAAAATCCCGTGGATTACGTGGGCGTAACGTTTAACAAAACAGAGAAGGCACTTCCTTTAATCTATATTAAAGGAGAGTGCCTTTTGTTTGTCTCAGGGTCAGTCGCCAAGATTATCCCATAACACATAAAAGTAATAAATTTCTTCCATAATCGCCTTATCATCTTCTGCAGCAACACCGCCTTTGATCCTTGCCAGGGTACCGAGAATATCGTAGATCGTCTCACGCTCCACACTGAACTGGATGCGATTGACGATTTTTTCCCAGGCATTCATTGCATAATTAACTTGAGATTTGGCTTCCGTCCATTGTTTGCCTTCGACCTGCTTTTCCAGTTTGTGTATAGACTCAAGCAAGCGATCATCAGCGCCAAAGGGTTTCTTGAGAAAGGTCCCGCTAACCATAATCGCTGTGAACACAAGCAAGAGGCAGATCGGAAGCACATACAGCAACCAGAAACGCGTTTTCATTCAACCGCCTCCTTCATGTAAAGAGTTAGAAAGGCCCCTCATAATCGCCCATATCGATTTTATCGGTGATCTTATCCTCGAACAGATCAATATACAATTTATCGTTAGGCAATATGGCGGCAAAAGCAATATCCTGTATTGTTACTTTTTGTTTCTTAAGCTGCTCACTGAGCCAGGTGGTATCCTTGTTTCGTTCCTTCAGATTTTGCTTAATCAGGACGCCGTCAATGATAATCTCGGTCATCAGCTTGCTCTTGGCAGGATGCATATGCATATCTTTTGCCGTTACCGGTTGGTTTTCCGGTTTCAACACCACAGAGAGACTGCCGTCCGGTTCAAGAATGGCATAATCCAGCGTAGTGATGTCGAATACATCCTTTTGTCGCAGCATCATGGTCAATTCGTCGAATTTCACACGCATTGTATGCAGGTTCTGTTCAAGAATTTTACCGTTCTGAATGACCAGTGTAGGATCAGAGTCCATCAGTTTGGAGATCGTACGATTTTTCAGCGTAATATACTGAAAGACGATCGTGATGATTGTGAAAATGGTCAAGGCTACAAAATGAATCCACGCTTTGGAAGATAGATCCGTCGCAAATGTACCTGCAAGGGAACCGATCGTTATGCCGTTAATGTAATCAAAATACGTCAAGTTGCCCATTTGCTGTTTGCCCAGCACCCTTGTATAGATGATCAGGGTCAAAAAGGCGATAATAGACCGTACAGCAACAACCCATGTTTCTTCCATCATGAATGTATCACCTTCCTTCACTTCGCCATACGATATGTGAAATCTTGACGCTGGAGTCCAATCTTTCATGTACACTCCGGTTTAGCGGACTAATACAAGCTTTTCCTACGCTGGATATTCTTATTCTTGAACGCAAAAAAAACGAAACCTGGATAGTAACCCAGGCTTCGGATGATGATGAGGTACATCGATTTGATTTAAATGATTCATGAAATAGAACAGAGGTTATACACCCGAGTAGGCCATGAACCCGCCATCCACAGGTATAACCGTACCTGTAACAAAACCGGATTGACGTTCATCAGCCAGCCACATCAGCGTACCCAGCAAATCTTCCGGTTTGCCGAAACGCCGCATAGGCGTGTGTGCAATGATCTTGCTTGAACGCTCTGTCGGCGAGCCGTCGGGCTTAAGCAGCAGATTACGATTCTGCTCAGTCAGGAAGAATCCTGGTGCAATGGCATTTACCCGGATTCCCGATTCTGCCAGATGTACCGCCAGCCATTGCGTGAAGTTGTTAATCGCGGCTTTCGCTGCACTGTACGCAGGAACTTTGGTCATGGGCGAAGGGGCACTCATCGACGAAATATTAATGACGGTAGCTGGTACGTCACGTTCAATCATTTGTCTTGCGAAAATCTGGGTAGGGATGAGCGAACCGACAAAATTCAGATCCATGACTTGACGGAATCCCTCAACACTTACATCAAAAAAAGTAGTAATACCCGGTTGATCCAGATCTTCCTGTCTGAAAATTTCATTTGTAGTATTAGCGCTGGCATGGTTGCCGCCCGCTCCATTAATAAGGATGTCGCAGGGGCCCAGCCTCTCCAGAACCGTTGCTGCTGCAGCTATGACGCTGTCAGCCTGGGTCACATCACAAGCTACAGCGATCGCTTTCCCGCCGGCAGCTTCGATTGCCGCAGCGACTTCTTCCCCTTTGGATACGGTACGGTTCAGAATCGCTACACTTGCGCCATGGCGCGCCAGCTCTTCAGCCATGGAACGGCACAGAACGCCTGCCCCGCCAGTAATTACGGCTGTTCTGCCTTCCAGACGTGTCGATCTTTCTTTGGCAAAGTTATTCATGATTTTGACCTCCTTTGCAGGGAATCCCAGACGCCCCACAGATACATAATTCCCAGAGCCCGATCATAGAGTCCATATCCCGGCCTGCAATGTTCCCCCCAGAGATGGCGTCCATGGTCCGGTCGTGCATAACCTTCAAATCCAATATCGTGATAGGCCTCTACAACACCCGCAATATCGACATTACCATCCTGACTGCGGTGGGAGGTCTCAATAAAGTCACCATTATCATAAATTTTAACATTACGGATATGTGCAAAAGGAATTCGGTCCCTGAACTCATGGATCATGCCGATAATGTCATTATTCGGATTGGCACCAAGTGAGCCACTGCACAGCGTCACACTGTTGTAAGGGCTGTCATAAAGATTCAGATATCGGCGAATATTGTCTTGGCTGGTAATAATCTTCGGCAGACCGAAGATTGGCCATGGCGGGTCATCCGGATGAATAGCCATTCGAATACCTAATCGTTCAGCAGTAGGAATGATCTCCTGCAGGAAATAACGGGCATGTTCCCACATATGATCCTCAGTTACATCTTTATAAGCTTCGAACAGACCTGTTAAATACTGCAATCGTTCCGGCTCCCAGCCAGGCATCGTTAATGCGGAATTTTCGGTAATACGTCGAACCAATTCCAACGGTTCAATATCGGCGATTTTGCTTTTCTCATAAAAGAGGGCCGTAGAGCCATCTTCCATCTCCTTATGCAAATCGGTTCGCAGCCAATCGAAGATCGGCATGAAGTTGTAACAGATGACTTTAACGCCTACCTTGGCGAGTTTTTCCATCGTTTTTTTGTAATTGGCAATATATTGGTCACGTGTAGGCAGACCGAGTTTGATATCTTCATGAATATTAACACTTTCAACGACATCCAGATGTAATCCGGCTTTGTCGGCTGCAGCTTTCACTTCCAGGATTTTGTCCATGGGCCATTCCTCACCTGCCGGAACATCGTGCAGTGCCCATACAATGCCTTCTACACCGGGAATTTGACGGATGTGATCAAGCGTTACAGTATCATTGCCTTCACCAAACCAGCGAAAAACCATTCTCATCTCGTTCACCTCATCAAGATTAATATAAAGAACAGATCTATCCATCATTGAAAATAGGAAGGGTATGTATCCCGCAGGACAGCCAGATCCGTGACGGTTAAGTGCAGATGCTCCTGCATGATGTGCTCCGCCGTTCGGGCATCGTGCTCCTGTATGGCCTGAACCATGGATCGGTGCTGTTCAATCAAGTGATCCCAATGATGATCCGAAGACAGGCGGAGCATCCGGCTCCGGTTCAGATGCACGTTCATATGTTGGATCACGGACCAGGTATTACTTTTGTTGCAGCCTGCAAAGAGAGTACTATGGAATTCCTCATCCAATCCGAACATCCGTTCATCATCCGGTTCAAGTATGCATTCCTGCTGCTGTGCAAGGTTCTGCTGCAATATCTTCAAATGTTCATCCGGGAATTGCACGCAGGCAAGCCGTATAACGGCACGCTCAAGCTGTTCACGCATGAATCGTGCTTCTTCCACGAGATCAACCTGAATCAGAGATACATAGGTACCCCGCTGCGGATATACTTCCAGCAACCCTTCCTGTGCCAATCGGACAAAGCTTTCTCGAACAGGGGTCCGGCTCACATTGAACTCAAGTGAAATCTCTTTCTCCGAGATGGCGGTCCCGGGAGGCAGCTTCAAGCTCAAAATTAATTGCTTCAACGTCGTATAGACCGCGTCACGCGAAGAGAGAGTCTGCTTTTTCAGAGAAGACGGGCTTATTAAGGATGATAATAAATCGGCTTTGGACGAAGACCTAGGGGGGTATTCCATAACTTCAACTCCTTCAAAGATATACTACCATACTTGTATGGTAGTGTGGAAGCGCTTTATACAATTTGTTATCAAATTATTGGGCGCATCTTGCTGTTGACAGAGGAATGGAGTAAAATACATCTCATAGGTTTAAATGTTTAAACCTAAGAACGTGGCAATATACTATCTGTAGACTGCATAGAGGTGAAACCAATGGGTCAAAAAGCGATATCCATTTTTCAAAGTTGTATCCCCTTATTTCAGGTCCTTAGTGACAACCATCGTCAGGCTATTTTACTTGCTCTCAGTGAGAAGGGCAGCATGACGGTTAATGAAATTACAGACCAGTTCAGCTTATCCCGGCCAGCAATATCCCATCATCTCAAACTGTTGCTTGAGAAAGGACTCATCTCCGTGGAACAAAAGGGAACACAGCGATATTATTCCGCTTCATTAACGTCCTCAGTGGCACTATTAAAGGAACTGGTGACCGCGATGGAAGAGGAATGCTTATAGGCAAGAATGGTTTACATGCCTAGGCATGTAGGCTATACGTTCGTATGTTTAAACGAATCATCATTAACTCGAAGAGGAGTTGGATTATATGAGTATCATGCAGGAATTAAGCGAACATGAAGTGGAAAAGATTTTACTGCAGCAACGGCAATTTTTCCGCTCAGGGGCTACACGTTCGCCCGAGGCTCGAATTGCACATTTAACCCGGCTGAAACAGGCGATCCAGAAGTATGAGTCCCGTCTGACTGAGGCGCTCTATCAGGATTTGGGCAAGAGTGAGTTCGAATCGTATACCACAGAGATTGGATTCATGCTGGATAGTATCACACATACCATAGGGAAAGTGAGAAAATGGGTCAAACCGGTCAAAGTTAAAACCCAGTTCGCGTTGGTCGGGTCCAAAAGTTATATCATTCCTGAGCCTTATGGTGCGGTATTGATTATCGGGCCCTTTAACTATCCATTCCAGCTGTTAATTGAACCCCTCGTTGGCGCGTTGGCAGCCGGCAATACGGCGATCCTCAAAGCATCAGAGAACACACCGGCTGTCTCCGCAGTTATTCGGGAGATGATTAGCTCCGTCTTCGAACCAGCTTACGTTCACGTGGTAGAAGGAGCCAAAGACACAACTACAGCGCTCATTAACGCGCCGTTTGACTATATCTTCTTTACAGGCAGTGTACCGGTGGGGAAAATTGTCATGGAAGCAGCTGCCAAAAATCTCGTTCCGGTTACACTGGAGCTTGGCGGTAAAAGTCCGGTTATCGTGGATAAGCATGCAGATCTTAAAGTGGCTGCACAGCGGATTATATGGGGGAAACTGCTCAATACGGGTCAGACCTGCATCGCACCGGATTATCTGCTTGTTCATGAACAGGTGAAAGATCTCTTGATTACTGAAATGAAAGCAGCGGTGGAGTCATTCTTTGGTACGGATATTCAGCACAATCGGGACTATGGGCGAATCGTTAACAAAGCTCATTTCAAACGTCTTACCACGCTTATCGAACGTGATCAGGCTCATGTCATATATGGTGGTCGCTCCGATGAGGAAGATCGCTTTATTGAACCTACGTTTATTGATGTGGAATCCTGGGATGCCGCATCAATGGAGGACGAGATTTTTGGGCCGATTCTCCCATTGATCAGTTATACCCATATTGATGAGGCGATTGAAGGCATTGTAAAACGGCCCAAACCACTGGCGCTGTATCTCTTCACGTCCGATACACAGCTACAGGATAAAGTGATGCGCGAGGTTTCTTTTGGAGGCGGATGCATTAACGATACGATTACCCATGTGGCTAACCCGCGTCTGCCATTTGGCGGTGTAGGACATTCAGGACTGGGTGCATATCATGGGCGTTACAGCCTGGAGACATTCTCCCATATGAAAAGTGTGCTCAAAAAGAGCACCAGATTGAACTTGTCTATTTTATATCCGCCGTACGATAACAAACTTAAGACGATTAAACGTCTGTTGAAATAAAGAACCAATGTTAAATTGCATACCAATTCAGTTGCCACACGAGAATGAGGTTCAATGAATGAAGCTCATTCGGGAGCAGGCTGTTCCTGTCTGTAGCGTGATGGGGAAATACCGGACCAGCGCTTAAATTGACGGCTGAAATGGGCAATATCCTTATAACCAAGCATGGAAGCGATGTTCTGAACCGATAATTCGGGATTACCCAGCAGAACTTTGGCTTCATGCAAAACCATTTCGGACAGATAGACACGCGGAGACTGACCATACACCTGACGGAATACACGGTTACAATGGGAAGAACTGATACCCAGTTCCGCTGCAATATCATCTATGCCATAGTGGCTGTCGGACTCACGCCCCTGTTTGAATTGTTGACTCACAAGGCTTTGCAGCCGATTGCGGATTTGGTGAGCCAATTCAATTTTCTCATATCCATCTGTGAACAATTGAGCTGCCTCCTGAGAGACCGCTTCCCACAAATGACCGAACAATTCAAACACGGCCGATTGCAGCTGCATACGCTGTACCATTGTACTTGCCGCCCGATTGTCAGCAGAAGACATTAATTTGCAAAGTACAGGCTCGATCTGGCGGGTAACCGGACTTTCTGCATCGAACAAAACCTGCTTGATTCGTGCAAGCAAGGAGAGAAATAACTGATCGTCGATGTCAAAATGCATGCAAAAATAGGTGAACCCCTTGCCCTTATGGCTTTGGCTGGAATGAATGCTTCCTGGAGGAATCAGGAGCAATTCGCCAGCCTTTTGAATATACTCCTTACCGTTCACGGTCATGCATTGTTCACCTTCTGTTACATAATTCAGTTCATACTGCGGATGTTCGTGCGCGGGATAATCCCAATCTGCTCCGACACTGCGCAAATGAATAGCGAACAGATTCACCGTTGTTTGTACATCCGGGTAAAACACTTCATGCACACTTTCTCCCAAAGCGGGAGGCAAATAGGTGGAAGACATGGAAGACCCCCTTTATCATCTATGGCTGTTCCTTACGGAAGTGATGGAATACGATAAAACATAAACGGATGTAACCGCCTTCATTATATTATAGTCTATCAGCTTGATTTGGGTAAATATCCGATTGATTTGACCATGGTCTATGGTGGAATGCCCATGGTAGGATGGGGCTAATGAAAACGCATGCAAACCATTTTGAGAGGGGTCATCATTTATGAGTACATCCAAAAAATCCATTTTTTATAATGCCCATCACTCACCGATCGGAGCTTTCGCCAGTTTCACGCTTGGTTACAAAGGAGCTAAAGGCGGCCTGGGACTGGAGCTTGGCAAGCCAGCAGATCAGAATATATATATCGGTTTACAGTCTCGCGACAGTGAGAACTACGAAGCATTACCATTTTTCGAAGCTGTTGAGGATGCGAGTGTTCGGTATGATGTCGAGAAAGTGGAAAATTCGGATTCGGATCAGGCATCGTCGACCTCAACGGAAAGTGAAGAGAGCACACCAGCTGGAGTTGGAGTGCAGATGTCGGGTTCGCTGATTTCAGCGTTTCGTGATGAAGATATTACCCGTGAATTTACTTTGGGCACAGATACGTGGACGGCGGGTGATCTGACCTTCCGAATTTACTCACCTGTGCGTCCTGTACCGGAACCGCTAAGTGGCGATCGTGAAGCATTAATGGATGCGCTTGTGCCAGCAGTGCTGGTGGAGATGACGATTGATAACACGCAAGGACAGAAGCCGCGCAAAGCGTATTTTGGTTATCAGGGTAATGATCCTTACTCCGCCATGCGTATCATCGGAGGACCGGAGGGTGGAGCATTAACGGGGGTTGGACAAGGACGCTTAACCGCCATTTTGTCTGCGGATGAGGGACTATGGCCTGCGCGCGGATTTACACTGGAAAAGATATTACAGGAGAAACATCGCGAGAACCTGGCTTTCGGATTAGGCGAAACAGCTGCATTATTGATGGACGTTCCAGCGGGAGAGAAGCGTACGTTCCAATTTGCCGTATGTTTCTATCGAGGCGGGATTGTTACTTCGGGTATGGACACGACCTATTGGTATACCCGTTATTTTGCGGATATCCTGGAAGCTGGGCAATATGCGCTTGACCGTTTTAGTGAGTTGACTGCTTCCTGTCAGGAAGTTGAGCAACGTCTTGGCGTATCTGCTTTGAGTGAAGATCAGTCCTTTATGCTTGCCCATTCCATTCACAGCTACTATGCAAGCACACAACTGCTGGATGCGGACGGCGAACCGTTCTGGATCGTAAACGAAGGCGAATACCGGATGATGAACACACTTGATCTGACTGCAGATCAGCTGTATTTTGAATTAGCTTTGAATCCCTGGACAGTGCGTAATGAGCTGGAGTGGTTTGTGAAGCGCTACAGTTATACAGACCAAGTGCGATTCCCGGGTGAAGAAAAGGAATATCCGGGAGGCATTACGTTTACTCATGATATCGGCGTAGCCAATGTATTCTCGCGTCCGGGACACTCGGCATATGAACTGGTGGGCATTGATGACTGCTTTTCGCAAATGAGCCACGAGGAACTGGTCAACTGGCTCTGTTGTGCAGCGGTATATATTGAACAGACGCAGGATCGGGAGTTTGTCAAGGAGATGCTTCCTGTCATCCGTGATTGCTTCGAAAGCATGTTAAACCGGGATCATCCGGATGAACAACAACGCAATGGCCTGATGGGTCTGGATAGCAGCCGTACCAAGGGCGGAGCCGAGATTACCACGTATGACAGCCTGGATGTGTCTCTTGGACAATCCCGGAATAACATCTACCTGGCAGGAAAATGCTGGGCTGTCTATGTTGCACTGGAGAAGCTGTTCGCAGCAGAGAAGCTGGGTGACCTGTCCCATCATGCAGGCCGTCAGGCGGATCGCTGTGCAGCCAGTATTGCAGCCCAGTTGACCGATGGGGGTTATATTCCGGCCGTTATCGCCGAAAATAATGATTCCCGCATTATTCCAGCCATTGAAGGTTTGGTGTTCCCTTACTTCACTGGCTGTGAAGGTGCGCTGGATGTAAATGGCCGTTTTGGTCCTTACCTGCAAGCACTTCGAACTCATCTTAAAACTGTTCTTGTACCTGGTACCTGTCTGTTTGAAGATGGAGGCTGGAAGCTGTCCTCAACAAGTAATAACTCGTGGCTCAGCAAAATATATCTGTCCCAGTTCATAGCGAGAGAATTACTGGGCGTGGCTTGGGATGAAACAGGGAAGGCATCTGATGCTGCCCATGTAAACTGGCTGTTGCATCCAGAGGAGTCCTACTGGTGCTGGAGTGACCAGATTCTGGCGGGCGTCGCGGTCGGAAGCAAGTATTATCCGCGTGGTGTAACATCGATTTTATGGCTCCTGGAAGGCAAAGGTACTCGTCTGGAGCAAATCTATGCCAGCAAGGAGGCGGCGGTGCAATGAGCAACACCACCCTTAAAACGCATATTTCCGGGCCGCAATATGATGCGTGGCTTGGTTATCTCCAAGGTCAGTCGGGGGGGAAGGGAGCTGCCAGAAAGGCAGCTCCAGTCTGGAGCCATACCGTGTCGGCGGAAGAAGATCAAGAACTTCTATCAACAGCCATAGCTGAACTGACTCAGGGGCTTGATAAGCTGTTTGGGATAAAGCCGAAAGTTAATCATGCAGCTTTCAGCCAAGCGAGTGAGCCGGATTTGGCTCATCAGGCGGCACAAGGGGTATGGCTGGGTACCTGGAAGGGTTCGAAAGCCGTAGCTCAAGCATTCAGCGACACGGAGCGCTCGGCTGTACACGGCGAAGGTTATATCATTCGCCAAGATACGGAACACGGCAGGTTATTTATTGGTTCTGAAACTCCTCAAGGTGTTCTGTACGGTACTTTTCATCTGTTGAGAGAACTGGTGCTGGACCAAGCAAGCTCAACTGAAGCGGATACTGCCACGGAAAGACTAAGTTATATTACCGAGCAACCCGTTAATGCCTTACGCATGATCAATCAGTGGGATAATGTGGACGGCAGCATCGAGCGCGGTTATGCCGGCAAGTCCATTTTCTATGACAACGGAGAATTCACGAAGGACCTTGGGCGTATCCGGGACTATGCCAGACTGCTTGCTTCCACAGGCATTAACGCGATCTCGATCAATAACGTAAACGTGCATAAGCGTGAAACCTTGTTCCTGACGGAGCGTTTCCTGGGTGATGTCGCCAAGGTTGCTGCAGCATTCAGAGCGTATGGCATTCGATTGTTCTTAAGTGCCAACTATGCAAGTCCAATAGAGATCGGCGGGTTGCTTACAGCAAATCCGCTGGATGAGCAGGTCCGTGAATGGTGGAACGTTCAGACAGCGAAGGTGTACGCGGCAATCCCGGATTTTGGCGGCTACCTGATCAAAGCGGATTCAGAAAATCGCCCAGGTCCATTTACGTATAACCGGGATCATGCCGATGGAGCCAATATGCTGGCCGAGGCTCTTCGTCCATTCGGTGGACTGGTGATCTGGCGCTGCTTTGTCTACAATTGCAAGCAGGACTGGCGTGACCGCTCTACAGATCGCGCGCGTGCGGCCTATGACCACTTCAAGCCACTGGATGGCCGATTTGCGGATAATGTCATTTTGCAGATCAAGAATGGACCGATGGACTTTCAGGTTCGGGAGGCCGTATCCCCGTTGTTCGGGGCCATGGAGCAAACAAATCAGGTATTGGAGTTCCAGATTACACAGGAGTATACGGGCCAGCAGCGACATTTGTGTTATCTGGTTCCACAGTGGAAAGAAGTATTGGATTTTGATACGTTTGCCAAGGGTCAGGGCTCTGAAATCAAACGTATCGCTGACGGCTCTCTGTACAACAGGCCCTATAGCGGCTTTGCCGCAGTCTCCAATATCGGCGCAGACGCTTGTTGGACGGGACACCCACTCGCTCAAGCGAATCTGTACGGATATGGAAGACTGGCCTGGAATCCGGAGCTGTCATCGGAAGAGATTGCGGAGGAGTGGGTCAGACTTACGTTTGGACATGACGAAGAGGTGGTTCGTCTCATCTCTGGCATGCTTCTGGATTCGTTGGAAATCTATGAAAGTTATACGGCACCGCTCGGTGTAGGCTGGATGGTCAATCCGGAGCACCATTATGGGCCTAATGTAGATGGCTATGAGTATTCCAAGTGGGGGACGTATCATTTTGCCGATCGTGATGGTATTGGCGTGGACCGGACAGTGAGCAGTGGAACGGGATATACATCGCAATACCACCGGGAAAATGCCGAAAGATATGAATCTGTAGATACCTGTCCGGATGAGCTGCTGTTATTTTTCCACCATGTCCCATATACCCACGTCCTGCATTCTGGCAAAACGGTCATTCAGCATATTTATGATACACATTTTGATGGAGCAGAGAAGGCAGCGGCGTTAGCCGAGACTTGGGGACAGCTGGAAGGCAAGATTGATCCGACTGTATTTAATAAGGTGGCTTCGTTACAGGCAGGGCAGGCGGAACATGCCAAGGAATGGAGAGACATGATCAATACGTACTTCTATCGCAAAAGCGGCATTGCAGATGAACAAGGCAGAACGATATTTTAACTTGGATTCTGGGGATAACAGCGATCGGAAGATGGTTCTGGCCGCGCAGCGGACAAGTGCTATAATCATTCGTTTAACTTTTATAGAACAGTCGAATCTTCTTCAGAGAAGAGCATAACGTTGGCAACATGAGAAGGAGGACATATATGGGACATCATCAAATACCCGAGACTATGAAGGCTGCCGTCATGACAACACCTGGGAACATTATCATGGAGGAACAGGCTGTACCCCAGCCTGCTGATGACGAAGTACTTATTAAGGTAATGGCGGTTGGCGTCTGCGGATCGGATGTGCATTATTTTGAACATGGCAGAATTGGCCGATTTGTGGTTGAGAAACCGATTATACTCGGACATGAATGTGCAGGTATCGTAGCATCTGTCGGCTCGAAAGTATCACGGTTGAAAGAAGGAGATCGGGTAGCCATTGAGCCTGGGGTAACCTGCGGACGATGCACGGCTTGTAAAGAAGGCCGATATAATCTGTGTCCCGATGTGCAATTTCTGGCGACACCTCCGGTGGATGGGGCATTTGTGCAGTATATGACAATTCGTGAAGATATGGTCTTTCCCATCCCGGATCATCTATCTTTTGAAGAGGCGGCGATGAACGAACCTTTCTCGGTAGGCATTCATGCTGCAAGACGCAGTAAACTGGCTCCTGGAACAACACTTGCCATTATGGGCATGGGACCTGTTGGACTGATGGCTGTGGCAGCTGCCAAATCGTTCGGTGTGGAACGCATCATCGTAACCGACCTGGAGGAAGTGAGACTGGAAGCCGCTCGCCGCATGGGCGCCACCCATACCATTAATGTACGGAATGAAGATGCACTGGCTGTGATCCGTGAGTTAACGAATGGTGTCGGTGTAGATACGGCGTGGGAAACAGCAGGTAATCCAAAGGCGCTTCAGTCTGCATTATATTCGCTCCGTCGCGGGGGCAAGCTTGCCATTGTAGGATTGCCTGCACAGGACGAAATTGCACTCAATGTTCCTTTTATTGCCGACAATGAGGTGGATATATACGGAATCTTCCGTTATGCCAATACGTATCCTGCGGGAATTGAGTTTCTGAGCTCAGGCCAGCATAATGTGATGTCCCTGATTACCGACCGTTATTCACTTGAGGAGACACAACAGGCTATGGAACGGGCATTGCATAATAAGAGTGGAAGTCTGAAAGTAATGGTATATCCGAACGGGAAATGAATCCATTTCAAGGGAGCCCTGATGTTCAGGGTTTCTTTTTTTGTATTTTTCACCATAAAAGGATTAAACAAGCTTCCATAACGTGGTATAATGCTTGAAGATTTTAATATATAAAATCATACACAACAAAATAGGTTGAACAGCAACTTAGCGAAAGGAACTGAAGGTTGTGAGAACACATGAATTTATGATTCACTCCGATTTCCACCGGGATGATCTGATGTCTGTATCTTCTCAAGCGGCGCGTTTTTCCTCGGATATATCATTGTCATTTACGGATGCTGATCATGAGCATCGTGTAGATGTCAAAAGCCTGCTCGGAATGGCGCTTCTTCCCATTCGACACGGGAGTGTGGTGAGATTACAAACCCGGGGAAGAGATGAACTTGAAGCATTGGAATACATGCTAAACGTACTGGAGAAAGACATAACTTGAACTTTGAAATCTGTGCAGATCAGTGTGAATTGTAAAATAATTATCGTTTTTTCAATTCCGACTGGTACTTCGTCCAAAAAAAGAGTATAATAAAGTTTAGTTCTATTCTAGGAAGTACCCATATTAAAGGAGTGTAAATAGATTATGCCAAAAGCTGACATCCATCCCAAGACACAAACTGTAATTTTCTTCGATGCAAGTGCTGATTACAAATTCCTGAGTTCTTCGACTAAATTCTCGAACGAAACAATGGAATGGGAAGATGGCAACACTTACCCGGTAATCCGTGTGGACACTAGCTCCGCATCCCACCCATTCTTCACAGGTAAACAAAGAAACGTGGACATCGGTGGACGTGTTGATAAATTTAACCGTAAATACAACATCAAATAGTTTGTCCTACCATTACAAGAAAACCTCGGGGATTTATCCCCGGGGCTTTTTTGTGTTTTGCCTGCCTAATAACCCATAGTTAACATGAGATAGCTTTCGGTGTCCAGATCAGCGACGACAAATAAATAATTGCATACAATTATTGCGCTTACATATCAAACGGAGGTACACTAGGAAGCAGAGTGAAATCATACTTGAGGAGGAAATAGAGATGAGTAGCATCAAACATATGGTAACGTTTACACTTTACGCAGGCAAGGGTACACCTGAAGCTGAGGCATTTTTGAAAGAAAGTGCGGATGCACTGACGAAGATTCCAGGTGTGGAGCAATTTGAGGTACTGCGTCAGGTAAGCGAAAAGAACGAGTTTGATTACAGTTTCTCGATGGTCTTTGCCGATCAGGCTGCGTATGATGCCTATAATGATCACCCCGTTCACCGCAAGTATGTCGAAGAACGGTGGGAAAAGGAAGTTAGTCGCTTCCAGGAAATCGATCTGATTCCGCACGGAAAGTAATAAACCGATGGATCACCATGAATAAAACAGAATAATAGCCAAGTACCGAAATCGTTTTCCATCTTATTATGGAGTCCAATCTTTTTCGAATACTGCTTTCTTCATTGCTGAATTTCGTTAATACACATGTAGTATAAAGGAGGGGACCTATCCCTATGAAATTAGATCTTACAGGTAAAACGGCGCTGGTGACTGGAGCAACCGGCCAATTGGGAAGGGTTATCGCTCGTACGCTGGCAGACTGTGGTGCAAACCTCGCGCTGCATTACATAAATAATGAAACGAAGGCCAGAGAGCTTCAAAGCGAGATTGAAGCTCTCGGTCGGAAAACGGTCATTGTTCAGGGTGATATCACCAAACAAGAAACGGCATTTCAGATGCGTGATGTAATTCAATCCGGCCTCGGCGATGTGGATATTGTGGTTGCCAATGCGGTTATCCAATATGCCTGGACAACCGTGCTGGAACAATCACCGGATGATTATATAAGCCAGTTTGAATCTTGCGTGATGCAGAGTGTCTATCTTGCAAAAGCATTCATTCCAACGATGAAGGAAGCAAGAGCTGGTCGATTTATTGGAATCAATACGGAATGTGCGATGCAAAATTTTGCTACACAGTCTGCATATACGGCGGGAAAACGCGGGATGGACGGTTTGTACCGTGTGCTGGCGAAGGAGGTAGGCGAGTATCAGATTACGGTCAATCAGGTTGCGCCAGGATGGACAATCAGTGAACGTGATCGGACCAGTGAGCCGGGATATGATGAGGGTTATATTCAAACGGTGCCGCTGAAGCGCAGAGGTGAAGATCAGGAAATCGCCAATGCGGTAGCTTTTTTGGCATCCGATCTGTCCTCTTTTATCACTGGAGCTTATATCCCGGTCAGTGGCGGCAATGTGATGCCAGCTATCTAAATCTGCTGATGGATGTGCATGAATTCAAGTATGAAATAAAAGGGAATATAAATTATTGTAGAACCATGATCCGCTTGTCAGTCCATGACCAGCGGTTTTTTTGCATTTTATATATCTATAAATACATATGATTTGTTTCGGGTTTCAAAAGATTGGGGTATAAGAATAGGTATATTAACACGGTGGAAACCTAACTCAAAATAAGTAAAAAAAGGAGACCCGACCTGATATGAAAAAAACAATAGCAGACGTTCTGGTCGAAGCATTATTGAACGCAGGCATCAAACGCATATATGGCATTGTTGGTGACTCCTTAAATGCGGTCCTCGATTCCATCCGCCGTTCGGGTAAAATTGAATGGATTCATGTCCGCCATGAAGAAGTGGCTGCTTTTGCGGCGGGGGCAGATGCCCAAGTGAGCGGAAGTATCGCAGTATGCGCAGGCAGTAGCGGACCAGGAAACATGCATTTAATTAACGGTTTGTATGACTGTCATCGGAATCGTGTGCCAGTACTTGCCATCGCAGCACATATTCCTAGTGATGAGATCGGAAGTGAGTATTTTCAGGCGACACATCCGGAGTATTTGTTTCAGGAATGCAGTCATTATTGTGAGGTGATTACAACGGCAAAACAGATGCCGCGTTCTTTTACGATGGCAATGCAAACCGCGGTTGCGCGATCAGGTGTTTCCGTGATTGTATTGCCTGGGGACGTAGCCGCCCTGGAAGCGGCTGATCTGCCCGTACCGGAGCATGTGTATCATGCCACCCAGCCTGTGGTACATCCTTCCGAACCTGAACTGTTGAAACTGGCGGGGTTCCTGAATCAAGGCAAAAACATTACGTTGCTGTGCGGAGCAGGCTGCGCTGGTGCGCGTGAACCTCTCATGCAGCTCTGTGATCGCTTGAAATCCCCAATGGTTATTGCTCTGCGAGGCAAGGAATATTTGGAGTACGATAACCCATACTCGGTGGGCCTTACCGGATTAATCGGGTATTCCTCCGGTTACCATGCCATGATGGATTGTGACGTGCTGTTGATGCTGGGAACGGATTTTCCGTACCGTCAATTCTACCCTAATGATGCAGTGGTACTTCAAGTGGATATTCAGTCATCTCATCTTGGTCGTCGTACGAAGCTGGACTATGGGGTATGTGGTGACGTGAAAGCTACGATTGAAACTTTATTGCCTTATCTGACGGAAGAGCATAGTGACAAGCATTTGCATAAAAGTGTGGAACGTTACGAAAAAGTGCGTAAAGAATTGGATGAGCTTGCTGTAGGAAAACCCGGGAAAAAGCCGATTCATCCTCAGTACTTAACCAAGCTCATCAGCGAAGCTGCAGCGGACAATGCGATCTTCACCTGCGATGTAGGTACTCCAACCGTTTGGGCAGCTCGCTACATTGAAATGAGTCGCAATCGCCGCTTGCTGGGTTCATTCAGTCATGGTACGATGGCGAATGCTCTTCCGCAGGCCATTGGGGCTCAAGTGTCAGATCCGGGACGACAAGTGATATCCTTGTCCGGTGATGGCGGGATTGCCATGCTGATGGGTGATCTTCTGACGCTTAAACAGCATAATCTTCCAATTAAAGTTGTCGTGTTTAACAACGGAGCACTCAGTTTTGTTGAACTGGAGATGAAGGCTGCGGGTTTGCTTGAATCTGGAACCGAGCTGGTAAATCCCAATTTTGCCATGGTAGCCCAAGCGATGGGCCTGGAGGGAATACGTGTTGAGGATCCGGGTGAACTGAAAGGGGCTATAGAGCGTGCATTGCAGCATGATGGTCCTGTACTGATCGACGTCGTGGTGAACCGGCAGGAGCTGTCCCTGCCTCCGAAGATTAATATGAAACAGGCCGAAGGCTTCACTTTATGGATGATGAAGGCCGTATTGAATGGGCGTGGCGATGAGCTGATCGAGCTGGCAAAAACCAATTTGCTGAGATAAGTATTATGTTCGTTTAGTAATATCGGGCCGTGTTAAACTGTTGATCTGACAATGTATTGCATAAAATTAATCTGTACATCTCACCCAAAAGAAGGAGACCTCTACCCGCTTTTATTAAGGACTCTCCTTCTTGAGGTGTCTGGCATGTGATACATATTATAATAACAGTTATATGATATGAATTGTTTTAAAGTCATAACTCCATTAAAATAGGTATAGCCAGCAGGCTTTAATTTTTTTCCCCTACATAGGTTACATACCAATGCAAGACCGCTTCATATCGAATGAACCGATCCGATGACAGATGACGAACACACACATGGAGGAGATCAGAATGAGTCACAAAGGAAAAGTAGCAATTATCACTGGAGCAGGAAGTGGATTGGGCCAAGCGACCGCACTGAAGCTGGCTGAGAAGGGCGCGTCTATTGTGGTCGTTGATCTCAAGGCAGAGACCGGTCAGGAAACTGTAAAACAGATTGAGCAGCTTGGTGGTAAAGCGATTTTTGTTCAAGCGGATGTTAGCAAGGCGAACGAGGTAGAGAATTATGTGAACAAAACGATCGAGCAATTCGGCCGAATTGACATGTTCTTCAATAATGCCGGGATTGCTGGTCCTGGAATCAAATTAATTGAGCATACCATCGAGCAGTTTGACCAGATCATTGATATTAACTTGAGAAGTGTATTTTACGGGTTGAAATACGTCATTACTGAAATGCTCAAAACGGGCGGTGGTTCAATCGTGAATACCGCATCTACAGCAGGAATTGTTGGTGTTCCGGCAGTTGCGCCATATGCAGCGACGAAGCACGGTGTAGTTGGACTGACACGAACAGCTGCCATTGAATATGGCAAAGAAAATATTCGCGTGAATGCCATTGCTCCAGGCACGATTGAGACACCAATGGTGGTTCAGTTTGGTAAGGATAACCCGGAAGTGTTCAAAGCGACTATGGACAGTATTCCGTCTGGCCGTCTAGGCAAGCCTGAGGAGATTGCCAATCTGGTATCCTTCCTGCTTGGAGATGAAGCTCCGTACATTAATGGCGCTGTTTATCCAATTGATGGTGCGGTAACTGCACAATAAGACATGAGTCCGAATGAAGAAGAAAGAGAGGATACTGTAATGTCACAGTACCTCTCTTTTTGCATATTACTATTTTTATTCTTGAGCTTATGCTCCATCAGGCCACATTGGAAGAATTGGTTTCAGCCACAGCGGCATCTGTCTGGCGATAGACCAGAGTGATAATGATCATTGCAATGGCCACCCCTGCAGCTCCAATCCAGGTGATGGATGACAACGAAACTGCGCTGACGGCAATTCCTCCAATACCGGCGCCGGCAGCCATCGCCAGCTGCATAACCGAACTGTTCAGACTCAGCATAATCCCGGACGATTCCGGGGCCATCGTAACCAGATGGTATTGCTGTGTTGGACCGGAAGACCAGGCGGCGAAGGACCACAGAATCAGTACAATGAAAATAGTCACTCCCGAATGGGCGGTAACATTCAGCAGGATCAGGCTTACGACATGCAAAGCCATTCCCATGAGGAGTGTTCTTTTTACTCCCAAACGATCGGCGCTGAATCCTCCGGATTTGGAACCAATGAGACTTGCAATACCAAAGGCCAGCAAAGCAGAACTTAACAACGTTTCGCTCATGCCTGCAATAGATACCAGGTAAGGCGAAATATAGGTATAGGCAATGGAGTAGCCTGCTAACCAGAAAAAGGTGACAAGCAGCGCAAATCCGATGCGAGGTTGTTTAAGCAAGGCTAGTTGTTTTTTCAAAGGAACCGGCGCTTCCCCTTCTGATGATGGGATTGTAGATGCGATAACCACCATGGCGATGATACCCAAAACCGCGATGCCTGCAAATACAAGTTTCCAGTCCCAAGCCGCAGCAACCATTCTTCCCAAAGGAACCCCCACGATCAATGAGGCGGTAAACCCGGTAATGACCGTTGCGATGGCGCTGGCCTGTTTGCCCTCAGCGGCTATCTTGGCTGCGACGGTCAAGGCTGTAACAACGACGACTCCGGCTCCAAGAGCCATCAGGACTCGTGCAGCGATAAAGAGCCCATATCCGGGCAACAGGTAGGCCAAGACGTTACCTGCAACAAACAGACCCAGAAAGTAGAGCAACAGCTTGCGTCGATCCATGCGGGAAGTTAACGCGATGATTATGGGTGTTCCGAGTGCATAAACGAGTGAAAAGATCGTAATCAGTTGTCCCGCAGCAATTAAAGAAATATTCATGGTGTCCGAGATCCGGTCCAGAATACCGGCAATGACATATTCGGAGGTCCCTACAAGAAAGCTGACCAAGGCGAGAACATAGATTTTCCATGTGTTAGACATAAGCTTGTAACCTCTTTTCCATTATAATTATTATATTTTTAGAAATATAGAAATAAAGACGAGAGAAGGGGAAAGCAAAATGATTAATTTATCAACGCATTGATGATATTTTCGTATTTCTAGTATCATCGAAATAATGAACAAAAATTTTATTTTCCCATCAAATAAGGGACAAATCTCTGCACAACGTCCGTATTCAGGCTGTAGTAAATATACGTACCTTTCTTCTGTGATGTCAGCAAACCACAATCGGATAGTTGCTTCAGGTGATGAGATAACGTGGAGAGCGCGACGGTTACCAGGCGATTTTCCAGATCAGCAGGACACAGATTGCTCTCACCCGCAAGGATTTGGATGATTTTATATCTCGTATGTTCACCCAGTGCTTTATGAATTTTGACGGCCTGTTCAGCATCTTTCGAATGGGGTTGCATCAATATCGCTCCTTTCGTCTTTATTTCTTATTTCTATAAATATTGAAATAACTTTATCATGCCTTTGGCAAAAAGTAAACTCCCTGCAAGACTATTGCATCCAGTCGAAAACGAATCAACTGAAATCAAAAGCCTTCAGGGAGTTGGGGATTCGATAAACACGAGGATCATGAATTACAGTCGTTCAAGAGATTCAACATAGTCTTTGGCATCTTTAAGAGACAGATTTCTGGCTTCACGAGCCTTCTTGATCGCTATTATTTTTTTGCCCTGTTGTGCAAGTGCCTGTAATTCCCTATCAAGTTCGGTCCAATCAGCCGGATTCGGTGGAGATGAAGAACGATTCAGTGGAGGTGAGTTATAGCTAAAAGAGGACTGCGCAGTACTGCCTGCCCCATTCTCCAACCGCTCTACATCCCTTTTCAGTTCATTCAATTGAGCCTGAAGACTGGTGATTCGAAACAATAAGATAAGGATAAGAAGTATAAAAACGATCAAAACAATAGTGTTGATTTCCATCTAGTTGATTTCCTCACTCTCATGACTCCAATTGAACACTTATTTAAGCCGGATCGGAATTTCCTTAACACCTCGAACAATCATACCAGGTCTCCATTCAAGTTCATTAACATCAGCCTGAAGCTGCATCTCGGGAAAGCGGCGAAGCAGCGTGCTGATGGCAATCTCGCCTTCCAGTCGCGCAAGAGGTGCTCCCAGACAAAGGTGAATGCCTTTGCCAAAAGCCAGATGCGAACTTTTCTCGCGAGTGATGTCAAAGACATCCGCATCCTTAAATTTCTCTTCATCCCGGTTGGCTGAATCCAGCGCAACGATAACAAGTTCGCCTTCAGCTATGTGATGTCCATGAAATTCGATATCTTCTGATGCCCAGCGAGACGTACTGAATTCAACAGGACCGTTATAACGGAGCATTTCCTCCACAGCATTATGAATTAATTCAGGCTGCTTGATCAGCAGGTCGCGTTGATCGGGGTGCTCCAAAAGGGCAAGTACGCCATTGCCGATGAGATTAACCGTTGTTTCGTGTCCAGCGATGATCAACAGAGCAACAACACCAAGCAGTTCCTTTTCGGATAGCTTTTCTCCTGATTCCTCTGCCACGACAAGCTGACTGATCAGATCGTCGCCCGGCTGCTCGCGTACTTTGGCGAACCAGGCATTCAGGTAATCAATGAACTCTTTGGCATGCTGATTAAAGACTTCGTCATTCTCCTCACTTGTCGCATCGATAATGGAGTTGGACCATAACCTGAATTTGTCCTGGTCTTCAAGTGGTACACCGAGGATCTCGCTAATGACAATAATCGGCAATGGAAAAGCGAACTCATCAATCAGATTCATTTTGTCCTGAGAATTAAGATTATCCAGAAGATCGTTGGCAATATCCTGAATATGGCTTCTCATGCCCTCAATCAATCGGGGAGTAAAAGCCTGCTGTACGAGTCCACGCAATCGGCGATGGTCGGGTGGATCTGAAAAAAGCATGTTATGCACGAAGATATTCTGCTGATCTGGCCCGTACCGTTTGACTACATCCTTACTGAAGCGGTTGTCTTTCAATACTTCGACTGCATTCTCATATCGTGTGATCATCCAGCCCAATTCGCCATGAGGGAACATGACTCTGAAGACCGGATCACTTTCTCTAAATTTTTCATAAACAGGGTAGGGGTTATGGGTAAACTCCTTGGTGAAGAACTCAGACTGTGAAGTTTCATTTGTACTCAAAATGTTGATCTCCTCTCATCAAAAGCTCCTAATGTCATGCGCTTATCTAAGGGATCATATGTTAATTTCGGTGGCTTCATACGAAAAAGCCTGCACCATCTATATATTCAATATTAGAATGATTGAAACCTTGCTTTCAATGAACAAATATGATACGAGAGACCAATAAAACCAGAATGGCTTCAATTTAAAAATGAACTCGGGAATAATATAGCAGGTAAATATAGGGAGGGTAAAGAAGAAACAGGATAGGAAAGAAATTTGATAAATAAAAAACCGAGGAGAGTGCGTTATGTCCATATCACAGCTGCCCCTGCACCATCGCCAGATTCCAGCTAGTCCGCTTGTGCTTGGTTGTATGCGTTTCGGAGGCGATTGGGATGGCATGCCGATTACCGAAGATCTCGTATTGGAAGGTCATAAAGCCGTGGAGGCAGCCCTTGAGATAGGAATTAACCATTATGATCTGGCGGATATTTACACACGAGGTAAAGCAGAACATGTCATGGGCCGCGTACTATCAGAGCGGAAAGGCCTAAGAGAGCAGATCATCCTGCAATCCAAATGCGGCATACGTCTTGTTGGTGATGACGAAGGCCCTCAACGGTATGATTCTTCCGGTACACATATTTTAGCGAGCGTGGATGGTATTCTTACGCGTTTGGGCGTTGAGTATCTGGACATTTTATTGCTTCATCGTCCTGATCCGCTTGCGCATCCGCAAGAGATCGGGGAAGCACTAGCGAAACTGCATCAAGCTGGCAAAGTCCGTCATTTTGGCGTGTCCAATATGGGTTCCGAACAGATTCGTCTTCTTCAACTGCATAACAGCGTGCCCTTGATTGTCAATCAGCTTGAGATGAGTTTGGACAAAATCGGTTTTGTCGAGGCGGGAGTCACCGTTAATCGACCCCAATCCAAAGACAATGTCTTTCCTTATGGGACGATGGAATATTGTCAGGCGGAGCATATCCAATTGCAGGCATGGGGACCGCTCGCGCAGGGTCGATTTACAGGCAGGGTTGTTGAAGGACAACGCCCCGAAATTGAGCACACAGCCCAATTGGTGGATCGGATGGCGAAGGAGCGAGGGGTTACCCCGGAAGTGATCGTATTGGCTTGGTTAATGAAACATCCGGCAGGTATTCAACCAGTGATCGGTTCGATTCGTCCAGAACGTATTCTGGCCTGTCGGGACGCTGCCAAAACGGAGTTGACAAGGTATGAATGGTACGAGCTGTATTCCGCATCATGTGGAAGAAGAATGTAAGGGAATCGTGTAGATCAATGTGAAACGCAGGCTCCTATAACCAAAGCACTTTTTAAACAACAAAATGAATTTCATTTCTATCCGTATATATCGCCATAAACTAAAGGGGAAAAGAATTTCACAATTGTGCTAAGAACCATGTCCATGTGCTTATGCGAAATGCTGATAAGAAGGACGTTTCAACCATTTTTATCGATTTCTGCGTTCGTTGAAAGGCCCCTGTGATAAGATACTACTAATAAGAACATACGATCTGTTTGTATGAAAGGAGAAAACTTGACGATGGAGATGCTTAAGCCACCCGCCGAGACATTATATGACACAGAATTAAGGGCCTTGCGAGAAGAAGATACGGGAAAGCGTCCTCCAAACTGGCTGCTGTCCCCGGCCTATGTCAGAGATTTTATTATTGGCAGAGATAAGCCCGCCATACTGGACGGAGAAGAGGTTCCCATTACGCGGAAGTTTTATGGCAACGATGTACTGATTGAACGAGCGGTGGTGACTCTGGCAGGCAATCGGGGCTTGATGTTGGTAGGGGAACCCGGGACAGCCAAGACCATGCTTAGTGAATTGCTGACCGCCGCCATTTCCGATACCAGTCTGAACACGATTCAGGGTACAGCAGGTACAACCGAAGACATGATCAAATATTCATGGAATTACGCCATGCTGCTGGATAAAGGCCCCTCTGAAGCGGCACTTGTACCGTCGCCGCTATATAACGGGATGAAGAAAGGGATTCTTACCCGTTTTGAAGAGATTACCCGTTGTCCTGCTGAAGCGCAGGATAGTCTGATCAGTATTCTGAGTGACAAGGTGATGAGTATTCCTGAACTGGATGGCGGTGTGCTGTTTGCCAAACCGGGGTTTAACGTGATCGCTACGGCGAACATTCGTGACAAGGGTGTCAATGAAATGAGTGGTGCGTTGAAGCGTCGTTTCAATTTTGAGACGATCAAACCGATCAGCAGTGTGAAAATGGAAGCCAAAATTATTGAATCTCAGGCGCGCAGCCTGTTATTACATAGTGGGATCGATACCGAAATTAATTCGGATGTGGTTGAATTGTTGGCCACGACATTTATGGAGCTTCGCACGGGAATGACGCGGGAAGGTTACAAGCTGGATACTCCCCAAGCGTCCATGAGTACAGCTGAAGCCGTATCAGTATATGTACAGAGTGCAATGACTTCCTATTATTACGAAGACAAGGGAATTGCTTTGGATCGGCTGGTGCAGAACATGCTGGGGACTATCGCGAAAGAAAGCGACAAGGATCTGTCCATTCTCAAAACCTACTTCTCCAAGGTCGTGAAGGAGCGTTCCAGAGAAGAGGGGATCTGGAAGGATTATTATGAGGAGAAGAAATGGATCGGTTAACAGGAAAATCGAATCTGGATGTTGCCCAGTTACAGACGCTATTTGAGTCTCAAGTGTATAACCTGAACAAAGGCACGCTTTATTTTCCCATACGTCATCACAGCCCGGCCTGTTCCTATCATTTGCTGCGATTGATTGAAGAATACAAGCCTGACAGCATTCTAATCGAAGGGCCTGAAAGCGGGAATCCGTTGCTTCCAGTTCTGGCTGATGAGGCAACAATACCTCCTGTCAGTCTTTACTACACCTATGAGAGTGAAGATGAGAGAGCAGCCTGTTATTATCCGATGCTTCGTTACTCTCCTGAATATGTAGCTCTCAAAGAAGCAGCTCGGCTGAGCATCCCTGCAACATTTATCGACCTGGACTATCATCATTTCTCTAAGTTCGGCAAGGCAGAACAGCGGGAGATATCCATTCAAGACGAAACATTACTTGCAGGGTCTGAGTTTATCCAACGTTTATGTCAAAAAACAAACTGTCGAAGTTTCGATGAATTGTGGGAGAGCGTATTTGAGATTGGTGGTCTGGAGAAGTCAACGCAGGCATTTGTACAGGATGTATTCACATACTGCACCTTATCCCGGATGTGTTATTCAGCGGAGCGGTTGAACAGCACAGGTGATCTCGCAAGAGAAGCACATATGAGGAGACGGATTGAGCAAGCCGGGCAGGAGCATGAACGTGTGCTTGTAATCACCGGCGGATTTCATACCTATGGACTGCTGATATCCGAAAATGATGGGACGGACTCAGAAGAGTGGACGATGGATAAGCAAACAAAGGCTCAGCATTCGGTACATCAGCAGATGTATCCCATGGTCTACACTTTTGCCGAAGCGGATCGACTGAATGGTTATGCAAGTGGAATGCCTTACGTGAATTATTATGAACTGATCTGGACCCAGCTGCTTCGGCAAACGGGCTCCGTGTATAATTTGACTGCTTTGGACTTGTTATCCCGACTAACCCGCAAGCTGAGGGAAGGGCATGAACATGTATCAACCAGCGACGCCATTGAGGCGTATAGCATGGTTCAGGGCCTCGCAGGACTGAGGGGAAAAAGGGAAGGCGGTGTCTATGAGCTGATGGATGCAACACGTTCTTCCTTTGTTAAGGGGGAACTTATGTTAGCTTCGGATAAACCGCTGCAAGAACTGCACAAATTGCTAACCGGGGATGTCATAGGAAAAGTAGCCCCGAACCCATTAAGTATTCCGATCGTTGAGGATTTCAAAGAGCGCTGCACAGAGTCCAAACTTCAAATTCGTACTACAGGCCAGCATAAAAAAGTGCTTGATGTATATGCCAAACCAGATCATCGTCGGCAAAGTCAACTGTTTCAATGCATGATTTATCTCGTTCCAGAGTTTGCGAAAAGGCAATCAGGACCCGATTGGATTGCACAGCGTGACATGAACCTTGTTCGGGAGACGTGGGTATACACCTATTCCTCCAGAATTGAGGCTCGATTAATCGAGAATTCACTATATGGAGGCACCATTCGGGAAGCTGCCACGCGAAAGATGGAAGAAGAGATGCTGGGGATACCGGATCATCACAGTGGTGACCTGGCCAAATCCATGCTTCAAGCTCTGCTCATGGGTCTGCAGGATACAGCAATGAAGCTGTATGAACAAGTGAGGTCAGCGCTTCGAAAGGATGGGAATTTCCTGTCGTTGTGTGGAAGCCTCCATCTGTTGAACCGAATTCTGCAGCACCGCAGACTTCTTGGGTTGTATGAAGAAGAGCAGCTCCTTAACCTCGTATCCGAAGCCTATAACAATGCTGTTGACAAACTGATGCAGCTCTCAAGAACGAATTCGGATGAACATGAAGCAATTGTTCAGGGACTGAAGCTGCTTGCCATGCTGGCAGAGTCGTCCGAAGAGCATTTTCGCGATGAGACTTTCAGGGCACACCTGAATGAACTTCTGTCAGACAGCCAACTTCCGGCACAGCTGGAGGGGGTATGTATTGCCATATCTTCGGGACTTGGGGACAGGCTTAGAGAAGAGATCGTGGATCGGGCACGTGCATATATCCGGGGATCGCAGGAACAGACCCGGCAGACTGCGCTTTATCTACAGGGTGTGTTCTCTGTAGCACGGGATGCTTTTTTGTATGAAGATCAGCTTTTATCAGAATTGAATTATATGATTGAGCAGCTTGATTATGAAGAGTTTATTCGCATGATTCCTGAACTTCGCTTGGCGTTTACCTACTTTACACCAATGGAGACAGGCCTAATTGCGGATCGGGTTGCGAACCTGCATCAGGCAGAGGCCGAAGAGATATCATGGTCTTCCGTGGACGAACGATTGCTGATTCAGACGAAAACATGGGATGAAGCCCTTCGGAAGGAGTTTGATGCATGGAAGCTGATCTGAATGAGCTGCATACAACCAAGGAAATTTTGATAGATAGTTCAAAACTTAACCGGGCAGAAACTTTAAACCGTTGGCGCCTCATTCTGGGCGAATCTGCCGAAGAAGGGTTGTCCAATGCAGATGATTACTCCCCCGATGATTTTAAATATACCGAAGTCGATGAGATTCTGGGATATCTGTATCATCGCGAATACGGTGAAGAGCAGGGTTATAGAAAAGGGGGAGGACGAGGGAGTTCGGATCTGACCGTTCCCAAATGGTTGCATAAAGTCAGGGAATTGTTCCCCAAATCAACGGTGGAGATTCTGGAGAAGCAGGCACTTGACCGTTATGGCCTAACGGAATTGTTAACGGACAAGAAGCTGCTGGAGTCACTCGAACCCAATATGAACCTGCTCAAAAATATTATGCAATTCAAAGGACGAATGAAAGGCGACGTGTTGAATAGCGCCAAGGAAATCGTACGAGTCGTGGTTGAAGAGCTTCGACGCAAGCTCGAATCTCAGACCAGAGCGAGCATTATAGGGAAACGCAGCCGCTATGCATCGAGTTCGGTGCGCTCCTTGCGTAATCTCAATTTCAAGCAGACCATTACCAAGAACTTGAAGAACTATGACAAAACCAATCGCAGATTTGTCATTGACCGTCTTTATTTTGACGGAAATATCCAGTCTCATAACAAATGGGACATCATCATTGGTGTGGATGAGAGCGGAAGCATGCTGGATTCAGTGATATACAGTTCGGTGATGGCCAGCATTTTCTATCGCCTGAATGCACTTCGTACGAAATTGTTTATTTTTGACACACAGGTTGTCGACCTGAGTGACAGGCTGGAAGACCCGGTAGATGTGCTCATGAATGTGCAGCTTGGCGGGGGCACGCATATAACCAAGGCACTCCGTTATGGTGAGACGTTAATCGAAAATCCTGGAAAAACGATATACATTCTCGTTAGCGATCTGGAAGAGGGTTATCCGATCCAACACATGTACAAGGCATGTAAGGATATTCTGGATACGGGCTGCAAGTTGCTTGTGCTGACCGCACTCGATTTTAACGGAGATACGGTGTACAACAAACATGCTGCGCAGACGTTATCCAATATGGGTGCACATGTAGCTGCGATTACACCCAATGAGTTGGCGGACTGGATTGGCGAAATTATTACTTGAGCAGCGAGATGAATCGAATGATCCAAAATGCTTACTTAATTGATTGGTTATATACAAAATCATATTTAAACTCATATTCAAGGAGGAATGTGTAATGCTTACCGCAGACCGTGCAGTGGAGGCTTTGGTGGAGAAGTTTGCAGAGATGTGTTCCAACGAATATTCGTTGAAAACGGACCGGAGTTCGGAAATCATCGATTATGTGATGGGAACGACGGACAAGTTCCCTGATATGCTGGGAAGTTCCACCCATTATGCCTACCAGACGATCGATGTACTCATGAAACTGGCCAAAAAAGATGACGGAGACATATTCTTTCGGGCTGGAGCCATTGTGATTCATATGGAATCCAATTATTCCAGAAGGAATTCGTGGAGAACTGATGGTTTTACGCTCTGTCTCGGGAACGACTCGGAAGCTTATGGACTGAGTGGAAAGAGCAAAAACAATGATCGTATGGCCGGGTTGCTGTACCGGTTGGAGAAAATCAATCGGTTTGCTGGAGAAAAGGAAATTCTGGATGAATTAAAGAGCAGACTGAAGGGCAATTTCCAGGATGTAATCAATGGGATGATGCTCCTTCGACTGTATTCAGATCTCAATGATAGCCCTGCTCATCTTGCCCAGGTGCAAGAGTTCACTCAATCTCTGCCTGCACTGTTTCAACATGTGATGACAAAGGATACAAGAAAGCTGCAGAATGAACTGCATACATTGATTGAGCCTCTGGTAGTTTACAATTTTCAAACCAAACATAACAGATCTGCATATGAATTGAATGCTGAATTCCTCCTGGAGAAGCATAGTCGGGTTATCGCTGAGAACTATTCGAATACTTCTCTTTCCAAAAAGGAACAACTCTCATACAGTGAGTTCGACAAAACGATGATCCTTCTGAGCAGTGCTTTGTTGTATATGGTTAACATCAGTGGGGGAAAACAACGTTTCCTAGATGACAAGAGTGAGACCGGTCGCATTTTGCTCGAAGCCATAAACCAATTACATGAGATCTATCCCCTTGAAGTTCGACGCTACTTGTTAAACATGGACCCAAGAACGAAAAATGCCAATGAGCTGTTGTCTGGGCTGATTCCTCTGGATGAGCCTTATCAGCTGATTGAAATGTTGCGTACTGAACTTGAAGCGTACACCATACCATGGAATTTTCTACAAACAGCAATTGTGAACGAACCGCAGCAGGCCATTCGTGCATACCACATATTAAAACCCCCATTCCTCAAATTGTGCATTCAAAAAATGATGGAGGACCGTGGAATCGCTCTACCCGATGCGGATGAAACTATCGAACAGGCGGTGTTCAGTGCGCTTCGGCATCCGTTAGATGGAGGGAGACAAGGGCTTGCGATTGCGCGATATTTGAACGGGGAAAGCTCACTTGAAGAATACTGGGAAGATCCGAATAGTCGTGGGCTGTTTAATAACCTGAATCGGGACAAAAGACGCGTTCATAATCTAATCAGCATTAGTTTCTTGCCCTTGGATTCGGAGGCAATGCGTCGGTTCGTGATTCTGACCACATATCCCGAGTGGACATTGGATATTGTCTCAGATATGTATCAATCTTACGCGTTTAGCGGAGAGCAGCTGCTCGAACGTTACGGCCAAGATCCAGAGGTGAAACAAGATAAATTGCTTTCTAGCCTAATTTCGCTCAATGGCATGACCGATTACAAGTACAAATCGATGCCTCAGGATGAGTATCGCCGGATCATTCAACAGAATTTGGACTATGCTATTGGCCAGTACAAGAAACTGCCAACGGATACACGCATTCTTGTTTTGGAAATTACCTTTGAACAACGTCATGAACTCTCGACCAAACAAGTAGCCGAAGCGATTCGTGCTGGCTTGCAAGATTCATCCAAAAAAGCAAATGGCGTGGCGTTATCTGAATTCAATCGGATTCCTGATCAGGACTTATATACCGCCATATATCGTTCAGAGAAAAAAGCGGGCGTGAAAGAAATGGCTCTGAGTGCTATTCGCAGTTTGGATCATAGCAAAGATATCTATAGTGAGCTTCTGAAGGGTGAAAAGTCTGCAGATTGGAAGAACCTGATTCAAATTCTGCTGGATACCGCGGATCAAAGCCCAGAGTATGCTCATGCGGCGCTTGCCGATCAGGCAGATGCCAAAAAGCTGTCCAGACTAGGCTGGTTATCTCTAAAGGATCTGCCTTCTCTTGTGCGTTCCACTGACAATCAACCATTAGATGACCAAATCAAGCAATATCTCTTGGTGCAATCGATAGATCATACTTCTGCGCCGAACGAAAGACTGAATGAACTACGCGAGTATGCAAGCGAAGGATCGTTGGCACGGTTTGCTAGCGAACTGCTCCAGTTATGGATACAGGATGGTGCTATCGCAAAAGAGAAATGGGTAATGTACCTCTCGGCACTCTTTGGCGATAATCAAATTGTAAGTATACTGGCTCCAGAAATTAGGGAATGGACAGAAAACAGCCGCGGCGCCATTGCAGCAGATGCTGTAAAAGTATTGGCCTATCTTAAGGAACCATCCGCTCTCATGGCGATTGACAAGATTAAACGTACCGTAAAGAACCGCCAGGTTAAGGGTGCTGCTGAAGAAGCGCTGCAGCTTGCAGCTGAAAATATGGGACTTACCTCGGAACAGTTGGAAGACCGTCTCGTCACGACGCTTGGTTTTGATCAGAATGGAACGATGCAGCTTAGCTATGGGGAGCGTTCATTCCTGATTAAAGTCAATGGAGATCTGCAAGTCGTTGTTGTAAATGAAGAAACGGGAAAATCAGTGAAAAGCCTGCCAGCCCCTGCACAGAAAGATGATGCTGAGCTTGCCGCACAGTCCAAGGCACGTTTCACACAACTGAAAAAAGATCTCAAAACAATGGTTACGATTCAAGCACAGCGTCTGGAAGAATCACTGTCCAAGCAACGTCTGTGGGCGGCTGGGGAATGGAAAGCACTGTTTGTTGAAAATGTAATCATGCGGAAATTTGCGGTAGGTCTGATCTGGGGCACGTATGAAGATGGTCAGCTGGTTAACACCTTCCGTTATATGGAGGACGGCACGTTTAATACCGTCGATGAGGATGAATATGAACTGCCTTCAGATTCGCTGGTGGGACTGATACACCCACTCGAACTGGACCAATCTACGCTCGAAGGATGGAAAACACAGCTGGAGGATTACGAGATCAAGCAGCCGTTCGAGCAGCTGAATCGACAAATCCATGAACCTGAGGATGAAGACAAAAACAAGGTTGAATATGAGCGCCTGCCAGAGTCTGAGTTCTCTCCAACTGCCTTCCCCAAAGCGCTGGAGAAATACGGCTGGGTCAAAGGTCCGGCGCAAGATGGCGGCTGGTACCATGAATTTTACAAAGAGTACGGAGATCTTGTCGCAGAACTGCGTTTCAGTGGGACGAGTATCACGTATTACGAAGGGTTGGAAGAAATTACGCTGGAATCGTTGCATTTCTTTAAGCCTGGCAGTCAGAAACACTATTATTATGGCGATCACAAGGCTATTGCCTTGGGTGAAGTCGCAGGTCGTGTGTTCAGTGAGACCATCTATGATATTTTAAGAGCGTCAGGACGTTGATCACGTGAGTGGATTTGAACCAAAATTTCGGATATTTTCGATGCTGTGTACGGAGGATTATTTGATTCGATATGCCAACAAGGGATTGTATAAACGATCTCTGAAAGAGCTGGACAATGGCGTGACTGTGCAATACACCTGGAATGAAGCATCCGTGAGTTGTCAGTTGAGTGATGGTATACAATGCACGCTAGAAAATACGCTGGACCAATGGAAATGCTCCTGTCCGGCAGATCATATCTGCAAACATATATTGATATCCATAGTATATTATCAACGGGAACACCATGCAGAAGATACAGTGAATCAGGAGGAAGAAGCTTCATCATCAGACTTCGATCCTTCGTCTGATGTGGACGATCATGAGACAGTTCAAATTCAAAATACACACTCCCTGGTAAGGGAATCCCGCTTCCGCTGGATGATTGAATCAGATCTTGCTCCTTTGGTTAAATCGTATAGTTCTTCCTTGATCGAAGAGGTTTTGTTCCGATTAAGGTATCCAGAACAGATTGAAGTATTGGAAGATTCTCTTCTGACGGTACGTCTGGTGAAACAAGAAATTGAGGTTTCGTTTACAGAGGAAGCTAGTCTTGCCAAGGCCCTGTGCAAAGTAAAACAAACTGCCGGAAATATGGCCAAGCTTGAGGCACTGCTGCGGTATCGGATGCAACAAGGTTTGGATGATACGGAAGCCATAAGTGGAAGTGTCCATGACGCCAAGTTTTCAATTCAAACCGTGCGGGAATGTCGCTCCGTGCTGGCCGATCTGTTAAAAACGGGACTTGCTCGTCTACCGCAGTCCTATATGGCCCAATTGGAAACACTGGCGATTGCGGCACATAGTGGTCAACTGCCTGACGTGGAGCGGAGTTTACGCGGGATTCAGGGAGAATTGCAATTGTTTTTTAACAGACATGTACGCTTCTCCATGCAGTCTATGCTTGATCGGGTGACTACATTGTATCTTGCTCTTCAGGTGCTTGAAGAAGATAAGGTATCTGCATTCAAGCAGAGCCAGCTCATTGGCCGTTTTCGTAGTAAATATTATGCGGTTCCTGCGCTGCATCTGTATGGATTGGGTGCTGATGCGTGGGAGACACGCTCCGGTTACCGTGGAATCACTTATTATTTCTATTGTTTTGATGATGAGGAGATGTATACGTACAGCGATGTGCGGGCGGTATACTATGAAGATGATCAATTCTCATATACAGAGCATTACGGTTCTTTCACTCCATGGATGCCCAATCTGACTTTTCGTCAATTTGCCGGGGAAGAGGTTCAGTTTCGTTCGGTGAAAGTAAATGAAGAGCACAGGCTGTCCTCGGGGGAAGGCGCGAAGCTTACGCTGTTGCCCCGAACAGGAGTGGAAGAGGTGAACCTGGGCAAGTACATGAAAGATGTAGCCTCTGTACTCGCAGAGGATTCACTCCCATTTGAGTTGTTTTCCGTTCCAAAAGAGCGACTGGCGATAATTAAGGTTGCCCGGGTTGTAGAACATCGCTTTAATAAGCAATCACAGGACCTTATTCTTACGATGGAGAGTGACAATGGTGAGACGTTGGACCTGACTCTTCCTTATTCAACGGAATGGCAGACCATGATCAAACGACTGGAGTCGGGTTATGGAGCAGGAACACTCGAACATTTTTATGCTTTTGTGCGTATAGAGCAACAACGGATATACCCGATCAGCTTCCTGAAGGGTCAAACTGTGATCAGTCTGAAACTGGATGCGGGCTATGGAAGGACGGGGAGATTTGGAAGACTATAGTCAGTTGATGCAGAAGATCAGCAGCTGGTCGGAAGAACTGTTGCTTCGCGGATTATCCCAATTTACACTGAGAGATATCGAAGTGCTGGAACAGCTGGTTGTGGAGACTGCGAGGTTCCAAATGACTTTTCTTCGTGAAATGTTGGAACAGATGATTGAAGAGGGTCGAAAAATTGCTTTGGGAAATGGCGATGAGGAGCTTATGCTGTTTCATTACTGCCGCATCACACAGTATGTGCAGCTCAGCATTCAGGAATCTTCCTGAATCGATACACACTTAAAGAATTGCAGAAGCGTACGCCTCTGCAATTCTTTTTTATATGTATTGAGTAAATTGAGTTTTTGGATCGAATCTAATATAGAGTTACGTTTTAATGGAGATATCCGTAGCTTACTAACTCGTATATCACTCTATATGGAAGGGAGGGTAAGCATGAAGGAAGATCAGATCAGGAAAGCCGTTGCAAGGCGTGACCATGAAGCCATGGAATGGGTGATGAATCAGTATGCCGGATTGTTGTGAAAGATATTCAACGTTCCAGAGTTAGCGGTTATATTCGCTCCGAAGTCATATCCCTGCTTAGGATGCATATCCATACATTAGGCGAATGCTGTCTTAAGGAGGAAATAGGCATGTCCATGAGCGAACCTCTGTTAATCCAAATTGTCAATCAACATATCCCGGCTGACGCGACTGTTGTCACCATTGATAAACCGGTCAAACATCCGGCCATTTACGCTTCAGATCTGACCGGAGACGGAATGCCGGAAATTGCTGCTGTATATCAGCAGGGTGGAGAATTAATACTGCTTGTTCTGAAATTTTACCAGGGTCACTGGATCAAAATGTCTTTGACCAAAGGTTTGGGATATGGTGTTACTTTGCTGACAGCGGCATCTGTGACATCCACGGCGAGAAATAATCTCATTGTGGGTTGGCAGATCGGTGCAATCTGGTCGAAGCTGGCTGTATACGATTGGACGGAATCCGGACTGGCAGATTTGGCACCAGAAGATTTGTATTACAGCTATGCAGAAATCATCGATATGCCGGGTCACCACGGCAGAGACGGTAAAGTGGAGATTGCACTCTGGATTCATGACACAGGTGAAGCCTACCGGGTGGAGATCATCCGCTGGCAGAATGGGAAATGGGTTCAAGCAACAGATGTATACCCGTATTACTTTCCTAAGGTCGTACAGTATTACGAACAATTGGCAGAACAACATCCAGATTATATGATCTATTGGTACTATCTTGCGGACGCGCAATATAAAGCCGGATTATTTCCTGCTGCACTCGTTTCTGTTCAAAAAGCATTAAGCTTCAATGCCCCATACCCTTCACGGGAAGTTCTGCTTGAACTGGAAAAGAAGATTAGGCAGACCATGGGCACAGAGGGTCATGCACGTGAAACGACGTGGTTATTTCCCATCTCGGTTAGAACAACAACAGGAACCCGGTGGGGTTATATGGATGCCCAAGGTCGTATTCGACTTGAACCAATACTTGACGATGCCGAGAACTTTCAACCCAACGGGCTTGCTGTTGTGATCACAGACAGGAAGGCTGGGGTCATCAATCTTAACGGCCAATTTGTCGTTCAACCTGTATACGATTCCATTAACTCTTTTGCAGAAGGCCGGGCCATCGTTATCGATTCCCAAGGGTTCAAGATGATTGATGAACAAGGCACAGTTCTCACCAAGCGGGCGTATCCGTTTATTGCCAATGTGAAGGACGGCCGAGCGCTGTTTTACCTTTCAGACAGCAGTCAGGCAGGCGGTGAGATCAGTCGTTACGGTTATTTGGACACCTCTGGAAATGAGGTGATCCGGGCTCAGTTCGCTTCAGCGAACGATTTTCAAGATGGCAAGGCCGTTGTGCAGATCAAGGAAAATGAATTTGCGTTAATCAACCGAAATGGTCAGCGATTGGCGACGTATCCGTATGCCTATGTGGGGCCTCAGGGTGACGGATTACTTGCTTTTCAACAAGAGACATCGGGTAAATACGGGTATATCGACGAAAGTGGTCATATCCGAATTCAGCCTCGCTTCACCTCGGCATTTCCTTTCAGTGGTGGTCACGCTATCGTGAATACAGCTGAGGATTACAACTCCATCTATGGCGTGATTAATACACAGGGCTCATTCATCATCCAACCGGCCTACAATGATATTCGGGATCTGGGAGAGCATCGGCTGGCACTGGGGCAAGCGATTGACCCCAAACAGTCTTTTTTGGGTTCTGTGTATGCAATTGCGGATGAAAGCGGTAGAAGGCTTACGGATTTTGTATATACGGATGTATCGAATTACAAGGGAGGGCTGGCTTCAGCAACGAATGGAACGCAAACCTTCTTTCTGGATCTGAGCGGGCGACCTGCATCGGGATTTCCCATTGTTGAAGGCTCGGGCACACTTGAAGTGGTAGCTCCAGATCTGATTAAGGCATATGTAGACCAGCGTGTATCCTATGTAAACCGGGCGGGGCAGATCATTTGGAGGCAAAATACAATCGTTCCACTTCACCCGCCTTATCGTGTACGTGAAGAGAAGTATAAACCCAATCCGGACTACCTCGTGTATTACCCGCAGGTGGAAGGATTATCGGATCAAGCCGTTCAACTTGGAGTAAACGCCAAATTGAAGGCATTATCTCAAGTGAAGCCCATCCCTGCCGACCAGAAGCTGGATTATACGTACACGGGGGATTTTGATATTACGTTCTATCAGCAGCAACTGCTTCAACTCAAACTCACGGGTTATAACTACCCGGCTGGTGCAGCACATGGGATGCCTACGCTGATCTATGCGATCATTAATCTGAGCAGTGGCCAGATGTATGAACTCAAGGATTTGTTTAAACCAAACAGTGATTATGTAAAGGTACTCAGCCAAATTGTAGGTGATCAGATCAAGAATGATCCGCAGTATTCTTATGTTTTTCCAGACACGTATGAGGGAATCAGCCCCGATCAGCCGTTTTTTGTCACAGCGGATGCACTGCATCTATACTTTAGCCCTTATGAAATCGCGCCTTACGTGGCAGGATTTCCGACATTTACAATTCCTTTTGCCCAAATCAAGGATATCATTAATACAGAGGGTTCATTCTGGAAAGCTTTTCATGCGTAACTGAAATGTTTCATCTTAGTGAGGCCACGAACAGACTTCACATAAAGGTGGATGAAAGCGGCTTTACCTCGCGTATTATAAACATTTTTTGGCTCTATACCACAAAAGTACCCCATAAAGAGACTTTTATGAAGTGTCTAACTACAGGGTACGGTTTACTGCATCAGAGTGATGACTCTTTTGCGATTTCAAAATAAACGATTTCACATAATCGAATGTGATGCTTTTTTCCAAGAACATCAAGAGTTGCGTGATCAGTGGAAACATCATCCAGAGTGCCTACCAATTTGCCGACAGTTGTCGTGATGACAATCTTTAATCCTATGTGTTGGAATAATAGCTCGGTAAATTTGGGCTCTACAGCTGCTGTGTACATCACATCATTCGGTAACCCCAAAGTTTCCGTGCGTTGTGCATCTCTATTCCGATAATATTGCGGAGCTGTGGATAAGGCATAGTCCTGCGGATCTCCATAGTACTTGAATCTATACATGTGCTTCATCCTCCTTTGTCATAAATTGAATGATAATACCTAACGTGTTCCATGCCGGCCTTCAACTGAAAAGTGTTAGACTTGGTTTCAATGGTGTAATCCAGCAGTGATATGAATAGTATATACACCCATATAGGTGAGGGTGAATTCCAGTTCGCCATGAGTTTCTCAACCCATGTTGAGTTAGAACAAATTTATGAAAGGAGTTAGAAATAACGTATTTATTAGTCTTTGTAGTAAAGAAAGTTTGGAGGAAACATTATGTATAAAGCAGGTTTTTGGATAAGGTTCGGTGCCAGTATTCTGGTACGGTAGAACGATAGGAAAACGCATCTGCGGAATTCGAATTCGAAAATACGATACACATGAGCCCCCTGGCATTGGAGCCATGTTGATGCGAGTTGTTGTGGCAGGAATTGTGTATGCCATAACGTTGGGCATTGGTTTCATTGTAAGTGTCATCATGGTTGCTGTACGAGAAGACAAACGTGCAATACATGATTTTATTGCAGGTACAGAAGTCGTATGGGACTGAAAATGACAATTCGAGCTCTGACGCAATAATCCCTTATATTTCAATCAACTCATATTCACCCACGTTACAGACTATGAACAATGTTCATGGTCTGTTTTTTTGTGATGTCTGAAGAACAGTCCCAAACCCGCGCCAGCACAGCTAATTCAAGACAGTGCAGATGAGGATATAGAGAATTTGTTTATTGCTTTGGCTAAATGATCATTTGGTTCTGACGAAATCAACATGTCATTTGATCTTTTGCGGATATCGCTACAGTGACCTCTCCCTTAATCTGAGGTAGAGCACAGACATTCCCAAAAGGTGGAGGATAAGGTCCATGAGAAGAAAAGTGTTATCTACGAGTTTGATGATCCTGTTATTAGGTACAACGATCCTGGGGTGTTCGTCCGGAGACAGTAAAACGGGCGAAACTGATAAAGGCACACCAAGCGGATCAACGGAAGCAACAACCTATCCGATTCAAACGGATAAGACGCTTACGTACTGGGGTGAAATTAACGGAAACCTGATCGGGGTCAAAAATTCGCACAGCGAAATTCCATTCTTTCAAAAATGGCAGGAAAAAACCGGCGTGCCACTCAAATTCACGGCACCACCGACAGGTCAGGTCAGAGAATCCTTTAACGTGATGCTGGCGTCTGGAGATTTGCCGGACATGCTGGAGTACAACTTCATCGGAGATTTTCCCGGTGGACCGGAGAAAGCCATCAATGATGGTTACATCCTCAAGCTGAACGATCTGATTGACCAGTATGCTCCGAATCTGAAGAAATACCTGGAGGAAAATCCGGACATCGACAAGATGGTCAAAACGGACAGTGGTAGCTACTATGTATTCCCGTTCGTTCGGGGAGATGAGTATCTTCGTGTCTTCCAGGGACCCATCATTCGTAAGGATTGGCTGGATGAGCTGGGACTGCCGGTTCCGGAAACGATTGATGAGTGGACCACAACCCTGAGAGCTTTTAAAGAGAAAAAAGGCGCATCCGCTCCGTTCTCTGTTGTAAGTAAGCCACGATTCTTTAATGATTCCGGTAACGGTGCTTTCCTTGGCGCCTTCGGTGTAAACCGCGGATTCTATCAGGAAGACGGACAGGTCAAATTTGGCCCGTCAGAAGAGGGATTCAAAGAATACTTGACGTTATTCCAGGAGTGGTACAAAGAAGGGCTGATTGATAAAAACATCTCAACAGCGGATACCAAATCCGTTGACGGTAACCTCGCTTCGGGTGCTACTGGCGCCAGTGTCGGTAACGCAGGCGGAGGTATCGGCAAATGGCAGCCGCTCGTAGAAGCCAATGATCCGGATGCCGTTCTGGTCGCCGCACCATATCCGGTGCTTAACAAAGGTGATATTCCTAAATTCGGCCAGCTTAACCAGGGTTATGCCTCGGAAGGCACGGTTGCCATCACAACGGCAGCCAAGGACCCGGAACTTGCCGTTCGCATGCTGGATTATGGCTACAGTGAGGAAGGGCACATGTTCTTCAATTTCGGTGAAGAGGGTGTCAGCTATAACATGGAGGGCGATTATCCGAAATTCACGGATTTGCTGCTGAAGAATCCGGATAAACTCGCTCCTGCACAAGCAATTTCCCTATATGCCCGCAGCAGTTATAACGGTCCATTCGTTCAAGATAAACGTTATGCCGAGCAGTTCTTTGCTTTGCAGACCCAGCGCGATGCGATTGATGTATGGAAGAATACACAGGCTGCAAAATATAATCTGCCTTCAATTACGCCTACACCTGAAGAGAGCTCCGAATACGCGACCATCATGAATGATATCAACACGCTCGTCGATGAGATGACCATCAAGATCATTCTCGGCAACGAATCAGTGGATCAATTTGAGAGCTATGTCGCGAAAATGAAATCGTTACATCTGGATCGAGCGATTGAGATTCAAACAGCAGCACTCGAACGCTACAACAACCGGTAATTGTAAAAGGGGAGGGCACTGGCCCTCCCGATTGAAAAGAGGTGAAAAGGTACATCATGAGCAATCGTCAATCCTTTAGAAGCCGGTTCGTACGGGACTTCATGATGAACAAGTATTTATACATCATGATGATTCCTGTTATTGGATATTATTTAATATTTCATTACGGTCCGATGTACGGCGCAATTATTGCCTTTAAAGATTATTCTCCGATGAAGGGCATTTTGGGGAGTGATTGGGTTGGGCTGAAGCACTTTGAGGAGTTTTTCAACAGTTATTATTTCTTGCGGGTTCTGAAGAACACCCTTCTTATCAGTTTGTATACACTGCTCTTTGAATTCCCCGCACCAATTATTCTGGCGCTGCTCATCAATGAAGTGCGCAAGCGCACATTCAAGCGGGTCGTTCAGACGATAACGTACATGCCTTATTTCATCTCTCTTGTTGTTATATGCGGTATTATTACGGACTTCACGAACGCAGATGGATTAATTAACCGGCTCATCATGATGCTTGGATATGACGGTCAGGCGATGCTGCAAAAGCCGGAGCTGTTCCGTCCGATCTATGTCCTGTCTGAAATATGGCAGCGGATTGGTTGGGAATCCATTATCTATATCGCTGCGTTGATGAGCATTGACCTGGAGCAGTATGAAGCGGCGAAGATCGACGGAGCAAGCCGTCTCAAGCAAATGTTCCACATTACACTGCCGGGATTACTGCCTATTATTACAATCATGTTCATTCTCCGGATGGGGAATATGCTGAATGTCGGGTTCGAGAAAATCATTCTCCTTTATAATCCGGTGACCTATGAAACGGCTGACGTGATCTCTTCCTTCGTATATCGAAAGGGATTGTTGGAGTTCGGATGGAGTTACAGCTCGGCAGTCGGTCTATTTAACTCAGTGATCAATCTCGTTCTTCTGATTTCGGCGAACTATATCAGCCGCAGAGTGAGTCAAAACAGCTTATGGTGAGGTGGTAACTTTGATTAAGGAAAGCGGTTGGTTTGACCGAATCTTTACGATCTTCAATTATACATTTCTAATCCTGCTTGTTATCGTCACCTTGTATCCGCTGCTCTACGTGTTATTTGCGTCCTTAAGCGACTCGGCGCAGCTGTTAGCGAACAAGGGTCTCCTGTGGAAGCCGGTGGGCTTTAGTCTGGAAGCTTACAAGAGCGTGCTTGCCAATCCAGGTATAGCCACAGGGTTCCGTAATACATTATTTATTCTTGTATTCGGCGTCATCGTTAACCTGTTCATGACAGCGCTTGGTGCGTATGTGCTGTCCCGTAAAAACGTGATGTGGAACAAGGTGTTTATGTTTTTTATCGTGTTCACGATGTTCTTTGGCGGCGGGTTGATTCCACTGTACCTGGTGGTAAAAGGCGTTGGCCTGTTAGATACATTGTGGTCGACCATTCTGCCCTTTGCCATCAGCACGTTTAATCTGATCATCATGCGAACGTCGTTTATGGGTATCCCGGACAGTCTCGAAGAATCAGCCAAGATAGATGGAGCCAATCACTTCACCATTTTGTTCCGCATTATTATTCCGTTGTCCATGCCCGTCATTGCCGTGATGATTCTGTATTACGCAGTAGATAAGTGGAACGGGTGGTTCTATGCGTCTGTCTTTATCAAAAGCCGAGAGCTGTTCCCGCTGCAATTGGTGCTGCGTGAGATTCTGATCGCCAATTCTACGGAGAGCATGTCGGCAGGTGCATCGGCTGGGGATCGCTTCCAGATCGGGGAAACCATCAAATATGCGACTATTATGGTAGCGACGATACCGATTCTGTGCATCTATCCGTTTTTGCAGCGGTTTTTCGTAAAAGGTGTCATGGTTGGTTCATTGAAAGGTTAGATCAGAGAATTGAAGAACGGTAAGGAGGTATGAGGTTACATGAGCGTATTAAATGAAGTGAACAAGGACGTGTGGGATCAGATCAAGAGCAAAACCGATCAGATGCTTGCATCCATAGGTGATAAGTCTCCGCATGTTGCTGGAACCAATGGCATCTATGACGACATGAGAATCGATTGGTGGACCTCGGGATTCTGGCCGGGCTTGTTATGGATTATGTACGATATGACGGGTGATGAGAAATATAAAGAAGCTGCATGGAATTGGGATCAACGGCTATCGGAACGGTTTCTTGAAAATAACTACTTCGATCACGACGTGGGCTTTCATTTCCTGCCCACGGCCGTTATCAAATACAAGCTCACCGGAGATGCCGATGCAGCTAGACGTGCTTTATTTGCTGCCAACTTCCTGGCTGGGCGCTTCAATACCAAAGGCAGCTTTATCCGGGCCTGGAATGGAAACATGTTGGGATGGTCGATCATTGACACCATGATGAATCTGTCGTTACTCTTCTGGGCATCGGAGGAGAGTGGAGACCCCCGTTTCAGCCATATCGCCAAGGCTCATGCGAATATGGTCATGAAGCATTTTGTCAGGGAAGATGGTTCTGTGCATCATATTGTTTCATTTGATCCCAAGACAGGTGAACGTGCTGAAGCGATAGGGGGACAGGGAGCGGCGCCGAATTCGGCATGGAGTCGTGGAGCTGCGTGGGCTTTATACGGATTAACGAATACGTATCGTTATACAGAAGACCCGGCATATCTTGATGCTGCACAGCGTGTGGCGAACTTCTTCATTTCCAACTTGCCTGAGGATAGCGTTCCGCATTGGGATTTCCGGGCTGAGTCCGAAGAAGGAGAAGAGATTCCACGGGACAGCTCCGCGGGTGCAATTGCTGCTTCCGGATTGCTTGAGCTTGCAGATGTACTAACTGATCCTGAAGGCAGGCTATATGCTACCATTGCCAAACGTATCCTGAATTCCTTGCGGGATCACTATGGAACATGGAATCTTCCTGATCACGAAGGTATGCTTCTGAAGGGAACCAGTCACAAACCGGCGGGTCAGAACGTGAACGTCTCGCTCATATACGGTGACTATTTCTACGTCGAAGCGAGTGCAAAATTAAACGGTTGGAAGCATCGCATTTTCTAGAAATGTTCTAAGTACATTTTTGAAATAGACTCATCTATTCAAAAATTGAATGACCATACATTGATGTTTTGATACCGAATGCCCGATAGACGAAATTAGTCTATTCGGGCTATTTGTGCTTGATTTGACGGGGAAAATCGGTGGTGGCTACCCTTTTTGTCAATCGAATTGAACTTTTTATCTATATCCCAATTGCGCTCTTACCGTTATAATAAATTCCTGATCCAAACATAGATAATCTACGAAGAGTTGGGTGATGAGTTGTTGCTAAACATTCGATATTTGTGGCAAAAACGAGAAAGCATAATTGTAACCTGGCTTGTCTCTTACAGTGCTGTTTTGATTGTGCCGATTCTGATCAGTTTGGTTATTTACATGCAAGCAAATGAGACTTTGAAGAGTGAAATACATCGGGCCAACGATTCTTTATTGAAGCAGATGCGTTATACGATCGATACACAAGTTGATCTGATGAAACGGTTAAACATGGAAATGACGTGGAGCCCAAATCTGCAAACGTTGATGTATTCCAATCAGCCGGCCAAAGAGGCGCCGTATACGGCATACCAACTGGTAAAGGAACTCCGTCTCTATAAAACATCCTACGCATCCATCGATGAATTCTACGTCGTGTGGAAAAAAGATCAATCCATTCTCCGTTCAGGTAATATTCGGGATATGCGAACGGCATTTCATACCATACATAACACAGGTGCAATGTCTTTCGAAGCGTGGCGGGATCAGATTCTGGGTACAGAGACGAATCAATTCGTCATACTGCCACATCAGAATGCAGCTCCGGCGGAGTCTTCGATTGCGTACATTACACGTCTGCCTGATGATTTGAATGGTCAGGAGACCGGCACGGTTGTCGTCATGGCGGATACGCGAAGATTCCAGGAAGCAATTGAGAGCATTTCGGGTTTTAGTGATGCCACACTGCTGATTCTGAACCAGAATAACGAGATTCTGATGAGCAATCATCCGGGGTCAGAGGAATTGAAGCCATTCATGAATGGCAATCAGGTTCAATTGGATAACGCCAAGGTAGGCAAGTCGGAGATGTTCTACATGGACTCTGCGGTATCCGATCTCAAGTACGCATTGATTATTCCCAGCAGCCTATATTGGGAAAAGGCAGTGTATGTCCGCAATTTTACGTATATCAGCATCGTAGTGAGTCTCATTAGCGCGGGTGTACTGACCTGGTTCTTCATGCGCCGGAATTACTCCCCAATCCAACAGCTCGTGGAATCACTAAAAGACAAAAATAGTCAGAACGAACCTGCTGATCGGAACGAACTTCGGTTTATTCAGAAGGTCATCATGAACACACGTTCAGAAAAGAATGAGATTGCCCAGCAGTTGCAGAAACATCAGCAGGTGCTGCGCTCCAATATGATTAATCGGCTTCTCAAAGGCAAACAGGATACGCTTGTGCCTTATGAAGATGCATTCCGTTCATTCCATATGCCGCTGTATTCAAGTGAATTTGCTGTGATCCTATTTGTTATCGAGAATGAAGAGAATCTCTATGGAAAGCTGCCAGGTATTGATATCAACGAACGAAACAAGCTAATCCATCTCATTATTTCCAATGTGGTTGAAGAACTGGCTTCAGAGCGTCAGCACGTCGGATATGTGGCTGAAGTTGATGATATGATGGTCTGCCTTGTAAATATGAAAGCGGATTCTTCGGATTGGAACCAGGATCTTCATCACATTGCGGCAGAAGCGCAGCGATTCCTGGAACGTTATGAAATGGAATTGACGATCTCCATCAGTGGACGCCATACGTCGTGGATTGGTATCGCCGAAGCATACCAGGAAGCTGTAGACGCGATGGAATACAAAATGGTGCTTGGCAAAAAAGGTATCATTACCTATGGCGATGTCCGCAGCGATGCGATGGCGGATGACCCGTTTGGCTACTACTATCCGCTTCAGGTGGAACAGCAGCTTCTTAATTTCATCAAAGCGGGAGATACCGACCAAGCCAGCGCTTATATGAACGAGATTACAGAGCGAAATTTTGATAAACCGATTATGTCGCTCACACTTGCACGTTGCCTGATTTTTAACCTGGTAGGTACAATGATCAAGGCTATCAATGATCTGGGGGACAGGGATAACCATACGTTAACCCAATACCCGAATCGGATTGATGACATTATTGCCGGGGATACCATCCAGGAGATGCAGGAGGCTTTGCAGAATTTGCTTGAGGAGGTATGTTCCTATGCCGCTGACAAGCGCGCAACGAATGTATCACAAGAACGTGAGGATTCCCTGCGTCATCTCAGTAGCCAAGTCACACAGTATATTGAGAGTAACTATACAGACGTGAATTTGAACGTCAACGCCATTGGTGAGCATTTTGAGCTGAAGGGCAGTTACTTGTCCAAACTTTTCAAGAATCAGACCGGCGAGGGTCTGCTGGATTGCATTCATAAATGCCGTATCCGACAGGCCAAAGAAATGATGGAGCATAAACAGGAATCCATTACCGAAATATCCCGATTGGTCGGGTATAATGATGCAGCCACTTTCATCCGGGTATTCAAGAAATACGAAGGCATTACCCCCGGTAAATATAAAGAAATCAGTTGATTTGAAAGGAGACCGGAACATGAACGTAAAGAAAATGTTGGCATTCATAACAAAAGTAACAGGATTTATCCTGCTGCTTGGCATGCTGACAGCTTGCGATCAGAACGGGTCAGATTCGGATGCCGCGATGGATGAACGTTCCGGCTCGTCAGAGTCTAAGACCGTCTCCATCGCCGCTCCCGATGACGATGGGAGATTAACCTACTGGGCTGAATTGAACGGCAATGCAGCGAGCATCAAGTCCAGCTTCAATGAAGTTCCTTTTTTTCAGGAGTGGCAGCGGAGAACCGGAGTCAACCTTCAATTCATCCGGCCTCCCGCCAATCAGGCCAAAGAAGCGATTAATGTGCTGCTTACGTCCGGAGAACTGCCAGATATGATTGAATACGAGTGGAGCAATTATCCCGGTGGGCCGGAGAAAGCGATCAAAGACGGATATATTCTGAGATTAAACGATGTTATTGATCAATACGCACCTCATCTGAAGCAGTACCTGACGGAGCATCCAGACATTGATATGCAGATTCGAACAGCGAACGGAAGTTATTACGCGTTTCCTTTTATTCAGGGAGATGATAAGCTGCGAACCTATCAAGGGCCGATTATCCGGAAGGACTGGCTGGATGAACTTGGACTTGACGTGCCAACAACGATTGACGAATGGCATACGATGCTTCAGGTATTTAAGGACAAAAAGGGAGCTGACGCTCCGCTTACTTTTCTAGGTGTTCCGAATCCGTTGTTTGGTATCGAAGGCGGCGGTTTTATTGGCGCTTTTGGCATTAAAAAGGGGTTCTACGTGGAAGATGGCCACATTAAGTTTGGGGCACAAGAACCTGAATATAAAGCGTTTCTCTCCTTATTTCGTGAATGGTATGCGGAGGGACTCATTGACAAGAATCTGGCTGCCGTCGATTCGGAGACTCAGGATACAAACATGACCACAGGACGCAGCGGCGCGAGTATCTGGAATGCAGGGGCGGGGATTGGTACATGGCTACCCATCTTGCAAGAGACAGATCCCCATGCAAAGCTTGTGCCAGCGCCATATCCTGTCATGAACAAAGGAGATCGCCCGAAATTTGGTCAACTTGCTCCCGCGATCGGTTCCAGTGGAGTCGCCATATCCAGCAACAGTCATCATGTAGAAGAAGCAGCACGAATGTTGGACTACGGGTATGGGCCTGAGGGACATTTGCTGTTCAACTTTGGTATTGAAGGTGTTAGTTTTAAGATGAAGGACGGGTATCCGACGTATACCGAGACTATTTTGAAAAACCCTGATAAGTGGTCGCCGGCGCAAGCGCTTGCGATGTACACGAGAGCGAGTTATTTCGGTCCATTTGTACAGGATACGCGATATATGGAACAATATTATATTTTGCCGGAACAGAAAGAGGCGGTGCAGTTATGGTCCAGTACGGACGCTGTTCTGCATCAGGTACCAACTCTGCCCAAAACCGAGAAAGAAAGCACGGAGATGTCAGTCATCATGCAGGAAGTGAACAAAGTGGTGGACGAGATGTCGCTTAAAATCATTTTTGGCATTGAGCCGTTGGATGCATTCGATACGTATGTCGAGCAAATCAAGTCATTACAGATTGATCGTGCGATTGAGATTCAACAACAGGCGTTAGAGCGATATAATCGCGCTGTGTCCTCTAAATAAACCCTTATATTGTATAAAATAGGCATTAAAGTGTCGTTTTTGTTAATGTAATTCCGTTCCCTCGTGCTCTACAATCGGTTATGACATGCTGAGTTGGCATGCACATGACTCTTGCTTCAGCAGGATCGGAGGTGACTATAGGGTTTCTTGAAACCGCTCACATACTCTGGAATCCAAAAGGAGGAGAACGAAAGCATGCGTAGAAAGTGGCCTTTTTTATTGTTGGCATTTACGTTGACCATTGGATTGTCTGTACCTGGAACCCAGGAGGTTCGAGCGTCAGAGGGTGACTCACAGCCATCTATTGATCGTGCGGGTGAGAATCTATCTCTGGGTACGGATGGCAGAAGCAGACTCTATCCAAACGATTGGTATCCAGGATTTAAAGATGAACAGGGAAGGTTTCTGCATGACTTTTCGTATGCCGGTTACCGGCGTGGGGAAACAGAACTACCTAAAACGGCGAAAAACAAACGTATCGACGTTACCAAATCACCTTATTTTGCCGATCCTTCAGGGGGCCGTGATGCAACACAGGCTATTCAAAAGGCAATTGATGCTGCTGTTGCGTTAGGTGGGGGTGTCGTGTATCTTCCCAAGGGTACATATCAGGTTAACCCTCAGGACGGCAAGGATTATTCACTAAACATTTCTGCAAGTCGTGTGGTCCTGAAAGGTGACGGGATGAACAAGACTCATATCTATAATGCACAGCAAAATATGAAAAACAAGGATATTATCCGGATCAGTAACGGAGATTGGAAGAAAACCGGAATTTCCACGAAACTTCGCAAGTCGGTTGCTGATCCAACCGTCCTGCTGCCCGTTGAAGATACAAGCGGATTTGCGGTGAATGATTACGTGGTCATTTCATTCGAAACGACGCCGGGTTTTTTACGTGAACTTGGCATGCAAAACAAGTGGTCGTCCCGTCTCGGTAAAGTAGAACCGTTATTCTATCGCCAAATCGTGGGCGTAGATTCAGAGAACAAAACGATTACGCTAGACATTCCGACGCGTTATCCAATGAAGCTCCGCGATGATATTACGATTAGTCAGACCGCAGATCCGATTGTCGAGGTAGGGTTGGAAGATTTCTCGATCTCAAACATTCAAAATGCGAAGTCGGGCCTTGGTGAGGATGACTTCAAAGTCGTTGGGACTGCTGGGTATGAAGCTGATAATGCCAAAGCGGTCAATGTGATTGCAGTGGCGAACAGCTGGATTCGCAATGTTAACACGTATAAACCAGCTGGCAATACAGATTATCATCTGTTATCCAAAGGTATTATTCTGGACCGTACAAAGAACGTCACTGTGGATCATGTAACCATGCAGTACCCGCAGTATCGTGGAGCGAACGGGAACGGTTATTTATATCAATTTATAGGCAATGATAATCTCATTAAGGATAGTAAGGCAATAGGAGCTAGACATAGCTTCACATATGCCAACTTCTCTGCGAACGGGAATGTGCTGCAAGGTTCGTATTCGGAGAATCCTTCATTATTGACTGATTTTCATATGTACTTGAGTATGGCGAATCTGATCGATAACCTGGTCGTTAACGGGGACGGAATCTCTGCCATTACGCGGGATTATGGATCATCCGAAACGAACCGTCATGGGGTCGTTTCGACGGAAAGTGTGTTCTGGAATACGACCGGACAGGCTGCACACCCTAGTAAATCCGGCGTTATTGTAGAATCAGAACAATTCGGGAATGGATATGTCATTGGAACAAAAGGAAAGGACACCGGCGTGAACGTCAACATTGTTGGTTCCATTCCGGATGCGAATACGCAGCCATTTGATATGGCGGAAGGCATTGGGCAGGGCGATCGTTTATCCCCGCAAAGTTTATATCAGGATCAGAGCAAGAAACGAATCAAAGATCTTCATCTGGGGCTTCAATCCCTGTTGGTGAATGGCGAAGCTATAGGGGGTATGCAGTTCTTAAGAACGGATTACGTCCATACTTTGCCTTATGGCACAACAGAAACGCCGATCATCTCTGCGAAAGCTTATGCGAAGGATGCCAAAATTAAAATTAAGCAGCCGCAAGGAATTAATGGAACTGGAGAGATCACTGTATCGTATCGGGGTCATACCCAGAACGTGCGCGTAAAATTCAAAGTAGCAGATACACCGGTACTTCCAGAGAATATCTCCATCAGTCCTAATAAAACGCTTCCAGGATGGAGAGTTGCAGGCAATGCGATCAGCGCAGGAGCGAGCGGCGAATTATCTTCTTTTGTTACATTAGATAATGGTGAGATCGTGAACATTGCAGAATTGGATGTTCCTGTCACGTATACGTCAACTGATGAAACTATCGGATATACGAAAGGGACTACCTTCCATGCGGTAAAAGCCGGAATTGTAGACATCATTGTGAGCTGCGTCTTTAATGGAGTACCGGTCGAGGCACGAGAGAAATTTGAAGTCAAAGAGCCTATGGCCGAACCGGAAGGACCGTTTGCAGTCGTAACCAAGGTTACGGCAAGTTCAGATGACGGCAATCTGCCGATCCATACGATCGACCGTGATCCAGACTCCAGATGGTCCGCAGATGGAAAGGGACAATACCTGCAGTTGGAGCTCGAGCAACAGACCGAAGTAGGGCAGGTAAGCATTCAATTCTATAATGGGCATACACGGTCCAATTATTTTGATTTGGAAGTATCAGTTGATGGTATTAATTACCAAAAGGTGTTGAGTAGTGTGGCTAGTCAAAAACAGGCTGCTTATGAAACTTTTGAATTTGAACCGGTCCAGGCGAAATTCATTCGTTATGTCGGGCAAGGAAACGAATCCAATACCTGGAACAGCATTATTGAATTTTGGGTACACGAGAATTAAAAATGACGTAGGATAAAATTAAAAGAAATTCGGTAATCAAATATAATATGCGCTCATTTATAAAGCTATAATGGGCGCATATTATATTTGGATAGCATATTTATCCATACGAAATTAAAAATATCTCGGGGGTTATAAAAAGAAAAAGCCACATTTATCCATGGGGTGTAAATGTAATGAGATGATGTAAAATCCAAAATTATAATAACTGTTTCACAAAACTCGTATTTTGTACATATGTATAACGGGATCAAGAAATTGTGGTGTACATTGACACAAAGTTCCCTACTACCTAAAAATCATATCATAAAAGGATAAGTACGGATTGATTTTGAATAATGTCACAATACTCTCATTATATCTACCGTCTTGTTTTATCGAGCAGTGATTGTAACTGAACTATTCTTTGGCTCTTACTTAGGAGAGAGTTTATTTGAGATAGCTCATTAATAAAATTTTTCGTCTTATTAACTACCTCTGTGATAAACTTCTCACTATTGACCTGGATATCTCTCCATTCGGGATAAACTCGATTTGCTAAAGGATTGGTAATGAGATATTCACTAATGAGGCAGTCAGACTAAACCACACTCACTAGTAAGTCATTATCAGCATAAGTAAACTCAATCCATGTATTATAGGATTCCGTATCCTTTATCGCTACATACTTAGTATCATCTATTAACAGACATACTTCTAATAAATTTGATAACCAAGTTGAAATAATGTCAAAACCTTCTTCACCCTCGCCCAGTTCCCTATTATGGTAATAGCCATAATCAACGGAATGCAGGTTTAGTTGAAAGAAACCTTCAATTCCCCCTTCTTTTTCAAATTGCTCTAGGTTCATCGTTTTCCAGTAACTCTTATCAATAATAATACGGTAATTTATCTCAAACAATTTTGACTACCTCCCGAAATCACCCAGAGTTAACTTAGGTTGGCCAAACGCAGTATCAAATTTGACATCTTTGAATAGTCTCGCTCTTATAAGAGTAACTATAATAGCCAGCCGCTCTTTCAAATATTAAGGAATACCAAAACACCTAGAAAAGATTAGTCCTAGATATATCTCAATAAAGGATAAAAAAGTCCTTATAAGGCATTTAACAAATCAAGGTCTCTTCCTCAGGTACTACAATAATTAACTTCTCTCTACACTCGAAACCCAATTTTTGAAGCAGTCGAGTACTTCTTCCAAATTTGTTGCTCCACCTGCACCGTGAAACACTCTATCCCTCACAATACAATAGAACCAATCTTCTTCATTTCTCTCTTCTTCGATCATATCAAACGGAACATCCTCTAAAAAAGTATCTTTCAAATCGATTCTGACAGACCAACCGGGATTATCCACAGTATCAATTTTAACACCGTATGAATGCTCCCAATCACCATTACAGTTTTCAAGATACCAGTTTTGAAGCCATTTTAATGTGTTCATCATCTCTACCTCTTCTGCGGAATTTCATCTTTTCCTTTCGGTCTAACTCCCCCAGGCATTGATTTGTCTTTAACACGAGGTGTTGGTGCATCTTGTTTTGTTAAATTGTTGATATGTCCCTTCCCTTTTCCATTAAGTGGGCATGGTTATCTGTATTTCTGCTCTATATAGCCGAAACCAAATCCTTAAAAAGCTAAAGGACCATTCCCCGGTGGTATGCCGAGAAACGGTCGCAGTTTAAATTTCGTGTTTTTTGTCTACTTGAACAGGGTTATTAACATAAATAGCGACATTCACTGAACTAATTATATTGTCCTTATACAATTATAATTAGTGTTCTATGGCTACCAAATACTTTTCATTTCCTTTTTTATTGATCAAAGCAACTTCAAAATCAGATTCCCATTTAAGTTCGCCTAAATGCTTAGCATAAGCAAATTCATCTGGTTGTTCTGATATGACCTTTTCTGAAAGCACTTGCGTACCATCACGTTGTAAAACAGATATGAATATATCCATGCTTTCTACATTATGATGGCATATAACTTCAGCATTGTACTTCTTATTAGGACTCTTTACTGTTTTTTTCCAAGTCCATTCATTTACATAACCTAACTCTTCTATTTGTAATGCTATTTCTCTAAATGGATCAATCTTCCAACCATTACGTAGAGCAAGTTTTTCGATCCCGTCCATGAGTAGTCGAAGCGTAACCTTTTTTTTCTCCAACTCATTTTTTGCACGAAAGTCATCCAAATTAAATTGGATTGGCGCCGAACATACACCTGAATCATTAACAATTCTTTCGTCCGAAATGTTTTCTACACATTCTATTAGGACTTTCCAACAATCTTTCGTTTTGTATTTCCCAAATAAACGTTCAAACATCGCTGTAATACAGCGAGTTTCCAATCTAAATGAACGTCTTTTCCATTTCCAATTCAATTCATAATCTAATTTTGTTGCTTCGTTGTACTCACATTTTTGTGTTTTCATTATAGATTCAATTTTTTCATCATTCGCAATATATGGTAAGTCTAAGTCAAATTCTTTTAAAAACATCTGATTCTCTCCTAACTTTATTCCCATGGGCGTGGTCTTTGATGTTTACTCATTGAATTTCCCTTGTCCCATAGTTTTTGAGCATTCTTTTTTTCCCATTCGAGGGCTTGTTGTCTGTTACGCATTTTAGATTTAACTACTCTTGCTTCATACTTATTAGTACCAGCATTTTTATTCCATTTGTTGACTTGACTGTTTGCTCGTGGAGAAGTCCCATTTTTATTTAACTTTTGTCCACTAATCCCTGTTTTCACAACATCTCCTGTTGATTTCTCTGATATTTCATATCCATGCTGTGTTTTTTTACTTGCTTTACTATTACCATGAGTTGCTTTTTTTATCGCTTTTCCGGCAGCCTTTTTAGCAGTCTTCTTAACAGCAGCTTTGACTACTTTTTTAACGACTACCTTTACAACAAAGACGATAACAAATATTATAAATGGATTATTTCCATCATCATCCACAAATGCAACTGGATTATTTAATCCATAACTATATCCATTCCGATTCAACGGATTATCCAGATCCATATCTTGTTCTGAATCCAGAGAAATAAAGGAACCTAGTTGCGGATTGTAATTTCTGGTCATCAGATAATATAAGCCAGTTTCTGTATTGTATCTATAACTAGCATAACGGTATGGATTTTCATCCGCAAGCGAGCCACTCTGATTTACAATATTCCCCCATGCATCATATTCATACTGGACTACTTCGTTACCAGTTTGATCCGTTAAACTAACGACATCTCCATGACCGTTCAAGTGGTAATAATAGGTATGCCCATCTTTAGTCATTGCTACCGGACTTCCACTATCATCCCACGTATACTCTCGAAGTGTTTTGTTATTTCCATCCGTTTCATAGATGACTTCATCGCCATCATAGAAGAAATTTGTCGTTCCGGACTGACCAATGGACTGGATACGTCGCCCTTGTTCATCATAACTATAGTGTTGTATTCTCTGACCAGATTGATCTTGCACTTCAATTAATTGATCCAGTTCGTCATATATATACGTTTGTTTTCCATCGTTTAATAGGTTTCCATTATTGTCATATTGATAAGATTGTCCATTAACAGAAGTTAATTGATTGGCGTTATTATGCTCGTATACAGTGGTTTGCTCCTGCCCATTGGTGACAACGACTTTTTGTGTCCGATTACCCACGTCGTCATATTGGTATTTAATTGTTGTCCCATCGGGTAGAGTTTCTTGTTCGAGTTGGTTAAGCGTATCGTACTCATACGCTGTATCACCTAATTCTGAATGAATTGTCTTTACATTCTCATTAGAGTCATACGTGTATTCGTACTCGCGAAGTACACTTCCTGTGCTGGAGTAATCACCGTAAGTGCGCAACTGTTCCCCCGTATCGTAGTCAGCCTTGGTTACAATTCCGTTTGCTCGATCGGCTTGTTCCATTGCACCCATATCATTGTACTGATAAGAAATGAGGTTTTGATTATCTTTGGAAATACTTTTTACTTGATCTAACTCCGTGTAATCATAATTTACAGTAGACGAATGTGCACCAGTTGAATATGAGAGCTCCTGAAGTCCACTATTCGCATTATAGTCATACGACTTTTGATGTCCTCTATCTACCTCTGTTTCAGGCAATCCGTCAGACTTATACGTGAAGGAACGGGCACCATTATTTACATTGACAAGTAACCCATTCTCATCATATTCGTAAGACCACTTTTGTTGCCCATCTATACTTATAGTTTTGAGTTGATCCAAGGCCGTGAAGGTTGAAGAGATTGTGTTCCCATTAGGAGTCGTGGTCTCCATTAGGTTGCCATTTGAATCATATTTGTTATCAGTCACCTTGCCAATGGCATCGGTCTTTTTCATTAACTGATTTTGACCATTGTATTCATACTGAACTACAGCCTGTTTTGGATTAATCGTTTTAGTCAAGTTTCCGGCTGTATCATACTCATACGTTGTCTCTTTTTGCTTGGGATCAATTACTGATTTCAGGCGATTTAACTTATCATAATGGTAATCAGTACGATTGTTATTTCCGTCGGTATTTGCGGTCATATTCCCAACCGCATCTGTTGTTACTGTTGTTGTGTTCCCTGCTGCATCAATTATCGATTTGATATCGTTACCTTTATCATCGTAGCTGTACGTTTCTATTGATTGGTCTGGATACGTCGTCTTTTTTAAGTTTCCATAGGCGTCATATTCATAACGTGTAACCTTTTGCTTGGCATCCACGATGGTTTCCAGATCACCAGCTGCGGTATACGAGTAATTGGTCACATTTTGGCTAGGATCAATTTCTTTGAGAACATGATTCAAGTCGTCGTACTCATAAGTTGTAACATTTCCAACCTCATCGATTTGAGTTAGAACATTACCTTTACTATCATATGTCTGCTCAGCAACAGTTCCATCTGGATTGGTTACTTTCTTGACATTATAGTTTGCATCTAGGACAAACTGAGTGATTTCACCCTTGGCATCTTGGATTTTCTCCGCCACAAAGTTAGCGTTCAGCGTATAGTTTGTCGTATGGCCGTTTGCATTTGTTACGTCTGCTGTACGTGCAGTGGTGTCATATTTGTACTGGGTTGCCGGCCGGTCACTTGCATCTGTAACCGAAACGGTTGAAGGTTCCTGCACTTTAACCAAGTACTCTTGATCATAGGTATACGTGGTTAATCGATTATTCGGGTCAAAAATGGTTTTAATGTAATTTCCACCATAACTAAACTGAGTTCGGCTATAAGTGCCATCCTCACTATACTGATCTACAGTGACTAACTTTCCATTCTGATACGTATAATCCGTTTTCCGCCCTTCTAGCATGGCATAATCAACTAACCCATCTGAAGTATATTCAAATGCAATGGTACGTCCTGATGGGTCCTCTATACCCGTTAGTGCTCCGTCCCCATTCCGTTTATACGTAATTCGGTTTCCATGCATATCTTGTTCATAACTGAGTTTGGCTTGAGTGATGCTTACTTGATCATCGTTAGAAACCGTATCGAAATGCATCAGGTATCCATGTTTGTCCGTTAAGTCATAACCCGTCGTGGCCCCTGAGCTACTTTTCACCTTGTTTAGTGTCAGATATTCGCCCGCTGAAGGCGTATACGTATTGTTTGATGCGTTATATTTGAATTCATAAGCAGATCCAGTGTGGTCTGTAAACAATACGTCTCCGGTTTTGTAAGCATCTACGATGGTTTCACCACCCGTATAATACCATCCGTAGCCAAACGGTGAAGACTCGCTAGATTTTGAATTATATGTCCGCATGAAGTCTACGGAGGTATCTCCTCTACCTGTTAAGGAATAATCATTAAACTGGATGATATTGTTCCCCGTGCCCAAATTGGTATAACTAGTTCCGTTAGCTATCGGATGACTATCATATGTCCAATAATCTTTTAGACCAAGTCGGCTAGCAGAGGTGTATGTCACGCTTAAAAGCGGCGTGTAATCTGGATTGGCCGTGTCATCACCGGATATAAACTTCTTGTAGCTGTTAGTTGTTTCTGAATTGCTTTTCAACATAAAACCTTTGTTTGTTGTAGGATCATTTATCCACTTTTCTAACATATTCGCAGGCAAAGACCACTTATAATTTGCTGCAAGTGAGGTTAACGGTCCAACTGCAGTTGTAGCGACTTGCGAAGCATTGAAATCTCCACCCTGTTTACTCCACAAGTTCGTAGCATCTGCATACATCCAGGATGCAGAGTATTCTGTCCATGCTTTATTGACACTATTTAGTGTGATATCTACATTAGTATTATTTGAAACGGAAGCTAACCAGAGGTTCAAGTCAGCCGTTAACACCTTTGCCCCCTGTGGGATGGTCGATGTATCAAACTGAATGAGAGAACGGATGACATTAGAGCTAGTAGCGTCTTTATATAGACCAACACCTAGTGTCGTATCGGTTGCTCCGGTTTGTTTGGGAAAAGCACTACGTATATTGGTATCCGCTAAGCGGTATGTCGGTTGAAATTTAACAATCGTCGGATCGATGGTGACTGGGTATACACGAGATGCATCATTAAGCCATGCGATACTTGGGATCACGTCAATGTATAACTGTCCCTTTTTCTCTTTCAATTCATAGTGAATATCGTAGGAAAGAGATTCTTCAGGGTAAGCATTAACTCCCTCTACCTGCTGATAACCTTCGGGTATAAAAGAGTCATACATTAACGGTTTATCGATGATATATTCAATATCGCCAGTAGATGGGTTAATCAAGGAAACGGAGCCATCCTGTTCCTGGCGATAATCCAAATTACCCAGAGTTAAGGAAAAGGAGTAAATCACTGACTTTTTTCCTGTCGGCTTTTTGCTGAGTTTAAGCTCTTCTTTGAGTCTATCGTTTCCCAGGGTATAAATTAAATCAGTATCGGGATAAAGCCCCTTATACGTCATTACATTATTCTTAACAATCCCTGCCGGCTTTGTGCTAGAGATGCTTTGCGTAGTTGTTAACGTATTTGTTTCCGCTATGGGGTTTAGACCAATGCGGAATTTATCCTCTTTGATCTCTATCAAATTATCAGAAACAGAATGCTTCTTGTTCATTTCTACTTTGAATTCATGATCGTTATTGTAAGCCGTTTGACTCGTCGTGTTTAAACGGTTATCAATCGGCTTCCACTCTTGATTTGAGGGATCTTGATAGTGAATGGGAGTTTCAGAAATTTGAGTTGTGTACGTTCCATTCTCATTTGCGAATGTCTTCGATTTTTCACTTCGGAGCGAAGCAATCTCTTTTGGGGTGTTGTTGGACGACAAGTTAGAATCGTCTGAAGTGTTGCTTTCTTGAAGTGTTGATCTTTCGGCTGAGGGGCTCCCCCAAGCAGTGGTATTATTTAGCGATGATGTAGAAATCAAGGAGCCAGCAATAATTAAGCTGATCACCTTATTCCAAAATTTGTGTTTCTTTCTCATGTTGTATCCCCTTGTCTATTTTTTTTACAGCAAGAAGAGTTATACCATATCATTGGAATACTTACTAAATGAAAAATTTGCTAAATGTCATCCGTTCCTCAAATACTTATTGCATTTTGAGCTATACTTACTCATTATTTATAAAACATACATCTAATCGTAAGTTGGATTGTGTTCTTGTCCTCAACAGCTAGTTTCAGACCGATATTTCGCCTTTTTAATACCTAGCCAACCCGTGTTTAACCTCTCATCGTGTCAGTTGTCCATAACAATGTGAACATTTTCATGTTTTACGCTTACTTAATGAGGTTTTAAGTTGCATGTGCACAACGTTTAGATATACATCTAATCGGAAATCGGACTATGTTCTTGTCCATTCCGGCAATCGGTACAAGTTCTTGTCCTTGGCTCGGGACAAGAACTTGTACCGATAAAATAAAAAAGCCGCTATAATAGCGACTTTAATGGGAATATGTTCTTGTCCCTCGACAAAAATTGACACAAAATTCCCTACCAAAAAATAAAAAAACCTTATTATATAAGGGATTTCATGGTTGGTAACTTTATGTCATTCTACATGTGGCAATGTAGCCAAACCTTTAGCACTCTTCTGAGTGAAACGTTCTTTTAGTCATAACTGCCAGTACCGGTTCTCTACTCTTCTTCATTTACTGTTCCAAGAAGGTAGTTGTAACTAACCTTTGTCAGCATCAATTTATTTATACTATGAACTTTTACTTTTCCTTCGAGTATTGGTCGCCCAAAGATTGCTATATTTTGTGCCACCTTAGAGTGTTCTATTGATTGAAATTGAGGTATTCGTCTATTAGATATTCCATACACTAATGCTTGATGTGGCATTAACCCTTTGCGAGCATTACTGAAATATGATGGATATACTATGCCGTCAAATCCAGCATTTTTTGCTGCTAAACTGATTTCATGAGTAATCTCATATGCATGTTTCCCAGCAAGAAAAAGCATATTCACTGCAATATCCAAACTCTCGAAATCAGTAATACTTTCGTTTTCTTTCAGTATAATTGATAGGTCCAAAAAGTTTAAAGATCCTTCTGGAATACTTGCTCTAAACATTTATCGGACACTTAATATGATAGTAATCATCGACTAAATATCCCCTCCATATGTGACACATTATATAAGGTGTTTATAATTTTATATTATATTTTAGATATTATCTACTAAACATTACACTGTATTTTGTACATATATCCCCCTATTACCAATGGATGCCTCAATGATCTTGTCTATTTCGGCAATAGGTCGCAGCCCTCGTTCTTCCTATTCTTCTCCTCCTGAATCGTTTTTCCATACCAAACATAAAGGCCTGAAGCTGCGCCAATAGGATGGCTACCTCGGGCCTATTCGATCAACTTTTCGGTGTATACAAAAACTCAAACAAATATTAAATAAGAATAGCAAGCGTCTCGTATTAAACGGGAGATGCATATGTTTGCAAAGCGGCAATTGTCACATCAAGAATCGCAATATTGTACATAAAACAAAATTATAAATCATTTCCACTGAAAGCTATTCCTATAAAAATAAATTTGATATCTTAACTTCTTTTCTTCCCCAGGGCAGTGGGGAACTTCTTGTCAAATTCCAGCGTAGTAACTTTATGTCACTAAATATTGACAAGAAGTTCCCTACAAATAATTTAAACCCCCTTGATTTATTAGAGGTTTCTTGGTTGGCGACTTTATGTCATTCTACAATAGAATTCGATGTTCAAGTAAAGAAAGGACAGGGGCACCCTGTCCTTTCTAATAGATGAGGATAAACGCGTGATGAGTTTACTGTTGGATCAAGGATTACAGCTCGACTCTCGAGGTGCCTAGCATCTTGGCAGATTTCGGATCGTGGTATGATAAGAATAAACTCTCCCGCGTATCGAGGGTGGAGATTTGTTCGATATCGTCTGCACTCAATTCGAAATCGAAAATGTCGATGTTTTCGATGATCCGCTCTTTTCTCACCGACTTTGGAATTACAACGACTTCACGCTGAACCAGCCAGCGCAGCACGACTTGGGCGACGGACTTGTTGTGTTTTTCTGCGATCGAGGCCAGCACTTCGTTGCCGAACATATGCCCAGTCCTTCAGCGAACGGCGCCCACGACTGGTGTTGCACTCTCTGCTCTTTCATAAAAGCGGCGTTCTCAGCCTGCTGGTAGAAAGGATGTGTTTCGATCTGGTTGACTGCGGGCACGATTTCATTATGCACGATGAGGTCCATCAGACGGTCGGGCAGGAAGTTGCTGACACCGATCGCCTTGATCTTGCCTTCGAGGTACAGGTCTTCCATCGCACGCCAAGCGCCGTAGTAATCGCCGAACGGCAGGTGAATAAGATATAGATCGAGATAGTCGAGCTGCAGCTTTTTCAAAGATTTAGCAAACGCCAGCTTGGCACTCTCGTAACCGGCATCCTGAACCCAAAGTTTGGTCGTGATGAACAGCTCTGCGCGTGGTACGCCGCTACGCTTGATCGCGCGTCCTACCGCTTCCTCGTTGAGATAACCAGCCGCGGTGTCGATCAGGCGATAACCAGCCATCAGCGCATCATATACGGCGTTCTCGCATTCTTCAGCATCCGGCACTTGAAAGACACCTAATAAGCCTACCACCTTCGTGTTACACAATGGAACCGATAGTCATAGATGGATGAAATTAATGGTCTGTTGGCGCTTGGCTCGCCATATCGTTAAGTTGGGTTACAAAAGCTCCTTCATTCGGACCTTGATTATCACGAATCATTTTCGCTTGTTCCACTAGAACCTCTTCAGCATCCGTACCGAGTAATCTTATTGTTTCTTCAATAAATGCTTCAAGTGGCATCGCATGCGGATTGTTACTAATATCTCCCATGAGTTCCGTTTGAACCCCAGGTGGTATGATTTCTAATACTTTTACTGTTGTATCTTTAAACAAATAACGTTGTGATAAGGTATAGGAATGGAGCGCTGCTTTGGTCGCCGAATACACCGCAGTCGCTGCGTACGGAATAAACCCGACTGAAGAAGTCGTATTAATGATCACAGCTTCTTCTTTAGACTTCAAATGTTCAATTAATGAAGACGTCATTCGAATTGGTCCAAGCAAGTTTGTTGAGACCGTTGAAACCAGAACCTCTTCGTCAATCACACCCGCAGCCTCATCGAAAAGCATGATGCCGGCGTTATTAAATAAGACATTCAAATCAGGAAAGTCCTGAATAAGTTGCTTAGCGGTTGCCTCAATACTGGAAAGATCCTGTATGTCCAGTTCAACTGCAGACATTCCGGGATTAGCACTAATCACTTCCTCCAGACGCTCTTTTCTTCTACCCGAGATGATTACTTTGTTTCCAAGGTTGTGTAGAGCTTCTGCCAATGCACGTCCAATTCCTGAACCGCCACCTGTAATGAAGATCGTGTTTCCTGTAAGTTTCATTTTAAATTCCTCCAATATTTGGTTATAATTATTTTGGAATTGTATTACATTGTTCGATGAAATCGGTATTAACTATTAATCTTGCACTTTAAGGTTTCAAAATGGACTAACCACCTTCTATGCAGTATACTATTACAACAATAGTTGCTTTAGTAGTTCAATTGTATCGGGAACATCATTGAGGAACAACCAACAATGCGGGCCATTTGTTGGTTTAAAAAAAGGAGTTAGATCCATGGGACTTAAAGTAAGAAATATTCGTACAACTCGAACAAGAGAATCCATTTTTGAGTCACTTTTTGAACTGATGGAAGAAAAAGATTTTGATAAAATAACAATACAAAATTTAACGGAACGAGCCCAAATCAATCGGGCAACTTTCTATGCTCATTTCCAAGATAAATATGAATTGTTGGATGAGATTATAAAAAAATCAGCGGAAGAACTTATTCAACAACATACTAATGGTGTGTGTACTTTTACAAAAGATAATATGATGCAATTAGTATTCGCAGCATTTGAGTATCATCAACAAGTCAAAAAGAAATGTCGCCGTAACTATAACAGAATTATTCCTCTACTCTCTTCAAAATTAGTCAATGCACTAAAGCATTATTTGAATCTTTGTATGCAGGAAATATCCTCTGATGAACGTACTTTGTACGTACAAATCTATGCCAACATGATTAATGAAGCAGTTACTTTGCATACTGCTGAACAAATTAAACTAACAGAACAAAGTATAGCAGAGCATATTGTTCAAATGATGAACCTGGACTAATCGAAAAAGTGAGCCATAGTTAGGTAACAGCTGCTTGAGAGTGCAGCAGCAAGCCCATTATGTTTCGTTTCCCTTGCACAGCCAATAGTGCCAACATAGGATCCATCGAGGGACCATAGGAGACTGTGGTCCTGAGAACCATCAAGCTGGAGTATCAGCGATGAATATCATTTGAAATTTTCCTTTTTTAAAGAGGCTGGGCTGGGCATCTGGAATAGCTAGAAAAACTTCCCCAGTTTACTTCTTCTGCACATACTCCACTAATTCCCTTGGGGTTCACCATCCCATATCTCAACGGTTCATTGCCTTTACATTCCTTCGTTATAACCTAAGCTCACGATACTCTGGACTGAATATTCTGTCAAAAAAGCGGTTCCAGGCGATCTCTTTTCTGATAGTCAACCATCCAACCTGGGTATTCAGGAGGCAGTATACTCACTTCGTCAAGTTGCTGAATTTCATCATCCGTCAGTTCTAAATTTGCGGCTTCCAGATTTTCTTCCAACTGTTCCAATCGTTTCGCGCCAACAAGAACAGAGGTTACAACTGGTCTTGTCATCAGCCAAGCGAGCGCCACACTTGCTATACTTGTCCCATGTGCTTCAGCGATCGGTTTTATCTTATCAATGATATTCCAAGCTCGCTCTTTATCTACAATCGGGAAATCAACCGCAGAGCGGCGCGAATCCTCTGCCTTTTGATTGTGTCGATCGTAACGCCCTGACAGCAGACCGCCAGCAAGCGGACCCCACACCAGAAGTCCCATCTTCTTTGCTTCCATCAAAGGCGCCAACTCTCGTTCAACATCGCGGCTGGCAAGAGAATAATACCCCTGAACCGTTTCAAAGCGAGCCAGATTTTTGCGTTCAGAAATACCAAGAGCATCAGCAATTTTCCAAGCATGCCAGTTCGATACGCCAATATATCGTACCTTACCCTGTGTTACCAGATCATTTAAAGCACCTAAAGTTTCTTCTACAGGTGTCAAGAAATCATCGGCGTGAATCTGATACAAATCGATATAATCCATTTTCAATCTCTTTAAACTTGCTTCCACTGCATTCATAATATGTCCTCTTGAAGCACCGACATCGTTACGTCCCATACCTGTTCGTCCGGCGGCTTTGCTAGCAATTACAACTTCCTCCCGCGCAATACCAAGATTGCGGAAGGATTGTCCAAGAATAATTTCACTTTCACCTTCTGCATAATTATCAGCAGTATCAAAGAAATTAATTCCGATATCGACACTCTTTTTTATCATCTTGTCGGCTACTTCCTGCCCAACTAAACCGAGAATTTTATGGTTATCCTTTCCACTCGTGAACGTCATTGTGCCTAACGCAAGTTGTGAAACTAAAAGTCCTGTATTTCCAAGCTGCTTATACTTCATTCTGTATATCCTCCTTAATATTGGGCATTTTATAGCATCACAATCATACTCGCTTTGCAATCAGCATGTAACTGTCCGCTACATCCGTTATTATGTGCCTCTTCTTTTTTATAGCTAGTCATAAAAGCATGGTGATACGTGTAAATGAACTTTCATATTTAGTGCATATTCATGCTCTCTACTGTTCCGCGGTTGATAACGGAGCGGCGCACGAACAAGCCAATAATAAAGCCAATAACAGCAATTAAAAGCAAAATCCAAAACACGTTTTGCGCCCCCGCAGTTATCGCATTTGCGATTTCATTCGGCATTGTTGGTGTAGATGAGGTAGCTAAATACTTATTCTTTCCACCTGTTAAAATACTAATGGCTACAGCTGTTCCCATAGCCCCAACGACTTGCATCAACGTGTTCAGGGCAGCTGAACCGTGTGGATATAATTCAGGTGGCAGTGAGTTTAAGGCATTTGTTTGTGAGGCTGGCCAAATGAGTCCAATCCCTCCCGCTAGAACCATATGCAATGCAATAATTAATCCAACTGATGAAGCTGGCGTTAATGTTGTGAAGAACCATAAAACCAACATTATAATGACTAAACCTGGCATTATAACCCATTTCGGTCCATACTTATCGGACAAGCGCCCTGCAACCATCTGGAAAATACCATTTAGTGCACTACCCGGCAATAATATCAAGCCTGTAACAAATACAGATAGCCCTGCCCCTGTTTGCAAGAACATTGGCAACACAATCATTGTCGTCATAAAAATTACTATACACATCATCACAAGGAAAACCCCGACAACGAACATCGGATATTTGAATACACGTAAATTTAGTAACGGCTGATCCTTATTTTGTCTCAATACAAACAAGATAAGTGCAATCACACCAACAATAATCAACGTCAGAGCGACGGAACTTCCCCCCCCCATGGCCTCCTTCACCAGCTTGACCAAATCCAAATACGATACTTCCGAAACCAATTGTGGATAAAACTGCTGAAAGAACATCAATACGTTGCTTACTTACTTCTGTTACATTTTCTAAATACTTCATCCCAAACAACATACCAATCACTATGAATGGTAGTAAGAGCCAGAAAATAAAGTGCCAAGACAAATACTGGATTATCATCCCACTAATCGCTGGCCCCAGTGCGGGTGCAAACGATAAGACTAACCCAATATAGCCCATCGCTGCGCCTCGCTTTTCTGGAGGAAAAATCACAAGCAATGTGTTAAACATGAGCGGTAATAATAACCCCATACCAATTGCCTGTATAACACGTGCAAACATGAGCATTTCAAAGTTTAAGGATACAGCCGCTAAGAATGTACCTGCCGTTAAACTAGCTGTTGACACGATAAAAAGTTGTCTTGTTGTATACATTTGCAATAATTGACCAGTGAACGGCATTAGAATACCAAGTGTTAGTAAGTAACCTGTTGTCAACCATTGCGCTGTAGCCGCCGAAATGTGGAACACTTCCATTAAATTAGTCATTGCTATGTTTAGAGCGGTCTCGCTAAACATCCCAACAAAACCACAGATAAGCAGCGATGCCAAGATGGCACGTGTATTGTATTGCTTCTTCATCTCACTATCTCCTTGAAATCAATATAATCGTTTATTTTTTGCCCTACCTGCACCATAACGACGGTCGTCAGGCTTTATCTTTTGTATACCTATTTTCCAGGAAAGGAAGACCTAAATTACCTCTCAACGTACGGGATTCATATTCATTTCGGAATATTCCCTTTTCCTGCAGGATCGGTACGACCAAATCAATAAAATCATCAATTCCCGAAGGATGTTCTTGTCTTAGAAGCAATACGTCCATTGTGCCCGTTTGATGCCAATGTTCAATCCTATCGGCTACGGTCTCTGCGGATCCGAAAAATAGGGGTTTAGGAGTACGGTATCCTGGGGGCGATAACCTTTGTAACTCCAGAAACTTTTCATTCGCCTCCGTTTCTGTTCTTCCAACGATGATGTGTTGTGAAGGCATAATTAACAGGTCTTCCGGAGCTCGTCCTGCAAGGCCTGCTCTTCTTCTCAATTCCTCACTAAATTGCTTGGCGTAGTTGTAATCATCCCCATTTATGAACACACCTTCAGCATGTTTGGATGCGATATTCATAAACGCTTCAGACGTACCCGCTTGAAAAATGACGGGTCTTCCTTGTGGAGAACGACTAATATTAAGCGGACCGTCAACAGAAAAGTACTTGCCTCTGTAATTCAGTTGGTGCATCTTTCTTGGATTGAGGAAGATACCACTCTCTTTATCACGAACAAAAGCATCATCTTCATAGGAATCCCACAGGCCTTCTACAATTTCGATGAACTCTTTATTCAAAGGGTATAAATCTTCTTTAGACAAATGACTTCTGCTGTAGTTAGCCAACCCCCCAGAATTAGATGTAACAGCGTTCCATGCCGCTCGCCCGTTACTAATTTTATCGAGAGAGGCCATCTGTCTAGCCACTGTAAATGGATCAGCGTATGACGTGGCTATAGTCGCAGCAAGCCCGATGTGGCTAGTGGCCATGCTTAATGCGGATAGTATCGTTACACCTTCAAACATGCTTAGAAAATGCGGGATATTTCCAGGCCCTATATGGCTTACATCTGCTAAAAAAACCATATCGAACTTGCCCTCTTCTGCTCGTTTCGCCATCTTGACATAGAAATCTACACTTTCGCTTGCATTGGCAGGCATATTAGGGTGGCGCCATGCCCAGTAACTCCAACCAACCCCTTCAACTATAACGCCGATCTTAAGCTGTTTTTTACTTTTCATTTTTGCTCCTCTTTCTGTAAGATCAAACTCTCTAGCCAATAACCCAATGGCTTTTAATCTCGTAGCCTTTTCGGGTTAAAAATCGGAATCATAATTTCGTCCACCCAGGCTTCATTTGCTTTTTCTCTTAGTCTTTTGGCCACATTTACAATACTTCCGATAACAAATCGTTCACGGTTGAATTCCTTGGCTCTTTCTTCTTCATATGAATACACATGGGATGCTACTAATGGCCGCTCAAGCCGTCATGAATATATCTTCTTTGTCCGTTTGTATGAAAGAGACATAGATCATTAGCCCACTAACCAATTAGATAAACTTTCAAACATCAAATTATTTAGTGTGCTAAATATTAATTTAGCCTGCTAACTAATATTCAAAAAGTGGAGAGTGCTTAAAACAAATTACTCTCCATTTGCTTCATAAGCCGTCGTAAGAGGAGTCGTTCATCAATTGAGATCGATTTTAGCAACTTTTCCTGATGCTTTTTCCATATAATACGAACGGGCTCCTCAAGTTCCTTTCCTTTATCGGTTAAATAAATCCGCATGACTCGTGCATCTTTTTCATCACGCTTACGATAGATGAATCCGTTTTGTTCAAGTGTTTTAACCATGTTGGTTATAGTGGGAGGTTCACAGTTTAATTGTTCACTTAGCTGCATTTGTGTTACTCCATCATCTAAGAATAAACGGTAGAGCAGATTATCTTGTCCGACATGCAGGTTTAGTTCCCTAAGACTTTCGCCGTAATCTCGTCTCATTCTTGCCGAAAGTTTATCGAACAGCTCACGGATCTCACAGTCAATTTCTTTCTCCATGTTGTTCTCCCAACCTTTATTAATGATATTGTTTAGCAGGCTAAATATATCATGTGTGTAGTTTAGCCGTCAACTATTGTTCGTCCGTAAGAGAAAATCATACCCTTTATTTATATATTATTGTTTTTCCTTGTAGTTCCGACTATTCATTATAATTTTCGAAAGAGCGTAGATGTATCCGTACGATCCGCAGAATGAAAGCGCGCTAGTCAATGAAACAGCGACAGTCTAGGTCTTTATTTTTTGGTCCTTGGCAGTCCATGTTTTAAACATCAAACTAGCCAACTAACAAGGAACTGGCTTTCAGCCGGTTTATTTGTGAACGGTTTTATTCAAAGCACTCCTTTATACTCTCAGGCTTCTCTTCCACCCCTCTAACACCATCCGTACCTTCTTCTGCTCTTCTATGATCTTTCCTAATGCTTAGCCCAAGACCATGCTCAAGGTGTAACATAGTCGTATGGACTCTTTGCATCGATGTGGCTTGCTAATCTCCGTAAGAAATTAATCTACTTTCTCACTCCATATTGCTTCGGCACACCCAAGTGTTCACGCAAAGTATTTCCCTCATAATCAAGATGATATAAGCCTCGTTTTTGCAACACGGGCACAACTTTTTCCACAAAATCTTTTACACCTTTTTGACTTTCTGGCACAATGGAAAAACCGTCCGTTGCCCCTGCTTTAAACCATTCTTCAATGAAATCCGCCACATCTTCAGGCGTGCCAACCACTACAGGGTGATAGTTGATGATTCCGTTTGCCAATACATCTCTTGGACTTAGCCCTTGTTTGATTAGCTCTACTGCTCTTAGTGAGCGTGGGTCGCCTGGATTCGGCGTGGCTTGATATTGTAAAGATTTTGGTAGGGGTTCATTCAAATTCAATTCATTTAAATTTACGCCAATCATCGCTGATAAATAGCGAATTTGCCCTTCAAATGCATCCTCTCCCATAAAATCCAGTAACTGATGACGGCGGGCAAGTGCTTCTTCATAAGTATCGCCCACCGTAACCATAAAACCAGAAAACATATTGATTTCATCAGGGTTTCTACCGTATTTTATTGCACTTTGTTTTAACAAATTACGGTAATGACGAGCTTCTTCAATCGTAAAAGGGTTAGCATAAACACCGCTGGCAAATTTACCTGCCATTTCCACCCCTTCAAAACTTGGACCTGCCTGAAAAATAGGCGGTTGCCCTTGCGGACTTGGTGGAAGGGGAAGTGGGCCTCGGGTCTGGTAGTATTGACCATAGAAATTGGCAGGGGTTAATTGATCCAATTTGATAAATTCGCCAGTTTGTTGGTCTGTAATGTAGGCATTTTCGCCAAAACTTCCCCAAAGAGACTGCACTGCTTCTACCATTTCATCTGCCATTTCATAACGAGTGGTAGTGTCAGGCAGAGGACTAGCTCCAAAATTATAAGCAACCTCACGAGTTCCTGTTGTTACCGCATTCCAACCGACACGCCCACCACTTATGAGGTCCAGCGTTTTAAGTTGGCGAGCCAAATTATACGGTAAGTTGTAAGTGGTAGAATAGGTTGCTACCAAACCGATTTTCTGGGTATGCGTGGCAACAGCAGCTAGCATCGTCATCGGTTCCATTACAAACATTGGTGATTTTTGAGCCATATCACCATTTACCCCAGCTCCCACCATCCCAGGTGTATCCGCAATAAACAGCGTGTGAATTTTACCCTGTTCAGCAAGTTTGGCAAGCTCAATATAGGCATTGATGTCGGTGTAAGCCTTTGGATTACTATCATTAAATCGCCAAGAATAACCCTCACCACCATAGCCTGTTACAAACATGATGGCCAGCTTGATTTGCTTGTTTGAATTATCTAAATAGTCGTGCATCGTTTTCCTCCTTTATTTTTTCACTCTCTGATTGATCCATCCCACAATATCATCAACTACTACATCTCCGGTTGGTTCAAACATCAAATAATGTCCAAGTTCGCTATAAAGTCTCAAACTTTTATCTTTTGAAGCCGTTTCTTGATAAAAATCAATGGCATCTTTAGGCACAACATAAACATCATCACAACCGCTTACCAGTAAAACAGGTGCGATAAATTTGTCAACATTAGCTTTGAGGTATTGCGCGCCTTCTTTAACACCATAATCTCTGGTTAGATAAAGGTTTAAACCATCATATCCTGCAACCAGTTCTGTAGTATTTCTCTGTTGTTCATTTTAAATCGTCCTTTCTTATCTTAAAGCATCTACCAGAATATATTTTCACTCAATGCCACTCATTAAACGATCGATAATGATTTCAACCGAATCAATTTGATGGATCATTGAAATGCCAAGCCCCAATGAGGCGAAACCTTTTGATAAATCACCGTATAGCATGCCATTTCTCATCCCCGATGCTGGATTCGATGCCTGGTAAATCTCTTCATTTTTGGCTAAATTGCGATCCATTTCTGCCAATTTATTTGGGAGTTCCCCGGGTAGAGAACGGTAATAGGCAGGTTGCGTGCGATAAAGCAACATATCATTAGCATCTGATTTAATTAAAGCATCTTTAATATTAACAGCCATACGAGACTCTTTTGAGGCAAGAAAGGCAGTCCCGACAAACACCCCTTCCGCTCCTAGAGCCATTGCAGCTTTGGCAGTGCGTTCATCTGTAATCCCGCCAGCGGCTAATACTGGCACACGACCTTTTGCAGCATCTACCACCAAGGGCACAATAGAAAAGGTACCAATAACGTTTGCTGGAACTTGTCCCCCTTCATCAAAACCTGTGGCAACCAGAATATCCACACCACCTTTGATAGCTTCCTCTGTCACTTCAACAGTTGGTGCCCCTCGATAAATGACTTTGATATTGTTGGCCTTAAATTTTTGAGTCCATTCCTTTGAAAATGCCCCTACCATCACAGCCACTTCGACCCCCTCTTCTACCATCATGTCTAGCATGGGTTGTGTATAGAGGTCAAAACCTGCCACCGTAGGAATGATATTGATTCCAATAGGATTTGAGGTGATACTTCTAGCAATACGAACCTCACGGCGCATATTCTCAACCGTTTCTTCAACGGTCTTGGCAGGTTCTGATTGTCCAGCATTGATGCCAAGCACACCTAGTCCTCCACCCTTACTAATAGCTCCTACAAACTTACCGTCTGTTAGCCAACTCATTGGTCCTTGAATAATAGGTTTTTCAATCCCTAAAATGTCTGCTACACGATTTTTCATTGTGTTTCCTCACTTTCTATTTTAGAATACTTCGCCTTCTCTCAGACTAGTCTGGTTAGCTAGTCTGAAAAGGAATCTGAGGTCTTAAGTCGACGGTTAATGCTGGAGTATTGGCGATAAAGATCATTTGAAAGTTTTCCTTTTCAGCTAATTTAGCCCGCTTCACATAACTATTCGGCTGCTTGGGCGGTGCCCTGCATTCTCCAAGTGCTGATTCGGCTCCGTACCCCGAAACCATTGTAGTGCTAGTTGCATCTCTTTTCTTTCATTCCATGTATCTCCTTTGTTTTAAATATGCTCCAAGTAAGCAAAAGAGCCTGGAGTAAATTATTCCCAATCGCATTTCGATAGATCGGAGAAAATGAAGTGATATATAACTTGCTAACTAATTAACTGGTGATTACCCAGATACTTAGGTTGCTAAGTAAATAAATATATTTAATATGCTAAATATATTTATTAATTAACCTTATTCTAGGTTTCTCTCCAATCGCTTCATAAGATCCCTCAATATTAAGCGTTCCTCCGGTAAGATTGAATGGAGTAATTTTTCTTGCTGCTGTTTCCATTTGAACTCAACCGGCTTCTCTAATTCTTGGCCTTTGTCCGTTAGATAAATTCGCATAACCCTTGCATCTTGTTCATCACGTTTACGGTATATAAATCCGTTTTGTGCCAATGATTTAACCATATTTGTTACCGTAGACGGTTCACATTTTAAATGTTCACAAAGCTGCATTTGTGTTATCCCATCTCCTAACCACAAACGAGAGAGTAAATTATCTTGGCCTACATAAAGATTAAGTTCCCTAAGACTTTCATTATAATCTCGACGCATTTGAAATGAAATTTTATCTAACGACTGACGAATATCGCAATCAACCTTATGGTTCATACCAGCCTCCGCTAGTCATAAATATATATTTAGTATGCTAACTATATCATCGTGACATTTAGGTATCCATTATCTTAAGGGACCTACTCTCATTTTATCGGGCTAAATTTATCTAGAATGGAGGTTAAAAGTATGGATCCAACAATAAGATAGAACCTTGATCCAAATCAACTTTTTCACACTGAAATGTTCAGATTCTGTTTATTACACCGTTACCCTATCAACTTGTTGTGTTGAGTAACTTTGTTACAGACAATAGAATAAAACTAATTCTTATTTTTTTAAAGAGGGCAATAAAAATTGCCGTAGTACATTTTTTTGTACTTAATAACTAAAAGTAGGTAAAAAGATGGCTAGAATTTGTAAAGACGTATTTGACAAAGAATTTATAATGGAACATACAAAAGATTATTAATCCTGCAAATGTTCCAATTAAAAGAAGTCTTTTTTTGTTATCTTACTTTTTGTTAGTGCAAAAAAAGCTACGACAATGACAGCTAATACTTCACAAACTTATTAAGCCCGCTTTCTAATTCTCGAAGTTACTTTGTAAGAGAACCTTGTGGAATCCCATAAAAAGGATTTAATCTTACTATAACGACGCTCTTTGGTCTTTAAATACCAAAGAATGATATATTTCCAACGCCAGGAAAGTATGTTTTGGGTATAGGCAGTGCCATTAACTTCTCTTTGTTCCTTTATACACTCTTTATCAAATCCATCCTTATATAATCTAGACACCTTTTCACCTGTTTTGCACGTATCTCGAGTCCCCCTTATAGACAAATAAATTAATAGGGATAAAATAAAGTTTTACTTTTTATATGAAATACTTCTTTGCATTAAGTCAAGCTTATTCTGATGGAAATTCGTTAAAGAACGCTACATCCTCAATAGGAAGACGAGTAGTAGGATGTCCTGGTTTCATTGCTTTTCCGATCGCAATGATCATAACCGGCACATACTGCTCGGAAATTCCGAACGTTTCAAATAACTTTGCTCTATCGTATCCATGCATCGGAACAGTGTCGTAACCTTTGGATCGTGCGACAAGCATGAGCTGCATCGAAATTAGGCCACCATCCGTATATACAATTTGTAGCGTCTCTTCAGGAGGCAGGTTTGAGTACATATCAACATTTCGTTCGATGAATGATTTAGCCGTATCAATCGGCATAAAGCCTGCTTCAACAGCCTGACCATAAATTTCTTCTGCCTTCTGGTAGCTTTTCAGATCTCCTAGCACAGCAATAACGGCAGAAGCTTCGACTACTTGTTGTTGGTTAAACGCGATAGGTAAAAGCTTTTCTTTCAACTCTGGTGTATCGATAACGAGAAAACGCCATGGCTGCAGGTTCGAAGACGAAGGAGCCAATGTTGCCAGTTCGAGTATTTCAGTCATTTCTTCACGTGAGATCTGCACGTTTGGATCGTATGAACGAACAGAACGACGTTCACGAATCACATCTAAGAACAGTTGCTGTTCGATCTTTTCTGAATTTTGAGAGTTTGACATTGTAATTCCTCCTAGAAATAACTTGATTGTTTTGTTCTCCATATTTGTTACCATAGGCGGTACGCATTTTAAATGTTCACATAGCTTAATTACATTTGTGTTATTCCATCTCCTAACCACAAACGAGCGAGTTGTTTATCCTGGCGTACATGAAGATTAAGTTCTCTTAGACTTTCGTTATAATCTCGACGCATTTTGGATGAAATTTTATCTAACGACTCATGAAAATCGCATCCAACCTTAAAGATCATAGGTATGCCCCCACTATCAAAATGTATTTAGCGTGCTAACTATAACATGGTGAAACGGACCTCCTCACATTTTAACGGATTGAATTTATCTAGAACGGGGGCAAAAGTATGGATCTAACTCAAAAGATTGAAAGATGAACCCACATCAGCGTTTCACACTAAAATGACAGATTCAGTTTATTACACCGTTTGCCTATCAACTTGGTGCATTGAGTAACTTTGTTACAGACAATAGAATAAAACCAATTCTCATTTTTTTAAAGAGGGCAATAAAAATTGCCTAAGTACATTTTTTGTACTGAATAGCTTGGTTAGTGCAAAAAAAAGCTGCCACAATGACAGCTTAGGATCTTTACTTCTTCCTACGTTACTTTAATACATTTCTTCACAAACTTTTATCGTAAAAGAAAACTGCCGTTAGAACGATCTCTCCTCCCACAACTATTACTTTATCCACCATTTAAATTTTGGGGTAAATTGTAAACGATAAATAGAACGCTTTGGTTAGTCTACCTGCTCCCCGAACTTCTTCCCGAACTCTTCCATCAAATTAATTATAGGAATGAATTCTTTCCCTTTTGAGGTTAATGAATAATCTACTCGAGGAGGAACCTCTGGATAAACTTTACGATTTATTAAGCCATCTCTTTCTAATTCTCGAAGTTGCTTTGTAAGAGAACCTTGTGGAATATCCCATAAAAAAGCTTTAATCTCACTATAACGACGCTCTTTGGTCTTTAAATACCAAAGAATGATATATTTCCAACGCCCAGAAAGTATGTTTTGGGTATAGGCAATGCCATAAACTTCTTCTCTATGTTCCTTTATACACTCTTTATCAAATCCATCCTTATATAATCTAGACACCTTTTCACCTGCTTTCTACTGTTAAGTACAAAAAAAATGTACTATGTGAATGTTTATTGCTTCATCAAAAAGATGAGAAATGATTATATTCTAGTATATGTAACTGTTTGGTGAAAATAAAGTGTTAGACTGGAGTCGTTGAATTACCGTAGGTTTTAAAGAGAAGAATCGTCAGCTATTAGAAAATAATTTTTTGACAAGTCCATTAAAAGAAGCAGCGGCAGACCAAGACTTGAAAAATAAAGTCTTAGACTGCCGCTGTTGTCATTAAACTAACGTTTCCCGTTAGTTTAATGACGGTCTACATATTTTACTCTTGTTTTGAAGCATGGTCACTGAGTCTTTATCTTCAAATATTATTCTGTAATTCCATTATACTGCTTAATTTTTGAAAATCACGACCATATGCTTGCTTCCCATATATTCTACGGAAGTATTTAACTGCTCCGCCACAAAACGAACAGGAACGAACGCACTGCCGTTCTTCAGAAGTAAAGGAGCATTTTGCATCACCGTTTGCTGGTTTACTTTTACCTGTCTGTTCCCTACAGCCCAACGAATCGTTTTACCATCCTTCTGAATCGTTACCTCTTTGGTGTTCTGATTCTAATTCACGGTTGCCCCAAGCTTCTCGGAGATGAAACGGATCGGCACATAGGTACGTCCTGTCTGAATAAATGGCGCTGCGGAAATACGATAAGCACTGTCTCCCACATAAGCTGTCTTGTTGCCGATCACCAAGCGCTGTGTCTTACGCTGACCGCCAGGCAAATCATTACCTCCCAGTGTCACGAATAATTTATATGTTTTCGATCCCTTGCTCAAATCTAAATAGTTATTTTGCAGCCCAAGTGGTTCAATGAATGCACCCGTATCAATAATACGGAAAAAAATTACGTTGTTGGATCGGCTCTAAATCCCACACTCTATTGTTGTTCAAATAGAGGTAACCCAGACTTTGAAGATTTCTCAACGGCTCCAAATCATAGATTTGGAGCCGTTGAGAAATTCAGAGTAACCAAGACAGTTGATTTAGACAAAGGAGCAAGAACTTTGATGTTATTATTCGCAGCTTCGAGTCTCCTAAGCTTAACCAATCCTGTTAGCGGCTTTAGATCTGTGATCTTGTTGGAATTTATTTGGACAACGTACTCAGATTGACTAGTCCGCTAGCGGTGAAAGATCATTGATTTGGTTGCTAGCTAGAGATAAATCTGTCATCTTCGTTAACTTCCTGAGGGGCTTAATATCCACAATTTGATTACCACAGTCGTCAAATTCACAGCATCGGATAGAGGGGAAATATCAGCAATTTGATTTCCACTTAAAGAGAGCTTCGTCACATTTACTGCATATTCCAAACCCTGCAAACTCTTAATTCCTTTACCCGATAAATTAACGTCGGTCAGTGACTCTAAATCCTCTTTTGTTAGTGATTCATCGTCGTTTTTATTCAATAATGACTTAATCGAGATAGAATTCGAAATTATATTGCAGTAAAGACAAATTCGGCAACTGCCGATGACTTAACGCAACAAGCTTTTTTAAAAGCAATGGAAAACTTTCACTTGTTTAAGTGTAACTCCAGTATATTTACTTGGCTATTCAAAATCGCGCAAAATATTGTGAAAAACGAATATCGTACGAAATCACGAAATAAAGAAATGGTGCACGAAGTAATCGACTTTCAGTCCCAATCGATATCCCTCGATATTGCTAGAGATGTCGATATCCGTCTTGATATCAGTGCTGCATTAGCCCGATTGAATGAATTAGATCAGCAAATCATATCATTGCGTTTTTTCGTCGATTGCACTTTATTGGAAATATCCAAAATCATCGGGATGCCTCAAAGCGCAGTCAAGAACAGACTCTATCGTGCCTTAAACAATCTAAAAAAAGAATTAAAAGAATGGGGTGACATTACAATCATGTCTATTAAAGAATTGATATCAATTGTGGATAAAAGCGAGGCTCCTCCAAGAATGATGGTATGAACAAGGTGTACCATGACTTATTTGAAGAGTTGAAAAGCAATGTAGATCGAATTATTACAACCTATCGTCATCGACCTTCTCAGAAAATCGCTATTGAGATCTATCCGGATCTGCCCACTTTCCATCAAGCAATAAACGAGCCGGATGCGCCCAATTGGTTTAACTGCTTACATCTCAGAATCGAACCAGAAGGATATTTTGGATTATCGATATACAGTTTGGGAACACATTTTTCGTACCCACATTTCATGCAACTGTTTAGATAACATTCTAATCGGGAATGGTACAATGTTCTTGTCCTGCGGCAGTACATTGATTGACACAAAGTTCCCTACCAAAATGACACAAAGTAAAAAATGATTCTCTCCAGGGTAGTAGGGAACTTTATGTCAAATTCCAGCCTAGTAGGGAACTTTATGTCACTAAAAATTGACACAAAGTTCCCTACCAAAAAATAAAAAAACCTTATTCTATAAGGGATTTCATGGTTGGTAACTTTATGTCATTCTACACCGAGGGTATGTTATTTTTATTTCAACCCAGCTAGTGCAGAATGATCTCGGAGTAACACAAGAGGAAATTATCGTTTTTTTGCTACGTTTGCTAACCTTACTCGAAAAAATTATTCCTGAACACGTTCCTCTTCCCCAGTTCAGTGGAGACGTGACGAATATTCAGAGAGAATCATGAACTGGATTGAAGAAAACTACATGGAAAGTGATATTTTGAACAACCTGGCTGACGATCTACACCTTACACGATCTTACGTATCACGAGTTTTCAAAAAAGAAACCGGTAGTAATCTCAGCGAATACCTCGTCGCCAAACGAATTCAGGTTGCCGCCCATTTGTTGGAAAGTACTTCAATACAGGTAGACAGCATCGCACACCAGGTAGGATTTCAGAACGTCTCTCATTTTATCTCACGTTTCAAAAAAACGTATCGCCTTACGCCACTCCAATACAGGCTTAAGGTTAAGAAGATAGATTATTTGTAACAAGACATTAGAACACTTTTAGAGAGATTTAAAGTCTCCTATACTAACTATTCATTGGTTAAACAAAAGCAGCCGATTCTTTGATCGGCTGCTTACTTGATTTCTTATTGAACTATCGTTTCATATAGTTGAATAATTACTTGGATTTATGAGGTGTGATTCCTTAAACAACTTTGGCATTTCAAACGCTAGAATTTATGGCGCAACTTCAGCGAAAGTAGCATCACCATTAAACCCTGTGCCTGTTCCACTCTCGACATACATGAGTGAACCGGAATGACGGAGATACTTAGTGGAATCAGACCACATCTGGTATGAGTACATGTTTGAATCCGCCAAACCCGGTACTCTGCGGAAAGTGGCATTATTTGGAATGCAGTAGTATTGTCATTCAAGTCTACCCACACTTCTCCATTCGATCTTACACTAGGGCGTGTCTTCAAACTGTTTGAATGGTAATACATGGGTTAAATAGTTTAGATGAATACTCGATACGAAATAAAAGAGACACAATGGCAGCGAGTTCAAGACCTGTTTCCACCTGAACGAAAACCACAAGGAGGACGCCCCGCATGGGACAACCGAATCATGTTAAATGCAATGCTTTGGGTTGCACGTTCAGGCGCCCCATGGCGTGATCTACCTGACCACTTTCCCCATTGGAAATCCGTCTACACCCGCTTTAGACGCTGGCAGAAAGCGGGGATTTGGGATGAGGTGCTGAAGCATGTCTCCCTGGATGCTGACGAGGAAAGCATCATGATTGATGCCACGATCGTGCGCGTTCATCAGCATGGATCGGGCGCAAAAGGGGGCAAAGCAAGCAAGCGATCGGACGTTCCCGTGGTGGACTAAGCACCAAAATTCATGCCTTGGTCGATGCGTTAGGAAATCCACTTCGTTTTGAATTAACGGGTGGTGAAGCTCATGACTCCGTTCAGGGCTATGAGCTTCTTCAAGCCATGAAACTGAAGATGAAGCAAGTGTTAGCCGATCGAGCGTATGATACGAATGCGATTCGAACACTTTTGGACGAGCAACAGGCGATTACAGTGATTCCAAGCAAGAAAAATCGCCGAGAGATTCAACCACATGATCGAGATATCTATAAAGAACGTCATTTAGTGGAATGCTTCTTCAATAAAGTGAAAAACTATCGTCGTCTAGCGACTCGCTACGATAAATTAGCGTGTACGTTCAAGGCTTTTTTGACTCTGGCATCCATCATGGTGTGGCTTGCCTGAGTTTGAAGACACACCCTAAGGTTTATGTTATGATTTTCTCAATTTAATTTTATTACCCATGTCTTAACATCACTAACTACTGCATCCAAGAATTGAACGGTCGGTTCGTCTAATAAATCCCCTTGCTCATCAATTTTTTGATGTACTTCACCGATATATACCTCGTTCCGGAGAACTGGCGACGAGATGGAGAATAAAATTTCTCTCAAATGAAGCTAGGCTTTAACAGTTCTAAAAAAAAGCCCGTTCAAATTAAACCCACCACATTTCACCAACTGGCTCATTAATAATGATTGAACTTAGGTTTTCTACGCCCTTGGTAAACCCTTCATTCACAGACATTAGACCGTCTTCGTGCTCGATTTGAAGAACCTTTTATCCGAGGGAAAGGATCTTATGAAGAACTAGGGATATATAAGTTGACCTCCGAAATGTCCAGTCATGATTAGCATAACAAGTCCTGTAAATGACAAAATGAACAAGATTCCTCTTAGAAAAGTAGAAGAATTTTTTTTCTTAATACTACCGTATTGAACTAAAAGTGTTAAAGCAAATATGATGAGTGTGAAGATTCCAAACATTTGATGTTTAGTTATCGTTTCTGATACATTCGGAAATGTCTTTACTGCGTAATCTACACTGTTGAAACCAGAAATGACGGCAGCAATCAAGAAAACAAATCCTCCTACTAATGAATAATTTGCTAATCGCCTATAGAAGTCAGATCCCCAGAAGGAAATCCATAAAGATATGGCACCTACTAATAACAGTACTATAGGGAAATGTATAATCATTGGATGTAACTGCATAATACTTCTCATTCCTTTCTTAAATGCTAGGATTCGATTCGACATGGGGTCTCCGACAACGAATCAAAAATGAACACTCCACATTCCTAAAGAAAGAGGGCCCTTTAAACGGCCCCTTCGTAAGGAATCTATCCTCACACATCCACTCCGTAGACTTTAATTGAAATGTCAATTAAGGAAGACCTTATCTATTGATTTTCAATTTTCCGGTAAGTACAAATCCGTCCCTCATGCTCATACTCATTAGGAAAAGGTTGAAACTACCGCATATGATTTCAATTAGTTGAACCAATAAGAATTTTACTCCAAATTGACCCGTTGAAGCCCACATATCAAGCAATATAGCAGACGGTATCATAATTAATACACCAATCAAGGCAATAAATGGCATACGCTTCTTTTTCTTATCAATAATCTTTCCTTTCCTACCCCGAGATATTTTGAAGCCCGTTGCCCCAGTTATCGCCATGGCAGGAATCAAAATAATCAATCCTGGTAGAACAATCAAACTTTTTAGTCTAGCAATCGTTTCATGACTACAGAATAAATCTACTATAATAGTTGAAATAAGAAAAACAGCTATACATAGAAACGATATAATGCTAGCAAACGCATGTAGTTTCTTCATTTAGTAGTAAGCTCCTATTCTGAATTATAAATATTGCGGTTACGGATGTAATCATCAGAAACTAGCCTCTTGGCTTTTAAAATATTCAAAGTAAAAAAAATATAGATAGCATGAGTCCCATTTTCTCAAATTTCTGAATCCAGTTAGAGGCGTTACACCTGTTGCCGATAGTCTACTGATACCAACGGACGCTTGCCTGATTGATCCATCCACGTACCGTATAGAACATCTACTCGTATGCAAGGCTGTTTTTCAAGCGGTAAATGTTCAGTGAATTCATAACCTGGCTTACTTCTTTGAGCTGCTAGTGCTTTTTTAACTTCTTCTGGGTCAGTGATAATTTGGGCAATCCCCATAAATTGAAATGCCTTTGCCTGCTTTCTATTTTCATATCCTGTTAAATTATATATTGATAATGCTACCTGGGAATTCACACTGATGTTATGCAACTTCCTCGTGCCTGGAACAGAAAACAGATAAAACACAGGTCTTTGTTCTTGATCTGTAACTGTGGCAAAATGCATAGCATGAATAAGTGGCCAACTATTAGGAGTTAACGTTGCCAGATTAGCAACCTCTTGTGCTTCTAAAAAGTCCAAAATGTCTTGTTTGATTTCATTTTCCAATTCTTGTTTAACTAACTTAGGCATAAGATCTTTCTGTTCCAATCTGTTTTCAATCCAATACGTTGATTTACTATTTCCCATAATCTGCACCTCCGATAATTAAACTGTACTGTACAGTTTAATTATAATAAAGAGAATACCAACCGTCAATATGTTCCTCCGCTTACGGGATAACGCTTCTTATTTGACGATGTTTGTTTAGAAATCTATAATGAGATCAGAAATTTGTAGATTATATAGGGAGCGGTTTCTTTGAGAACAAAAAGTGAAGACAAGAGAAAAGCAATAATCGATGCTGCATTACAATTGCTAAAGGAGAGCGCTTCATATGAAGTATCCATGTCCGAAATTGCTGCGCGTGTTGGGGGTTCTAAAGCCACTTTATATAACTATTTTTCATCTAAACAAGAAGTGTTTGTAGAATTGGTTAAACAGTCTGTTCAACCTGAATTAACTACCATACAGTCCATATTGTCAGAAAATGAAAATCTTAAGACGGTGCTACAAAATTTTGGGGAACATTACTTGCATCAACGGTGCAGCCCGGATACGATCGCTATTAACCGGATGTTAATTGCAGAGTCCGCGCGCTCAGATGTTGGGATTTTGTTCTTTGAGGAGGGTCAAAGGAAAATTCTCGGTATGTTATCTGTACTGTTTGAGAAAGAAATAAATGCTCAAAATTTAAAAAATATGGATACAAAAGTGGTTGTGTCACACTTTATAGCCTTAATCGAATCAGAACTAGTTGAAAAATGTCTATTCGGCTTTATTGAGGATCCATCCGATGAGCAAATCAAATTGTGCGTTGAGCGAGCTGTCAGTGTTTTTTTGGATTCGTATTTATCAAATTAAGTTATTGATAAAAATAAACGAGAACGAGTTATAACATGTTGACACGCCAGCAAAAAGGGATTCTTTCCCAGCCTACAGCTTCGCTTGTTATAAAAGGTCAACGCCTTTAATAGCTCAAACATTGATCTTTTGGGGATCGTGTGAGAACTATTTTTTTATGGTTTTATCTCCTAAAGCAGCCCGTTTTTCTAGCTCCCCATCGAAAACAACAAAAAAATTACTGACAGTTTTAGCTGGCTATCTTGATAACTTGAAATCCGCTTATTCTATCGGGGAACAAGCGTTTTAACTTTTTCAGGAATCTGTTCTGGTTATCGTACCGAATAGATTAGCTCACTTGCTGAACAACCTCAGCTGGACAATGTCTAGCTGAGGTTGTTTCAATTAACGGTTAAATGGCTTCGAGGTGTATTGAATTTGATGCGAGTGTAGGAGTACACTACTCAGATCCAAGTGATGGTCTGTATTCTCCATAAGAATGTCCAGGTATTCACTTGTTGCATTGATGAAGCCTATCCTAGAACGTTAAATTTTAACTTTCTCCTGGATTTATTGTTGCTTTACATCTCGTTTTTAACAACTTAAGACTTTACTCCTAATCCTCGAAGTACAAAATCATTAATTTGTTCTATTAAATTTTCATACATAACACTGTTATGATCCATCATTAACCATGAATTATGTCGATTTGTATGTGTGATTGCAAGGTTTAAAACCATTAACATACTGTGCGGAATAGACTCAATTTCAAACATCCCTCGCTCTTTACCCACTCGAAGGAACCCATTCATTTTTGTAAAGAGTTGATCAATAAATTTATTTACAGTTGATGAGTGATTAATATTAACGGATAACTCTTGATAAATAATGTTACTCATCTCAGGATCTCTTAGAGTATACCGGACAATTAAACTGATTATTTTCCTAACCCCCTCGGTAGGATGCATTGAATCAGTTATGAGCTCCAATTCACTTGTTACATGGGGGCAATAAAAATGGTGAAACAAGGACTCATATACACTCTTTTTACCACCAAAATGATATGAGACAAGCGAAAGGTTCACATCAGCCTCTTCACAAATCTGACGAATTCCTGTGCCTTCATATCCTTTTTCTGCAAAAAGCTTCTTGGCGGCAAGTAAGATTTTACTTTTATTTTCTAATTTTTGTTCCAACAAATTATGCTCTCCTCATATTAGCTAGATGCTAAAGCTCCAATCAAGGCCCCGACACCAAAGAAAATAAGCGCTGTAATAAACAATTGCCTCGTTGTAAACGTTGAATTAATAGACCCGATAGTGAAACGAAAATTACACCATGGTGATTCCACCATCAACTGGCACATAAACACCTGTGATGAATTGACAATCATCGCTCACATACATCGCAATTGCTTTTGCAACATCCTCAGCACTTGCAATCCTTCCCACCGGCGTCATTTCAGCCAGTTGATCACGGAATTGTTGCGGTTGATTAGCGGAGGCTTCTGTATCCACAAGGCCAGGTGAGATCACATTAACCGTAATTCCATTTGCTCCCAATTCCTGTGCAGTATATTTTGCAAACTGAACAAGTCCAGCCTTGGCTGTCCCATGTGCGATCATTCCGGGTGCAGGATTTTTTGCCAGACCACTTGCAACATGTACGATTCGACCATATCTATTTTGAATCATCGATGGTGTAGCTGCCTTGGTCATTGTGAAAGCTGCCATCATCTCATCGTTTAATTTTTGCGAAAATTCCTCCCAAGTCATTTCTTGAAAAGGTTTTATAACAAACGACATGCTGGCGTTATTCACTAACGCATCAATTCCCCCCCATATGGACAGTATTTCGTTCACCATTAGATTCACTTCATCTGGCCGGCGAACATCTGCCTTTATAGCTATTGCTTCGCCACCCTTCTCACTAATTTGTTCGACAATCTCGTTGGCACGCTCAGCATTATAGGCATAATTCACCACAACACGAAAACCTCTTTCAGCTAGAACAAGTGCTGTTGCAGCTCCAATTCCACGACTTCCGCCAGTAATTAAAACAACCTTTTTCTCGGTATTCTGCTCCATAGATAATCATCCTCCTGATTCATTTAGACAATCAGTTGACTAATTGAATAAAAAAATTATTCTTTTCTCTCTATGTTTTGACCAAGGTGGCTAACCAATCGCTCGACAAGTGATGCAAAATACAAAAGTTCTTCTGAACTAAACACTTCAAATATCTGATCGTTGGTGGAATACGTTAATGGTGTTAGATCCGTTAATATTTGATGACCTTGTTCTGTCAATTTCACCCTTGTGATTCTCCGATCAGAAAAATCCTCGTAAGTAAAAACATATCCAGCTTGACGTAAACGTTCCACCATGCTCGATATATTCTGTTTTGTTACAAGGGTATCTTGACGTAAATCTTTGATTGCTAATCCCTCGTGATTTGCAATCCTGTTAAGCAGCATCCATTGTTGAATACTGTGCACTCCCACGCTGGCAGTAATTTTACCACCTATTCGGGAAAGAAGATTCGAAGCTCTCATAACATTCAGCACAATATCCGTTTGAAAATCGTTTTTGTTCTGCATTTGATTACACACCTTATCCACAAAGTAGTCAACTAATTGTCTTTTGGATTATAAAATATAATTTAAAATTCATCAATAAGTTTTAATAATTCACTGAGTTACCATTACAATTCCCCTCCTTTAATCTAACCTTTTGTTCGAAGTAAATAAAAAAATACCACAGGCGACTGTGGTGGGCAAGCTCACATAATTAACGAACAGTCCGTCTAATAATAACAGCGATCATTATCTTTTAATTTTTACTTTACCTGTAAGCAGAAGTCCATCTCTCATACTCAGGCTCATTAAGAGAAGGTTTATGGTACCACCTATAATTTCTATCGACTGTACCACGAAGAATCTTATTCCGAAATGTCCTGATGATGCCCACATATGAAGCGCAATAGCGGAGGAAATCATTACTAATATCCCAGTATACGCAATAATGGGCATCCGCTTTTTTTTTTTTCTATAAGGTTTCCTCTTCTACCCTGAGATATTTTAAATTCTGTCGCTCCAGTGATGCGTTGGCAGGAATCAATATAATTAAACCGGGAAGCAGGATCAATCTTTAGCAATCGTTTCATCGCTATAAAACAGTTCTGTGATTGTAGTAGCCATAAAAAAATAACTATTCAAAGATAGACTGCTATGCTCTCACTTAAAAGTAATTTCTTCATAAACCCTCCTGTAAATCCTTTGCATAATCTATGGAGATAAATGGAGGTTTAATTGATTAGTCGATCCAAATGCCGTATAAGACTTCTATCCGTATACAGGGTTGCTTTTCAAGAGGCAAATATTCGGTAAATTCATACCCTGCCTTACTCCTTTGTGCTTGCAGTGCTTTTTTTAATTCCTCTGGGTCACTCCCCAGTTCTTCCATCCCCATAAATTGGAAGGATTTTGCCTGCTTTTCATTTTCATATCCAGGAGAGATTGCTGCACGTGTTGGGGCTTTAAAGCAACGTTATACAACTACTTTTCGTCGAAACAAGAAGTCTTCCTTGAACTGGTCAGGAAGTCGTTCAACCTGAATTGACTGATATCCAATTCATCCTTTCAAAAGAAGATGATCTTAAGCGTGCTTCACAATTTCGGAGTACATTACTTGCAACAACGGTGCAGTCCAGATACTATAGCGGTTAATCGAATGTTGATTTCTGAATCTGCGAAATCTGAAATTGGGATTCTATTTTACCAAGAGGGACAAAGGAAAATTATCCATATGCTGTCCGAGTTGTTTGAGAAAGCAATGAAAGACTCCAAGATAAAAAGGAATAAGACAGCAGTGGTTGTGTCCCATTATATTGCCCTAATTGAATCAAAATTATTGGAGAAGTGTTTATTAGGCATAATTTTAAAGAACCTTCTGATATCCAAATCATAGAGTGTGTTGAGCGAGCAGTAAATATTTTTTCGGATGCATATTTTCTGCATTAACTGGTGTTCGGATTCGTGATTGTCTTGATGTTTATTGGAGCATTTCATGGGGGATACTGTGATTAATACAATGAAAGGGTACATTAAACAATGAATCCAAACTCCCCTAACCAAGAAGCGATCAAAAAGATTCAGGAACTGATTAAGGATATTGACATTGCGATGCTTACAACGGTCTCAGAAGAAGGCTTGGTTTCTCGTCCCATGAAAACTCAGGATGTCGAGTTCGATAGCAACCTCTGGTTCCTGACCAAGAAAGATACTAGCAAATTTCATGAACTGCTTCAAAATCAGCAAGTCAACGTGGCATACGCGGGTAAATCTTTCGTCTCCATTCGTGGAGAAGCCGAGCTGGTGGATAATACCGAGAAAATCAAAGAGTTCTGGAGTCCAGCCTACGAAAAAATACTGGAAACCACATTTGAGGATCCAAATCTCGTACTAATTAAAGTCAATGCCGAGAGTGCCGAATTCTGGGATGCAGGCAACAAGTTCAAGATGGCTTCGTTCCTGTTTCGTAGACTGCTGGGAAAAAATACGGAAGGCACAGACCTCAATCAAATCGTGGAATTCCATTAAAAGTTCAGCAGCCTCATCTTGCTGTAATACAATGCTCCTTTGTTAGACATACCAAACAGCAGCAGCCTGTCACCTGATGGGCTGCTGTTTCTTCTGTATTTCTTCACACTTCACAATAAAATCATTAAAAGAAACGCTTATCCCCTCAGTAAACTCTCATGTAACCCTCCACCTCTATAACCGCTTGTCGAGAACCTACTCCCATTTAAACTTTCACAGCTCATGAAATACAATTTCATACTAGATGAGTTGAGCGATGTCGCCACTCTTGCCAAACATCCCTTCATCTGGCATAATAACCGGGTCATTTGGATACTGCTCCTTGGGTCGTAACCCGTTATTATTTAGACAACCATCTAATCGAAAATCGGACTATGTTCTTGTCCATTCCGGCAATCGGTACAAGTTCTTGTCCCTCCTCAGCTTTTTCCAGTTACTAAATTCCGTTTTTTTGAGTAACTATTAGCTGCTGGTTACCTCTCCTTGAGGCAGTGGTTCCATTAAGACGAAAAAATGTCCTGTATTATTGCATTTATCTGCACAAACTTACATGCGCTCCGTATTTAGATATTCACCTAATCGGCAATCGGATCAAGTTCTTGTCCATTTCGGTAATCGGTACAAGTTCTTGTCCTTAGCTTGGGACAAGAACTTGTACCGATAAAACAAAAAAGCCGCTAAAATAGCGACTTCAATGGGAATATGTTCTTGTCCCTCGACAAATACTAGCCAACCCCCTCCACTATTTGAGAATGCTAATATATCTTTGAGTAAATTTGCAAATGCAATATTGGGGTTTATATATATATCTCTTTTATAATCCCATTTGTTATTCTCTGTTCCTAATCCAACTAACTCAAAAAATTTGTCTTGAGAGTTATACATGGTATCATTCATCCCTATCCATGTGTTTTTTTATAATACTGAATATTAAAAAATTTAAAGCCCTCTACTCAATAATCAATGAAAAAAAGGATTAGGGGTATTAGCGTGAAAATCTAGCACGTATCCTTTTCTATTCATCATCTCATTTAAAGTTTTATATGTATCTGTATTAGTCATTATAAACTCGATTGTTTCAGCCAAATTAGGTGTTGATCTACCATCTCTAGAGATATAATCTGAGTAGGAGATATTAAGTCTCTCAAGCAAATCTAATCTTTGTGGTGTAGTCATAAAAATTCTAGAGTACTTAACAGCAGATTGACTTCGTTCTTGTTGAGTACGATTCCACCAAAACTTTTTAAAGTACTCAGCGATCTCATGTTCATGATCATTAAAAATACTAATTACGCTCCAATCTTTTCTCAAGTAATAATTAGCAATATTGATCTTATCGCTGTAACGCTCTCTTCTTTCCTGAAGGATTTGTTCTAACTTCAGTTCTTCTGTTTTATTCTTTAACTTTTCAGCCAAAGAAGGCCGATGAGAGTTATTAGCATATGCTCGTACAACCTCTCTTGCTGTTGACCTAGCTAGTGCCCTTGTTAGAATATCAATTAACTTTGCCAAATTTATTCCTCCATGAAAATATATTCTACACTTGCGATACCTGTTAATCCAATACTTAGTTTCACCTCCACGCTCGACGGCAATTTCAAATTCTCTGCAGCCGTTCCATAGCTACCTCGACATCTTTATCGCATCAATTGCCTTAATTGTTGGCAAGGCTAGTGCTCCGTTACCACACTAGAGAGTAACTGCTGTAGTTGTTGGTAATTTTAGGTCTGCTGTAATTAATTCTTTTTGGTAACTGTGGTAAGATTCGAGAAGTTTTGACCAATTCCTGCGTTTTTCCTTTTACTAATTTTTGGTGTCTCTTGAGAATTTTTGTCCCCAGTCAACTTCGTGCTCTTCTCTTCAATTGGTTCGAATTACGAACTTCCTTAGAAGAACCGGCTATTCGGATTAATGATGACGGCCTAGTTGGTTCATGGTTTATGTATTTGCACCACGACATCATCCTAGTTACACTAAACATACCCGTTAGCTTAATGTTACTGGCATTTATCAATCGACAATAATAGAATGTGCTTTTCCGTCGACACTAATCTAATACTCGTAGTTCCTGCCCGTGTGCCCATATGCATGAATAAAAAATCCCTCTGGTTTCCATGAGGGGGTAAAACCAATCCGGAGTCGAATTTGACATCAATTTTTATTGGCACCATCTGGATCTCAAATTGTAGTGTGGATCTTATGGGCAGGTATTGATTTATCCTTTGCAGTAAAGAGCTTAAGTTCTTGTCCCTCGACAATACATCTTTAGTATAGATTATTTAAATAATGTACTCAATCTAAGGATACGTGCATGTTTCTTGAGCATAGAGCCGAGCCGCTTTCCGCTTCAAGTGAGGACGAAACACTCCAACCAAATTTCGATTATATAGAGGACGATATATGTTTTTTTAACCCTCTTGCAAAGATGAGTTTTTTCATTAAACTTCCATAAAAAATCATAGAACTAATTTACAAGATGTTAATAATTTCAATTTTATCAACATATGGTCTTAATCTAGAAGTACGTCAGAACCTATTAATTTCTCTTAACAATCACGTTTTTTTGAATATGTATAATGGGTCCTTTTTCTCGACTTCAAATTTTTTAAAAGTTAACTTATAGGAAAATCCAATTTCCATGTTATAGGCCAAGATAGATCTCCATTCTTTATCTCTCGATCTTCCTTCGTATATACCTTGATTGCATTTTTATCAAACGGATTTTCTGGCTCACGGATATGCTGTAAAACATTTCCTTCATTAAGCGTTTGAATCGCCTTTAAACGTCTTCCTACGTTTATTCCTACTACAGAAATCTGCAGGCTTTTGTATGAAACCAAACTCTTCTCCCAATGCGAAATACGTTCTAATAGGCTTCACAGACAAGTCTGTAAAGAACGAGCTTTCCAGCGGTGCTCCTCAGAATCAAGACATATAATTGCAAAAGTATCATTTTTCGTTGCATAGCATAGTTTGAAAGCGTATTCAATTTAACTACACTGGATAATGATAACAGAATTGAGAAAGGAGAGTTATAGGCAACTCATCATAAAACAGTGAATGAACACTGCCAGTTGGGTGCATTCATTGTCTTAATTCGCAGCTATGAAAGCTATTCACACCATACTTGGATGAACTCAAGGAGGTCACACAGTGAACACAAGAAAACGGATCATGTCTATTACACTTGCACTACTTTTATCATTGACTCTCTTCAACGTGCCGGCAAAGGCGAATTCCACAACTGCTGAATCAGCCCCTACCTTCGCTAAGGGTGCAGATGTAAGCTGGCTGCCGCAACTGGAGGCTTTAGGGCAGAAATTTTATAATGACAAAGGAAAAGAAGAAGATCTTCTCCAAATTATAAAGAGTCACGGGATTGATTCGATCCGTCTGCGCGCCTTCGTTAATCCTTCAGAGGATCCTTCCAATGGTCACAACAGCACTGAAGAAGTAATCGAGATGGCTTCTCGTGTAAACGATTTTGGATTCAGGGTCATGATTGACCTGCATTACAGTGATTCCTGGGCTGATCCCGGCAAGCAGCATACGCCAAAGGCATGGGAAGGTTCGGATCTGGAGCAGTTAAAGGCCCATGTCTCCGAATATACGACCGAAGTTATGGAGGGTCTGAAGGAAGCCAGCGTCACACCGGAATGGATTCAGATTGGTAACGAAATTAACAATGGTATGCTGCATCCAATCGGCGCTTATAGCAATACTACTAACTTGGTAGAGCTACTTCAATCAGGCTCGTATGCGGCTAAAAAAGTTTTTCCCGATATAAAAGTCATTATCCACCGTGCCAACGGAGCAGATAAAGGTGTGATTGACTTTTACGATGGTTTAATAGAGGCTGGCCTTAAGGAGACCGACTTTGATATTATCGGTCTTTCCTATTATCCGGACTCTGTCTATACCACTTCTATTGATGAACTGTCTGAAAACATGAATATGCTTGCTGATAAATTCAGCAAGGAAGTGATGATTGTTGAAATCGGTGGCAATGTCAGAAAAAATGAAGATAACGTGTATAACATGCTCGTAGCTACGCAGCAGAAGTTGAAAGAGGTGCCAAACAATCTAGGATCCGGTATTTTCTATTGGGCTCCTGAAGGTGTCTTCTTCGGTTACCCGCTTTCGGCCTGGAATTCGGATGGCACCCCTTCCCTCGCCATGGATGCCTTCCTTGACAATGCTGAACAAGTGAATCGTCAAAAGGTAACTGGCGTGAAGCTAGACAAGAGTACAACGACGGTTGAAGTAGGTGATACCGATCGCTTGCGGGCCACTGTTGCTCCTAAAGATGCTACCTATCAAGGGGTAATCTATACCAGCTCTAACCCTGACGCTGTAAAGGTAGACCGCTATAATGGAACTGTGTCTGGGCTTGCCGAAGGGAAATCAACGATTACAGTCACCGCTTATGAAGGGAAATTCACCGACAGCGCCGAGGTTGTCGTCATCCCAAGCTCCAATCCCATTGAAAATCCTGGATTTGAGAACGGATTAAGCGGTTGGGACGTGACGGATAATCACAATGACGCTGTAAGCACAGGAACCGATATGTATTCCGGTTCATCGGCATTACATTACTGGAGCGCACAGGCTACAGAATTCACTGTTTCGCAGAAGCTTACAGGACTCGAAAACGGAACGTATGAACTGTCTGCCTGGGTTTCCGGCGGGGGTGAGGGAAACATCGCTGAGATTTTTGCCGGTGAACAAAAGCATAGCTTTACCAATACGGGCTGGACGCAGTGGTCTAACCCTACTATAGAAATGATTGAAGTTACGGATGGAACCTTGACTATTGGTGCCAATCTGAAGTATTCCGGCGGACAATGGGGAAATATCGATGACTTCAAGCTTGTGAAGAAAGCGGAAGCCATTCAAACGAAGAACCTGACCGTAAATGGCAAAACTGCTTCATGGTACTTGAGCGGAGAGCAACCGACATCGTTCGGGGATAGCGTTGGCTCCAAGGCATTCGACTATGGTGATGAGCAGCCGATCGACTTTACACTTCTCCATGAAATTTCTGGTCTTGCACCGGGAACCTATACAATGGAAGCCAAGGTATTTGGCGATAAAGGCGAGCCTGATCAAGGATCTGTTATGTACGCTGTATCCAAAGGACAGACCTACTCCATCCCGCTTACCTATAGAGGAAGCACCTGGGAGAAACCGGCTACGTTAAGCCTGGAGCATGTACATGTAGACGACGGTGTTGCTGAGGTGGGCTTTATTGTAAAAACAAGCACCAACGAACATTTTGGTTATCTGGATGATATCACCTTTGTTCGTACCAGCGATGATATCAACCGTGCCGAATTTGTGTCCCTTCTCGTTCGTGCACTCGGCGTAAAATCATCCACGGCTGTCCCTTTCAGAGACGTGAAATCCACTCAATGGTATGCTGGTGATGTGTCCGCTGCATTTAAAGCTGGTCTTGTGCAGGGCCATACCGCAACCAGATTTGCGCCTGAAGCGAGAATTACCCGGCAAGAGCTGGCAGCCATTCTGGTGAAAGCTTATGCGCTGAAGACGGGAAATACAGCACCAGTTGGTTCCTCTGTCTCCTTCTCCGATGCCAAACTGATTAGCGGATGGGCCAAGGATGATGTAGCCGCTGCTGTATCGCTTGGATTACTCGAAGGTGTAACGAACGAAAGCTTTATGCCGCAAGCCTTTGTCAGCCGTACTGAATCTGAGCAGGCAATCGCTGCTCTTATGAAACAATAATTGTAATGATTCAGAGGGGGCCCAAACGTCATGTGTTAATGACTAAGGGATACCCCTTTTTAAGTTTGTAATTTCTGGAGATCAGATATTACAGTCCAAAGTCATCATTGCTACTTGTCGAAGTAATATAGATGAAGCAAACACGAAATTGTAAAACGTCCATTATAAAAACTCCGCCTTATGTAAGAAGACGGAGTTTTTATAATGGACGCCTATATGAATTTACATACAGAATCTAACCCTTGTTTCGTCGTAAAATGTAGGAACCGTTAACAGGCAAATTGATCCGGCCAGATCTGGCTTCACCCGTTTCAGCATTCACGTATCCGTCTTGATGCAGATCAATCCCTGCTTCAGTTCCAGAGAAGTTAAGTAAAAACACATAATCCGTATCTCCATCTGTTCGTAGTTGAGCGGTCACTCCCTCGGGAAGCTTACAATCGATTGATCTCCGAACACCTGCTTCCTCTACTAGCTTGCCGTAGAACGCCTGATAGAACCTATCACCGCTAACTCTCGCTGCAAGATAATATGCTTTTCCGTCACCTAGACGATTCACGGTGAGTGCCGGACGTCCTGCGTAGAAGTCGTCACCATAAACAGCGAGCACTTCTGCTGTCTCCGCGTGAATCAGATCGCACAGCTCATGCACTTCAAAGGAACCTTCTAGGCCCAGTGCATTGTCAGCGTTTAACACAATAGAATTACGGTCGTTATCATGTAGCCCTTCGAGCTCTTCAGACCATATACCGACTGTTGTGCGCAACGGACCAGGGAAACCTCCGAGATGACACAGATCATTCTCATCAACGATTCCGCTCCAATAGGTGACAGCTACCGTACCTCCATTTTGCACAAACTGTTCAATCTTCTCTCCTGTCTCTTGACGGAGAAGATAGGCCATTGGTAATACGATTAGTTTGTAGTTGGAGAAGTGATCATCCGACCCGATAATATCGACAGGTACCCCCATTTCCCATAATGCACGGTGATGCTGAGCCACGGTCTGTTCATAATGCAATCCACCATTACGCGGACCCTGTGCATCATTAATGGCCCAGCGATTATCCCAATCACACAAAATGGCTGCTTCGGCCGGAACATAAGTACCAATTACATCGGACAGTCCCGCAAGGGTCCTTCCTAGGTCAGCAACATCCTCGAATACGCGTGTATGCTCGTGACCAACGTGATCCACAACAGCGCCATGGAATTTCTCACTGGAGCCACGACTCTTGCGCCACTGGAAGTACTGAACCGTATCTGCACCGTGAGCTACAGCCTGTAATGAAGAAAGGCGATGCATGCCTGGACGTTTGAGCTTACTTACTGCCTGCCAGTTCGTCAAACTTGGCGTACTCTCCATCAACATGAACGGCTGTTTCTTTAAACTGCGAAATAGATCGTGATTAAAGGCGAACCATGATGCTTCATTACGATCGGAAGCAGCTTCATGCCATTTAGGATATGCATCCCATGAAATCACGTCCAGCTCTTCAGCGAACGCACGATAATCCAAACCGTAGAACCAATCCATCATATTCGTTGTACATGGCAGTTCCGGGTTAGCATCTTTTAAGGCATTTACCTCATGTTTATAGAAATCCAACGTTTGATCGGATACGAAACGCCGCCAATCCAGGTTTTGACCGTGTACCGCATTCTCCCCATGGGGTGCTGGAGATTCTACTTGCGTCCAATCGGTATAGGTATGACTCCAGAACGTTGTCCACCATGCGCGATTCAACTTGTCAATTGATCCGTATTTGGCCTTCAGCCACTCTCGAAACGCGGATTGACAGTAATCACAGTGGCATTCGCCTCCTAATTCGTTAGAAATATGCCAACCAAGTATTGCAGGATGATTCGCGTATCGTTCAGCAAGTTTTGTATTCATAATCGTTGTTTTGTCACGATAAACGGGTGACGTATAGCAATGATTGTGACGCACACCAAACAGATTGCGAACTCGGTTCATCTCAACCCGAAGGACTTCAGGATACTTCTGCGCCATCCATGCGGGTCTGGCGCCACTTGGTGTAGCCATCCATGCGTATATGCCATTCTCTGCGAACGTATCAAGTACATGATCCATCCATTCAAAATTAAAATGACCTTCCTCCGGTTCCAAAGCAGACCATGCGAAGATCCCGATAGCCATGACGTTGCAATTGGCCAGTTTCATAAGCCTGATATCTTCTTCAAATACCTTGGGATCGTGTAGCCATTGATCTGGATTGTAGTCGGCACCATGCATAAATGCTGGCAGCTTGCTGCTAATGGGAGGAAATTTATTTGCCATCTTATTGTATCTCCTTTGTTGTTTATTCTATAAAGTGCGTATTCTAAAAGTACGATTTTGAACAATCTTCAAAAAGAAAGAGGGGAAATTCTCCCCTCAAGTTAAAACCTTCCGTTTTATTGCTTCGCAAGGAAGGCGTCGATCTGCGATTGCATCTCTTGCTGAACTTTATCTATGCCCGCAGCCTTGAGCTGAGCATTCAAATCATCCAAGCCTTTCTCTGTATCCTGTACCAGTCCATACTCCAACGGAATTCCATAACGCACCATAATGTTGCTGATATTGGCTACTTCCGTTTTAACCTTCGAGTCATCAAACACAAATGTTTCTAATGGGTAGTGATATACATCTTCCTGCCAATTGTTAAAAATGTCGTCGGCTTCTTTCGGATAAGAAGCATCCTGTCGATTCAGATATGAGTTCCAGCCCCAGTTGGAAAAGCCCGTATAATTACCAGAGCTTGGTGCAGGCGTAAACTTGTCATCACCTTCGGGATTATAGTGTGTACCCGCGATTCCATACATGCTAAGATCATGAATCTCCTGATCATTCTGCAACAGGTCGATTACCATCAACGCCCGTTCTGAATGCTTGGAAGTGGAATGAATGGCAATTCCGTTCTGGGTCGAGATGGCACCAAGTTTTTTGCTTTCTGGTGTAATATCAGCAATGGCGAACTCCATATCAGGAGTATCTCGACGGGCTTCCGCCAGATTAAATCCGGTTGTTCCAAGATTATGTGCATAGGAGGAAACTTTACCTGCTTTCATGTCCTGCCAAATATCATTTTTATTGGTTACAACATTTTTTGACCAAGCACCGTTATCAGCCAAATCCTTATAAAAACCAAGCAACTCCTTAAACTCTGGTGTTTCGTAGACATTAAATATTTGTCCTGTAGCATCATCCAATTTGTAGGTTAATGGAATACGCAAGTCGACAACTCTGAAATCATTGTTTTGCTCAAGGGCAATCTGATCAAGCTCATGCCATCTCCAACCGTCTGCGCCTTTAGCTCCAAATGGTGAGATGCCCTGTTCATTTGTAGCAATAGTCTTGAGATAGTTTGCATAGGATTCCAAACTGTTGATCTCTGGAAGATTGTGCTTCTGACGAAGATCCTCGCGGTATAGCACAACTTTGTTCGTCACTTCCAGGTTATTGTTTGGCACCATATACAATTTGTTGTTAATCTTTGCCTGATCCCATGATACTTTTGGCATTTCCGCCCACGTCTGAGGTGCATATTGCTGTAGCATATCCTCTGTGATTTCCTTGAAACCACCTTTGATGGCCTGGTCGTTATAGTACGCCCAGCTCGATGTATACACGAGATCGAAATTTTCATTAGCCGCAAATTTCAACGGATACTTCTGGCTCCAATCGGACCAGTCCAGGAATTCGACTTCAAGAGTTGTATTAATTTTCTCCTTCAGCTTTTTGTTCAGCTCACCGATGACCAGATCATAATCGACTGGTTTCCCGCCAAGTAGAATCATCTTCAGTGTAACTTCATCCACGGTTCCACCCGAATCAGAGTCTGAACCTCCCGCATCCTGGTTTCCTCCATTGCCGGAACAAGCGGATAATGCCATGGATAGAACAAGAGCCATGGCAAGCAGCCAAAAAGCTGTTTTATTTTTGCGTTTCATCGTTGTAACCCCCTGTTAAGTAAATATGAATGCATTAACATTATCCTTTGACTGCACCGATCGTAAGTCCTTTTACAAAATAGCGCTGAATGAACGGATACACGAGCAGGATCGGTCCAATCGCGACAATGGTCATGGCCATTTTAAGACTTTCCGTTGGAATCTGCAGATTCACAACAGCGCCTGAAGCTACCATCGCTTTACGCATCCCGTCCATGTTACCCAACATTTTATACAGATAGTACTGCAACGGCATGAGATTTTCATTGGTGATAAACAGCATCGCGTGATACCAGTCATTCCAGTAGCCCAATGCGATGAACAAACCGATGGTTGCCAACGCAGGTTTGGTCAAAGGCAGAATGAGTTTCACATAAATTAGAAAATCTCCCGCCCCATCGATCTTGGCAGATTCCGTAATTGCATCGGGAATGCTGTTCATGAACGACTTCATGACAATAATATAAAATACATTCAGTAACATAGGGAGCACTAGGATCAGAAACGTATCTTTTAATTGCAGATAGTTAACGATCATGAGATACCATGGAACCAAACCACCACTGAACAACGTAGTGAAGAAGAAGAAAAATGAGAACCCGTTCCGCCATTTAAAATCTTTTCTTGCCAATGCATATGCCGTCATCGATGTAAGGAACAAACCTACAATGGTTCCGACAACCGTAACGCTGATGGTTACTGCATAAGCTCTGATTAATTGTCCCGGGAATTCAAAGAGCAATTTGTATGCTTCCAATGAAAACACCGAAGGAAAGAGTTGATATCCATCCTTAATGATGCTGCTCTCTTCTGTCAGTGACGACGAGAGTACAAGTATAAAAGGAACCAGACAGAAGAGCGAGATTGCGGTAAGTAGGATGTAACCGATGATCTGTAGCAACTTTTCATCCCGTCCTGTCCGGCCAGGTGATTTGCTTATTGTTAATTGTCCACTCAAAGGGTATCTCTCCTTTCAATTTTGCTGGATCTTGATTCGCTTATGTTAGAATAGTGCGCGATCTTTGTCGTATCTACGTACTACATAGTTAGCGATCAGGATGGTGACGAAACCAAGAATCGACTGATAGAATCCGGCAGCAGATGACATTCCAATGTCATTGGATGAAGTCAGCGACCTGAATACGAATGTATCAATAACATCCGTGTTAGCGAATAACAAACCATTGTTGCCGACCATATTGTAGAACATTCCGAAATCGCCTCGGAATATATTACCGATAGATAGCAACACTAGAATAATTACTGTTGGGAACAAGTTAGGAATCGTGATTCTGAATATGCGTTGAAACACATTTGCTCCATCAATCTCTGCTGCTTCATACATCTCAGTGTCGATGCTGGTGATGGCAGCGAGATACATAATTGAACCGTATCCAATGGCTTTCCATGCCGATACGATAACGAGTATGTATGGCCAATAAGCTGCTGTGTTGTAAATATCAATCGGTTCCATGCCGAACGTGTTAAGAATAACGTTGATCAGACCAAAGTCATAGCTGAACAAGTTGTAGGCGATTGCGCCGACAACGACCCATGATATGAAATAAGGTAGGAACAACATGGTTTGGAAGAGCTTGCGCGACCACTTATGCGCAACTTCGAATAGTAATATCGCCATCGTAATCTGAAGCAGGTTATTCACGATAATGAAGGCAATGTTGTATAATGCCGTATTTCGAGTTACCTGCCAAGCCTGTCCAGACTCGAAAAAGAAGCGGAAGTTATCCAGCCCATTCCAAGGGCTTCCAAAGATCCCACCGTCATACGTGAACTGTTTAAATGCCAAAACAATGCCTGCCATTGGAATATAAGCGAACACGATAAAAAACAGTACAGCTGGAAGCAGCATGAGCAATAAGGTTCGGTATTTCACCAAATCCCCCCAAAAGCCGTTTCGATTCATAGATGTCACCCTCTCTTTATAACCGTATTTCGGTTAGCGTTATGTTACTTTGATTATAGGCTTTTCGAATCATCACCTAACATTAAGTTAAGCAACTAAAAGTAATATGCAATCCACGATTTAATGAAGAAAACGCCGGAGCATAAAAGCCTCGGCGCTTGTTGGGGATCTAGATATTATGTTTCTTCCTATATTCACCTGGAGACATCCCGGTGGACTGTTTGAATTGTCGATTGAAATAAATAATGTTCTTGTACCCAACCCTCTCGGCAATCTCATAGATTTTGAGCGAAGGATTACTAAGCAACTCGCATACACGTTTCATTCTCTGATCAAGCAGAAAATCGCTGAAATTCATTCCGGTTTCTTCCTTAAACAGGTGACCCAAGTAGTTCGGAGAAAAGGCGAAATGAGCCGCTACCTCTTTCAGGGTCACTTTACATTCAATTCTTTCTTTGGCGTAATTCAAGATATTCCTAATGAGCTTGCGATTAGTCTTTGATCGTTCCATAAACAGCTTCTCGGACAATTCAAAGAATCGCCGCCGCAACCACGATAATACATCACTCACCGTCTCAAAGTGGAACAATACCTGTGGCTGATGTGACTCCCATTGCAGCAATTCATATAGGTTCTCGTTCAATTGTTGCAGATCTGCATGTAGCTTGGATGTGATCCGAATGATCAGATTATAGACGTCATTCATCTTGTGCAACGGTCGGTCACGTCCAAAAATTTGGAGCAGGCAGTCATCAATGCCAACTAGGTCATATGATAGAATCGCCTTCATCATCATTTCGATCATCTCTTCCAGATTCTCAGAAGACTTAACATCTGATTGAGACTCGGTTACATCCCTTATGAGTCGGTTCTTGCCAATGAGCCATTTAGCATCTAGAGCTGTTAATGCTTGTTGGTAAGATTCAGGCAGACCTCGCCAATCATCAGTAGACTTGCCATATCCGACAGTAATAGTCAGAGGAAATGCAGTTGCTACGGCCAGAATTAATTCTTCCAGCAGGATGACGTTTTCCTCTTCCGTTCCTTTTGCCAACATAATAAATTGATAGTCCGAGTGACTTGCGATAATTGTACCCAGTCCACTCTCCGTTGCTAACGTCTCAATATAACTCATGATGTCTCCGGACAGTCGCCGCCGATCATCTGCAGACATATCAAGCATCTTCCACTCCACATCATCCATCTCAATGATTGCTACAGCAGCCCCGTTACTGACAAGTGGTTGTATGAATTGCTGCATATGATTGTCGATCTGTTCGCCCGTTCGAGAGCTTAGCCAGTGGAGAAGTAGTGCTTGACTGGCGAGTGACAGGACCTCATCATTGGTTTTCATTCTCTCTTGTTCCTGACTGATCTCACTACATTGCTGAACAAGAATATTTTGAAGTTCGTCATTATCAACTGGCTTCAATAAATAACCGGAAGCGTGAAGTGACAATGCCTCCCTCGCATAGTCGAAGTCTTCATGCCCACTAATAAAAATGATTTTCAGGTGAGGATGTGTTTCTTTTGCCTTTCGTGCGAATTCAATCCCCGTCATAATCGGCATGCGAATATCTGAAAGGAGAAGATCGATCTCCAACTTCTGCAATAATTCGAGTGCGACAAATCCATTATTCGCTGTTCCAACGACTTCAAGTGGCAAACCACTGCCGACTACCCTGCGCCTGAGCCATTCCAAGTCTATTCTCTCGTCATCTACGAGCATCACCTTTAAAGTCATTCTGTCCCCTCCGTCTTACCATGTGTCTGTATCGTTAGATGGCTCTGCCGGCAGTAGAATTCGTACGGTCGTTCCGCCGCCGTACACACTTCCGATCTCTAAACCGTAGTTGTCTCCGTACCGAAGTTTGATTCTCTCATTCACATTTTTTAACCCACAACCACTTTCCGGACCTGATACATTAAGCATAGACTGGGCGGTTTCGGGCTTCATACCGACTCCATTGTCGATTACGTTCAGTTCAATCAGATTGTCTAGCCTACGTGCCTCAATACGAATTGCGATTGTGTCACCATACCACGCATGTTTGAAAACATTCTCAACAATAGGTTGAAGAATCAACTTAATAACCGGAACGTCTAATATGCTGGGATCCGCGTCTACACTGAAAATGAAAGCATCGACATACTTGACTCTTTGAATATTCATATAGGATTCAACCTGCTCCAGTTCTTTCACAAGCGGTATTACGATATTCCCCTCGTTCAATGTTAGACGGTAGAATTTCGATAATCCTTTGACCATCTCCGTAACTTGAGCCGTTTCTCCCAAATTAGCAAGGCTGCTAATGGTAGAGAGCGTGTTGTATAGAAAGTGTGGATTAATCTGGGCCTGTAATGCGTCTAGTTCGGCCTGTTTACGTCGGATACCCTGAACGTAGACGTTGCTGATCAACTCTTGAATATTGGTGGCCATGGAGTTAAAGGCGTCAGCGATTTGACTGAATTCATCATTTCCACGGAAACGAAGCCGTTTCTCAAAACTGCCATTCTCGAAAGCACGGACTAGCGTAATGATTTTTCTCATTTTGCGTCCGGAAAGTCTGGCCACCAGGAATCCGATAAACATCATGACAACAAAGCTAATTGTACAGACGGATAAGATGATTTTTTGGAGACGTTGAGCGTCTTTTTGCAAATAATCATGGGGCACCCAGGTTTCTATTACAAAGTCCGTTCCCGGCACAACATGTTTTAGTGTCAAATATGAAGATGAATTGGCTGCTTCTGGATCTGTGCCTCCACGCTGGTACATAACAGCCCCCGTAATTCCGTCAACGAGTCGCATGGAGATGCCATCTTCTTCTGGATACATTACATAGTTTCCAAGCAGATCAGCAAACCCTACTGTGATCCGTAATATACCGCTGTTGTGATAATCGTTGAAGGACAGCATACGACGTACATGAGATATTTGACTTAAGTCACGATCCGACTGGACCTGCATCCACCGATTATCGTTTCCCTCAAAGATATGCTGAGCCCAGCCGCTGTCCTTAATTTCAGAGGAAGACAGAATGTAGTAGTCACTCTCCTTCAGCGGCTTGGTGAGGTCATCCCCTTCTACAATGTTCAGATCGTTATTATTGGCGTATAGAACAATCCGTAAAGGATTGCCGAACAGCTGCAATGGAGATTGCATTTTGGGTATGATCTCATCAATCATGGTCAAATAGATGTCGTGTGGCTCTCCTTTCTTCTGCAATGCTCGTTGAAAGGGGGCGCTGCTAAACAGATTATCCGAGATACGTTGTATCTCATCCAATTGATATTTCAAATTATTGCTCGTCTGTGCCATTGTCGTTCGAATATTAGTCTCTGCGATTTCTGTCCTTGAATTGGTGAGCATCATAAAGGAAACATAACCGATGACGGCGTCTGTCACTAGAACAAGCAACAAATAGGTAATCATCATTTTATAGGTATAAGGAATTATTTTCCCTTTTCGTGTTGTTTGGATCATATGTAATCTCCCGTTTCATCGCATGTGTAATTCTGTATATGAAGCAGTATATCTCAGACAGTACCCGTGTAATAGAGTTTGTTTAATATTGTGCTGTTCCTTAGACGACGGAGAGGCCGATCTCAAATCGATCGGCCCACCTAAGATGTTCATTTAGAACATAATGAAATGAAGATGATATCAGTTATTCTCTAGGAAGGCATCGATCTGGCTCTGTAGTTCTGCTTGCACCGTGTCAATCCCGGCAGTATTGAGTTGGCTTATCAACTCGGCTTGCCCCTTCTGTGGATCGGCAACCAGGCCGTATTCTAACGGTACACCATAACGTATCATGATATTTCCGATATTCGCCAGCTCAGTCTTTACTTTTTGATCATCGAACACAAATGTTTCTAGCGGATAATTAAATATTTTTTCTTTCCAAGCCGTCTCTATTTCCATTGCTTCTTGAGGATAGGAAACTTCTGTGCGGTTCAAAGGAGAATTCCATCCCCAGTTGGAGAAGCCGGCGTATTTGTCTCTATCCGGGCCTGGCTTGTATTTGTCTTCTTCGAGTGGTTCGTAGTGGATACCTGCGATACCATACATCGTCAGGTCATGGATTTGTTTGTCATTCTGCAATAAATCAATAACCATCAGGGCACGTTCAATATGCTCGGATGTCGCATGGACAGCCATACCGTTTTGTGTTGAGATGGAGGCCGTCTTCTTCTGGTCCGGCGTAAGATCCACGATCGACATCTCCACATCCGGCAGATCACGTTGCGCTTCAACAAACTGGAATCCCAGTGATCCGAGATTTCCTTTAAGAGATGCTGCCTTTCCGGCTTTAACATCCTGCCACACTTCATTTTTACTGTTAACGACATTCTTAGACCAGACTCGACTATCCGCCAAATCTTTATAATACACAAGCAGTTCTTTAAACTCAGGTGTATCGTAGACATTGAAGACCTTTCCTGCCGGATCGTCGAGCTTAAAAGCAAAAGGCATGTTCGGGTCCACAAGCTTCCATTCGTTCTGCTGCTCAAGCAGCATATTATCTAATTCATGCCACTTGTATCCACCCCCGGCAGCTGTTGCGAAACCACTCATGCCCGCCTCGTTTTGAGCAATGCCCTTCGTATAAGCAGCGAATGTCTCGGCATTCGTAACCGGCTCAAGATTATGTTTCTTACGTAAATCTTCACGGATCATGACAACCTTATCCGTAATTTCCTGGTTATTGTTCGGAACCATGTATTGTTTACCTTTGATCTTAGCTTGTTCCCATGAAACTTTCGGCATAGCCTTCCATGTCATCGGTGCATGGGTCTGTAACAATTCATCAGTAAGTTCATAAAAGCCGCCATTCATGGCCTGGTTATGATAGAAGGCCCAATTTGCCGTAAATACCAAATCAAAGTCGTCTCTTGCGGCGAATTTCAGCGGATATTTAGACGACCAATCGGACCAGTCGAGGAACTCTGTTTCAATTGTGGTATTGATCTTTTCCTTAAGTAGTTGGTTTACCTCGTTAAACACCAAGTCATAATCCGCAGGTTTGCTGCCGATTAACAACATCTTCAACGAGACCTCTTCGGATTTACCAGTTTTGTTACTAGCTTCTCCTGATGACTCATTATTGGCATTACCATTATTACTGTTACATGCACTTAAAAGTAGACTCACCAGCAGCATGAGTATGAGAAGTCTCACGCCCACCCTTTTCTTTTGCTTCATCTGACATCTCCCTTTGTTTGCAAAGTGTTAGTAGATGTAATCGCTTTCTAAAAGAAGCGAAATCAACTGTACCGCTACGCAACTTGATCATCTCTTTTAACTTCATTATAGGTAAACATGACACGCTTCGAAATTCAGTCAAGCAACAAAAACCTATACTTATTCAACGATTTCATGACCTTGTTGTGATAAATTTAAGCCAACTTATGCAAAAATGTATCAAACTTCTTTGAAAAAGGTGAGCTATCTTGTTAATGAACTGCGGAAAATCAAGTTCTCCACCATCAAAAAACATTAAAAAACATCAAAAAAACAAAACAATTTCTCCTCTTACGTCCAAAACATCTCATCTTTAGTCACGCCCACTTTTTTAGCGGCTTTGTGGTATGAATTTCAATGCAATATGGACACCTCGTCGTATGGGCTACCGCAACTGCAATCAATTCTTTCTCTTTGGTACTGAGTGTGCCGGCTTTTAACGCTTGCTAATCAAGAGACCCAAAGGCTTTAAAGGAATCTAGTCTGAAATGTACTTTACTCAAATATAAGAAGTGTCATCAGCAAGTGTGTCCGATCTCGTTAACAGCAATTTTATAAACATATATGGAATAACCGGTGCTTCATCTCGTTGTATTTCAGGTGCCCTCATTTCACCACTCATTGTGTATTGTGAGACTGGGTTGAACGTTAAGATAGAACATCACTACTCTTTTTGAGCAATATAAAAAAGAAGGCTAATCACTATTTATGTGGATATAAAAACTATTAAACCGTTAAATGTGTTGCTCATACTCTTCCAAAATGTAAAAAAGCTGCTAGTTTAGCAGCTTGATCTGGTTCCATGTCATGTCCAACACCAGTAGAATTTAAGTAGTTAAAAACTCATTTCCACCAGTGTCCCGTCTAAACTCCAACGGATCGATAAAACAGGAAATCCCGTTTTGACGCTATTTCGTCCAAAACGGGATGTACATGGTACATGATGATTTTTATGATTCATTTATTCTCCTTGCTTCAAGCTTCGATTGCACCTAGGACCATCTCGTCGTTATGAGTAAATACTGCCTGCACGTCAGTATTCCCTGTATTAGGTTCTCCACCAGATTCAATCCTTTAAAATGATCAAAATCAACAGATTGATTGGCAATCACGTCAAGTCTTTGGTCAGCAACCTCGTGGATACCTATGTCTGGACAATGCCAGTATAAAGTCTTTTTTCTCTCATTTAAAGACCGAGAAAATGTACCTGAAATGAAGCAGCAAACAAAGCGGAGTCAAACAGCAAGTAAACGAATATATTCTGTCCTAAATCTAGGACCGATCTTCAGAAGAAACTAAACGACCATTCCCCCAGTGGAATACCGGGAAACGGCCGCAGCTTAAATGTTGTCTTTTTGTAATGTCTACTTGACAGGTTTATGACCAAAATAGCGACTTACAATGGGACCGTGTTTTTCGTTCCTCGACTAATTCTGATAGACGTAAATCCATTCATTGTTCAAGCTTAATCTCATGGTGGTTATTGAAACATATCGCTGGTGGCGTCCGCCAGCATACTTTTCATCTTACCAAAAATAAAGATCCTTTCCCTTCAGCTTGAGAATAGCTTCAATGAAGTAATAGTCCCCATAGATGATCGATTGATGATGAGTAACGCTATGATATGCAGCAGATCCATTTTGCACGATGCAATCACAATCAGAACTCCAGTCCGTTCGCTGCTCATCCAACGTTCGTAACAATTTCAGGGCTGCGGCCAGGTAAAGATCCTTTTCATATTCGCCAACCGCCTTAGCAATCTCGATCAGTCCACAAGCCGCAATGGCTGCAGCTGTAGAGTCTTCATATGCCGGATCCTTCGGCTGTCTGAAATCGACCGGAATGATACCGCTCTCTGGAATATTCGCAATGAAATAGTGCGCAATCCGCTTGGCTGTATGCAAGTACTCTTCTTTTCCCGTATGCTGATAACTCATCATGAAGCCATACAACCCCCACGCCTGACCGCGTGTCCAAGCAGAGCCATTCTCATATCCTTGTCCCCCGTGAGTCTGAACTACACCGCCTAGGAAGGGATCAAATTCAACAATGTGATGGACTGAGCCATCCGGTCTTACGAAGGTTTTCATGACGGTATCCGCATGCCGTTCCGCAATTTGCCTGAAACGGGGATCGCCCGTCTCCTCGGACGCCCAATATAGCAAAGGAATGTTAAACATGCAGTCAATGATTGCCCAGCCACGTGTATCTTCTTCTGAGATATCATTCCAAGCGCGAATGAATTCGCCGACGGGATTATAGCGTCCAGCGAGCAGATTGGCAGCATGCAGCGCTCTTTTGCGAGAGGCGGGATTTTGCGTTAACTTGTAATTCGCCACGCTCGTTGGCAGCCACATAAATCCGACATCATGATGCAGCCCGTAGAATTTTTCAAAGCTCGCATCCAGCTTATCCTCGGCCAGATTGGAATAGTTCTTATATTTCTCCTGTCCCGTAACATGGTACATCTGCCAGAGCATGCCGGCCCAAAAGCCATTGGTCCACCAGTTGATACCATCCGCATCATCGCCGCTCGGGTTCTGGGTGGCACGGTCATCGTGCACGCCGTCCAAGGTCGTATAAGGGATTTTGTGCTGCGATTTATCGCTCATCCAATCCATCTTGTCCATTATTTTCTGAACGACCCGGTCTACCCAAGCATTAGTTTTATCCACTACTAGCATCGCTTCTCTCCCGCCTTTTCCTGAAAATTCAATCAGTTATACTGCAAAATTTACTCAGACAAAACCATATTCTTCTAATGAAAATAGCTTTATAGTAGTGTCTTTTTTGATATGTTAAGCGTCCTCATCATGTTTATAATCAATATAGTCAAAATCCGCATGCAGTCTCGTTCCTCGCAAATCCTGCACACATACCCCTGCAAATGCGCCTGTAAAAGACAATTTGTTCATATATTCATCTGCTAGCACACCGCTGTAAAGTTCAGGCCCAATCGACTTCCAGTTCTCACCATTCGGAGAATAGTAAAATTGGATTTTTTCCTTGTGGATGACTGCCTTAAGGTAGCAGCACACCCAACCCACAATGCTTGCAACATCCTCCGACTCGTCATACACTCCTTGCTGGCTGAATATGACAGCCAGGTGCTTGCCAAGCTGCTCATCATGTGATATCCGCAAATAAAAATGATCCGACTCGTCGTAAAATAACACCAGACCTGCCATCTGTGTAAAGGCTTCCGGCTCAAATTCGACGCAGGTCGATATCTCGCAATCCAAACTGTGCAGCCGTCTGGCTATGAGGCTCTGTCGATTCCAGGAGTAGAGCGATTCCTGCCCATACAGTCGAAGATGTCCCGGCCGTTCTGAGAGCGACAACCATGTCTTGTCCATGGGAATCCGTAGGGAATTCCAGTGGATACTGAGCCGCTCCCCATCAAAATGCTCTCTCTCCGGCTCGACCGGAAAGGGATAGGGTGGTAGCTTCGGCGGCTCCACCTCCAGCTTCGGAAGACGCCCTCCACCTGCCAGGCGAAGCCAGCCGTCGTCTGTCCAGACGACCTTTTGCAGCGAGGTTTCACGTCCCAACGGACTGAGGCGGCTTCCATCCGGAAGAGGACGGCTGCAAATATGAGCCATATACCATTCGCCATTTTGCGTTTCAACCAGGCTGCCGTGCCCGGCCTTTTGAAGCGGATAATCGGGTGATCCTACCGTAGTCAGCAAAGGATAATCTGGGTCTATCTCATAAGGGCCATCGATCGTTCGGGAACGCAGCAAGGTGGCTGCATGATTGATCCCTGTTCCTCCCTCCGCTACGAGGAGGTAATAATATCCGTTCCTTTGATATACCATCGGCCCTTCAGTTACTCCAAGAGATGTACCTCGGGTTACAAGCTTGACGGGGCCAACCAACTTGCCCTTTACCGGGCTGAACTCCTGCATGATGATCCCGGCAAACCGATTGTGGTTTTTGCGGAAATCCCATTGCATGTTGAACAGCCATTTACGACCATCCGTATCATGGAAGAGAAAATGATCAAAGCCGCTCGAATTCAAGTACACAGGCTCAGACCAAGGGCCTTCAATCGCCGGAGCGGTTACGACATAGTTATGCAAATCCTTGTATACGCCGCGTCGGCCAACCACATTGGTATAGCATAGATAATACAAGCCATCGTCATAGCTCAACGAAGGAGCCCAAATCCCTCCCGAACTCGGAATGCCTTTCAGATCAAGCAAACTTAAACGGTCAAGCGGTCTAGCTGCCGGTCGCCAGTGTACCAGATCGCGGGAATGATGAATCAGTACGCCTGGAAACCATTCAAAAGTAGAGGTTGCAATATAATAGTCATCACCTGCACGAATGATCGATGCATCCGGATTAAAGCCGCGTAGAATCGGATTTTGAATCATTGTTATCTCCTCCTCTTTCCAAAAATGCCTGTAAAGCACCATTGAACTCATGGGGTGTCTCCATACTGGAAAAATGGCCTGCCTCCGGCAGATCAACGAACACCGCATGAGGCACGCATTCCAGAAGTCTATCCGCGGAGCGATGCGCTCCCTTGAAATCCTTTGCTCCATTCACCACGCATACTGGACCCGGAGCTTGCATCGCAAGCAGCTTGGGCAGAAGCGCGTCACCCAGAATGCAATCCGGCTCACGGTGGGTGCATTGCCAAGCCTTCCAATCGGTAATCATAGTCCACAGCCTATCCTGATAACCATTCCGGTCTTCCCCGCATCCCTCCAGCAGGCGTGCAAACCATTCCTGCTTGAAGCGCGGCACATCCGTCACCAGGGTTGGTGGAATGTCCGGCTTCGAATCAGGAATTGCACCACTGGCGACAGTCACCGACCGCACATGCTCCGGGTACAGCGCCCAGAAATCGAGCGCTACAAATGATCCCAACGACAGTCCGACCAAGTGCGCGGCGTCGATATTCAAATGCCCCAGAAGTGCTCGCAAGTCCTCAGCATGCAGGAAGGGCTGTCCATTCAGGGGTAAGGAAGATCTTCCATACCCTCTAAGGTCATAACAAAGAATTGAATAACGTGAAGCAAAATGCTCGATCTGTGGCTTCCACATGCGTCGATCCACCGAATGGGCGTGAATGAACACCAATGTCTCTTCGGAAGCACCTTGAACCTGATATTGGTAATCTAGGAGAATGTCCTGATCCAGCTCGATATGGCCCGAGATCATTTGCTCCTTCTTCATTCTGTAAACTCCTTTCCTATCCACGGTAACTTTTTGAGACTTTCAGACGTGCGAGGTACTTCTTAATCAGCACGTTTAGTTTATCACTGTGTTTTCTTTTCGAAGCAACTTGCCCTCTGCATCCGTTTCAACAAGCTCCACCTCCAGATCAGGTGCTTCTCCACGTTTCTCCAAGGCTCCTACCCGAATCGTCTGGATTCTTCCGCCTGCCAGCTCCACCCGGATTTCGTCCGCAGATTGAGCTGCTGCCGAAATGATCATAGCCTGGTGCTCATACGGCTCAATAACGGATACAAATCGTGCAGACGTGCCTCTGAAGCGGGAGCTCAGCAGCTTGCGCCGTGAGGATTCATCCCCCAGCGGATAATCTCCACCGATGGAGGCGACCAGTCGAACGGCTTCGTGGCCCGTTAAATCGACCCGGATGATGCCTTCCTGTCCCTGAAACTGTGGCTCTGCCGGAACCGCATTCGGGAAGGCTTTCGCTGCAATTTTGACCGGGCCGCCATAATAGTCCACGCCGATCCCATTACCGCTGTCCGTATTTTCCAGCACCAACGGCAAGTCTGCCAAGTAAAACTGTTCGCCAGCCGCATTTTCAACATACGGATCTCCCCAGAAAATCGTTTTTTTGAAGGGCTTGCTTACGCCATGCTCTCCACTGCCTTCTTCCACAGTCACAGCAAGTTCCAACGATTGAATCCCTTCGACTGTAATATCTAGATCGTCACGTCCTAGTATCCACGCCCCGAATTGCCCCTCAGCCAACACATGTCCATCTCCGCGAACCTGGTAGAACAGCCTTTTGTCCACTTCCAAAAACTCCGGGTCGTTGCCGACAATAACATCGAACTGAGGTGGCCAGAGTGTGTAATGATCCATATTCAACGGGCCATCCTCATTATGATATGTCCGGTTGCCACGATGATCATATTTCGGGCCAAAGCCGGTTTTAAAATGCGCCTTGATGGGGCTGCTCACCTCATACCAATCACAATCGGTAATGAACTGCGCGCTGCCCAGCGGGTCAGGATCAAGCTGCTCCGTATGAGTGATGAGTTCCATTTGCTCTGCTTCAAGAGAGACCAGCCCCTTACAGTGGAACAGACTTTCATAGTCATGTTCCATCTCTCCCGAAACGTAATCGAACAGCACGACGTAATCATCGGTGACCACGGTCAATCGGCGCTGAAGCACTACCTCTGTAAAACCGGTACGCCGGGAATATTCCGGTGCTTCCTCTGGCATCGGCACATACCTCCCCTCGTTCCAGGCCCGCTCCCTGAACGTCTTGTCTCCGTCTACTCGCCAGCCGCCATAGGGAGGATAAGACCACTTGGCTTCATTTTCTACTGTACATGCCTGAAAGAGCTTGCCGCCATGAAACTGTAATAGTCTGCCTTCACTTGGGTCCTGCTGCTTCCGATCCACGACAACCATGTTGTGTGTAATGGAGGTTTGCACATAGAATTTGTACATAAACGTGTGGTAGTTATACCAGATATTTTCCGGGTTATAGAAGCTGCGCCCATATCGCATAATGGATAGCAGGCTAACCCTGTCATAATGCCCGTGAGCGCCCCCGTGTGAGCCATACTTCACTACAGCCTGAATCTGTTCGTTTGCATCCCTCCCCTCCGTCTGTGAACGAAGCATAGCCACACCGGAATTGTCCGCATGTGCAGAACGAAGATAAGGCTTGGAAGTGCTTGGCTGAAGTTCCGGAATGGCATACAGCAAATCACGATCCGCAAGATCACAAGTCAGAAGAATATCCGCATACTCCGGTTTGCGAAACAAATAGTACGCCAGATCATATCGCGCATCCATATAGCCCCTCGGCGAGATGCCGGGCATCTTCGTCTCTGCCGAATCATTGATGCCAAAGAGAACACCACGATAATCAGCAAAGGGCAAAAGACTGTCCCATAGCTGTGTAATCGAGCGATAATTAAAACGTGAAGGTCCCCAGATATCCAGACTTAATCCATCAATATCCGGTTTGTCTCCCGGTGTAATCTGGTCATGATACTGGGCAGGAACCCAAACCTCGGCAAGATTGATGCCCCAAGGCCGGGAGCTCTGGGTAATTTCCGAAAAGAGTCCCGCAGCCATCAGGTTATAACCTACCGAGCATTCGTACCACCAACCGTCATCCAGTGTGCCCTTGGACAAGTGATCAGTGTACCCGCCAATACCGTACAGGAAACGGTTCATCCGCTCCATATCCTGCAAGGCCTGACTGCAATAGAGTGCTCCGACCATCTCGGCCAGCGTCCAGTTGGAGATGCCTCCTACGCTTAGTGCCCAGTCGATCAGTTCTATGAATAGACGAAATGTGCGTTCTACATTGCGGTGATCTTCTGCATTCAGCAAGCCTGAATCGAACAGCAGATCATAGACAACCGCTACATGCTTGAAAAATTCACCCTCGTGCACCAGTTCCTGATGGCAAGCTTTTCGTGTTTTGGGATAACCGTTCTCCGGGTCAACAACGCCGCGAAGAAATGCGACCAGCTTTTCTGCCAGATCTTTTCGTCCGGTGAGTTTCCAGGCAATAACAGCATTTTCCGCCTCATGCGCATGATGACTCTCATACAGATGCGCCCCTGTTCCAACAGGTGGCAGCACCCATTGCTGTGCACGCTGCACATACATACCCAGCAGCTCGCTGGCCCATGCATGTTCCTGTACCTTGGTCTGAACCTCTTCCCACTCCGGCTCGACCAGCTTGATATACGGGTGCTGCAGCGCCCGCAACGTAAACAGCTCGATCCGTTCCGCCAGATCTCCCCTGCCTCCTGGAATAATCGCCAGCTTCTGTACTTCATGTCCCCCTGGCGCAACACGTCCGGATACCTCGACCTGAACAGATACCTCACAGGAAGCCCACGGTTCCAACAGGCAGGCCTCTGGATAAATCGACACCCCCATCGTTTCCCCCCCATAACGCTCCTGGGTCAATGTTAGAGTTTGCACATCTCCTGTGCAATTGATGAGCTCAAGCTTATAGCCTGCTACTTGTCCAGCTTCTGCCGATCGCGACAGCACTGGAGCATGAACATGGATTCCGCGGCTTCGCCTCAGCTTTAACTGCCGAATGGAAATGCCCGACTCTACTGCTGGCCTGATTGATTCTCCCTTCCATGCCGCCAACAGACGCACGGAACGGACAAATTTCCATTTGCCAGCCAATGCCTTCATGTCATCAAATTGGTCAAATGGCACAACGACCTTATTGATGCCCGATTCCGGCCGCACCAGCAAACAGTGATAGTGAACATATTCCAGTTCTTCTGGCAAGGGTCCCTTATCGCGCAGCAATCCAATTTCCACTGTTAGCTCCAGCGGCTCGCCAAGCGGAAGCTCAGCCTCCAGTTCAAGGCCGTACCAATCCCGTAAATCCACGCTATATTCATTGTTGCTAACAAAGCCTGTACGGAGCCAATGATTATCCCAATGTACCCCCGGCAAACGAAAAACCGTTGCCTGACCCGGTGCCAGCAGTAGCTCCTCCCCAGAAGCCGAAGCTAGCTCAGTCTCATCTGAGCGCCCTCGATCCCATGCTAATATATTTATGATCGTCTGTGTGGTGTCCATTTCTATTCCCCTCATTTCTTAGCTTCATTTCGTACAGTGAAGGTAATTTCTTGCGCAAAGGCATTGATATCGAAATTTCCCTGCTCGGGCTTGAGTACAAGTTCGCCGTGGATACGCAAGTTTTCAAATACAACCCCCTTTACCTGGCGCTCTGCATCAAAGCCATAAATTCGGTTGGGATTGATATTGCGACCAAGGTAGATGATATTTCGGAACGAAATGTCTTCAATGGAATGTCCAGGCTCTGGATTGTAATCTTTGTTCCTGATAACTCGAATATCGATCAGCTGTCCCAGCTCAAATTCCTCTACCCGAATGTTGTCATAAACCACCCGTCGAATCGTATTTTTATCTCCCGCGTTGATGGCCATCGCTCCCCAATAGTTTTCCTGCGGCTCATGATGCTCCAGAATATCAATGTTCTCAAAACGGATATCCTCGATTACATCTCCGCTGCGTTGATGATCTCCATGTGTGCCCATCATTAGCGGATGCGCAACGTCCGCCCATAAAATCGAGTTGCGAACCGTTACACGGCGCGTATCCCCACGGTAATCCCACCTTGAGGCGTATACCGCGATGCAATCGTCCGAGGTACGAAGAAACACATCATCAATCTCGATATCCGAGCTTGCCATCATATCAATGCCATCACACCAGCCCTTGGTGCTGAACGATTTGAAATTGGATATGTGAATATGACTCGACTTGCCAATGTATATGCTGTAATGTGGCGGATCAAGTAGCACAAGGCCTTCCACCGTGACGTTTTCACAAAACTTGATGCGTATCCCTCGAAAAGCCGAATACCGATGAAATGTAGACAGATCAATGATCCCCCGACCCCGAATGACGACGTTTTTAACCCGATCGCAGACGAACGAACCCACGACCACGGCTCCTCCCGCAACATACACCGTGGTGTTGGAGGGAATGCGTATAATCGTTTCCTCCACATAATGTATGCCTGGTGCAAAATATAAGATGTGCGGACATTGCCCGCTGAGCGCATCCGGCATGCTGGCAAGCCTTTTAATATCCTCCATCCGGTGAATGCCCGGCTTGATCAAAAGTACTCCCGGATCATCCGGCAATGGCGGTAATTTCTCCAATGGATTGGCAAACAGATGCAGATTGCCAAAGCGATCGCCGTTCACCTCAATGGACAGCTTGCATGGCTTGCTCAGCGTGAAGGATATCGAATTCCCATCACATACCAAGGGAATTGCTGCAGACAATGGCCGAATAACAACCCGCTCCGGTCTGGTGGTCAGACACTCCACTCGAACCTCAACTTTTCCAAACATATCAAAATAAGCCATTGAGGCTTGCCGAATCTGGTGCATGTCCACCTTGGCCTCATATACAAACGGCTCTTGCCAATCTTCATCCAGTTGACGTACCTGTACCTTGAAGTCACGACGCTCTCTGGCACCCTCAGGCTGCGGATAAACAATCAATTGATTCATGTTGTGCCCCCTTGCTCCCCAAAGTCTTCTTTCATTGTATCCCTGCATTGTACTTGGAGAAATGCTGCTTTTTTTGGCGTTATATGTATGGTTTTTTAGCAATTTCAAGCATCCTGTGCCTTAGGGGAAGCAGGCTTTCTCACTTCCGTTTTGCAGCTTATTGTGTATACGCTCTTTGTCTAGGGAAAAATGACCTCAGCTCCCTTTTACGGTGGAAGCTGAGGTCATTGTGATTGTTGAACTTTACTTGGAGATTTTATTTTTTTGGGGAACCTTCTTGGTACATCTTCATCCTTTTGTTCTTTTGTGTTTTAATCCATGGATACACTTACGATAAGCCCAGCATGCGAGCGATCATAACCGCTGCCTCGGCGCGACTTGCTTGGGCATGTGGCAAAAATTGGTTGGTCCCGCGGCCTTGCAGCCATCCGGCTCCGGACATGGCTGCAACCGCCTCTGCTGCATAGCCCGCAATATCCGACTGGTCGCTGAATGGCAACACTGTCTGATTGTGGGTCGGTTCAATTCCTGCTGCCGTCAGCACCCGTATACTGATCACAGCCATCTCCTGACGTGTAATCGGTTGGTTCAGCCCAAAGCTGCCATCCTTGTAGCCCATGACGATTTTCAAGTCCTGTGCGGATGCCACAGCATCGGAATACCATTTGCCGCTTTTGACATCGGTAAAGGTCGGTTCATGGCTTGGCTTCACCAGATCATATGCTTCCATCATGAGCTTCACGAATTCAGTTCTGGATATGGGCTTTTCGGGAGCGAAATGCTGGCTGTCCACACCAGCCACAATATTTCGGGCTGCCAGTGCAGTGATGCCGTCCTTTGCCCAGTCATGCTTATCGAGGTCTAAGAAGGAGGTCTGATTTAGAACAATCGCATAGTTCCCCCATCCATTAACAGGAAAAATCAGCTCGCCTGTTTTTGCATCATATATTGAGTTGCGCAAAATTTCCAATTTCCCCTCACTGTTCACCTGTGCGGCAACTATCGCACCAGGGCGTTCACCAGCCATCAGGGCGTACGGAATGCGAATACTGGTGGAGTGCAGCGATGTGTTCGTCCCCACCCCGGTCTCTTTTCCATCCACCAGCAGCTGAATCGTAATGCGTTTCTTCTCCTGTATAAGCCCTGAATCGGCTCCGAATGGATTCGTTGGTGCAGCAGTTGCTGCGGAAATGAGCAGTTTATCGGCATACGATGTCAGGCTCACCTCATCCAACCTTAACTCAAGGGTCAGTAAAGGAGATTCAAGCAACACTCGCTCCATACCCTGTCGATTCATAGCCTGCCATGCCTGAGCCGGGAGTTCTAAAGCAATACCTGATGCAGCCGCTGCTTCATCATTTGGGTGTCCAAGCTGTATGGTCAAGACACGCTCCTGATTCGTCTGCGCATGGCGGAGCGCCTGATTCAACATCTCCATGGTTAGCTCGGCACGCATCTTTCCATTCTCTACAGTAGAGGAAACAGCAATCCGCGCTCCGCTGACAGTAGCCTGCGACTCCAAAGAATCGGATTGGACCGTGAGATCTTTTCCGTTTGTGTTCTCTTTGGAGGTTGAACCCGAGTTCGTGCCAGCTCCCCCTTCACCGCCTGTACCTGGATTTCCGGTTGAAGGTGCACTGGTCGTAGTGAGGGACAGGCGTTCGCTGTCTGCACGGTGACCGGCGCTGTTAAAAGCGGAGATCTGGAATACATAGGTTGTATTTGCTGACAATGGGGTAACCCGATACTCTAGTGTTTCTCTGGAAATGGTTGCAACAAGCTTTCCGTTCTGCAAGATATCATAACCTTCTACAGCAGCAGAACCCTCGGGGGGATTCCAGCCCAGCTTGATTGAGCTTGACGTAATCTCCAGCGCTCGTACATGGGCAGGTGGATTCAATGTTATCCCTGCTTCCAGCACGGTAACATTAGCTGTGGCTGGAAGTTTGGTTCCATACACTGCGCCTGTCACGGAGAAGCTGCCAGGAGCTCCATATTGAACCGGGGCCATTTGCTGCCAGGATACTTCGACATTCCCGGTGGATTCGTCGCTGTATGCAGCCATAACCGTATCGGGAAGAAGCGGAGCAACTCCAGCCGTTGTTGTTACAGCAACAGATTGCAGAGAGACGATGCTTTTGTTGGAGACCAGCTGCTCCATTGCCTGCCGCAGTATTTGAGCAGTCCGATCGATCTGCTCTTGAGTAGCGTTTTCATTATTTTGGACATTCATAGCATCCGACAAGGCCTGCAGTACTGCTGCATAACTCTCCGCAGAATACTGCTCTTCGTCCAGTTCGTTCACCTCATTCACAAGCACCTCCAGCAGTGTGCGATCAAGTGTCTTGCTATACAGCTCCAGCTCAGCAACATTAGCGCTACCAGTAGGTGCGTAATAACGATAGTAAGCATATTCCGTCTCATCCGTGATCCGGGCCTGGAACCAATCTGCCTTGTTCACGCCGCTAATTGTATATAACGTACTATAATTAACGCCATCGTTTGAGCCTTGCAGCATCGCGCCATTCATTCGCCGAATAAGGTCATCCTTACCACCGCGAGGATACCATCTCAGGCTTCCCAGCGAAGCCGATTGTCCTACACCCAGTTCGATATCAATCCAGGATGGATTCGCAATG